>NZ_CP104582.1:2400000-3600000 GCF_029814935.1 Pseudomonas sp. GD03919
GCCGCGCCGGCGCAGTAGCAGTTCCAGCAGTGAAAACTCCTTCGCGGTCAGGTCAATTCTTTTCCCGCCACGGATCGCACGCCGCTTCATCAGATCGACTTCCAGATCGGCAATTTTCATGGTGGTCTGCGTCGGCGAACCATTACCTCTGCGCAACAGCGTTCTGACCCTGGCCAGAAGCTCTGAGAAAGCAAATGGCTTGATCAGGTAGTCGTCCGCACCCAGCTCCAACCCTTTTACGCGGTCTTCCACACCATCGCGTGCCGTCAAGAACAGTACGGGGACGTCTTTTCCTGCTGCGCGCAACATGCGCAGCACTTCCCAACCGTCCAGCCCAGGCATCATTACATCCAGAATTAGCAGGTCATAGGCTTCGCTAAGTGCATGCTGAAGGGCATCTGTACCGGTCATAACCCGGTCGACATTGAACCCAGCCTCGGTGAGACCTTGCTGGAGGTACGTACCGGTTTTGGGTTCGTCTTCAGCTACCAGTAGTTTCATGTGTGCAGACTCCAAAAGTCGGGTGGCCTGAGTTTGCAGGCAAACCGCGGCCCCAACCAGAAGCTTACGAAAATGTAATTCTGACTTCAGCTCACTGACAGGGTGGCTTGTCTAGGGTGCAAGCATGAGTACTAGGTTGTGCTCTCGGCCCTCGACAGACCAAAAGCAGAGGTGCCGGCCATAGTTTGCACTGATGGAGACTGCCCATGAAATCGCTGAAACCTTTGCTTCTGGTTGGTTCGCTACTGCTGTCTTCCATGGCTTGGGCCGAAGGGGGCAGCGACCGTGTATTCGAGCGCATCCAGCAGATGCGCGACAAAGCAGAAGCCGTGCTGATCCAGGCGGAGAAGGCCCCGGTCGGCGAGCGGCATGTGCACATGAAGGAGCATATGAACATGCTCGAAGACATCATGAGCCAGCTGCACAACGAACATCCCGCGCCAAACATGTCTGCCGAAGAGCATCTGGCCTGGATGGAAAAGCATGACAAGCTGGTAGACGACGTGCTGGCTCAAATGATCCGCGAGCACAAGCTAATGATGGCCGACAAAGAGTGCCATCGATAAGGATTTTCCCATCTTCCAGGCCTTCCGTGATTGCTCCTTTGGCCTAGCGGCGCCTTTATGGCGCCGTGCTTTTTCCCAGCTGACGCAATTGTAGTTTTGGGGTCAGCGGCCTGGCAGCAAGCGGGGAATAGCATGAGATTTCCAGCACCCATCTCGAGGTCTCACCATGAAACGCTTACCCCTTAAACTGCTGATCAGCACTCTGTTCATCAGCACCACCTTTCCGGCATTTGCCGAGGTCGGCGGCAGTAGCAATGGCATTGGGCAGCAGGCCCAGGCGACGCCAGCGACTCGTACCATCTTGGTAAAGATGGACGACATCAACTACAGCCAGAAAACGATCGATGTGAAGCCAGGTGAAACCGTGCGCTTCGTTCTGAAGAACGAGGGCGCGTTGATGCACGAGTTCAACATCGGGCAGGCAGCGTCCCAGCTGGAGCACCAGCGCAAGATGGCGTCCTTGTTCAAGGACGGCACACTGACCCCGACCGGCATGGCCGAGCGCATTGTCTGGCATGAGCGTTATGGCATGGGAGACTCCAACCCTCCAGGCTATCCGGAAGTCATCAAAGCCAAGCATGACGACCCGAACGCGGTTCTCGTCGAGCCCGGCACAACCAAAGAGTTCGTGTGGACCTTCCCTAAGGCGGGCAGTTTGAGCTTCGCCTGTACATTGCCTGGGCATTACCAGGCGGGGATGGTCGGTGAGTTTGCTCTGCGTTAGTCCGGCATCGGTGCTACCCGTTGGCCGCGAGCTGGGTAGCACCGATCTGACGAACCTTACTGCGATGTAGTTTTCACGTCAGCGTACCGCCAGCTGCACCTCATTAGCATCGGGACTCATCCCTCCTCAACACCTCAGAGGCACACCATGAAACTCAGACCCGCTTTCATAATCACCACCCTTGGCTTGCTGCTCAGTGCTGCCAATGCGCTGGCCAGCCCGGGCCACAAGAAAGACAGTATTGGGCAACCGGGAGACGGTCAGGCAGTAGATCGCACCATCGAAGTCCGGATGGGGGACATCTTCTTCGAACCCAAAGCAATGGAGATCAAAGCAGGCGAGACAGTTCGCTTCGTCCTGAAAAATGACGGTGCACTGCTACACGAATTCAATCTTGGCAAAGCGGCATCCCATGCCGCGCACCAGAAAGAGATGGCCGCGATGTTTCAGAACGGCACGCTGTCCCCTACAGGTGCACATGACATGAGCAATATGGGCCATGCCATGGGCGGCATGAAGATGGTCGGTATGGAACACGATGACCCCAACAGTGTTCTTGTCGAACCTGGAGCACGCGAAGAGTTGATCTGGACCTTCTCCGCCGCCACCGAACTGGAGTTCGCCTGCAATATTCCAGGACATTATCAGTCGGGAATGGTCGGTAAGGTGACCGTACGCTGACGTTTATTGATACTCGCCAACTCCGTCCAGTCTGAGACACCTATAGTGATCCGGCCGCCATTGAAACGAGGCTATTGTCATGGACCATACCCATCACACCAGTACCACTGAGCCGCCTTTTTGGAAGAGCAAGATTGGCATTGCGCTGATCATGCTGGCCGTAATCGGCATCTTCTATGTAGCGCGTGAGCATTACGGTCATCTTTCGCAGGCCCTGCCGTACCTCATCCTGCTGCTATGCCCGCTGATGCATCTGTTTGGCCACAATCACGGCGGGCACTCCCACTCCAGCAGCACCGCTGTTTCCAAGGACGAAGAAAGGACATAGATCGCATGCAAAAGACCTCCTGCCATCATGACCAGGATCATTCACATAACTCGCACGCCCACTCCGAGAGCCAGCGCGACCCGGTGTGTGGCATGGAGGTCAAACCTGATGGCCCTTATCGCGAGAGCTTTGAAGGGAAGGCCTATCATTTCTGCAGTGCGAAGTGCCTAGGGTCTGTTGCCGTTTCGCGCTAACCAATTGATTTATAAGAGCAAGCTCGTATCGTTGAAGCTCTAACCCGACATCGATACGAGCTTGCAATGCCCCGATTACTACTCAACGACGAGCATTGGTCGAAGCTGCGGGAAATTCTCCTGCACAAGGCCATCTACAACAAGCGTGATCTACGAATGACCGTGGAGGGCATGCTGTACCGCATGCGCACGGGATGTCCCTGGAGAGACCTGCCCAAGGAGTTTGGTAACTGGAATAAGGTCTACAAACGCTTCAACGCATGGTCTGCTGCCGGCAAATGGTTCAAGGTCTTCAAGATGCTGGTGGAGGAGCCCGACATGGAGTGGGTGTTCATTGATGGCAGCTATGCCAAGGCTCACCAGCACAGCGCAGGTGCTGCCAGCGCAAACGATGAAGCTATAGGGAAAAGCCGAGCCGGCAATACCAGCAAGATTCATCTGGCGGTGGACGCCCATGGCTTGCCCATCGAGTTTGAAATCACGGGAGGCCAAATCAATGACTGCACTCAGGCACCCGCATTGATTTCCAAGCTCCCAGCGGCAGAAACCATCGTTGCGGATAAGGGCTATGACAGCGAGAGAATCCGAGAGCAAGTTGAGCGACAAGGGGCCAAGGCCGTGATCCCGAGCAAGCGTAACTCTGTGAAAGGCAACGCGAATCTGGACAGAGGTCTGTACCGCAATCGCCACCTGGTGGAAAACGCTTTCGCCCGGCTGAAGCACTACCGGGCGGTGGCCTCTCGATTCGACAAGCTCAAGAGAAATTACGAGAGCGTGGTGGCCATGGCCTGCGCCTTCCTATGGTTGCCCATGTAAAACGGCAACAGGCCCTAGAGAAATTCCAAGCAGATCCTCATCAGTACATGAGCCATCAGTCTCATGGGGAGCATCACCAGCACGCGACTCCAGCACCCACATCGACACCTGTAGGTGCTGAATACACCTGCCCGATGCATCCAGAAATCCGTCAACCGGCTCCCGGAAACTGCCCGATCTGCGGGATGACGCTGGAACCTGTCATCCCGGAGCTGGAAGAGGAGGAAAATCCAGAGCTGAAGGACTTCTCGCTGCGGTTCTGGTGGACCCTACCGTTGACCGTCATCGTGACCGTATTGGCGATGGCCGGCCATTCCTTGCAACTGTTTCATGGCACGACCCAGAACTGGGTCGAGCTGGCTCTGGCGACGCCCGTGACGCTATGGGGTGGCTGGGTATTCTTCACCCGCGGCATTGACTCCATCCGCCACCGCAGCCCCAACATGTGGACCCTGATCGGTTTGGGAACGGCCGCTGCCTACCTCTACAGCGTGGCCGCTACCTTGGTTCCGCAGTGGTTTCCGGCGGCTTTTGCCCAGGACGGACGTATCGGCGTCTATTTTGAAGCAGCCGCGGTGATTATCTCACTCACGCTGTTGGGCCAAATGCTCGAACTCAAGGCCCGCTCGCAGACTTCGGCAGCCATCAAGTCACTGCTGAGGCTGGCACCAAAGACTGCGCGTCGCATCAAGCCCGATGGCCAGGAAGAAGATATTCCGCTGACACATGTCCATCAGGGCGACCACCTACGTGTCCGGCCGGGAGAGAAAGTCCCGGTGGACGGTACGGTTCTAGAGGGGGAGAGCGCCGTCGACGAGTCGATGCTTACCGGAGAACCGTTACCCGCGACCAAGCGGGTAGGGGATGCCCTTATCGGTGCCACCCTGAACACCCACGGCAGCCTGGTGATGGAGGCGCAGAAGGTCGGTGCCGAGACCATGCTGTCGCAGATCGTTCAGATGGTGGCCAGAGCCCAACGTTCCAAGGCCCCCATGCAGCGTATGGCTGATGCGGTGGCAGGGTATTTCGTGGTCGGGGTGATCCTGATCGCGATTCTGACCTTCTTCGGCTGGGGGCTATTAGGGCCGGAATCAGGCTGGGTATTTGGCCTGATCAATGCGGTGGCGGTGCTAATCATTGCGTGTCCCTGCGCTCTGGGTCTGGCAACCCCGATGTCCGTCATGGTTGCGACTGGCAAGGCCGCTAGCAGCGGTGTGTTGTTCCGCGATGCCAGCGCCATCGAAAATCTATGCAAGATCGACACGCTCATCGTCGACAAGACTGGAACCCTGACTGAGGGGCGTCCCGTATTTCATAGTGCGGAAGGGACAGGCGGTTACGACTCCAATGAAGTGCTGCGCCTGGCTGCTAGTCTCGACCAGGGTAGTGAGCACCCGCTGGCTCATGCCATCGTCGATCATGCGCGCGGTCAGGGCATTGCACTGGTCAAACCGGACACTTTCGAATCTGGCTCGGGTATTGGTGTGCGCGGCCAGGTCGATGACCATCAGCTGCAGCTCGGCAACACCGCACTGATGGACGAGGCGGGCGTCGATATTACCCCGCTGCGCAATCGCGCCGAGCAACTGCGTCTGGAAGGCATCAGCATCATCTATTTGGCCGTTGATGGTCGCCTGGCGGGACTCCTGGCCGTTTCCGATCCGATCAAGCCTACTTCTCAACAGGCTGTCTCCAAGCTTCAAAGCGAAGACGTAAAGGTCATCATGGCCACTGGTGATGGCCTCACCACAGCAAGAGCCGTGGCGAAGCAGCTCGGAATCGAGGAAGTGCATGGTGAGGTCAAACCGCAGGATAAGGAGAAACTGGTCGCCGATTTGCAGGGCTATGGCCGTCGTGTCGCCATGGCGGGTGACGGCATCAACGATGCGCCCGCCCTGGCCAGGTCTGACGTAGGTATCGCCATGGGCACCGGTACCGATGTGGCGATGAACAGCGCCCAAGTGACGCTGGTCAAGGGAGATCTGATGGGCATCCTGCGAGCGCGCACCCTGTCAGTGGCAACCGTGAAAAATATGAGGCAGAACCTCGCCTTTGCGTTCCTCTACAACGCGATGGGAATCCCGCTAGCAGCGGGGCTGCTGTACCCGCTGACGGGGCATCTTCTGTCGCCCTTGATTGCTGCGCTGGCGATGAGTGTCAGCTCGGCGTCGGTGGTCTTCAATGCTCTGAGGTTGAAATCAACGGACATCGGATAGGCTTCCATACCACCGACCAGGTGATTATTCAGAAGCGCATCTGACCGGAAAATGCCGTACGGTAGTTTCCGGTCCGACCTATCTGTCGCAACACATACGGGCTTGACCTTGCCATCGTGTCAAGGTCGATGCTGTCCGTGCGGTAACTTGAGCCGCGGACGAAATGAGGTGAAAGACATGTTTAGTCTGAGTGTTGCGGGGATGGGCTGTGGCAGTTGCGTGAGCAAAATCACGAAGGCCATTCAAGCTCTGGATCAGGATGCACGAGTAGAAGTGGATCGAGCGGCCGGCAAGGTCACCGTTGAGAGCACAGAAAGTGCCGAATCGATCCGCGAACTCATCCAGGAGCTTGGCTATTCGGCCCAGGTCAGCGCTTGAGCGCTGACCTGCTATCCCACTAAATCTCCAGTTCTGAGAGCTCTTTTAGCCCTGGGATACTGGTGACCTCGTTGGTCATACCTTCTGAACCATCTCGGCCGCGAAGCCAGTTTGAGTGATCGCCTGGCTCGCGCATTTCCAGCGTGTCATAGGAGTACCGCTTGCGCTTGAACAGGCTTTTCAATGCAGCGAACTCGTGGCTTTTTTCGTCTTCTATGCCGACGACTTCTCCTGCAAGCCGCTCCCAGTGACCAACGCCGTCGGCCAGCATTGCCTGATAGGTCTCCGGGTCAAGCAAGGCTTGCTGTTTGAAATGAATGATGCGGTGAGTCATAGAAGCGCTCGGAGTGGCCAAAGAGAGAGCGCTAGCCTAAAGGTTCCGGGTCATTCGTGTAATAGCTGGCCGCGCTTTAGCAAACCGTCGTTGACCCACAACTTCAACCAGGTCGCGGCTTGCAAGGGAGCTTGCTCGCCATGCGTGGCGCTCAACGACTCGCAGAGTTCAGCGAACGATCCGCCCTCGATGAGAAACTGCAATGCCGAAGCCTCCGCTGGCTCCAGGCTCCGGTACTGGCAGACGAGTTCATGACGCCAAACAAGACAGGCTAGGTTCGTAGGCAGGCGGGTAACATCAGGCAGCAAGCTGCCGGACTTGGCGGCTTTCCACAACTCCAGCGTGTTGTACTGCAGCTGCAACCACCGGGCAGATGCAGTCAGGGAAACCCTGAGTGAAATCCAGTCTTCAGCCGAAAAATCACTCATGGTCTCCAGCGAAAGCGCTTCGACATCCTGAGCGTCGAAGGCCAGTGTAAAGGCCCATTCCAGTTCCGCGAGTTCGCGCATCGGCGATAGTTGGGGTTCTTCGACGTAGCTGCTAATGAACTCGGGCAGCTTCTCGCCCAGCCAGCGAATGCTGAAATGTCGTGGTGGCCAGGCGGCCAAGTAGGCCAGTGCGAGCTGCTCGAATGATTCGTTGCCGATCCAGTGAAGCAGGGCAGGGAAGTCTTCTCGCAAGACCGCAAGCAGGCGCGAACGGTAAGCGTTGTGGTAGATCTGCAGGCCTTCGAGAGCACTCAGCGCTGTGCTACCTCGGATCTGCTGCAAAAGCTCGTTGGAGGGCAGGGCACTGTCACCTGTCAGGTAAGTTTCAAATGCAGTCTGTAGGGCGATCAGGCTCAAGGGGTGGCCCCCGATATCACAGATTTGGCGATAGCACGGGCATGTGCTAATTCGGACAACAGCTCTTCCAGCGGCGGAAACTGGTCATCCCGCTCGATCAAGGTCGATGTCGGGCCCAAGTAGCTCAAAGTCTTGCTGTAGAGAGACCAAACCGGATCAGCGATGGGCTGGTCATGGGTGTCGATGAGGTACTGCCCGTAATCGCTGTGCCCGGCCAGGTGAATTTGCCGAATCCGCTCGTGCGGCAATTCCATGATGAACTGCCAAGGGTCGAAACCCTGGTTGCGCGAACTGACGTAGACGTTGTTCACGTCGAGAAGCAGCTCGCACCCGGTCAGGTAACTGAGCTCCGAGAGGAACTGAGACTCGCTCATGCTGGATGTTGTCCACTGCACGTAGGAGGAAACGTTCTCCAGCACGATGGGACGTTCCAAAACATCCTGCACCAAGCGCACCCGGGCCGCGACATGCAGCAGGCTCTCCTGGGTAAACGGCAGCGGTAGCAGATCGTGAAGTTGATGGGCGTTGCCTCGACTCCAGCACAGGTGATCAGACACCCACTGAGGCTGCACCCGATCCGCCAGCTGCTTGAGCTGTCGTAGGTAGTCTATGTCCAAGGCATGTGAGCCGCCAATCGAAAGAGATACTCCGTGCATCACCAGGGGGTAGTGCTCGCCGATCGCATCAAGGAAGTAGAGAGCCTTGCCGCCCTCCACCAGGTAATTCTCGGAAATGATCTCGAACCAGTCGACCGCAGGCCGTTCCTCCAGGATCTGCCGGTAATACTCGTTACGAAGGCCAAGACCGAAACCCAGAGTTTTGCGCTTACTCATTCGAGACTCCAGCAGGGGAGTGGCATGCACTCCCCTGAACCGCCTTATTCGCTGGTTTTGCCACCGGCTTCGTCACATTTGGTCTGGGTCATCAACTTGAACCCTTGGCCTTTGCATTCGCCTTGGCCTTTGCAGTCGTTTTTCGCGGTCATGCAGTCGTTCTGCCCTTTGCAACCATTGATCCCGAAGCACTTCACTTCTGCTGCTTTGGTTTCCTGAGCAGCCTGGACGGGCAGGGTGGAGAACAGGCTGGCGGCCACCAGAGCCAAGGCGGCACCGGTAGCTACGTTGGATTTGTTCGACATAGTGGCTATCTCTCTTGATTGTTTGATGGTCGCGATCCGTCGGTGCGAATGAACGAGTTAGCTCAGGCATTGCTACCGATCAGGCCCATGGAATCCGCAAGGCTGCGCGGGCAGGAAGACAGTACCGAGCCTTCAGGAGGGCCTACAAGAAAGAAATAGCAAACTGACAGAACTGTAATGTTCGGATCAGGTTGCTGACAGGCCCTCTTAGTTAACGTGACATCGAGCCTAAAGCTCGGCCTCTGCAGTTGCAGGGACCACTTAACTTACGAGGAATACCCAAAATGAAATCGATCAAAACCCTGTTTGTAGTTGCTGCCCTGAGTGTTTCCAGCCTGGCGATGGCCGAAGGCGGTGCTGATCGCACGTTTGCACGCATGGAGCAGGCACGCCAGACGTCTCTGGAGGCCTACCGGGTGGCCCAGCAGCAGAAAGTTGAGGCTCCTGTAGCCAGCAGTCCAACCGAGCAAGCAGAGCACACCAACTGCTGAAGTCATCTACCTTACAGAAATGTAATCACCGGATGGTTGAGATATGGCAGTTTCATACTGCTTGGTGTCAGGGGGAACTTGCGCAGCACGCAAAGCTTGAAGATCAAATCTCCCGACACTGGAGCAGTCAATGAACCCGAGACCGGATGCATATCACCGGCTCATCTGACGGATTGGACATAACGGCATGCAAAGCAAAACCACAAGACGTACTTTCGTCAAAGGCCTCGCCGCCGCCGGTATTCTCGGCGGCATGGGCATGTGGCGCACGCCGGTCTGGGCGGTGAACAGCCCCGGCCAGCCCAACGTACTGACTGGTAACGAATTCGACCTATTCATCGGTGAAACCCCGGTGAACATCACCGGCGCAGCGCGCACGGCCATGACCATCAACGGCTCGCTCCCTGGGCCGATTCTTCGTTGGCGCGAAGGCGATACCGTCACATTGCGCGTGCGCAACCGCCTCAAGGAGGACACCTCCATCCATTGGCACGGCATCATCCTGCCGGCGAACATGGATGGTGTTCCTGGCCTGAGCTTCCATGGCATCGCCCCTGACGGCATGTATGAGTACAAGTTCAAGGTCAACCAGAACGGTACCTACTGGTATCACAGTCACTCGGGGCTGCAGGAGCAGGTCGGCGTATACGGCGCGCTGGTCATCGATGCCAAGGAGCCCGAGCCCTTCAGTTACGACCGTGATTACGTCGTGTTGCTGAGCGACTGGACGGATGAAAATCCAACGCGGGTACTGGCCAAGCTCAAGAAACAGTCGGACTACTACAACCAGCACAAACGCACCGTTGGTGACTTCATCGATGACGTAAGCGAGATGGGTTGGTCCGCCGCCGTAGCCGACCGTAAGATGTGGGCCGAAATGAAGATGAGCCCGACTGATCTCGCCGACGTCAGTGGCTACACCTACACCTACCTGATGAACGGCCAGGCACCTGATGGCAACTGGACCGGCATATTCAAACCGGGCGAGAAGATTCGTCTGCGTTTCATCAATGCCTCGGCCATGACGTACTTCGATGTGCGCATCCCAGGCCTGAAGATGACTGTGGTTGCGGCCGATGGTCTGCACGTCAAACCGGTCAGCGTCGACGAGTTCCGTATCGCCGTGGCCGAGACCTACGACGTGATCATCGAACCAGACAGCGAACAGGCCTATACCGTGTTTGCCCAATCCATGGACCGCACTGGCTATGCGCGCGGCACCCTTGCGGTACAGGAAGGGTTGAGTGCACCGGTACCAAGCCCTGACCCGCGCCCACTGATTGCCATGGGTGACATGGGCATGGACCACGGCAGCATGGGCGGCATGGATCATGGGAGCATGGCCGGGATGGATCACGGCAGTATGTCGGGCATGGATCATGGGAGCATGCAGGGTGGCATGGCCGGCATGGATCACAGCCAGATGGCGGGAATGGATCATTCGGGCATGGCAGGTGCCATGCAGGCACACCCAGCCTCAGAGACCAACAACCCGCTGGTCGATATGCAAACCATGACACCAATGCATAAGTTGGACGACCCAGGTATTGGTTTGCGAGACAACGGCCGACGCGTCCTCACGTACTCTGACCTGCGCAGCACCTTCCCTGATCCGGACGGGCGTGAGCCAAGTCGCACCATCGAGCTGCACCTCACCGGGCATATGGAGAAATTCTCCTGGTCCTTCGATGGAATCAAGTTCTCTGACGCCGAGCCTCTGCGCCTCAAGTACGGCGAGCGTGTTCGCATCACGCTGGTCAACGACACCATGATGACTCACCCGATCCATCTTCATGGCATGTGGAGTGATCTGGAGGATGCGAACGGCAATTTCCTGGTGCGTAAACACACCATCGACATGCCGCCAGGTTCCAAGCGCAGCTATCGAGTGACTGCCGATGCGTTGGGTCGTTGGGCCTATCACTGCCACCTGTTGCTCCACATGGAAATGGGCATGTTCCGTGAAGTTCGTGTGGATGAGTAAAGGAGATTTCTGATGAGCACTTTTATGAAGCGAAATGCCCTGGCTGGCAGCGCAGTCATGTTCAGCCTATTGGCTGTCCTGCACGCACCGGTTTCGTTGGCAGGTGAGGGGCACAGTGAGCACGAACAACATGCTGCCGAGTCGGCTGTGCCCAAGACCGCCAGTGGCAATCACGCAGATCAGTCGAAGGATAAGGCGGCTGGCCAGCATATGGATCATGGCGCCATGGATCACGGAGACATGAAGCATGACGGCATGAATCACGAAAACATGATGGATAAGCATGGCGGCACCGAAGCCGAAGCAGGTTCGAACCATGACCACTAGGTTTTCACGTCCATCTCTCTTGGCGCTGGCTGTGTCGCTGAGTGCGTTCAGCGGCGGCGTTACTTTGGCTGCGGAAGAAATGGATCATTCGGCAATGGGGCACGGCACCATGTCGATGGACCATAGCCAGATGAGCCACGGCGCTACCAAAGCGCAGATGGAGGGCATGGATCACAGCAAGATGGACCATGGTGCCATGCAGGGTGGTTCGGGCAGCATGGATCATAGCCAGATGGGCCACGGCCAGAGCCAAGAGAAGGCCCAGGCTATGGATCACAGCAAGATGGGGCATGGCGCCATGCAAGGACAGATGGAGGGCATGGATCATTCAAAGATGAACCATGGCTCCGCTGAAGCCCCGAGAACCACCAGCCGTACGCCGATTCCCGTTCTGACGGATGCTGATCGCCAAGCGGCTTTCCCGCCATTACCTGGCCACAAGGTTCACGACAGCGCCATCAACAGTTTTTTCCTGCTCGATCAGCTCGAATACCAGGACGCAGATGAGGGCAGCACCCTGGCCTGGGATGCGTCGGGCTGGGTAGGCGGTGATATCAACCGGGTCTGGTTCCGCTCCGAAGGCGAGCGTACCAACGGCGTGACCGAGGATGCTGAATTACAGCTGCTGTACGGCCGCTCGATCGGCCCTTGGTGGGATGTCGTCGCGGGCGTTCGCCAGGACTTCAAACCGGAGTCGCCGCAGACTTGGGCCGCCTTCGGTATCCAGGGCATGGCGCTTTACGCCTTTGAGGCCGAAGCCACGGCCTTCGTCGGCGAGAATGGCCAAACTGCTGCCCGACTGGAGGGCGAGTACGACATTCTGCTGACCAACCGGCTGATTCTCCAGCCAACTGCCGAAATGAACTTCTACGGCAAGAACGATCCTGAGCGAGGTGTGGGGTCTGGGTTGGCAAATACCGAGCTCGGCTTGCGTCTGCGTTACGAGATTGTCAGGCAGTTTGCCCCCTATATCGGGGTTTCCTGGAGCCGCTCCTATGGCAACACGGCAGACATGGTGCGCGACGAGGGCGGTGATGTAGACGAGGCGCGTTTTGTCGCCGGTATCCGGATGTGGTTTTGAGAACCTGACATGAAAAGAACAATTAAAACTTTGGTGGCGGCCGGCGTGGTCGGTAGCACAGCTGTCCTGGCCGGCGCCTACTTTGGCGTGGTCAACGTGGGGGCCGACGATCCCCATTTTCCTGCAGTGCATGCGTTTCTCACGATGGCCCGTGACCGCTCTATCGAAGTCCGTTCGCGGGACATCGAGGTTCCCAACCTGGATGATCAAGCTCTTATTCGCGCCGGTGCGGGCAACTACAACTCCATGTGTATCGGCTGTCATTTGGCGCCAGGTGTGGCGGAGACCGAGCTAAGCCAATCGCTTTATCCTGCGCCCCCCAACCTCGCCAAAATCGGTCTCGATGGCAATCCGTCAGCAGCGTTCTGGGTGATCAAGCATGGCATCAAGGCAACGGGTATGCCTGCGTGGGGCAAGAGCATGGGCGATGAGTACATCTGGGGCATGGTTGCCTTCCTCAACCAACTGCCGACGATGGATGCCAAGCAATACCAAACACTCGTCGCATCCAGTGGCGGCCATCAGCACGGTGGTGGGGAAACGCAGATGCATAACCATGAAGGACAGCACGGCGACAACAAGCCTGGCCATCATGACAATAGTGGCGGTGGCGATGACCATCATGGATCAGGTGATGCTGGAGAGCCTGGTCATCACGATGCCGCGGCTACGGATAGCGAGGGTGGCTCCGCACCTAAGGCAGGTCACCATTCGGATATGAGTGGCGATGACCACCATGCTGGGGATGAGGCGTCGTCCAACGGAGGTGATCATCACGCCGAGCAGGCTCCGAACGCCTCGCCCAAGACCCACACCCACGCCGATGGCAAAGAGCACGTACATGAAAGCTAAATATCTGGCCTTACTGGCCGCTCTCTCCGTCACGTCTGCGGTTCAAGCAGCTGATGCCCTGACGATTGATGTCCATCGTGATGCCAATTGCGGATGTTGCAAGAAGTGGATTTCACACCTCGAAGCGAATGGCTTCAAAGTCGTCGACCATGTCGAAAGCAACATGACAGCAGTGAAGCAAAGTCTGGGCGTCGCGCCGCGGTTGGCGTCTTGCCACACCGCGCTGATTGACGGCAAGTTCGTCGAAGGTCATGTACCGGCGGCTCAGGTCATCGAACTCACCAAGCGCGATGATCTGCTGGGCATCGCTGTTCCCGGGATGCCGGCGGGCTCCCCCGGCATGGAAGTCGATGGCGTACAGCATGCCTACCAGGTCATTGGCTTGACCAAGACGGGTTCTGATCAGGTCGTTGCAGAATATCCCACCCAGTAGTATTGCCTGCCCGCACGGCTGCTTGCGTCTAGAGTGGCCGATTCTTTTTCATACATCCTTTAACCTAAGTAAAAAAGGCGCCCGAGGGCGCCAAGGGCTGTCTCCAAACCAAAGGAGCACTACGAGGGGACAGCAGGACCACGGCGCGAGCGGGCAATCAACCCGCTCGCGCACCGAGGTTAGAGAACTTCCAGCGGGTATTCGACAATGAAGCGGAACTCATCCAGATCCGACTCGAAGTCGGTGGCGCGAGTCGTGGCTTGTCGAATGCGAAAGGACATGTCCTTCAACGACCCAGACTGCACAACGTACTTGGCCTCGATGTCCCGCTCCCAGCGCTTCTGGTTGGTCAACGGATCGCCGTTGTCATCACGGCGCATATAGACTTCGTTGGCGTTGCTGTAGTCGGCATCCCAGCCCTGGGCATATCGAGTCATGAAGCTCAATCCAGGCACACCGAAAGACTCCATATCCAGGTCGTAGCGCACTTGCCATGACTTCTCCTTCGGCGAGTTGAAGTCGCTGTACTGGATGGAGTTGTCGAGGTAGATGGAGTCCGATTGGCGCAAGTAATCGAAGTCATCATCGCCATTGTTGCGCTGGAGACCCACCAGCACTGTGTGAGCGCCGAATTGGATGCCGACATTGCCGCTCCAGATGTTGTTATCGAAGCTCCCGAGGAGCTGCTTCCCTTCATCGACCGCCTTGTAGTAGTTCAGCCCGCCGATCAAGGCGACATCGTCCGCAAGCGGGTAGCTCAGCGTGGTGCCCGCATAATATTGATTCCAGGCATCCTTGAGGCGGCTGGTGTAGAGACTAAAGCCGACGTTGTCATTAAGCGTGTAATCACCACCGAAATAGGCGATCCATGGCGAGTCCACTTCGCCCGCGTAGAAGGTAGCGAAGCCGTCGCGCATGCTGCTGGTATTGGGTTGGCTCATCGAGTGGAGGCGACCGCCCTGAAGCGTAACCGCTCCACAAACCACACCTTCAAGTGAAGTGAAGGCCCACAGATGCTGTGCTCCCGATTTTCCTGGAGCCCAGCCCATGATGCGTCCCGACCCCAAGGTCAAAGCCGTTTACCTTTACCCCAAGCCGGTCGATTTCCGCAAATCCATCAACGGTCTGGCCGCCTTGGTCGAGTTGGATATCAAGGTGGCGGTGTTCGACCCGGCGTTGTTCGTTTTTCTCAACCGCACGCGCAACCAAGTGAAAATTCTGTATTGGCATCGTAACGGTTTCTGTTTGTGGCTCAAGCGCTTGGAGGCCGAGCGGTTCAAGACCAAACCGGATGCCGGTGACGAAGCGATCGAGCTGACGGTGCGGGAATTGAATCAGTTGCTGGAGGGCATCGACCTCTGGGGCAATCAACCGCACAAGGTGCTGACACCACGTTTCGTGACTTGAGCCGGTATAATCCATGGCATGATTTCCGTGCCTGAACCCCTTCCTGACGACCCCGCAGCGCTCAAGCAATTGCTCGCTGAGGTGCTGTCTTCTGCACAGAAATTGGCCAAGGACAAGGACGGGCAGATCGAGCACCTGCGCGAACAAAACGCACTGCTGATCCAACGCCTGTTCGGTCGCAAATCCGAGCAGACGGCCGATCCTGACTCGCCGCAGTTGGAGATTTTCAACGAAGCCGAAAGCCTCACCGAAGCCGCGCCCGAAACTACTGCCGAAGAGATCGAGGAAGACGTCGTCGCGCCGGTCAAACGTCGTGGCAAGCGTAAACCACTGCCGGCTGAGTTGCCGCGCGTTGAGGTTATCCATGAGCTGCCCGAGCACGAGCTGACCTGTGCCTGCGGTGCTTGCAAGCAAGTGATCGGTGAGGAAACCAGCGAACAGCTGGAAATCATCCCGATGCAGGTGCGGGTCATCCGCCATATCCGTAAGACCTACGCCTGCAAAGCCTGCGAAGCCGCCCCGATCACCGCGGACAAGCCCGCGCAACTGATTGAGAAAAGCCTGGCTACGCCCAGCGTGTTGGCGATGCTGCTGACCACCAAGTACGCCGACGGCATCCCGCTGTACCGCTTCGAGAAAGTCCTCCATCGCCATGGCATCGACATCCCGCGGCAGACCCTGGCTCGCTGGGTGATCCAATGCGGTGACTATCTGCAACCCTTGCTCAACTTGATGCGCGACACGCTGCTGGATTATCCGGTGTTGCACTGCGACGAAACCCGGGTGCAGGTGCTCAAAGAACCGGGGCGCGACCCGAGCAGCCAATCCTGGATGTGGGTGCAAACCGGCGGCCCGCCAGACAGGCCGGTGGTCCTCTTCGACTACACAACCAGTCGTGCGCAGGACGTACCCTTGCGCCTGCTCACCGGCTATTGCGGTTATTTAATGACCGACGACTACTCCGGCTACAACGCCGTGGCCGCGCAAGCGGGCATCGAGCGGCTGGCCTGCTGGGCCCATGCGAGGCGCAAATTTATCGAGGCGCAGAAGGTGCAGCCTAAAGGCAAAACTGGGCGAGCCGACATGGCCCTGAACCTGATCAACAAACTCTACGGTATCGAGCGCGAGCTAAAAGACGCCTGCGACGCTGAACGCCTGAGCGCCCGCCAACAGCGCAGTCAACCCGTGCTCGACCAGCTCAAAGCCTGGCTCGACAAAGCTCAGCTGCAGGTCGCCGGACAGACCTCCCTGGGCAAGGCGGTGAACTACTTGGCCAACAACTGGAGCCGCCTGGAGCGCTACATCGAAGGCGGAAACCTGCCCATCGACAACAACCGCGCCGAGAACGCCATCCGCCCGTTCGTCATCGGCCGCAAAAACTGGCTGTTCAGCGACACACCCAAAGGCGCCACGGCCAGCGCACAGATCTATAGTCTGATCGAAACCGCCAAAGCCAATGGCCAAGAGCCCTACGCCTACCTGCGCCACATCCTTGAGCGCCTGCCTCAGGTCAACAGCGTCGAAGGCTACGAAGCGCTGTTGCCGTGGAACTGCTCGCCAGCGCCAGCTGCTTCCTGAAAACAACCCCGTCCGCTAGGACGGGGGTTTATGGAGCGCTTACCCTGAAGCGACAGTCCTTCCACGCTGCTGTTGACCACGGTGACACCTCGGAAACTCTCCGGTAAAAGCCGTGCATCACCGTATTGGACGACCGGGCTGACGGGAAAGACGTCGCCTACCTTGATCTCGGTATCCATGAACCGAGTTTTCACCGCGCCCCCCAGTTTTGAGTAGTTGTCCTCAGCCTGCCCGAGGCTGTTGTAAGGCATCACGTCGACTGTGCCGCCTGCTCCAGAACGGCCGTCGCCGGTGTCAAGCTTGAGCCCTAGCATGGCAAAGGCATCGACACCAAAACCTATGGTGCCCTCCGTGAAACCAGACTCGAATCGGCCTATCACGCCATGCGCCCACTCTTCCGAATAGCCATTACCCGAGCTGCTGGACTGGCCTTTACGGAAATCGCGGTTGAAGTAGAGGTTTCGATTGAGGATGGTCAGGCTGCTGCCTTCGATAAATCCCTCGCCTTTCTCGCCGGCGGCCATTGCAGCTTGCCCGGTACTGACGCTCAGAGTGAGCAGAGAAAGTCCTAACAGGGTTCTGTTATTCATAAAAGCTCCTGATGTTATTGGCAGTTGTCATTGTGTGGTCGCATATATGTGCCAAGCGCGCCGGGCATAGCCAGGCACGCCTTGGTCATATTTCCACATGCCAAATAACGTCAGGGTGACTTGGAAATTACATTTCAGTCAGCGCGATGTCATTTATCTAGTTTTGATTACGGCAACCTGTCCCGGCTGCCCGGTATTCAAGAATATTCAGATCGCCATTGGAGTCCTCGTAGGTCATCTGGGCCGGCATCACACCGCAGCTAGAGTCCGTCGGGGTAATGGCCACGACCCTGGCGATATCGAGCTTCATGCCGTAGCGGTAATGAATAACTTCAGGCGGATTCTTTCCGTTAGCGGCAGCATACTCTTGCATGGCCTGCTCATTGGCCTGAATCATCCGACCATAAACACGATCAGCGCCGCCTTCTGCCAGAGCGGCAGAGGAAACAACCATAACGGCAAGGGCTGCAATAACTTTGAGGCTTTTCATATTTAATCACTCCTTCAAGGTGGTGATTAAAATATATCCGCTCAACCTGTCATAAAAATGAAGTCAAAGTTACATCGCTGTAATGCTTCCTGCCGCGTTACCCGGGCGAGTCAGCTTGGCGCGTGGCTTGCCCGGGTTTGTAAAGCTATATCTCCTGTGGTGCGCGAACCTTCTGTGTACGCTGCCTTCGCATCAGCCAGTAGGCGGCCGGCAAAACCAGCATGGACATCAGCGGCGCGGTAATCATGCCGCCGACCATCGGCGCGGCGATGCGCTTCATCACTTCGGAACCGGCACCGCCGCCCCAGAGGATCGGCAGCAGGCCGGCGATGATCACGGCCACCGTCATCACCTTAGGCCTCACGCGCAGCACCGCGCCCTCACGAATGGCCTCAAGCAGGGCCGGATCACCGCTGCGTCCAGAGTCCAGCCGAGCATGCCAGGCGTTCCTCAGATACAAGAGCATGATCACCCCGAACTCGGCTGAGACGCCGGCCAGGGCAATGAAGCCGACCCCAGTGGCCACCGACAAGTTGAAGCCGAACCAATAGAGCAGCCAGATGCCCCCCGACAGGGCGAAGGGCAGGGTGGCCATGATCAGCAGGGCCTCGCTGAAGCGGCTGAAGGTCAGGTAGAGCAGCACGAAGATAATCAACAAGGTCGCCGGCACCACCCAGGACAACCGCGCATTGGCGCGCTCCAGGTACTCGAACTGACCGGAGTAAGAAACGGTCATGCCAGCGTCGAGTCTTACCCGCTCAGCTACGCGTTGCTGCAGCTCACGCACGGTCGATGCCAGGTCGCGCCCACGGACATCGACATAGACCCAGCCGGACAGGCGCCCGTTCTCGCTGCGCAGCATCGGTGGCCCTTCGGTCAGGCTAACCTGGGCGACGGTGCCCAAGGTGATCTGCTGGCCGGCAGGGGTGAGGATCGGCATACGCCTTAGCGCCTGGGGACTGTCCCGCCACTCCTTGGGATAGCGCAGGTTAATCGGAAAGCGGGCCAATCCTTCGACCGTCTCGCCGATATTGCTGCCGCCAATGGCACCCGATACCACCGCTTGTACGTCGGCAATGCTCAGGCCGTAGCGTGCCGCGACCAGGCGATCGATCTGGATATCCACATAGCGTCCGCCGGTGAGGCGCTCTGCCAGCGCTGAGCTCACCCCAGGTACATCTTTGGCCACCACCTCGATATCGCGAGTAATGCGCTCGATATCGACCAGGGAGGTTCCGGAGACCTTCACGCCGATGGGGCTCTTGATCCCCGTGGCCAGCATGTCGATGCGGTTGCGAATTGGCGGCACCCAGATGTTGGACAGCCCTGGGACTTTCACCGCACGATCCAGCTCCTCAATCAGCTTCTCCGGCGTCATACCCGCGCGCCATTGCTCGCGCGGCTTGAACTGCACGGTGGTCTCGAACATTTCCAGCGGCGCCGGGTCGGTGGCTGTCTCCGCTCGCCCGGCTTTGCCGAATACCCGGGCCACCTCCGGCACCGTGAGGATCATGCGGTTGGTTTGCTGCAGCAGCTGGGTTGCCTTGCTCGCCGGCAAGCCGGGCAGGGCCGAAGGCATGTACAACAGATCGCCTTCGTCCATGGGCGGCAGGAACTCTCCTCCGAGTCTGCTGAGGGGCCACAGACTGGACACAAAGACCAGCACGGCCAGCGCCAAGGTCACCTTGGGCCAGGCCAGCACCCACTCCAGCACCGGCCGGTATGCGCCGATCAGCCAGCGGTTCAAGGGGTTTTGCTGTTCGCTGGGGATATGCCCACGAATCCAGTAGCCCATCAGCACCGGTACCAGGGTGACCGAGAGGCCGGCGGCGGCGGCCATGGCATAGGTCTTGGTGAAGGCCAGAGGGCCGAACAGGCGCCCTTCCTGGGCCTCCAGGGTAAATACCGGGAGGAACGATAGGGTGATGATCAGCAGGCTGAAGAAGAGTGCCGGTCCGACTTCGGCTGCGGCTTCGCCGATCACTCGCCAGTGCGCCTCGCCTTGGAGCCGCTCATTGGGGTGCCGAGCCTTCCAGGCCTCGATGTGCTTGTGCGCGTTCTCGATCATCACCACGGCGGCATCGACCATGGCGCCGATGGCGATGGCGATCCCGCCGAGCGACATGATGTTGGCATTGACGCCCTGGTAGCGCATGACGATGAAGGCCATCAGGATGCCCAGTGGCAGGGTGATGATCGCGACCAGCGACGAGCGCAGGTGCCAGAGGAATATCAGGCAGACCAAGGCCACCACTACGAACTCCTCCAGCAGCTTGTAGCTGAGGTTATCGATGGCGCGGTCGATCAGTTGCGAACGGTCATAGGTAGTGACCACCTCGACGCCGGCGGGCAGGCTGGCTTTCAGGCTGTCCAACTTGGTCTTCACGGCAGTGATGGTGTCCCGGGCATTCTTGCCGGAGCGCAGGATGACCACGCCACCGACCACTTCACCCTGGCCGTCCAATTCGGCAATGCCGCGACGCATCTCTGGCCCCAGTTGAATGGTGGCCACCTGGCCTAGCAGCACCGGAATTCCGCTTGCCGAAGCCCGCAGCGGCACATTGCGAAAATCATCCAGGCTCTCCAAATAGCCCGAGGCCCGCACCATGTACTCGCGCTCCGCCAGCTCCAAGATGGCGCCGCCGGTTTCCTGGTTAGCGCTCTTCAGCGCCGCTTCGACCTCCTGCTGAGTTACCCCATAAGCCACCAACTTCTGCGGATCGAGCAGCACTTGGTACTGCTTGACCATGCCGCCGAGGGTGGCCACCTCGGCCACGTTGGGCAGGCTCTTGAGTTCGTACTTAAGGAACCAGTCCTGCAGTGCCCGCAGCTGGGCAAGATCATGCTGGCCGCTGCGGTCGACCAAGGCGTACTGGTAGATCCAGCCCACGCCGGTGGCATCCGGCCCAAGGGTGGTGGTAACACCCTCAGGCAGGCGTTCCTGGGCCTGGTTGAGGTACTCCAGCACGCGCGAACGTGCCCAGTAGAGATCGGTGTCGTCTTCGAACAGCACGTAGACGAAGGAGTCGCCGAAGAACGAGTAGCCGCGCACCGTCTTCGCCCCCGGAACCGAGAGCATGGTGGTGGCCAGCGGATAGGTCACCTGGTTCTCGACTATCTGCGGCGCCTGGCCGGGAAAGCTGGTTCTGATGATGACCTGGGTGTCTGAGAGATCCGGCAAAGCGTCCACTGGCGTGTTGCGCAACGACCAGATCCCTAAAGCGGTGATGAACAGGGTCGCCAGCAGCACCAGGAAGCGGTTGCCTATCGACCAGTGAATCAGGCGCGCGATCATGGCAGCTCTCCTTGCTTGTCGAGCCGCTCTACTTCCAAGCCAGAGTCCGTCTGACGAGCACCGATGCGTACGTGATCCCCAGGCTTGAGTCCCGCAGCTACTTCAGGGCTGGCCAGCGGAAATGCCATGGTCATGCCGGGCATGTTCAGGCTCTCGAATGGACCGTGCTCCAGGGTGACCTCCTCGGCGTCCAGGGCACGAATCACGCCATGGGACTCATGGAGTTTCTTTGCATTGTCCTGCTTGGCATGGCTGGCCACGACACCCTGGAGGCTGGCCTCCGAGTCGATCAGGAACTGGCCTGAGGTAACGACCGACTGTCCTTCCTCAAGACCGGACAACACCTCCAGGCGCCCATCGGCCTCGCGGCCCAAAGTGATCTCCAGGGGGCGGTAGCGCCCATCGCCTTCTACCAGCATCACCAACGCACGCTTCCCGGTGCGAATCACGGCTTCACTCGGCACAAGAAGCGTGGATTGTTCGACGGCACTGTTCAGGCGTACGGCGGCGAACATGCCGGGGCGCAACTTACCGGCAGGGTTGGGTAGCTCGCTGCGTACCGTGAGCGTGCGTGTTTGCGGATCGGCACTCGGCAGCAAGGCTATGACGCGGCCCAGCAGCGGTCGATCAGGAAAGGCCGTCAGGTTGGCGCGGATCTCGTCCCCGACCTGGATACTTCCGGCCATGGCCTCGGGTATCGCCGCATCGAGCCAGACACTGGATAGCCCGTTAATCAACGCCAGATCCTGCCCGGCTTCGACGGTCATCCCGGCGCGTACCTGCAAGGCTTGGAGCTCGCCGCTGATAGGTGTGGTGAGGGTTTGCACCGCCCGTGGTTTGCCGCTGCGGCGGACCTGCTCGATCAACGTTTGAGGCATGCCAAGCAGGCGCAGGCGCTCTTGGGCCGCACTTATCAAGCGAGTGTCAGCGGTACGCAGTACCGCCAGGAACTCCAACTGCGCGGCGGACCATTCGGGAATCAGCAGGTCGACCAGGGGGGCTCCGGCAGGCAGCACATCGCCCGGGGCGCGACCGTAAACCCGCTCGACGAATCCGCCGGCGCGGGCCTGGAGGTTCGCCACTTCTCGCTGGTTATAGGCCAGGGAACCCACCGCCTCGATATCCGAGGGCAGTACACCTCGGATCACCATCGAGGTTCGCATTCCGAGGTTCTGCACGGCTTGAGCGGGGATGCTCAGGACAGACGGATCCTGCTCGGATCCTGCGTATTTAGGGACAAGTTCCATATCCATGAAAGGTGACTTGCCCGGTTTATCGAAGCGCTGCTCAGGCTGCATAGGGTCGTACCAATAGAGCACCTTGCGCTCTTCCGTCGGTGCGGAGCTAGGCAGTAGCTCGTGTTTGGCTTGCCGCTGGGCCAGCCAGTAGCCACCGCCCGCCGCGCCAATGCCCACGGTCAGCACGGCGACCGCAAAACCAAATGTCGATATCTTCATTTCAGGCCCTCCACATAGGCGTAGTACAGGCTTGCGGAGAGCTGGCTCAACTTGCGCTGCTGTTCAATCTGCCGCAGCTGCGCCTCAATCAGGTCGCGCTGGGCAGTAATAACGGATGTGAGCTGGCTGTTACCGGCTTGGTAGGCGGCCAGTTCGAGATCGGCCCGTTTGCTTGCAAGCGGGATCAAGGTTTTTTCGGTGCGTGACAAGGTCCTGCGCAGTTGCTCAAGCTCGGCAATACCGCCTTCCAGCTCAGCCTGATGGGCGCGCAGTAATGCTTCCTGCTCGGCTTCCATCTGCGACACGCTTTGTTGTCTGGCGTTGATCTTGGGCCCCTGACGTGTGCCTACGAACAACGGCAGGTCGAACGTGAATTGCACCATCACCATATCGCCGAACTGGTTGTCGCGATTGTTGTAGGCAAACTCAACACCCCAGTCGGGGGTCTTCTCGGCGATGGCCTCGTTCAGCTCGGCGCTAGCCTCGCCGACTCGGGCGGAGGCAGCGCGCAACTCAGGGTGTGAGGCAATGCGTTGCTGCAGGTGCGGTGCCACCAGGTTCAGATTGGGAACACCTCCTTGCAAAGGCTGGTCAGCCTCGTTGCCTATCCAGCGGCGCAGCTTGGCACGAGCTACTGCCACATCGCGATTCAGTTCATCTCGCCGATCTTGTAACGCCAAAGCTTCCTGGTCGGCCTGCAACAGCTCGCCAGGCTGAGCACTACCGCCGGCAATTAGCGATTGCACGGTCGAGCGGAGCATCTCGATCTGACGGTCCAGTTGATCGAAGAGGCCAACACTGCGTTCGGCGTAGTACACGTCCAGCCAGCTCACTGCCGTCTGGCGCTTGATTTCCAACTGCATGGCACGCTGCTCGGCCTCGGCCCGCGTCATGGAGGCTTCGGCCAGTTGGCGACGGGCCAGACGCTTGTCGCCGTTTGGTACCTCCTGCATGAGTCCAATGCGGCGCATGGTCATGGAGTCACGATTAAGTGTGTAACGGTCAGGGCCTTCGATCGGCAGGTTGTCGATGCCTAGAATCAGCTTGGGATCGGGCAAGGCGTCTGCGGGCCCTACAGCCTGCTGTGCCGATGCCACCTGCGCCTGGCGCGCGAGGTTCTCAGGGGCACTCTGTTCGGCCAGAGCTTGGGCTCGTTCGAAGGTTAGGGGCTGTGCCTGCGCGGCAAGCCAGGGAGCTGCCCAGAATGCGGCAGCCAACACGCCGAGATAGCCACGGCGTGGAAAAAGGAAAGCGGACATGCTTTCGCCTCCAATGCGATTGATCGAGGTCGCAGCTACGAAACGTGGTCGCGACGATGCGCCTGACTGTAAGGCGCGGGATGATCACGGCATTAGACGAAACGAGGAGGGCGCCAGAGTCCTGCGGGCTCTCGCTTAATCACCGACTGGGTCAGCAATATCTCGGGGCGTGAGGGGAGAGGGGATATGCTCTTGATCACGGTGGTCTGGAGAAGTCCTCCGGTCTTGCATTCCTGGCCGGATTTGCAGGGGGACTTATTGGCCACCCCATCAGACGTGTCCATTTGCTCGCAGCACGGAGCATCGACCATTGCATGGCCCTGATGATCGGCGCTCTGCATCGGGCAAGGTTGTGCCGGCATGCTGAAAGCCACACCGCCGAAGGTCGGCAGCACGAGGCTAGCAATCATTAGCAGGATCAATCCAATCCGACGCACAGCAATTCACCAGGCGGGGCAATAGGCCGACGATAGCAGATTGCCCCGAGGCATGAACGCTCCTTTTGGCAATAGTGTTGATTTGGATCAAATAGAGTGTCATGCAGGGTATCAATCGGGCTCAACTGGTAGCTCCGTTTAACCGGATTTCTCAAGCTCGTAGGGTTCGCACCACCCGCTAGCAGGCCGTTGAAAAACTCGGCTTCAACTGCCCCAACCCGTCCGGTTTGGCGCTTTTTCAAGCGCTTTGGCCTAACGGAGTCCACACAAGGCCTGACTTCAGGCCTTTTTGACAGGTTTCAGCACCACGTTCACGCCTTTCGGCGTTTTTTGGGCGTAACTCGCCCTATACATGCGATCCTCGCCACCAACCCGACAGGCTACCCAGTCGGATCAGGTTGTAGACCGAGAAACCCAGCAATAACTGAGCACTCAGCTTGGCGCGACCGATCAGCTTGGTCTTGCGCAGGCCGCCAACCGTCTTCAGCCAGCCAAAACCTTCTTCGATCCGCTTGCGGATCTTCTGGCTGGCGGCATACCCCGGATGCCGCGTGGTGCGCCCATCGATGGCGCTGCCCTTGCGCTTCTGCGCCACATGCGGTGTCACTTTCAGCTCGCGCGCCCTCTGCACGAAACGCTTCTGGTCGTAATTCTTGTCTGCACCTACCGTGCTGCCCGGCTTGGCCGTGCGCTCCAGCATCTCCAGCGCCGCCTCTACCTCGGCACGTCCATTGAACTCGGTGCATTCCACATCCACGATCAGACCGTTGCGGTGCTCCATCATCGTGTGGGCCATGTGCGCCAGACGACTGGCATCGCCATTGCTCTTGCGCGCCAGCCGGGCCTCGGGATCGCTGGTCGATTGGTGGGTCGCGTTGCTGCGCTTCTCGCCCTTGAAGTCGGCATCGGGGTTGCGCGTGCCATCCTCCGGTGGGTCGCCGCCATCCTTCTTGATAAAGGACTTGTGCGAGGCCCAGGCGTCGATCAGCGTGCCATCGACGCTGAAATGCTCGTTGCTGGCGTACTCGGACCATGCGGCCAGCGACTTGATGCGCTGGAAGAACAGCCGCGCTACATCCTGGTTGAACAAGCGGTCACGGTTCTGGCTGAAGGTCGAGTGATCCCACATGCGCTCGTCCATCGACAAGCCGACGAACCAGCGAAACAGCAGGTTGAAATCAATCTGCTCGACCAACTGCCGCTCGGAGCGAATGGTGTAAATCACCTGCAGCAACGAGGCGCGCAGCAGCCGCTCCGGCGCAATCGAGGCCCGTCCCAGGGTGGAGTACAGCCCGTCGAAGTCCCGATCCATCGAAGCCAGAACGGTATCGACCAGGCCTCGCAGGGGACGCAGCGGGTGATCGTTCGGGATGCGCTGCTCCAGCGTCGTATAACTGAACAGCTCGTTTTGTTTGAGGTCGAGTCCACGCATCGGCTTGGGCTGGCTTCGGCAGAAGAGGATGGCCGCCATTTTGCCAGAGCCACGCGGGCTCTGGCTTTTTTCAACGGCCTGCTAGGCGCGCTAGCACAAGACCGGCCTCGCTAGGGCCTGTTGCCGTTTCGCGCTAACCAATTGATTTATAAGAGCAAGCTCGTATCGTTGAAGCTCTAACCCGACATCGATACGAGCTTGCAATGCCCCGATTACTACTCAACGACGAGCATTGGTCGAAGCTGCGGGAAATTCTCCTGCACAAGGCCATCTACAACAAGCGTGATCTACGAATGACCGTGGAGGGCATGTACCGCATGCGCACGGGATGTCCCTGGAGAGACCTGCCCAAGGAGTTTGGTAACTGGAATAAGGTCTACAAACGCTTCAACGCATGGTCTGCTGCCGGCAAATGGTTCAAGGTCTTCAAGATGCTGGTGGAGGAGCCCGACATGGAGTGGGTGTTCATTGATGGCAGCTATGCCAAGGCTCACCAGCACAGCGCAGGTGCTGCCAGCGCAAACGATGAAGCTATAGGGAAAAGCCGAGCCGGCAATACCAGCAAGATTCATCTGGCGGTGGACGCCCATGGCTTGCCCATCGAGTTTGAAATCACGGGAGGCCAAATCAATGACTGCACTCAGGCACCCGCATTGATTTCCAAGCTCCCAGCGGCAGAAACCATCGTTGCGGATAAGGGCTATGACAGCGAGAGAATCCGAGAGCAAGTTGAGCGACAAGGGGCCAAGGCCGTGATCCCGAGCAAGCGTAACTCTGTGAAAGGCAACGCGAATCTGGACAGAGGTCTGTACCGCAATCGCCACCTGGTGGAAAACGCTTTCGCCCGGCTGAAGCACTACCGGGCGGTGGCCTCTCGATTCGACAAGCTCAAGAGAAATTACGAGAGCGTGGTGGCCATGGCCTGCGCCTTCCTATGGTTGCCCATGTAAAACGGCAACAGGCCCTAGAAACGGAGAGCTCAATCCCGTTTCGAATCTGTAGTTACCAGAAATTCGAATCTTTAGTTCAGATCACTACACGCCTGCATGCTGCAACGCTCATGAAATGCACCCGGTTTAACATAATATACATTATGCGAAGCCTAGGATAAAAAGACCTACAGCAATGGCCGCGAGAATCGACGCCGCGCTAAACGATCTTGCCGGCTTCTCGCGGGACTTGCCGACCATCCTTGGCGGACTACTGCAGTGTGCTCATTTTCCTGAAGGCATCGACCAGTGCCTGGCTGAGATCCACCGAGGAGAATTTGGTGAGCACCGCATTGGCACCCACTGTGCGTGCTTTCTCGGTATTCATGGTGCTGTCCAGCGAGGTATGCAACAGCACGTAGGTATCGGCAATGTCTGCGCTGCGGCGGATTTCCTGGACAAGGCTGTATCCGTCGAGCTCGGGCATTTCGATGTCCGATACCAGTAATTCGAATGGCATGCCGGCCTGGTGATACTCGCGCAGTTGCTGCAATGCGGCTTGGGCGCTGCGTACTGCCGTGCAATCGAGACCCAGTTGACGCAGTACGTTGAGCGTCTGCTGCAGGGCCACTTGCGAGTCATCGACCAACAACACACGACGCCCCTGCAGCAGGCGGCTGTCCTGGCTGTCGAGCAATTGCCCTATCGCCCCCTCTTCCAGTGGCGGCGCGATATCGTGCAACACCTTCTCGATGTCGAGAACCTGCACAATGGCACCATCGATCTGCGTGACACCGGTAATGAAGGCCCGATTGCCGGCGCCAGCAGGTGGCGGACGTACATCACGGGTTGAGCACTGCACAATGCGCTCGACACTTTTCACGTGCAGTCCCTGGCGCGAGCGGCTCACTTCAGTGACGATCAGGCAACCATCGTCCTCATCGACAGCACTGCGCTCACCAATGGCCCGGGCCAGGTCGATTACCGTCAATGCAGAGCCGCGCAACGTGGCAATACCGCGCACGTTGGGATGGCGACTGGGCAGTTTGGTCAGGGCGGGACAGGGAATGATCTCGTTGACCTTGAGCAGGTTGATGCCCAACAAGCGCCCGCTATGAAGACGAAACAACAACAGCGACAGCGCATCGCCGGTAATCAACCCCATGACCCTTTCCTTAAAAAACGTACGTAGTGAGTATAACGGCCAACGGGGCGAGAGACTTTAATCCGTGCTCAGTTTCAGGGCCACACGCCCACGACTGGGGCATGTTTCCATGTAGCGATGCGCGGCGATGAAGTCCTCGAAGTCGAAGACCTTGTCGATGACCGGCGTCAGCAATCGGTCAGCGGTCATTTGGTTGATATGCACCAGTGCACGCTGCACTGCCTCATGGTTCGGCTCGATGCCCAGCTCAGGGCAGCCGGTGAAATCCAGCACGCAGTGACGGAAGAACTGCAGGTGCTTCTTGAATGCTGCGCAGGCTGGGAACGTCGCGTCGTTACCACCATTGATGCCATACAGGATCAACTTGCCGCGTGGCGCGGCGACATCACCCAGTAGTTTCATCTGCGGCCCTGCGCACTGGTCGAGAATCACCTCGACCCCCTTGCCTTCCGTATAGCGTTCAACTTCCAGCACCAGATCCTGCTCCTCGGTTGCGATCACCTTGTCGGCACCCAGCTCTCGCAGGAATTCGCGATCATCCGATGCGCTTGTGGAGGCGATGACCTTGGCACCCAGAGCCTTGGCCAGTTGCACGGTCTGGGGTGCCATGCAGCGGCTGGCCTCGGTGATGAGCACATGCTCGCCCGGCTTCAGTTGCGCCAGTTCGATCAACGCGAGGTAACCAAACAGCAGGCAGGTGTAGTGAACACTGGCCTCGACCGGGTTGAGCACGTCGGGATATGGGGTCAGCGCATGCCTGGGCATCAGTACCAGATCACCCCAGGTCGGGTAACGGTTGGGCGTACTGGTCGGGAAACCGGCAACGGCATTGCCCACTTCAAAGTCGCTCACACCCTCGCCCAGCGCCGCAACCGTACCGGCCAGTTCGAAACCGGTACCGGCCGGAAGCCTGGCCTGCTCGGCCGCCAGGTTTTGCCGCCACAGGACGTCTTTCCAGCCCAGCCCAACAGCCTGAACTCGCACCAGCACTTCACCAGGCCCGGGCACAGGTGTCGGAACCTCTTCGAGCTGGAGCACGTCGGCATCGCCGAACTTATGAAAACGGATCATGCGGGACATCGTTTACCTCGGGCTTGATCGCGGCTTAACACTGCAATGACTGTGGACTTTATCCGTAGCGCGGTGGCGACACTATCAGAGCGCGTCGATAGTCTTCATGCCTGGCAGTGATTCGGCACCTTTCAATCCGCAGCGCACTGCCCTTACTATTCACGGGCAAAGGCTCTCATTTGCAGCGCCGTGCTGACAAGGCCCGTATCCCTCGAATGGTACCCGGATGAACCGCAACGACCTGCGTCGCCTCGATCTCAACCTGCTGATCGTCTTCGAGACGCTGATGCACGAGCGCAGTGTGACCCGGGCTGCAGAGAAGCTGTTTCTTGGCCAGCCGGCCATCAGTGCCGCCCTCTCCCGCCTGCGTACCTTGTTCGATGACCCATTGTTCGTGCGTACCGGCCGCAGCATGGAGCCTACGCCCCGCGCGCAGGAAATCTTTACCCTGCTCTCGCCGGCGCTGGATTCAATCTCCACGGCCGTCAGCCGTGCAGCCGACTTCGACCCGGCCACCAGCAAGGCGGTGTTTCGCATCGGCCTGTCCGATGATGTCGAGTTCGCCCTCCTCCCTGCCCTGCTCCGCCGCCTGCGCGCCGAGGCACCTGGTGTGGTGCTGGTGATCCGCCGCACCAATTACCTGATGATGCCGGCGCTGCTGGCATCCGGGGAAATCTCCGTCGGTGTGGCTTACACCGAAGAGCTGCCGGCCAATGCCAAGCGCAAAGTACTACGTCGCACAAAGGCGAAGCTGCTGCGCGCCGATACCGTACCCGGTGCGCTTAGCCTTGATGATTATTGCGCACGCCCGCATGCGTTGGTGTCCTTCGCCGGAGACCTAACCGGCTTCATCGATGACGAACTGGCCAAGCTTGGACGCGAGCGCCATATCGTACTGGCCGTTCCACAGTTCAATGGCCTGGCGACCCTGCTGGCGGATACCGATATTGTCGCCAGCGTGCCGGACTATACTGCAGCCGCCTTGACTGCGGCCGGCGGCTTGCGCGCCGAGGATCTGCCGCTCGAGACACAGACCTACGAACTGCATATGGCCTGGCGCGGTGCCCAGGACAATGACCCGGCCGAGCGCTGGCTGCGCTCGCGCATCCAGATGTTCTGCGGTGACCCGGACAGCCTCTGATAAACACCCGGAAACGCACCATCCAAGTGCCGTCAGGCACCTTGGTGCACCTTCATAGATCTAAATTGATATAAATCTGTCTTTTATCATTCCCGATGATATTCAAATTCATGGCATTCGATTCGTAGCCCTTCGAGACTCGTCGCAGACTCCGCCAATCCACAAATCCGACTGGCGGAGTCACCCATGGAACAGCAGCATAAGAACATCTGGATATTCCCCCTGGCCCTCGCCGGCGTCCTCGCTCTCAGCGGATGCGAACAGGCTGCGCAAACTCAGGCGCAAATGCCCGCACCCAAGGTCAGCGTCGCCGAAGTCATCGAACAACCGATCAACGAGTGGGACGAGTTCACCGGGCGTCTCGAAGCCCCGCAATCCGTCGAAATCCGCCCACGCGTATCCGGTTACATCGACAAGGTCGCCTTCGACGAAGGCACCCTGGTGAAGAAAGGCGATCTGCTGTTCCAGATCGACCCGCGTCCGTTCCTGGCGGAAGTCAAACGCCTCGAAGCCCAACTGCAACAGGCCCGCGCCAGCCAGGCCCGTGCCGCCAACGAAGCGCGCCGTGGTGAGCGCCTGCGCCAGAGCAACGCCATCTCCGCCGAACTGGCCGATGCTCGTGCCAGCGCCGCCACCGAAGCTCAGGCTCAGGTCGCCGCAATTGCCGCCGAGCTGGAAAACGCCCGCCTCAACCTCAGTTTCACCCGCATCACGGCGCCCATCGACGGTCGCGTCAGCCGCGCCGAAATCACCGAAGGCAACCTGGTCGGTGCCGGCGAGAGCCTGCTGACCTCGGTGGTCTCCACCGACAAGGTCTACGCCTACTTCGATGCCGACGAGCGCGCCTTCCTCAAGTATGTCGAGCTGGCCCGTCAATCCGGCTCCGACGCCCGTGGTGCCAACCCGGTATACCTCGGTCTGTCCGATGAAACCGACCACCCGCACCTGGGCCAGCTGGACTTTCTCGACAATCAGGTCAACCCGCGTACCGGCACCATTCGTGGCCGCGCCGTGTTCGACAATCAGGATGGCCGCTTTACCCCGGGCCTGTATGCCCGTCTGAAACTGGTGGGCAGCAAGCCCTACGCCGCCACCCTGATCAAGGACGAAGCAGTCGGTACCGACCTGGGCAAGAAGTACGTGCTGGTGCTGGGTGATGACAATGCCGTGGCCTATCGCTCCATCGAGCTGGGGCCAAAGCTCGAAGGCCTGCGCATCGTCCGTAGCGGCCTGAGCAAGGGCGAGAAGATCGTGGTCAACGGCCTACAGCGTGCCATGCCCGGCGCCACCGTCGATCCGCAACCGGTGTCCATGGCTGATGACGGCACCCTCGAACGACTGGCTCGCATGCGCCAGGCCGTCGATGGCAGCCAGGCCCCGCGCATCGCCGCCGAAAAAATCGAAGCTCGCTCGCCGCGCGACTGATCCAGACCGCGCCCAGAGGAAAGACCCATGAATTTCTCGCAATTCTTCATCCAGCGGCCGATCTTCGCCGCGGTGCTGTCGCTGCTGATCCTGATCGGCGGCGCCATCTCGCTGTTCCAACTGCCGATCAGCGAATACCCGGAAGTGGTGCCGCCTACCGTCGTGGTACGTGCCGATTTCCCCGGCGCCAACCCCAAGGTGATCGGTGAAACCGTCGCCTCGCCGCTGGAGCAGGCCATCGTCGGCGTCGAGGGCATGCTCTACATGTCGTCGCAGTCGACCATCGATGGCCGCCTGACGTTGACCGTGACTTTCGCCCTCGGTACCGACCTGGACAACGCCCAGGTGCAGGTGCAGAACCGCGTGACCCGCACCATGCCGACCCTGCCCACCGAAGTGCAGCGTCTCGGCGTGACCGTGGACAAGGCCTCCCCGGACCTGACCATGGTGGTGCACCTGACCTCGCCGGATCAGCGCTACGACATGCTCTACCTGTCCAACTACGCCGCGCTCAACGTCAAGGACGAACTGGCGCGCCTGGACGGTGTGGGCGACGTGCAGCTGTTCGGTATGGGCAACTATTCGCTACGCGTCTGGCTCGACCCGAACAAGGTGGCCTCGCGCGGGCTCACCGCCACCGACGTGGTCACCGCCATCCGCGAACAGAACCGCCAGGTCGCCGCCGGTGCCCTCGGTGCACCGCCTTCCGATGCTGGCAACAGCTTCCAGCTGTCGATCAACGCTCAGGGCCGCCTGGTCTCCGAGGAAGAGTTCGAGAACATCATCATCCGCGTCGGCGACAACGGCGAGATTACCCGCCTGCGCGACATCGCCCGCGTCGAACTGGGCTCCAACCAGTACGCCCTGCGCTCGCTGCTGAACAACCAGCCGACCGTGGCCATCCCCGTGTTCCAGCGCCCGGGCTCCAATGCCATCGAGATTTCCGACTCGGTGCGCGGGCGCATGGCCGAACTGAAGAAGTCCTTCCCGCAAGGCATGGACTACGAAGTGGTGTATGACCCGACCATCTTCGTGCGCGGCTCCATCGAGGCGGTGGTGCACACCCTGCTCGAAGCCGTGGTGCTGGTGGTGCTGGTGGTGGTGCTGTTCCTGCAGACCTGGCGCGCCTCGATCATCCCCCTGGCTGCCGTGCCGGTATCGCTGATCGGCACCTTCGCGGTCATGCACATGTTCGGCTTCTCGCTCAACGCCCTGTCGCTGTTCGGCCTGGTGCTGGCCATCGGTATCGTGGTGGACGACGCCATCGTGGTGGTGGAGAACGTCGAGCGCAACATCGCCCTGGGCAAATCCCCGGTCGAGGCCACCCGCCAGGCCATGAAGGAGGTGACCGGCCCCATCGTCGCCACCACTCTGGTGCTGTGCGCCGTGTTCGTGCCGACGGCCTTCATCTCCGGTCTCTCGGGCCAGTTCTATCAGCAGTTCGCACTGACCATCGCCATTTCCACGGTGATCTCGGCGATCAACTCGCTGACCCTGTCGCCGGCCCTCGCCGCGATCCTGCTCAAGGACCATCACGCGCCGAAGGATGGTTTCTCGCGCCTGCTCGACAGGCTGTTCGCCGGCTGGCTGTTCACCCCGTTCAACCGCATGTTCGAGCGCGCCAGCAACCGCTACGTCGGCACCGTGCGCCGCGTGCTGCGTGGCAGCAGCATCGCCATGCTGGTCTACGGCGGCCTGCTGGTGCTCGGCTACCTGGGCTTCTCCAGCACCCCGACCGGCTTCGTGCCGCAGCAGGACAAGCAGTACCTGGTGGCCTTCGCCCAGTTGCCGGACGCAGCGACGCTCGACCGTACCGAAGTGGTGATCAAGCGCATGAGCGAAATCGCCAGCAAGCATCCGGGCGTGGAAAACATCGAGGCCTTCCCCGGTCTGTCGATCAACGGCTTCACCAACAGCCCGAACAGCGGCATCGTTTCCGTCACGCTCAAGGACTTCGGCCTGCGCAAGGACGAGAGCCTGTCTGCCGGCGCCATTGCCGCCGAGCTCAACGGCCAGTTCGGTGAGATTCAGGAGGCCTACCTCGCCATCTTCCCGCCGCCGCCGGTACAGGGCCTGGGCACCATCGGTGGCTTCCGCCTGCAGATTCAGGACCGTGGCAACCTGGGCTATGACGAGCTGTACGTGCAGACCCAGAACATCCTCAACAAGGCCCGCCAGTTGCCGGAACTGAACCCGATGTCGGTGTTCACCAGCTACCAGGTCAACGTGCCGCAGGTCGATGCCGCCATCGACCGGGAAAAGGCCAAGACCCACGGCGTGGCCATCAGCGACATCTTCGACACCCTGCAGGTGTACCTGGGCTCGCTGTATGCCAACGACTTCAACCGCTTCGGCCGTACCTACCAGGTCAACGTCCAGGCCGATCAGCAGTTCCGCCTGGAACCGGAGCAGATTGGCCAGCTCAAGGTGCGTAACAACCGTGGGGAAATGGTGCCGCTGTCGACCTTCGTCAAGGTCAATGACAGCGCAGGCCCGGATCGGGTGATGCACTACAACGGCTTCCTCACTGCCGATATCAACGGTGCCGCCGCGCCGGGCTACAGCTCGGGCCAGGCCGAGGCGGCCATCGCCAAATTGCTTGAAGAAGAACTGCCAATCGGCATGACCTTCGAGTGGACCGACCTGACCTACCAGCAGATTCTCGCCGGCAATACCGCGATCTTCATCTTCCCGCTCTGCGTGCTGCTGGCCTTCCTGGTGCTGGCGGCTCAGTACGAAAGCTGGAGCCTGCCAATGGCGGTGATCCTGATCGTGCCGATCGTGCTCTTCACCGCCATCACCGGGGTGATCATTGCCGGGCTGGACAACAACATCTTTACCCAGATCGGCCTGATCGTGTTGGTGGGCCTGGCCTGCAAGAACGCCATCCTGATCGTCGAGTTCGCCAAGGAGAAACAGGAAGAGGGTCTCGACCGCGTCGCGGCGGTCCTGGAAGCCTGCCGCCTGCGTCTGCGCCCGATCCTGATGACCTCGATCGCCTTCATCATGGCCGTGGTGCCGCTGGTGCTGTCCAGCGGCGCAGGCGCCGAAATGCGCCATGCCATGGGCGTGGCGGTGTTCTCCGGGATGATCGGCGTGACCTTCTTCGGTCTGCTGCTGACTCCGGTGTTCTATGTCCTGATCCGCGGCTTCGTCGAAAAACGCGAAGCCCGCAAAGCCGCCCGTCTGCAGGAGTCGCATGCATGAAAGCCTTTGCCCCCGCTCTCCTGACCCTGGTGCTGTCGGCCTGCGCCGTCGGCCCGGACTATCGAGCGCCCGTGACCGATCCTGCACGCATTGCCGCGCTGGAAGCAGCCGATTACGACCGCAGCCGTTTCGAAGCCACCTGGTGGCAGCAGTTCGACGACCCGACGCTGAACCAGCTGGTACAGCGTTCGCTGCAGGACAACCGCGAACTGCACGTGGCCTTCAACCGCCTGCGCGCAGCGCGGGCGATCCGCGATGACGTGGCCAACGACCGCCTCCCAACCGTCACCAGCCGCGCCAGTGGCGAGTTCGGCAAGGCCCAGCAGCCTCCGACCACGGACGAGCGCATCCGTCAGGAACGCTACGACCTGGGCCTGGACATGGCCTGGGAAGTGGACCTGTTCGGCCGTATCCAGCGCCAACTGGAAGCCAGTGAAGCGCGCATCGAAGTGGCCGAAGCAGATTATTACCAGTTGCAGGTCAGCCTGATCGCCGAGCTGGTCGATGCCTACGGCACCCTGCGTGGCGCACAGCTGCGCGAAAGCATCGCCCGCGAGAACCTGAAGAACCAGCAGGACTCGCGCGCCATCACCGAGCAGTTGCGCGATGCCGGTGTCGGCACCGAGCTCGATGTGTTGCGCGCCGATGCCCGTCTCGCGGCAACCGAAGCCAGCCTGCCGCAACTGCAGGCGCAACAGGTACGTGCGCAGAATCGTATTGCCACCCTGCTCGGCCAACGCCCGGAACAGCTGCAGATCGACCTGTCGCCCAAACCACTGCCGGTGATCGCCAAGGCATTGCCCATCGGCAACCCGAGCGAACTGCTGCGCCGTCGCCCGGACATCCAGGCGGCCGAGCGGCAGCTGGCGGCGGCCACGGCCGAAGTCGGCGTGGCGACTGCCGACCTGTTCCCGCGGGTCAGCCTCTCCGGCTTTCTCGGCTTTACCGCCGGACGTGGCTCGCAACTGGGCGCCTCGGCGGCGCGGGCCTGGGGCGTAGCGCCGAGCATCAGTTGGGCGGCGTTCGATCTCGGTAGCGTGCGGGCGCGCCTGCGCGGCGCCGAAGCCGAGGCTGATGGTGCGCTGTCGCAGTACGAACAACAGGTGTTGCTGGCTCTGGAGGAGTCTGCAAACGCCTTCAGCGACTACGCCAAACGCCAGCAGCGCCTGGTTTCCCTGGTTCGCCAGGCTGAAGCCAGCCGTGCGGCAGCGGATCAGGCCGCGATCCGCTATCGCGAAGGCACGGCGGATTTTCTCGTGTTGCTCGACGCCGAACGCGAACGCCTGGCCGCCGAAGACGCCCAGGCAGTGGCCGAAGTTGAGCTGTACAGCGGCATCGTCGCCATCTACAAGGCGCTCGGTGGTGGCTGGCAACCGCCGGCCTGAACCCTCTCTCCAGGGAGCGGCCCTGCTCCGCCGCTTCCTTTAGCCCTGGTCGCGCCTGGCGTGTCCGGGGCTTTTTTATGCGACGCCGTGAAGCCCTTTCACGTGCTCTGGTCGCACTCGACGCGGTTACGTCCACCTTGTTTGGCCCGCTACAGGGCTGCATCGGCCCGTTGCAGAAGCTGCTGCGGATCCCCTCCCGCAGTGGCCTGCATTGCGGCCAAACCGATGCTCAGGGTGACGCGAGCGTAGGGCGAGCCGCTATGGGCAAGGTTCAGAGTAGCCATGGCGGCGATCAGTTTTTTCGGCCTGTTGCAGCGCGCCGGCCAACTCGGTGCCCGGCGCCAGGAAGACGAACTCCTCCCCTCCGTAGCGGGCAACGAAATTCGCCGAGCGCGCCAGCGTCGCCGCCAGTGTCTGCGCGATCTGACGCAAACAGGCATCGCCTGCCGGGTGCCCGTAGAGGTCGTTGTAGGCCTTGAACCAGTCTACATCCATGATGGCCAGCGCCAGCTGGCGTAGCATTGCGTTGCGCCTGTCGCCATTGTTGCGTGAGTTCGGCATCGAACTGCCGGCGGTTGCCGATATTCGTCAATGCGTCGGTCACGCTGAGATTTTCCAGGCGTTGATTGAGCCGCTGCAGTTCCTGCGTGCGTTCCTGCACACGCTGCTCCAGTTCACGCTCGTGCACTGTCACGCGCCCGCTTACGATCTATTATATGCGCGAACGAGTGAAGGAACGCCCCATGACGCCGCAACAGATCATCACCTACTGCCTGGCCCTGCCTGGCGCCCGCGAAGATTTCAAATGGGGCGGCAATCGGGTGTTTTCCGTGGCCGGCAACAAGATGTTCGCCATTATCGATTCACTCGGTGAGGGGCTGGCCTTCAAGGTCGATGCCGACCTGTTTCTCGCTTATGTCGACCGCCCCGGCATCCGCCCTGCCCCTTACCTGGCTCGCGCTCGCTGGATCAGCATGAATGCGCGGCAATTGCCGCTCGGCGACGACGAGCTGCGCCAACTGCTGACGCGCTCGCACCAACTGGTGGTTCGCAAACTGCCAAAACGTCTGCAGCCGGGGTTGCTGCTATAAGGGCGCAGCCATTTGCAGATGGATCACGCGGCGCTGCTGCAGGCTGATCGGCGGCTCGAAAACCTGGCGATAGTGCTCTCTGGCCAGGCGGCGTATCAGCCCACTGCGCTGCGCCTGTGGCAGCAGCGTCTGCAGCTGTTCCTAGCGCACCAATGAAGGCAGGTGGTGTAGTACGTAGGCGCCATCGAACAGCAGCAGGTCGATCCAGAGTAGCTGGTGCAAGCCGACGATCAGCCAGAAAACCGTCTGGTAGGAGGCCTTGCGCGTCTTGTGACGAAAGACTTGTTGAGCGATTAGCGCGCCTGGCCAGCCGCCGAGCAGTTCGACCAGATGCAGGGTGTTCTCTGGCGTGCGCTGAGCACCGCTCTGGGCGTTGCGTTTGTCCAGCCAGTACTGCACGAAGCTCAGCAGGCTGGCTGAGAGGTACAGCGGCGCCAGCCACCAGAGCCCCTTGCCGAACAGCTGCAGGGCAGCGAGCACTGGCAAGACGCAGAGCAAGGCAAACAGGACGATCTTGCTGCCTGGACTGTGGATGCCTCCCGACTTTGACGCCGCTCTGCGTGCAGGTTTGGCTGCGGGTTTTGGCCGCGCCGGCGCAGCATTGTCCGGCGTTTTCGGCTTGCGCCGGATGGCCTGGCGGTCGAGGCTCAGTTCGCCGGCCAGACGCAGGTGCGCGGCACGTGGCCGACCACGCTCGTCGCGCCCTTCGATGAACAGCACATCGTCCCCTGGCTGCGGGCGGCGATCACCGCGCATGACGGAAATGTGCGCGAAAACGTCAGCACCGCCGTTTGCCGGCTGGATGAAGCCAAAGCCCTTGGCGTCATCCCAGCTTTTCAGGCGCCCCTTGCGCTCGTTGTCCATCACGGCTGAGCGGTGCTCCAGTCGATCAGGTGCAACTGCCAGGTCGCCAAAATCACCAGGCCGAAGGCAATGCGATACCAGGCGAATACCGCATAGCTGTGGTTGGTGATGAACTTGAGCAAGGCACGCACGGTGATCATCGCCACGATGAAGGTGCTGACGAAGCCGATGGCGAAGATTGGCAGGTCGCTCATCTGCAGAATGTCGCGGTACTTGAACAGCGAATAGACCGTGGCCGCCACCATGGTCGGCATGGCCAGGAAGAAGGAAAACTCGGTCGCGGCCTTGCGCGACAACCCGAAGACCAGGCCGCCGATGATGGTAGCGCCCGAACGCGACGTACCTGGAATCAGCGCCAGGCACTGGGCGAAACCGACCTTCAGGGCCAGTTTCCAGTCCATGTCGTCGACCGTTTCGGCCTGGATAGTATGATCGCGCTTCTCTGCCCAAAGCATGATGATGCCGCCGATGATCAGCGCCATGGCCACGGTAATGGGGTTGAACAGCCAGTGTTCGATGAGATCGGCGAAGGCCAGGCCGAAGATCACGGCCGGAATGAACGCCAACAGCAGATTGAAGGTGAAACGCTGGGCCTTGGGCTCATTGGGCAGCCCGACCACCACACCGAGCACCTTGGCCCGGAACTCCCAGATCACCGCCAGAATGGCGCCAAGCTGGATAATGATCTTGAACGCGGTTGCCGTTTGACCGTTGAAACCCAGCAAGTCTCCGACCACGATCAGGTGCCCGGTGCTGGAAATCGGCAAGAACTCGGTCAGCCCTTCCACAATGCCCAGAATCAGAGCCTGAAAGGCCATCCAGATATCCATCAACTCCCCCAAAGCGCGACGACTCCGCCGCGCGTAAACTCGAAAATGCAATACAGCCCGCCGTGGGACATAAACACGCTGCGCAGGTTCCTGCGCGTGCGTCCCGGCAGAAACAGCGCCTGGCTCGCCAATCGCTCAGGTTTTGCGCCTGGCGGCCGAAATGCTATCAGACAACTGGCGTGAATAATGCCCCGATGCGACAGTATCGCCAGTACTGCTCGGGGTTGCCCTGACGCTGACAATTACAACAATCCGGTATTCGCCCATGAACCATTTACGCAGTCTCCCCATCAGCCGCCGCCTGTGGTTGATTCTGGCACTTGCCCTCCTGACGCTGATCCTCCAGGGCGCTTATATGTTGCGCCAGATACACAGCGATCTTTACCTCGCCAAATCGGAAAAAACCGAGCATGTGGTGCAGAGCGCGGCGGGTATCCTCAAGTATTTCCATGATCTGGAAAGCGCCGGCAGCCTTGACCGTGAACAGGCCCAGAAACAGGCGATGGAGGTCATACGCGGGCTGCGTTATGCCGGCCAGGAGTATTTCTGGATCAATGACCAGACGCCGGTGATGGTCATGCACCCGACCAATCCCAAGCTCGAAGGTCAGAACCTGTCCAGCTTCAAGGACCCGGACGGCAAGGCGCTGTTCAACGAGATGGTCGCCATCACCCGCAGCCAGGGCGCCGGCCAGGTCGATTACCGCTGGCCGAAGCCAGGCGCCAGTGACCCGGTACCGAAGATTTCCTATGTCGAGCTGTTCCAGCCCTGGGACTGGATCATTGGCTCCGGTGTCTATGTCGATGATGTACAGGCAGAGTTCAAGGCTCAGGCACTGAAAGCCATCACCATCGGCTTTCTGATCGCCGTGCTGCTGACGGGGCTGGTGGTCGTCATTACCCGCAGCATCGTGCAACCGCTGCAGGCAGCGGTCGACGCCATGGCCAACATCGCCAGCGGCGAAGGCGACCTGACCCGTAATCTCGATACTCATGGCCGCGATGAACTCACCGCACTGGCCACCCACTTCAATGCCTTTACCGACAAACTGCGGCACGTCATCCGTCAGATGCTCGAGTCGGCCGGCTCGCTGGATCAGGCCGCGGGCAATCTCGGCGATATTTCCAGCGAAGCTCAGCGTCATAGCCAGCAGCAGGCGCAGCAGATGGAATTGGTGGCCACCGCTGTCAACGAAGTGACCTACGGCGTGCAAGACGTGGCGAAGAATGCCGAACACGCCTCCAGCGAAATGCACACGGCCGAGGATCAGGCCCGCCAGGGGCAGCAGAACATCGATGCCAGCCTGCGTCAGATCGATGAATTGTCGGGCACCATCGACAAGGCGGTGGAAGTCATGCAATCGCTGGCCAGCGAAAGCACGCAGATCGGCAGCGTCCTGGAAGTGATCCGCTCGATTGCCGAGCAAACCAACCTGCTGGCCCTCAATGCCGCCATCGAGGCCGCGCGCGCCGGCGAACAGGGCCGAGGCTTTGCCGTGGTCGCCGACGAGGTGCGCCTGCTGGCACAGCGCACGCAAACCTCCACTGCCGAGATTCAGGGCATGATCGAGCGCCTGCAGGGCAACTCCGAGGCGGCGGTGAAGGTGATCAATGAAAGCAGCCGCGCTTCCCAGTTGACCGTGGAGCAAGCCAGCCAGGCGGGTGAAAGCCTTGCTCAGATAGCCCAGTCGCTGCGCAATCTCACAGGTCTCAATGCGTCGATTGCCAGCGCTACCCTGCAGCAGTCTCATGTGGTCGAGGACATCAATCAGAACATCACGCAGACGGCTGCGTTGGCGCACAACACCGCCGAGGCTGCCGAGCAGTCGAACGCAGCCAGCCAGCATCTCCGGCAACTGGCCGAGCAGCTCAATCGTCTGCTTGGCCAGTTCCGCGTCTGAGCCTGATACCGATCTGATCCGGGGCTGGTGAGCATGGCCGCCGTGTCCCGGCCGGACGCTTCATCGTTAGCAGGCCGTTGAAAAATGTAGGCGAGGCAGCCAATGCAATACCGATGGCGGCCCCACAAAAATAGGCGAAAAACGGTCGGAGTCGCGCTCGACTTTACGAGCTGTAAATGAGCATTTTGATCGGACTCGCGCACGAGCCTGTTTTTAACGCAGCAGTGGCAACGCAGATAGTTTTTCAACAGCCTGTTAGTGCGCCTCGAAGTGTCTGGCGTCTGGCACGTCCCTGCTGTGCTCGGCCGCTGACGGCAGTACAATCGCCAGCTTTTGCATGGTTGAGGATGCCGAATGTCCTGGCTCGAACTCCTGGCTGCCGGGCTCGGCATCATCGCGGTATGGCTAACCGTCAAGCAGAATCCCTGGTGCTGGCCCATCGGCCTGGTCATGGTGCTGCTCTACGCCTGGCTGTTCTATGACTGGCGCCTGTATTCCAACCTGCTTTTGCAACTGCTGTTCGCTGCGCTGCAGCTCTACGGCTGGTGGCAGTGGACCCGTGGTGGTGAGCGCCATGATGGGCGCAAGGTCAGCCGCCTGAGTGCACGGGCGATCCTCGCGGGATTGCTGATCGGCGCGCTCGGCGCCTGGCTGCTCGGCCATCTGATGGCCACCTACACCGATGCCAGCTCGCCCTGGCTGGATTCGGCGCTCACGGCCTTCAGCCTGGTGGCGCAGCTATGGATGGCGCAGAAGCGTTTGCAGTGCTGGGCGCTTTGGGTGCTGGTAGACCTCTGTTACGTGGCGTTCTTCCTGCACAGCGAGCTGTACCTGACAGCTGCACTCTACGCAGCCTTCACCGCGCTGGCCGTCAGCGGCTGGCTGAGCTGGCGGCGCGACCCGGCCTTGCGGTACGCCGCATGAAAGTGCTGGTGCTGACCGGGCCGGAATCCAGCGGCAAGAGCTGGCTCGCGGCAGAGATACAGACGCACTTCGGTGGCCTGGTGGTCGGCGAGTACGTGCGCCACTTCATCAATGAGCAGCAGCGCGATACCGGCTATGCCGACATCAGCGACATCGCGCGCGGCCAACTGGCCTGGGAAGATGCTGCGCGGGCAACACAGTCGGCGCTGCTGATTCTCGACACGCACCTGTTGAGCAACATGCTCTGGAGCCGCTGCCTGTTTGGCGATTGCCCGGACTGGCTGGAAGGTGAATTGCTCGCCCGTCGCTACGACCAACACCTGCTGCTCGACCCCGCCGGCGTACCCTGGGTCAGCGACGGCCAGCGTTGTCAGCCAGGGCTGGCAGAGCGCCAGGCGTTTCATCAGGCCTGTCGCGATTGGTTGCAGGCCAACGGACAGCGCTTCAGCCATCTGTCCGGTAGCTGGGATGAACGGCGCGAGGCCGCGCTGCAGCAGGTTGCAGCGCTGCTCGGCTCAGTGGGTCAGCACACTGGCCCAGGCCACTAGCAGGCTCAGGCACACTGCCAGCGTAAGCGGCTTGCGCAATGCCGGATACCACTGCGGCGCGAGCCCCTCGCGTACTGCATGCATATCGGCCAGATACAAGCCGATGAAGGCGAACAGGAAAACGGGCAACGACAGCGCCATCGGCAGCCCGCCCGCCAGCGCAGCCCAACCCAGCAAGGGCGGAATCACCGAAAGCCCCAGTTGCAGCCTGGCTTTGATATCGCTCGCCTCGCCACGCATGGCCAGCCCCCAGTGAATGGCGCCCATGAAAGCCAGAATCACGGCAGCGTAATCGAGCAAGGCATCGAGCACCAAAGGCCGCCAGCCGATGGGAATACCCCAGATTCCCAGCGCACCACTGACAAACGGCACCAGCCCGGCGTATCCCAGCAGTAAAGCCAGTTGCGGCGGTTTCTTGGCATCGAACGGGTGCATGAAAAACTCCTTGGTGATGGATGTTGCGAGCACATTAGCAGTGTTTCACAGGCGTTACAGCCATACCGCTCAACGCAGGCGATGTTTGTGCCGCAAGCGATACAGTGTCGGTCTGGATACACCAAGCGAACGCGCGGCCTGGCTCATGCTGCGATAACGGCCAAGCACATCGTTCAACGCCTGCAACTCGGCACGCAGGATGTAGTCCTCCAGCGTTACCGGCGCATCGTTGTGCTTCTGGCGCGGCTGCGAGGCGCTGTCGAGCAACCAGGGCTTGGCCCGCTCGGCCTGTTGCAGCACCTCCAGTAACAGCCAATGATCGACCGCTGCGGGCAGGATGCGAAAGAGCCAGGCGCTCAATTGCAGCTCATCGACCTGCTGCAGCCACCCGGCATCTGCCAGCGCATCACAGGCAAGGCCTGTGCGTCGCAGTTGTTCGCGCAGCATCTGCCCGGGTTGCCGGTCGAGGTACAGCAGCAGCGCATCACCGCCCCGAGTGTTGAGCTCCCCGGCCGTGCAACGTTGCACAGCCCACCCCGCTGCCTGCAGCGCCGTCATCAGGGTGTCTGTCATCACGAAGGGTTCGAGCACCAGCAATTGCCGAGAGGCGACGGAAGCGGCCTGCATATTCCATCCTTGGCGCCATTATTTTGAAATAGCTGTTCTGCGACAATTTGTAACCGCTCCATAAACCCCACCTACTGCTGATGGGGCGGGTCTGTCAGGATGCGCTCACTGGCGAGCAATTCCACGGCAGCAGCGCTTCGTAATCCTCGACGCTATTGGCGGCCGGCAGGCGTTCGAGGATGTGGCGCAGCCAGGCGTAAGGCTCCTGGCCATTGGCCTTGGCGGTTTCGATCAGGCTGTAGATCTGCGCGCTGGCCGTGGCCCCCTTGGGCGTGTCGCTGAACAGCCAGTTCTTGCGCCCGATAACGAACGGGCGGATGGCGTTCTCCGCGCGGTTGTTGTCGATCGGCAGATGTCCACCTTCGACGTAGCGCACCAGCTTTCTCCAGTTGCTGGCTAGGTAATTCACCGCCCTGCCCAGCGCCGTCTGCCCGGCGACCTGCGGCTGGGTTTTGTCCAGCCAAGCCTTTAGCTGGTCGAGCAGCGGCTGGCTGCGTTGCTGACGGGCGACCAGGCGCTCGGTATCGCAAGCGTCCTTCAGGTCACGCTCGATGCCGTAGAGCTTGTTGATCAGGTTCAGCGCCATGTCGGCACGGCCGGTTTTGCCCTTGGGTTGCACTTTCTGCGCCTCGACGAACTTGCGCCGCGCATGCGCCCAGCAGCCGAGGCGTTCGATGCCTTCTTGCGCGGCCACGGCGTTGTAGCCGGCGTAGTCGTCGGTCATCAGGTAGCCGCGATAGCCGTCGAGCAAGCGCAGCGGCACCTCCTGCGCGCGGCTGGCGGTGTAGTCGAAGAGGATCACCGGCTTATCCGGTGGTCCACCGCTTTGTACCCACATCCAGGACTGCGCGGTGGGATCGCGTCCCGGTTCATGCAGTACCTGCAGGCGCGTTTCGTCGCAGTGCAACACCGGGTGCTCCAGCAGCTTGTCGCGCATCAGGTTGAGTAGCGGTTGCAGTTGCTCGCCGCACTGGATCACCCAGCGCGCCAGGGTCTGGCGTGGTATGTCGATACCGTGGCGACTGAGCATCTTCTCGAAGCGGTACAGCGGGATGCCGTCGGCGTACTTGGTGGTCAGCAGCATGGCCAACACGCTGGGGCTGGCCAGGCTCTTCTCGATCAGTTGGGCCGGCTTGTCGGCAGTGATCGGCGCCGCTTCGCAGGCCTTGCAGGCGTAGGTCTTGCGGATATGACGGATGACCCGCACCTGCATCGGGATGATCTCCAGCTGCTCGCTGGTCTCCTCGCCGATGACTTGTTTGCAGGCGCCACAGGCGCAAGTCAGCTCGTGCTCGGGCAGGTCGTGGATGACCTCGACACGCGGCAGGTTGGCCGGCAACGGCTTGCGCTTGCCACGGCGCTTGACCGGCGCAACGATTTCTTCGGCTTCGGCTTCGGCTTCGGCTTCGGCTTCGCTTGGCGCAGCGGCCGCTTCGATCAGCTCTTCGACCTCGTTGAACATGGCCAACTGCGGTGAGTCGGCGTCTTCAGGGCTGCGCTCGGACTTGGGCGAGAACAACTTGTGGCGCAGCAGGGCGACCTGTTCCTGAAGTTGTTCTATGCGAGCATCTTTCGCAGCCGCCTGTTCACTGGCCAGCAGCAGTAAATGCTTGAGCAGGATTGGGTCGTCAGGAAGGGGGGCGGGCACGGCGATCATGGCCGTGGATTATACCGGCTCAGGTCACGAAACGCGGCGTCAGTATCTGGTGCGGACGGTTGCGCCACAGGTCGATGCCGTCGAGCAGCCAGTTCAACTCATCGACCGTCAGCTCGATGGCCTCGTCGCCGGCATCGGGCTTGGTCTTGAAGCGTTCGGCTTCCAAACGCTTGAGCCACAGGCAGAAGCCATTGCGCTCCCAGTAGAGGATCTTGACCTGACTGCGGGTGCGGTTGAGGAACACGAACAGCACGGGGTTGAACACTTCCACCTTGATGTCCAGCTCGACCAGAGCGGCCAGGCCGTTGATGGATTTGCGGAAATCGACGGGCTTTGGGTAGAGGTAGACTTTTTGCACCTTGGCGTCGGGACGCATCATGGGATGAACTCCGGTGAAAACGGGAGTTCAGCTTCCAATGATCTGCGGGCTATGGGCAGGTGGGGTTTATGGAGCGGATACGACAATTTGTCCTTCAACCTCTGGCATGCACTTGCCGAACATCGTCCGATTGGAATAAACCGTTTACGCAAGTCGGTATATGAGGCGGTCAGTGCCTATCGGTTACAGCGCAACACCTCAGGCCCCACCATACCTGAGCTGCAGCCTGCCGAAGCTGATCCACAAACGGAACTTTCGCAGTAGAAAGTTGTAATCGGACGAGACGTCCGAAGTTTTTATTGAGGCACGGCACAGCCTAATAAAAGTTTTTTCAGCGGTGTGTGACTTATGGGGTCGCTGCGTTCATCAACAGCATTGTAAGGCCAACATACTGGCCGCACTTAATTGCTGGGATCAACTCGGAGAGATCGAACCCATGAACACACCGCTGCGTTTCAACGAAGCCCTGCTGATTGCCGATCGCGCCTTCCGCCCGTTCCAGTGCGTAGCCTGGGCTCCGCAGGACGGCACCGGCGTCGTTAGCATCAGCGTCATCGACCGTACCAACACCCGTTTGCTCGGTCGCCAACTGTCCAGCGCTACCTACAGTGATCCGCAACAGCTTGAAGACGCACTGCAGCGCTCGCGTGACGAACTGCGCAGCCAGGGTTTTGATCTGGCTCCGTGGAGCATGCCGGCGTAATGCTTTCGGGGGCGCGCGGCGCGCCCCGAGGTTTGAAGCCTGATTGGCCACATTGCGCCTGCCAGTGAAGTGACTGCTGCCTCATCCTGAGCCGAGTCCAGCGCCATGCTCGAACTGCGCCCCAATTGCGAGAACTGCAACTGCGACCTACCTGCAGCCAGCGCCGATGCGTTGATCTGCTCCTTCGAATGCACCTTCTGCCGCGCCTGCGCCGAGTCTGAGCTGGCGCTGCGCTGCCCCAACTGCGGCGGCGAACTGGTGAGGCGTCCGATCCGTCCGGCAGAAAAGCTCGAACGCTTTCCCGCTTCCGGCAAACGTGTGCACAGGGCCTGAAATGAAAAGGGGCGACCTTTCGGTCGCCCCTTTTCATATGCGCAGCATTGATCAGTAGTAAGCGTTTTCGCGATTGCTGTGATCGGTCACGTCGCGCACGCCCTTGAGCTCGGGAATACGCTCGAGCAGGGTTTTCTCGATGCCTTCCTTGAGCGTGTAGTCAGCCTGGCCGCAGCCCTGGCAACCGCCACCGAACTGCAGCACGGCAATGCCCTCATCGACGACATCCACCAGCGTCACCTGGCCGCCATGGCTGGCCAGGCCGGGGTTGATCTCGGTCTGCAGGTAGTAGTTGATACGCTCGTTCAGCGGGCTGTCCTCGTTGACCATCGGCACCTTGGCGTTCGGCGCCTTGATGGTCAGCTGGCCACCCATACGGTCAGTGGCGTAATCAACGACAGCGTCTTCCAGGAAAGGCTCGCTCACGCCATCGATCCAGGCGGTAAAACTGGCCAGGCCAACGGCGGTGTCTTCTGGCTTCTGCTCACCCGGCTTGCAGTAGGCAATGCAGGTTTCCGCGTAAGGCGTACCTGGCTGGGTGATGAAGACGCGGATGCCGATACCCGGGGTGTCCTGCTTGCTCAGCAGCTCGGCCAGGTAGTCTTCGGCAGCTTGGGTAATGGTGATGGCACTCATGGCTACTCCTCACGGTCATGCGGCGATTGTACGCCAAGTGATGACCCGAACCTAGTCCTACTAATTTACTCAGGATAAGGGCTGCTACCCTTCTCACCGCTGCGACGCCCTGTCCAGGAGCTGATCCACGCGCCCCGGCGAGCCCGGCAGGCGGTGATGACCGGCAATGCTAGCCACCGCCTGCCGCCTGGCGTTTCAGGGCATCCCTAGAAATTCTGGTAGCGGTTCATGTCCAGCACCCCCGCCTCCAGCGGCTGGGCTTCACGGATATGCTCGGCCAGATCGTGGAAATATCGCCAGAACTCGGGGTGGCTGCGGCGTATGCCCCAGCGCTCGACGATAGGCTCGAAGGATTTTGCGTCGCGCACGCCTTCCATCTGCTTGACGAAGGCGCCCACCTCCCCGGCTTTGACGTTGAAGAGAAAGTTCGGATAGCTGCTCAGCACCTCGGGGTAGATGGTCAGGGTGTCCAGGCGTGGCTGGTAGCGCAGCTCCTCGCCCAGCATGAACGCCACGTTGCTGTGCGCGCGGTTGCGCAGCAGGCTGTAGACCTCGCGCGAACCATCGCTCAGTTCGACCCGCAACATCGTCGCTTCCGGCAATTGATCGATCACCCGCAAACCACCGGCCGGCCGACTGGCCAGACGCGACAGTGCCTGTTCGGCATGTTGCAGCTCCTTGGGCAGACCGTCGCGGTAACAGTGCGCACCCGCACAGCGGTTGATCGGGTCCGGGCGCGCATTGAGCGTGGCATGGCGCTGCAGCAACTGCTCGGCGAACTGCTTCTTGGGATCCTTGCCCGTCAGGCCAAGGGCGCTGGGTGAGTGATGATCGACCGAGGTGTAATCCAGCCACATCTTCAGTTTGCCGCTGTTCTGGTACCAATCGCCCAGGTAGGCCTCACGCGAGCGAGCCGGCAGCAGGCGCAGAAAGTTCACCTCGGCGCCGTTGCGGATCAGGTCAAAGTACAGCCGCGTCTGCGCCTGGTGCGAGACATTGCCGAATACATCGAAGTTGACCACCAGTTGATAGTAGGTGCGCTCCAGCAGCGGATAGTCCATCCACCAGAGGGTTTGCGGGATCTCACCCAGCAATCCTTTGCGCACCGAGGCACTGTCGTGGTGACGGAAGATCGACAGCAACGCGTTGTCATTGCCACTCCAGATATGCGTCCAGTCAGCTGGCGGCGCATCGGCATAGGCGTCCTTGCGCAGGTTCTCGTAGTCGTTGCGCTTGTTGCGGTAGTTGCGCCACAGGCCCAGCAGATCGCCAATGTCGTCGAACTGCCCGGGCATCGCCAGCAGTGGCGTGGCCTCGCGTTGATACTCGGTATTGGTGATGTAGAGGTCGTGTTCCGGGGCCTGGAACAACGCCCAGAAGTTATCGCGAATCACATCAGTGGCGATCTGCCCGCGGCACACCGGGCCACGGATAAAGGTGCGCACGAAGTATTCGGCGTTATCCAGCATGAATTGATAACGAGCCTGCGCCGGAATCGCGGCGAAGGTCTCGAAGGGATTGGCGCGGCGGTGTGCGCCATAGCCGGGTACGGCATCCAGCGTCCAGTCTTCAGCGAAGAACAGCGCCTTGACCCGCGCCAGCTTGGCGTCGCTCAGCGGATAGGTGATGTGCGTCTTGTGCACGATCACGCCCTGGATCGGCCACAGGCGGTAATAGAACTCGGTACCCGGATCGTCGTTGGGGCGACGCGTGGCGATCGGATCGATGGGTTTGCCGCTGGGTGTACGCGAACGCACGATCTGGAAGAAGTGCCCAGGCTCGCCGCCCTCGACGTGCAGATGCGCCAGGAACAGGTGCTCGTACAGCCAGCGCGACACCAGATCCTGACGCGCGCCCGGTGCATTGAGGAAGGTTTCCCACTGTTCAATCTGGCGCAACTCGGCCGCGCTGGGTGTGAGCGTCTGCTCAGACACCGGTGCGCCCTGCCCCAGCCATTGCTCCAGGGTGGCGTACTCGTCATCGCTCAACCCGGTCACCGCGAACGGCATGCCGCCGTGGGGGTTCTTCTGCGCGTAGGCAGCGAACTCACCCGGCAACGGACAACTATTACTGCGGGTGATGGCGATATCGAGGTTGTCGGGCAGTTTGGCGTTGGGTTCGAGCGGCTGGCTGCGGCCCAGCTCCAGCATGCGTTTGATCAGCGCCGCCTGGCCATTCTCGCCAGCGAGCACCGAATGAAAGCCGCGCTGGCGCCAGGCCGCCTCTCCCTGTGCATCCAGATACAGCCGTGTGGTCGCCTGCGCCTTGCTGCGCGTGCCGTCGTACACCGGCTGCTTGCTGGCGCCGCGCAACATGCCCTCGCCGCTGCCCAGGTTGAGCTGGCAAGGTGCGTCATAGCACGCATGGCACGCTATGCACTTGTGGGTGAGGATGGGCTGGACGTCGTCGTTGTAGGAGATCGCTTCGGCACGGGCCAGGCCTGCTGCGATGGAAAGAAAAAACAGGGCAGCAGGCTTGAGCATGGCCACATTCCTTGATTGCGATGCTGGCAATTCTAACGAGACGGCGCGCCCAGCAACATGAATGAAATTCATGGAAACTGCCCAGGCGCTCCAGAACCCTGCAGCTTTGCTATCATCGCGCACCTTTGTTTCCGCTTTGCTCAGGTAGTCCCCATGTCCGATCGCAGCGCCCGCCTCCAAGCCCTCCAGCAAGCCCTGAAGGAGCGCATCCTGATCCTCGACGGCGGCATGGGCACCATGATCCAGAGCTACAAGCTTGAAGAGGCCGACTACCGCGGCGAGCGCTTTGCCGACTGGCCGAGCGACGTCAAGGGCAACAACGACCTGCTGCTGCTGACCCAGCCGCAGATCATCGCCGCCATCGAAAAGGCCTATCTGGATGCCGGCGCCGACATCCTGGAAACCAACACCTTCAACGCCACCCGCGTGTCGCAGGCCGACTACGACATGGAGGAACTGGTCTACGAGCTGAACCTGGCCGGCGCCCGTGTCGCCCGTGAAGTGGCTGACGCCAAGACCCTGGAAACCCCGGATCGCCCGCGCTTCGTCGCCGGCGTTCTAGGCCCGACCAGCCGCACCTGCTCGATCTCCCCGGACGTCAACGACCCCGGTTACCGCAACGTCACCTTCGACGAACTGGTGGAGAACTACACCGAGGCCACCCGCGGCCTGATCGAGGGCGGCGCCGACCTGATCCTGATCGAGACCATCTTCGATACCTTGAACGCCAAGGCGGCGATCTTCGCCGTGCAGCAGGTATTCGAGGAAGACGGCGTCGAGCTGCCGATCATGATCTCCGGCACCATTACCGACGCTTCCGGCCGCACCCTGTCCGGACAGACCACTGAAGCGTTCTGGAACTCGGTGCGCCACGCCAAGCCCATCTCGGTCGGCCTAAACTGCGCCCTCGGCGCCAAAGACCTGCGCCCGTACCTGGAAGAGCTGGCCAACAAGGCCGACACCCACGTCTCCGCGCACCCCAACGCCGGCCTGCCCAACGCCTTCGGCGAGTACGACGAATCGCCTGCCGAGATGGCCGCCGTGGTCGAAGAGTTCGCCGCCTCGGGCTTTCTCAACATCATCGGCGGTTGCTGCGGCACCACCCCGGCGCATATCCAGGCGATTGCCGAAGCAGTCGCTAAGTACCCGCCACGGGTGATCCCGGAGATTCCGCGAGCCTGCCGGCTGTCGGGCCTCGAGCCCTTCACCATCGACCGCAGCTCGTTGTTCGTCAACGTCGGTGAGCGCACCAACATCACCGGCAGCGCCAAGTTCGCCCGGCTGATCCGCGAGGAGAACTACACCGAAGCGCTGGAAGTCGCCCTGCAGCAGGTGGAAGCCGGCGCGCAGGTGATCGACATCAACATGGACGAGGGCATGCTCGACTCTAAGGCGGCCATGGTTCGCTTCCTGAATCTGATCGCCGGCGAGCCGGACATTTCCCGCGTGCCAATCATGATCGACTCCTCCAAATGGGAGGTGATCGAAGCGGGCCTGAAGTGCATTCAGGGCAAGGGCATCGTCAACTCGATCTCCATGAAGGAAGGCGTCGAGCAGTTCAAGCACCACGCCAAACTGTGCAAGCGCTATGGCGCCGCCGTGGTGGTGATGGCTTTCGACGAAGTCGGCCAGGCCGACACTGCCGCGCGCAAGAAGGAAATCTGCCAGCGCAGCTACGACATTCTGGTCAACGAAGTGGGCTTCCCGCCGGAAGACATCATCTTCGACCCGAACATCTTCGCCGTGGCCACCGGCATCGAAGAACACAACAACTACGCCGTCGACTTCATCGAGGCCTGCGCCTACATCCGCGACAACCTGCCGTATGCGCTGTCCAGTGGCGGCGTGTCCAACGTGTCGTTCTCGTTCCGCGGCAACAACCCGGTGCGCGAGGCGATCCACTCGGTATTCCTCTACTACGCCATCCAAAACGGCCTGACCATGGGCATCGTCAACGCTGGTCAGTTGGAAATCTATGACGAGATTCCCAAGGAGCTGCGCGACGCGGTCGAGGACGTGGTGCTCAACCGCAACGAAGGCGCTACCGAGGCACTGCTGGCCATCGCCGACAAATACAAGGGCGACGGTGCCGCCAAGGAAGTCGAGAACGAAGAATGGCGCTCGCTGCCGGTCGACAAGCGCCTGGAGCACGCGCTGGTCAAGGGCATCACCGCGTTCATCGTTGAGGACACCGAGGAATGCCGCCAGCAGTGCGCACGCCCCATCGAGGTGATCGAAGGCCCACTGATGGCCGGCATGAACGTGGTCGGCGACCTGTTCGGCTCGGGCAAGATGTTCCTGCCTCAGGTGGTCAAGTCCGCCCGTGTGATGAAGCAGGCCGTAGCGCACCTGATCCCCTTCATCGAAGCCGAGAAAGGCGACAAGCCGGAAGCCAAGGGCAAGATCCTCATGGCCACCGTGAAAGGCGACGTGCATGACATCGGCAAGAACATCGTCGGCGTGGTGCTGGGCTGTAACGGCTACGACATCGTCGACCTTGGCGTGATGGTGCCGGCGGAGAAGATCCTGCAGACCGCCATCGCCGAGAAGTGCGACATCATCGGCCTGTCCGGACTGATCACTCCGTCGCTGGACGAGATGGTGCACGTGGCCAAGGAAATGCAGCGCCAGGGCTTCAAGCTGCCGTTGATGATCGGCGGCGCCACCACCTCCAAGGCGCACACGGCGGTGAAGATCGACCCGCAATACAGCAACGATGCCGTGGTCTACGTCACCGACGCCTCGCGCGCCGTGGGCGTCGCCACTCAGTTGCTGTCCAAGGAACTGAAAGCCGACTTCGTGCAGAAAACCCGCGACGAATACGTGGTGGTGCGCGAACGCACCGCCGCCCGTGCGACCCGCACCGAGCGCCTGAGCTACGCCAGCGCGGTGGCCAACAAGCCGAAGTTCGACTGGAATGGCTACGTCGCGCCCAAACCAAGCTTCACCGGCGCCAAGGTGCTCGACGATATCGATCTCAACGTGCTGGCCGAGTACATCGACTGGACGCCGTTCTTCATCTCCTGGGACCTGGCCGGCAAATACCCGCGCATCCTCACCGACGAGATCGTCGGCGAAGCGGCCACCAGCCTGTTCAACGATGCCCAGGCGATGCTGCGCAAGCTGATCGACGAGAAGCTGATCAAGGCGCGCGCCGTATTCGGCTTCTGGCCGGCCAACCAGGTGCGTGACGACGATATCGAAGTCTACGGCGACAACGGCGAACAGCTCGCCACCCTGCACCACCTGCGTCAGCAGACCATCAAGCCCGACGGCAAGCCGAATCTGTCGCTGGCCGACTTCGTTGCGCCGAAAAGTAGCGGCGTGACCGACTACATCGGCGGCTTTATCACCACCGCCGGCATCGGCGCCGAGGAAGTGGCCAAGGCCTACGAGGCCAAGGGCGACGACTACAACGCGATCATGGTCAAGGCCCTGGCCGACCGCCTGGCCGAAGCCTGCGCCGAGTGGCTGCACGAGCGGGTGCGCAAGGAATATTGGGGCTACGCGGCCGATGAGGCACTAGACAACGAGGCGCTGATCCGCGAGCAGTACAAGGGCATCCGCCCGGCTCCCGGCTACCCGGCCTGCCCGGATCACACCGAAAAAGGCACGCTGTTCAAACTGCTCGACCCCGAAGCGGACTACAACAAGGCCGGCCGTAGCGGTGTGTTCCTCACCGAGCACTACGCCATGTTCCCGGCCGCAGCGGTATCCGGCTGGTACTTCGCTCACCCTGAGGCGCAGTACTTCGCCGTCGGCAAGGTGGAGAAGGATCAGATAGAAAGCTACACCGCGCGCAAGGGCCAGGATATCGCCGTCAGCGAACGCTGGCTGGCGCCGAACCTGGGCTACGACGACTGATCAGGTGCGTTCAGGCTGTTTCCCGATCCCGATAGTGCTGCCTGCCACGTAAACACCCATCGAGACGCACACGCCCTGGCGTGTGCGCCTGATTCAGATACCTTCGCGCCGCTGACGCTTGAAAGTGATGCTGTATTCGAGCTGCGGCTTGCGCGTCACACTCACGGCCTTGCGGCTCACGGTATCCAGGGTGATGTTCCAGAAACCGCTGGAGGGCACGCGGATTTTCGCTGGGAACTTGATGAAGGCGCCGCCGTGGTAGGTATGCCGGCCACGATTCCTGAAAGCACGGAAGTTGGCATCGTTCATCAGTCGGATATTGCAGGGCTGTGAACACTGGATGACCACCAGATCGCCCTCTTCCAGTTGCTCGCGTTGGTGGATGAATTTCATCGATTCGGACTCGGTGGTGAAACAGGGGCGCAATAGTGCCGCAAGCGACGCGACACCGCCAGCGCAGCTGAAGACCCGCTTGCACATGCTCATCGTGCTGCCTAGCATGCGCGCCCGACACCACCCTGCACAGCCCTTATGAAACGCCTGCTCGACCGCATTCCCCTGCTTATCGCCCTGCTCAAGCGCTATCCCGGTCTGGTTGCGCTATTCGGCTTCTGCTCGGGGGTCGCCAGTTTCCTGCTGGTCGATCGTCAGGCGCACCTGGCCAAGGTGCTGGGCGTGGTGCTGTTGATCAGTTGGCTGTGGCTGATTCTGGAAAATCTGCTGCGTGAACGCATCGCCCAGCGCTTCGGTTTCGAACTGCCGCTGCTGCGCTATGCCACGCAGATGATTCATCAGGAGAGCCTGTTCTTCGTTCTGCCGTTCTTCTTCATCACCACCACCTGGAACAGCGGCCAGGTGCTGTTCAGCGGCCTGCTGGCAGCCGCAGCGCTGGCCTCGATTACCGACCCGATCTACTACCGCTGGCTGGCCCCCCGGCGCTGGCTGTTGCTGATCCTGCATAGCCTGGCGCTGTTCGCGGTGATGCTCACTGCACTGCCGATCATCTTTCACCTCACGACACCGCAGAGCTACCGCATCGCTCTGGTGGTCGCCACGCTGCTGGCCCTGCCCAGTCTGCCGGGGTTGATCGGCGGCGCCGGTTGGCGGCGCATCCTGCTGTTGGCCACGCTGCCCATCGTCATGGCCGGTGCCGGCTGGCTGGCCAGGGTCTGGGTGCCACCGGCAACCCTGTGGCTGACCGAGGTGGCGATCAGTGACCGCTTCGATGGTAGGCAGCGCACACCGGGCGACAGCCTGCAGCAGCTCACCCCGGATCAGCTACGCGACGATGGCCTCTACGCTTATACCGCGATCAATGCCCCGCGCGGTCTCGACGAGCGCATCTATCACGTCTGGCAGCACAATGGCCACGAGGTCGATCGCATCGCCCTGAACATCAGTGGCGGTCGCAAGGAGGGCTACCGGGCCTGGACGCATAAGCTCAACTTCCCCACGGCCCCCGAAGGCCGCTGGCAGGTGCGCGTGGTCACCGAAGCCGGGCAGATGATCGGTGTGCTGCGCTTCGAGGTTTTGCCGGCAGACTCGCTCACTCGTTAGCAGGCCGGCGCCTACCAGGGCACGCATTGCTGACGGCCTGCTAATCTGTCACGACAACAAAAATAACCGAGTCCGACACCATGGCCCATTACGACCTGATTATCCAGGCGGTCGCTATTTCGACGGCAGCACGGCCCCCTCAGCCATTCGCAGCCTGGTAATCAACGACGGGCGCATCGTCCTGATCAGCGTCGAGCCACTCGACACGGCACTGGCCGAGCGGATCATAGATGCCCGTGGCAAGTGGATCACCCCCGGCTTTCTCGATACCCATACCCATTACGATGCCGAGCTGATGGTTGCCCCCAGCCTGTCGGAGTCGGCTATATCCGCCTGGGCGATCGCGCCGACCTAGCAGGCCGTTGAAAAACTACCTGCGTTGGCAATGCTGCGTTAAAAACGGCCTCAAAATGCTCATTTACAACGCGTAAACTGCGCTTTTTCGGCCGTTTTTGCCTTGCCTTGCCTGCCTCGCCTACGTTTTTCAACGGCCTGCTGCTGCTCGCCCCTGAAGGCCTGAAACAGAATCTGCAGCAGGAGAACTGGGACGACATGCAGGGCTTCGGCATCCAGCGTATGCTCTGCCGCAACCCGGGCTGCGTCAGCCACGTGCTGATCAATGGCCGACTGGCCGTGGACGAAGAGCGAATACTCCCCGAACTGGGCCAGGTACGTGGTTTCGGCCAGTTCCTCGCCGCCCGCTGAAACGCCCTACGCAGGGGCGCGCGGCAGTGGTAGCATGCGCGCCCCATGCAGCTCACCGAACTCACCCAGCGTCTTGCCGACCTCGGCGCCAAACCCCAGCACATCGGGCGCATTACCCGTGCCTGGCTGCAGGGCAAGCCACTGGACAGCGGCACCAGGCACCAGAAAACCGAAAACTTCCTGCCACTGACCGTTCGGCAAGCGCTGCCTGCCATTGCCAATGAGCTGGATGGCCTGGCTCGGCTGCGCTCCGAACACCCTGGCGCCGACGGTTCAGCGCGCCTGCTGGTGGAGCTGGCCGACAAGCAGATGGTCGAGAGCGTGCTGTTGCCGCGCGATGGCCTGTGCATCTCCAGCCAGGTCGGTTGCGCCGTCGGTTGCGTGTTCTGCATGACCGGCAAGAGCGGCCTGCTGCGTCAGCTCACGAGCGCCGAAATGGTCGCCCAGGTCGCGCTGGGTCGGCGCTTTCGCCCGGTGAAGAAAGTGGTGTTCATGGGCATGGGCGAGCCGGCGCACAACCTCGACAACGTACTGGAGGCCATCGACTTGCTTGGCACCGAGGGCGGCATCGGTCAGCGCAACCTGGTGTTCTCAACAGTGGGCGACCCGCGCGTGTTCGAGCGCCTGCCCAGGCAGCGTGTGCGCCCTGCCCTGGCGCTGTCGCTGCATACCACCGACGCCGCACTGCGCCAACGCCTGCTGCCCAAGGCACCGCGGATCGACCCAGAAGAGCTGGTAGAACTGGGTGAAACCTACGCCCGCACCATCGACTACCCGATCCAGTACCAGTGGACGCTGCTCAAGGGCATCAATGACAGCCAGGAGGAAATGGACAATATCCTGCGGCTGTTCAAAGGCAAGTTCGCCGTACTCAACCTGATCCCCTACAACAGCCTGGAAGCCGACGACTACCAGCGCCCGGACGGTGAACGTATCGTCGAGATGGTGCGCTACCTGCACAGCCGTGGCGTGCTGACCAAAGTACGCAACTCGGCTGGCCAGGATGTCGACGGCGGTTGCGGTCAACTGCGCGCCCGCGCAGCGGATCTGGTGAATACCAGCAGGTTACGTCTTTCACGCCCCTGAACCCTCAAGAATGGCGCCTGTAAGCCGATGTATGGCAGCAATGGCCGCTGCAAAAGAGCAAAACGCCAGTACCGCCCCAAACTCGTCATGCTGAGGCGATCACCCGCATCAACGACATGAACCTGCAGATCGCCACCGCAGCCGAAGAGCAGAGCGCGACCACCGAAGAAATCAACCGCAACACCACCAAGATCCGCGACATCAGCCACGAGCTGGCTGGCGGTGCCGAGCAACAGGTCCGGCAGTGCGCATCGATGGTGGAACAGGTCGGCCAGCAGGATCGTCTGCTGGGGCGCTTCAAGGTCTGAGGCTCCAGCTGCAGAGCGATTCAGCACAATAGAAAACGCCGCAACCTGCAAAGGTCTGCGGCGCTTTGTTTTTCAGGATGGCGAATACACAACAAAGTCTATGCTTGCAGGATCATAGGAGAGACCGACCATGACCGATCAGGAAAAAGACCCCCAAGCGCCTCTGACCCTGCGCGAAATGCTGCAAAGCGTGCTGGCCGCCGCCCTTGGCGTACAGAGCAGGAAAAATCGCAGCCGTGATTTCAGCCGCGGCAAGCCCAGCCATTTCATTCTGCTCGGCGTGCTGTTCACCACCTTGTTCGTGGTTGTATTGCTGGGCGTGGTGAAGCTGATCCTGCACCTGGCGACTGGCTGATCACTCCAGCAGGGAGGCAATCGAGCACTGGTAACGCTGACGCTGAGGCTGCGACTGCACGCTGAACTGGCGAAAGTCCATACCAATATCCGGCTGTGCAAGGCGTTCGAGCAATTGCTTTGACTGCGCCCTGTCGACAGTACGCAACAGCGACGCCACCTGATCCTTGCCGCCACGCTCGGCGAAATCCAGCCCCCGCGCGTGGTCGCTGAGCATCACCAAAGCGCAGGCGCCCAAAAGAAAATGACCACTGGCCAAAATATCGATACGTCCGTCGATACGCGCCTTTAGCACGCGCTCCGAGTTGTTCAGGGCCGTGTAATGCAGGGTTCTGCCCAGCTCATTGGCTGCACGCAATACACCAAAGGCCATTTCATCATTAGCAGACCAGATCAGGCTGACCGCCGGATAACGCGGCAATAGACCAATCGCCTGCTCGTATGCCCGCTGTTCCCGCCACTCACCATGAACCGCCTGCATCAGCTTGATATGCGGTGCTTCACTCAAGGCACGCTGCAAGCCGGCCTGACGCAGAGTCGACGAAGGCGTACGGTTGACCCCGGAAAACGCCAGCAACTCGGCAGGTTTGCCACGGGTCAGGGCGATCAGCTCACGCGCCATCAGATAACCGGCCTCCTCATCGTTGGGCACCAGGCTACCTATCCAGTTTCGGTGGTACTCGCGGCTGCCACCGATAAGGGCCTGCTGCTCTTTGGTCAAGGTGCTGTGCAGGGCAAACAGCCTGGCATCGCTGTTTTCGAACAGACGCAGCAATGCCGGCCCCAGGAACAATTCATTGGTGAAGATCAGATAATCGGGGTGCTTACCCGCAAAAACCTGCTGGGCGTTGCGCAGCATACGTTCAGGATCGCGCTCGCCGTAAAGCACCTCCAGCTCAACGCCCAGGTCACCAGCGGCATCCTGCATGTAGCGGCTGTAATCGCTCCAGAAACGCTCATTGGCGTAGCCAGGGTTGAGAAAAACCATGGTCGGCACGCGCGCTTGTGCCCACGCCAACGCGCAGCAAAACAACAGTCCCAGACCCAGCACCCACCTGCTCACATCGCCCCTCCTCGATAATCGGGGCGCAGTATAAGGTCTTAATGGCAAAAGGCCGACCGCTAAAGCGCGTCGGCCTTTGCCCTCATTGCCCGCTGACCCAGAAGACTGCCGTGCCGACCGCAATCGAAATCAGGCAAAAAATCGCCCAGGCATCGATGAGGCTGTCGGACTTGTCCATATCGGTATGCTCGCTCATGGCTCCCCCTCTTCTTGTGATTGTGAGTGACGCACACTGCATTTAAGACCAGCCTTGGCCATCGCTCAAACCATATGGTTATGCTCTGGGGCAGTCTTATTCCTTAAACCAAGGTTTATATATTCAAACATCACTTTTACGCATAAACCTGAGCTGGTATCGTGCCCCGGCTCCTTGGGGAGTGCGCGGCCGTGCGCGCTGATTGGCAGTAAGTAGCCTGAAAACAGGACCCTTCATGTACGTATATGACCAGTACGATCAAAAGATCGTCGAGGATCGCGTCAAGCAGTTCCGCGATCAAACCCGCCGCTACCTCGCCGGAGAGCTGAGTGGCGAGGAATTCCGTCCGCTGCGCCTGCAGAACGGTCTGTATATCCAGCGCTACGCGCCCATGCTGCGCGTGGCCGTGCCTTATGGCCTGCTGTCGTCCACCCAGGTGCGCATGCTGGCCAAGATCGCCCGCGACTACGACAAGGGCTACGCGCATATCAGCACCCGCCAGAACGTCCAGTTCAACTGGCCGGAGCTGGAAGACGTGCCGGAGATTCTGGCTGAACTGGCCACCGTGCAGATGCACGCCATCCAGACCAGCGGCAACTGCATCCGCAACACCACCACCGACCAGTTCGCCGGTGTGGCCAAGGACGAGATCGTCGATCCGCGCCCGTGGTGCGAAATCATCCGTCAGTGGTCGACCTTCCACCCTGAATTCAGCCACCTGCCACGCAAGTTCAAGATCGCCGTCAACGGCGCCGTGAGCGACCGCGCGGCCATCGAGGTGCATGACATTGGCCTGGAGGCGGTGCGCAACGAAGCGGGTGAACTGGGCTTCCGCGTCTCCGTCGGCGGTGGCCTGGGCCGTACCCCGATCGTCGGCAGCTTCATCAACGAATTCCTGCCCTGGCAGCACCTGATCAGTTATCTCGAAGCCATCCTGCGTGTGTACAACCGCTATGGCCGTCGCGACAACAAGTACAAGGCGCGTATCAAGATTCTGGTCAAGGCGCTGACCCCCGAGGTGTTCGCCGAGCGCGTCAACGCCGAGTGGATGCACCTCAAGGATGGCCCAACCACCCTGACCGAGGCCGAAGTCGCCCGCGTCGCCGCACACTTCGTTGATCCGGCCTATCTGCCCCTGCAGGACGAGGATGCCCTGCTCGCCCAGCAGGACGCCGAGCACCCGGGCTTCGCCCGCTGGCGTCAGCGCAACACCTTCGCCCACAAGAAGCCAGGCTACGTCGCCGTGACTCTGTCGCTCAAGCCCACCGGCGTAGCGCCGGGCGACGTCACTGACAAGCAACTCGATGCCATCGCCGACCTGGCCGACCGCTATTCCTTCGGTGAAGTGCGTAACAGTCACAACCAGAACATCATCCTCGCCGACGTCGAGCAACGTCAGCTGCTGACCCTGTGGGGCGAGCTGCGTGAGCAGGGCTTCGCCACGCCGAACGTGGGCCTGCTGACCGACATCATCTGCTGCCCGGGCGGTGATTTCTGCTCGCTGGCCAATGCCAAGTCGATTCCGGTGGCCGAAGCCATCCAGCGTCGTTTCGACGATCTCGACTACCTGTTCGACATCGGCGACATCGACCTGAACATTTCCGGCTGCATGAACGCCTGCGGTCACCATCACGTCGGCCATATCGGCATCCTTGGCGTCGACAAGAAAGGCCAGGAGTTCTATCAGGTCTCGCTGGGCGGCAGCGCCGGTCGCGAAGCCAGCCTGGCGCAGATTCTCGGCCCGTCCTTCGCTCAGGACGACATGCCGGACGTGATCGACAAGATCATCAAGGTCTACGTCGAACAACGCACTGAAGAAGAAAGTTTCCTCGATACCTACCGCCGCATCGGTATCGACCCGTTCAAGGAGCGTGTCTATGCAGCGAATCATTAAGAACGGTCAGGTGGTCGACGAAACCTGGCACCTGCTGGCCAAGGACGTGACCCTGGACGTCATTCCCAACTGCGATGACATCATCGTCCCGCTGGCCCTGTGGCGCGAGCATGCTCACGCCCTAAAGGCTCGCGACGGTGGCCTCGGCGTTTGGCTTGAGGCCAGTGACGAGATCGAGGAAATCGCCGATGACCTGGCGCATTTTCAGGTCATCGCCCTGGAATTCCCGGCCTTCACCGATGGCCGTCATTCCTCCACGGCCTACCTGCTGCGCACCCGTTACGGCTACAAGGGCGAAGTACGCGCCATTGGCGACGTGCTGCGCGACCAGCTGTTCGCCCTCAGGCGTGTCGGCTTCGATGCCTTCGCCCTGCGTGCCGACAAGGATCCGTACGATGCACTGAAGGCCTTCGAGGATTACAGTGAGGTCTACCAGGCGTCGGCAGACCAACCGCTGCCCCTGTTCCGCCGCCGCGCCTGATCGCAGCGAGAACGACGCAAACGCCCCGACTGGTTCGGGGCGTTTTGCTTTCAGGCGCCGGCGTTCGGCAGCCCGTGCGGCCAGCGCACACACAAAAACGCCGCGCCCTGTGAGGGGCGCGGCGTTTTTTGATCCTCGGCAATCAGCCGGCTGGATCAATCCTCGCGATAGCGACGCAGCTTCAGCGCCTTACCAGCGACGCGGGTGTCTTTCAACTTGCCGAGCAGACGATCCAGGCCATCTTCCGGCAGCTCGACCAGGCTGAAGGTCTCACGGATCTGGATTCGGCCGATGGCTTCACGAGCCAGACCGCCCTCATTTAGGATAGCGCCCAGCAGGTTCTTCGCAGCAATGCCGTCGCGCGTGCCCAGGGCGGTGCGGCAACGCACGCGACCTTCGGTCAGCGGTACCGGCGCACGGCGCTCGCGATATTCGCCGCGCTCACCACCACGCTCGCCGTCACGTTCACGACGCTCACGCGGAGCACCACCAACGCCCGGCACCAGCGGCTGCTCGCGCTCGACAGTGGCCAGATCCAGGGCCTGGCCGTTAGTGGCCTTCTTCAGCAGCGCAGCGGCCAGGGCACGTGGGCTGCAGCCGATATCGGCGGTCAGGCGGTCGAGCAGATCGCCATGGCTGGCTTCGGCATCAGCCACCAGCGGCGCCAGGCTGCTGGTGAGCTTCTTGATGCGCGCATCGAGCACCTGCTGGGCGTTCGGCAGCTTGACCTCGCCGACCTTCTGCCCGGTGACACGCTCGATCACCTGCAGCATGCGGCGCTCACGCGGGGTTACCAGCAGCAGCGCACGGCCATCGCGACCGGCGCGGCCGGTACGGCCGATACGGTGTACGTAGGACTCCGGGTCGTACGGCATGTCGACGTTGAACACGTGGGTGATGCGCGGTACGTCGATACCACGAGCAGCAACGTCAGTCGCGACGACGATGTCCAGACGACCATCCTTGAGCGACTCGATCACGCGCTCACGCTGGTTCTGGGCAATGTCGCCGTTCAGCGCAGCGGCCTTGAAGCCTTTGGCTTCCAGGGCAGCAGCCAGGTCCAGAGTGGCCTGCTTGGTGCGAACGAAAGCGATCAGCGCGTCAAAATCCTCGACTTCCAGCAGGCGCAGCACGGCGTTGGTCTTCTGATCGGCATGGATCATCAGGTGCGCCTGCTCGATACGCGAGACGGTCTGGGTCTTGGCCGCGATCTTGACGTGTTGCGGTTCGCGCAGGTGCTTTTCGGCGATGGCACGGATCGAATGCGGCAGCGTGGCGGAGAACAGCACGCTCTGGCGGCTTTCCGGCATGGCTTCGAAGATCACCTCGAGGTCATCCATGAAGCCCAGCTTGAGCATTTCGTCCGCTTCGTCGAGTACCAGATGCTGAATGGTCGACAGCACTTTCTCGTCACGACGCAGGTGGTCGACCAGACGACCCGGGGTGGCGACGATGACCTGAGCGCCCTGGCGAATGGCCTTGAGCTGCGGGCCCATCGGTGCACCACCGTAGACAGCCACGACGTTCAGGCCAGGCATCTGCTTGGAGTAAGTTTCAAACGCGGTGGCGACCTGCAGGGCCAGCTCGCGGGTCGGTGCCAGGATCAGCACCTGCGGCTCGCGCTTGGCCGTGTCGACCTTCGACAGCAACGGCAGCGCGAACGCGGCAGTTTTGCCGGTGCCGGTCTGCGCCTGGCCGATCATGTCGTGGCCGGCGAGGATCACCGGAATGGCCTGCGACTGAATCGGAGACGGCTCTTCGTAACCAACGGCGGTCAGAGCGGCGAGAATATTGGGGTGAAGTCCGAGCGCGGCGAAGCCGCCGATTTCCTGGGTCATGGGTCTGCCTCAAGTGCATCCGCAAAGACCCATGTTCCAAAGCTGCGCATGCCGTGTAAGACCTTGTGGGTCACCCTGGCAGCCTGGTCGGCGGGGATTTGCGAAAACGTGGTGAAAGTGAATCGTCAAGGATAGTCCGCTGGGGGACTGGCTGCCGGAGGTCAATTCCCCCGGGCGAGTTGCACTACCTGAACGTGGCCAGATAATTGGCCGGCGCGCACTATACCTGAAAATCCTGATTCGGGTGCTGGTTTTTATCGATCCATCTGCATCCAACCGCTCAACGGCGCATCAGCTAGCCGGGCGGAGTGCTTCGATCAGTGGTTGCAGCGAGTAACCCAGACGCGGCGCCAGCTCGCCCGCGCGCATTTGCAGGCACCCCATATCCAGGTCTTGCTCGAGATCAGCGGGGATCAGCAGCACCACGTTGCCTTCCTTCACTGGGCATTCCCAGTAGTGCCGGTGAAAAAGCCCGCGCAATAAAGCCGCACCGAGCGGCTTGCCATCATTGCTGGCCCATTGATTGATGATCAGCCAGCCACCGGGATTGAGCTTGTTGCGGCAATCCTCCAGAAAGCGCCAAGCCAGGTGACCAGTGGCCGGGCCGTGATCGGTGTACAGGTCGACAAACAGCAGGTCAGTCTTCTCCGCGCTGTCCAGCAGCTCAATGGCATCCCCGATGCGGATGGTCAGCCGTGGGTCATCGGTCAGCCCCATATGCTCCATAGCCAGGCGCGGCACATCCGGGCGTAGCTCAATGACTTCAACATCATCCAGGGGCAGAAACTTCAGGCAGGCCTGGGTCAGGTTGCCGGCGCCCAGGCCGAGAAACAGTGCGCTTTCGGGTTGTTCATGACACAGCGCGCCCAGCAGCATGGCGCGGGTGTAGTCGTATTCCAGCCAGCTGGGCTCAGGCATGTAGACGCAGCTCTGCTCGATGGCCTCGCCAAATTCGAGAAAGCGGTAGGCGCCCATCTCGACAACCTGAATCACCCCGAACTCATCCTGCACTTCGGCGATCAACAGCGGATCCGGCATCTGACCGACCGGCGGTAAACCAGGCATCCCCAACACTCCACCTTGCCCCTTTGCCATGGTGGCAGCGGGAAAATACTGATTGTCCTAGAGGGGCTAGCTGCGGTCACGCATTAACTGCCCCGAAGCCTGCACAATTCGCGGCTCCCCCCCCTCTTGGCAGGAGAGCCGAAGGCGCTGTTATCGGGCAGCTGCGTCAGACTGGTGCCGCGGCCTGACGAAACTGTCCGGGGGTCATGTTGCTCCAGCGGCGAAACGCCTTGGCGAAGGCACTCTCGTCGGAAAAGCCCAGGCGTTCGGCCACCTCAATCAAGCGCACAGGTTCACGCAGCAGGGTTATTGGGTAGTACTCCAGCAGCGCCTCCAGGGCCTCGCCCACCGTTTCGCAGCTCATCAACAAGGCGCCGACCATATCCAGATGGCCGACCTGCAGGGCACAACCCAGGCGCAGGCCGATCAACGGATCATCGGCGGCCATGCAGAAGGCTTCCCACAACGCATCCTGGCTCGCCAGGGGAATGCGGGCAGCGCCACCCAGCTCGCTCAGTTCGGCAGGCAGGGTTTCATAGGTCAGTTGCTGGCTGGCGAACAGCGTGTCGCCAACCTCCTCCGGCAGCTCCTGAGCCAACAGCATGGAACCGAGGCTGGGAAGCTCCTTGTAGGACAGATCCGAATGCCAGAACTTGCCAGCATCGCCCAGACCGATGGGCTGACCGTTCTCGATGATGTTGGAGATGCTGAAGATCTCCGGGTGATTACTGAGCAGGAACTGCCTGAGCACATGGATCTGCAATGGGCCAAAACGGCGGCTGAAGGCGATCTGCTGTTCGGGGGTGATACGCTGGTCACGGAACACCAGCAGCGCATGATCGAGATGGGGCGATGGATGCGGGCGAAGTCCTCATCGCTCAACGGCTGGGTCAGATCCAGACCGATGATCTCGGCGCCCAGGGGCGCATCGAAGGGGCGTATTGCGAACGATTGCGCCGACGTCGCAGAGGGGGTATGAGCTACTGCCTACATAGAAAACTCCATGCAAGGGCGCCAATCGGCGCATCACTTTGACCGGCCGTGGTGTCGGCCATGTGTTCAGTACGGCGCGCCGATTGGTCGGCAGGTACGCATGGGTTTAACTTTATAGAAAGAAAATTATTTTAAGTACCTTTTAATCCATATGATCCATAAGTGAATCATCCGTACGCCTGCGCATGCTGCAAATGCGCGGCACCATCGGGGCAGACACAGCTGCATGGCCAGCCTCTGCGGATCGCCCGGGCACTGCCAGTGCTCTCTCGCCGCAGTGGCTGGCTGCAATCACGCAGCCGTATCTGGCCGTGTGACTCAGAGACGATTCAGCGCCTGGATGAAGTCTTCAACAATATCCTCGGCATCCTCGATACCGACCGATACACGAATGGTGCCGTCGTGGATGTCGAGGCTGCTCAAGGTCTCGGCCGACAGTGCACGGTGCGAAGTCTTGCCGGGGTGGGTGATACTGCTGGCTACGCCCGCCAGCGAGGGCGCAAAGGCGGTGTACTGCAATTCGCGGATCAGCCGATCCACATCTTCCAGGCCACCTTTGAGAGTGAAGCTGAGCATCCCGGAATACCCCTTGCGGAACAGTCGCTGCGCCAGGGCATGATCCGGGTGCGAAGCCAGGCCTGGGTAGTACACCTTGGCCACCCGCGGGTGCGCCTGCAGCGCTTCGGCCAGTACCAGGGCATTGCTGGAATGGGCGCGCATGCGCAGGGCTAGGGTTTTCGCACCACGGAAGGTCAGCCAGGCCTCGAAGGGGCTGGCGCTGCCGCCGGCATTGATCTGGAAGCGCCGCGCCTGCGCCACCCATTCGGCATCGCCGACCAGGATGCCGCCCGTGGCGTCACTGTGCCCGTTGAGGTATTTGGTGGTGCTGTGCAGTACCAGATCGGCGCCATCGGCCAACGGTTGGTACAGCGCCGGCGAGAGGAAGGTATTGTCGACCAGCAGCTTCAGGTCATGCGCCTTGGCCAGGCGCGCCAGCGCCGGAATATCACTGATCCGCACCAGCGGGTTGGAGGCAGTCTCGGTGTAGATCAGCCGGGTACTGGGCGTAATCGCCGCCTGCACTGCGGTCAGGTCGTTGATGTCCACCAGAGTGGCACTGATGCCAAAACGGCTTAGTTCACGCTCGATCAGACTCTGCGTGGTGCCATACAGCTCGCGGCTGGCGATCAGGTGGTCCCCGGCATTGAGCCGGCCAAGCAGCGCGGCGCTGACCGAGGCCATCCCGGAGGCCGAGAACAATGCTGCTGCACCGCCCTCCAGGTCACGAATCAGTTCTTCCAGCGCACTGGTGTTGGGATTACCCAGGCGCGTGTACATGTAGTTGTCGCGGTTACCCGCGAGAAAGTCGTCAACCTGCTCCAGCGAGTCATAGACGAACACCGACGTTTCGTAGATCGGCAGGGTCTTGGCACGGGTGACCATACGCTGGTCGACCGCAACGCCACTGTGTACCGCGCGGGTAGACACCCCAGGCAGTCGTTCACTCATAACAATCTCCACGATTCAGGCTTGAGAAGCGACGGCGAAGCATACCTGGCCGGATGGCCAAAAAAGAACGCCGAGCCAGCTAAGCCGGCTCGGCGTAGGTGCAAACCTGTTCAAACAGGTTCACGGGCGTGTTCAACGAAGGCAGCCCAGGTATTGCGGAATTTCCGGCTTGCCTCCTGCGCAGCAATGACGGGTGTTTCAGTCCATCCACTGCGCCAGCCGCCGTGTAAATCCGCTCAGAAAGCCGGCAGCACCGCGCCCTCGTAACGTTTCTCGATGAAGGCTTTGACTTGCGGGCTGGTCAGCGCGGCGGAAAGCTTCTTGATCGCTTCACTGTCCTGGTTGTCCGGGCGCGCCACCAGGTAGTTGACGTAGGGCGAGTCGCTCCCCTCGATCGCCAGCGCATCGCGCTTGGGATTGAGCTTGGCCTCCAGCGCGTAGTTGGTGTTGATCAGTGCCAGATCCACCTGATTCAACACACGTGGCACAGTAGCCGCCTCCAGCTCGCGGAATTTGAAGTTGCGCGGGTTATCGACGATATCACGCGGCAGTGCCTGGGCACTGTTGGGGTCCTTGAGGGTCAGCAGGCCGGCTTTCTGCAGCAGCAGCAAGGCCCGGCCGGTGGTGCTGACTTCGTTGGGGATGGCGATGGTGGCCCCGTTCGGCAGCTCGTCGAGAGATTTGTACTTGGCCGAATAGGCGCCGAAAGGCTCGACGTGTACGCCCTGCACGATCACCAGTTCGGTACCGCGCTGCGCATTGAAGGTGTCCAGGTACGGCTTGGTCTGGAAGTAGTTGGCATCCAGATTTTTCTGGCTGACCTGCAGGTTGGGTTGCACGTAGTCGGTGAAGACCTTGATATCCAGATCCACGCCTTGCTTGGCCAGCTCGGGTTTGATCAGTTCGAGGATTTCGGCGTGCGGCACCGGGGTGGCAGCCACGCTCAGCTTTTCGCCAGCGTGGGCCAGGGAGGCAGTCAGGGCGGCGGCCAGGGCAGTCAGCAGCAGGGTCTTCTTCATGATGTCCTTGTTCTCGGTCTTGGCGCCGACTGGATCAGCAGTCCGGCGCGTTGGGCAGGTGCCCGGCAGATGTGGCGGGCTGAATGCAACAGTACGGAGAAATTTTTATTCCACAAAATAATTATTATTTATTTTATTATGCGGAAAATTTATTACCGATGACCATGACGCTCTCGAAACAGAGCAGGTACCTGCAGGTGTTTGCTAATATCCCGCCCGTCAGTACCGCTGGCTGAGCTTCGTGTGTTCAGGCACGTATACTGACCCGGCTGACAGGGGTTTCATTTGCCGGCCTTGGATTGCTCCGGTTCGGCCGGCAGCGCTCAGGCAGAGACGCTGAAGCGCTGACTGAGGGCAATCAATCGGCCCGCCAGTTGGCTGAGTTTCTGGCCGTCGCCATCAAGTTCATGAGCGTCTTGTAGATTACGCTCAGCAACCTGTTCGATGCTGCCCAGATGCTGGCTGATCTCGGCACTGACTGCAGCCTGCTGGTGGGTTGCGGCTGCGATCAGCTCGTTCATGCGGGTGATGGCTTCGATGTCTTGTGCCACGGCAGCCAGCAACTGCGCGGTGGTAACACTGTTCGTCACGCAACTGCGGACGCTGTCTCGGCTCTGCTGCATGGCGCTGGCAGCCTGACGGCTGCTTTGCTGCAGCGCGCTGATGATGTTCTGGATCTCGGAAGTCGACAGCGCGGTCTTCTGCGCCAAATTACGCACCTCATCTGCAACCACGGCAAAGCCTCGCCCCTGCTCACCCGCACGGGCGGCCTCGATGGCTGCATTGAGGGCCAGCAGATTGGTCTGTTCGGCAATGGCGCGAATCACCTCGACAACCCTGCCGATCTGCTCCGACTGTAGCGCCAGGGAGTGCATCTCGCGCTCGGTTTCATCTATGTGATCAGAGAGTTTGTTGATCTCGCTGCGCACATGGTCGACTGAGCGGCTGCCCTCCTGTGCCTGGCCATTCACTGCCTGGGCTGACGTCGCCGCCTCATCGGCATGGCCGGCCACCTCATCGATGGCTACGCTCATCTGCTGCATCGCGCCACTCATGTAGCGCACCTCGTTTTGCTGGCTGGCAGCCCCCTGGCGCAGTTGCTCCGTAGCCTGTACGAGGCTAGTGCTCATGCGTTGCAGATCATGAGTATCCTTGAGCACTTCGCTGACCAGCTCATCGAGCAGGCCAAGGAAATGATTGAAACGCAGCGATACCTTGCCGTTCAGGCGGCTGCGCACACTGAGATCGATGCCTTTGCTCTCTTCGCTCAACTGCGTGACGGTGTCCATCAGTGCAGCCCCCTCCACTGCCTCGGCATAAGTCTGGCGCGCGAGATAGATCAGGATTGCCGATTCCAGGACTACATAGAACGCGTGCAGAAAGATCACCGGCCAACTACCGTCGCGTACGACCACCACCCCGACTTCCTGCAACTGCAGGGCGAAGAAGCTCAGGTGATGTAATGCAATTACCAGGGCCGCCACCGCAATGGGCAGCCAGTCGCGGTAATACACCAGAAAGGCCAGGAGCACGAAAATACCGAAGTGCATCTCCAGCAAACCGCCACTCTGGTTGATATGCAGCGCCGACATGACCATGAAGGCTGCGCCGATGGCGCAACGCAGCAGACGCCGCCCTGGAATCAGCTGATGGAGCGCGGTCATGATCAGCACCGTGCTACCACCGACCAGCAGTGCCTGTCCCCATGTGCCATGCCAGGCTGCCAGCCCGAGAGCATAGACGAACATCAGACAGAGCACGCCGAGCATGATGCGATCGGCCTTGCGGTAGTGTTTTTCAATCAGTGACTGCTGGGCACTCATTTTTCAGTTATCTGGGCAGACGCTGTAGAAGATAAAGGTGTGAGTCGCGCCGCAATCCTATACGGATCCTATATTTTGTAAAGGTTTTGTCCAGCTGTATGCGCACCTGTCGTTGCAACGGACTGTAACGACTCGTGAAAACTATAGATGTCGAAGTTGCCGTCAGATACTGCGAGCTGGACGCTGCATGAAAAAATCTCGGGCAAAGGTCAGGTGCGCCGCATCGCTGCAGCAGCGCTCTGCGCATCCAGGTGATGCACAGGCCTATCCGGGGGATATCAATGCAGGCTTACCGAGCGCAGGCACTCGCGTGCAAAGCCTAAGATTGCCAACTGCAGAAGCAACCAACAGCCATGCCATTGCCTGCTCTTACTCTGCGCCCTGCAATCAGCGCCTCGAGAATGGGTTCGATGAAACTGTTGCTCGAACTGCAAACCGCCCCTTCGCTGTAGGGGCCGAAATAAGCCAGCTCACCCTCACGATCCCAAATCGCCACGGCAGGGCTGGCGGGAATGTGCTCGGCGGCGGTCATCCCCAACAGGGGCTTCAACGCCTTCAATGTGATCGGCAACTCACCCTGGCTGCCCGCTTTTTGCGTGAAGTGAAAGGTCACCTCCGGCGAGGCATAGCGGTCTATCAGATCAGCCAGATGCTGCTGATTGCCGGCATTGCATGGGCAGGCAGGGTCCCAGAAATGCACGATACGAATGGGGCCAGGGCCGGCCATGTCGGCAGGTAACTGCAAGCTGGCACTGTCGAAGAGGGCGAGTTGATCGCTGAAGCTGCGCAGATAGCGCCCCTCGAACCACCAGAACGCATACAGGATGGCCACCCCCCACACAGCAAGCAGGAGGATTGCCAGTAAAAGGTTTCGTCTGGGAGCTGTCATTGCCGACCTTCTGATCAATTGCCCCAGCTTGCCACTGTCGCCCTGAAAACAGAACGTCGCCCTGCAGATATTCTGCAGGACATTGGCGCAGGCCTGGGCATCCTGATCCGCCATCACCAGGCGTGACCAGCCAAGCCAACTTGCCTGCAGCCAGGTTTGAGTCTCAGCTTCAAGGAGATGCCCGATGCGGACACCTCCTTGCAGGCTGCACTTAAGCGCCTGGCACCTTAGTTGCCACGGTATGTCGAAAAACCGTAAGGGCTGAGCAGCAGCGGGATGTAGTAATGCGGCACGGTGCCATCGACTTCGAAGATCACGGGGACTTCGGGGAAGAAGCTCTTCATGTCGTGCTTGGCGAACCACTCGCCGGTCTTGAACGTCACCCGATAGGTGCCTTTCTCCAGCGACTTGCCTTGCGGGTAGAGAGCAGTGATACGGCCCTGCTCGCTGGTGATTGCGTGATGAAATCATTGAGCGTTTGCCAGCTCTGCCCGTCCTTTTTCTCCAGTGTCACGGTCACCGCAGGAGACGGCAGACCATCCTGCAGGTTGAGCACGTGAACGCTGAGTGGATTGCCATCTGCCAGGGCCAGGGACGACAGGCCACTGAGAATGGCACCGGCGAGAAGGGTTTTGAGCGCTTTCATGGCCGAAGGCATGCCATATCCGCATGACGCTGGCTGGAGAAATGCCGGCCACCTGACTGACTCATCGAGCGAGTGCTCCAATGACTGGCATCTTCGGGTTTTGATTGCAGCAGTACCTGATTAACCACGGTTTGTACTTGTTCGTCGGTGATGCTGCGCGGCCGGCCTGAGCGATGTTCGTCATTTAAACCATCGAGCCGCAACCGACTGAATCGCACTCGCCAAGAAGCCATTCGGCGCGTTCTCTCGCGGTCGTGTAAAAACGACGCCTAGAAAATTCTCCTCTTAGAGGATTTTCGCAATGAAAATGTCGCGATAGCTGACGCTTTCGGGCAAGGAAAATCTCACGTTAGCTGCGTAAGTCATTGATTCTCCAGTGACTTAAATTCTCCAGTTAGCTGACGTACGACAAGCGCTTTTCAGGTGAATTACCTGTCTGGCACGAGCCCCCTTCCACTTCAGGGTTCGTGCCAGATGGGCGAAGTCTGAGTTGAAGTTGCACCTACAGGTGATAATCCCCTGCAGCCTCCGGCTGGTAGAGCACCTTGCGGATTTCAATGCGGCGGGTTCGATCGGCGATTCGCCAGTCGATGGCGTCTCCCTCCTGATAGCCGAGAATGGCCGCGCCGATGTCTGAGCACACGGAATACTTGCCTGCATGGCTGTCAGCATCTTCGGGATAGACCACGGCCACTTCGATTTCTTCATCGTCCAGCTGCAGTAAGGCCCTGGAATTCATGGTGACGACATTGCGTGCCACCTGATCTGGCTTGACGACAATGGCTCGTTCCAGCTCATGTTCCAGCTCAATAATGGCCTGGCCCTGTTCGAGCGCGATGAGGCACTCCAGGCGAGCTTTGTCGACTTCAGTGATGTAGATGCCGCCAGAGTCGCCAACGGCATTCTCACGCAAAAACTGCAGATAGCGCCCCGCCGTCATGGAAAATGATTTCAATGTCGGCGTTTCACTCTCAAGCGTGAAACCACTGCGCAGGAAAGCCTTCAGCGAGCGCGTGTTGTCCGGGTGAATCTTGGCCATGAGCTTCTCGGCCCGCATATCGAGAAAGGCCATTTTCATGCCCTCGCGGATTGTGCCCGCGCCAAGGTTGCGCCCCCATTTTTCGCTGTCTCCGATGGCCAGGACTATTTCGCACATGGCACCCGTCTTGATCAGGCGAACGAAGCCCACAGGAGCGTCATGCCGGTCATAGGCCATGAAGAATCGGCCGCCCCGATTGAACAGATGGGTCAGGATCGGTAATTGGGTGCGGTCGATGGCATGCTCGATGGAGCGGGAAACATCACGTGAATCACTCAGATAGCGCGTGACACGCTCATCTTCCAACCAATTCATCAATGTCAGTGTGTGTGCCCGGGTAATTTCAGGGCACAGGGAAATGAAAGGCTTGTTCATCTTCACCGTACTTGTCTGTAAAGGATGAAAGCCCTTCATGGCAATGGCCATGACGGTTCTTTCGGCAACCCGTGACCTTAAGACATAAGGCAGGCCAGGAGAAGACCGGGTGGCGGATATGACTCGGCCATTCGAGCGTGGCGTGAGCGCATTACCTTTGCTGCAGAGTTATCAGCACTGCTCGGTCGCTGGATAACGGCTTACCTCGATCAGGTTGCCGTCCGGGTCGCGAAAATACACGGACTCGATTGGCCCTGTGGCGCCGGTACGGGCTACCGGCCCCTCTTCCACTGTTACGCCCTGCTCGGCCAGATAGGCCAGAACCCGCGCAGGCGGCCAGCGCGTGATCAGGCATAGGTCGATGGCGCCTGGCGTCGGCTTGCGCGCTTTGGGCTCGAACTCGCGACCGGCCTGATGCAGATTGAATTTCTGCTGACCGAATACTAGTGCGCTTCGGCCAGCACCGAAACGTTCGTGACGCATGCCCAATACGCGCTCGTAGAAGTCGACGGTGACGTCGATGTCCGCCACTGTCAGAACCAGATGATCCAGTCTGTCGATCATGCTCAGTGCCTGTCGAGTAGATGAAAACGCGGCAAACCAAGGTGCCAGTGGATCGCTGCCAACCGGGCGGCCAGCACCACGAACATCGCCGCTGCAGTATCCAGCCAATGCGGCGTGCCCAGGGCGCGCAGGCCGATGAAGGTCAGTGCCCCGGCGATGCAGGCCGTGGCGTAGATTTCCTTCTGGAAGATCAGCGGGATCTCGTTACACAGCACATCGCGAATCACCCCGCCGACCACGCCGGTCATCACGCCCATGATCACTGCCGTGCTGATCGGTGTGCCGTTCTGCAACGCCAGCTCGGTGCCGTACACGGTGAATACGGCCAGGCCGAAGGCATCGGCGATCAGCAGGCCTTTTTCGTGAATCGGTCGGGTCATGCGTACCCAGGCTACGGTGCCCAGCGCGGCCAATGAGGCAACGAGGATGTAGGTGTCGTCGCGAATCCAGCTGACCGGGTGGTTGTCCAGGATCAGGTCACGCAGGGTTCCGCCGCCCAGTGCGGTCACGATGGCCATGACCAGCACACCGAACAGATCCATGGATTTGCGCCCGGCCATCAGCGCACCAGTGATGGCGAATACGGCAACGCCGAACAGGTCAGCAAAATAGAAAAGCGTTTCCATGCTGTCCTCAGCGCTTGACCGGCGTGCGCAGGGTGACGAATTCCTCGGCGGCGCTCGGGTGCACGCCGATGGTTTCATCGAAGATCTGTTTGGTTGCCCCCGCTTTCAGCGCCACGGCCAGCCCCTGGATGATCTCCCCTGCTTCCGGGCCGACCATATGGCAGCCAAGCACGCGATCACTGTCGGCGTCGACCACCAGTTTCATCAGGGTGCGTTCGGGATTCTCGGTCAGGGTCAACTTCATCGGACGGAAGCGGCTCTCGAAGACTTTGACCTGGTAGCCCTCCTCGACGGCCTGCTCTTCACTGAGGCCAACGGTGCCGATATTCGGCAGGCTGAACACGGCGGTGGGAATCATGCGGTAGTCCAGCGGACGATATTCCTCGGGTTTGAACAGCCGGCGTGCCACGGCCATGCCTTCGGCCAGCGCGACTGGCGTCAGTTGCACGCGACCGATCACGTCGCCAATGGCAAGAACCGATGGCGTGGCAGTCTGGAACAGATCATCGACTTCGATATAGCCGCGTGTGTCCAGTTTGACCTCGACGTTCTCCAAACCGAGGTTGTCCAGCATCGGCCGGCGCCCGGTGGCGTAGAACACACAGTCGGCCTCCAGCACGCGACCATCCTTGAGCGTCGCGGCCAGGCTGCCATCGGCCTGGCGCGCGAGGCTGGCGATATCGGCGTTGAACTGCAGGTCCATGCCCTTCTTGCTCAACTCCTCGCGCAGGTGCTCACGCACTGCACCATCGAAGCCTCGCAGAAACAGGTCGCCGCGATACAGCAGCGACGTCTGCGCACCAAGGCCATGGAAAATCGAAGCGAACTCGACGGCGATATAGCCACCACCTACGACCAATACCCGCTTGGGCAGTTGTTCGAGGAAGAAGGCTTCGTTGGAGCTGATGGCATGCTCGCGCCCGGGAATATCGGGAATCTGCGGCCAGCCACCGGTGGCGATCAGAATGCGTTCAGTGCTGTGGCGCTGGCCATTGACCTCAATGGTATGGGCATCGACGATGCGCGCATGCCCCTCGAACAGGCTGACGCCGCTGTTGACCAGCAGATTGCGGTAGATGCCATTGAGCCGTTCGATTTCGCGGTTCTTGTTGCCGATCAGCGTTGCCCAGTCGAAGTTGGCTTCACCCAGCGACCAGCCGAAACCCGAGGCCTGCTCGAAGTCCTCGGCGAAATGCGCGCCGTACACCAGCAGCTTTTTCGGCACGCAGCCAACGTTGACACAGGTGCCGCCCAGATAACGGCTCTCGGCGACTGCAACGCGAGCGCCAAAGCTAGCGGCGAAGCGCGCCGCACGTACGCCGCCGGAACCGGCGCCGATAACGAACAGGTCGAAGTCGTAACTCATGGGGGTATCTCCTTGGCAGACGCGGAGCATACCGCAAAGGCCCGCGCTAAGCTGAACGCCGGAGGTGAAGAACATGCGCCCTACCCTGACCCATCTTGCCCTGCACGTCCCTGATCTGGATGCCTGCATCGCTTTCTATGAGCGTTTCTGTGGCATGCAGGTGATCCACGAACGCCCCGGCAAGGGCGCGCGCATTGTCTGGATGGCCGAGCCTGGCAAGGAGCACCTGTTCATCTTCGTGATCATGCCTGGCGGGCAGGATCGCAACCTGGCATCGACTGACTACAGCCATTTCGGCTTTGCCCTGAATAGCCGTGAGGAAGTCGAGCAGATTGCCGCCCTGGCCGCGCACGACGGTTGCCTGATCTGGCCGCCCCGCGACGAGCCTTACCCGGTTGGCTACTACTGCGGCCTGCGCGATCCGGCCGGCAACTACGTGGAATTCAGCTACGGCCAGCCGCTCGGGCCTGGCTCCGAGGAAATGCCCATCCCCTGAATGCAAAACGCCACCCGCAGGTGGCGTTGGTAGGAGCGGCGCCCCGCCGTGAACCGGGACGGCGAGGCATCGCTAAGCTTCGCCCCGGGGCGGGGCTCCTACATGATCTGCAGGCGTATCAGAACGCCTTGCCGGTCTTGTACAGGTTCTCGAAGCAGAAGTTGGTCGCGTCGATGTAACCCTCGGCGCTGCCGCAGTCGAAACGCTGGCCCTTGAACTTGTACGCCATCACGCAGCCTTGCTGGGCCTGGCGCATCAGCGCGTCGGTGATCTGGATTTCGCCACCCTTGCCCGGCGGTGTGCTACGAATCAGGTCGAAGATATCCGGGGTGAGGATGTAGCGGCCGATGATCGCCAGGTTCGACGGCGCATCTTCCGGCTTGGGCTTCTCCACCATGTTGTTGACGCGGTAGATGTCCTCGCGGATCATCTCGCCCGCGATCACGCCGTACTTGGACGTTTCGTCCTTCGGCACTTCCTGAATCGCGACGATGGAGCAACGGAACTGGTTGTACAGCTTGACCATTTGTGCCAGGACGCTATCGCCTTCCAGATTCAGGCACAGATCGTCAGCCAGAACCACGGCAAATGGCTCGTCACCGATCAGCGGCTGGCCGCAGAGGATGGCGTGACCCAGGCCTTTCATCTCGACCTGACGGGTGTAGGAGAAGCTGCATTCGTCGATCAGGCGGCGGATGCCGACCAGGTATTTTTCCTTGTCGGTGCCCTGAATCTGGTGCTCAAGCTCGTAGCTCACATCGAAATGGTCTTCCAGCGCGCGCTTGCCGCGCCCGGTGACGATGGAAATCTGGTTGAGGCCCGCCTCCAGAGCCTCCTCAACGCCGTACTGGATCAGTGGCTTGTTCACCACCGGCAACATTTCCTTGGGCATTGCCTTGGTCGCAGGCAGGAAGCGCGTGCCATAACCGGCAGCGGGGAACAGGCATTTCTTGATCATGGGACTCCCTAATGGGGTGGGTTGAATGCGCGCTCAGTCTATCAAGCCGCGCTGGCCTTACAACTGCCGCTTGCAGGGCGGCCGATGCCGCGATACAGAAAGCCCAGCTGCGCCAGTTGCTCGGCATCGTAAATATTGCGCCCGTCAAACAGCACCGGCATGCGCATCACACCACGAATACGCGGAAAATCCGGCTGGCGAAACTGTTTCCACTCCGTCACCAGTACCAGGGCATCGGCGCCCTGGGTAACGGCGTAGGGTGACTCACTCAGCACCAGTTGCCCCGCCTCGACTGCGCCGGCATACCGTGCAGCGACCGCTGCCGTGGCCGCCGGGTCACAGGCCTGTACCTTGGCACCGGCGGTCAGCAGTGCATCGAGCAGCACCAGGCTGGGCGCTTCGCGCAGGTCATCAGTACCGGGTTTGAAGGCCAGCCCCCAGAGCGCAACCACCCTGCCCTGCAAATGACCATTGAAATGCTCGCGCAAGGCCTGAAACAGCAGCGTCTTCTGCAGCGCGTTGCGGGCTTCGACCGCACGCAGGATGCCCGGTTCGATGCCTTCGTGTTCGGCCGTGCGAATCAGCGCTTTCACGTCCTTGGGAAAGCACGAGCCGCCGTAACCGCAACCGGCATAGATGAAGTGCGTGCCGATACGGCGGTCGCTGCCAATGCCACGGCGCACCTCCTCGATGTCCACCCCGAGACGCGCACAAATGCCGGCCATTTCATTGATCAAGGAAATCTTGGTCGCCAGGAAGGCGTTGGCCGCGTACTTGCTGAACTCGGCAGCGCGCACGCCCATGCACAGCAGGCGATCATGATTGCGTAGAAACGGCGCATACAGCCTGCGCAGCAGCTCACGGCCGCGCTCATCGTCACAGCCGACGATGACCCGATCAGGGCGCATGAAGTCCTCGACCGCCGAGCCTTCCTTGAGAAATTCCGGGTTGCTCGCCACCAGCACCCGTGCGGTTTTCTCGCGGCGCGCCAGCCCGGCATTGATGCGCTGCGCCACACGCTCTGCAGTGCCCACCGGTACGGTGGATTTGTCGACGACCAGGCACGCATGATCGAGCCGTTCACCCAGCTCGTCGGCCACCGCCAGAACATGGCTCAAATCGGCCGAGCCGTCTTCGCCACTGGGTGTACCCACGGCAATGAAGATGACTTCGGCGCGGCGGACTCCCGCCTGCAACTGCGCGGTAAAGCTGAGCTGGCCGCCTGCCAGTTGCGCCCTGAGCATCGCCTCCAGGCCAGGCTCATAAATCGGTACTTCACCCCGCGCAAGCATCGCCACGCGCTGCGGATCGCGCTCGACGCACACCACCTGATTGCCCATCTCCGCAAAACAGGTGGCCGTCACCAGCCCCACGTAACCCGCTCCTATCACGCAAATCTGCATCGCCGCACCCTCCAGGTCGTTGCTGCGATTGCAACCAAACCCGGTGGCAGTCATGTGACGAAATGGCGAAGCAATGATGACGAGCGCCGCTGTTGCACCCGGTCATCTGCCTATGTGCAACAGCCAGCAGAGGAACGCGCGCAACTGCTGGTACTGCTACGCAAGCTGTATCGGGAAAGCTAATTAAGGCTGGTATGAGCACTTCCTACTGAACCATCACCAATAATCTGTCAGCCTGCGCGGACAAAAAATCGGGCCTTACGGCCCGAAAAGTACTCCACCTTGTTCGCGGGGCTTGGCCGCTTCACATTTGGGGTCAGTCAAGGGGGCAACTGTGCGCGCCATAGGGATACGCCATTTATCGAACCGAAAGTATCCCTAAACGCATCCCTAAAATAGGGATATGTATATAGACAACGGGAGACAACCAGAAACAACGGAAAGCGCCAGAAGACCCGCAAATACTGGGCTTGATAGACAAGAGGAGACAAATATAAGCAAAGAACTGGTGCCCGGAGCGGGAATCGAACCCGCACGCCCGAAGGCTCCGGATTTTAAGTCCGGTATGTCTACCAGTTTCATCATCCGGGCTTGTAAAAACAACAGGTTACAGCCTTTTGTTACTCATCATCAACGTATCCCGGAACGGGCTCCGGGGTGCCCATCTGGTGCGGAATCGGCAAGGACACAGGTAATTTTAAGTCTCCTGCGTCTACCGATTTCGCCATTCGGGCAGTAGCGCTGTGCGAAGGGCGGACTATATACAGCCCTTCGCCTCCTCGCAAGGCATGTGGAACATGCCTGCAAGAATGAAAAAAGCCTCGTAAATCATGGATCTACGAGGCTTTTTAAATTGGAGGCTGAGGTCGGAATCGAACCGGCGTTCACGGATTTGCAATCCGGTGCATAACCACTCTGCAACTCAGCCATGAAGCAAACGAGTAGCTTTGGCGACTCGTATAAAACTGGAGCGGGAAACGGGTTTCCCCGTCGATCCCTATCCTATTGATTCAACAGAGGTTTTTGGTACACCGCTCTGCTTGACGGACTGGATTATGTACTACCCTTGCTGTCTTGGCAAGCGCTTTCTCACGACACCGCTTCAAGTGCTTGTTTTTTGGTCATATCGTCTCTTCATCTTACCCGATCATTGCCTGCATGCCCCTGGGCAGCAGCAACCATGCGGTGACTGATGCCGAACAAGAAGCACCGCCCCAGCCTGCATCTACCACTCCGCGTCCCTGCTCCAGCCAAGAAGAGCTTGTAGGTGCTGCCTCAGGTCATGGTGCCAGGCGAAGCAACCTTCATAGTGGCAATGTTGCCTGGTTTGTCCCGCCATGGACGTTCTTTCACTGACAAGGACACTGCAATTCAGCAGAAGCCCGAGCAGCACAAAAATAACGCAATCCAACCCTAAAGAATTCTCATTTGTAGCCGTTAACCCGTAGGGAACTTATACAAAAATTTTATCAGCCTGCATTGAATAAGAATCCACGAGAAGACGTTTCAACGCAGGCAAGATAAAGCAGAATTGCCGCATGGAATCGCACAACGAAGTGCTGCAATACCGGACGGGCGAACACAAACCCTGCACGGATACATTGTTCAATACCACTGAAGGAGATCGTATATGAAGATCAAACAAACCATGCTGTCGGCTGCTCTTGCCGCTGCGACGATGTGTGCCGCTGGCGCTGCATTTGCTGGCCCGCCAGTGACCGTAACATTCAAAAACCTCAGCACTCAAGAGGCCACCTACAAGGTCGTCACCAATAATGAGGTGAGTACCAACACCAATGCAAGCCCTAAGCCAAAAACGACAGTGCAGCCTCAAGGTGCTGACACATACGTTGTGCAAAATATCATCAGCCCCGATGCCAACGCAGCAACCGTGCGCTATACCATAGGCAGTAAGACCTGCGTCTTCGGTACAACCTTCGTAAATCAAATCTCGGGCGGCGCTCTGCTACCTGGCGGCCCAACTAAAATTCCGAAATGGAACAAAACTGCAACCGCTAGCGGTGGGGCAGTCTGCACCGCCACCATCAAATCGCAGAATTTGTCAAACTACTCGTGGACGGTTGAATTCACGATGAAGTAACTGACAACGGGCGACCCGGCATATGTAACTGGTCGCCCCTCTTTCTGAAAGCGCAATGCAGATTACAATTCCTACGGGACGCTATATGAATAGCATTAATCAACTTGGCACAACCACGCCTCAACAAACTCAAGTAAGCGAACGCAGTTTTGTTAATAAAACTGGGGAAACAACATACTCTCAGACCTCTGAGATAATCAACACTCCCAACAGTGCAACAATGCAGGTTTCATCGCTATCACGCCTGCTTAATGATGCCGCCGTTCGAGCCGAAACACGAGACGCCATCACCAATCGTGACGGACTTGCAGCTATTGCCCAATCGACCGCTCATGAGCTTTATGGTGAAAGCTATACACGCAACAAAGCTATTCATGATGCAGAAGTCCCGAACTCCGACGACTCACAACGACTTGCACAAGCAAAACAGGCAACTGCCTTTACCAACGGCCAAGGCAGCAATCCATTCAAAGGTATGTCACGCGACCAACTTGCACTAATCGCTTACGACGACAGCGGCGCCTTCACTGTCAACGAGCGCCGTGCGGCTTTATCAGAAGCGGATGATCAGGAATATCAGTGGCGCGTAAAGGTTGTTGCCAAAATGATGGATGACTACAACCGTACAGGCAAAATATCTGCAGAGACCCACCAGGAAGTTCTTGACCACTATAAATCTCTACCCGCCATTGAAGAGTCCCAACTTCCCAAAGGCTATGACATGCAGTTGCAGGGCTGGATACAGGAGGCTAAAAGCACAGAGTCATCACAACATAAAGATGAACTTGAATCCTTGCTGGAACAACTAACAAAACGACTAACAAATAACCAGAAATCATAAGCCCAGAAACATCATCGTCTGCTGCGACAGCACAGGCAAGGGGACGGCAAAATCATCTGGAGAGAGGATGCAGAGAGTTCACGACACCGATTTGATTCGCCTGGAAAATATTACGCATGCTTATGCTACGGGCGCGTCCAGTCAGGCGGTTTTGTATGATGTGTCGTTTTCTGTCCCCACAGGCCAAAGTTGCGCCATCGTTGGTGCGTCTGGCTCAGGGAAAAGCACGCTGCTCAACCTCATCGGGCTGCTGGATGAACCGACTTCGGGGCGTGTTCTGCTCGCGGGCGAAGACATGACCAACGCCGATGCCGAATCACGCGCCATCGCGCGTAATCGGATCATTGGCTTCGTATTCCAGAGTTTCAACCTGCTGCCACGGCTCGATGCGCTCGACAATGTGGCACTCCCGCTGCTCTATCGCGGCATCCCCCAGCCGCAAGCCCGCCAGGCTGCCCTGACGCAACTGGAGCGCGTCGGCCTGAGCAACCGCAGCCACCATCGACCCGCCGATATGTCGGGCGGCCAGCGCCAGCGTGTCGCGATAGCCCGCGCCCTTGTCGGCGAACCCTCGCTGCTGCTGGCTGACGAACCCACCGGCAACCTCGACAGCCAGACGGCGCAGGACATCATCGGGCTGCTGCTGTCTTTGAACCGCGAACGCGGCACGACCCTGGTTGTGGTGACGCACGATACCGGGATTGCCGATCGCATGGCTCGTTGCATTCAAGTCCGCGATGGCCGGATCGAGGAAGCGGGACATGCCTAGACGTGCTGCCATCACACTGACCTCATCGCATGGCTACGGCCCCTCATGGCTGCACCTGGTGCGCGAACCCGTGGAGAATCTGCGCCAGCTCGGTCGCCGTGCCGTTCTGGCGCTGCTGGGGATCGCCGTGGGCTGCATGGCCGTCGTTGCCCTGCTGAACATCGGGCACAACGCCGAACGTGAAGCCATGAACGTCTTCAAGGGGATGGGCAGCGATCTGCTTGTGGCAAACGTGCAGATCCCCGGCAGCGGCCGCAGCGAGGCGTTACCGAACGTCGCCACACTGGATACCGCCGCGTTGCGCCAGGCCATCCCCGACATTACAGCGGCAGCTCCTCTCATCCTGACCAGTAGTGACGCCCGGCTTAAAGGCCATGCTCTGAGTACAACAATACTGGGCAGCAATGCCGACCTGCCCGGCGTGCTGGATCTCCAACTGGCGCAGGGGCGTTTCCTGAGCCAGTTCGATACGCACAGTACCCATGCGGTGCTGGGTGCGAATGTCGCAGCGGCGTGGGAAAACGCAGGCATCCATGCCCAGCCCGGCGACCGCATTCAGATCGGCGGTTATCTGTTTCAGGTGATCGGCATCCTGCAACCCGCAGGCCAGAACCCATTGCTTCCCGCCCCGCCGGACGACGCCATTTTGCTGCCACTGGAAGGCATGCGACGCATCATCCCCAGTCCGCAGATCACCAGCGTACTGGCCCGCAACCCCAACGGCGCAACGCTGGTGCAAACCTCCCCCGCCCTGCAGCAATGGGTGGAAGGCAGGATGCCCGGCTATGAGGTCAACGTGCAAATTCCCCGACTGTTGCTTGAGGGCATGGCGAAACAGTCACGCCTGTTTTCCTGGCTGCTGGCAGGACTGGGCAGTATCGCCCTGCTGGTCGGCGGCATCGGCGTCATGAATGTCATGGTGATGAACGTCGCCGAGCGCCGCCGTGAGATAGGCGTGCGTATGGCGCTCGGCGCTCGCCCCAGGGACATTGCCAGGCTCTTCCTGCTGGAAGCGGTTGTACTGGCCGCCACCGGGGCACTGGCTGGCGCGGCTGTTGGCCTGATCATGGCCTGGGCCTTCGTTCACTACTCGGGCTGGTCTGACTTCTCATTCTCGGCGGCGGCATTGCCGCTCGGTATTGGCAGCGCCATCGCAACCGGCCTGTTTTTCGGGCTGTCGCCTGCGATGGCGGCTGCGCGCCTCACCCCGGTACAGGCGTTGCGTGATGCGTAAAGTGTCTATCCTCATCGCACTCATGCTGATGGCCCCTGTCGTTGCGCAGGCGAGGACAGATGGGGCGCTGCGCCCATCCCAGGCGACCCGCCAGGGTCAGCCATCATCGACGACGGCCAGCATTTCACTCAATGCCGAGACCATCGAGTTGACCCTGAGCGACGCGATCTATCTGGGGCTGCGCGACAACCGCGCCATCCGCAGCGCCTATCTCGATCGCATTGCCCAGAAATTCGACCTGCGCGTGGCGGAAGACCGCTTCACACCCAAACTGGTGCTCAGCGGCGGCTATCTTTCCAGCCGGAATCAGGATGACCGTTACCGGGAAAGCACCGTAACCCCCACAACCACATTGCTGACGCCCTATGGCACCCGCGTAAGCCTGGGCTGGACGTACCGCCATACGCAGGCCGACCAGGCCGGGCTGTCACGCAATGACGGGGCCAACATTTCTCTGATCCAGCCGTTGTTACGCGGCGCAGGCAAGGATATTGCGACAGCACCGGTGCGCCTGGCGCGGCTATCCGAGCAGGCCAACCGGCTCAACCTGAAATCCACTGTCTCGCAGACCATCACGCAAGTGATTGCGTCCTACCGCACCCTGCTGCAGGCACAGGAGCAGTTGAAGATTTCCAGGGAATCGTTGCAACGCGCCCGTCAGTTGCTTGAAGTCAACCGCGCCATGATCGCTGCCGGACGCATGGCCGAGTTTGAAATCGTGCAGACAGAGGCCGAAGTCGCCTCACAGGAACTGGCCTATGAAGAGGCCCGCAATCAGACGGATACCGCACGGCTTGCCCTGTTGCAGCTACTCGCCCTGAATCTGAATACGCCGATAGTCGCCACCGAGGCACTGCAGGCGCGGCGCGTGGACGTCAATGCCGCTGAGGCGCTCCGGCAAGCCGAAGCCTTGCAACCCGCCTGGCTCTCTCAACTCATCTACAGCGAACAGGCCACCATCAATCTTGCCGTAGCGCGTAATGACCGCCTGTGGGACGTTTCTCTGGTGGGCGGCGCCAGCCAGATACGCGACCGCAATACCCTGAGCGGTTCCGCACGAACCTGGGAAAACTATGTCGGCATCCAGGTCGAAATCCCCATTGGCGACCTCAGCACGCGCCAGGCCGAGGTACAGGCCCAGGTCAACGTGCGCAATCAGGAAATCCAGCTGGCCGAAGCCCGCCAGCAACTGGAGCGCGACGTGGCGAATGCGGTGCGCGATATTGGCACCCGCTGGCGACAGTACGAAATCGCCCAGCGTGCGCTCGACCTTTCACGCCGCAAGCTGGAAATTGAACGGGAAAAGCTCACCGTGGGCCGCTCCAGCAACTTTCAGGTGCTGAGTTTCGAGAACGACCTGCGCAATGCCGAGAACGCCCGCCTGAACGCATTGATCAGCTACCTGAACGCGCAGGCCGAACTCGATCAGACGCTGGGCACCACACTGGAAAGCTGGGACATATCGCTGAATGATTAAAAATCGCTTGATAGACCCACTGATCGCACACGTCCGCCGCCACCCCATGCGTTCGGCGTTACTCGTGTTGCTGACAGCCGCGACTTCCGCCGCCTTCTGGCAATCCGACAACGCCAGCATCCCCCAGCAACCACAAGCGCAATGGGTGCAGGTACAGCCCCAGTTGGTGGAACAGCAGCTGGGCCTGGTGGGCCGCATCCAGGCTGCCCGGCAGGAAACCCTGTCCGCGCCGTTTGAAGGCGTCATTCGGGACGTGCTGGTGCAGGAAGGTCAAACCGTTGAGGCGGGCCAGACACTGCTGCGGCTTGACCCGGCGCAAATCGAAATCCAGTTGCGGCAGGCACAGGCCGAACTGCTCAAGGCACAACGGGAAGCCCATCAACTGCGCAACTGGGACGGCAGCCCCGAAGTGTCACGCGCCCGACGCGCCGTGCAGACCGCTCGTTCAACGTTGGAAGCCACGCAGGCCAACCTGCGAGACACGCGGGCGTTGTTCGAGCGTGGGATCGTGGCCCGCATGGAAGTTGATACGCTGGCGCAGCAGGTACGCACCCAGCAGCAAGACCTGCTTGCCGCCCGGGACGAACTGCGTACCGCCGAGTCTCGCGGCCAGGGCGAAGAACGCAAGATTGCCGAGATGGAGCTGACCAACGCACAAGCCCGCTATCAGGCCGTGACGGCGCAAAGCGAACGGCGCGTGCTTAGAGCGCCATTTCCTGGCGTGGTGGCGCGTCCATCGGTGCCCGAGGGCGGAAAAGCGCTTATCGCGCAGGCTGGCGTACAGGTCACGCAAGGCACGCCACTGCTGACCGTAATCGGGCTGGATCGCATCCAGGTACTCACCCGCGTAGAGGAAACCGACCTGCATCAGCTACGCGAGGGCATGCCCGTGCAAATCACGGGCGATGGCTTCGCCGGGATAACGCTGACAGGCCGTATTGCCGCCATCGCGGTACAGGGCAACGCGGCGGATGCCCCCGGCGCAGCCGCCCACTACGACATTGTGATTGCCGTCGATACGCCGCAGACCGAAGCCGCGCAGGTCAGGCTGGGTATGAGCGCCCGGCTGGCGGTCAGCCTCTACCGCAACGAGCAGGGCATCGTGGTGCCGCCACAGGCATTGACGACGGACAGTGACGGTTCAACTTATGTCATGTTCCGCGCCACCGCAGATACAGCGCCATCGAAGATTCCGGTTGTACCAGGACGGGCAATCACTGAGGGCATTGAAGTACAAGGGTTGCAGGCAGGGTATGTTCTGGTGCCCTGAACGTGGGCGACGGCAAAAAATCACGCAAAAATTGCAGAAAAAACAGTCAAGAAAAGCTAAAGAATTCTCATTTCCTGCCGTTATAGAAGTTACCCTTCACCAGCTTTCCGTGCCGAACGAGGGCGAAGGGGATTCAGCTATTTCATCCACAAGGAGTATCGTATGAAAAAACTGTTCTTCTCGCTATTCGCGGCATTGTTGCTGAGTACCAGCAACATGGCGGCTGCTGCATGCGCTTATATGAACATCACCAGCAGCGGGGCAAGCCTTTCTGCAGGTGATTCTCAGAACGTGTATGAGTTCAGCATCTCGTGCATTGGCTCGGTGACGTTCAAGTTTGAAGACCTTTCCGGCAACAACCCGACGAGCAGGATCGCCCATATCATTGAGCGACGTTCTGGTTCGTCGTGGTCTCTCGTGTCTTCGACCACCAGTAATGGAGCAAGAACTGTTAATCGGAGCTTCGTACCCAGTGCTACCGGCCAATACCGTTATCGCATCGAGAACGTAGGTACATCTCAAGTACGTAACTGGCGTATGGAAGGTCGTATGCCACTGTTCACAATCCCTGGCACTTGATTGATTTAATAAAGCTGAACTGGGGAGCCATCGTCTGCTCCCCAGTTCTATCAAAATCGCGTCATGGCAACTCAAAGGGAGAATCATAGACCATGCCATCAATTAACCCGTTATCAAATGCACTGGGCAATTTATCACTCAACGCGAACCGTTCACTGCTTGATCCCAAACAGTATGAGGGATTTACCGTAAAAGTAGGGAAAGAAACCAGCCAAAACGGGGTATTGGGTGGCGTTCTAAGTCAGGATGATTATGATAAATTTAAAGAGATAGTAAAAGATATCAATGTTAAAGATGCCAGCCGCAATGATATGCTCACTCTTTACAGAGGGCTTATCGACGCAAAACTTCTGACTTACGAACAAGTCAATTTCGGATATATATCTGGCTCAGTAGAATTTGGCCCTGATGGCAAGGGGATAAATCAAGACGCAAAATACAATCAATGGGATTTTCAGCAAAAACAACTTCCCACATATGCCGGAAGTGAATTTAACGGGAGTCGTGGTGGCGCAATCAATTCCATGAAGCTCATCGCTGCTGTTGCAAATGCTTCACCAGTTACCGGGGCTACTGTAGCGAAAGAAACCTATTCTCCGCAAGATCGCAACTATTCAAGCGGTAATTCATCAAGCTACCAAGTCAATTTCTCTGAGCTGGCACAGCGCCTATCTCGTGGTGAAAGCATTGAAGAACTGAATGTTCCTAAAGATGTGGACATTGCTGAACTGATCAAGCAACTTGAACAAATGGCCCAAGCGCAACGTTCGGCAAAAGCCGTAGAGCCACAGGACTCAAGGGCAGTCTCACAAGGGTGACGGACGCATGAGCATCATCACATCGTCAACCGGCATCATGTCCGTACAGCCTGCGCAGACCATCACAACGGGCAGTGCGCAGTCTCCCCTTGGAAATACTCAGCCAGATGACGCAGGCTCTGTAAAAATTTCAATGGCTGGCCTTATGATGGCTGGGCAAGCCAACAAGAAAACATCAGGGAAATACGACGACATTGAAAATAGCGGCCTCCCCGATGAAGTGCAGCGCATTCTGAAAATGATCCGCGACCTTAAAGAAAAGCTCAAGGCTGAACAGGAAAAACTCCAACAGATCATGAACGATGCCAGCCTTAGCGACGAAACGCGACAGGTGAAAGTTGCGCAGAGCCAGGCAATGATCAATGCGCTATCTGGAGCGTTGGCAGATGCAAATCAAATGCTGGCAAAAGTTACCAAAGACCTTAACTTAAGCAAAGAAGATTTAGTGAAGGTGGCAGCGCTTGCAATGAAGTAATGATGCCCATTTCGATACGCCGAAGACCGAAGCCGCGCAGGTCAGGCTGGATATGAGCGTCCGGCTGGCGGTCATCCTCTACCGCAACGAGCAGGGCATCGTGGTTCCGCCCCAGGTTTTGGCGACGGACAATAACGGTTCAACTTATGTCATGTTCCGCGCCACAGCAGGCGCAACGCCAGCGAATGTTCCTGCCGTGCCTGGACAGGCGATCACCCAGGGCGTTGAGGTGCAAGGGTTGCAGGCAGGGTATGTTCTGGCGCCATGAGCACGACGAAAACTTACGCAAAAAAATGCAGAAAAAACAGCCAGGAAAGCTAAAGAATTCTCATTTACCGCCGTTAATTTAGATGTTCTTCCGCTGCCGGGGAGACCTGGCAGGTCAGGTACTTGCCTGAATGCTGAGGGACAAGCGCTGTAGAGATTATCAACCTTAAAAGGACATTTTATGAAACTCGCTAAACTGTTCGGAGCAGCCGCTCTCTTCGCGTCGATGGTCGCAACCGCCCACGCGGCCAATACTACTGTCACCGTTAAGGTGAAAAACTCCACCACCACCGAAGCAGCATACACTTACGAGTACTTCTCAGGTAGCGTCTCGCCGACGCCAGGCTCGATCCTGCCGTCCAATACAACAACTTTCTACCTGACCAGCGTTGCAGATACGGTTTCTGGCATGCGCTTCGTCTACGCTTCCGGCAACAAGAAATGCCGTTTTGCGGCATCGCACCAGGTCAACCCAAGCACCAAAGTACCGAGCTGGACCAAGACCGGCACCAGCATTGGCACCACTCGCGCCACCTGTAATGCCAACATCACTGCGGCCCAAGCTGGGCTTCCGTACAACTATACAGTCGAATTTGAAATCAAGTAATTCGGCATTTCTCTAGGCTCTCTGGCCGGGGATAGCTATGCTGTTATCTCCGGCTTTTGGAGTATTGCTATGAATATCACGATCAAATCCTATCAGGCGAGCATTCCCGCACAAGTGCCTGCCCAGGAAATACCGCGTTCGGACAACACTACAAAGTCCATCGCTGAAAACACCAACTCGAGCACTGCCGCAACCGTCTCAATATCCAGCTCCGCACAAGCCCGCTATATCCAGAGCAGCGCAACCGAGCGCCAAGCTGCCATGTCGCAAGGTGAATTAAAGCAGCTACACTCAAGTACATGGTCTGATATATACAATTTCAGCCAACTTCTCGGCAGCAAAAATTACAATAAAGATGATTTGCTACCACAAACAGATGATCCCGCACGATTGGAACTGGGAAAAAAATCTCTGGAATACGCCATTTCCCTTCATCAATCCCCCCCGGGGAATGCTTCTAACCCTTTTGCTGGAATGGCCCGAAATGATCTGAGTGCCGTGGTCTATGATGACTCCGGAACATACACCATGGCCGAGCGATATGCTGCCTCAGCAGAACTCCGCATGCAGGACGAGGCATATTTCTCCAGCCTGTCAGCCAAACTAACAAATGGTGGCGATAATCGTGATTTTTTCAAAAGCATTCTGGACTACTTCGATGATCTGCCTCCGGTAGAAAAGGCAGCCTACCCGGATGGTTACAGGGACAGCATCGACAGTCTGTATCAAGAACAGCTGGATCAATGGGGACCGCTCGCCCTAATCAAACAAGCAACCGAGGAAGACACCGAGAAACTCTCTGAAAGCATCTTCAAAGAAGGTCAGTCATCGCAGGAAATGCTGCAAGCCGTCCTGGAGAAAGCGATTGGGCTTTCTAAGGCACAATAAACCATGAACATCTCGATCAAATCTTATCAGACGAGCATTCCCGCAAAAGCGCCTGCTCAGGAAGGCTTGCGATCGGAGAACACTACAAAGTCCACTACTGAAAACACCAACTCAAGCACTGCCGCAACCGTTTCAATATCCAGTTCCGCTCAGGCACGCTATATTCAAAGCAGTGCTATCGAGCGACAGACATCCATGTCACAAAGCGAGTTGAAGAGCCTATATGCAAAAGGACAGAAGGATATTTATAATTTCGGACACCTTATTGCAGGCGGGAGCTATAACAAAGACGACTTACTTCCAAAAACAGACGATCCCGCTCGATTGACTTTAGGCCAGAAGTCTCTGGATTGGGCCATCGGGCTATCCCAATCCCCGCCCAAGCATCTTTCCAATCCGTTCGCAGGCATGGCTCGAAATGATTTGAGCGCCATTGTCTATGATGATTCGGGAACTTACACAGAAGCAGAACGATATGCCGCTTATGGGGAACTTAGCAAGCAGGATGAAGCATATTTCTCCAGCCTGTCAGCCAAACTAACAAATGGTGGCGATAACCGTGATTTTTTTCAAAAGCATTCTGGACTACTTCGATGATCTGCCTCCGGTAGAAAAGGCGGCCTACCCGGATGGTCACAGGGACAGCATCGATAGCCTGTACCAAGAACAACTAGACCAATGGGGACCGCTCGCCCTAATCAAACAAGCAACCGAGGAAGACACCGAGAAACTCTCTGAAAGCATCTTCAAAGAAGGTCAGTCATCGCAGGAAATGCTGCAAGCCGTCCTGGAGAAAGCGATTGGACTTTCTAAGGCACAATGATAACCGGATAAGCAAAACAGGCTTTTATCGTCCAACCGAGCAACGTGCGCATCCATAACGCTTGTCCCTCTGCTTGGAAGCCGGAGAACGTTATCCCCATGCACAATCCACCTCACCCAGGCGAAGCACTACGCCTTGACGTACTTCCAGCGCTGGGCATCAACGCCGATGCCCTGGCTACCCACCTGGGATTCAGCCCCCGCCATCTGCGTGCCGTACTGAATGGCCGCTTGCCTGTCCGTGCCGAACTCGCGCACCGACTGGAACTGGCTGGACTGGGCAGCGCTCGCCAGTATCTTGCCGAGCAACAAGCCTGGTCGTTGTGGCAAGCCAGGCAACGGCCTCACCCTCCCATTATCCGACTGTACCCCTGACTTTTGTTATTGGCCTGAATGTGTGAGTCAAGCGGTTGTAACCGCGTGAATGCTGCTTTGCCTGTTCATGCCCGAGTGCATCGGAAAGGCCCCGCCGTCGCGCACCGAACGTCAGCGGCCACAGTCTGACGGCGGTATGAAATAGGGTTGTGCCGCAGAACCTATTGTTGCCTGACATGAAAACAGAACTCCAGTGAGATGCAGGGCATCGGGCGAACCCGCCTGCCATTCTGGAGAACTGACATGACGCACCCTCACAGCAACGCCTCTGCAGGCGAGACCTTACTTGGCACTCCTACCGCCCTGATGCTCGACACCCGCCTGACGCCCCTTGAACGCAATGGCTGGCAGGTGCTTCGGATGCTGCGTGCCGCTGACGGCCTCAGTCCGCTGGCGAATCTTGGACAACTGCGCCGCTACCTCACCTCGATCCCGCTGGGCCAGCGTGCTGGCTACGAGACCGCCTGGCGCGTACTGGTGGTGCTGCGCTTGACCGGCTGGATCAGCCTGATCGGCCAACACCGCGACCCACTGACCGGCCATGTATTGAGTGAGCTGTACCAGGTACACGACCACCCTCTCAGGTTTGCCCAGGCCTGCGAACTTGATGCCAGCCTGCCGGATTTGCTACACGAATCAGAACGCCACGAAAACAATCAGGTATCACGGGTAGCCAGCCACATCCAGGCCACGATGACGGATGAAAAGCCCGGCCCTGTCGCTGACGACGATCATAACGATCCGCCGCCACCGGCATCGACGGCGACCGGGCAGCCTCAACCTGCGGATACCGACGCCCCGGAAGAACCAGCCAACGCATCCGCCAATCCAATGGCCGTTCTGCCACAGAACCATCGCGCCCGGCAGACCATTCAGGATTCTGCGCCTACGTATAGTTTGTATAAGTATAAAAAAAGTACGTACTGCGCGGGCGAAAACGAAAAATCCAGTTCCGTGCAGTTGCCACCCTGCCTGATCGGCGTCAAGCCCAGGCAGCAACAGGATATTCAGGCGGCGCTGCGTCAGTTGCCTGAGCAACAGCGTCAGGATGTCCTCGATGAATTGCAGGCCCGCAGTCAGAGCGGCGTGGTACGCAATGCCATCGCCTATTTCTTCGGGTTGATCAAGCGGGTACTGGCCGGAGAATTCCGTTTTTGGGCGGGTCGCAGGCTGCGTCAGCCTGCCAGCCCTCCCGCCCCGGCAAAGCCCGCCGTGGTCGCCACTCAGCCGACTGCACCACCGTCCCCCGCGTTCAAGCCCGCAGCCCCGGAAGTCGTCAGGGCACACCTCGCCAACATTCGCAGCATGCTGGGCAAGCCCACGGATGCCAGTGAGCTTGCCGCCCGGCTCATGCAGGACAAAGGGTGGCAGCCTGATCCAGCATGAGCAGGCGCAAACCCTGGCGCTGCCTGACCAGGCAGGGCGGCCTGATGGCCTGACGGGTCGGGCAGCCGACAAGGCCGCAGGCCGCGTCAGTGGCACAGCCATCGGGAACAGGCCCCGCGCCGCGACTAACCGAGCAAGACGGCGGTCACATGAACGCTCATTGCCTGCGCCAGATCGGGCAACGTACGGCTGCCGGGTCGTCACTGCACACCGCAGTGACGACACGGCGAACTGCAGCAACAATACGGGCTGGCGCAGCATCGCATTGTCTCTGTCGCACATGATGATGGCCGGGCGATACTGTCCCGGCAGTGACCTACCGGCAGGTACAACGCCGGACATGCTGGCGCAGTTTCCATGCGCCGTCATTGCGCGGGCCGTACCCATCCGGCCACCCCAAAGGCACCGGCTTCTGCAAGTGCCTGTCCGCAAGGATGAAGCCACCCCAGGTGCGCCAGGCTCGTTCGCGCGCCGCCCTGCAACAGGGTGAGCCACCGTTCTCATCAAGCCATCCGGCGTCGTCCCATCCGCCGCAGCGTCCTGCTGCCTGTTTGTCCCATGCCCGCTGTCGTCATCAGCCGGGAGCTGTCCCTTATCCCATCCACAGGAGGTTTATCCATGCACTACGCACCATGACTGGCTGCCCGGTCTTCCCACAGGAAGCAAGGCGGACGCCTCATACCGAGGCAACGGGTGTGCTGAGCACCCAGACCCTTCGCCCTTCGGGGATCTCGCCATAGCGAGTTGGCAATAACACTAACCGATCAAGTTCTCAGCATGACGCTACACCCAGGACACAGGAGGCAGGCGGTGGATGATTTGACCTGGACGCTGAAACAGCTGTGCCGACGCAACCGTGACGGCAGCTTCGCCACACAGGCCGACCGGCAGCGCTCCCTGACGCTGATGGCCCGCCAGTTGCGTGACGCGGGGTTCAACCAGATGCAGGCTCGCTCGCTCAAGGGCAAGCACGTCGATGCGCTGCTCAACCAGTGGCAGGCACAGGGGCTGTCGACCGGCACCCTGAAAAACCGCCTGAGCCATCTGCGCTGGTGGGCCGAGAAGATCGGCAAAGGGGGGCTTCTGCCTGCCGACAACCGCCAGCTCGGCATTCCTGAGCGCCAGTACAGCACCAACCAGAGTAAGGCACAGACCCTGGACGAGCGCCTGGAGGCCATCCGCGATGCGCATGTGCAGATGAGCCTGCGCCTACAGGCCGCCTTCGGGCTGCGCCGCCAGGAGTGCATCAAGTTCCAGCCGGCCTGGGCAGACCGGGGCGACCACATAGCGCTAAAAGGATCATGGACGAAGGGCGGTAAACCACGCAGTGTGCCCATCACCACGCCGCAGCAACGGACGGTGCTCGATGCGGCCCGGACGCTGGCGGGCGCCGGTTCGCTGATCCCGGCGCACAAGTCCTATATCCAGCAGCAGCACGTGTATGACGGCCAGTGCAAGGCGGCAGGACTGAGCAATATGCACGGCCTACGTCATCAGTATGCCCAGGCAAGATATGAGGCACTGACCGGCTGGCAGGCGCCGGCTGCGGGCGGGCCGACGGCGCGCGACCTGACCCCGGCCCAGCGCCAGGTCGATGCGCAGGCTCGCCAGATTATCAGCCATGAACTCGGCCATGAACGGCCCCAGATCGTCACGCTGTATGTGGGGCGCTAGTCGCCGGCTAGCCTCGTCGCATCCACAGTTCATACGCCTGGCCCGAGAGCATGAAGTAGGCCGCACCGAGCAGCATGATCAGCAGCACGACACCGCTGATACGAGCGGAAAACCGGGTGTACCGGGCCAGGGCAAACCAGAGCGAGGACAGCGTGCCGCTGGCCCGCTGGTTCATCAGGGCGAGGTAATGTAGCGATCGGAGTGCCGCAGCAAGCGTTGCGCCGATCCCCATCACGACCCCGAAGAGCTGAGACAGTATCCAGATCCGGTGCTCGTCCTCCAGTACATCAAAATAGTAATCAATGATCCCGTAGCGGAAAGCCGCCTCACGGGCGCCGGCAATAATGCCTGCTTGCGCCAGTTCGGTCAGGTAGATGGAGGCGCCCACGGCAACCAGGGGCGTGAAGATGTACCAGCCCCATTCCGCGCTGTTGTATTGCCCCCGGATGGCAGAGGCCAAACCAGCTGCCAGGATAAACGCCGTGCAGGAAAACACCCCACTCAGCCAATAGTGCAGGATGTCACTGGCGTAACGGCTATATCCCCAGATGACAACGGCCACGACCAGAAATAGTGCGCCAAGGTAAGCCCACACGTCGTCCGAAGAAGAGGATGTTCCCCGGCCTTGATTCACCACGACCGTTTGCCTGAAGGTGATAACGGTCTGCTGCACTGTGACAGGTGCCGCAGGCGAAGGGGTGTTGTTGAATCCGCCAAATAGCAGCCCCAATATGGCGCCCACAAGTGGGGAAATAACGGCACTTTGTACAAGTGGGTTATTGACCCAGGTAACAAACGCGTCCAATCAATGCTCCTTTACATGTTATACCGACCCGAAAGAAAAGCCGCCTGAAGAGCAACGCTGCCATTAAATGACAACTCACTCCGAAGACGGCTTGCTTATCGGGCCTGCTGCAATTCTCTGTATTTTTATACAGATTAAATCGCAAAGCGAGCATTACACCTTGAACTGCGCCACCATGCCATTGAGTTTCACCGCAAGGCATGACAGATCCTGGGCGGCAATGCGGTGAGGGTGAATGCCGCATTGTTTGTCGAAGAACACGGCGGTTTGTCATGAACTGCCCGGAGCGTTCCTTTGCTCCGGAGAAACTGTCATGCCCTCGCCGTTCTCACCCACCAAGCCTGATCGGCCATTGCGTCGCTTGCTCATCATCATGGCGCTGCTGGTCGCCAGCCTGTTCGTCCTGGCCTTCGTGGTCGCCTTTGCCGGCATCCATTTACTGGGCGGTATCGAGAACTGGCAACAGTGGCTCGACGATCACGCCGGGCACTTCTTTGTCTGGCGCCTGTGCCTGTACGCCGCCGTCCTTGCCGTCTGGCCCTGGGTACGTCGGCGCCGCCTGGCGCGCGATCCGCAATCACACCGGCAATTGCGCCGGGTCGAGGTGCTGGGCGTGCTCGCCATCGTCCTGTCCGAAGCCAGCAACTGGCTGCGACTGCACTAAGGCTGGTGACGAGCCATGACATTGCTGACAACCGATTATCTGGAGTATTACCTGACGCTCGTCGCCTGGATCGTGCACAACGGCATCTGGGCCATCGTGGTGACCAGCGGAGTGATCGCGCTGCCGTTCCTGGCCATCATCCTCGGCGAGTGGCTGAACGTGCGAACCGAGGGTGCCGACGAGGGCAACAAGGGCATCCTGTCGTCTCAACGCATCGAGAACCGTATCTGGGTCGCCATCGTCGTGGTGATGTTCGCCTGCGTGCCGACCATCGACGTAGATCTGGCGACTATCAAGTTCGATACCAGTCGTTCGGCCCAGTGCCAGGTGAACGTGCCGCTGCCCACCGATACCGGCTGGAGCCAGTCCTTCACGACCCTCAACAACCAGAGCGCGAAGGTTCCGGTGTGGTGGGTATTCATGCACGCATTGTCGCGGGCGGTGACCGGCGCCTCAGTGGCCGCAATTCCCTGTGGTACTGACCTGCGGCAAATGCGCATGGAGATCAACGCCACCCGCATCGCCGACCCGGTTCTCGCGCAGGAAGTGGCCGACTTCACCCACGACTGCTACGGCCCGGCACGCGCCAAACTGTTCATGAGCCGCCCCGATCTCGACGACAACCAGATGCACGACGTGACCTGGATTGGCTCGCGCTTCTTCACCGACACTGCAGGCTATTACGACACCTATCGCGCCCAGACCCCACGCGACGGCTGGACCTACGACAGTGACCGGGACGCTGGCCTGGCCCAGGTGCCAAGCGGTGCCGGCTACCCCACCTGCAGCCAGTGGTGGAACGATGCCGGCAACGGCCTGCGAGCCCGCCTGCTGCAGCAGGTTGAGCCCGGCCTGCTCAGCCGGATTGCGGGCTGGGCCGGTTTTCTGAGCCGCACCGAAGTAGATGACTCGGTGGTGCGTGCCATTGCCGCCCCGGGTCGACAGAAAATGAATCTGGGCAACGTCTACGCCGATTACGGCGGACAAATTGAGAAGACGCTGCCGAACATCGTCACCCGCGCCGCCGGCGATGTGGGGATGGCGGTGGGCAGCCTGGCCTATTTCCCGGCGATGGACGTGGTGCGCCAGGCGTTGCCGATGGTGATGTCGCTGCTCAAGATGGCGCTGATCATCAGCACGCCACTGCTGTTCACCCTGGCCACCTACGATATCCGCGCCTTCGTCACGATCAGTTGCGTCTACTTCGCGCTGTACTTCGTCGATTTCTGGTTCGAGCTGGCCCGCTGGGTCGACTCGACCATCCTCGATGCCCTGTATGGCTGGGGCATGGGATTCAACCGGCCGCACATGAACTTCAACATCATGATGGGGCTGGATAACACCTTCGGCGACATGCTGCTGAATTTCGTCATGGGCACCATGTTCATTGTGCTGCCGACGTTTTGGGTTGCCGCATTGGGCTGGGTGGGCGTACGCGCAGGTGGAGCCTTGAAAGGACTGAATGACGGAACCAGCGGTGCCGGGCAGGCCGGCGCGAAGGGGGCCTCAGCAATGTCTGGCGGTACGCTGAAATAGCCCGCATCTAGTCCTTGTCGTATCGGGGATCGTAGTAGCTGGGATCTGGCGGGTCGTTGTAGAGATTCGGGTCGTAGCCCGGATTCTTCATGTGCTCGTCAGGGTCTGGAATTACCCAGTCCTGATCATGATCGGCACCAGTGCTACGGCCTGCATGCGCCAACAACGCAGCGCCCAGGAACACCAGGGCCACCCAGAACGCAAGGTACAGCAGCACCAGCACGGCGACGATCCTGAATGCCCAGGGCAGGATACGAGCAAGCGTCCGCGGCACGCCATGCCCGGTCAGCCAGGCCACAAAACGGGCCTCCTGGCGCAGGAACGCCCGGTAGCCGCTCCCCAGCCACTGGCCCAGTTTCCAGGCAGTGCGCGGCCTCTGTGTGTCGTGCTGCGGCATGATGGATACCTCGCTGGCTCAGCAACCTTGCCCTGGGCCTTTGCTGCCTCTGCCTTCAAAGGGAAACGGCAAAGGGCCTCAAGGGGTTGCGACAAGGGAAGAGGCTCAAGGGTCAAAGGCCCTATCCGAAAAGGCCAAAAGGCACAAAAGCCTTCCTCCCGCATGGAGCCGGCACAACCGGTGCAGCTCCTTCACCGGGCCGGCTGTCTCCGGCCATCAATAGTGATAACGGCAGGCGGCAATCAGCAGCGCCTCGTCCGTCACCGAATACACAAACCGGTGCTCGGCGGTGATCCGCCTCGACCAGAAGCCCGCCAGGTTGTGGCGAAGCGGCTCCGGCTTGCCCTTGCCCTCGAAAGGGGTGCGGCGGGTCTCCTTGATCAGCTCGTTGAGCTTCTTGACCATACGCTTATCCGCCTCTTGCCAGTACAGATAATCGTCCCAGGCTTGCTCAGACCAGATCAGCTTCACTCGGCGATATCCCGCTCGACACCCTGGCCACGCTTGAGGCTGTCAATCGAATCCATCAGGCGGCGCGCGTTGGCCGGCGAGCGCAGCAGGTAAGCCGTTTCCTCCAGCGCGTTGTACTCCTCCAGCGACATCAGCACGCACGCCTCGCCGTTCTGGCGGGTAATGAGGGTAGGCACGCGATCCTCGACGGTCTGCACCATGGTGGCCGACAGGTTCTGCCGGGCTTCGGTATAGCTGATAGTGCGCATGGCAACCTCTCTTTCATATGTACAGCTCATTGTACATCAAGCGAAATCCGATTACCAGATTTCCATGCCACTGGCAAGCCACCCCGAAGCCCCTGCATCAGCCCACGATATGACGCTGCAGCACGCCGTCCACCGGCTGCGGCAAACGCCCCTGCGCCAGCAGACGCAGATAGCTTTCGATCCCCGCCATGCTGTGCGGCGCCGCCTGCGGGAGCACAGGCTGAGCGATCGGCTCGCCACGCTCGCAGGCATCGAGCCGGTCGGCCCAGTCCTGCATCATCATCCGGCGCTGCTCCACATAGTCCGCATGGTTGTAGGCCGCGCGGATCTTGTTGGGGTCGGCATGTGACAACTGCACCTCGATCCATTCCTTCGGGTAGCCCAGTTCATTGAGCGCCGTGGAGATCGTCGCACGGATACCATGCCCGGTCAGCAGGTCGGCATAACCCATGCGATGCAGTGCGCCATTGAGCGTGTTTTCACTGATGCGTTCCTTGAGGCGGCTGCGATGCGACAGCAGGTAGTGCTGCGCGGGGCGACGGGCGTGCTCGTCGAGCAGCACACGCACGATGTCGATGGCCTGCTGGGGCAGCGGCACGATGTAGGGCGGAATGGTTTTGCCTTCTCGGCGCAGCTTGACCTGTAACTGCTTGACGATAACGGGCGGGATGATCCACAGCCCACGCTCCAGGTCGAACTGCTCGGGCACCGCCTGGCGCAGCTCCCCAGTACGCACGCCGGTCAGCAGCAACAGGCGCAGGCCCATCCTGGTGACTTCCTGGCCGCCATAATTGCGCAAGGTCTGCAGGAAGGCCGGCAGCTCGTCCATGCGCAGAAACGGGTTGTGCGATACGGGCGGTTTGGGTGCGGCCACGATATCGAGGTCGCTGGCCGGGTTGTAGCGCAGACCCTTTTCGACCATCGCATAGCGGAACAACTGATTGAACCAGATGCGCACCTTCTCGGCGGTAGTGAACGCCTTGCGCCGCTCAATGCGACGCAGTACATCCAGCAGGTGCGGATTGTCGATATCGAAGATGGACAGCTTGCCCAGCCAGGGCAGCACGTCCTTGGCAAAAATGCGGTCGATCTGCGACAAGGTGCTCTGGCGGCCGGTTTTCAGGCTCAGCGCCTTGAAGTCGCGCCAGGCCTTGAAGACAGATGCAAAGGTGTTCAGGGGGGCGGCCAGCTCCGCCGCTTTGACCTGCAGACGGTGAACACGCGGATCAACGCCACGGGCAACCTGCGCTCGCAGGTCGTCGCGCTGCTCGCGCGCCTCCTTGAGGGACATTTCCGGGTAACTGCCAACGGCAACGCGCTGTTGCTTGCCCAGCCAAGTGAAGCGGAAGTGCCACTTCTTGGCCCCTCGGGCGGTGACGAACAGCACCAGGCCGTCCGTATCGTTGAGGGTGTAGTCTTTGCCGGTGGTCTTGGCCTGCCGGACGACGGCATCGGTTAACGCCATGGGTACGCCTCCTTCTCGGGTTGAGGAGAGGTGTACCGTGCTCAGGGGCAGTGACTCAGCAAACAATCCGCACCAGCAACCGCCCGGATTTCATGTACTGTTTCGTGTACTGATCGGGCGTGGTTGACAGTGGAATTGAGTAGCTTTCGCTAGACATTCCCCAGGGCTGAAACCCTGTTGAATCAAGAACCTATAGACTTTGGTGGACGTCTATAGATGAAGAATTGGAGCGGGAAACGAGACTCGAACTCGCGACCCCGACCTTGGCAAGGTCGTGCTCTACCAACTGAGCTATTCCCGCTTGTCTTGTCGACGGGCGCAATTCTATAGAATCGAATCGCGCCGTCAACCCTTTGATTCAAAAATACTTATTTCTTTTCCGAGGTCGTACTGAGGTGCGGCCAGGCGGCCAACAGGTATTGCAGCATCGACCACAAGGTCAGCACCGCCGCGACCACAAGCAGAACGTATCCGAGCACGACCCAGAAGGTGAAAACCGGCGGATTGCCCAGCAGAATGACCAACGCCAGCATCTGTGCCGCGGTTTTCCACTTGCCAAGGTTGGACACGGCCACATGTGCCCGTGCCCCCAGTTCGGCCATCCACTCGCGCAAGGCAGAGACGACAATCTCGCGACCAATGATGATCGCCGCCGCCAGCGTCAGCCACAGATTGGAGTGTTCGGCAGCCAGTAGCACCAAGGCTACAGCGACCATCAACTTATCCGCGACCGGATCGAGGAAGGCGCCGAAAGGCGTACCCTGCTCCCAGCGCCGTGCCAGGTAGCCATCTAGCCAATCAGTGACGGCAGCAACGGCAAAAACTCCGCTGGCTGCCCAGTGACTCCAGGCAAACGGCAGATAGAACAAGAGGATGAAAACCGGTATCAGTGCGACCCGGAGCACGGTAAGCAGGTTGGGGATATTCATCGGCACAACAAGGCTGCGAGGTGAGCGGGCATTCTACTCGCTGTGCAGAGTGTCATAAATCAACTCAGCGAGCTTTTTACTGATTCCAGGCGCTTTGGCAATTTCTTCAGCGCTGGCACGGGACAATTCCTGCAGGCCGCCGAAGTGATTGAGCAGTTCACGCCGCCGCTTGGGACCAATGCCCGGCACTTCTTCCAATGTAGAGGTGCGTCGGGTCTTGCCGCGTCGCGCACGGTGTCCGGTGATCGCGAAGCGGTGCGATTCGTCGCGGATCTGCTGAATCAGATGCAGTGCCGGGGAGTTGCCGGGCAAGGTGAACTCATGCTCGGCATCGTTCAGGTAAAGCACTTCCAGCCCCGGCTTGCGTGTAGTGCCCTTGGCCACGCCGAGCAGGATCAAATCCGGCACCGCCAGTTCCTGTAGCACTTCACGGGCCATGGCCAGTTGCCCCTTGCCACCGTCCACCAGCAGCACATCGGGCAACTTGCCCTCGCCGTCCTTGATCTTGCTGAAGCGCCGGGTCAGCGCCTGATGCATCGCGGCGTAGTCGTCGCCTGCAGTGACGCCCTCGATATTGAAACGGCGATAGTCAGATTTCAGCGGGCCTTCAGGGCCGAATACCACGCAGGAGGCGACCGTCGCCTCACCACTGGAATGGCTGATATCGAAGCATTCCATGCGCTGCGGAGGTTCGTCCATTTCCAGCACGGTAGCCAGCGCCTCGAAGCGTTCGGCCAAATGCTGTCGGTTGGCTAGGCGGGCGGCCAGCGCCTGCTCAGCATTGGTCACAGCCAGTTGCTGCCAACGGGCTCGCGTGCCGCGCACACGCAAGCTGATGCCGAGGCTGCGACCGCGCAGTGACTCGATGGCTTCGATCAGCGTGGCGAAATCCTCGTGCTGCACATTGACGATCAGCTCGCTGGGCAGGTCGCGCTCGGCATTGCCCAGGTAATACTGGGCGAGGAAGGCCATCAGCACGTCGCCGCCCTCCTCCTCGATCGCCACCTGCGGGAAGAAATTCTTGCTACCCAGTACACGCCCACCACGCACGCTGATCAGGTGTACGCAGGCGCCACCCGGCGTGAGCATCACCGCGACCACATCGACGTCGCCGGTACCACCTTCCATGCTTTGCTGGTCCTGCACGCGGCGCAGCATGGAGATCTGATCACGCAGCTCAGCGGCGCGCTCGAACTCCAGGGCCATCGAGGCCTTTTCCATGCTGGCCGTGAGCTCCTCGCTCAGTGCATTGCTGCGGCCATCGAGAAACATCACCGAGTGGCGCACGTCCTCGGCGTACTCGTCTGGACTGACCAAGCCGACGCAGGGACCTTTGCAGCGTTTGATCTGGTATTGCAGGCAAGGTCGCGTGCGGTTCTTGTAGTAACTGTCCTCGCACTGGCGAACCAGAAAGGTCTTCTGCAGCAGGCTCAGGCTCTCGCGAATCGCCAATGCACTGGGATAAGGGCCGAAATAGCGCCCCTTGGCTTTCTTCGCCCCCCGGTGAATGCCGAGCCGTGGAAAGTCGCCGTCGGAGAGAAACACATAAGGGTAGGATTTGTCGTCGCGCAGCAGGATGTTGTAAGGCGGCCGCCATTCCTTGATCAAGGTCTGCTCGAGCAGCAGTGCCTCGGTCTCGTTGGCGGTGATGGTGGTTTCGATCTGCGCGATACGTGCGACCAGCGCGGCCGTCTTGGGTGCCTGACCGGTCTTGCGAAAGTAACTGGAGAGACGCTTCTTGAGATTCTTCGCCTTGCCGACATACAGCAGGCGAGCCTCGCTATCGAACATGCGATAGACGCCGGGGCGACCACTGCAGGTCGCCAGGAAGGCACTCGGATCGAATGGGGCAGACATTTTCAGCTGACGGCGTCGACCATGCCGTGGCGCACCGCGAGCAGAGCCAGCTCGACATCGCTGGTGATGGAGAGCTTCTCGAAGATGCGGTAGCGGTAGGTATTGACCGTCTTCGGCGACAGGCACAGCTTGTCCGAGATGTTCTGCACCTTGTGGCAATTGGCGATCATCAGGGCAATCTGGATTTCGCGCTCGGACAGCAAGTCGAACGGCGAGCCGTTGGTCTGCGGCTGGAAGGATTTCAGCGCCAGTTGCTGAGCGATTTGCGGGTCAATGTAACGCTGGCCGGCGAACACCAGACGAATCGCCTGCACCATTTGCTCCAACGCCGCACCCTTGGTCAGATATCCGGCGGCGCCCGCCTGCAGCAGACGCGTCGGGAATGGATCCTCTTCGCACACGGTCACGGCAACAACCTTGATATCCGGATGGCTGCGCATCAGCTTGCGGGTCGCTTCCAGGCCACCAATACCGGGCATCTTGACGTCCATCAGAACGACATCGGGCCTGACTTCACGAACCTTGAGCAGGGCTTCCTCGCCGGTGCTGGCTTCCCCCACCACCAGCAGACCATCGATATCGGCCAGCATGCGGGTAATGCCCGTACGCACCAGATCGTGATCATCGACAACCAGGACCCTAATCAATCGCCACCTCGTTGCACCTTGTCAGCCACCGTGCAGCGACGGTGAAATTGAACCTGTCGGTCACCTTAGCAAAAAGCCGAGGACTGACCTAGCTTGTCGCACGGCAGTCAAAAAGCAAGCGTCAAATTAAAAAGTGGCAATCGCATCGGAGCAATTGGGGAGGAAATGGCGGAAGCGGTGAGATTCGAACTCACGGATAGTTGCCCATCGACGGTTTTCAAGACCGTTGCCTTAAACCACTCGGCCACGCTTCCAAACTTCGAGCACGGAGGACGTAAAAGCGGCCTCCGCTGTAGTGCGGGCGGCAATCTTACCGGAACGCAACACACTGTCAAACTCTATGTCTTGGCAGACCATCATGCTCTGTTATGATCAGGCGCAGTTGAATTTGAAAGCCTCGTGCCAAAGGAGCGTCGCCATGCAAGAGCGAGATTATGCACTCAACCATTCTCAGGTTGAACAACAGGAAGTCAGCAGCGTTCTGCGCAACACCTATGGCCTTCTGGCCATCACGCTGGCCTTCAGCGGTCTGGTGGCGTTCCTGTCGCAGCGCGCCAATGTTCCTTATCCGAACATCTTCGTCGTATTGATCGGTTTCTATGGTCTGTTCTTCCTCACTGCCAAGCTGCGTAATTCTGCGTGGGGCCTGCTTTCTACCCTCGCGCTGACCGGCTTCATGGGTTACACCCTGGGCCCGATTCTCAACCGCTACCTGGGCATGGCCAATGGCGCTGAAGTCATCAGCTCCGCGTTTACCATGACCGCGCTGGTGTTCTTCGGCCTGTCCGCCTACGTGCTGACCACCCGCAAGGACATGAGCTTCCTCAGCGGCTTCATTACTGCAGGCTTCTTCGTCCTGCTGGGTGCCGTGGTTGCCAGCTTCTTCTTCCAGATCAGCGGTCTGCAACTGGCGATCAGCGCCGGCTTCGTGCTGTTCTCCTCGGTCTGCATCCTTTACCAGACCAGCGCCATCATCCATGGCGGTGAGCGCAACTACATCATGGCCACCATCAGCCTGTACGTGTCGATCTACAACCTGTTCGTCAGCCTGCTGCAGATCTTCGGCATCATGGGCGGCGACGACTGATTGCTTTCGTCCCCCTTCAAGCCCGCTTCGGCGGGCTTTTTCTTGCGCGGCCGTCAGCCGCCTTTGTTTGCCAGGCGCCCTGGCCTTATCATTGGCGCAGTTTTGCCTCGCCGGAAACGCCATGAAGTTTGCCATTGCCCTGTTCGCCGCCCCTCATCAGCCCGCCTCGCGTCGAGCGCTACGTTTTGCCCAGGCGGCCTTGGCCGGTGGTCACGAAATCGTTCGCCTGTTCTTTTATCAGGACGGTGTGCACAGCGCAGCCAGCAATGTGGTCAGCGCGCAGGATGAGCTGGATCTGCCCCGGGAATGGCGTGAGTTCGTCACGACCAACGAGCTGGACGCGGTGGTGTGTATCGCTGCTGCGCTGCGCCGCGGCGTACTCAATACCGAAGAAGCGCAGCGCTATGCTCGCCCCGCCGCCAATCTGCAGGCCCCGTGGGCGCTTTCCGGCCTCGGCCAATTGCATGAAGCGGCGCAACAGGCCGACCGCCTGATCTGCTTCGGAGGCCACTAATGAGCACGTCTTTGCTGATCATCAGCCGCCAGGCGCCATGGAGCGGCCCTGGAGCACGTGAGGCGCTGGATATCGCCCTGGCCGGCGGCGCCTTCGACCTGCCCATCGGCATGCTGTTTCTCGACGACGGCGTGTTCCAGCTGAGCACAGCCCAGCAACCCGGTGCGCTACAGCAAAAAGACCTTGGCGCGAACCTACAGGCCCTGCCGATGTTCGGTGTCGAGCATCTCTATGCCAGCCAGCGCAGCCTGGCCGAACGCGGCCTGAGTGACAGCGAACTGAATCTGCCTGTAGAGCGCCTCGACGATAATGCGCTGACCAGCCTCCTCGATCATTACGACCAGGTGATCACCCTCTGATGGCCACCCTGCACATCCTTTCCCACTCGCCGTTCGCTGATAGCCGCCTGGCCAGTTGCCTGCGCCTGCTCGGCGCTGAAGATGGCCTGCTGCTCACAGGCGATGCCGTCTACGCTCTGCTGCCTGACACCACTGCCCTGCAGGCGCTGCAACTGATGCCTGCCAGCGTCGCACTCCATGCCCTGGAGGAAGACCTTGTCGCACGCGGCATGCAGCCCCCCGAGCGTGTGCAGGTGGTGGACTATCCAGGCTTCGTCGAGCTGTGCACCCGCTACGCCAAGGTCAACAGCTGGCTATGAGTACGCTCAACGTCGCCGGACGTGAAATCGCCCTTGACAAGGACGGCTATCTGGTCGACCTGCAGGATTGGTCACGCCCCGTAGCCGAGGCGCTAGCCGCTGCAGACGAGTTGCAGCTAAGCGATGAACACTGGGAAATTCTCGACCTGCTGCGCGCTTTCTACGCCGAATTTCAGCTATCACCGGCCAACCGCTCACTGATCAAGTACGTGGCATTGAAACTCGGCCCGGAGAAAGGCAACAGCCTGCACCTAAACCGCCTGTTCAAGGGCACGCCCGCCAAACTCGCCGCCAAGCTCGCCGGCCTGCCAAAACCGACCAATTGCCTATGAACCTGATCACCCCTACCGAACACCCCTTCGCCCAGTTCGTGCGTATTCTCGGCAAGGGCAAGCGCGGCGCACGTGGCCTCACCCGCGAGGAAGCCCGCGAGGCCATGGGCCTGCTGCTCGACGGCAAGGTGGAGGACACTCAGCTCGGCGCTTTTCTGATGTTGCTGCGGCACAAGGAAGAAAGCGCCGAAGAACTGGCCGGCTTCACCGAGGCGATCCGTCAGCGTCTGCCCACGCCCAGCGTTGCAGTGGACCTGGATTGGCCCAGTTACGCCGGCAAGAAACGTCATCTGCCCTGGTATCTGCTGGCGGCCAAGGCGCTGGCCGCCAGCGGTACGCGCATTTTCATGCACGGTGGCGGCGCTCATACCGCAGGGCGGCTGTATACCGAACAACTGCTAAAGCAGCTGGATATAGCCTGCTGCGATGACTGGCAGGCCGTGGAAGAAGCGCTCGACACGCACGGCCTGGCTTACAGCTACCTGGGCAACTGGATGCCGGCGCTGCAGCGCATGATCGACCTGCGCAACACCCTTGGTCTGCGTTCGCCGATTCATTCCCTGGCACGGGTGATCAACCCACTGAACGCCCACTGCGGCCTGCAGAGCATTTTTCACCCCGGCTACCAGGCCGTGCATCGTGAAGCCAGCCGGCTACTGGGCGATCATGCCATCGTGATCAAGGGCGAAGGTGGCGAGATCGAGGTCAACCCCGATGTCGCCTGCCATCTGTATGGCACCCGCAATGGCGAGGATTGGGACGAAGAATGGCCCGCGCTGTCGGCACAGCGTCACGTCAAACCCGAGCGGCTCGACCCGGCCGTGCTGGTCGCGTTCTGGCGCGGTGAACAGGATGATGCCTACGGTCGCCTGGCCGTGATCGCGACCATGGCAACCGCGCTACGTGGATTGGGCCTGAGCCGCGATGAGGCCATGCAACAGGCTCGACAACGCTGGGATGCACGCTTTCAATCCAACTGATCGATCAGTTAAGCCAGCTTTTTCCACCTTTGCATCGCCCCCACAACGCTAGACTCCAGGTTCACTCAAGACGGAGGCACGTGTTATGGGCTTGTTGATCGATGGCCGCTGGCATGATCAGTGGTATGACACCGGCGACAGCGGCCGCTTCCAACGCGAAAGCGCACAACGGCGCAACTGGGTGACCGCCGATGGCAGTGCCGGCCCGAGTGGCAGCAGCGGCTTCAAGGCCGAGGCTGGGCGCTATCACCTGTACGTCTCGCTGGCCTGCCCCTGGGCTCACCGCACCCTGATCCTGCGCAAGCTCAAAGGCCTGGAATCGCTAATCGATGTATCCGTGGTGAGCTGGCTGATGCGCGAACAGGGCTGGACCTTCGACCGCGAGTTCGGTTCCAGCGGCGACCACCTCGACAACCTGAGCTACATGCATCAGCGCTACACCGCCGATGACCGCCACTACAGCGGCCGTGTCACCGTGCCCGTGCTGTGGGACAAGCAGACTGGCGGCATCGTCAGCAACGAGTCGGCGGAAATCATCCGCATGTTCAACAGCGCTTTCGATGGCTTGACCGGCAACGACCTGGACTTCTACACCGAGCCGCTACGCGAGCGCATCGACCAGCTCAACGAGCGCATCTACCCCACGGTGAACAACGGCGTCTATCGCGCAGGCTTCGCCACCACCCAGGAAGCCTATGAAGAGGCCTTCGACGAGCTGTTCGCCATGCTCGATGAGCTGGAGGCACTCCTGGACAGCAATCGCTATCTGGCCGGTGAATACCTGACCGAGGCCGACATCCGCCTGTTCACTACGCTGATTCGCTTCGATGCCGTCTATCACGGACACTTCAAGTGCAACCTGCGGCGCATCGAGGACTACCCGAATCTGTCCCACTGGCTGCGCGAACTGTATCAGTGGCCAGGCATCGCCGAGACGGTGGACTTCACCCATATCAAGTCGCACTACTACGCCAGCCACGCCACCATCAACCCGACTGGCGTGATACCCAAAGGGCCGCGGCAGGACTTCATGCGCGCACATGACCGCCAACGCCTGGCGGGCAAGGGTATTTTCAAGCGCTGAGCGTCATGACAGAAGCCTCGCAGAGAGGCTTCTGCGGGTCAGAAGCCGCCTTGAGCACCTTCGAACCAGGCCAACTTTTCACGCAGGTTGACCACTTCCCCGACGATCACCAGGGTTGGCGCATGTACTTCATGCGCTGCCACCAACTCCGGCAGGGTCGCCAGAGTGCCGGTAAACACGCGTTGATTCTGCGTCGTGCCTTGCTGCACCAAAGCCGCTGGCGTGGCGCCTGAACGGCCGTGTGCGATCAATTGCGCGCAGATACCGGGCAGGCCAACCAGCCCCATGTAGAACACCAGGGTTTGCCCCGGCGATACCAGATCCTGCCAGGGCAGATTGCTGCTGCCATCCTTGAGGTGGCCGGTAACGAAACGTACGGACTGCGCATGATCGCGATGAGTCAGCGGAATCCCGGCATAGGCTGCGCATCCTGAAGCCGCGGTAATACCCGGCACCACCTGAAACGGAACGCCTTTGGCAGCCAGTTGCTCGATCTCCTCACCGCCCCGACCGAAGATGAACGGATCGCCACCCTTCAGGCGCAGCACCCGCTTGCCCTGCTTCGCCAGGTCGATCAATAGCTGATTGATCTGCTCCTGCGGTACGGCATGATCGGCGCGGCGCTTGCCGACGTAGATACGTTCAGCATCACGGCGGCACAAATCGATGATCGCCGGCGCCACCAGACGGTCGTACAGCACCACGTCGGCCTGCTGCATCAGACGCAGCGCCCGAAAAGTCAGCAGATCGGGGTCGCCAGGGCCGGCGCCGACCAGATACACCTCACCCAGCGCACGTGGTGCGGTACCGGCCAGACGCGCCTCCAGCAAACGCTCGCCCTCTTCCGGTTTGCCGGCAAAAACACTCTCGGCGATCTGTCCCTGGAACACATCCTCCCAGAACACGCGGCGCTGCTGCACGTCGGGAAACAGCTGTTTGACCCGCTCGCGAAAGCGTTTGCCCAGGTTGGCCAGCTGGCCATAAGAAGCGGGAATCCAGGTTTCGATCTTGGCGCGAATCAGCCGCGCCAGTACCGGGGCGTCACCACCACTGCTGACCGCAACGATCAGCGGCGAGCGATCGACGATGGCTGGGAAGATCACGCTGCACAGAGCCGGCGCATCCACCACGTTGACGGGAATGCCCAACGCCTGCGCCTCGGCAGATATCCGCGCATTGAGCGGCTCGTCGTCGGTCGCGGCAATCACCAGGCCAACGCCCTGCAGATCATCGCTCTGGTAACCGCGCAGGAAAACACCCTGCTCGCCGGCCATGGCCTGCAGCTCGCGACGGACATCGGGCGCCACAACCCGCAGGCAGGCGCCTGCTTCGGCCAGCAGGCGCGCTTTACGCAGCGCCACCTCGCCGCCACCGACGACCAGCACCGGGCGATCCTGCAGATTGTGGAACAGCGGAAGGAATTGCATAAAGTCAGCCTCGAATGAGGTGGGAAGGCGAACGACGGGCTCGCAGGGTGGGCTGAAAGACCTTGATGCGCAAAGCGCACACTACGTCCATCGCCAGGCGCGCCGCTTGTAAACGGGGCAGCCGCACCACCCCGCTTTAGTACCGGCTCAGCCGATTACTTCAATGCCGCCCATATAGGGTTTCAGAACCTCGGGCACACGAATACTGCCGTCAGCCTGCTGGTAATTTTCCAGTACCGCCACCAGGGTGCGACCAACTGCCAGGCCGGAGCCATTGAGGGTGTGCACCAGCTCCGGCTTGCCGGTTTCCGGATTGCGGTAGCGCGCCTGCATGCGACGCGCCTGAAAGTCGCCGCAGTTGGAGCAGGAAGAAATCTCGCGATACTTGTCCTGGCTCGGTACCCAGACTTCCAGGTCGTAGGTCTTCACCGCAGAGAAGCCCATATCGCCAGTGCACAGCGCTAGCTTACGGTACGGCAGCTCCAACAGCTGCAGCACGCGCTCGGCGTTGGCGGTCATGCCCTCCAGTGCCTCGAAAGACTTGGACGGCTCGACGATCTGCACCATCTCCACCTTGTCGAACTGGTGCTGACGGATCATGCCGCGGGTGTCGCGACCGGAGGCGCCTGCCTCGCTGCGGAAGCACGGGGTATGGGCGACGAACTTCAGCGGCAGCTGCTTGGCATCGAGAATTTCACCGGCGACGATATTGGTCAGCGAGACTTCGGCAGTCGGGATCAGGTAAAGATCGGCCTGGTCTTCACGACGGATCTTGAACAGGTCTTCCTCGAACTTCGGCAGCTGGCCGGTGCCCTGCAGTGCCGGGGCTTGAACCAGATACGGGGTGTAGGCCTCTTCGTAACCGTGCTCGCCGGTGTGCAGGTTGATCATGAACTGCGCCAGGGCACGATGCAGGCGGGCGATAGGGCCGCGCAACAGGGCAAAGCGCGCGCCAGACAGCTTGGCAGCGGTCTCGAAGTCCAGCCAGCCGTGCTGCTCGCCGAGGGCGACGTGATCCTTGATGTCGAAATCGAAGCTGCGCGGTGTGCCCCAGCGCGCCACCTCGACGTTGCCGTCTTCATCGGCGCCGACCGGTACGGACTCATGTGGCAGGTTGGGAATGTTCAGCAACAGGTTGTCCAGCTCGCTCTGGATAGCGTCCAGCTCACGCTTGCCGGCTTCCAGGTCGCTGCCCATCTGATCGACTTCCGCCAGCAGCGGCGCGATATCTTCGCCACGTGCCTTGGCCTGGCCAATGGACTTGGAGCGGCTGTTGCGCTCGGCCTGCAGTTGCTCGGTGCGCACCTGCACCGACTTGCGCTGACTCTCCAGGGCCTCGAAGCGGGCGACGTCGAGGGCAAAGCCACGGGTGGCGAGGCGCTCGGCGATTTCGGTGAGTTGCGTGCGGACAAGTTTGGAATCGAGCATGTTCGGGTCTCAATACAACAGCGAAATGATGATGGCCGGCACTGTGGCGCGGGTTGTGGAGTGTAAAGCCTTAGCAGGCTGTTGAAAAACCACCTGCGCTCTTTTCAAGAGCCTGCTACCAGGTCAGACCGCCAAACGAGCCAGGCTCAAACCTGCCCAGGCCGCCAGCAGACCGCCGATGATGCTGAACGCCAGGTAGCCGAGCGCCTCGACTGCGCGACCACCCTCGATCAGTTTCATGATTTCCAGGCTGAAGGATGAAAAAGTGGTGAAACCGCCCAAAACGCCGGTAATCAACCCCGTGCGCAGCTCCAGTGGAAGGTCGGTACGCGTGAGGAGCAGCCCCGAAAGCAAGCCGATCAACAGGCAGCCAACGAGGTTGACGGCAAAGGTGCCCAGATAAAAGTGCCTGGGCCAATTGCCCGCGACCCAGCTGGAAGCCAGAAACCGCAGCACCGAGCCAACCGCGCCCCCAGCAGCTACGGCAAGCGCGACGCGGATCATGGTGCTCTCCTCCGCCTTGGGCTCGCAGCATCCAGGCTGCGCAAATGTTGCAGCTTGTCGCGAATTTTCAGTTCGAGGCCACGCGGCACAGGCTCGTAATACTGGCGCGGCTGCAACGACTCGGGAAAATAGTCCTCACCGGCCGCATAGGCATCCGGCTCATCGTGCGCGTAGCGATATTCGTCACCGTAGCCGAGTTGCTTCATTAGCTTGGTCGGTGCGTTGCGCAGATGCAGCGGCACCTCCTGCGAACCCTGCTCGGCCGCATCACGCATGGCTGCCTTGAAAGCCGTGTACACCGCATTGCTCTTCGGCGCACAGGCCAGATAAACGATAGCCTGAGCCACGGCCAGCTCGCCTTCCGGGCTACCCAGGCGCTCCTGCACGTCCCAGGCATTGAGACACAGGGTCAGCGCGCGCGGGTCGGCGTTGCCGATATCCTCGCTGGCCATGCGCACCACACGGCGGGCTATGTACAGCGGGTCGCAGCCGCCATCGAGCATACGCGCGTACCAGTAGAGCGCGCCGTCCGGGCTGGAGCCGCGTACCGATTTATGCAGGGCGGAAATCTGGTCGTAGAAGGCTTCGCCGCCCTTGTCGAAACGGCGGCGGCTGTCGCCCAGCAGGTTCTGCAGCAGCTCCACCCCAATTTCGCCACCGTCCTCGGCCAGGTCTGCAGCGTTCTCAAGGAAGTTGAGCAAACGACGGCCATCGCCATCGGCGGCAGCCAGCAGAATCTGAAAAGCTTCGTCCGGCAGGCGTAGATGGCGTTCGCCCAGGCCTTTCGGGTCGGTCAGAGCGCGATTGACCAGCTTGCGCATCGCCGCCTCGTCAAGGCTCTTGAGCACGTAGACACGGGCCCGCGAGAGCAGCGCATTGTTCAGCTCGAACGAAGGATTCTCGGTAGTGGCACCAATGAAGATCAGCGTGCCGTCTTCCACATAGGGCAGGAAGGCGTCCTGCTGGCTCTTGTTGAAGCGGTGCACTTCGTCGACGAAGAGAATGGTGCGCCTGCCGTACTGCGCCGCGTGCTGCTGAGCCACCTCGACGGCCTGGCGAATCTCCTTGACCCCGGAGAGCACGGCCGAGATGGTCTCGAAATGCGCATCGGTGACCTTGGCCAGCAGGCGCGCCAGGGTGGTCTTGCCCACCCCGGGCGGCCCCCAGAAGATCATCGAGTGCAAGGCGCCCTGCTCCAGCGCCTCACGCAGCGGTTTACCCGGCGCCAGCACATGCTCCTGGCCGACGTACTCGTCCAGGCTGGTAGCACGCAAACGCGCAGCCAGGGGCTGCGCGACGGGTTGGCGACCGAACAGATCCACGCCTTACTCCTGGATGACGTCCGCGCCTTCCGGAATGTCGAAGGTGAACTGGCCGTCATCGACCGGCTCGTTCATCTTCACATTGAGGAACAGGATGTTGGTGCGCTGGCCGATGCTGTCGATCAGTTGCATGTCGTTGAGCACGCGGTTGCGGAACGACAGACGCAGGCTGTCGAACAGGCTGTCCTTGGCCTTGGGCTTGAGAATGAAGTCGACCACGCTACCGCCTTCCTTGTAGTCGATCTCGAAATTCTCGCGAATCTGCGACACATCACCAGACAGCAGCAATGCCGGGGTGTGAGTCAGGCGCTGGTCGAGAGTCTGGATGGTCACCTGCTCCAGATCCGGGTCGTACAGCCAGACCTTTTCGCCATTGGAGACCAGCAACTGCTCCATGGGTTGATCGGTGTGCCAGCGGAACATGCCCGGACGCTTGAGCGCCAGTTGCCCTGCAGTTTCCTGCAGTTGCGTGCCGCTGGCGTCGAGGGTCAGCTGCGAGAAGCGCGCACTGATGGTCTGGGCCTGGCCGAGCAGCTCGCTCAGCCGCTTGCTCGCCACCTCTTCATCGGCCTGTGCGTTCAGCAGGGTAAAACTCAGAGCAGCCAGCATCAGCAGGCGAATAACACGCATATAAACCCCTTGAGTCGAATGAGAACGGCGAAGCAACTGCACTCCTCGCACTGCTCGGCAGCCCGGGCTGCCGTGAATCCTGTAGACCGCGAAATCAGCGGTTTATCCGTGACGGCAACACTCAGTCACGAGATGAACCGGGCGCCAGCACTTCACGTGAGCCGTTGGTGTTCATCGAGCTGACCACGCCGGCCATTTCCATTGCCTCGATCATCCGCGCGGCGCGGTTGTAACCGATCTTCAGCTTGCGCTGCACGGCGGAAATGGAAGCACGGCGGCTTTCCAGCACGAAGTTGACGGCTTCGTCGTACAGCGGATCTTCCTCGCTGCCCTCGCCACCCTCACCACTGCCGCCACCCTCGAAGCCGCTGCCACCTTCTTCGGCGCCGGCGAGGATATCTTCGTTGTAATCCGGCGCGCCACGCAGCTTCCAGGCCTCGACCACGCGATGCACTTCATCGTCGGAGACAAAGGCACCGTGAACACGAATAGGCAAGCTGGTGCCGGGCGGCATGTAGAGCATGTCACCGTGGCCAAGCAATTGCTCAGCACCGCCCTGGTCGATGATGGTGCGCGAGTCGATCTTGCTCGATACCTGGAACGCCATGCGGGTCGGGATATTGGCCTTGATCAGACCGGTGATCACGTCCACCGACGGGCGCTGGGTGGCGAGAATCAGGTGAATACCGGCCGCACGCGCCTTCTGCGCAATACGCGCGATCAGCTCTTCGACCTTCTTGCCAACGATCATCATCATGTCAGCAAATTCGTCGACCACCACCACGATGGTCGGCAGCGGCTTGAGCAGCGGTGCTTCGTCGTCCAGGTTTTCCCGGCGGAACAGCGGGTCAGTCAGCGGCTCGCCAGCCTCGATGGCATCCTTGACCTTGCGGTTGAAGCCCGCCAGATTGCGCACGCCCATCTTCGACATCAGCTTGTAGCGACGCTCCATCTCGGCGACGCTCCAACGCAGGGCGTTGGCCGCCTCCTTCATGTCGGTGACCACCGGGCACAGCAGGTGCGGAATGCCCTCGTAGATCGACAACTCGAGCATTTTCGGGTCGATCATGATCAGTTTGGCGTCTTCCGGGCTGGACTTGAACAGAATCGACAGAATCATCGCGTTCACACCCACCGACTTACCGGAACCGGTGGTGCCAGCCACCAGCAGGTGCGGCATCTTGGCCAGATCGGTGATCACCGGTTTGCCGCCGATGTCGTGCCCCAGTGCAAGGGTGACCGGCGACTTGGCCTCGTCATACTCGGGGGTCGACAGCACTTCGGAGAAACGCACGATCTGGCGGTTCTCGTTGGGAATCTCGATACCAACGGTGGTCTTGCCCGGAATGACCTCGACCACACGCACGCTGGTCACGGCCAGCGAACGCGCCAGATCCTTGGCCAGGTTGGCGATGCGACTGACCTTGACCCCGGCAGCCGGCTGAATTTCGTAGCGGGTGATCACCGGGCCCGGGTGGATCGAATCCACCGCGACCTCGACGCCGAACTCCTTGAGCTTGATTTCCAGCAGATGGCCCACGCCCTTGAGCGACTCCGGCGAATACTCGACCTTCTTGGCTTCCGCCGGGTCGAGCAGGGAAATCGGCGGCAAGGTGCCTTCCACCGCGCTGTCAACAAACAACGGCGCCTGTTTCTCCTTCTGCACGCGCTTGCTCGGCTCTGGCGCCTTGACCACTGGCGGCGTGGCGATGACCGGTGCAGGGCGCTTGTCACGCTCGCTCATGTGCTTGCTCAGCGACTCTTCGCGCTCGAGCAGACGCTCCTTGACCCTGGCCTGCTCACGACGATCGGACACCACCGGCGCGGCCACCTCGATAACGCGTTCGTCCAGCTCGCGCAGCTGAATCTTCATCTGCTTGCGTTCGCTGCGGGCGTTCCACCAGCTGGTGATGGCACCGTGAATCAGTTCAAGCAGATCGAGGGTGATCTTGCCGGTCAGATCCATCACGCGGAACCAGGACAGGTCGGTGAATACGGTCAAACCGAACAGAAATAGCGCCAGAAAAATCAGCGTACTGCCCTGTACGTTCAGCGCATGCACGGCCAAATCGCCCAGGCTGGCACCCAGCATGCCGCCGCCGGAACCCTGCATGCCGGCCGCTGCGGCAAAATGAATGTCACCCAACGCTGCGCCGGAAAGAATCAGGAAGACCAGACCGATGCTGTGCCAGGAAAACAGCCAGCCATTCCAGTGCCAGGGTTGATTACGGGTGCGAAACACCTGCCAGGTCTTGGCGGCCAGCAACAAGGGGAAGATGTAGGCGAAGTAACCCAGGGCGCCGAACAACGCGCTGGAGAGCCAAGCACCAATACTGCCACCGGCATTGATGATGCGCTCGACCTGCACACTGTTGTCCCAGGCCGGATCGGCCACGTTATAGGTCAACAGTGCCATCAGCAGGTACAGGCACATCGCGCCCAGGGCGATCAACGCGCCTTCCTTCAGTCGATACTGAAGCTTGTGGCGCCAGTCGGTAATCTGGGTGGTGGAATTCTTCAAAACAGCCATTTCCTGCGCCCTTGGCGCGTCCATCTGGTGGTTAACCGCAGAAGCGGCCTATTGTAGGGCCAGCCTGAGAAGTAGGCCAATCAGCGCGCTCCCGCACCCACCCTGCTTCGGTGTAGCATAGCCGCCAGCAGCTTCCATGCGGCTCAATTGGAGCACGCATTCTCTTTTGTGACAAAGGCTTATGGGGTTTTTTTATGAGCGAAGTCAAGCATTCCCGCCTGATCATCCTGGGTTCCGGTCCTGCCGGTTACAGCGCAGCAGTTTACGCCGCGCGCGCCAATCTCAAACCCGTCGTGATCACCGGCATCCAGCCTGGCGGCCAGCTCACCACCACCACCGAAGTGGACAACTGGCCAGGTGACGTCGAAGGTCTAACCGGCCCGGCACTGATGGAGCGCATGCAGAAGCACGCCGAGCGCTTCGACACCGAGATCATCTACGACCACATTCATACTGCCGAGTTGCAGAGCCGCCCCTTCGTACTCAAGGGCGACAGCGGCACCTACAGCTGCGACGCACTGATCATCGCCACAGGCGCCAGCGCCCAGTACCTGGGTCTGCCCTCGGAAGAAGCCTTCTCCGGCAAGGGCGTCTCGGCATGCGCCACCTGCGACGGCTTCTTCTATCGCAACCAGGTGGTCGCCGTCATCGGCGGCGGTAACACCGCAGTCGAAGAAGCGCTGTATCTGTCCAACATCGCCAAGGAAGTGCACCTGGTACACCGCCGTGACAAGCTGCGTTCGGAGAAGATCCTTCAGGACAAGCTGTTCGGCAAGGTCGAGAACGGCAACATGCGCCTGCACTGGAACCACACCCTCGACGAAGTGCTGGGCGATCAGAGCGGCGTGACCGGCGTACGCCTGAAAAGCACGCTCGACGGCAGCACCAAGGAACTGGACCTGGCCGGCGTATTCATCGCCATCGGCCACAAGCCCAACACCGAGCTGTTCGTCGGCCAACTGGACATGCATGACGGCTACCTGAAGATCAAGGGCGGCAGCGAAGGCAATGCCACCGCCACCAGCATCGAGGGCGTATTTGCCGCTGGCGACGTGGCCGATCACGTCTACCGCCAGGCCATCACCTCGGCCGGCGCCGGCTGCATGGCCGCCCTGGACGTCGAGAAGTTCCTCGACAGCAATTGATGGACCAGGGCGAGCGACCTGCTCGCCCTCCCCTGCTCCGCTGGACCGACTCGCATGCTGACCTGGCTGCAACGTGACTCCCTACAGTTCCCGCCACTGGCCAAAGCCATGCGCGAACCCAACGGCTTGCTGGCGGCCGGCGGCGACCTGAGCGCCGACCGCCTGATCAGCGCCTATCGGCATGGCTGCTTTCCCTGGTTTCAGGATGGCCAGCCGATTCTCTGGTGGTCACCGGATCCGCGCACCGTGCTGTTCCCCGAGGAGCTGCATGTTTCCCGCAGCCTGGCCAAATTGCTACGCCAGCAGCGCTACCGCGTCACCTTCGACCAGGATTTCTCAGCTGTCATAGCCGCCTGTGCCGAGCCGCGCGCTTACGCCGATGGCACCTGGATCACCCGCGGCATGCAGGAGGCCTATCTGCAGTTGCACGAGCGCGGCATCGCTCATTCGGTGGAAGTCTGGCAGGACGACGAGCTGGTCGGCGGGCTTTACGGCCTGGCGATGGGACAGCTGTTCTTCGGCGAATCCATGTTCAGCCGCGCCGACAATGCATCGAAAGTCGGTTTCGCCACCCTTGTCGGCAAGCTGCAGCAATGGGGCTTCGTGCTCATCGACTGTCAGATGCCCACCCAGCACCTGCACAGCTTCGGCGCCAGAGCCATACCCCGCGCCCGCTTTGCCGAGTATCTGCTGCACCATCTCGATCTGCCGAGCCAGGCGGACTGGCTCGCCTAGTCGAGCAGCCAAGCCTGGCATACACTCTTAGTCAGGCTTTTTCGAGATTTCGCCATGACCGAGCTGGCCCGCCTGAAGTTCTATGCCACTCAACCCCATCCATGCAGCTATCTGCCCGAAGAACAGGCCACCACCCTGTTTCTCGACCCCAGTCAGCCCATGGATGTGCTGGTCTATGCCGAACTGTCGGAGCTGGGCTTTCGCCGCAGTGGCGATCATCTCTATCGCCCACACTGCCAGCAGTGCACCGCCTGCATTCCGGCACGCATTCCGGCCGCACACTTCACCCCCAACCGGCAACAGCGCCGCATTCTCAAGCGCAATGAAGATATCGTCGTTCGCTGCGTGCGCCCGGCATTCACCGAGGAGTATTACGACCTCTACGTGCGCTATATCGAGCAACGTCACGCCGATGGCGACATGTATCCACCCAGCCGTGATCAGTTTTCTACCTTCCTGGTGCGCGACCTGCCCTTTTCACGCTTTTACGAATTCCGCCTGCAGGGCCGGTTGATGGCGATTGCCGTCACCGACCTTCTGCCGAACGGCCTATCGGCGGTATATACCTTTTATGAGCCGACCGAAGAGCGCCGCAGCCTGGGCCGCTTCGCCATTCTCTGGCAAATTGGCGAGACTGCACGCCAGGGTCTGCAGGCTGTCTATCTCGGCTACTGGATCAAGAATTGCCGCAAGATGAACTACAAGACCCAGTACCGCCCCATCGAACTCTTCGTAAACCAGCGCTGGACGCTGCTGACCTGACACCTGCGTGATATCCAACACGCTCCGCCCTCCAAGCCACTTGGCGCAGCCCCCTGTTTTCGGGCACAATGCACGCCGCTTTTGCCTGGCGCCAGTTGCACCGGGCCATTTCCTGGATACCGAGGGCTTTACTGCATGTCGAAAGAAGACAGCTTCGAAATGGAAGGCACTGTCGTCGACACCCTGCCCAACACCATGTTCCGCGTGGAGTTGGAAAACGGGCACGTCGTTACCGCGCACATCTCCGGCAAGATGCGCAAGAACTACATCCGCATTCTCACTGGTGACAAGGTGCGCGTTGAGCTGACGCCTTATGACTTGAGCAAGGGCCGCATTACCTACCGCGCCCGTTAAGCCAAGCACCAAACGAAAACGCCCGGCCTTTGCCGGGCGTTTTCGTTGGCCCACCGAAAGCCTTTGACTCTCGGTGGACAGCCTTTCGATCAGGCGACCTCCGCCGCCGTCTCGAACTCGAAGCTGGGCTCGCCATCCTTGATGTCGACGTGCACCACGCCGCCATGCTCGGCCAGCTCGCCAAAGAGGATCTCCTCTGCCAGCGGACGCTTGATCTTGTCCTGGATCAAACGAGCCATAGGCCGCGCACCCATCAACACATCGTAACCGCGCTCGGCCAGCCAGCTGCGCGCCGCGTCGCTGACTTCCAGCGTAACGCGCTTGTCTTCCAGCTGCGCCTGCAGTTCGGTGAGGAACTTGTCGACGATGCTCTTGATGGTTTCGTGGCTGAGACGACCAAACTGGATGATGGTGTCCAGGCGGTTGCGGAACTCCGGCGTGAAGCTCTTCTTGATCACTTCCATGGCATCAGTGGAGTGATCCTGCTGAGTGAAACCGATCGATGCACGCGAGGCGGTTTCCGCACCGGCGTTGGTGGTCATGATCAGGATCACATTGCGGAAGTCCGCCTTGCGCCCGTTGTTGTCGGTCAGCGTACCGTGGTCCATCACCTGCAGCAGCAGGTTGAAGACTTCCGGATGCGCCTTCTCGATTTCATCGAGCAGCAGCACGCAATGCGGCTGCTTGGTGATTGCCTCGGTCAAAAGGCCGCCCTGATCGAAACCGACATAGCCAGGCGGCGCACCGATCAGGCGCGAGACGGTATGGCGCTCCATGTACTCGGACATGTCGAAGCGTACCAATTCGATACCCATGGCCTTGGCCAACTGCCGCGCTGCCTCGGTCTTGCCCACGCCGGTAGGCCCGGCGAACAGGAATGAGCCGACCGGCTTGTCCGGCGCCTTGAGGCCAGCACGCGACAGCTTAATCGCGGTTGCCAGCGAATCGATGGCAGCATCCTGACCGAATACGGTGAGCTTGAGGTCACGCTCCAGATTGCGCAGCAGCTCCTTGTCGGAGCTGGAGACGTGCTTCGGCGGAATCCGCGCGATCTTGGCGACGATATCCTCGACCTGTGCGACCTCGATACGCGCCACACGCTTGTCTTCCGGTTGCAGGCGCTGGTAGGCGCCCGCCTCGTCGATCACGTCGATGGCCTTGTCCGGCATGTGCCGGTCATTGATGTAGCGCGCAGCCAGCTCGGCCGCTGCACGCAGTGCCTCGTCGCTGTACTCGATATGGTGATGCTGCTCGAAGCGCGCCTTGAGCCCCTTGAGAATGCCAACGGTATCCTCTACCGACGGCTCGACCACATCGACCTTCTGGAAGCGCCGTGCCAGTGCACGATCCTTCTCGAAGATGCCGCGGAATTCCTGGAAGGTGGTGGAACCGATGCAGCGAATCTCACCCGAGGACAACATCGGCTTGAGCAGGTTGGAGGCATCCATGACCCCGCCCGAGGCCGCACCGGCACCGATGATGGTGTGAATCTCGTCGATGAACAGGATGGCATGTGGGCGCTTGCGCAGCTCATTGAGCAGCGCCTTGAAACGCTTCTCGAAGTCGCCACGGTACTTGGTGCCGGCCAGCAGTGCACCGAGATCCAGGGAATAGACCACGCTGTCGGCCAGCAGATCAGGCACCTGCTCGTCGACGATGCGTTTGGCCAGACCTTCGGCAATGGCGGTCTTGCCGACGCCAGCCTCGCCTACCAGCAGCGGATTGTTCTTGCGCCGACGGGCGAGAATCTGCGCGACGCGCTCGACTTCATGCTCGCGACCGACCAGTGGATCAATACGTCCCTGACGAGCCAGTTCGTTGAGGTTGCTGGCGTAGGCATCCAGCGGATTGCCGGAAGCTGAGGACTCGCCGCCCTCCTCATCCTGCATGTCCTGATCATTCTCGTGCTGATCGCCATGCCCCGGCACCTTGGAGATGCCATGCGCGATGTAGTTGACCACATCGATGCGGGCCACGCTCTGCTGCTTGAGCAGGAACACGGCCTGACTTTCCTGCTCGCTGAAGATCGCGACCAGGACATTGGCGCCGGTCACTTCACGCTTGCCGGAGCTCTGCACATGGAAGACAGCACGCTGCAGAACGCGCTGGAAGCCCAGGGTCGGTTGGGTTTCGCGGTCTTCATCGTGCTGAGGAATCAATGGCGTGGTGGAGTCGATGAACTCCTGCAGATCATGGCGCAGCTTGTCGAGGTTGGCCCCACAGGCCCGCAGGACACTGGCAGCCGCTTCGTTGTCCAGCAGGGCGAGCAGCAGATGCTCGACCGTCATGAACTCATGACGCTTGGCACGGGCCTCCTTGAAAGCCAGATTGAGGGTGACTTCGAGCTCTCGATTCAACATAGCTTCACCTCATACCCAAGTGGCCGGCGTTAACCGTCCTTCTCTATTTCACAGAGTAGCGGATGCTGACATTCCCGCGCGTACTGATTGACCTGCATCGCCTTGGTTTCCGCAATATCACGGGTGTACACACCACACACCGCACGCCCTTCCGTATGGACGGCCAGCATGATCTTGGTCGCTAGCTCCCGGTTCATGCCGAAAAATGTTTCAAGCACTTCGACGACGAAATCCATCGGTGTGTAGTCGTCATTGAATAAGACCACCTTGTACATCGGTGGTGCCTGCAATGCTGGCTTGGATTCCTGAACAGCAATACCAGAGGAGTCGTCCTCATGCTCTGCCGGATGATCCTGATTGAATGTTAGTCGAATCTGGCTACTTGCATGCATGCTGAAATCAGAGGTTCGAGGCCGGGCGAACAGGGATGCTAGAGGGATTTTGACTGACTTCTCAGCCATCCGCCGTATAGCCTTGACTAACGGCAAAAGGGTGTTACAACAAAAGAATACCCATTAGCGGGTATCAGGGATTCCGCACCCTCGCCCAGCCTGGTTGGTTATCGTGCGGAATCGAAGTGGATGATACTCCAGAGATGGAGTCCTTTGCAGAGGGATATCAGCATGCTCAGTGGTAAGGTCAAGTGGTTCAACAACGCCAAGGGCTATGGATTCATCCTGGCCGATGGCCGAGATGAGGACCTGTTCGCCCACTACTCGGCCATCCAGATGGACGGTTATAAAACGCTCAAGGCCGGCCAGCCGGTTCGCTTCGAGATCGTGCAAGGCCCCAAAGGACTGCATGCAGTCAACATCAGTGCAGTTAGCGCGACCCAGGACGCCCCTGCGGCCGCACCCCAGGCGCAAAATATTGCGAGCACTGTCGAAGCCTGAGCACTCTGGCAAATCGATCGAGTAGGAGGCGGGGTCGCCCCCGCCGTCCTCTCACACCACCGTACGTACGGTTCCGTATACGGCGGTTCAGGCCATACGGCTAAGCCGAGTGATCGTATCCAGTATTGACACCAGTCCAAGCGCATCCCAGCGTTTCTTCGGCAGCGCCTGCCGCAGGTGCAAGGCGCCGGCGTTCCACCAGGGGCCGCGCCCGTTGGTGGCCGACTTCCAGGCCCGCTCCTCCGGTAAGCCCAGCCGCATCAGATTGCGTGCCCGGGTAACCGGTCGTTTCCAGTGCCGCCACAGCACATTGCGCAGCAACCGCCGCACCCAGCCATCCAGCTCTTCCACAGGCCGCTTGCTCTGGCTCAGCTTGAAGTAGCTGCTCCAGCCACGCAGAACCGGGTTGAGCCGCTCGATCAGCCAGGTCAGCTGACTACCCCGCCTAGCACGTAGCAGGCTTTTCACCCGTTCGCGCAGGCGCTGCAGGCTGCTGCCGGCAATCCGCAGTTTCGGCTGCCGGTGCACGGTCATGCCGTAGCCCAGGTAACTGCTGCGCCACGGGCGGATGACCTGGCTCTTGGCCCGGTTCAACCGCAACCGCAGCCGCTGCTCCAGGAAACGCTCCAGACTGGCCAGCACCCGCTCGCCCGCCTGCCGACTGCGGACGTAGACGTTCGCGTCGTCGGCATAGCGCACGAAGCGATGGCCGCGCCGGCTCAGCTCCTGGTCCAGCTCGTTCAGCAGGATGTTCGAGAGCAGGGGCGAGAGCGGCCCGCCTTGCGGCGTGCCTTCTCGTCGCAGGCTCACGAGCCCACCCGCCATGACACCGGCTTCCAGGTAGCGCCGAACCAGCCGCCGCACACGCGGGTCTTCGACCTGACGCGCCAGCAGATCCATCAGCAGATCGTGGTCGACCCGGTCGAAGAATTTCTCCAGGTCCAGTTCCACGCTCCAGCGATAGCCCGACGCCACATGGGCGCGGGCCATTTCGATGGCCTGGTGCGCGCTGCGCCCCGGACGAAAGCCGTAGCTGAAGTCCGAGAACAGCGGTTCGAAAAGCGGCGTCAGTTGCTGCAGCAGCGCCTGCTGGATCAGGCGATCCAGCACGCTGGGTATCCCCAGCGTTCTGACCCCGCCCTCGGGCTTGGGAATGTTCACCGCACGGACGCCGTGCGGCTGGTATTCACCCGTCTGCAGCCGCTCCCGCAGGGACGGCCAATACTGCTTCAGGTAGCCCGCGAGTTCGTCCACCGACAGGCCATCGGCCCCCGGTGCGCCCCGGTTGTTCACCACCCGTCGATACGCACGCCTCAGGTTCGCCGGCGACAGCACCCGCTCCATCAGCGCGTTCGGCTCCGCTTTCGTCCACGTTACAGACGCCATCGGTGTCTGCGCACTGTCAGCCGGCATGCGCGGATTCCGTCCACCATGCCGGGGAACAGCCTTCCCCTGGGGGGAAGCTTCTGCGGTTCGACATCCCATGAGACTCCAACGCCTACCGGCGGTATGACCTGTTCGGCCCTTGGTGACGTGGTTGCTCGTCACTTACTACGGCCTTGGCTGACTTCTGCACGCCCATCCCGTCGCCTCTCGACGCCCGGTAGCCCAGCGGCAAACATGCAGATCTCCCAGGGTAATTCGCGCGACCTTCCGGCTTATGCCTGGCGGATCTACGTCGTAGCGTGCCGTGCAAGTACCGGGCTTTGACGAATTGGGCCGTCTCACCCCGCTACGCCGCCTCCATCCGCTTCCTGTTCGTCAGGCCAGCCATTTGCTTCCGGCTTCCTTCAGATTCGCAGTCACCCGCGACACCCTTGCCTTCCGCTAGCACTTCCCCTTGCCGGGCGTGCAGAGGACTTTCACCTCCAAGTCGTCCGGTTCACCACCACAGTGAACCGAACAGCGCCAGTCACGGCGCTACGCGCCATGCCTGGCGCACCCATGAAAAGGCCGGTCATTTGACCGGCCTTTTTTTCACGCTTCGATCAGAGAAGTGGTTACATATGGCTGATCATCGCATCGCCGAACTCGGAGCAGGACATCAGCTTCGCCCCTTCCATCAATCGCTCGAAGTCGTAGGTAACGGTTTTCGCGGCGATGGCACCATTGGTGCCCTTGATGATCAGATCGGCCGCTTCCGACCAGCCCATGTGGCGCAGCATCATCTCGGCTGAGAGGATCATCGAGCCCGGGTTGACCTTGTCCTGGCCAGCGTACTTGGGCGCCGTACCGTGCGTCGCTTCGAACATGGCCACCGAGTCGGACAGGTTGGCACCCGGCGCGATGCCGATACCCCCCACCTCGGCCGCCAGCGCATCGGACAGATAGTCGCCATTGAGGTTGAGCGTGGCAATCACGTCATATTCAGCCGGACGCAGCAGGATCTGTTGCAGCATGGCGTCAGCGATCACGTCCTTGATCACGATGTTCTTGCCGGTGCGCGGATTCTTGAACTGCATCCATGGGCCACCATCGAGCAACTCGGCGCCGAACTCCTCGCGGGCGATCTCGTAACCCCATTCCTTGAAGGCGCCTTCGGTGAACTTCATGATGTTGCCCTTGTGCACCAGGGTCACCGAGCTGCGGTCGTTATCCACGGCATACTGCAGCGCCTTGCGCACCAGGCGTTTGGTGCCCACTTCGGAGACCGGTTTGATGCCGATACCGCACATGTCGGTGAAGCGGATCTTCTTGACGCCCATCTCCTCGGTGAGGAACTTGATGACTTTCTCGGCTTCAGGGCTGCCGGCCTTCCACTCAACGCCGGCATAGATGTCTTCGGAGTTCTCGCGGAAGATCACCATGTCCACGTCACCCGGTTTCTTCACCGGGCTGGGTACGCCCTCGAACCAGCGCACCGGGCGCAGGCAGACATAAAGGTCGAGCTCCTGGCGCAGGGCCACGTTCAGCGAGCGAATGCCACCACCAACGGGCGTGGTCAGCGGGCCTTTGATCGAGACCACGTAATCACGCACGGCTTCGAGGGTTTCTTTCGGCAGCCAGGTGTCCTGATCGTAAACCTGGGTCGCCTTCTCACCGGCATAAACTTCCATCCAGGAGATCTTGCGAGCGCCGCCATAGGCTTTTTCGACGGCAGCGTCGACCACCTTGATCATCACCGGAGAAATATCGACGCCGATACCATCACCCTCGATGAACGGGATGATCGGATTATCGGGAACGTTCAACGACATATCGGCGTTGACGGTGATTTTGTCACCGCTGGCTGGCACCTGGATCTTTTGGTATCCCATGCTGGACTCCATCTTGTGGTTAGACAGTGCACTCCCGAGAGTAGCGCAAACCACGAACCACAGACACATGTGCAAAGGTCTTATTCAACAGGGCATTCTGCGACGAGGCGTCGCAGTGGTATACTGCTTAGGTGACTAACGAGTCATAAGGGGCAGCCTGCCTGAACCAGGCAGCAACCTCTTGCAACCGGTAAACGGCCACCACTGTCTGCCGGCTCGAAATGCTCGACACTCTACGGGTGCATCCAACATCACCGCGGCGAGTCCTCGACCCGGCCCCGCCACCATGGGGCCCAGGCACCTACCAGTGCAGGTCGAGTTTCTATGCGCGCTCAGCAAAGAAGAGAGTTAACGCTAAATGTCCACCCCTTCGAAGATCATCTACACCTTCACCGACGAAGCCCCGGCCCTTGCCACCTATTCGCTTCTGCCCATCGTGGAAGCCTTTGCCGCCTCGGCTGACATCTCCGTTGAAACCCGCGACATCTCTCTTGCTGGGCGAATCCTGGCGAGCTTTGCCGACCGCCTGGACGCTGACAAGCGCATCGATGACGACCTGGCCAAGCTGGCTGAGCTGACCCTGCAGCCTGACGCCAACATCATCAAACTGCCAAACATCAGCGCCTCCGTCCCTCAGCTCAAGGCCGCCATCGCCGAGCTGCAGGCCCAGGGCTACAACATCCCGGACTTCCCGGAAGATCCGCAGAGCGACGAAGACAAAGAAGTTCGCGCGCGTTACGCCAAGGTTCTCGGCAGCGCCGTCAACCCGGTTCTGCGTGAAGGCAACTCCGACCGTCGTGCTCCGGCCGCGGTCAAGGCCTACGCCCGCAAGCACCCGCACAGCATGGGCAAGTGGAGCATGGCCTCGCAGTCCCACGCCGATTACATGCGTGGCGGCGACTTCTTCTCCAGCGAGCAGTCGATCACCATGGCCAAGGCCGGTGACGTGCGCATCGAGTTCGTCGGCAAGGACGGCAAGGTCGAAGTCAAGAAACAACTCGCCCTGCAGGAAGGCGAAGTGTTCGACAGTATGTTCATGAGCTGCCGCAAGCTGCGCGAGTTCTTCGAGAAGACCCTGCAGGACTGCAAGGAAACCGGCGTGATGTGGTCCCTGCACGTCAAGGCAACCATGATGAAGGTCTCCCACCCGATCGTCTTTGGTCACGCCGTCAGCGTTTACTACAAGGACGTGTTCGACAAGTACGGCGAGCTGTTCAAAGAACTGGGCGTCAACCCGAACAACGGCATCAGCAGCGTCTACGACAAGATCAAGGCCCTGCCGGCCTCGCAGCAGGAAGAAATCCTGCATGACATCCACGAGGTTTACGCCCATCGCCCGGAAATGGCCATGGTCGATTCGGTCAAGGGCATCACCAACCTGCACATCCCGAGCGACGTGATCGTCGATGCTTCGATGCCGGCGATGATCCGCAACTCCGGCCAGATGTGGGGCAAGGACGGCAAGCAGAAAGACACCAAGGCTGTCATGCCTGAGAGCACCTACGCGCGCATCTATCAGGAAATGATCAACTTCTGCAAAACCAACGGCGCCTTCGACCCGACCACCATGGGCAGCGTGCCGAACGTCGGTCTGATGGCGCAGAAGGCCGAGGAATACGGCTCCCACGACAAGACCTTCGAAATGACCGCCGACGGCACCATGCGCGTCGTTGCAGCCGATGGCACCGTGCTGATGCAGCACGAAGTCGAAGCCGGCGACATCTGGCGCGCCTGCCAGACCAAGGACGCGCCGATTCGCGACTGGGTCAAGCTGGCCGTTACCCGCGCCCGTCAGTCCAACACCCCGGCCATCTTCTGGCTGGACCCGGAGCGCGCCCACGACCGCGAACTGCAGAAGAAGGTCGAGCTGTACCTCAAGGACCACGACCTGACCGGTCTGGACATCCGCATGATGGGCTACAACGAAGCCATCCGCGTATCCATGGAGCGCATGATCCGCGGCCAGGACACCATCTCGGTAACCGGCAACGTACTGCGTGACTACCTCACCGACCTGTTCCCGATCATGGAGCTGGGCACTTCGGCCAAGATGCTGTCCATCGTTCCGCTGATGGCCGGTGGCGGCATGTACGAAACCGGTGCCGGCGGCTCGGCTCCGAAACACGTACAACAGCTGATCGAAGAGAACTACCTGCGCTGGGATTCCCTGGGCGAGTTCCTGGCCCTGGCCGTGTCGCTGGAAGAAACCGGCATCAAGACCAACAACGCCAAGGCCAAGGTACTGGGCAAGACCCTGGATCAGGCCACCGGCAAGCTGTTGGACAACAACAAGTCCCCGGCGCGCAAGGTCGGCGAGATCGACAACCGTGGTAGCCACTTCTACCTGGCGCTGTATTGGGCACAAGCTCTGGCCGAGCAGAATGACGATGCCGAGCTGAAAGCTCATTTTGCCCCGCTGGCCAAGCAACTGACCGAGCAGGAAGCGACCATCGTCAGCGAACTGGCCGCCGTACAGGGCAAGCCGGCTGACATCGGCGGTTACTACCGCTCCAACCCCGAGCTGACCAGCAAGGTGATGCGCCCCAGCGCCACCTTCAACGCTGCGCTGGCCGCACTGAATGCCTGATAAGGCTTGAGTGTCAAAAGAACCCCGGCCCTGCGCCGGGGTTCTTTTTTAAAGCGGAACTTTTGCGAACAGCGCTCACCGCCGCAAAATCCTGCTCATCGACCTTTTTCTGGAGCACCGAAATGGACTGGCAACCGCATATCACCGTGGCCACGGTGATCGAAGAGAATGGCCGTTTTCTGTTCGTCGAAGAGTTCAAGGCTGGCCGCATGGTGCTCAACCAGCCCGCCGGACATCTGGAGGCCAATGAGTCGCTGCGCGAAGCCGCACTGCGCGAAACCCTCGAAGAAACCGGCTGGAGCGTGGAGCTGACCGCCCTGCTCGGCATCTACCTCTATACCGCGCCAAGCAACGGCGTGACCTACCAGCGCGTGTGCTTCAGCGCCCGCCCCGTACACCATGACCCTGAACGTAAACTGGACAGCGACATCAGCGGCATCACTTGGTTGACCCGTGACGAGCTGGCCGCCCAGCCAGAGCGCTGGCGCAGCGAGCTGGTGCTACGCTGCGTGGACGATTACCTGGCCGGCATCCATGGCTCTCTGGAGCTGCTGCGTGACTAACAGGCCGTTGAAAAACGTAGGCGAGGCAGCCAGTGCAAGGCAAAAACAGCCGAAAAAGCGCAGTTTACGTGTTGTAAATGAGCATTTTGAGGCTGTTTTTAACGCAGCAATGGCAACGCAGGTAGTTTTTCAACGGCCTGCTAATGCGTAGCCCGGATGAAATCCGGGGAAGCCTGTCGTGCTCTTCCCGGATTTCATCCGGGCTACGGGTATAGGCTTTCTGGTAAACTCGACAGTTTTTCAGGCTTCACTCGCAGACTCCCATGCAAGCACCTAACACCCAACGCGTGATCGTCGGCATGTCCGGCGGCGTCGACTCGTCCGTTTCCGCCCTGCTGCTGATGGAGCAGGGTTACCAGGTCGAAGGCCTGTTCATGAAGAACTGGGACGAAGACGACGGTACCGAATACTGCACCGCCATGGATGACCTGGCCGACGCCCAGGCCGTCTGCGACCGCATCGGCATCAAGCTGCACACCGCCAACTTCGCCGCCGAATACTGGGACAACGTGTTCGAGCATTTCCTGGCCGAATACAAGGCCGGACGCACGCCGAACCCGGACATCCTGTGCAACCGCGAGATCAAGTTCAAAGCCTTCCTCGACTACGCCCTGTCGCTCGGTGCGGATCTGATCGCCACCGGCCACTACGTGCGCCGCCGCGATATCGACGGCCGCACCGAACTGCTCAAGGGCCTGGACCCGAACAAGGATCAGAGCTACTTCTTGCACGCCGTCGGCGGCGAACAGATCGCCAAGACCCTGTTCCCGGTCGGCGAGCTGGAAAAACCGCAGGTGCGCGCCATCGCCGAGAAATACGAGCTGGCCACGGCGAAGAAGAAGGACTCCACCGGCATCTGCTTCATCGGTGAGCGCCGCTTCAGCGATTTCCTCAAGCAGTACCTGCCGGCGCAGCCAGGCGATATCGAAACCACCGAAGGCCAGGTCATTGGCCGTCACCACGGCCTGATGTACCACACCATCGGCCAGCGCCAGGGCCTCGGCATCGGCGGCCTCAAGGACGCCAGCGACGATCCCTGGTACGTGCTGCGCAAGGACCTGACGCGCAATGTGCTGATCGTCGGCCAGGGCAACGAACACCCCTGGCTGTTCTCCCGCGCCCTGCTCGCCTCGGACATCTACTGGGTCAATCCGATGGATCTGAGCGCTCCACGCCGCCTCACGGCCAAGGTGCGTTATCGCCAAGACGACCAGAGCTGCACCCTGGAAAAGACCGAGAGCGGCTATCGCGCCGTCTTCGACGAGCCGCAGCGCGCCGTTACGCCAGGGCAATCCGTGGTGTTCTACGACGGCGAGGTGTGCCTCGGCGGCGGCGTGATCGAAACCGCAGAAGCCTGGTATGAGGACGCCCGATGACTCCGATGCAGGAACAACTGGTTGCCCTGGGCGCGGTATTCGAAGCCGCCGTGCTGGCCGACAAGATCGCCCGCACCGGCCAGGTCAGTGAAGCCTCGATGGGCTGCATGCTCGGCAGTCTGCTGGTGCGCGATCCGAAAACCACACTGGACGTGTACGGTGGTGACGACCTCAACCTGCGTGATGGCTATCGCGCCCTGATCAGCTCGCTGGAACGCAATCCATCCGCCCTGCAGCGTGAACCACTGCGCTATGCACTGGCGATGATCGGTCTGGAGCGACAACTGGACAAGCGTGGCGACATGCTGCAGATCATGGGCAGCCGGCTGGATCAGATCCAGCAACAGGTCGAGCATTTCGGCCTGGTGCACGACAATGTCATCGCCGCCTGCGGCGGCCTCTATCAGGACACCATCAGCACCTTCCGCCAGCGCATCCAGGTGCACGGCGACATGCGCTTTCTGCAGCAACCGAACAATGCGGCGAAAATCCGCGCCCTGCTGCTTGCCGGCATCCGCTCGGCGCGCCTCTGGCGTCAGCTCGGCGGCCACCGCTGGCAGTTGGTGTTCAGTCGCGGCAAGCTGCTCAAAGCGCTCTACGACATGACGCGAAACTGACCATGGAGCCCGCCAGCCGCAGCGTCAAACCCCTTCAGGGTGCCCTGCTGCTGGCGCTCTCGGCGCTGCTGTTCGCCTTCACCGGAGTCGGCATCCGCGAGATTTCCGTCAGCGTCAACAACGAGTCGGTGGTGTTCTTCCGCAACCTGGTCGGCGTGCTGTTCTTTCTGCCGCTGCTATTGGTGCGTGGCGTCCGCCCGTTGCGCACGACTCGCCTAAAATCCCACCTGTGGCGCACCACCTATGGCCTGGCAGCGATGTACTGCTTCTTCTACGCCATCGCCCACCTGCCACTGGCCGACGCCATGCTGTTCACCTATTCGGCCCCCGTCTTCACTCCGCTGATCGCGCATATCTGGCTCAAGGAGCCACTGACTCGACGCATGCTGATCAGCAGCCTGATCGGCCTGTGCGGGGTACTGCTGGTGGCCAAGCCTAGCAGCGCTCTGTTCGAGGGGCCCGCCCTGTTTGGCCTGGCCGCCAGCCTACTGGCCGCATTCGCCTTCGTCTCCATCCGCGAAATGAGCGACAGCGAGCCTGCCACACGCATCGTCTTCTATTTCTCGCTGTTTTCCGCGCTGTTCTCCGCCATTCCGCTGACCTGGAACTGGCAACCGCTCGATGCCACGCAACTGTGCTGGCTGCTGGGCATCGGCCTGCTGGCCACCGCCAGCCAGGTGATCATGTCACGCGCCTACGGCCTGGCGCCGCCGGGACTGATCGGCCCGGTCGCCTACCTGGCCATCGTCTTCGCCGGCCTCATCGCCTGGCTGCTTTGGGGCGAGACGCCAGACACCTTGTCACTGCTCGGTGCGGCGCTGATCTTTGCCGCCAGTCTGTTATCGGTCGCAAGACGCAGGGCATAGGCGGCCAAGCTCTGGTTTTCATGTATGATATGCGCCCTTTTCGTCAGAGGTCGTCCAGGCACCTGAGCTAGCGCCCGCTTCATCGAAGCCAGCACGATGCACAGCGATCCAGGATGACTTTTCAGCCCGACAGCTCGAGAACGCCTACATGCAGCTTTCCTCGCTCACCGCGGTTTCCCCCGTCGACGGCCGCTACGCCGGCAAAACCAGCGCCCTGCGCCCCATCTTCAGCGAATACGGCCTGATCCGTAGCCGCGTACTGGTCGAAGTGCGCTGGCTGCAGCGCCTAGCTGCCCACGAAGGTATTCCGGAAGTCGCGCCCTTCTCCGCCGAAGCCAATGCCCTGCTCAACGAGCTGGCCGAGAACTTTGCCGTCGAGCACGCCGAGCGCGTCAAGGAAATCGAGCGCACCACCAACCACGACGTCAAGGCCGTGGAATACCTTCTCAAGGAGCAGGCTGCCAAGCTCCCGGAGCTGGACAAGGTCAGCGAGTTCATCCACTTCGCCTGCACCAGCGAGGACATCAACAACCTGTCGCACGCCCTGATGCTGCGCGAAGGCCGCGACAACGTGCTGCTGCCGCTGATGCAGCAACTGGCAGGCGCCATCCGCGAGCTGGCGGTGAAGTTCGCCGACGTGCCGATGCTCTCGCGCACCCACGGCCAGCCGGCTTCGCCGACCACCCTGGGCAAGGAACTGGCCAACGTCGTCTACCGCCTGGAGCGGCAGATCGCTCAGGTCGCTGCCGTGCCGCTGCTGGGCAAGATCAACGGCGCCGTGGGCAACTACAATGCGCACCTGTCGGCCTACCCGAGCATCGACTGGGAAGCCAACGCCCGTCAGTTCATCGAAGGTGACCTGGGCCTGACCTTCAACCCCTACACCACCCAGATCGAGCCGCATGACTACATTGCCGAGCTGTTCGACGCCATCGCGCGCTTCAACACCATCCTGATCGACTTCGACCGCGACGTCTGGGGCTACATCTCCCTCGGCTACTTCAAGCAGAAGACCGTGGCCGGCGAAATCGGCTCCTCGACCATGCCGCACAAGGTCAACCCGATCGACTTCGAGAACTCCGAAGGCAACTTAGGGATAGCCAACGCGATCTTCCAGCACCTGGCCAGCAAGCTGCCGATCTCCCGCTGGCAGCGCGACCTGACCGACTCCACCGTGCTGCGTAACCTCGGCGTCGGCTTCGCTCACAGCGTTATCGCTTATGAAGCCAGCCTCAAGGGAATCAGCAAGTTGGAGCTCAATGCTCAGCGTATTGCTGAAGACCTGGATGCCTGCTGGGAAGTGCTCGCCGAGCCGATCCAGACCGTGATGCGTCGCTACGCCATCGAGAACCCGTACGAGAAGCTCAAGGAGCTGACCCGTGGCAAGGGCATCAGCCCCGAGGCCCTGCTGGCCTTCATCGACGGCCTGGACATGCCGGCCGCCGCCAAGGAAGAGCTCAAGCAACTGACCCCGGCGCGCTACATTGGTAACGCCGTGGCCCAGGCCAAGCGCATCTAAGCGCGATCAGCCTCGAGGACGCCCGGCTGAGCCGGGCGTTTTTGTTTTAAGGTTTTTATCTATTTCAAGGGCTTACTGATGAATCCTGATACTCCGCTGCAATTGCTGGGTGGCCTCACAGCCCGTGAATTTTTGCGCGACTACTGGCAGAAGAAACCGCTGCTGGTACGCCAGGCCATTCCCGACTTCGAAAGCCCGATCAGCCCCGACGAACTGGCCGGCCTGGCGCTGGAAGAGGAAGTCGAATCACGCCTGGTGATCGAGCACGGTGAGCGCCCCTGGGAACTGCAGCGCGGCCCGTTCAACGAGGACAGCTTCCAGGACCTGCCCGAGCGCGACTGGACGCTGCTGGTACAGGCCGTCGACCAGTTCGTCCCGGAAGTGGCCGAACTGCTGGAAGACTTCAAGTTCCTGCCCAAGTGGCGCATCGATGATCTGATGATCAGCTTCGCTGCCCCCGGCGGCGGCGTTGGCCCGCATTTCGACAACTACGACGTATTCCTGCTGCAGGCCCACGGCCATCGCCGCTGGCAGATTGGCCAGATGTGCGATGCCGACAGCCCGCTGCTCCCCCACGCCGATCTGAAGATCCTGGCCCAATTCGAACCAACCGATGAATGGGTGTTGGCACCCGGCGACATGCTTTACCTGCCGCCCTGCCTCGCCCACTGTGGCACCGCTGAGGATGATTGCATGACCTATTCCGTGGGCTTCCGCGCGCCGAGCGCCGCCGAAGTACTGACCCATTTCACTGATTTCCTCGGCCAGTTCCTGCCCGACGAAGAGCGTTACAGCGATGCCGACATCCAGCCGAGCGAGGATCCCAACCAGATCCAGCGCGACGCTCTGGAGCGACTCAAGGCCCTGCTCAACGAACACATGAGCGACGAGCGCCTGCTGATGACCTGGTTCGGCCAGTTCATGACCGAGCCCAAGTACCCGGAACTGGTTGCCGGCATCGAGATCGAGGAAGAAGACTTCCTCGGCGCCCTGGAAGGCGGCGCGATCATCATCCGCAACCCCAGCGCGCGCATGGCTTGGTCGGAAGTGGGTGAAGACCTGGTGCTGTTCGCCAGCGGCCAGAGCCGCCTGGTTTCGGCACACCTGCGTGAGCTGCTGAAACTGATCTGCAGCGCCGATGCGTTACATGTGGAAAACCTCGGCGCCTGGCTGGCCGACGACGAGGGGCGTACCCTGCTATGGGAACTGGTCAAGCAAGGCAGCCTGGGATTTGCCGATGAGTGATATCACTGTCCGTCTCGCCGACTGGCATAGGGACAATGCCGAGCTGCGCCGCATCCGCGACAGCGTGTTCGTCGCCGAGCAATCGGTACCACCGGAGCTGGAATGGGACGCCGAGGATACCGATGCCGTGCACTTTCTCGCCGAAGAAGGTGACTATCCGGTTGGCACCGCACGCCTGCTGCCCGACGGCCATATCGGTCGCGTTTCGGTGCTCAAGGACTGGCGCGGCCTGAAAGTGGGCGAAAAACTGATGCAGGCGGTGATTGCCGAAGCGGAAAAACGCGGCCTGCATCAGCAAATGCTCACCGCTCAGGTGCACGCCACGCCGTTCTATGAAAGGCTAGGCTTCAGGATTGTCAGCGACGAGTACCTCGACGCCGGCATACCGCACGTGGATATGGTGCGCAGCAGCCAGTAGAGACCGAAATGAACGACAAAGACGCCCCGGTCGAACCGATCGATACGCCAGATCCCATTGAACTGGCGGCCATCGAATTCGAGTCGCCGGGGCGTTTTGCCGTGCACAACCCCGAACCCATCACGCCGGATGCGGCGCAATGGGAGCCGGCCCCGTTCATACTCGGCCAGCACGAGCATCTGGAGCGTTTCAGCCAGCCCCAGCAGGCTCGCGCCCACATCCTGGCGCTGATCCAGCAAGCCCAGCGCAGCCTGTGCCTGTACAGCGATGACCTGGAGCCCTGGCTCTATCACCACAGCAGCGTGCAACAGGCCTGCACCCGGTTCCTGCTGAGCAGCCCGCGGGCGCGCCTGCGCATCCTGTTGCGCGACCAGACTCGCGCCGTGAAGGAAGGCCATCGTCTGCTCGCGCTGTCACGCCGACTGTCCTCCAACCTGCATATCCGCAAGCTCAACCCGGACTACGCCAACGAGGAACTGGCCTACCTGATTGCCGATGACAGAGGCCTGTTCCTGCGGCCTGAACTCGATCAACAATCCGGCTACACCCTATACAACGACCCGGCGCGCGTGCGCCAACGGCAGACCCAGTTCGACCAGGCCTGGGATACCAGCATCACCGATCCTGATTTGCGGAGCTTTCTGCTATGACCCTGCGCACGCTGTTCGCCGCCCTGATGTTGAGCCTGTGTCTGCCCCTGCAGGCAGCCACCGAGGTGATCCCATTGAACTACCGCACAGCCGACGAAATGCTTGGCGTGGTTCAGTCGATGCTCGGCAACGAGGGCAAGGTCAGCGCCTATGGCAACCAACTGATCGTCAATGCGTCACCAGCCAAGATCGGCGAGGTGCGCGTGCTGTTGCAACAACTCGACACCCGTCCACGTCGCCTGCTGATCACCGTGGAGAGCGCCGACAGCAATTACCAGAACGACCGCGGCTATCGCGCCGATGGCACGCTCAGCGCCGGTAATGCCGAGGTTCAGGTCGGCCGCGGCGAAGTGAACGGCCGCGACCAGGTGCGCATCATCCGCCGCAGCACCGACAGCCGTGGCGGTGGCACCCAGCAGGTACAGGCCACCGAAGGTTATCCGGCGCTGATCCAGGTCGGCCAGAGCGTGCCACTGACCACCACCCGTAGCGGCCCTTACGGCCAGGTCTACCAGGACACCCAGTACCGTGACGTCACCCGCGGTTTCTACGTGACGGCCAGCCACACCGGCGAGTTGGTGCACGTTTCCATCAGCAGCCAGCGTGACCGCGTCAGCAACAGCCGCCCTGGCGTGATCGACGTGCAGAGTACCGATACCCGTGTCAGCGGTCGCCTGGGCGAATGGATCACCCTCGGTGGGGTCAGCGAGCAAACCAGTTCCAGCGGCCGCGATGTACTGCGCAGGCACACTACCCAGGGACGTGAAGACATGTCGCTACGCCTCAAGGTCGAAGCGCTCGACTAACGCTCCGACCAAAGTCGAATGCTCTTTAGCCCTAAGCATGATGGACAAGTCGCACAGCCCGCAAACCGCTTGAAACGCCCGCCCCATGGGCTACCAGGCATGACCAGGCAGTCGCCGAATGAATATGTAGTAGTTTTAAAAAACCACTACAAAACGTTTGACGAAGCATCTTCCCAGAGGCATGATGGCCTCGCTCCCGCTAGCCAGGGGTCCTGAAAAGGATCTCCAGACCGCCCGCGAAGTACTTCGCTACGGTCCGTGTCCCAACAGCCCATAAGGCCGTACGACGAGGTTGCGACTGGAACGAAGTTGTCCTGAGGGACGGGGAAGCGTTAAGTAACAGACAGCTCGCCAGGTTCAGCGCAATGCCAAGGGTTTCCACGAGCCCGACGCCTGAAGCGACCAGCGATCTGCTCGCCTACATCCCCTCTTCGCAGTACACCCTCGCCTTTCAGCCGTTTTCTCGCCGTCGAAGTGGTAGCCGCCCAGCCGCTGCATTCGTGCACGCTTTGCGTGGGTAGTCGGTGCTCAACCAACACATTTTCTGAAGGATTGACCATGTCCGCATATCAAAACGACATCAAGGCTGTAGCCGCTCTGAAAGAGAAGTTCGGCAGCAGCTGGAGCGCTATCAACCCCGAGTCCGTCGCCCGTATGCGCGCTCAGAACCGTTTCAAGACCGGTCTGGAAATCGCTCAGTACACCGCTGACATCATGCGCAAGGATATGGAAGAGTACGACGCCGACTCCTCCCTCTACACCCAGTCGCTGGGTTGCTGGCACGGCTTCATTGGTCAGCAGAAGCTGATCTCGATCAAGAAGCACCTGAAGACCACCAACAAGCGCTACCTCTACCTGTCCGGCTGGATGGTTGCCGCTCTGCGTTCCGAGTTCGGCCCACTGCCGGATCAGTCGATGCACGAGAAGACTGCCGTCTCCGACCTGATCGAAGAGCTGTACACCTTCCTGCGTCAGGCCGACAGCCGCGAGCTGGATCTGCTGTTCACTGCCCTGGACGCTGCTCGTGACGCTGGTGACCACGCCAAGGCCGCTGAAATCCAGAACCAGATCGACAACTTCGAGACCCACATCGTCCCGATCATCGCCGACATCGACGCCGGCTTCGGTAACCCGGAAGCCACCTATCTGCTGGCCAAGCGCATGATCGAAGCAGGCGCCTGCTGCATCCAGATCGAAAACCAGGTTTCTGATGAGAAGCAGTGCGGCCACCAGGACGGTAAAGTGACCGTTCCTCATGCCGACTTCCTGGCCAAGATCGCTGCCGTGCGTTACGCCTTCCTGGAACTGGGTATCGACAACGGCGTGATCGTTGCCCGTACCGACTCCCTGGGTGCTGGCCTGACCAAGCAGATCGCTGTGACCAAAGAGCCGGGCGATCTGGGCGACCTGTACAACTCCTTCCTCGATTGCGAAGAAGTTTCCGAAGCCGAGCTGGGCAACGGCGACGTCCTCATCAAGCGTGAAGGCAAGCTGCTGCGCCCGAAGCGTCTGCCGTCCAACCTGTTCCAGTTCCGCGCTGGCACCGGCGAAGACCGCTGCGTACTGGACTGCATCACCAGCCTGCAGAACGGCGCCGACCTGCTGTGGATCGAGACCGAGAAGCCGCACGTTGGCCAGATCAAGGGCATGGTTGACCGCATCCGTGAAGTCATCCCGAACGCCAAGCTGGTCTACAACAACAGCCCGTCCTTCAACTGGACCCTGAACTTCCGCCAGCAGGTGTTCGACGCCATGGTTGCCGAAGGCAAGGACGTTTCCGCCTACGATCGCGCCAAGCTGATGAGTGTCGAGTACGACAACACCGAACTGGCCCAGATCGCCGACGAGAAGATCCGCACCTTCCAGCGTGACGGTTCGGCCCACGCCGGCATCTTCCACCACCTGATCACCCTGCCGACCTACCACACCGCGGCTCTGTCGACCGACAACCTGGCCAAGGGTTACTTCGCCGACCAGGGCATGCTGGCCTACGTCAAGGGCGTTCAGCGCGAGGAAATCCGCCAGGGTATCGCCTGCGTCAAGCACCAGAACATGGCTGGCTCCGACATCGGCGACACCCACAAGGAGTACTTCGCTGGCGAAGCTGCGCTGAAGGCGAGCGGTAAAGACAACACCATGAACCAGTTCCACTAAGAACGGTTCAACCGCTGCGGGCCACGCACCCGCAGCGGCCGATTGCCTAATCCGCCCCGGCTTGCCGGGGCTTTTTTACTTGCGCGATAAACCGCTTCAGCCAAACAGAGCTCAGCCTTGGCATATCCAAGACGAATGCCCAAGGCCCGATAAACCTTGATGCTGAGCTGCAGGCGGAGAGATACATCAAAAGAATTTAAGTCAATGCCTGCTGCCGTCGCCCCAATACCAAAGTGGCAGGCAATTACTCATCTTGCCGAGGAGCATCACCCAGCAAAATGAGGCAGATTAGCCGGATGAATGGGCGCCACGGATTGCCCGAACAAAGCCGTCAGCTATAGTCCAGAAGCGCCGACCTGCATGGCCTGCGGCGCAATTACAGCGATGCGACAATTCAGGCAAAAACCTGGCAACAGTGATGAAAATGCAGGAATAATTTTCTCTGAAAAATTTACTTACAGTTAGCGTACGCATAGTATTGTATTCACACTTTGCGTCAGCACCCTTGGTGGAGCTGCACTGCTAACTAAATTAAAAGCCGTTCCTTAGTTCAAGGAGTACCGGCATGCCTGATGCGGTAACGACCATGTCCCATAACTGGGCCTTCGCTGTGTTCTTGCTGGGTGTCTGCGCGCTCATCGCCTTCATGCTCGGCGTTTCCAGTCTGCTCGGCAGCAAAGCCTGGGGACGTAGCAAGAACGAGCCGTTCGAGTCGGGCATGCTTCCTACCGGCAGCGCGCGTCTGCGCCTGTCAGCCAAGTTCTATCTGGTCGCGATGCTCTTCGTGATCTTCGACGTTGAAGCCCTCTTTCTCTTCGCCTGGGCAGTCTCGGTACGCGAAAGCGGCTGGATTGGCCTGGTCGGAGCTACCGTTTTCATAACCATTCTGTTCGCGGGTCTTGTCTACGAGTCGGCGATAGGTGCGCTGGATTGGGCACCTGAGGGACGTCGCAAGCGGCAGGCGAAGCTGAAACAATGAGGCTTTGGCGATGCAATACAAACTTACTCGGGTCGACCCGAATGCGCCCAATGAGGCGTATCCGATCGGCCAGCGGGAGGTCGTTTCCGACCCGCTGCTAGAGGATCAGGTTCACAAGAACATCTACATGGGCAAGCTCTCGGACGTGCTTAACGGCGCGGTCAACTGGGGGCGCAAGAATTCCTTGTGGCCGTACAACTTCGGCCTGTCCTGCTGCTATGTGGAAATGACCACAGCCTTCACCGCCCCGCATGACGTGGCGCGTTTCGGTGCGGAAGTCATTCGCGCGTCACCCCGTCAGGCTGACTTCATGGTCATCGCCGGCACCTGCTTCATCAAGATGGCGCCGGTCATCCAGCGTCTCTATGAGCAGATGCTGGAGCCCAAGTGGGTCATCTCCATGGGTTCATGCGCCAATTCTGGCGGCATGTACGACATCTACTCGGTCGTTCAGGGCGTGGACAAGTTCCTCCCCGTGGACGTCTACATTCCCGGCTGCCCGCCCCGCCCCGAGGCGTTCCTGCAAGGCTTGATGCTGCTGCAGGAATCCATCGGCCAGGAGCGCCGCCCGCTATCCTGGGTCGTTGGCGATCAAGGCATCTACCGTGCCGAAATGCCTTCGCAGAAGGAACAGCGACGCGAGCAGCGAATCGCCGTTACCAACCTGCGTAGCCCTGACGAAGTCTGAGCCGATGCTTGCCTGCGCAAGCGTCATGCCCACTTTCTACGTTGATCGACAGCGACCGAGACCATGACTCAAGACACCGTTGTGTCCATACCGCCTTACAAGGCTGACGACCAGGACGTCGTCGCCGAACTGCGCGCCCGCTTTGGCGACGACAGTTTCACCCTGCAAGCGACCCGCACCGGTATGCCGGTACTCTGGGTTGCCCGTGAGCGCCTTATTGAAGTGCTCACCTGCCTGCGCAACCTGCCGCGCCCCTACGTAATGCTCTATGACCTGCATGGCGTCGACGAGCGCCTGCGTACCCAACGCCGCGGCCTTCCCGATGCCGACTTCACGGTGTTCTATCACCTGATGTCGCTGGAGCGTAACAGTGACGTAATGATCAAGGTCGCCTTGTCCGAGCGCGGCCTCAACCTGCCCACCGCCACCGGCATCTGGCCCAACGCCAACTGGTACGAGCGCGAAGTCTGGGATCTGTACGGCATCACCTTCACCGGCCACCCGCACCTAAGCCGCATCATGATGCCGCCGACCTGGGAAGGTCACCCGCTGCGCAAAGACTACCCGGCGCGCGCTACCGAATTCGACCCGTTCAGCCTGACCCTGGCCAAACAGCAGCGGGAAGAGGAAGCCGCGCGCTTCCGCCCGGAAGACTGGGGCATGAAACGCGGCGGCGAGCACGAGGACTACATGTTCCTCAACCTCGGCCCCAACCACCCCTCCGCCCACGGCGCCTTCCGCATCATCCTGCAGCTCGACGGCGAAGAGATCGTCGATTGCGTACCGGAGATCGGCTACCACCATCGTGGCGCCGAGAAGATGGCCGAACGCCAGAGCTGGCACAGCTTCATCCCCTACACCGACCGTATCGACTACCTTGGCGGGGTGATGAACAACCTGCCCTACGTGCTCTCGGTGGAAAAGCTCGCCGGCATCAAGGTACCGGCCCGTGTCGACTTCATTCGCGTGATGCTCGCCGAGTTCTTCCGCATCACCAGCCACCTGCTGTTCCTCGGTACCTATATCCAGGATGTCGGCGCCATGACCCCGGTGTTCTTCACCTTCACCGATCGCCAGCGCGCCTACAAGGTGATCGAAGCCATCACCGGCTTTCGCCTGCATCCGGCCTGGTATCGCATCGGTGGCGTCGCCCACGACCTGCCGCGCGGTTGGGACAAGCTGGTCAAGGAATTCGTCGACTGGCTGCCCAAGCGCCTCGATGAATACGAGAAGGCGGCGCTGAAGAACAGCATCCTCAAGGCCCGTACCATCGGTGTGGCGCAGTACAACACCAAGGAAGCGCTGGAATGGGGCACCACCGGCGCCGGCCTGCGCGCCACCGGTTGCGACTTCGACCTGCGCAAGGCGCGCCCCTACTCCGGCTACGAGCACTTCGATTTCGAGGTGCCGCTGGCTGCCAACGGCGATGCTTACGACCGCTGCATGGTGCGCGTGGAAGAGATGCGCCAGAGCATCCGCATCATCGATCAGTGCCTGAAGAACATGCCGGAAGGCCCGTACAAGGCCGATCACCCGCTGACCACGCCGCCGCCGAAAGAGCGCACGCTGCAGCACATCGAAACCCTGATCACCCACTTCCTGCAGGTTTCCTGGGGCCCGGTCATGCCGGCCAACGAAGCCTTCCAGATGATCGAGGCGACCAAGGGCATCAACAGTTATTACCTGACGAGCGACGGCAGCACCATGAGCTACCGCACCCGGATTCGCACCCCCAGCTTCCCCCACCTGCAGCAGATTCCCTCGGTGATCCGCGGCAGCATGGTGGCGGACCTGATCGCCTACCTGGGCAGTATCGACTTCGTCATGGCCGACGTGGACCGCTGATCATGAATACGCTTATCCAGACAGACCGTTTCACCCTCAGCGAAACCGAGCGCTCGGCCATCGAGCACGAGATGCACCACTACGAAGACCCGCGCGCTGCCAGCATCGAAGCGCTGAAGATCGTGCAGAAGGCCCGCGGCTGGGTGCCTGACGGCGCCGCTGACGCCATTGGCGCGATCCTCGGCATTCCCGCCAGCGACGTCGAAGGCGTGGCCACCTTCTACAGCCAGATCTTCCGCCAGCCGGTGGGCCGTCATGTGATTCGCGTGTGCGACAGCATGACCTGCTATATCGGTGGCCATGAATCGGTGGTCAGCGAGATGCAGAAGCAGCTCGGTATTGGCCTCGGCCAGACCACCAGCGATGAGCGTTTCACCCTGCTGCCGGTGTGCTGCCTGGGCAACTGCGACAAGGCTCCGGCGTTGATGATCGACGACGACACCTTCGGCGACATTCAACCCGACGGCGTCGCCAAGCTGCTGGAGGACTATCCATGAGTCGGCGCACCGCTATGAAAACCCTCACCTCCATCGGCCCAGCCAACCGCATTACCCGCAGCGAAGAAACCCATCCGCTGACCTGGCGCCTGCGTGACGACGCCCAGCCGGTATGGCTGGAGGAATACCAGCAGAAGAACGGCTACGCGGCCGCCCGCAAGGCACTGACCGAAATGGCCCAGGCCGACATCGTACAGACCGTCAAGGAATCCGGCCTCAAGGGTCGCGGCGGTGCAGGCTTCCCCACCGGGGTGAAGTGGGGCCTTATGCCGGCTGACGAATCCATGAACATCCGCTATCTGCTGTGCAACGCGGACGAAATGGAGCCCAACACCTGGAAAGACCGCATGCTGATGGAACAGCTGCCCCACCTGCTGGTGGAAGGCATGTTGATCTCCGCGCGCGCACTCAAGGCCTATCGCGGCTACATCTTCCTGCGTGGCGAGTACGTCGACGCCGCCGCCAACCTCAACCGCGCCATCGAGGAAGCCAAGGCCGCTGGCCTGCTCGGCAAGAACATTTTCGGCAGCGGCTTCGATTTCGAGCTGTTCGTGCATACCGGCGCGGGCCGCTACATCTGCGGCGAAGAAACCGCGCTGATCAACTCGCTGGAAGGCCGCCGCGCCAACCCGCGAGCAAAGCCGCCCTTCCCCGCTGCCGTCGGCGTCTGGGGCAAGCCGACCTGCGTCAACAACGTCGAAACCCTGTGCAACGTACCGGCCATCATTGGCCAGGGTGTGGACTGGTACAAGGGCCTCGCCCGCCCGGGCAGCGAAGACCACGGCACCAAGCTGATGGGTTTCTCCGGCAAGGTGAAGAACCCCGGCCTGTGGGAACTGCCGTTCGGTGTCAGCGCCCGCGAGCTGTTCGAGGACTACGCCGGCGGCATGCGTGACGGCTACAGGCTCAAGTGCTGGCAGCCCGGCGGCGCCGGTACCGGCTTCCTGCTGCCCGAGCACCTTGAGGCGCAGATGTATGCCGGCGGCATCGGCAAGGTCGGCACGCGCATGGGCACCGGCCTGGCGCTGGCGGTCGACGACTCGATCAACATGGTTTCCCTGCTGCGCAACATGGAAGAGTTCTTCGCCCGCGAGTCCTGCGGCTGGTGCACGCCGTGCCGCGACGGCCTGCCGTGGAGCGTGAAGATCCTCCGCGCCCTGGAGCGCAAGCAAGGCACCGCCGAAGACATCCAGACCCTGCTGGGGCTGGTCAACTTCCTCGGCCCGGGCAAGACCTTCTGCGCTCATGCGCCAGGTGCCGTGGAGCCGTTGGGCAGTGCCATCAAGTATTTCCGTGAAGAGTTCGAGGCCGGTGTGGCCCAGGTGGCGAGTACGCCCCGCACGCCGGCAACCGCGAGCTGAACAGACGAATTCCCTTAGCCAGCCGCTTTAACCAGCGGGTAAACGAAGACTTAAAGAAATGGCCACTATCCACGTAGACGGCAAAGATTTCGAAGTCGATGGTGCAGACAACCTCCTGCAGGCCTGCCTGTCCCTCGGACTCGATATCCCCTACTTCTGCTGGCACCCGGCGCTTGGCAGCGTCGGCGCGTGCCGCCAGTGCGCGGTCAAGCAGTACAACGACGAGAACGATACCCGTGGTCGTATCGTCATGTCCTGCATGACGCCTGCCACCGACAACACCTGGATCAGCATCGACGACGAGGAGTCCAAGGCGTTCCGCGCCAGCGTCGTCGAATGGCTGATGACCAACCACCCGCACGACTGCCCCGTGTGCGAGGAAGGCGGTCACTGCCACCTGCAGGACATGACGGTGATGACCGGGCACAACGCCCGTCGCTACCGCTTCACCAAGCGCACCCACCAGAACCAGGAGCTCGGCCCGTTCATCGCCCACGAGATGAACCGCTGCATCGCCTGCTATCGCTGCGTGCGCTACTACAAGGACTACGCCGGCGGCACCGACCTCGGCGTCTACGGCGCGCACGACAACGTGTACTTCGGCCGCGTCGAGGACGGCACGCTGGAAAGCGAGTTCTCAGGCAATCTGGTCGAGGTCTGCCCGACCGGGGTATTCACCGACAAGACCCACTCCGAGCGCTACAACCGCAAGTGGGACATGCAGTTCGCCCCGAGCATCTGCCACGGCTGCTCCAGCGGCTGCAACATCAGCCCCGGTGAACGCTATGGCGAGCTGCGCCGCATCGAGAACCGCTTCAACGGCTCGGTCAACCAATACTTCCTCTGTGATCGTGGCCGCTTCGGCTATGGCTACGTCAACAATGCGGATCGCCCGCGTCAGCCGTTGCTGGCTGGCCAGGCCATCGGCATCGATGCCGCGCTGGACAAGGCCGCCGAGCTGCTCAAGGGCAAGCGCGTGATCGGCATTGGCTCGCCGCGTGCCAGCCTCGAAGCCAACTTCGCCCTGCGCGATCTGGTGGGTGCCAATAACTTCTATAGCGGCATCGCCGCTGGCGAGCTGACCAATATCTGCCTGATCCGCGACATCCTGCAGAACGGCCCGCTGCCAACGCCGACCCTGCGCGATGTCGAGCTGCACGACGCCATCTTCGTCCTCGGCGAAGACCTGACCCAGACCGCCGCACGCCTGGCTCTGGCCCTGCGCCAGGCGGTCAAGGGCAAGGCCACCGAGATCGCTGCCGGTGCGCGTATTCAGGACTGGCACATGGCCGCTGTGCAGAACGTTGCCCAGCACGCCCTGCATCCGCTATTCATCGCCAGCGTCGCGGAAACCCGCCTGGATGACGTGGCCGCCGAAAGCGTACACGCCGCCCCGGCCGATCTGGCTCGCATCGGTTTCGCCGTGGCTCATGCCATCGACCCGAGCGCACCGGCGGTCGATGGTCTGGAAGCCGAGGCGCAAGCACTGGTACAGCGCATCGCCGATGCCCTGATCAATGCCAAGCGCCCGCTGATCGTCTCCGGCGCCTCCCTGGGCGACAAGGCTCTGATCGAAGCCGCCGCCAATATCGCCAGCGCGCTGAAGAACCGCGAGAAGAACGGCTCGCTGAGCCTGGTGGTGCCCGAAGCCAACAGCCTGGGCCTGGCACTGCTCGGTGGCGACTCCGTCGATGCCGCACTCGATGTTCTGAGCAACGGCCAGGCCGATGCCGTCATCGTGCTGGAAAATGACCTGTACCGCCGCGCCGATACGGCCAAGGTCGACGCTGCGCTCAGCGCCGCACAGACAGTGATCGTCGCCGATCACCAGCGCACCTCCACCAGCGAACGCGCCCACCTGCTGCTGCCGGTGGCGAGCTTCGCCGAAGGCGACGGCACCCTGGTCAGCCTCGAAGGTCGCGCCCAGCGCTTTTTCCAGGTCTATGAACCGAGCTACTACGACAGCAATATTCTGATCCGCGAAGGCTGGCGCTGGCTGCACGCGCTGCACAGCACCCTGCAAGGCAAGGCCGTGGACTGGACGCAACTGGATCAGGTCACTGCAGCCTGCGCCGCCAGCAATCCGCTGTTGGCCGGGATCAAGGACGCCGCGCCGAGCGCCTCGTTCCGCATCAAGGGCCTCAAGCTCGCCCGCGAGCCACACCGCTACAGTGGTCGTACCGCCATGCGCGCCAATATCAGCGTGCACGAGCCGCGTCAGCCGCAGGATCAGGACACCGCCTTCGCCTTCTCCATGGAGGGCTACGCCGGCAGCAAGGAAGACCGTCAGCAGATTCCCTTCGCCTGGTCGCCAGGCTGGAACTCGCCGCAGGCCTGGAACAAGTTCCAGGACGAGGTCGGCGGTCATCTGCGCGCCGGCGACCCCGGCGTGCGCCTGCTCGAAGCCGCCGGTAACGCCCTGCCCTGGTTCGCCGTCAATGCAGCGTTCAACCCGGCAGCCGGCACCTGGCAGGTGGCGCCGCTGCACCACCTGTTCGGCAGCGAGGAAAACTCCGCGCGTGCCAAACCGATTCAGGAGCGCATGCCCGCGCCCTACGTGGCCCTGGCCCGTGAGGAAGCCGCTCGCCTGGGTGTGAACGACGGTGCGCTGCTGACCCTGCGCGTCAACGGCCAGGCACTGCGCCTGCCGCTGCAGGTGCGTGATGATCTGGCCGCCGGTCTGGTCGGTCTGCCGCTTGGCTTGCCGGGTATCCCGGCAACAGTCACAGGCGCCAGCGTGACCCTGCTGCAGGAGGCCGCACAATGAGCTGGTTGACGCCCGAACTGATCGAGATCGTCATCGCGGTACTCAAGGCCATCGTCATCCTGCTGGTGGTGGTGGTCTGCGGCGCGCTGCTGAGCTTCATCGAGCGCCGTCTGCTCGGTTGGTGGCAGGATCGTTACGGCCCCAACCGCGTGGGGCCGTTCGGCATGTTCCAGATCGCCGCCGACATGATCAAGATGTTCTTCAAGGAGGACTGGACGCCGCCGTTCGCCGACAAGTTCATCTTCATCCTGGCACCGATGATCGCCTTTTCGGCGATGCTGATGGCCTTCGCCATCATCCCCATCACCCCGACCTGGGGCGTGGCGGATCTGAACATCGGCATCCTGTTCTTCTTCGCCATGGCGGGTTTATCGGTCTACGCGGTGCTGTTCGCCGGCTGGGCCAGCAACAACAAGTTCGCCCTGCTCGGTGCCCTGCGCGCCTCGGCGCAGACGGTGTCCTACGAGGTGTTCCTGGCCCTGGCGCTGATGGGCGTGGTGGCGCAGGTCGGCTCGTTCAACATGCGCGACATCGTCGACTACCAGGCGCAGAACCTGTGGTTCATCATTCCGCAGTTCTTCGGCTTCTGTACCTTCTTCATCGCAGCGGTGGCCGTGACCCACCGTCACCCGTTCGACCAACCGGAAGCCGAGCAGGAGCTGGCCGACGGTTACCACATCGAATACGCCGGGATGAAATGGGGCATGTTCTTCGTTGGCGAGTACGTGGCCATCGTCACCGTATCGGCGCTGCTGGTCACCCTGTTCTTCGGTGGCTGGCACGGCCCGTTCGGCATCCTGCCGCAGATTCCGTTCTTCTGGTTCGCGCTGAAAACGGCCTTCTTCATCATGATCTTCATCCTGCTGCGCGCGTCGATCCCACGCCCGCGCTATGACCAGGTCATGGCCTTCAGCTGGAAGTTCTGCCTGCCGCTGACCCTGATCAACCTGCTGGTGACCGGCGCCGTCGTGCTGGCCACGGCCCAGTAAGGAGAAAAGCAATGTTCAAGTACATCTGGGACGTGCTGGTCGGTACCGGCACCCAACTGCGCAGCCTGGTCATGGTCTTCAGCCATGGCTTTCGCAAGCGCGACACCCTGCAATACCCGGAAGAGGCGGTCTACCTGCCGCCGCGCTACCGTGGCCGCATCGTCCTGACCCGCGACCCCGACGGCGAGGAACGCTGCGTGGCCTGCAACCTGTGCGCCGTGGCCTGCCCGGTGGGCTGCATCTCGCTGCAGAAGGCCGAGACCGACGACGGGCGCTGGTACCCGGAGTTCTTCCGCATCAACTTCTCGCGCTGCATCTTCTGTGGCCTGTGCGAGGAAGCCTGCCCGACCACCGCGATCCAGCTCACCCCCGATTTCGAGATGGGCGAGTTCAAGCGTCAGGATCTGGTGTACGAGAAGGAAGACCTGCTGATCAGCGGCCCCGGCAAGAACCCGGACTACAACTTCTACCGCGTTGCCGGTATGGCCATCGCCGGCAAGCCCAAGGGCGCCGCGCAGAACGAGGCCGAGCCGATCAACGTGAAGAGCCTGCTGCCTTAGGAGTTTCTGATGGAATTCGCGTTTTACTTCGCCGCCGGTGTGGCGGTGGCAGCAACGGTCGGGGTGGTCACCAACACCAACCCGGTGCATGCCCTGCTCTACCTGATCGTCTCGCTACTAGCGGTGTCGATGGTGTTCTTTGCCCTCGGTGCGCCCTTTGCCGGCGCACTGGAAATCATCGTCTATGCCGGCGCCATCATGGTGCTGTTCGTCTTCGTGGTGATGATGCTCAACCTTGGCCCGGCTGCCGCCGACCAGGAGCGCAAGTGGCTGACGCCCGGTATCTGGGTCGGCCCGGCGATTCTCAGCGCCCTGCTGCTCGGCCAGCTGCTCTATGTGCTGCTGAACCACGTCAGCGACGCTCATATCGGCCACACCACAGTGGAAGCCAAGGCCGTCGGTATCAGCCTGTTCGGCCCCTACCTGCTGGCCGTGGAGCTGGCCGCGCTGCTGCTGCTCGCCGCCCTGGTCGCCGCCTTCCATCTGGGCCGCCATGACGCCAAGGAGCCCACCGTATGACCGGCATCCCACTCGAACACGGCCTGGCCCTGGCCGGCGTGCTGTTCTGCATCGGCCTGGTCGGCCTGATGGTGCGGCGCAACATCCTGTTCATTCTGATGAGCCTGGAAGTGATGATGAACGCCGCTGCACTGGCCTTCGTGGTGGCTGGTGCCCGTTGGGGCGCGGCTGACGGCCAGGTGATGTTCATTCTGGTGATCACCCTGGCAGCCGCCGAGGCCAGCATCGGCCTGGCGATCCTGCTGCAGCTGTATCGCCGCTTCAACACTCTGGATATCGACGCTGCCAGCGAGATGCGCGGATGAACCTTCTAGCCCTGACTCTATTCTTCCCGCTGCTCGGCTGGCTGCTGCTGGCCTTCTCGCGCGGACGCTTCTCGGAAAACACCAGTGCGCTGATCGGGGTCGGCTCCATCGGCCTGGCCGCCGCCAGCGCTGCCTGGGTCATCGCCACCTTTCTCGGCAATCCGCCGGCCGGCGGTGCCTACAGCCTGACCCTGTGGCAGTGGATGAGCGTCGAAGGCCTGGCGCCGAGCTTCACCCTGCATCTGGATGGGTTGTCCGCAACCATGCTCGGCGTGGTCACTGGCGTGGGTTTTCTGATCCACCTGTTCGCCAGCTGGTACATGCGCGGCGAGGAAGGCTATTCGCGCTTCTTCGCCTACACCAACCTGTTCATTTTCAGCATGTTGTTGCTGGTGCTCGGCGACAACCTGCTGGTGCTGTTCTTCGGCTGGGAAGGCGTGGGCCTGTGCTCGTACCTGCTGATTGGCTTCTACTACAAGCACGTGCCCAACGGTAATGCGGCGCTCAAGGCGTTCATCGTCACCCGCGTCGGCGACGTGTTCCTGATGATTGGCATGTTCCTGCTGTTCATCAACCTCGGCACCCTGAACATTCAGGAGCTGATGGTGCTGGCGCCGCAAAAATACGTGGCCGGCGATACCTGGCTGTGGGTTGCCACGCTGATGCTGCTCGGCGGTGCTGTGGGCAAGTCCGCCCAGTTGCCGCTGCAGACCTGGTTGGCCGATGCCATGGCCGGCCCGACGCCGGTGTCGGCGCTGATCCACGCGGCGACCATGGTCACCGCCGGCGTCTACCTGATCGCCCGTACTCATGGCCTGTTCCTGCTGACCCCGGAGATTCTCGAGCTGGTCGGCGTCGTCGGCGGTGTGACCCTGGTGCTGGCCGGTTTCGCCGCGCTGGTACAAACCGACATCAAGCGCATCCTCGCCTACTCGACCATGAGCCAGATCGGCTACATGTTCCTGGCCCTGGGCGTCGGTGCCTGGGACGCGGCGATCTTCCACCTGATGACCCACGCCTTCTTCAAGGCCCTGCTGTTCCTTGCTTCCGGTGCGGTGATCCACGCCTGCCACCACGAGCAGAACATCTTCAAGATGGGCGGCCTGTGGAAGAAGCTGCCGCTGGCCTATGCCAGCTTCGTCGTCGGTGGTGCCGCCCTGGCGGCCCTGCCGCTGCTGACCGCCGGCTTCTACTCCAAGGACGAGATCCTCTGGGAAGCCTTCGCCAGCGGCCATAGCGAGCTGCTCTACGCAGGCCTGGTCGGCGCCTTCCTGACCTCGATCTACACCTTCCGCCTGATCTTCATCGCCTTCCACGGCGAGCAGAAGACCGAGGCGCACGCCGGTCATGGCATCGCCCACAACCTGCCGCTGATGGTGCTGATCGTGCTGTCCACCTTCATCGGCGCCTGGATCACCCCGCCGCTGGCCGGCGTGCTGCCGCAAAGCGTCGGCCATGCCGGTGGCGAGGCCAAGCACAGCCTGGAACTGCTGTCGGGGCTGATCGCGGTGAGCGGTATCGTCATCGCCGCCCTGCTCTTCCTCGGCCAGCGTCGCGTCGCATCTGCCGTGGCGCAGAGCGCGCCGGGGCGCCTGCTGAGCGCCCTGTGGTTCGCTGCCTGGGGCTTCGACTGGCTCTACGACAAGCTGTTCGTACGCCCTTATCTGGCGCTCTGCCACCTGCTGCGCCGCGACCCCATCGACCGCAGCATCGGCCTGATTCCGCTGCTCGCGCGTGGCGGCAACGCCGCACTGGTACGCAGCGAAACCGGCCAGGTGCGCTGGTACGCCGCTTCGATCGCCGGGGGCGCCGTGCTGGTGCTCGCCGCCATCCTCTTTCTTGGTGGGGTCTATTGATGTTTCGCACACGGCCGCGCCGGAGCCCGTTTTTGCGCGGGGCAAGGCACGAGGAGAGAAGTTTGGTCGCTCCAAATGAACGACGAGTAACGCAGCAGCGCGCAAAAACGGGCCCGGCCCTTCGGGTTGCGCGCCAAATAGCGCCATGCTGCGTTGCAGGACTTGGCAAGGGAACACCATTACCGGCGTCCTACGCCTTGCCTGGCGCTATTTCGCGCAGCAACGCGGCTCGTGTCGAAACGTCAATAGACCCCAAGGAAAACAGCCTGTCATGATTCTGCCCTGGCTAATCCTGATTCCCTTCATCGGCGGCCTGCTGTGCTGGCAAGGCGAGCGCTTCGGCTCCGTGCTGCCGCGCTGGATCGCCCTGATCACCATGAGCCTGCTGTTCGGCCTGAGTCTGTGGCTATGGGTCAGCGGTGACTTCACCCTGGCGCCGGCCCCGGACGGCGGCCCGCGCTGGGCCCACGAGTTCGTCATCGACTGGATTCCGCGTCTGGGTATCACCATTCACCTGGCGATGGACGGCCTGTCGGTGCTGATGGTGGTGCTCACCGGCCTGCTCGGTGTGCTCTCGGTACTCTGCTCATGGAACGAGATCCAGCATCGCGTCGGCTTCTTCCACCTCAACCTGATGTGGATTCTCGGCGGTGTGGTCGGCGTGTTCCTCGCGGTCGACCTGTTCCTGTTCTTCTTCTTCTGGGAAATGATGCTGGTGCCGATGTACTTCCTCATCGCGCTCTGGGGTCATAGCGGCAGCGACGGTCGCACCCGTATCACCGCCGCCACCAAGTTCTTCATCTTCACCCAGGCCAGCGGTCTGATCATGCTGCTGGCGATCCTGGCTCTGGTGTTCGTGCACTTCAACCAGACCGGTGTACTGACCTTCAACTACGCCGACCTGCTGAAGACCGAACTGGCGCCGGGCACCGAATACCTGCTGATGCTGGGTTTCTTCGTCGCCTTCGCGGTGAAGTTCCCGGTGGTGCCGGTGCACTCCTGGCTGCCAGATGCCCACGCCCAGGCGCCGACCGCTGGCTCCGTTGACTTGGCTGGTATCCTGCTGAAAACCGCCGCCTACGGTTTGCTGCGCTTCGCGCTACCACTGTTCCCCAACGCCTCAGCGGAGTTCGCCCCCATCGCCCAGTGGCTCGGCCTGTTCGCCATCATCTACGGCGCCCTGCTGTCGTTCGCCCAGACCGACATCAAGCGCCTGGTGGCCTACTCCAGCGTCTCGCACATGGGCTTCGTGCTGATCGCCATCTATTCCGGCAGCCAGATCGCCCTGCAAGGTGCAGTGGTGCAGATGGTCGCCCACGGCCTGTCCGCTGCTGCGCTGTTCATCCTCTGCGGCCAGCTCTACGAGCGCGTGCACACCCGTGACCTGCGCCAGATGGGCGGCATCTGGGCGCGTATGCCATGGCTGCCGGCCATCAGCCTGTTCTTCGCCGCTGCCGCGCTGGGCCTGCCGGGCACCGGCAACTTCGTCGGTGAGTTCCTGATCCTGATCGGTAGTTTCCCCGCTGCGCCTTGGGTCGTGGTGCTGGCCGCCTGCGGCCTGGTGCTCGGCTCGGTGTACGCCCTGGCGATGATTCACCGCGCCTACTTCGGCCAGGTAAAACAGGACGCACCGCTGCCCGGCCTGAAAGCCCGCGAATTGGCCATGGTGCTCGGCCTCGGCGTACTGCTGATTCTGCTTGGCGTTTACCCGCAACCGGTGCTCGACACCTCCGCTGCCAGCATGCATGGCGTGCAGCAGTGGATGGCTGGCGCCCTCGATCAACTCGCCTCGGGCCGGTAAGGGTAAGGATTAGAGACTCATGGAACATCACGCTGTCGACTTCACCCTGCAACACCTGATCGCCCTGCTGCCGCTGCTGGTGACCAGCCTCACCGCCATCGTGGTGATGCTGGCCATCGCTGCCAAGCGCAATCACACGGTGACCTTCATCCTCTCGGTGGTGGGCCTGAACCTGGCGCTGCTATCGTTGATTCCGGCACTGGAGGTGGCGCCACTAGAGGTCACCCCGCTGCTGCTGATCGATGCCTTCGCCTGCTACTACATGGGCCTGGTACTGGCCGCCAGCCTGGTCTGCATTACCCTGATCCACGCCTATCTGGGTGGTGATTCGGGTAAGGGTTATCCGGGCAACCGCGAGGAGCTGTACCTGCTGGTGCTGCTCTCCGCCGCGGGCGGCCTGGTGTTGGTCAGCGCCCAGCATCTGGCGGGCCTGTTCATCGGCCTGGAACTGCTGTCGGTGCCGACCTACGGCATGATTGCCTACGCCTTCTTCAACAAGCGCTCGCTGGAAGCCGGCATCAAGTACATGGTGCTGTCGGCGGCAGGCAGCGCCTTCCTGTTGTTCGGCATGGCGCTGCTGTATGCCGAGTCTGGCAACCTGGCCTTCGCCGATATCGGCGCAAGCCTGGCGCGGGAAAGCAGTCAACTGGTGCAGATCGGCATCGGCATGATGTTGATCGGCCTGGCCTTCAAGCTGTCGCTGGTGCCCTTCCACCTTTGGACGCCGGACGTCTACGAAGGCGCACCGGCGCCGGTAGCGGCCTTCCTGGCCACTGCCAGCAAGGTGGCGGTGTTCGCCGTGCTGCTGCGCCTGTACCAGATGTCCCCGGCCATGAGCGGTGGCTGGCTGAACGAACTGCTGACCCTGATCGCCATTGCCTCGATCCTGTTCGGCAACCTGCTGGCGCTGCTGCAGAACAACCTCAAGCGCCTGCTCGGTTACTCCTCCATCGCCCACTTCGGTTATTTGCTGGTGGCACTGATCGCCAGCAAGGGACTGGCCGTGGAAGCCGTCGGCGTGTACCTGGCCACCTACGTGCTGACCAGCCTCGGTGCCTTCGGCGTGATCACCCTGATGTCCACCCCCTATAGCGGCCGCGATGCCGATGCGCTGTACGAGTACCGCGGCCTGTTCTGGCGCCGTCCGTACCTGACCGCCGTGCTCACGGTGATGATGCTGTCGCTGGCCGGCATTCCGCTGACCGCGGGCTTCATCGGCAAGTTCTACGTGATCGCCGCCGGCGTCGAGGCGCAGCTGTGGTGGCTGCTCGGCGCCATGGTGCTGGGCAGCGCCATCGGCGTGTTCTATTACCTGCGGGTGATGGTCACCCTGTTCATGCGCGAGCCCAACATGCATCGCCACGACGCGCCCTTCGACTGGGGCCAGGGCGCCGGCGGCATCATGCTGCTGGTAGTCGCTCTGCTTGTCTTCGTTCTCGGCGTATACCCGCAGCCGTTGCTGGAACTGGTGCAACACGCCGGCCTTGTCGTCCTGGCGCAATGAAGCACAAGCCCCGCTAACTGCGGGGCTTGTGCTTTTAAAGGTCGCGGCTGAAGCCCCTCCCACAAGTCATCATGAACTCCGTGGGAGGGGCTTTAGCCGCGACAGACCTGCCCCGGATTGCATCCGGGCTACCGCCGAGCCACCAGAAACAGACGCGGAAACGGCAGCAGCACCCGGCCATCGGCCTGCGCCGGATAGGCCTCGGCAATCGCCGCCTGATAGCGTTGCAGAAATGCGACCTGCTGCTCGGCCTCCAGCGGTTGCAAAAACGGCAGTAACGCCGTGGATTTGAACCACTCCACCACCGCTGCGGCATTCTCCAATACGTGGAAGTAAGTGGTACGCCAGATATCCAGCTCACGGGCGTGGGCAGCAAGCATGTCGTAATAGGTTTGCGCGTCATGCCGCTCGGCATGGCGCACCTCGCCGATCTACGCTGCCCATGATCCATCTGCCGCCACATCACGAGCCAGGCGATGCGCAGGTTCCTGCAGGTTGTCCGGGGTCTGGATCGCCAACCAGCCACCGGGCGCCAGTTGCGCGAGCAATCTCGGATACAGCCGAGCATGGTCCGGCAACCACTGCAGCGAGGCATTGGCCAGGATCAGCTGCGGCGCGCACTCGGCCTGCCAGTGCTGGATATCCGCCAACTGGAAGCTGACCTGCGGCAGACGCTCACGTGCCGCGCGCAACATGTCTTCGCTGCTGTCGATACCGATTACTTGCGCTTGTGACGCATGCGCCTGCAATACAGCTGTGGAATTGCCGGGACCGCAGCCCAAATCGACGGCCAGCTCGACACTCTCGCGGGGCACCGCCGCCAACAGGTCATGGACCGGGCGAGTACGTTGGCGTTCGAAGAGAGAATACTGCTGCGCGGACCAACTCATTCGGGCACTCCTGCGTTCAGACGAGGCGACAGAATAACAGGCGAAGACAAGTCGCCGGCGCACCGGCAATTTTCCGCTGCCTGCGCACTGGCACATGGCGGTTATCCGCCACTCACTGTGCGCCAGATCACATGCTTTTTAACGCTCCAAGCAGGCTGGCGGAAATTCGCCACAATGGCATAACCCTTGCCATGCAAGTCCCAGCTCTGAACTGTCTGGGGTGCTGCCTATCCCCCCACAACAGAACAGTAGAGCGACCAACACGAGGCGCCTGCCAAGGCACCGCAACCGACAAGAAGAAAAGGAAGCAGTATGTTCAATCCAGTCCGCGCCCTGGCCGCCTGCGCCTTGGCGTTAGCCTCTTTCGGTGCCGCCACGGCACTGGCCGATGAACCTATCCTGATCAAGTTTTCCCATGTTGTCGCCGACACCACCCCGAAGGGTCAGGGCGCGCTGCTGTTCCAGCAACTGGTCGAAGAGCGCCTGGCCGGCAAGGTCAAGGTCGAGGTCTACCCGAACTCCAGTCTCTACGGCGATGCCAATGAGCTCGAAGCGCTGCGCAACAACGAGGTGCAGTTGCTGGCGCCCTCGCTGGCCAAATTCGAGCAGTACACAAAGCAGTTACAGGTGTTCGACCTGCCCTTCCTGTTCGATGACATCGAGGCCGTCAACCGTTTCCAGAAGCGTTCCAAGGGCCGCCAATTGCTGCGCTCGATGGAGGATCACAACATCGTCGGCCTGGCTTATTGGCACAACGGCATGAAGCAGTTGTCGGCGACCCGTGCGCTGCATACACCCGGTGACGCCAATGGCTTGAGCTTCCGCATCCAGCCATCGGCGGTACTGGAAGCGCAATTCGCCCAGGTTGGCGCCAGCACCCAAAAACTGCCGTTCGCAGAAGTGTTCAAGGCACTGCAGAGCGGCCAGGTGCAAGGCGCGGAAAACCCCTGGTCGAACATCTACAGCCAGAAACTGCACGAGGTGCAGCCCTTCATCAGCGAAACCAACCATGGCGTGCTGGACTACATGCTGGTGAGCAACTCACGCTTCTGGTACGGCATCCCGCATCAGATGCGCGTGGAGCTGGAAGCCATCATCGATGAAGTCACCTATACGGTAAACAAGCAGGCCGAAGCCGCCAACCAGGCCGACCGCCAGCGCATCATCGACTCGGGCCGCAGCCAATTGATCACCCTTAGCAGCGAAGAGCGCGAAGCCTGGCGTGACGCCATGCGTCCGGTGTGGCAGCAATTCGAATCGGTGATCGGCAGTGACGTGATCAAGGCCGCACAAACCGTCAATCGCAAGCAGCGCAATTGACTTGAAGCCGGCATGGCGGGAAACCGCCATGCCGGCTTGTTCACTCTGGAGCCCGCTGCGGCTCTGACTGAAGCAATTGCTCCACTTGCCAGCCGCCACCTAACGCGGCGATGAGCTGCACGCTGGCAGTCAGACGGCTGCCCAGCAACGTAAGATTGGTGCGCTCGTTGTTCAGCGCCGTGGCCTGTACGTTGACCACGCTGTTGAAGTCGACAGTGCCGGCGCGGTACTGGTTTTCGATCAGGCGTAACGACTCGCGCGCCGCATCAAGCGCTTCCTGTTGCACCCCACTCTCCTGCTCCAGCACACGCAACTGCACCAGGTAATCCTCTACTTCGCGGAAGCTGTCCAGCACGGCCTGGCGGTATTGCGCCACCGTCTGGTCATAAGCGGCCTCGCTGCGCTCCAGCTCTGCACGCCGCGCACCACCATCGAACAGGCTCAGCGCCAATTGCGGCCCCAGCGACCAGAAGCGGTTGGGTACTTCGATCCAGTCGGCGAAGCTGCTGCCGCGGTAACCGCCGCTGGCCGATATGGTCAGATCCGGGAACCAGGCCGCCTCCGCTACGCCGATCTGCGCATTGGCTGCCATCACCCGGCGCTCGGCCGCGGCGACGTCAGGGCGACGTTCGAGAAGTTGCGACGGCAACGCCACGGGTACCTCGGGCAACGCTGGCAGGCTCTCGCGCGGTGCGATGGACAGCTCGGCCGGACTGACGCCGACCAGCACGGCAATGGCATGTTCGAGCTGCGCGCGCTGCCACTCGAGATCAATTGCCTGCGCCTGGGTGCTCTTGAGCTGAGTGGTGGCCTGGGTCACGTCGGACTTGGGCACGATGCCGGCTCGATACTGGTTCTCGGTCAGGCGCAGCGAGCGCGCGTAAGCGGCCACTGTCGCGTCGAGCAGACGCTTCTGTTCATCGAGGATGCGCAGCTGCAGGTAGTTCTGCACCAGCTCGCTCTGCAGGCTCAGGCGCACCGCAGCCAGGTCGGCGGCGCTGGCCTCGAAATCGGCACGGCTGGCTTCCAGGCCGCGACGCAGCTTGCCCCAGAGATCCAGCTCCCAGGCCGCATTCAGGCTAAGGTCGTAACTCTTGGAAATGCTCGAGGTACCCGAACCGCTGACGGTGACGCCATCGGCGGTACGGATGGTACTGTCACCACCGCCCTGCCCGGCCCGGGTCACCCCGGCGCTGCCGGACAGCGTCGGGTAGAAGCTGGCGCGCGCGCCGCGCACCAGCGCGCGCGCCTGGCGATACTGGGCCTCGGCAGCGGCCAGGTTCTGGTTGGAAACATGCAGACGCTCGACCAGCGCGTCGAGCTCGGCGTCGTCATATAGCGCCCACCAGTTGCCACGCTCCAGAACGTCAGCTGGCGCGGCGGCTTTCCAGCCCTCGACCTGCTTGAACTGCGCAGGTGCCGCCAGTTCGGGGCGCTGATAGTCAGGCCCTAGGGCGCAGCCGCCCAGCACGCCGGCCAGCAGCAAGGAAACAAGAGTTCGGGCGAAAGGAGTTCGATTCATAACGGATTTTCCAACGAAGCATCGGTGCGCACGCCGCGCCAGCGATTGACGCGGTGGCGCAGGCGGTCGAAGTAGAGATAGACCACCGGAGTGGTGTAGAGCGTCAGCACCTGGCTCAGCACCAGGCCACCGACGATGGTGATGCCCAGCGGCTGGCGCATTTCCGAACCTTCGGCGCTGCCCAGCACCAGCGGCAAGGCGCCCAGGATAGCGGCCAGGGTGGTCATCATGATCGGGCGGAAACGCAGCAGACAGGCCTGGCGGATGGATTCGTGCGGGCTCAGGCGCTCGCCGCGCTCCAGTTGCAGGGCCAGGTCGACCATCAGAATGGCGTTCTTCTTGACGATACCGATCAGCAGGAACAGGCCCAGCAGCGAGATCAGGCTGAACTCCATGCCCACCAGTTGCAGTGCGAGCAAGGCGCCAACTCCGGCCGACGGCAAGGTCGAGAGGATGGTCAGCGGATGCACGTAGCTCTCGTAGAGCACGCCCAGCACGATGTACACCACCACCAGCGCCAGCAGGATCATCAGCGGCTGATTGCCCTGGGTCTGCTGGAAGGCGGCTCCGGTGCCGCCGAGCATGCCCTGCACCTCGGTGGGCAGACCGACCCGTGCCACGGCGTTGTCGATGGCGCGACTGGCCTGATCGAGGCTGACACCTTCGGCCAGGGAGAAACCGATATTCTCGGCGGCGAACTGGCCCTGATGGTTGACTCGATCTTCCTCCAGGCTGCGCTCCCAATGGGCGAAGGTCGACAGCGGCACACGCGCACCATCGGCGGTGATCAGCTGAATCTGATCCAGCGCCTCGGGATGCTGTGCATAGCGTGGGTTGATCTCCATCACCACGCTGTACTGATTCAGCGCCTGGTAGATGGTCGACACCTGACGCTGACTGAAGGCATTGTTGAGCACCGCGGTGATCATGCTCATTTCAACGCCCAGACGCTGCGCGGCCTCGCGGTCCACCACCAGACGGATTTGCTGCGCGCCGCTGTTCTCGCGGGCGTCGATATCGGTGAGCTCGGGCAAGGCGCGCAGCGCCTCGCGCACCCTCGGCAGCCATTCGCGCAGTGCATCGAGATCGCCGGAGAGCAGCATGTACTCGTTTTCCGAACTACGGCCTTCACGGCCGCCGATCTGCAGATCCTGATCAGGCATGAGGAACATGCGCCCACCCGGCACCTTCGGCACGCTGGCCCGCAGGCGGTTGATCACCTGCTGCGAAGACACCTTGCGCTCGCTGATCGGTTTCAGGCGCACGATCATGAAGGCGTTGTTGATGCCGCCGGCACCGCCGATGAAGCCAGCCACGCTGTCCACCGCCGGATCGGCCAGCACCGCCTTGCGGAAAATCTCCATCTTCGGCTGCATGACCTGGAACGACAGGCCGTCATCACCGCGAATGAAGCCGATCAGCTGGCCGGTATCCTGCTGCGGCATGAAGGTCTTGGGAATGCTGACGAACAGATAGACGTTCAGCGCGATGGTCGCCAGCAGGCTGATGACCATCAGCAACGAATGGCGCAGCGCCCAGTCCAGCGAACGCCCGTACACGGCCAGCACCCGCGTCTGCAGGTGGTCGCCCCATTGCTGCAGGCGGCTGCGCGACTGCTCGTCTTCGGCCTTGAGCCAGCGTGCGCAGAGCATCGGCGTCAAGGTCAGCGACACCAGCAGGGAAATCACCACCGCCACCGCCAGGGTGATGGAAAATTCGCGAAACAGCCGCTCGACGATGCCGCCCATGAACAGGATGGAGATGAACACCGCCACCAGCGACAGGTTCATCGACAGCAGGGTGAAGCCCACCTCGCGGGTGCCTTTGAACGCCGCCGCCATCGGCTTTTCGCCGTTATGGATGTGCCGGGCGATGTTTTCCAGCACCACGATGGCATCGTCCACCACCAGCCCGGTGGCGATGATCAGCGCCATCAGCGACAGGTTGTTCAGCGAGAACCCCAGCAGGTACATGGCGGCGAAACTGCCGATCAGCGACACCGGCACCGCCAGCGCGGGTATCAGCGCTGCGCGCCAGCGCCCGAGGAAGGCCAGCACCACCAGGATCACCAGGCCCACGGCGATCAGCAGCGTTTGCTCGGCCTCGTGCAGGGTGGCGCGGATCACTGGCGAGCGATCCATCGCCACCTCCAGCTCGACGCTGGCTGGAATTACCTCGCGCAGCGCCGGCAGCTCGGCGCGGATGTCGGCGATGGTCTGCAGGATGTTCGCCCCGCTCTGCCGATTGATCACCAGCAGCACCGCTTCCCTGTCGTTGTAGAAACCGCTGTTGTAGCGGTCCTCGACGCCATCGGTGACGGTGGCCACGTCACCCAGGCGCACGGCGGCGCCGTCCTGGTAGCGGATGATCATCGGCAGGTAGTCGGCGGCCTTGGCCAACTGATCACTGGCCTGCACCTGCCAGCGGCGCTGCTCGTCCTCCACCGCCCCCTTGGGGCGCAGGGCGTTGCTCGCGGCGATGGTCTGGCGCACTTCGTCCAGGGCAATGCCGTACTGGTCGAGCAGGCGCGGCTCCAGCGATACGCGCACCGCCGGCAAGGAGCTGCCGCCGACCTGCACCTCGCCGACGCCGCCGACCTGCGACAGCTTCTGCGCCAGGATGGTCGAGGCCACGTCGTACAGCTGGCCCTTGCTCAGGGTATCGCTGGTCAGTGATATGACCATGATCGGCGCCTGCGACGGATTGATCTTGCGGTAGCTGGGCTTGCTGCGCATGCCACTGGGCAGCAGTTCGCGCGCCGCATTGATCGCCGCCTGCACCTCGCGCGCGGCGGTGTTGATGTCCTTGTCCAGGTCGAACTGGATCATGATCCGCGTGCTGCCCTGGCTGCTGCGGCTGTTCATCTGGCTGATACCGGCGATGGTACCGAGCGAGCGCTCCAGCGGCGTGGCCACGGTGGAAGCCATGATCTGCGGACTGGCCCCCGGCAGGCTGGCCTGCACGGTGATGGTGGGAAAATCCATCTGCGGCAATGGCGCCACCGGCAACAGGCCGAAGCTGACGCCGCCAAGCAGCATGATCGCCAGGCTCAGCAGCAGGGTCGCCACCGGGCGCCGGATAAAGGGGGCGGAGAGATTCACCGTCCTTCTCCCTCTGGGAGCAGATGGCGCGCAGCGCCGGATGAAGGTTGTAACGGCGCCCCGATTGAAGCTCGGGCAATCTTCATACCCTCACCCCCAGCCCCTCTCCCGACGGGAGAGGGGGAGTAAAAGCGCTGCGCCGCTCATACCGCCACTCCCGCCGCACTGCGCCCGCTGACGCGGCGCGACAGGCGATCGAAGTAGAGGTAGATCACCGGCGTGGTGAACAGCGTCAGCACCTGGCTGACCAGCAGGCCGCCGACCATCACCAGGCCCAGCGGCTGGCGCAGCTCGGCGCCGGAGCCCGAGGCCAGCATCAGCGGGATGGCGCCGAACAGCGCCGCCAGGGTGGTCATCAGGATGGGGCGGAAACGCAGCAGCGCAGCCTGGTAGATCGCCGCCTCCGGCACCATGCCCTGGTTGCGCTCGGCCTCCAGGGCGAAGTCGATCATCATGATCGCGTTCTTCTTGACGATACCGATCAGCAGGATGATGCCGATGATGGCGATCAGGCCCAGGTCGTTACCCGTCAGCAGCAGCGCCAGCAGTGCACCGACTCCCGCCGACGGCAGCGTGGAGAGAATGGTGATCGGGTGGATATAGCTCTCGTAGAGCACGCCGAGCACGATGTACATGGTGACGATGGCCGCCAGGATCAGCAGCAAGGTCGACGACAACGATGCACGGAACGCCTCGGCAGCGCCCTGGAACTGGGTGTTGATGCCACCGGGCAGGCCAATTTCCTGCTCGACCCGCTCGATGACTTCGACCGCCTCGCCCAGCGACACGCCGGGCGCCAGGTTGAACGACAGGGTCACCGCCGGAAACTGGCCGATATGGTTGATCAACAGGCTGGCCGGACGCTCCTCGACGCGTGCCAGGGAAGACAGCGGCACCTGTTGGCCATCACCGGTGGCGACATGGATCTGGCGCAGCGCGGCCAGGCCGATACGCCCGCCATCGCGGCTTTCCAGCACCACGCGGTACTGGCTGGCCTGGGTGTAGATGGTGCTGATCTGGCGCTGGCCGAAGGCGTCGTACAAGGCATCGTCGATGCTGCCGACGTTGATGCCTAGCCGCGCCGCAGCGTCGCGGTCGATGTCCAGGTACACCTGCAGGCCGCGGTTCTGCAAATCGCTGGCCACATCGGTCAGCTCGGGTTGCTCGCGCAGCGCCTCGACCAGGCGAGGCGTCCAGGTTTCCAGCAAGGCGCTGTCGGGCGATTCCAGGGTGAACTGGAACTGCGTGCGGCTGATGCGATCCTCGATGGTCAGGTCCTGCACCGGCTGCATGTACAGCTCGATACCGGGAATTTTCGCCAGCTCCGGCCGCAGACGCTCGATCACCTCACTGGCGGTGACGTCGCGTTCGGCGTGCGTCTTGAGGTTGATCAGCAGGCGGCCGCTGTTGAGGGTCGGATTGTCGCCATCCACGCCAATCGACGAGGACAGGCTGGCCACCGCCGGATCACGCAGGATTACATCGGCCAGCCGTTGCTGACGCTCGCTCATAGCGCTGAAGGAAATCGACTGCGGTGCCTCGGAAATGCCCTGGATCACCCCGGTGTCCTGCACCGGGAAGAAGCCCTTGGGCACGGCCATATACAACAGCACGGTCAGGCCCAGGGTGGCCACGGCCACCAGCAGGGTAAGCGGCTGATGCCTGAGCACCCACTGCAGCCACACGCCATAGCGCTCGATCATGGCGTCGATGGCGCCACCGGCGACGCGATAGAAGCCCCCTTCCTGCTCGGGTTTCTCGGCCTTAAGCAAGCGCGCGCACATCATCGGCGTGAGGGTCAGCGACACCACCAGGGAAATCAGGATGGCCACCGCCAGGGTGATGGCGAACTCGCGGAACAGCCGCCCTACCACATCGGCCATGAACAATAGCGGAATCAGTACGGCGATCAGCGACAGGGTCAGCGACACCAGAGTGAAGCTGATCTGCCGGGCGCCCTTGAGCGCTGCGTTGAGCGGCGTCTCGCCCTCCTCCAGATGGCGCGCGATGTTCTCCAGCATGACGATGGCGTCGTCGACCACGAAGCCGGTGGCAATGGTCAGCGCCATCAGCGTCAGGTTGTTGATGGTGAAACCGGCCAGGTACATCACGCCGAAGGTGCCAATCAGCGACAGTGGCACGACGATGGACGGGATGATGGTCGCCGACAGCTTGCGCAGGAACAGGAAGGTCACCATCACCACCAGGGCGATGGCCAGCAGCAGTTCGTGCTGTACGTCGCGCACTGCAGCGCGGATGGTCTGCGTGCGGTCGGTGAGCACCTTGACCTCGACGCTGGCCGGCAGGCCTTCGGTCAGGTGCGGCAGCAGGGTCTGGATGCGGTCGACCACATCGATGACGTTGGCGCCCGGCTGGCGCTGCACGTTGACCAGCACCGCCTGGTTGCGGTTGGCCCAGGCCGCCAGGCGCTCGTTCTCGGCACCATCGATGATCTCGGCGACATCCTTCAGGCGCAGCGCAGCGCCGTTCTGATAGCTGAGGATCAGCTCGCGGTATTCATCGACCGACTTCAGCTGGTCGTTGGCGTCGAGCTGCGAGACACGGGTCGGCCCGTCGAAATTGCCCTTGGGCTGGTTGACGTTGCTCGCCGTGATCAGACTGCGCACGTCGGCCAGGCTCAGACCGTAGGACGCCAGCGCCTCCGGGTTGACGCGAATACGCACCGCCGGTCGTTGCCCACCGGCCAGGGTCACCAGACCGACACCGCTGGTTTGCGCGAGCTTCTGCGCCAGACGGGTATCGACCAGGTCGTTGACCTGCGGCAGCGGCAGCGTCTTTGAGCTCACCGCCAGGGTCAGCACCGGCGTATCGGCCGGGTTGACCTTGTTGTACACCGGCGGCGCCGGCAAATCAGCGGGTAGCAGGTTGCTCGCTGCGTTGATCGCCGCCTGCACCTCCTGCTCAGCCACCGCCAGCGAGACATCGAGATTGAAGCGCAGAGTGATCACCGAGGCGCCGCCAGAACTGGTCGAGGACATCTGCTTGAGCCCGGCCATCTGCCCGAACTGGCGCTCCAGCGGCGCGGTCACGGCGCTGGTCATCACATCCGGGCTGGCGCCTGGATACAAAGTCAGCACGCGGATGGTCGGATAATCCACCTCCGGCAGCGCCGACACCGGCAGCAGACGATAGGCGATCACACCGCTGAGAAAGATCGCCACCATCAACAGCGTGGTGGCAACCGGCCGCAGAATGAAGGGGCGGGAAATATTCATGCGTCGTTCCGTGCGGAGCCATCGCGCTTGCCCTGGCGAGCGCCCGGCTGCCTGGCCGCATCATCAGGGCTCTGCGCCTGATTTGGATCGACCACTTCCACCTCACTGCCGTCACGCAGACGGTCGGTGCCCTCCAGCACCAGCCGCTCGCCCTGCTGCACGCCCTCGCTGACCATGCTGCGTTCGGCATCGCTGGCGGCGATGCTGACCGAGCGAATGCTCACCTTGTTGGCGTCATCCACCACATAGACGAAGGTGCCCTGGGTACCGAACTGCACCGCAGCGGACGGGATGATGGTGGCAGCGTCACGGGTTTCCACGCGCAGGCGCACGTTGACGAACTGGTTGGGAAACAGCATCTGCTCGGCATTGTCGAAGCGCGCCTTGAGCTTGACCGTGCCGGTGGTGGTGTCGATCTGGTTGTCCAGGCTTTCCAGCACGCCCTCGGCCAGCTTCAGACGCTCACCACGGTCCCAGGCCTCGACAGCCAGGGTGGTGCCGTCACGCCTGCGCTGCAGCACGGCCGGCAGATCGCCTTCGGGAATGGTGAAGATCACCGAAATCGGATCGGTCTGGGTGATCACCACCAGCGGCGTGGTATCGCCGCCGCTGACCAGGTTGCCGATATCCAGTTGACGCAGGCCGAGACGGCCTGAAATCGGCGCACGAATCTGGGTGAAGTCGAGATTGAGCTTGGCCGTGGCGACGCTCGCCTGATTGCTCTGCAGGCTGCCGCGGTACTGATTGACCAGCGCCTGCTGGGTGTCGAGGGTCTGCTTGGCGATGCTGTCTTCGTCGTACAGCCCCTTGTAGCGCTGCAGATCCAGCTCGGCATTCTTCAGCTGCGCCTGGTTTTCCTGCAGCGCGCCCTGCGCCTGCTGCAGGGCCACCTGATAAGGGCGCGGATCGATCACTGCCAGAAGATCACCGGCCTTGACCGGCTGACCTTCCTCGAACAGCACCTTGACCAGCTCGCCGTCGACCCGCGAGCGCACATTGACCGTGTTGGAGGCAGTTACCGTGCCGAGCGCCTTGAGCTCGATGGCGAACTCGCCCTGCTCGACCTCGGCCACACGCACCGGCACCGGCCCCATATCACCAAAGCGGCCACGACCCATCTGCTGGGACTGCGGCTTGCTCGGCCAGAACCACCACAACAGCAAAATCAGCACGGCGAGCAGCGTCAGACCGATCAACCATTGGCGGGAAGTGTTCGAGGCAGGTGAGGAAGCATTCGACATGGCAGGAGTGAGATCACTTTTGGTGGGAGTCGGCACGATAAGCACTGGCCCGCGTCAAGCAAAGCCCATTTACCCGCTTTTTACGCTCCCCTTACGTTACTAACTGTTTGAGTCAGCGATAAATTCCGGGTCAGGCAAGAGACTCTCGAAGTGCCCGGACGTTCGCTCGGCCGACCAATAAAAAGGTTCTTCGCATATTTTGGGGAAAGTGCGGGTTGATACCGGACTGGCAAGTTTGTGTGTATATCGCTTACTGACTTAGCACTATCCATTACCGCGTGTACTGAGCGTTTGGGTTGCGCCCCTTACGGGCGCCACACCTTTCTTGCTTGCCCAAGAAAGGTGTGCCAAAGAAGGGCACCCCGACATCCGGGTTTCGCTACGCGAAACTTCCCTCGCTCCGGCGCTGCTCTGGGGGCCGGCTTACAAGGGCCGTCCCTGGCCCTTTAAGCGGGGCCGCCATCGGTATCTCGCCGCATCCATGCGGCTCGTCCCCCTGCGCAACACCTCCACTCGGCCTCCTGAAGGGGACCAGGTCGCGAGCTTGCGACATCTCTGGAAGATCAAAGTCGGTAGCGTTTGGCTTTTGCTCTTGACGCACGATCTCACAGACGACGCCAAAGTCCCCTTCAGTAGGCCGAGTGGAATCGCCGTGGAAGGGGTTGAGCGACATGGATGTCGCGAGAGCCGTGATGGGCCAGGGATGGCCCTTCGCGGCGTGCCCCTGGAACGGTGATGGAACGAGGGAACCCCGGCGCAGCAGGGCGGGGGCGCCTAGCTCGGATGCAGGGGTGTGTTTCTTTGCTTACTTTCTTTGCACAAGCAAAGAAAGTAAGTCGCCCGTAAGGGGCGAAACCCATCAGATCAGACAACACGCTAAGGGATAGTGCCAAGTCATCGGCAGCTAACACGTAGTTGCCAGTCCGGTGTCAAGCGTATCTTCCCCGCGATAACGCGAAGAAATCGAGTAGGAGGCGGGGTCGCCCCCGCCGTCCTCTCACACCACCGTACGTACGGTTCCGTATACGGCGGTTCAGGCCATACGGCTAAGCCGAGTGATCGTATCCAGTATTGACACCAGTCCAAGCGCATCCCAGCGTTTCTTCGGCAGCGCCTGCCGCAGGTGCAAGGCGCCGGCGTTCCACCAGGGGCCGCGCCCGTTGGTGGCCGACTTCCAGGCCCGCTCCTCCGGTAAGCCCAGCCGCATCAGATTGCGTGCCCGGGTAACCGGTCGTTTCCAGTGCCGCCACAGCACATTGCGCAGCAACCGCCGCACCCAGCCATCCAGCTCTTCCACAGGCCGCTTGCTCTGGCTCAGCTTGAAGTAGCTGCTCCAGCCACGCAGAACCGGGTTGAGCCGCTCGATCAGCCAGGTCAGCTGACTACCCCGCCTAGCACGTAGCAGGCTTTTCACCCGTTCGCGCAGGCGCTGCAGGCTGCTGCCGGCAATCCGCAGTTTCGGCTGCCGGTGCACGGTCATGCCGTAGCCCAGGTAACTGCTGCGCCACGGGCGGATGACCTGGCTCTTGGCCCGGTTCAACCGCAACCGCAGCCGCTGCTCCAGGAAACGCTCCAGACTGGCCAGCACCCGCTCGCCCGCCTGCCGACTGCGGACGTAGACGTTCGCGTCGTCGGCATAGCGCACGAAGCGATGGCCGCGCCGGCTCAGCTCCTGGTCCAGCTCGTTCAGCAGGATGTTCGAGAGCAGGGGCGAGAGCGGCCCGCCTTGCGGCGTGCCTTCTCGTCGCAGGCTCACGAGCCCACCCGCCATGACACCGGCTTCCAGGTAGCGCCGAACCAGCCGCCGCACACGCGGGTCTTCGACCTGACGCGCCAGCAGATCCATCAGCAGATCGTGGTCGACCCGGTCGAAGAATTTCTCCAGGTCCAGTTCCACGCTCCAGCGATAGCCCGACGCCACATGGGCGCGGGCCATTTCGATGGCCTGGTGCGCGCTGCGCCCCGGACGAAAGCCGTAGCTGAAGTCCGAGAACAGCGGTTCGAAAAGCGGCGTCAGTTGCTGCAGCAGCGCCTGCTGGATCAGGCGATCCAGCACGCTGGGTATCCCCAGCGTTCTGACCCCGCCCTCGGGCTTGGGAATGTTCACCGCACGGACGCCGTGCGGCTGGTATTCACCCGTCTGCAGCCGCTCCCGCAGGGACGGCCAATACTGCTTCAGGTAGCCCGCGAGTTCGTCCACCGACAGGCCATCGGCCCCCGGTGCGCCCCGGTTGTTCACCACCCGTCGATACGCACGCCTCAGGTTCGCCGGCGACAGCACCCGCTCCATCAGCGCGTTCGGCTCCGCTTTCGTCCACGTTACAGACGCCATCGGTGTCTGCGCACTGTCAGCCGGCATGCGCGGATTCCGTCCACCATGCCGGGGAACAGCCTTCCCCTGGGGGGAAGCTTCTGCGGTTCGACATCCCATGAGACTCCAACGCCTACCGGCGGTATGACCTGTTCGGCCCTTGGTGACGTGGTTGCTCGTCACTTACTACGGCCTTGGCTGACTTCTGCACGCCCATCCCGTCGCCTCTCGACGCCCGGTAGCCCAGCGGCAAACATGCAGATCTCCCAGGGTAATTCGCGCGACCTTCCGGCTTATGCCTGGCGGATCTACGTCGTAGCGTGCCGTGCAAGTACCGGGCTTTGACGAATTGGGCCGTCTCACCCCGCTACGCCGCCTCCATCCGCTTCCTGTTCGTCAGGCCAGCCATTTGCTTCCGGCTTCCTTCAGATTCGCAGTCACCCGCGACACCCTTGCCTTCCGCTAGCACTTCCCCTTGCCGGGCGTGCAGAGGACTTTCACCTCCAAGTCGTCCGGTTCACCACCACAGTGAACCGAACAGCGCCAGTCACGGCGCTACGCGCCATGCCTGGCGCACCCAATAAAAACGGCCTGCACAGCAGGCCGTCCGGTTCAGCGGGTGCTTACTTGAGTACAGCGAGGGCAGCTGCGTAGTCCGGCTCGTCGGTAATTTCACCAACCAGCTCGCTGTACAACACCTTGTCGTTTTCATCCAGCACCACCACGGCACGCGCGGCCAGGCCGGCCAGCGGGCCACTGGCGATGGCCACACCATAGTTCTTGAGAAACTCGGCGCCACGCAGGGTGGACAGGTTGACCACCTTGTCCAGGCCTTCGGCACCGCAGAAGCGCGCCTGGGCGAACGGCAGATCCGCAGAGATGCACAGCACCACGGTGTTGTTCAGTTGGCTGGCTTCAGCGTTGAACTTGCGCACGGAAGTGGCGCAGGTCGGCGTGTCGACGCTGGGGAAGATGTTCAGCACCTTGCGCTTGCCGGCCAGGCTGGCCAGGGTGACGTCGCTCAGGTCGCCCGCGACCAGGCTGAACGCCGGCGCCTGTTGGCCAACTTGCGGCAGTTGACCATCGACCTGTACCGGATTGCCTTTGAGAGTGACTTGCGCCATGGGAGTTTCCTTATCGTCAGGGAGTTGAAGGGCAAATATGTGACACGGGCTTCGCCACAGCGAATAACCCGTCGAATGGCAGGTCACGGCCCGACCATGCGTCCAGACTAGCGCAGAAGCGACGCCGATACACCGGAGACCGAGTAGGGATTTTAGCCAATGAACCTTTTGTCATCAGAAATCGCGCCGGTAGAACAGGTCGAGCGAACTGGCCAGGCCGCTGGCGGCCTCCAGATACAAGCGCCGGCTCAACTGATAGCGCAGGGCGATGGTATTGGCCGGCTCGAACACCCCGACGCCATAGCGCAGGCTGAGGCGCTCGGTGATGTTGCCGCTGGCCACCACGCTGGTGGTCACCCCACTGCCTTCGGTATCGAGCTGAAAATCCTGAATGCCCAGGCTGTTGGCCAGGCCGGTGGTGATCGAACTGCTGCCGGCCAACCCCAGCGCCAGCGCCGCCTGGCCCAGCATATTGTTGTCGCCACTGCTTTGCCCCAGTGGACGCCCCAGCACCAGGTAGGACAGCGCCTGCTCCTGGCTCATGGCCGGTTCGGCGAAGACTGTGGTACTGGGCTGCTCGGCACTGCCGGACAGACGAATACCGGCGACTACCGTATCGACCCGGCGAATCGCCTCGACATCGAGAAACGGCTGATCGATGGGGCCGGTGAACAACAACCGCGCGCGACGGATGGTCAGACGCTGACCGTAGGCACGATAGCGGCCATTGGCCAGATCCAGCTCTCCACGGGTGTCGAGGTTATCGCCGATATGCACGCGCCCACGCAGGTCGGCGCTCAGGCCAAAGCCGCTGAAGGCCAGCCTGTCCTGGCCCACCTCGACCTCGACATCCATGGCGACGCCGAGCCCCTCTTCGGCCTCTGGCACTTCACGCCCGACCACCTGCGCATCGCCGGAGACTTTCACCGTTGACGGTGGCAGCTCACGCACGCTGATCAGCCCGCGTGGCACGCCAACTTTACCGCTGATGGCCAGGCGCTGGGCACGCAGCTGCAATTGCAGGTCAGGTTCGACTTCCAGTTCAGCGTAAGGCTCGACCTTCACCGGCAGACGCCTGCCCTGCAGGGCCAGGTCGCCGCTCAGGCCTTCGGCCCAGGCGATTTCGCCACGCAGGTTGCCCTGGCCTTGCTCGCCACTGCGCCAGTCTGCAGACAGCTGCATTCGCTCACCTGCGATCAGCGCCTGCAGCTGCAAGCCCTCCAGGCTCACCGGCAACTCGCTGCCGGATAGCTCGCCGCCCTCCAGCCGCAGTTGGCCGTTGATCTGCGGCGCCATCAGCTGGCCACCAATAGTGCCACTGCCCTGCAGCTTGCCTTCAAGGGTGTCCGCCATTGCCACGAAGGGGCGCAAGACGGCAAGGTCGAAACCACTCAGACGAAACTCCCCGCTGACCGGCTTGTGCGCCGGGCGCGGGTCGATCTGCGCCTGCAGTGCCAGCTCACCCAGGCGAGCGCTGACGAAACGCAGCTGGCTGTCCACCCGCTGCGGACGTAACGTGCTGCTCAGGCGCAGACTGTCATAGGGGAAATCCAGCCACTGCTCGTCATCGGCCTGACGAATGCGCAGATTGCCGCCACCGGCGTCGAGCGTGATCTGGCCATTGGGGCCACTGTCCGGCAACTCGACCTTGAGCTGACCATCCAAGCGCCCCTGCCAGGCGAAATCTTCAGGCAGCCAGGGTTGCAGACTGGCCAGGGGAAAGTTCTCAAGGCGCCAGTCCAGGCTGGGCTGCGGCATCAGCCGCTGCTGCCCGCCGCAAAGACTGGCGTCAGCGGATTGCCAGCAATGCGCGCCCAGGTTGAGCCGGCCACTGGCCAGACGTTCCAGGCTTGCCGCCTGCTGCAGCTGCCAGTTCTGGCCGCCACTCTGGATACGGCCACTGGCGATGCGCCCGCGCCAGTCGCCTTGCTCGCTCAAGCGACCGTCCAGGGCCAGCGCCAGCTGCAGCAGTGGCCCTTGCAAATCGATAGTCAGCGCCTGACGACGCTGATCGCCACGGCCATCGGCCTGCAAGCGCCCGAGGTAGGTATCGCCGATACGAATACCGCGCAGATTCAAACCGATGCGCGCCTGCTGGCGGGCATCCAGCGTCGCGTCCAACTGCAGTCGCCGCAGGCTGGGGTCGCCAAAGGCCAGGCGCTCGCCACTCAGCGCCAGCTGGCCTTGCGGCGTTTGCAACGTACCGGCCAGGGACAGCTGGCCCTGTATCTGCCCTTGCAGGCCAGGCCAGAGTTGCCCCAGGCGCGGCAAGGCCAACTCCAGCTGGCCACGCAAGCGCTGATCCAGCGCGCCCTGAGCGTTGATCCGGTTGTCGCCCAGACGCACCAGCAATTGCTCGAGCTGCCACTGCTCGCCGCTACCGGCGCCCTGTACCTGTAATTGCGCGGGCTGGCCACGCAGACGGCCATTGAGGTCGATATCGGCCTTGGCTTGCAGCGCACCGGCATTGAAGCTGCCCGAGGTATTCAGCGGCCCTGCCAGATTACCCGGCATCTCAGCCAGCCAATAACCTGGGTCGAGGGCGCTGAGCTGCAGCATGGCCTGCCAGTCGACGCCGTCGCCAAAACCGACCTTGACCACCCCTTCGGCGCGGCCCTGGCCAGCCATCAACTGCAATTGCGGCAGGCTGACCTGGCCGAGATCACCACTGACCGGACTGCTCAGGCTGAAGTCCCCTGCCGGCCCCTTAAGCTGCGCAGCGAAGTTACCCAGGTAATTGCCTTCGCTATAGCTGACTTCTGCCTGCAGTTGCTGCAGCGCCACGGGTGGCGGCTCGTCCAGCGGGTACAGACGCTGCCAGGGGAAATTCAGCCAATCGAGCTTGGCATCGGCCTGAAACGCCTCGCTCCAGGCGAGCGTACCGCTGAGCTGCAGATGCTGCTGATCCCCGGCCTCGATGCGCAGCAATTCGATATCCGCGCCCGTGGCATCGACCCTGCCGCGCAAGGCCAGCGGCATCGGCGCCTGCTCGGCGGGCAGAGTGGCGCTGCCGTCGATTCGATAGCCGCTGCTCAGGTCACCCTTTGCCGACAACGTCAGCGCCTGCAGGTGCAGCGTCTGCGGCAAGGCGCTGCTGGCCTGAAAATCCTGGCTGGTCAGGCGCAGTTCGGCGGGCAGGTGCTCGGCCAGCGCCTGCACCTGTCCTTCGAGACGGGCATCGAGATAACCGCTGCTGTCAGCCTCGATGTTCAGGCTGCGCTGCAATTCGCCACCTACCTGCAGCGCCACCTGCCAGGCCTTGCCATCGACTTCCGGCAACTGCAGACGGCCGCTCAGGGCCAAGGGCCAATCGCCCTGCGGCGTCAGTTGGCCACTGAGGTCCAGGCTCAGGTCATCACGTTGCAAGGCAAGGCGCTGCAGCTCCACACCCTGCTCGTTCCAACTGGCGCTCAGTTCGAGATCGCTCAGTTGCGTCTGGCCGTCCAGGCGCAGTTCGCCCAGTTGGATATCGCCCAATTGCAAGCGCAGTGGCAGGTTGAGGTTCGGCAGGCTCAACGGCTCATCGCTGCCCTCCCCACTGTCGGGCAGGGTCACGGCCACCTGCCGCAGATGCAGACGATCCAGGCACAGCGTCAGGCGCAGCAGGCAGGACGGCGACCAGGCCATGTCCAGCTGCTGCAGCTCCACCCGCATATCGTCTTGCTGCCAGATCAGCGCATCGGCCTGCCAGGCACCGCCCAGACGCCCTGCGAAGTTGTCGACTTGCAGGCCTGGCACCTGGGCCAGCAGCCAACGACTGCCACCCTGGGTGCCCAGCAGCGCCCACAGGGCCGCGACGAGCAGCAACGCCAGGCCGAGCAGACCGCCGGCCAACCATTTCAGCAGGCGCCGGGTCATAGCTCAGGCCCCATGGAGAAATGCAGGCGTACGCCACCGTCGTCGTCCAGCGCATGAGCGAGGTCCAGGCGCAGCGGGCCGACCGGTGAAACCCAGCGCACGCCGAAACCAACGCCGGTCTTGAGGGTGGGAAACTCCAGCGAGTTGAACGAATTGCCCTGATCGATGAAGGTCGCCAGGCGCCACTTGTCGGTGAGGCTGTATTGGTACTCGGCGCTGGCGGTGAACAGATAGCGCCCGCCGATCTTGTCGCCGCGATTGTTCTCCGGCGACAGGCTCTGGTAGTCATAGCCGCGCACGCTCTGATCGCCACCAGCGAAGAAGCGCAGCGACGGCGGCACGGCAGAAAAACCATTGGTTTCGGTACCGCCAAACTGCACCCGCCCGAGCAGACGGTGATTGTCGAATACGGTAGTCAGGCCCTTGAGCATGACGTTGCCGTGCAGCACGTTGGCATCGGACAGTACGCCATCGACAGCGCCGCGCAAGTCGAACTGCACGCGGTAGCCCTGGTTCGGGTCGAGGCGGTTGTCGCTGCGCAGCAGCGAGTAGCTGACACCTGGCATCAGCAAGTTGCTCAGCCCGGAGTCGTCGCCCAGGCGATATTCCTCACGCTGCCATTTCACCGACAGCACGCGCTGCCAGCCCCCAGGGCGCTGGCTGTGCCATTCCGGACCGAGGGTAAGCAGCCGGCTCAAGCTGTCCTTGCTGGCCAGCTCCTCATACTGATAACCGCCGGCCAGGCGCAGTTTGTCGGTCAGTGGCGGGTCACCGGGAATGTCGTACCACAGGCCAACGTTCTGCCGCGGGGCGGACAATTCGGTTTCCACCCCGTAGCTGTGCCCCTGCGGATTGCGCCAGTGACGCGTCCAGTTGGCGCGCAGGCGCGGCCCGACGTCGGTGGAAAAGCCCAGCCCCAGGCCCATGGTACGCGGCTCACGGATCTGCAGCGCCACCGCAACCGGAATACGCAACTGGTCGGCCTGAGTGGGGATGGCATCGACCCTTACCGACTCGAAATAGCCGCTGGACTGCAGCGCCTGGTACAGCTCGGCGATCAGCTCGGAATCGTAGGGGGTGTCCGGCTCGAACGGCACCATGCGCCGCAGCAGGTCGTCATCGAAGGGAAAGTCGCCACTGAAGCTGAGATCGCCCAGGTTGTAGCGCGGCCCACTGGCGAATACCAGTTCGATGTCGGCCACCCCGGCGGCCGGATCGACCTGCAGACTCTGACGGGTGAAACGGCCATCGAAGAAGCCGTAGCGCGAGGCCTGATTCTGAATCAGCCGCTTGGCATCCTCGTAGCGCCCGTGATTGAGCACCGCACCCGGTTGCAGACGACTGGCGCTGGGGATGCGAAAAGCCGACAGCTCGCTGGCCGGCCCTTCGATGCGAATGTCGACATGGCGCAGGCGAACGCGCTCACCGGGCTCGACTTCGAGTACCAGGCGCGGTGTTTCGCCCTCTTCGATACGGCTGCGAATACGCGCCTGGTAGTAACCCAGGGCCTGAGCAGCCTTGTCGGCCTGCCCCTCGGCGATGCGCCGCAGGCGTCGCAATGACTGCGCGTCGCGTCCATCGAGGCTACCGACATAACCTTCGATATTGGCCTTGAGAGCCGAATTGCTCGGGGTAATTCGTACGTCCAGCTCGCCTGCGGCGAAGGCACCCGTACTGATCAGCAGCACCAGGCTGCGCTGAAGATGTCCATATACGCTCATAGCGGAGGATGCTACCACGGAGCGGAGCCCACGCTAGCAGGCCATTGAAAAACTACCTGCGTTGCCATTGCTGCGTTAAAAACACGCTCAAAATGCTCATTTACAGCTCGTAAACTGCGCTTTTTCGCCTGTTTTTGCCTCGCACTGGCTGCCTCGCCTACGTTTTCAACGGCCTGCCGGAGCCGTTGAACGTGCGCCAGACAGCCGCAGTTCAGGCGCTGGCTCTGACCACCGGTTGTGGGTTGGGATGAAAGAACACGTGTTCGACCACCGGGCCTATGGCCAGCTCGCCGATTTCCTCGCAGCCCTGGCGCCGGTAGAAATCCAGATAGCGCGCATTGCCGGTATCCAGCACCACGCCTTGCGAGCCGCTGTCCTGGGCACACCAGTCGTGCAGCGCCTCGAGCAACTGCTCGCCGCGATGCTGCCCCTGAAACTCGGGGTGAATACCCAGAAGCGGCAGCACGTGATAAGGACCAGGAGGCAGGCTGGCGAGCACCGCATCGTGGTATTCGAGGTAGCGTTTGGTGCAGCCAAAGCCGGTGCTCAGCAGCATGCGCAGACGCCAACCCCAGCTTTCGGTGATATCCAGGCGACGCTGTGGCGGTGCGATCAGCGCTGCGCCGATCAGGCGGTCATCGATCAGCAGGCCGATGGCCGGCTGGTCTTCAGCGAAATGCTGCTGCACCAACTCGCGAATCGTCGCGCGCACGCGCTGATCGAAACCCGGGCGTTCGGCTTCGAACAGGTAAGCGAAGGTCGGCTCGTGACGATAGGCATGGTAGAGCAGCGAACGCACCTCGCGGGCGTAACCACCGTCGAGCATGCGCACTTCTGCTGGAGCGTTGTTGGGCATGGCAGACCTCTGTTGTTATGCGTTGCGGGTCAGGCGCGTCCCAGCCAACTTAGCACCACCTCATCACGCCCGCCAGGCGCTGGCCGCGAGCGTCGAGGATCGGCTAGCATCGCCGTTTAATCTGAAAGTCGCGCAGCGACACCTTCACTCATCCCCCTCTCCCTCCGGGAGAAGGTGGCGCGAAGCGCCGGATGAGGGAGGGCATGCCGCGAAGGCTTTCATCATCCGGGATGCTTCTCTTGGCATGCCCGTTAGCTCAGGACTCGCTGCTCATGAAAATCGTCTCCTTCAATATCAACGGCCTGCGTGCGCGCCCGCATCAGTTGCAAGCCTTGATCGAGAAACACCAGCCGGATGTGATCGGTCTGCAGGAAACCAAGGTAGCCGACGAGCAGTTCCCGGAAGCGGAAATCCGCCAGCTCGGTTATCACGTGCATTACCACGGCCAGAAAGGCCACTACGGCGTCGCCCTGCTCTCGCGCCAGGCGCCGCTGAGCCTGCACAAGGGCTTCCCCGGCGACAACGAGGATTCCCAGCGTCGCTTCATCTACGGCACCTTCGCCGATGCCCACGGCAACCCCATCACCGTGATGAACGGCTACTTTCCGCAAGGTGAGAGCCGCGACCATCCGGTGAAATTCCCGGCCAAGAAACGCTTCTACGCCGACCTGCAGCAACTGTTGGTGGAGCGTTTCGAGCCGCAGCAGGCGCTGGTGGTGATGGGCGATATCAACATCAGCCCGGAAGATTGCGACATTGGTATCGGCGAACCCAATCGCCTGCGCTGGCTGAAGACCGGCAAGTGCAGTTTCCTGCCAGAAGAACGCGAATGGCTGGCGACCCTGAAGAACTGGGGGCTGGTGGACAGCTTCCGCCACCTCTACCCCGAGGTGAATGACCGTTTCAGCTGGTTCGACTACCGCAGCCGCGGCTTCGAAGACGAGCCCAAGCGCGGCCTGCGCATCGACGTGATCCTCGCCAGCCAGCCGCTGCAGGCGCGTTTCAAGGACGCCGGCATCGACTACGAATTGCGCGGCATGGACAAGCCGTCCGATCATGCGCCGATCTGGCTGGAACTGGAGTGAAATACCAATGCGTGACGAGTAGGCGCCCCGTCACAAGACTGCAACCTGACTGACTTAATCTGCGCGGCACCTTATCCCACCCACTAGAAGGTGCCTGCCGCATGCCGCGCGCCCTGTCCGCTGATCGCGACCTCTGGGGTCGTACGCTGTCGCTGTTGCTGATCGGTTTCATCTGCTACGCCCTGCCGCTTTCCGTCTTCGCTACGGCACTGCCAGCGTTGGAGGATAACCAGCCGCTGCTGCGCATTGAGGGTTCCAACACCATCGGTGCCAGGCTGGCGCCGGAACTGATCAAGGGGCTGTTCGAGGCACAAGGCCTGCTGGACATCCATAGCGAGGACGGTGCCCGGGCAAACGAGCAGCGTGTGCTGGCACGCCAGGCCGATGGCAGGGCGGTGGTTGTCGAAATTGCCGCTCATGGCTCGGGCACCGGCTTTACTGCGCTCAGCGATGGCAGCGCCGATCTGGCCGCTTCATCGCGGCCGATCAAGGACAGCGAAGCCACCAGCCTGGCCGCCCTGGGTGATCTGCGCAGCCCGCAAAGCGAACAGGTCATCGCCATCGACGGGTTGGCCATCATCGTCCACCCGTCCAACCCTGTCGCAGCGCTCAGCGTGGAGCAGATCGCGCAGCTGTTTTCCGGCGAAATCGACGACTGGGCCTCACTAGGCGGCAGGCCTGGCCAGGTGCACCCCTACGCACGCGATGACAATTCCGGCACCTATGACACCTTCAAGGAGCTGGTGCTGGCTCCAGGCGGACGTACACTTGCGCCCCGCGCGCAACGCTTCGAGTCCAGCACCCAACTGTCCGACGCGGTGAGTAGCGATGCCAATGGCATCGGCTTCATTGGCCTGCCCTACATCCGTCAGGCCAAGGCGGTCTCGGTCGCGTCTGGCGACTCCCAGCCAATGCCGCCGAGCACCACTCTGATCGCCACCGAGGACTACCCCCTGGCACGTCGTCTGTTTCTCTACAACGCCCCACAACTGACCAATCCCTGGGCGCGTGCGCTGATCGACTTCGCTCACAGCCCGCGCGGCCAGGCCATCGTCGACAGCAGCTTCATCGCCCAGACCGTGCAGGCGGTGAAGGTCAGCACAGATACGCAGATGCCCGCGGAGTACCGGCAACTGGCAAAACAGGCGCAACGCCTGTCGGTGAACTTCCGTTTTCAGGAAGGCAGCGCGACGCTGGACAACAAGGCCCATCGTGATATGCGACGGGTGCTGGACTACCTCAAACAGCACGACAAGTTGCAAAACAAGGTGGTGCTGGTCGGCTTTGGCGACCCGAAAAGCGACCCCGAGCGCGCCGAGTTGCTGTCGAAGCTGCGCGCCATGGCCGTGCGCCGCGAACTGGCCAGGGAGGGCGTACTGCTGCGTGAAGTCACCGGCCTGGGCAGCGAGCTGCCGGTGGCAGCCAATGATCAGGACAACGGCCGCATCCGCAATCGCCGCGTGGAAGTCTGGGTCTACTGAGACCAGTAAATATTTTCTTACAAAGGCTTGGCAGCGCGACGACTCGACGCTAATCTTCGCCGCGCGTGACGCCGGGCCCCTCTGGCGGTGAGTTTTCTCACCGTGATGTCGGAGTCACTGAGTAGATATCTTTCAACTCAGGCAGACATAAGGGAGGGCTCATGGACGCTCTACTTGCCTTTTTGACATCCCCCATCTTCGGTACCCCAGGCTGGTTCTGGCTGGCCTTTCTGGTACTGATCATCACCCTTCTGGTACTCGACCTCGGCGTGCTGCATCGCGATCAGCATGAAATCGAGATGCGCGAAAGCCTGTTGCTGTATTCCGGCTATTTCAGCGTCGGCGTCGCCTTCGGCGGCTGGATCTGGTGGCAGCTCGGCGGCACCAAGGCGATGGAGTACTACACCGGCTTTCTGGTGGAACAATCGCTGTCGATGGACAACGTCTTCGTCATGGCGATGATCCTCGGCTACTTCAATATCCCGCGTAAGTACCAGCATCGCGTGCTGTTCTGGGGCATTCTCGGGGTGATCGTGCTGCGCGCGATCATGATCGGCCTGGGTACGGCACTGGTGCAGCAGTTCGACTGGATTCTCTACATCTTCGGTGCCTTCCTGCTCTTCAGCGGCATCAAGATGCTGCGCAGCAACGATACCGAAGCCCACCCAGACCTGGCGCAAAACCCGGTGATCCGCTTCGTGCGCAAGCACATCCGCGTAACCGACGACCTGCACGAAGGCAAGTTCCTGGTACGCCTGCAGGACAAGGCCAGTGGCAAACCGCTGCTGTATGCCACTCCGCTGCTGCTGGCGCTGGTGCTGATCGAGCTGGCCGACCTGGTGTTCGCCGTCGATAGCGTGCCGGCGGTGCTGGCCATCTCGCAGGATCCGTTCATCGTCTACACCTCGAACATCTTCGCCATTCTCGGCCTGCGTGCGCTGTACTTCGCCCTGGCCGCACTGATGCACCGTTTCATCTACCTGAAGTACGCCCTGGCGCTGGTGCTGATGTATATCGGCGGCAAGATCTTCCTGCACGACCTGATCAAGGTACCTGCCCTGCTCTCGCTTGCCGTTACCCTGGGCCTGCTGGCTGGTGGTGTGCTGCTGTCACTGCTGAAGACGCGCGACCAGAGCGCTCCGCAGCACTGATAAAGCCTCCAGTACCCATCCATGACAAGGCCCGCATCTGCGGGCCTTGTCATTTGCCTGATCAGCGACTGGCTTTCATCACGTCACGTGGCACGTATTTACCGATTTCGTACTTGCCGATGGCGGCGCGGTGCACTTCATCCGGTCCGTCGGCCAGGCGCAGGGTGCGCTGCATGGCGTACCAGTACGCCAGCGGGAAGTCGTTGGAAACCCCGGCACCGCCGTGCATCTGGATCGCCCGGTCGATCACCTTCAGCGCAACGTTGGGCGCCACCACCTTGATCTGGGCGATTTCGCTGGCAGCGATCTTGTTGCCCACGGTATCCATCATGTAGGCCGCGTTCAGGGTCAGCAGACGCGCCTGGTTGATCTCCATGCGCGAATCGGCGATGTGGTCGATGTTGCCACCCAGGCGTGCCAGCGGCTTGCCGAAGGCGGTACGGCTCACGGCACGCTTGCACATCAGTTCCAGGGCGCGTTCGGCCATGCCGATCGAGCGCATGCAGTGGTGGATACGGCCCGGGCCGAGGCGACCCTGGGCAATCTCGAAACCACGGCCCTCACCCAGCAGCACATTCTCGTAAGGCACGCGCACGTTCTCGAACAGCACTTCGGCGTGGCCGTGCGGTGCGTCGTCGTAACCGAACACCGGCAGCGGACGCAGCACGGTGACACCGGGCGCATCCATCGGCACCAGTATCATCGAATGCTGTTGGTGACGCGGCGCATCCGGGTTGGTCAGGCCCATGAAGATCATCACCTTGCAGCGCGGGTCACAGGCGCCCGAGGTCCACCATTTGCGGCCGTTGATCACCCACTCATCACCTTCACGGCGGGCATTGGCCTGCATGTTGGTGGCGTCGCTGGAAGCCACGCCCGGTTCGGTCATGGCGAAGGCGGAGCGAATCTCGCCGGAGAGCAGCGGCGCCAGCCATTGCTGTTTCTGCGCCTCGTTGCCGTAACGCACCAGCACCTCCATGTTGCCGGTATCCGGCGCGGCGCAGTTGAAGGGCTCCGGGCCAATCAGTGAACGGCCCATGATCTCGGCCAGCGGCGCGTATTCGGTGTTGGTCAGGCCCGCGCCATAGTCCGACTCGGGCAGAAACAGGTTCCATAGGCCTTCGGCCTTGGCCTTGTTCTTCAGCTCTTCCATGATTGCGGTAGGCTGCCAGCGGTCGCCCTCGGCCACTTGCTGCTCGAACACCGCTTCGGCCGGGTAGACATAAGCCTCCATGAACGCGGTAACACGCTCACGCAGCTCTTGAACCTTGGGGGAATAGGCGAAATCCATGGAGATACCTGTTTGTGACAAAGGGTGAGAGGTTGTGGAAATGATGCTAGAACAGCGCTTAAGATTTATCGAATCTATTTTCAGCGTGTATGAACATTCATAACCGATATATGATCGATTGATATCGACGCCCCTGGAGCACTGCCGGCATGAACCTGACCAAGGTGGACCTGAACCTCTTCATCGTCTTCGACGCCATCTACACCGAGGCCAACCTGACCCGTGCCGGACAGATCGTCGGCATCACTCAGCCGGCGGTTTCCAACGCCCTCGCCCGCCTGCGTGAAACCTTCAACGACCCGCTGTTCGTGCGCACCGCCCAGGGCATGGTGCCCACGCCCATGGCGCAGAACATCATCGGCCCGGTGCGTAACGCCCTGCAGCTGCTGCGTGTCTCCGTACAGGAGAGCCGCACCTTCAACCCGCAGCAGGCCGGCAAGACCTACCGCATCAGCATGACCGACCTCTCCGAGCAGATTCTCCTGCCGCCGCTGTTCCAGCGCCTGCGCCGTCTGGCACCCAGCGTGTGCATCGAAAGCTTTCTGGCCAAACGCCGCGAGACCACCAAGGAGCTGGCTGCCGGCCGCCTCGACTTCGCCGTCGATGCACCGCTCAACACCGACCCGCAGGTGCGTCACGTCAAACTGCTGGATGATCGTTACGTCTGCGCCATGCGCCCGGGCCACCCGTTGGCCAAGGAGAAGATCAGCCTCGATGAATACCTGTCGCTGAGCCATATCCACATCTCCAGCCGCCGCAGTGGTCTCGGTTATGTGGATCTGGCCCTGGGCAAGATGGGCATCCAGCGCAAGATTGCCCTGCGCTCGCAGCACTACCTGATGGCCAGCACCGTGTTGCAGCAAACCGATATGGTGATGACCGTGCCGGAGCGTTTTGCCCGCCGCCACAACCTGCATCATGTGACCTTACCGGTCGGTGATGTGCCGGCGCTGGAAACGCACCTGTACTGGCATGAGAGTACCGATCAGGATCCGGCCAACCGCTGGATGCGCGAGCAGATGATCGAACTGGCGCAGCAGGTCATTGCGCAGGAAAAGAAAGCTGATCAGGCCGCTACCGCCTGATCGTTCGACGCTTGATGCAAGAAGGCCCGCATGTGCGGGCCTTCTTGTTGTTACCTGATCGATCAGCGAGCGAGCTTGCCATCGACCGACAGCTTGCCGGCACCTTCGAATACCAGCGCCACGCTGATGGCCAGCAGCGCCAAGGCGAACTCATAGCCGTTGTTACTCATGAAGAAGCCATTGGCCAGATGCACGGTGAAGATCGCCACCAGCATGGTCACCGCCAGTACCGCCGCCGCCGGGCGCACCAGCAGGCCGACGATCAGCGCCACGCCGCCGAAGAACTCGGCGCTACCGGCCATCAGTGCCATCAGGTAGCCCGGAGCCAGGCCGATGCTTTCCATCCACTGTGCGACGCCCGCCAGGCCATAGCCGCCAAACCAGCCGAACAGTTTCTGCGCACCATGAGCGGCGAAGGTGATACCGGCGATGATGCGCAAAATGGTGATACCGAAACCGGCCTGGCTGGCTGTGATGCTTTTGATCAGGGTGTTCATGAGGAGATTTCCTTTTGCAGTGCGGGGTAGATGGCGCACAGAATATCCAAATTATTCGATCTTAAAATCGCAAAATATGCCTAATAATGATCGGTTAATTTGATATTTATCCAATCATCAGCCGCTGACTACTGCGGCTCCAGCAAATAGCGCTCACGGTCATAAGCCAGGTAGTACTTATTGACCGCATTCACATAGCTCACCACCCCCATGCCCATCTGTTCCATGGCCACACGTTCGACCTGAAAGAACCACTGATTGGGGTTGAGGCCACGCCTGCGGGCCTCGGCACGCAGGCTCTGCACCCGTTGCGGGCCCAGGTTGTAACCGGCCAGGATAAAGGCCATGCGCTCGCGCTCGTTGAGCTGCGGGCTATTGAAGAAATTGCGCCGGATCATCGCCAGGTACTTGCTGCTGGCCTGCACATTGCCATCGAGACTCTGGATATTGCTGACCCCGACATTGCGCGCGGCGGCCGGGGTAATCTGCATCAGCCCGGTCGCCCCGCTGGCGCCGCGCGCCGAGGGGTTGAGCGTCGACTCCTTGAAGGCCAGCGCTGCCAGCATCAGCCAATCGAAGCCCTGCTGCTCGGCATGCTGCTGCAGCACCGGACGTACCTGTTCCAGACGCTGGCGCTCGGTGCGACCGAAGGGAGAATGCACCTTGTACAGCCGGCGATAGACACGCTGAAACGCGGCATCCTGATCCGCCGGGCTCCTGTAGCCACTGAAGAAGCGATCGATGCTGGCACGCAGCATCGGCGCATCGGGGCGTACGAACCACTTCATATCGCCGTCACGGGCCAGTACCAGATGCCTGTCGACACGCAACCTGGGCATCACCTTGGCCCAGCGCTCGGCAATCGGCAGCTCCACCGCCGTGCGCTCGAAGATGCCGGCCTGGACCATCTCCAGCACATCCTCGACGGCCAGACTGGGATCGACCCACTCGACCACCATCGGCGGCAACTTGCGATCCGCCAGTTGCTGGTTGATCAGGCGCAACGCCTCGCCCACGGCACTGCCCGCCGGCAATGAGAGGCTGCGCCCGGCCAGTTGCTCAAGGTTGCGGTAGTGCCTGTTGCCCTGCTTCGAGACCACCACCAGCGGCACTTCACGGCGAATCGCCGTACTGGCGCTGACCTCATGCCCTGTACGTACATTGAGCAACTCGCCCGGCGCGACCAGATCGCCTTCGCCGCGCTGCAGCGCACCGAGCAGTTGATCCTTGGCCTTGGGGATGATCTTCAGCCTGAGGCTGCGCCCATCACGGGCATTGCGATTGAGGAACTGCTCGAAGGCGCGCAGACGGTGATACTCGACGCCAATACTCTGGCCCTTGACCGATCCCGAGCTGTTGCGGCTCTGGTTGACCAGCACGCGCAGCTCACCACTGCTGCGAATGGCTGGCAGATCACGCGCGCTGCGGGCCTGCTCACCGACCTCTGGCGGGCCAGCCAGGCGTGCACTGACCGGCAGCGGCAGCATGGCCAGCAGACACAGGATCAGCAACAATCGCGACATCGATTCTCCAGCAAAGACGGTTGGCCGCCGAGACTTCGTCGTGGCCTGCTGCTCGCCGATACGCGACAGTCAGGCTCAGACCCCTGGCGCACAGAACGAGTTCCCAGGCCTGCAGGGGGGCGGAGATTGGCACAGGCGAACGTCATGGCGCCAGCCCATAACCTTGCGTGAATCTTAAAAAGAGCTACCAAGTTCTTGTTTTAAATCGACTTCCTGACGAATGGCGGGCTTCTGCTATTCTGCCTGCTGGCTTTCAACAGGTGGCGCCATGCAACTCATCGACATTGCCGTCAATCTCACCCATCCCAGCCTCGCGGCACAGGCCGAAGCGCTTCTGGAACGAGCCTATGCAGCCGGGATCTGTCAGCTGGTACTGACTGGCACCAGTCTGAACGAAAGCGAGGCAAGCCTGACACTTTGCCGACAACTGGACGACAGCGGCCAGCGCCTGTTCAGCACGGCCGGCGTCCATCCGCACGAGGCCAGCACATGGAGCAACGCCAGCGGCAATGCCCTCAAGGCCTTGCTGGGGCAACCAGAAGTGCGCGCCGTGGGTGAATGCGGGCTGGATTTCGACCGTGACTTCTCACCACGGCCCCTGCAGGAGGAAGCCCTGGAGGAACAGCTGGCACTGGCCGTCGAGTTACAGATGCCCGTGTTTCTTCACGAGCGTGAAGCCAGCCAGCGCCTGCTGGAGATCCTGCGCGACTATCGCGACCGGCTACCGGCAGCCGTGGTTCACTGCTTCACCGGAGAGCGCCGCGCGCTCTATGCCTACCTCGATCTCGACCTGCACATCGGCATCACCGGCTGGGTCTGCGACGAACGGCGTGGCACGCACCTGCACCCGCTGCTCAGGGACATACCCGACGAACGCCTGATGCTCGAGACCGACGCGCCCTTTCTGTTGCCGCGTACCCTGCGACCCAAGCCCAAGAGCGGGCGTAACGAACCGGCCTTCCTCGGCGAAGTACTGCGCGAGGTGGCGCTGCACCGAGGTCAGCCCGAAGACAGCCTGGCGGCACAGACCACGCGCAATGCGCGAGCGTTCTTTGGCATACCGGCCATACTGGATGAGCCACCACCAGAGTCTTGATTGACGTCAAGACTCTGGCTTTTTCCCAAGGCATACTGCTGGCACTTAGCCAACAGCGAATGCAGCGAGATGGATAACCAAAGCATGGGCGCCTGGATCAGCAACCTTTCTCTCAAGTACAAATTCTGGGCAGTCAACGCCGTTGCCTTCGTCATCAGCCTGATGCTGGTGCTGTTCGCCCTGCAGACCGAGCAGCAGGCACGTAGTGGCGATGCCCGGCAAGCGGCAATCGAGCAGGCGCGTCTGCTCCAGCAATGGCCGGCGCAGGCGACATTGCCCACTTCGAGCAACATTCAGCTACTGCAGGGCGACAGTCTGCCGGGCGCGCAAGGCGCCCCGGACGCCAGCGGCTGGCAGGCACTGGCACACGATGCCTGGTTCGCCGACTCGCCCCTGATCGGCGCCCAGCATGTCACCCTCGGCGATGGGCGCACCCTGGCGATCCTGGCGCACGCGCCCAGCCTGCTCGATCTGTTTACTCAGCATGCCCTCACTTACGCCGTCGCTGTCGCCGTGCTGATGCTGTTGCTGCTGGCTGCCTCGCAGTTGTTGATCCGCTTTCTGCTCAGCCACCTCAATACCCTCAAGGATGTCATGTTGCAGGCCGAGCGCAGCGGCGACCTGTCTCTGCGCGTGCCGCTGGACGGCCGTGACGAGGTCGGCCAGATGGCCGCCGCCTTCAACGCCATGCAGGCCGGTTATCAGCGTGTGGTCGGCACCGTCGGTCAGGTCGCCAGTGAACTGAACAGCGGCACCCGCGACATGGCCGAGCGCATGAGTGCAGTGCGCCAGGGCATGCTCAGCCAGCAAAGCGAAACCGACCAGGCCGCCACCGCGATTAACGAAATGTCGGCGACCGTGCAACACATTGCCGAGCATGCCGGCACCACCCGCGATCAATCCCAGAGTGCCGATCAACTGGCCCGCGCCGGTCAGCACGTGGTCGAGCGCGTCGAACAATCCATCGCCGCCCTGTCGCAGGGGGTACGCCAGAGCGCCGCCAGCATCGAGCGGCTGGCCGAAGACAGCCAGCACATCAACCGTGTGGTCGGGGTGATTCACGGCATCGCCGAACAGACCAACCTGCTTGCACTCAATGCCGCCATCGAGGCTGCCCGCGCCGGGGAAATGGGCCGTGGCTTCGCCGTGGTGGCCGATGAGGTGCGTAACCTGGCCAAGCGCGTGCAGGACTCCACCGATGAAATCACCCAGATGATCGGCAGTCTGCAGGGTGGCACCCGCGACGCCGTGGAATTCATGCGCGAAAGCTCGGAGAGTGCCAATCAATGCGTCCAACTGGCGCAAGAAGCGGGCGAGTCTCTGGCCGCGATCACCGCCGCCGTGGCGCTGATGCGTGAGAGCAATACTCAGATCGCTGTGGCCGCAACGCAGCAAAGCCAGGTCGCCGAAGAGATGAGCCGCTCGGTGGTGGGCATCCGCGACGTCACCGAGCAGACGGTCGGTCAGACCCTCGAATCGGCCGCCACCAGCCAGCAACTGGCGCAGTTGGCCGGCGAACTGAACAAGGCCATCGGCCAGTTGCGGCTGTAATCGGCAGCCCCGGGATGAATCTATCCCGGCCATAGCCAGGAGCAATTCGTCGCCCGCCCCTGGCGGTTCTAGACTCGCTCTATCGAGTCGAGGACCGCATCATGAACAAACGCACTCCCAACCTGCTGAGCAGGCAGTGGCGTCACTACGCCGACCAGCACCAGCATCCGACCAACCTGCTGCTGCACCTGCTCGCCGTGCCGCTGTTTCTGCTGTCGCTGGCGCTGCTGCTGATCGGCCTCTGGCAACCGGGTTTCATACCACTGGTGCTTGGCGCCATCGGCCTGTATGCCGCCCTGGCCCTGCAGGCGCGGGGGCATCGCCTGGAGCAGAATCAACCGGAGCCCTTCCGCGGCCGGCGCGACGCCTGCAAACACCTGTTGCTGGAACAGTGCGTCACCTTTCCGCGCTTCGTGCTCAGCGGCGGCTGGTGGCGCGCCTGGCGCAAGCGCAAGTAGCCTGTCTCCAGCCGACGCGCACGCTCAGGCAAATACCGTGACGGTCTGCCGGCTCAGGGCGATCAACTCGCCTGCCGGGCTCCACATCGCCGCCGCCACGTGGCCGTAGCCATCACGGGCATGCTCGATATCGGCACGGTACAGGCACCAGTCGTCACTGTTGAGGGTGCGTAGCGGCTGGACGAATTCGATGGTCCAGGTCAGTGAGCTGCCCGGCGCCGGGCTTTTCAGATAAGGCAGCACCGCAGGCGGCCAGGCATCGACCAGTGCCAGCAGATGAGCTTCGCTCATCGCCTGTGGCACGCTCTCGCCGCGCAGACGCACCCAGCCGCCCATCTGCCGTGAGGGCGTATTGCTGAACGGCATACCGCCAATGCCCCATCGCATGGCCAGAAAGCGGGTGAATTCTGGTGTGACGTTACGCACGTAGGGCAGCTCCTGACACTGCTCGGCCGGCGTGATCTGTGGTGCGGCCAGCGCCTCCACGGCAACCGACGACGGCCGTGAGGCGCCAAAGCTGCCCTGAACCACGGTCATCACCTGGCCATCCTGAACCGCACGCAGCAACATCTGGCTGACCGCCTTGCCCTCGCGCAGCACTTCGGCCTGAAAACTCACCGGCACATCCGGCGCCACCGGGCCGACGAAGGTAATGGCCAGTGAACGCAGCGGCCGGTTCTCGGGCACCTTGGCGCGCATCGCCTCGAATGCCAGTGCGGCGACCAGCCCACCGAAACTGGCGCGCCCCTGGCCCCACTCCGGCGGAATCACCACGGCATGAGGATCGCGGCGTACCGCTTCGAGCATTTCGGAGAAGATCATAAGCACCTCGGCATTCATCGATGGCGACGATCTTAGGGGATGCCGGCCGCGCAACGATAGCCCGGGAGGATGGCTAGTCGGTCATATTGGCGGCGAAAATGACACCCTATTTCGCCTTGGGAAAATCGCCATAGAGCGCCAGCAGGGCGTCATCCGCACGCCGTTCGGCCGCCCACTGGGCCTGTAACCAGGCAGCCCGACAAGGCTGTAACGCTTCGCTTGTTTCGGCCTGTGCCAACCACTGCAGATGATCATGCCAGTCACCGAGTGCACTCTGCGCACGCTTGAGCCTGAGCTGCGCCGCCTTGCTCAGGCCACTGTGCTGCGGATAGGTTTCAGCAGCGTAGCGCACACGTTTGATCAGCAGGCGCAGGCGATGACGGTCATGGGCGGGATCACGCAGCGCATCGGCCAGCTGCCGTTGCTGGCGGCGCAGGCGCCGGCGAATACGCCGGCCCAGATCACTCAACAGCCCCTGACGGGCGGCCTCACGCCAACTTGCCGGCCAACGGTCGAGCAGATGCAGGACGTCCATCAGCTCACGGGAGGTCGCAAGCATGGCGTAGCCTGCCGCACGTGATGGCGCATCAAGCGGTAGCGGGTGTGGCAGCTCTCTGCCGGTCAACTCGGCCAGTAATACCTCGCGGTCACGCAACGGGCCGCTGAGGCGCCCCAGTACGGCCGCGCCCTGTTCCAGGGCATCCACACCCGGCAAACCACGCAGCGGACGCAACAGGCTGCGCAGTTGACGCAGGGCAATGCGCAAATCATGCAGCGCTTCGCTGTCGGTGCAGTCGGCCAAGCGGGCCTGGCAGGCATACAGGCGTACCTGCAGGGCCAGGACGCGGGACAGGCAATGTTCGCTCAAATCACTCATGCGGACTCCCAGAGCAAGATACCTCTGCACTGTATCACTGGCGCGACAGGCGCCAGGGCAAAGCCTTGCGTACCTGCCTCAGCGCGTGCACCAGGGCGGTACGCGAAGCGGGCTGCGATGCATAGCGCTGCTGCTCGAAACAATGCGCGAAAGCCTCGATTTGCTCAGCCTGTGCCGGCAGTTCGCGAGCAGCCCGCAAGGCGAATGAGCGTGCGCCCTCGCCCGTTTCGCGGCGTACACCATGGCGCGCCAGCACGCGCTCGAACTGGCGGAAAATCTGACGCTGTGGATCAACCCGTTGCTGCCAGGGCTTGAGCAAGCACAGCGCCAGCAGGCCAATCAACAGCGCACCGGTGCCCACCAGGGCGAGCGCCAGACGCTGCCAGTCGAGGCTGCCGAACCAGTTCTGCAGCAGTTTCAGCTGCTGCTCACCCTGATACCCCAGCACCCAGCGCTGCCAGCCGTAGTTGAGGTTTTCCCAGCTCAAACGCAGCTGATTGAGCCAGGCCAGCTCGCGGTAGCGCAGCGGCGAGAACGGCTGATCCTCGAGAAAACCATCCTCTTCGGCCAACGCCTCCTCCAAGCCCTGCTCGATACGCTCGGGGGCCACCTGGAAGGTCGGATCCACGCTGCGCCAGCCCTGCCCCGGCTGCCAGTACTCGACCCAGGCATGCGCATCGAACTGGCGCACCTGGACGTAGTTGCCAGCGGGATTGAGCTCACCGCCCTGGTAGCCGGCCACTACCCGCGCCGGAATACCCGCTGCACGCAGCACGAAGGTCATGGCGCCGGCATAGTGCGCACAGAACCCGCGCCGCGTGTCGAACAGGAACTCATCGATGCTGTCAGCACCCAGCGGCTGCGGGCGCAGGGTATAGACATAAGGCTCGCGATTGAAATGCTGCAGCATGGCCGCCACCAGCGCATCGCTCTGTGGATACTGCGCCTTCAGCTCGGCTGCCCAGGCGCGGCTACGCGGATCGCCCTGCGGCGGCAACTGCAGCGCCTGGCGCAATCCAGGCGGCTCGCCCTGCGCCTCGCGCAGAGCCTCTGGCCAGGAGCGCACTTGGTACAGCAGTGGCCGATCCACCGGGCGCTGCCGCTGCCAGCGAAAGTCACTCATCATCCGTGCGCCGTCCTGGGTCATCTCGCCAACGTCGAGGGCGAACAGCCAGCGCTTGCCACTGGGCTGCATGATGATGCTGTAGTCGAGCGGATCTCCGGCCTTGCTCCACTGCGCGGACATCGGTACATCCGCGTAAGCGGACTGCGACCAGCGCCGGCCATCGAAACGCTCCAGTGTCAGGGCACGCCAGTACAGTTGTTCGCGCGGCGGCACGTCACCTTCGAAGCTGGCGCGAAAGGCCAAGGCCGGGGAGCGACTGAGTTCGGCGATATCGGCCGGTTCCATGCTGTCCGACAGCCCGGTAACGCCCTTGTCACTGGGCAGGGGCAGCGACCACAACGGCCCCATGCGCGGGAAGAAGACGAACAGCAACACCATCAGCGGTATCGCCTGCAGCAGCAGCCCACCGGCCAGGCGCAGGGTCGGCCAGGGGCGTTCGGCGAAACCACTGTGCTGCAATCCAACCAGGGCAGCCAGCAAGGCAGTGACCGGCAACAAACTGTAGAGCGCAGCGAGGATGCCGTCCTCGAACAGGTAGGCGGTCACCACGCAGAAGAAACCGAGGAAGATCAGTACCAGCGCATCACGTCGCGTGCGCATCTCCAGCAACTTCAGAACGAAGGTGGCGATCAGCAGCACCACGGCGGCATCCAGCCCGACCAGCGTGCCACGCGAAAGCAGGATGCCGGCCAGCACCAGCAGCATCAGCCCGCCCTTGACCCAAGCACCGGGATAAGGGGCACGCATGCGAAAAATCTGTACGCGCCAGGCCGCTGCGCCCAGCCACAGGGCGATCATCCACAACGGCAAATGCAGCAGATGCGGCACGATCACCAGCACCTGGGCGACCAGCAACCAGATCAGAGCAATACGCGGGATACCCGGCCTGCTCATGGACGCGCTCCGAACAGCGCCAGGGCACGCAGGCAGGCATCGCGGTGGCCCTCGCCATAATCCGGGGCAATCACCTGCCCCGGCAGTTGCAGACCGAAGGCCTGCTGACGCTGTGATAACTGCAGCACCCAATGACAGAGCAGCGAAAGGCGCGTTTCACTGTCGCCTCCCAGACTGTCGAAATCCAGCCACAGGTCACGCCCGCTGAGCATGGCGAAATCCTTGACCAACAGGCCCTGGCCGCGCGAATAGGCCTTCCAGTCCAGGCGCCTTTTCGAGTCCCCCGGCTGATACTCGCGCAGGCCCTGAAAATCATCGGCGCCCTGGCCAAAAGCACGCAGGCCTTCTTCCTGCTCGTCACCGAGGCCTGCTGACAAAGGCAGATCGCCTTCCAGCGGTTGCGGGTAGACCAGCACGGCCTGATCCAGATCGACCCAACTCCAGGCCACCAGCAAACCCAGCGGGAAACGACTTTCCACACGCAGGCGCTCAGGCCTGAGCCAGCCACGTCGCGTCGCCGGCAGACTCAGCTCCACCTCGCTCTGCCCTTTTCGCGGCACATCACGCAGCATCAGCTCGGCTGGCGGCCAACCGAGCGCGATGGCCTGGTGCTCGCGCTCGCGGCTTTCCAGGCGCACGCGAAAACGCGCCTGCTCGCCGACGAACACCGCTGCGCCGCCACCCGCCTTGAGCACCAGCCCGGCCAGGTTGCGGTAGGTGTGCAAAATGGTAACGACGAACACCGCCATCAGTAGAAAAGTCAGGCCATAGGCCAGGCTGTTCTGGTAATTGATGCCCACCAGCAGCATCAGCAGCAGCGCCACAGCAAATGCGCCTCCCACGCGGCTGGGCAGGATGAAGATACGCCGCCGGTTCAAACGCACGCTGGCCGCTGGCGGAATGCGCCTGGCCAGCCAGCGCTGCCAGAGCGGTTTCAACGTGGCACGCATCAGAGCGCCGGCACTTCACGCAGCAGCCATTGCACCAGGCTGCCGCCGCCATGGCCAGCCGGGTCAGCGCGCTCGCGCAGGCGATGGCCAACCACCGAGGGCAGTACGGCCTGCACGTCTTCGGGGATCACATAATCACGCTCGGCCAGCAAGGCCCAGGCCCGTGCCGCCGCCAACAGCGCCAGACTGGCACGCGGCGACAGGCCCCAGGCGAACTGCGGCTGGCTACGCGTGGCCTCGACCAGACGCAGCACATAGTCGACCAGGGCATCGCTGGCGCGTACCTTCGGCACTTGCGCCTGCAGGTGCGCCAGCTCGGCGTGATCGAGGATCGGCTGCAAACGCGGCAGCAGATCGCGCCGCGCATCACCCAGCAACAGCGCACGCTCTGCAGCCTGCGCCGGATAGCCCAGCGAGAGACGCATAAGAAAGCGGTCAAGCTGCGATTCCGGCAGGGCAAAGGTGCCGCCGCTGCTGACCGGGTTCTGCGTGGCGATGACGAAAAACGGCTCGGGCAGCGGCCGGGTCGCGCCCTCGATGGTCACCTGCCCTTCTTCCATGGCTTCGAGCAGCGCGCTCTGACTCTTCGGCGTGGCGCGGTTGATTTCATCGGCCAGCACCAACTCGGCAAAGATCGGCCCGGGATGGAAGACGAACTGGCCGCTGTCCTTGTCGAATACCGAGGTGCCGAGAATATCCCCGGGAAGCAAGTCGGAAGTGAACTGGATACGCTGAAAACTCAGCCCCAGCACGCGCGCCAGGGCATGGCTGAGAGTGGTCTTGCCCATGCCCGGCAGGTCTTCGATCAGCAGGTGTCCGCGTGCCAGCAGGCAGGTCAGCGCCAGACGCACCTGCGCCTCCTTGCCCAACACCACCTGATTGACCGCGTCGAGACAGGCATCGAGTTTGCTTCGCATCGTTCACTCCTTATACAGAGGGTCGATGCTACTGGGGCGCAGGCATGCGGCATAGCGCCATGACATTTTTGCTCACGAAACTGTGAGGCCCGCCGCTATGCCAGGTGAAATTGCCCAGCCATTCCCTGCAACTCGCGCCCCAGCTCGGCCAACTGAATGCTCGAGGCAGCGGTTTCGTCCATGGCCGTGGCTGACTGATCGGCAATATCACGGATCGAGGTGACGCTACGGTTGATCTCCTCAGCCACGGCAGTCTGCTGCTCGGCCGCTGCGGCGATCTGCTGGTTCATCTCCGAGATCAGGCTCACTGCCTCGGCAATGGCTGCCAGGGCGCCCTCGGTCTGGTTCGCGTCGCCAACGGTCAGACCGACCAGGCTGGCGCTCTGCTCCATGTCCGTCACGGCGCGGCGGCCACCCTCGCGCAAAGCCGCGATCAGCGACTCGATTTCCGCCGTGGATTGCTGAGTGCGTTTTGCCAACGCCCGCACCTCATCGGCGACCACCGCGAAACCGCGCCCCTGGTCACCGGCGCGCGCCGCCTCGATGGCCGCATTGAGCGCCAGCAGGTTGGTCTGCTCGGCCACGCTCTTGATCACCTCGAGTACGGCATCGATACGCTGAGTGTCCTGGCTCAGGCGCTGAATGCTCTCGGTAGTGGCGTCCATGGCGCGAGCCAATTGCTCGATGCGCTGCAGGGTCTGGCGCACCACCTGGCTACCGGCACCGACGCGCTGGTCAGCCTGTTCGGTGGAAGCCGCTGCGGCCTCGGCATTGCGTGCCACCTCGTGCACCGTGGCGGTCATCTCGCTCATCGCTGTGGCAACCTGGTCGGTTTCCAGGCGCTGGCCGTTGACACCCTGACGCGTCTGCTCAGCGGTCGCCGAAAGGGTCTGAGCCGAGCTTGAAATCTGCGCCACGCCGCCCTGCAGACGCCCCACCATCTCCCGCAGGTTATTCGCCATGCGCTGCATGGCAGCAAGCAGCTGACCGACTTCGTCACCACGGTTCTGCTCGATGCGCACACTGAGGTCGCCAGCGGCGATGGATTCGGCCAGGCCAATCACCCGCTTGAGCGGACGTACGATGGCCAGGCTAATCATGACTGCCGCGCCAAACCCGAACAGCAGGGCCAGGGCCGCTGCCGCGATGATCAGGCTACTGCTGGCCTGACGTTCGGCCTGCATGGCCTGGCGCTGAGTGTCCAGGGCCAGATCAACGCGCTGCAGCAACTGCTCGACCTGAGCGACCAATTCCCCGTACACCTGCTTTTGTTGCTGCAGCAGGGCCGCGTACTCCCTCAGACGCTCGTTGAAAGAGTCAACATTGACGACGACATCACCGAGCACGGCCGCATAGCCGGGATCCTCCAGCGCATCGCGCAGTTGCGCAGCCAAGGCCTGTGCCTCACGAGCCTGGGCGATTTCGCTCTGTTGGTTATCTGTACCGCGCCGACTGGCCTCCAGACGCTGGCGTGCCTGATTCAGCGCCTGCAGCAGCAACTGGTGAATCTTGCCGACTGTGCCGGCCTGCAACACCGAATCGCCGCCCCGCTCACCCTGGGTGCTTTTGAGCAGGTCGACACCGTCCTCGGACAAGCCTTCCTGGAGCAAATCCAGACTGTTGGCGGCGCTGACCACCAGCCAGTCGGCCGCCTGCAGGGATAGCTGCATGTTGTCGGTGAGTTCGACGTAGCCGGCAAAGGCGCTGCGGTAGTCGGCCAACGCCGGCTCGACTTGCGCCATGATCGCAGCCGTTTCGCTATCCAGTTCGGTTTGCAGCGCCTGGCCAGCCTGCAGGATCATCTCGACTTGTTCAGCCAAGTGTTCGGCATGCTGCTTGTCACCGCTCAGGGCGAATGCCTGCTCGCTCTGGCGCATACGCAGCACCTGCTCACCCAGAGCGCTCATGCGCTGCTGCAGTTCGGCGCCGGCACTGACCTCGCGCAATGCCAACAAGCCAGTGGCCGCGACCAGGACGGTCAGCATCAGCACCAAGGCAAACCCCAGCATCAACTTGTTGGCCGTGCTCAGACTGGCCAGCCACTTGCTCAATGAGCCACCCATGACATCCCCCTGCCTACTGCAGCTAGCCCCGAATTCTGGAACATAGGAGCGCAGCGCTACTGGCGACAAGCCAGCAAACAGCAAGATGGCCGGGAGAGTTAACTGGACGTCGTTTTTAGAACGGGTTCAGGGCCGTTGCATCTGGAAAAGATCCCGTGTGCGGCAATAGGCGCTACCACCGAGGCGACCCACCAGATCGAGTTTGAGCGGGTCGATGCGTCCCTGCTCGTTGAGCACTGCGTCATCGATATGCGCCAGCAACACTTCGGCGAAGATCAGATGACAATTGGGTTGCTGCGCCGGATAGGGCTGGATTTGCGTCACACGGCATTCGAAGGTCACCGGGGCGCCGACGACGCGCGGCACGTCGATGCGCTCGCACGGCTGGCTGGCAATGGCGCAGTGGGCAAATTCGCTGACCTCATGCGGCAGGATCGCGGCACTGGCATTCATCGCTTCGGCCAGAGCGAAGCTGACCAGTTGAATCGCCAGCTCGCCGCTAGCCTGGGCATTGCGCAGGCTGTCCTTGAGGCTGCCATCGTCGCGGGTGTTGACGTTGACCAACACGGTCGGCGGGTTGTCGCTGATCACCTGAAAGAAGCTGAACGGCGCGAGGTTGGCCACGCCCTCGGCCGAGCGGGTTGACACCCAGGCGATGGGCCGTGGCGTGACACTGGACGCCAGCCAGCGATAAGCCTCGAGCGGGCTCAGATCAGCGAAATCGACCTGCATCAACGCCCTGCTCGGGATTCGCGGATGTAGAAACGCGCACGTTCGGCCTTGCTGACGCAGCCTTCATAGGCTTCGAACTGCTGCTGGGTCTTGGCGGCGGTGAGCAGCGAAAGCGCCTTGGAATAGCTCACGGTGCCGGCGAAACCTTCGGCCTCGGCGATACTCAGCTCCTTCCAGGCGGCATCCAGCTGGTTGGCGCAGGTCTCGCGGTAAACGGTCTTGCCGGCACAGCCGGTGAGCATCACCGCCAGCAGCGGCAAACAGATCCAATGTTTCATCGACCACACTCCTCGGGAGGGACAGGACTACAGGTTGGCTCATCTATGACGCCTCGCCTGCGTGAAAGTGCCCGGCTCAGCCGCCGTTTCGTTCACGCAGGTATTGCACTACAGCCTCTTGTTCGCCAGCGAACTCTATACGCCCGGACTTGCTCTCGCGCTGGAACACATACATGGGATCGTAGTATTCGACCAGCAAGGCCTCGATCCAGCCGCGATGGGTGTCCACCTGGCCATCGGCCTGCTGCTCCTGCAACGCCTGATCCATGATCGCGACCAAACGCTGGTAACGCTCGCCACCCAGACGCCGGGTGATATTGGCCAGACTCTCGCGCAAGCGCGCAGCGAAGGCGCTGAAACCCTCTTGCTCGCCCTGCAGTGCAACGAACTCGGCACACAGCTCGACCACGTAAGCCTGCAGGATACGTTCGACCCGATTGGCCACGCTGTCTTCCAGCCAGACCAGCGGGTAGTGCTGCATAGCCTGGTGCAGCGGCAATGGCAGGGAGCAGCGACCGATCAGGCGCGCTTCGTCCTCCAGCACGAATTGCTGCTGCCCTGCCGCGCGGCGCTTGAGCAGGTCGATGGCCAGGGCATTCTCGAAATCGATCTGCGCCGGCTGGGCACTGGCGCGCTTGCCAAAACTGGAGCCACGATGATTGGCATGCGCCTCCAGATCCAGGCTGTTGCCAAGCTGGCTGAGCACCTCGGTCTTGCCGGTGCCGGTCATGCCGCCCACCAGCACGAAATCGCACGCGGCAATGGCCTCGTCGGTACTCTGCAGGAGGAAGGTGCGCATGGCCTTGTAGCCACCGACCACGCGCGGGTAGTCGATCCCCGCCTCGCTTTTCAGCCATTGCTGGACGATCTGCGAACGCAGGCCACCGCGAAAACAGTACAGGTAACCCTCAGGGTTGGCCTTGGCAAAGGCCGCCCAGGCTTCGATGCGTTCGGCCTTGGTCTGGCCGCTGACCAGTTGATGGCCCAGCTCGATGGCCGCCTGCTGTCCCTGCTGCTTGTAGCAGGTGCCGACCTTCTGCCGCTCGATGTCGTTCATCAGCGGCAAGTTGATCGCACCGGGAAAGGCGCCCTTGAGAAACTCGACCGGCGCGCGGGTGTCCATCAGCGGCCGGTCATGCAGGAACAGATCGCGGTAGTCGGTGCAGTTGTCGCGCATCAGAACACCTCGACCGCGTAACGCTGTCGCTCGACCATCTCGCCGATGGGCGCCAGCGTCAGCCCCAGCTCGGCGGCCACGGCGAGAAACTCGGCCTCACCTTCCGCCGCCACGGCAATCAGCAAGCCGCCGCTGGTCTGCGGATCGCACAGCAGCAGCTTGGCCAGCTCCGGCAGCGGTGCGATCCTGTCGCCATAGCTGTCGAAGTTGCGCAAGGTGCCACCGGGTATGCAGCCCTGCTCCAGATAGTGTTCGACACTCTCCAGACGCGGCACGCGGGCGAACTCGACACGGGCGCTGAGGCCACTGCCATCAGCCATTTCCACCAGATGACCGAGCAGGCCGAAGCCGGTGACATCGGTCATCGCGCGCACGCTGGCGAGCTTGCCAAAGCGGCTGCCGGGCTTGTTCAGGGTGCACATCCAGTCACGCGCCAGGCCAATGTCGGCGTCACGCAGCTTGGCCTTCTTCTCCGCCGTGGTGAGGATGCCAATGCCCAGTGGTTTGCTCAGGTACAGCTTGCAACCAGCCGTGGCGGTGTCGTTGCGCTTCATGTTGGCCTTGCTCACCAGACCGGTCACGGCCAGGCCGAAAATCGGCTCCGGGGCATCGATCGAGTGCCCGCCTGCCAGCGGGATGCCGGCTTCGTCGCACACGGCGCGGCCACCGCGGATCACTTCGCGGGCTACCTCCGGCGCCAGCACATTGACCGGCCAGCCGAGAATGGCGATGGCCATCAGTGGATCGCCGCCCATGGCGTAAATATCGCTGATGGCATTGGTGGCGGCGATACGGCCGAAATCGTAAGGGTCATCGACAATCGGCATGAAGAAATCGGTGGTGGACACCACACCGCGCTCTTCGTCGATGGCATACACCGCCGCATCATCGCGCGAGGCATTGCCGACCCAGAGATTGGGGTCGAGATTCTGCGCCCCGCTGCCCGCGAGGATCACTTCGAGCACCTTGGGCGAAATCTTGCAACCGCAACCGGCGCCGTGGCTGTACTGGGTCAAACGAATGGGTTCGCTCATGCTTTTCTCTCACCGCGATGACTGGCGGCGGATTCTAGCAAAGACTGCATTGTCTGCCTTGGCTCAACGCTGGCGTGCGAGTAAGGTCAAAGCTTCAACGGGGGAACCATCGATGAGCAAGAAAGTGGCGCTGGTGCTGGGCTCGGGGGGCGCGCGTGGCTATGCGCATATCGGCGTGATCGATGAGCTGCAGGCGCGCGGCTATGAAATCGGCTGTATCGCCGGCTGTTCGATGGGTGCGGTGGTCGGCGGCATCTTCGCGGCGGGCAAGCTGCCGGAGTACCGCGAGTGGACGGAAAGCCTGGATTATCTCGACGTGCTGCGCCTGCTCGACGTCAGTTTCCACCTGGGCGCCATTCGCGGTGAGCGGGTGTTCGGGCGGATTCAGGACATCGTCGGCGACGTGGATATCGAGAACCTCAACATCCCCTTCACCGCCGTCGCCACGGACCTCACCAACCAGCAGGAAATCTGGTTCCAGGAGGGCTGTCTGCACCAGGCGATGCGTGCCTCGGCGGCGATCCCCAGCCTGTTCACCCCAGTCATTCAGGGTAAGCGCATGCTGGTCGATGGCGGCCTGCTCAACCCGCTGCCGATCGTCCCGGTGGTGTCCAGCCACTGCGATCTGATCGTCGCGGTCAACCTCAACGCCACCAACCAGAATCACTACCAGTTGCCGCTGATCGAACGTCCGGCAGCGCTCAAGGGCCGCATCGATCAGTTGATGAGCAACCTCGGCTCGCGCCTGCCGAACTTTCGCCGCAAGGGCGATGACGAAACGCTGCTGCTCGGCAGCGCGCAACATCCGGGCGATGAAATCGCTCCGGCGGCAGCCCCGGACCGCAAGGAGGATGGCGCAGCGCCCCGATCCGCAAGTGGCTCGCGTGTTGCCGAATTCAGCGGGCCAGGCTCGCTGCTGGAGCTGGTCAACCAGAGCTTCGAGGTGATGCAGAACTCCCTGGCGCAATACAAGATCGCCGGTTACCCGCCGGATATCCTGATCAATGTGCCCAAGCGCGTCTGCCGCTTCTTCGAGTTTTACAAGGCGCCGGAGCTGATCATGCTGGGCCGGCAGATCGCCCGCGACACCCTCGACAAGTACGAAAGCGAGCGCGGCTGATCAGCCGCGCGTTTGCTCACCCGGCAGCGGTTTGTCCACTGTCGTTTCGGCGGCTGGCGCTTTGTCCGCCACCCAATCGCTGAGCAGGCTATAGGCCACCGCCAGCAGGGTCGGCCCCAGGAACAGGCCCATGAAGCCAAACGCCAGGATGCCGCCAAACACACCGAGCAGCACCACCACCAGCGGCAGGTTGCCGCCACGGCTGATCAGGTAGGGTTTGAGAATATTGTCCACACCGCTGATGACGAAGAAGCCCCAGACACCCAGGAAAATCGCCATACCGATCTCCCCCTGCCACACCAGCCAGGCCACGGAAGGCCCCCAGATCAGCGGCGGGATCATGATGAAACTGCAGGCGAAGGTCAGCAGGGCCAGCACCAGCGCCCCCGGCACGCCGGCGATGGCAAAACCGATATAGGCCAGTACGGCCTGCGCGGCAGCGGTACCGATCACGCCGTTGACCACGCGCTGCACGGTGCCGGCGACCAACTCCAGGTAATGGTCGGCGCGCACGCCGATCAGCCGCTCCAGCAAGCTGTGCACGAATACCGCCAGGCGTGGCCCGTCACGGTAGAAGAAGAACACCAGCACCAGGCTCAGGGCCAGCTCGACCATACCCGTGCCGATTTTCGCGCTGCGTGCCATCAGCCAGTTACCGACCTGGCCCAGATAGGGCCGTGCGGTATCGAAGAGCGCCGCGCCTTGCTGATCGACGGTGCGCCACAACTCCACCAATCGCTCGCCAACCAGCGGAATGCCGGCCAGCCAGCTCGGCGGCGGCGGCAGGCCTTTCACTTGCAGATCTCTGACCAGCGCGTTGGCATCCTTGATGTGATCGGCCAGGTTGAAGCCCAGCCAAACCAGAGGCACTGCCACCAGGACGACCCAGACACCCGTGAGGATGCCTGCCGCCAGCGACATACGGCCATTGAGCAACTGCGTCAGCAGACGCATCAGCGGCCAACTGGCAAAGGCCAGCACGGCCGCCCAGAACAATGCCGACCAGAATGGCGCCAGCACCCAGAGACTGGCGGCCAGCAGACCGAGCAAAAGAATCTGCACCAGCAGACGATCATTGTTGGCCATCGAGCGAAACTCCCTTCGGCGAAACGACAAAGCGCCCTTACGGGCGCTCTGCATAGGCGATTGCGAGCGCTAGCTTAACGCAACAGACGCAGGCTCAGGGCACCATCGGCAGCATCGCCAAGTTCCAGGCGCGCTTCACGTACACGTTGCGCGATCAACGCCTCGCGCCAGGCCTCGGCCTGACTACCCGCGAGAGTAACGCGCAGCGTGCTGTCCAGATTGAGGCTGCGTGCCAGTACGTCCACCCAGGCGCTGTCAACCTTGGCTTCATCGGTCAGTTTCAGTTGCCCATCGCTTCGCAACTGACGCAGCAGCGTCGCGGGTGTCGGCAGCAATTCACCCAATGGTGCGTCGGCATCCAGTTGCTCGGCATGCAGATAGGCGCGGCGATTACCCCGGGTGATGCTGTACAGCGCCAGCAGGCTTTCGTGATTCGGCTCGGCCAGGCGCAACAGCGCGTAGGCCTGCTGGTCGTCGGAACCATACAGCGTGGCATTGCCGAACACCGAGTTGGCCCACAGGCTGCTGGCGCCGCACTCGCGGCCCTGGCACCAGTAAAGCAATTCGGCGCCCTGCTGCAGCAGCGTTTCCCGTGCGGCGGTGAATGCCTGATCAGCGCTGTGGGTGCGTGGCAATTCGTAGGTCACCGCGTGGTGCTGGCCCTGTACGAGGATCTCGCGCTCGTAACGCAAGCGTCCGCTGATACGGCGAATCGAGCCCTGCGGGTAGATACGTTCGACGTCCGGCGCCTCCTTGAACGCCACGATCAGACTGCCGGGAAAACGCGGCAAAACCTCAAGATCGCGGCTGCCTGGCAGATCAGCCGCCAGCACGGCAGCACTGCAAAAGGTAGCCAGCGCTGCGCACAACAGCTTCGTATAGCCCTTCATTGACTGCAGACCTGTTGCAGGCCAAGGGCAAACGAACTTGCAAAGCAGTGGGTGACGACTTTTGACGGGGCGATCATGCAATCCTCCATGGCAGACCGCCACACCTTTCCCCAGGGCCGCAGGCAAGTCAAGGCAGGCGCAGGAATGGATTGAAACAATCCGCTACGAGCTGCGCGCCAGCCTCGTCATCCAGATGCAGATGATGCCCGCCAGGCAGGCGATGCACCTCGAACGGTACGTGCTGGAGCAGAGCCTGCACCGCCGGCTGTGCGCTCATCATGCCTTGCTCGGCCAGCACCAGACTGACCGGGCATTGCAGCGCATGGACGAACGCCTGGGCATGAGCCCAGCTCAGGCGCAGCGGTGATGGCAGGGTCAGGCGGCTGTCAGTACGCCAGGTGTAACCGCCAGGCACCGGCATCAGCCCGCGCTGGGCCAGCAATTCGGCCGCCTCTCGACTGACCGCACCGACGCCTTTCATGCGTGCCTCGACTGCACGCGCCACCTCGGCATACACCGGCTTGCGCTTGTCGGTGAGTTTCTGCCTGGCGCGCAACGCTTCCCCGAGTTTTTCCGGTGCCTGTTCGGCCTCACCGGTATAGGGCACCAGGCCGTCGATCAACGCCAGGCGCGCAATGCGCTCGGGCATCGCCCCGGCCAGCAACACCGCGGTAATCGCGCCCATGGAATGGCCGAGGATGGAAAAACGCTGCCAGCCAAACTGTTCGGCGACCTGCAGCACGTCATAGGCGTAGTCCCATAACGCATAACCTGCGCCTGCTGCACGATGCTCGGAGTGGCCATGACCGGCAAAATCCAGCGCGACGATGCGCAGCCCTTCGAGTTTCGGTGCCAGCCGCGCGAAGCTCGCGGCATTATCCAGCCAGCCGTGCAGGGCCAATACCGGCAAACCCTCTTCGGGGCCATAGAGATGCGCCGCCAGCTCGATATGCGGCAGGCTCAGACGAACTTCCTCGAAGCCTGCGTTCATGCGTCTTGCTCCTGATGACCGGCCCAGCGACTGAACAGCTGACGCAGCAACTCGGCCGTGGCCTGCGGCCGCTCCAGCGGGAACATATGGCCGCCAGGCAAATGGTGATATTCCGCACGCGGCATGCGCTTGAGCAGACGCGCATGATGCGGCAGCACGACGCGGCTGTGGCGCCCCCGAACCATGGCCAGCGGTACGGCAAGCTGCTGCGGCCGACCCGGCGCGGTGTGCGGCACGCTGCGGTAGATGCTGATCTCGGTGGCAGGGTCGAACTTCAAACGCAAACCCTGCGTTCCCGCCTGCAGACCGTGGCTGACATAAGCATCCAGACATTCGGGATCGAAACGCCGGAACAAGCTCTTGCCGGCAAAATAATTACGCGCTTCGAGCAGGTCGGCGAATGCTTCACGGCGCCCCAGGGTGCGCCCCGCCGGGGTGATGCGGTCGATGAAGCCGAAGCGTTTGGCGGCGCGGATCACCATGCGGTCGGCCAGGGTCAGCAGCGGCGAGTCGAGCATCACCACGCCGCGGTACAGCTCGGGGCGGAGCAAGGCTGCGTGATAATGCAACACACCGCCGAGCGAATGACCGACGCCCCAGACCGGCTCGTCACCACCCTCGAGGTGATGGATCAGCTCATCGACCAGATTCGACCAGTTGTCATTGACCGGAAAACGCGGGTCGTGGCCGTGCTGCTCCAGGTGCTGCACCTGAAAGTCCGGCGCCAGCGCGGCGAACAGCTTGCCGTAGGTGGCCGACGGAAAGCCGTTGGCATGAGCGAAAAAAACGGACTGCGACATGCATCAAACCCGAAATCCACTGGTATCGGGATTCTCCGGCAGCCGTCAGCCTGGGGCAACGACTGTAACGGCCATTGATGACGGTGCAATGGTCAGGGCTATGCCCGCCAGCGCCCAAGATGGGCCTCTGTATTCACTGATGCTGCGTTGATAACGGGCTGGAACGCCAGCCCATTTACAGCGCCTTGACTCGGGGGCGAGCCCAATCCGCGCCCGCCCCTTTCCGGGGTCGCCCTGGGATCGCCAGAACCTCGCTCGACGACTTTTCGTACGAACCCGGCCAGGCTTGAAAAACCGCCGGATATGCTCGGCCCGTCACCCCCTCACTGGGTATGCCAGGCTCGCATCAGCCCCCATGTGCAGCATCACACCTTGGCAGGCTGTTCACCCAACGGCACGATGGCCATGGTCAGCCGTGAAATACAGTTGGCCTTGCCGTCGTCACCGCTTAGGCGAATATCCCAGACGTGCGTGGTTCGCCCCAGGTGCACTGGCCGTGCAACCGCGTGCACACGCCCGCTGCGCAAACCACGCAGGTGGTTGGCATTGACCTCCAGACCGACGCAGTAGAAGCGGCTGGTGTCGATGCACAGGTAGCTGGCGGTCGACCCAAGGGTTTCCGCCAGCACCACAGAGGCACCACCGTGCAGCAGACCGTAAGGCTGATGAGTGCGCGAGTCGATCACCATGCTAGCGCTGAGCGATTCGTCGTCGAAGGATTCGAAACGGATGTCCAGCACCTCGCCGATGCTGTTCTTGAGCGTGGCGTTCAGTGCCGCGATATCTGGGGTTCGTTGCCAGAGAGCCATGGACTTTTCCTTGAACGGAGGGAAAACAGGGCCGGCGGCGCCAACCCGGCGATACTCAATCGTGCCAGAGTACCGCTTCGCTGCGCTGCTGCCATTCGGAGAAACGCTCGCCATAGGTGCCCTCGATCACTGCACGCTTGATCTTCAGGGTTGGTGTGAGGAAACCGTTCTCCACCGCCCAGACCTCCTTGACCAGCACCAGGCCCTGCAAACGCTCATGTTGATCGAGGCGACCATTGACCTCGGCAAGCAATGCCTTGAGGCTGCTTTCCAGCTCGTTGCGGCTGTCGTTGGCCGCTTCCTGGCGCCCCACATCAGACAATACGCATAGCGCGATGGGCTGTGGCAGACCGTCCCCAACCACACAGACCTGCTCGATGCGCGAGTGCTCACCGAGACGGTTTTCGATCGGCGCCGGTGCCACGTACTTACCCTTGCTGGTCTTGAAGATCTCCTTGATGCGCCCGGTCAGGCGCAGGTTGCCCTCGGCATCCTGCTCGCCCTTGTCGCCCGTACGCAGAAAACCGTCGTCGGTCAGCGCTTCGGCGGTCTTGAGCGGGTCCTTGTAGTACCCCTGCATGGTTGCGCCACTGCGTACCTGAACTTCACCGTCTTCAGCAATACGCACCTCGACACCCGGGTTGTTCTGGCCAATCCAGCCCTGCTTGAACCTGCCGGGCAGGCAGACGTGGGAATAACCGCAGTTCTCGGTCATGCCATAGACCTCCTGGATCTCCATGCCCAGACGCCGATACCAGTTGAGCAGCGCCTCGGGGACCGGGGCGGCCCCGGACAGCGCATAGCGAATGGCGTCCAGACCCAGCCCGGCGAGCACCTTGCGGCCGATAAAGCGACCAATGATGGGTAAACTCAGCAGGCGGTCAAGCTTGTGCGCCGGCATCTTGCTGTACACGCCCATCTGGAACTTGGTCCAGATGCGCGGCACACCGAACATCACCGTCGGCCGCGCGCGCTTGAGGTCTGCAAGGAAGGTATCCAGGCTCTCGGCGAAGAAGATGGTCTGTCCGGCATAGAGTGACGCCAGCTCGATGAACATGCGCTCGGCGACATGACACAGCGGCAGATAGGAGATCAGTCGATCATCCTCACCGACGCCAAACAGCTTGATGGCATTACTGGCGGCGAAGCCGAGGTTGGAGAAGTTGTGCATCACGCCTTTGGGCATGCCGGTGGTGCCGGAGGTATAGATGATGGTGGCCAACTGGTTGGCCGCAGGCTTGGGATCGTCCTGAATCGGTGCACTGCGCTGCAGATCATCCCAACTGAAGTCGAAGCGGCCCTGCGGATGCAGTGGCAGGCTGATGGTCGCCACCCCTGGCGGCAGCCCCGGCGCCATCGAAGCCCAGTCATCGAGCTTGCCGATGAAGGCCAGTGTCGCCTCGGAATGCTCCAGTACCTGACGCATGGAGTCGGCGGTGAGGTTGGGATACAGCGGCACCGAGACGCAGCCCGCCATCCAGATCGCCAGATCGGCAATGATCCAGTGCACGCAGTTCTTGGAAACGATGGCGACACGACTGCCCGGCGGCAGTTCGCGGCTGCGCAACCAACTGGCCGCACGCCGGGCCTGTTCCCCGACCTCGGCCCAACTCAGCTCCAGCAGTTGACCGCCACTGAGAGGTTGAACCATGTAGCGTTTGTTCGGGTGCCTTGCTTCACGTTCGTAAAACAGCTCGAGGGGCAAACGGATTGCATCAGCCACAGGGCTTCCTCCTTTGTTGTTTTTGTAGGAATCAACCAAGCACTTGCTTGGTTGACTATTCCACGTGAACAAAAGAGGTGCAAGTTAAGAAATGTTTCGCAACTGGAACATTCGCCTTCAGACGCCCTGGAACGGGCATCAGGCGCTTGCAGCAAGGTGCGCAGCGCCACAGGGCAAAGGCTCAGCGCGGGTGAATCAACGCCAGCAGCTCCATCAGCCCGGCTGCCGAAATATCACCTTCCAGCTCAGCCAGGCTGGCAGTACGCATCGGCAGCGGCTCCTGGCGATGACCATGCACCAGCAAACCTCCCAGTGCGCCGATCAGCGGCTGATGGCTGACCAGCAGTACCTCGGCATGCTCGCGTTCATCGAGGTATTTCAGCGCATCGCGCGGGTCGCTGTCCGGCGTCAGCCAGGACACCGTCTGCACCGAGCCGCTGAACCCTAGCTCAAGGCGTACCAATTCGGCCGTCTGCTGAGCGCGCACGTAAGGGCTGGCCATGATAGCGGTCAGCGGGCGACCAAGCAGTTGCGCGGCAGCCTGTTGCACTTCCTGGCGACCATGGGCGGTCAGTTCGCGGGCCGCATCGCTGGCGGCCTGAGGTTCGGCCTGACCATGACGCAACAGCCATAACCTCACAGCTTGGGCTCCTCGTCACGCACCGGATGCGGCGCCGGCGGGATACTGTGTGCGGTCTCGCCTTCAGGCGCTCGCGGCGTCGGCCAATCGGCGAACGGCCAGGGTTTTTCATCGGTGTTGAAGGTACCGAAACGACCGATCTGCGCCAGGTACTGGCTGAGGCTGTCGCCAAAACCCAGCAGGCTGGCATTGGGCGCGCCGTAGAACAGGCGGTAACCCAGTTGCAGCAGCACCACGGCACCGAGCAGCAATTCGGCCAGTTGCCAGACGATGACGAAGATCACCATCCACAGAATGCGCAGCAGAATCGACTCACGTTCCAGTTCCTGCTTTTCATCGCTCATGACGCAACTCCTTGATTGACTACCGGGCTCAGAAGCCGGCAGTGGGGATGAAATCGACATCGGTCTTGGGTTCGCCGCGCATCAACAGTTCGATGACCTGCGCCAGCGTACGCCCCTCGAAAAGAATGGCATGCAGACCGGCAACCAGCGGCATGTAGACGTCCAGCTCCTCGGCACGCGCCTTGAGTACCTTCAGTGTGTTGACCCCTTCGGCAACCTCACCCAGACGCTGCACCGCCTCCTCCAGGCTCAAGCCCTCACCCAGGGCGTAACCCACTTGATAATTGCGGCTTTTCGGTGACGAACAGGTGACGATCAGATCGCCGACGCCGGCCAGGCCAAGGAAGGTCATGGGATTGGCACCAAGCTTGACCGCGAAACGGGTCATTTCCGCCAGGGCGCGGGTGATCAGCATACTCTTGGTGTTCTCGCCCATGCCCAGCGCCGCCGCCATGCCGGACATGATGGCGTAGACGTTCTTCAACGCACCGCCGAGTTCGACACCAAAACGGTCGGCACTGGCATAGACGCGGAAGGTTCGACCATGCAGCGCCTGCTGCACGCGCAGGCACAGTGCTTCATCCTCACTGGCGATGACCGTGGCAGTCAGTGCGTGATCAGCCACTTCCTTGGCCAGATTCGGCCCGGACAGCACGCCGATACGCGCCTCAGGCGCGATCTCTTCGAGAATCTGGCTCATCAGCTTGAAGGTTCTGGCTTCGATGCCCTTGGTGGTGCTGATCAACATCTTGCCGGCCAGCAGCGCAGCGACCGGCTGCAGGGCATCGCGCAGGGCACTGGAGGGCAAGGCCACCAGCACCAGTTCGGCCTGCTGCAGTACGCCGCTCAGATCGCTGGTCGGCTCGATGCCGGGATGCAGCTTGACGCCTTTCAGGTAGCGCGGGTTTTCCCCGCTCTGGCGCATCTGCTCGGCCTGCTCGGGATCACGCATCCACTGCAGGACGCGCTGGCCGTTCTCCGCCAGCAAATTGGCCAGTGCGGTACCGAAACTACCGCCACCGAGTACGGCAATGGGTTGAAGCTGTGTCATAGGTCTTCCGAATGAGGCCATGCGTGATGGCGGTCTGCGGGCATTATACGGAGCCGAGAGTACCTGGTCAGGGCAAAAGTTCAGCAATCCCCCTGCGCGGGCAGGCGCAAACGAGAATTGGCGCAGAGTGCACACGCCTGAGACTGGCAAAGCGCGATGGCTCGGTTACATGAGCGACCAACGTTAATTGCCAAGGACGACTCGTGCCCACAGGCTGCCCCTCGCCCCCTTCCGGTGCCGCCGAGCAGCCAGCGGCAAATCCCCGGCCAATGCCTGGCGGTAAAGCTCATGCTCAGCGCCGCGGCTGGAACATCCACACCCGCACCCAGCTGATCAGTGTCGGCCCGGCATTATTGATTGCTGACGCTGCTGCTAACCGGCTTTCTCACCTTTACTCGGCCGCAGGATCTGCGCCAGGAGCAGGGACTCGCCGGCCAATTGATCGCCAATCAACTGGCGCCGGCCACCGAATATGGTGTGATCAACGGCAAGCTCGATACCCTGGAAATCCCCCTGCCATTTCACCCCTGCAGCACGCAGGCGCCCGACCGTGACGGTCAACCGCTGACCGGCGGCAACGGTCAGGCCGTGCTGCTGGTCGAGGACAACCCGGTCAACCAGACCGTGACCGAAGCCATGCTGCGCAGCCTGGGCTACCCGGTCAGCCTGGCCGGCGACGGTCAACAGGCCGTACAGAACGGCCGCGCACAGGATTACGCCGCCATCCTCATGGACTGCAGGCTACCGCTGATGGACGGTTACGAGGCAACGCGGCAAATTCGCCAGCTCGAGGACAGACAACAACTGCCCATCATCGCCCTCACCGCCAATGCCCTGCAGGGCGACCGCGAAGCCTGCCTGGCCGCCGGAATGAACGATTACCTGGCAAAACCATTCAAACGTGCCGACCTGCAACGTATCCTGCAGCGCTGGCTGCCATCGCGACCTTAGTCAACTGGCGCCCGTGACAAGCCGGCGTTACAAGGGGAAACTGCTGCAGCTGTGACAACATGGAAGCAGCAGAGTACAACTGTACTCACTGCGCTGTGACTTTCACCACAACGCAACAGTCTATGACTAGGCTGCCGGCGCCCGATCTGATTTTCCAGACGCGCCGGCCAGGACGATTCGCCCAGCCTTAGAAGCATGGGGACAATTGAGGAGCTCGCATGACAAAACAAAACGCCTACTCTCGGGAAGATCTGCTCGCCTGCGGCCGCGGCGAACTGTTCGGCCCCGGGAACGCGCAACTGCCCGCCCCGAACATGCTGATGATCGATCGCATCGTTCACATTAGCGAGACCGGCGGCAAGTACGGCAAGGGCGAAATCGTCGCTGAGCTCGATATCAATCCGGATCTGTGGTTCTTTGCGTGCCACTTCGAAGGCGACCCGGTCATGCCTGGCTGCCTCGGCCTCGATGCCATGTGGCAGCTGGTTGGCTTCTATCTGGGCTGGCAAGGCAACCCAGGCAAGGGCCGCGCCCTGGGCTCGGGTGAAGTGAAATTCTTCGGTCAGGTTCTGCCGACCGCCAAGAAAGTCACCTACAACATCCATATCAAGCGCACCATCAACCGCTCGCTGATCCTCGGTATCGCCGATGGCACCGTAGCCGTCGATGGCCGCGAAATCTACAGTGCCGAAGGCCTGCGTGTTGGCCTGTTCACCTCCACTGACAGTTTCTGAAGGACTTGCACATGCGTCGTGTAGTGATCACCGGTCTGGGCATCGTTTCCTGCCTGGGCACTGACAAAGAAGCCGTGGCCGCCAGCCTGCGCGCAGGCAAGTCGGGCATCCGCTTCAATCCGTCCTACGCCGAAATGGGCCTGCGCAGCCACGTTTCCGGCTCGGTCGACCTGAACCTGGAAGAGCTGATCGACCGCAAGCTGTTCCGCTTCATGGGCGACGCGGCAGCCTACGCCTACCTGTCGATGGAGCAGGCGATCAAGGACTCCGGCCTCAGCGAAGAGCAGGTTTCCAACCCGCGCACCGGCCTGATCGCCGGCAGCGGTGGCGCCTCCACCATCAACCAGATGGAAGCCATCGACACCCTGCGCGAAAAAGGCGTCAAGCGCATCGGCCCATACCGTGTCACCCGCACCATGGGCAGCACCGTATCGGCATGCCTGGCCACGCCGTTCAAGATCAAGGGCGTGAACTTCTCCATCTCTTCTGCTTGCGCCACCAGCGCACATTGCATCGGCCAGGCCATGGAGCAGATCCAGCTGGGCAAGCAGGATGTCGTCTTCGCCGGCGGCGGTGAAGAAGAGCACTGGAGCCAGAGCTGCCTGTTCGACGCCATGGGCGCCCTCTCCACCCAGTACAACGAGACACCGGAAAAGGCTTCGCGCGCCTACGACGCCAAGCGTGACGGTTTCGTCATCGCCGGCGGTGGCGGCATGGTCGTGGTCGAGGAGCTGGAACATGCCCTGGCCCGTGGCGCGAAGATCTACGCCGAAATCGTCGGTTACGGCGCCACCAGCGACGGCTACGACATGGTGGCCCCGAGCGGTGAAGGTGCCGTGCGCTGCATGCAGCAGGCGCTGGCCACCGTCGACACCCCGATCGACTACCTCAACACCCATGGCACCTCGACGCCGGTCGGTGACGTCGCCGAAATTCGTGGCGTGCGTGAAGTATTTGGCGACAAGGCACCGGCCATCAGCTCGACCAAGAGCCTGTCCGGTCACAGCCTGGGCGCAGCTGGTGTGCAGGAAGCGATCTACTGCATGCTGATGATGGAAGGCAACTTCATCGCTGCCTCGGCCAACATCGACGAGCTGGATCCGGAAGTGGCCGACATGCCGATCCAGCTGACCCCCGTCGAGAATGCCAAACTCGATACCGTCATGAGCAACAGCTTCGGTTTCGGCGGCACCAACGCCACCCTGGTGCTCAAGCGCTGGGCTGGCAAGTAATCGCTGCTGCGGTAAAGATAACGGCGCCCTCGGGCGCCGTTTTCGTTTGCGGCCTGCTTCAGACCTTGAAGCGTGCCACCAGGTTGTTGAGGTCGACGGCCAGACGCGACAGTTCCTGGCTCGCCGCGCTGGTCTGATTGGCGCCAGCGGAGGTCTGCAGCGACAGATCGCGGATATTGACCAGATTGCGGTCCACTTCCCTCGCCACCTGAGCCTGCTCTTCCGAGGCGCTGGCAATCACCAGATTGCGCTCGTTGATCGAGGAAATCGCCTGGGTGATCTGCTCCAGCGCCACACCAGCAGCCTGCGCCACCTCCAGCGTCGAACGGGCGCGGCCATTGCTGCTCTGCATGGCATTCACCGCGCGATCCGTACCAGTCTGGATGCCGCCAATCATCTGCTCGATTTCCTGAGTCGACTGCTGGGTGCGATGGGCCAGTGCCCGCACCTCGTCGGCCACCACGGCGAAACCACGCCCGGCATCACCGGCACGCGCTGCCTCGATGGCCGCATTGAGCGCCAGCAGGTTGGTCTGTTCGGCGATGGAACGGATCACATCGAGCACCTTGCTGATCTCGTGCACACGCTGCGCCAGCTGCTCGACCTCCTGCGAGGTACTGGTGACGTCAGCCGCCAGCTGACCGATGGAGTCCACGGTCTGGCGCACCTGCTCGCGCCCGTGCTGCGCAGTGGTATTGGATTCACGCGAGGCCTCGGAGGTGCTCACGGCATTACGCGCCACCTCCTCGACGGCGGCGGTCATCTCGTTGACCGCCGTAGCAGCCTGCTCGATCTCGGTGTTCTGCTGGTGCAGGCCACGCGTGGAATCTTCGGTGACCGCATGCAGCTCTTCCGAGGCCGAGGCCAACTGATTGGAGGAGTCGGCAATGCTCTGGATGGTGCCTCGCAGGTTGCTCTGCATGTTCTTCAGGGCAGCCAGCAGGCGCGCCGGCTCGTCCGTACCGGACGCATCGATGGCCTGCGTCAGATCGCCTGAAGCCACAACTTCAGCCACGCGCACAGCCTCGGCCAGCGGTGCAACGATACTGCGCGTCAACAGTATCGCCAGAATGATGGTGGCCAAGGCGGCCAGCACCATCATCGTGATCACCCAGATCAGGGCGGAGTCGAATACCCGTTCAGCTTCACGGGCTGCGGCAGAGGCCCCTTTCCTGTTGATCTCGGCAAGATCACGCAGTGCTCTCGTCATATTGTCGGCATACTCATTGAGCGGGCCACGCGATACAGCAACGGCCCCGTCGAAATTGCCCTGACGAACAAACTCGACAATCTTGCCCTGCTCCTGCAGATAACTTGCTTCGGCCTGGCGGAAGACGTCATAGGCTGCGCGCTCCTCGGGGCTCGAGATCAGCTCCCGGAACACCGATTCGGCCTGAAGCACTTCATTGCGTAGCTCATCTGCCAGACGCAAGTTGCTTTGCACATCAGCGGGATCACGGTTGAGCATGAGGCGCAGCGTAATGGCTCGCAGGCGCAGGATGTCCTGGCTCACTTCCCCAAGCGTTACAACACTGGGTAGCCAGTTCTTGTCAATCGCTTCGGCTTGTTTGCGCATCTCCAGCATCTGGAAGAGAGAGAAAGCTCCGAGCAATAGCACCAGCAAAGCCACCAGGCCGAACCCCAAAGAAGCACGCGGAGCAATCGAAAGGTTACGCAGCGACATGTTGTGGAACTCCCATACGCGCAGAAGTCGAGACACCTTCAACCCATACCTGGTCGAAGATCAGATGAGATTGCGCTGATCCCGGACTGTTTATCGGCGACTTCGCTGCAAGCTTGATAGCGAACACGAAATTTCAGCAACACCTTGCGCCGGGCCTGATCGGCCCGGAACGCTCTCCGCTGGTTAGGGCCTGTTGCCGTTTCGCGCTAACCAATTGATCTATAAGAGCAAGCTTGTATCGTTGAAGCTCTGACCCGACATCGATACGAGCTTGCAATGCCCCGATTACTACTCAACGACGAGCATTGGTCGAAGCTGCGGGAAATTCTCCTGCACAAGGCCATCTACAACAAGCGTGATCTACGAATGACCGTGGAGGGCATGCTGTACCGCATGCGCACGGGATGTCCCTGGAGAGACCTGCCCAAGGAGTTTGGTAACTGGAATAAGGTCTACAAACGCTTCAACGCATGGTCTGCTGCCGGCAAATGGTTCAAGGTCTTCAAGATGCTGGTGGAGGAGCCCGACATGGAGTGGGTGTTCATTGATGGCAGCTATGCCAAGGCTCACCAGCACAGCGCAGGTGCTGCCAGCGCAAACGATGAAGCTATAGGGAAAAGCCGAGCCGGCAATACCAGCAAGATTCATCTGGCGGTGGACGCCCATGGTTTGCCCATCGAGTTTGAAATCACGGGAGGCCAAATCAATGACTGCACTCAGGCACCCGCATTGAGTTCCAAGCTCCCAGCGGCAGAAACCATCGTTGCGGATAAGGGCTATGACAGCGAGAGAATCCGAGAGCAAGTTGAGCGACAAGGGGCCAAGGCCGTGATCCCGAGGAAGCGTAACTCTGTGAAAGGCAACGCGAATCTGGACAGAGGTCTGTACCGCAATCGCCACCTGGTGGAAAACGCTTTCGCCCGGCTGAAGCACTACCGGGCGGTGGCCTCTCGATTCGACAAGCTCAAGAGAAATTACGAGAGCGTGGTGGCCATGGCCTGCGCCTTCCTATGGTTGCCCATGTAAAACGGCAACAGGCCCTAGGTGCGACAAAGACAAACGGACTTTATGGGAAAAGTGCCTGCGCTTGAGGGGGCGGCATTAACAACAGGCTCGCGCGCGAGCCCGAACAGAACGGGCTTTAACTGTGCTTCTCAGCTGTTTGCGGGGCATCATCGCCATGGCCGGTTTCGCTCGATGCGCCCGCAAACGGAGCCTGACTCCGGCAAGGGCTGAGGGATGACAACTCAGCGCACGGAGAAACGCTGTTCGGCCAACTTGCGGTCGCCCTGATAGACGATGAAGTGCCACTCACCGGGCACCACCTCATGGTGTTCGGTGAACTCGAAAGCCATGACGTCCTGCGCCGCACCGGGCACCAGCTGCTGCTGCACTTCGAACTTGTCATGACGCTGACCATCGGGCGTCATCACCCCCGGCGTGAGGTACAGCAGCGTCAGCGGCACATCGCCTTCGCGCTTACCCGCCAGGCGGTAGCGCATGCCGAACTTGGTGCCGAGCCTGGCGGGAATCTGCTCGGTGCGCTGGATCGCCTGATTGCTGCGGGTCAGTACCCGCTCGCCCGGCTGAAAATCCTGATAGTCACTGCTGAAGATGCCGTATTCCACCGGCCCATCGATACGGACGTCAGCCTGGCTCAGCCCTGCCCAAAGCAATAGACCGGCCATCACGGCCATTCGGGTGTCATGCATGATGCGCTCCTCGTTGAAGTGAGCGCGAGGCTATGACGTCCGGGTGACAGCCTGATGACAGCCATGCTGACGGGCACAGCACGCGCATAATCGCAGCGCGATTTCCACCCTAGCGATCCAGTTCGGCCTGCACCCGGCGCGGCAATACCGACAGGAAGTTGTCACGCGCGACCTTGTGCGCAACGTCCTCGGGCAAAGCATCGAGAAACGGCTCGAAGCCTTTCATGTACTCGCCCAGATTACCGAAGCGCCCGACCACGTCGGAGCCGAGCATGAAGCGATCAGGATAACTGCTGACCAGATGCACCCATTGCTCGTCTGGTTGACCGTTCTCGTCCAGCAGATAGGGCTGCAGCATGGTCCAGGACAGATCGATATAGAGGTTCGGGTACTGGCCGAGCATGCGTTCGACCGTCTCCAGGAGGAAGTCGAGCTTCTCCTGGTGACGGTGAATCTCGGCACTGGTGCCAGCATGCGCCCAGATGAAACGCACATGCGGGTGGTTGCGCAGCGGCGCCTCGATTTCCTCCAGGAACAGCGGTTCACGTTCGCGCTTGGAGGTGATGTTCGAATGCAGCATCACCGGCAGGTCATACTCGGCGGCCAGATGAAAAACCCGCGCCAGCGCTTCGTTGTTGGCACGCGGCGCACTGCCATGAATCAGCGCGGTGAGATCGTCATGCCGGGTGAAGACCTCGCCGATGCCCTGCCACAGGCCAGGGTCTAGCTCGAGCATACGGCGGATATGCGCGTCGGCGTTCTTGTCGTTGGGATTGAAGCCGGAAAGGAACGGGTGGAAGCGCTTGCGCTGCTCGGCGGGCAGACGCTTGTAGGCGGCCGCGATGAACACGTCGGTAGCGCTGTACCAATAGGCATTGGCGTCATCACCGGCGTAATAACGCGGACGCTTGGGCTCGTCCTCATCCCACTTCTTGGCCACCGGAATACCCGAGAACATCACATGATCGACATTGTTTTCCGCCATCTTCTCCAGTAGTTCGTCCATGCCGGCGCTTTCCTGAAAGAAGTCGACGTAGTGCAGGTGGGCGTCGCTGTAGCGGTATTCGCGGGCCTGGGCGCTGCAGACGATAGCGGCACTGAGCGCGAGTATCCATGGCATCGTTCGAGATGTGAGCAAGGCGAGTCCTCCTGACGGTACGAGCAGCATAGACCGCCGAGCGGCCCGGCAAGTTCGGAGATCACCCCACGCCATTCGCATCAGCGCCCTCAAAAGAAGCAGGCAACCAAAGGCCGCACCAAGCCGGAACATGAATAGCTGGCTAACGGCCTGAAACGGCCATGGGTACGTCAGCCAATGATGGCACCTCGCTTGCAGTGACTCAGGCAGACCAGACAGGGGAATCACCATGTTGCAGTTGCTGCGCAAGCCAACCCGCAAGGCCCAGGACGAGGCCGCATTGGACGCTTTGTTCCAACAGCACGACCTTACGACTCGACTCCCGGAGGACTACCAGTGGATGGTGCGCCTGAACGATTTCAGCGCCAGCCTCCAGCAGCGTATCCGCGCCAGCCTCGGCGCCGCCGTCGGCATCGCCGCGCATGCGCCACAACTGGCGCGCATCGCCGCTGCCAACCAACAAAGCGGGCAGACGCTGGCACAGTCATCGGAGCTGATCGCCAGCGCCAGCGAGCAGGTCACCACCACACTGGACGCCGAACTGGTGCCCGGTGCCGGCGAAGTCGCGCGCTTGTCCGCCGAGGTTTCCGCCACCCTCAACCAATGCCAGCAAAGCGGCCAGGCGGTACTACGGCAGGTTGAAGTGATCGATGCCAGCGAGGCGCAACTGGCTCAGGTGATCCAGCAACTGGCCGGACAGCTCGATGAAGTGAGCAAGGTCATCGGCGTGATCGCCAGCATCTCCCAGCAGACCAATCTGCTCGCCCTGAACGCCGCCATCGAGGCTGCCCGCGCCGGCGAACATGGTCGGGGCTTCGCCGTGGTCGCCGAGGAAGTGCGGCGTTTGGCTGGCCATACCACCGATGCCACCGGCCAGGTCAGTGGCATCATCGAGCGTTTCCGCGAAGGCATGCAGCAGCTCGGCAGTGCCGGCCAGCACATGAACCAGGCGGTGGCCGACGGCCGCGCCGGTATTCTCGCCGTCAGCGGCGGACTGGACAGCACGCGCCAGGCCATAGACCGCCTGGACGCTCAGGTCGGCCAGATCGCCGCCGGCACCGAGCAGATCGGCCAGGCGGTGCGCTCGATCAACGGCGATGTGCAAAACATCGCCCAGGTCGCTGGCGAGCTGCTTGGCAAGGCTGGTCAGGTGCTGCATCACAGCAAGGCCGTGCGCGAAGACGGTGATCGCCTGCTCGCAGGGCTCGGCGACTTCCGCCTGGAAATTCACGCAGCCGTGCGCGCCAGCGTCGAACAACTGGCCAAACGCCACGAGCTGGCCAGCGATGTGACAGCGGCCGAACGACTGCTTGCAGATACGCTGACGCGCGACAGCCGTTTCGAGCTGTTCTACCTGGTAGACAGCCGCGGCGTGCAGATTTCCGAGAACGTCTTCGCCGCCGATGTGGCGCACGGTGAGGATGCCAGCTGTCGCGGCCGCGACTGGAGCCAACGCCCCTGGTTCCGCGCCGTGGCCGAGCGAATGGAGAGTCATATCACCCAGGTCTACCGCTCCTCGGCCACAGACGACTTCTGCTTTACCGTTTCAGTCCCCATTGTCGATGAGCGCGGGCAACTGCTGCGTGTGCTGGGAGCGGACGTGAGGCTCTCGGCGCTGGTGTGATCGGTGCAGGCTGGGCTAGGCTGGCCACTGTCGATTCGTCACACCTCAAGATAAGCGCCATGATCCGCATTCACAACAACAAGGGCCTGCAGCAGCAGATCGAAATCGGCTCGCACCAGCTCATCGGCGACGTCTCGCCCGAGCAGGGCGGGGATGGCGCCGGACCGGACCCGCACGATCTGTTCGACGCCGCGCTCGGCACCTGCAAGGCCATGACCCTGCTGATCTACGCACGCCAGCGCTGGTTGCCGCTGGCAGGTATCGACGTCAACGTCGAGCGTGACGACAGCGAGGAGCGCCAGGGCAACTACCGCCTGATCGTCGACCTGGCGCTCAAGGGACCACTGGACGAGACACAGCGCCAGCAACTGCTGCGCGTGGCGGACAAATGTCCGATCCACAAGCTGATGACCACCACCGACATCCAGATCGAGACCCGCCTGGCGGGAGCTCCGGCATGAGCGAGTTACAGCTGATCCGCCCGCGCGCCGAGGATATTTCCGGCCAACCGATTCTACGTCCCCTGCCCTCGGCACGCTTTCGCAGCATCGGCCCCTTCGTGTTCTTCGATCATATGCTGGAGCATGACTACCCGGCCGGCAAAGGCATGAATATTGCCCAGCATCCGCATATCGGCCTGTCCACCCTCACCTACCTGTTCGAAGGCCAGCTGCAGCACAAGGACAGCCTGGGTTCGGACCAACTGGTGGGCCCTGGCGATGTCAGCTGGATGACCGCAGGGCGCGCCGTTGCCCACGTCGAACGTACGCCGCCCGAGCAGCTCGGGCAGAACAAGCGAGCCCACGGCCTGCAGGTATGGCTGGCCTTGCCAGAAGCCGAGGAACAGTGCGAACCGGCTTACAGTCATCACCCCGCCGCTTCGCTACCCCGCAGCGAAGCCATGGGCGTGCAGATCACCCTGATCGCCGGCAGTGGTTTCTGCCTCGAATCACCAGTACCGGTTCGCTCACCGACCCTGTATGCCGAGCTGCGTCTGGGCGCTGGGGTCAGCCTGCTGATCCCGACCGAATACAGCGAGCGCGCCCTGTACCTGATCGATGGCGAAGCGGAACTGGATGGCGAGACGCTGCCCAGGCACACCATGGCCGTGATCCCGGCAGGTGAAACGCCTCTGCTCAGCGCCTACGGTGAGTGCCACCTGGCCCTGATCGGCGGCGAGCCCACCGGCCCGCGGCGTATGAACTGGAACTTCGTCGCCAGCACCGGGGAGCTGATCGAACAGGCGCGCCAGCGCTGGGCCGTCGGCGACTGGCCACAAGTGCCAGGCGAAACCACGCGCATCGAATTGCCGCGCTGAAACCCGTGCCGGCGACTTTTTGTTACCTGTGCGTGATCCAGAAGCGCAGTGCCCGGGTATAAGCTGCATGCGGATTTTTCAGGCCAACGGATGACCCATGGCAGATCGCGAGTTCGACTACGAAAGCACCCTGGAAGCCTGTGCACGCGGCGACAAACGAGCCTTCCAGGCGCTCTATCGGCAAGAAGCCGGGCAATTGCTCGGCCCTGGCCATCAGCATGCTGGGGCGGCGCGATATGGCCGAGGACTGCCTGCACGATGCATGCGTGCGTATCTGGCAACACGCTGCACGCTTTCGACGCGAGCTGGGTAGCGGTCGCGCCTGGGTGCATAGCATCCTGCGGCTACCGCGTGCTCAATGCCCTGCGCAGTGGCGACGCATACCGAGGTGGACGATGAGTTCTTCGAGCGCGTGCTGGACGACAGCCCACAGGCTGAAGCCAAGGCGCTGGAGCAAGCCGAGCAGCGCCTGCTGCGCAACTGCCTGCAGCGCCTGGAAAAGCCGCGCCATAACCCGATTCTGCTGGCCTTCTACCGGGGCCTGAGCCATGAACAGATCGCCAGCCGCCTGAGCACCCCGCTGGGTACCATCAAAGGCCGTATCCACGCCTGTCTGCGCGCGCTGCAGGAGTGTCTGCAAGCATGATTCCGCACGATCCCGTAGAACGGCGCGCCCTGATTGGCGAATACCAGCTCGGCCTGCTCGACGAGCACGAAGCGGCCGAAGTGCGCCAGTTGCTCGAAGACGATGAAAATGCCGCCCGCATGGCTAATGCCAGTCAGTTAAGGCTGTACGCGTTTGGCTCCCCTCTACCGTTTACGGGAGAGGGGCTGGGGGAGAGGGCCGAAATACCGCGAAACGGCCATTTACCCCTCTCCGAACATGGCTCGCCAGAGGGGCGAGGGGACTGATCGTAGGCAGTCGGCGCTTAACTGATCAGCATTAGGCTGAAGGCAGGTTTTACACAGAGGATTTCAGCAAGCTGGTTGCTCGGCCCAGCGCTCCTTGATGCGCAGAATTTCCGGCAGACAATCGATGAACAGCTCGACCAGGCGCGGATCGAAGTGACGACCGCTCTGTTCACGCAGGAAAGCCACGGCATCCTCCACGGACCAGGCCTGCTTGTAGGGCCGCACGCTGGTCAGGGCATCGAACACATCGGCGATGGCAACGATGCGCCCTTCCAGGGGTATATCCTCACCCTTCAGGCCATTGGGATAACCACTGCCATCCCACTTCTCATGGTGCGACAGGGCAATACGATGCGCCGTGCGCAGCAGCCCCGAGCTGTGCTCGCCGATGATCCGCGCACCGATTTCTACGTGCTGACGCATCACCTGCCACTCTTCTTCGTCGAGCTTGCCCGGCTTGCGCAGCACCGCATCGGGAATGCCGATCTTGCCGACATCGTGCATCGGCGCGGCGTTGAGCAGCTCCTCGGCCGCGCTTTCGCTGAAGCCGGCCGCCAGCGCCAGCACCCTGGAGAAATGACTCATGCGAATTACGTGCAGGCCCGTTTCGTTATCCTTGTACTCGGCAGCCATACCCAGACGCTGAACGATCTGCAGGCGGGTCTGCCTGAGCTCGTCGACACGCACCAGCGACAGATGCGTGCGCACCCGCGCCCGCACGATGGGTGGGCTGACCGGTTTGGTGATGTAGTCCACCGCACCGACTTCGAAGCCGCGCGTCTCATTCTCGACGTCGCCGAGGGCGCTGACGAAGATCACGGGAATGGTCTTCAGCTCAGGGCTGGCCTTGAGCTGCTCGCACACCTCGTAGCCGGTCATGCCGGGCATCATCACGTCGAGCAGGATCAGATCGGGCCGCTCGCGCTCAGCCATTTCCAGCGCGCGCATGCCCTCCTTGGCGAACAGCAGGCGGTAGTCCTCCTGCAGGATATGGCGCAGCACCTGCAGGTTGGTGGGTTCGTCATCGACCAGCAACAGCAGCGGACGGGTATCGGCAGCCTGATTCATGATGGAGTCGTTTCCTCGTCTTGCAGTTGCAGCAACAGTTGATCGAGCACCAGCAGTGCCTGATCGAAATCGAAGTCATCGAGCGCCTGGCGCAGGCTGCTCAGAGTGCTGGCATGGGCGCTGCCGCTTGCAGCCCGCTCGATGGCCTGCAGTGCCTCATCGTCGAGGCTGCCACGCACCAGGGCGCTACGCAGTTGCATCGCATGGCTGAGCAACACCTGCGGATCAATGCTCGAACCGGGCACATCGGCGCTGGCCTGCGGCACCTGCGGCAGGTTCTCGCGGATGGCCTGCAGAGCTCGCTCGAGGTCGCGCAGCAGCCTGCCCAGCGTGGCTTGGTCATGTGCGACGAACGCCTGCTCGATTTCCCGGCCGAGGCTGCTCAGATGGTTCAAGGCCAAATTGGCGGCCGCACCGTGCATGCGATGTGCAAGTGCCCGCCCGTTTTCCCAGTCGTGCGCCTGCACCGACTGCTGCAAGCGCATGCTCAAGTCAGCCTGCTCGGTGATGAACACGCTGATCGCCTGGGCCATGCGTAACGGCCCACCCCATAAGCGGCTGCCACGCACCCAGTCGAACAAGCTGTCGTCGGCAACTTGGGTGGCACTGACGACGGCGCCGGGCACATCGGTCAAACCGAGCAAACGCGCCATTTCCCAGAGCAGTGCATTGAGATCCAGCGGTTTCGAGGCAAAGGCATTCATCCCCGCATCCAGCGCATCCTGGCGATCCTGGTCGAGTACGCTGGCGGTCAGCGCAATGATCGGTATCGCTTCTCGCGCCTCACTGGCCTCCAGCTGACGAATGCGCCGCGAGGCCTCCAAACCATCGACACCCGGCATCTGTACGTCCATCAGAATGATGTCGAAACGCTCTTCGGCGAATGCCAGCAGCGCCGCCTCGCCATCGGCCACGCAACGAACGCGGTGCCCGAAGTGTTCCAGGCTCAGCTGCAGCAACTCGAGGTTCTGCGGCACGTCATCGGCGGCCAGAATATTCAACTGGCGCAACGCCGGCAGCTCGCTACGCGGTTGCGCGGCCAGACGTTTGCCGGCCCGCAAGGGCAACTCGACGGTGAAGCAGCTGCCCTGCCCCTCGCGACTCTCGACCCGCAAGCGGCCGCCCATCAGCTCGACCAACTGGCGGGAAATGGTCGTACCGAGACCGGTGCCACCAAAACGTCGACTCATCGACGCATCGGCCTGGGCAAAGGGCTCGAAGATTTTCTCCAGGCGCTCGGCGGCGATACCGATACCGGTATCCTGCACCGCCAGACGCATGGCACCCGGCTCGCCCGTAATCTTCAGCCGCACCTCACCCTGCAGGGTGAATTTCACCGCATTGCCGAGCAGATTGGTCAGTACCTGCTGCAAGCGCAGCGGGTCGCCACAGAAGAACTCGCAGAGCGTCGCCGGGTAATCCAGATAAAGCTGCAATCCTTTGCTCTCGGCCGTCAGGCGTTGGCTGGCGATCACCTGCTCGCAAACTTCGCGCAGGGAAAAGTCCAGCTGCTCCAGCTCGATGGCGCCGCGATCGAGTTTGGCGGTATCGAGAATGTCGTTGAGCAACCCCAGCAGCGAGCGTGAGGAGTTTTGTACGGTGCCGAGATGACGGCGCTGCTCGCCGGACAGTGGCGTTTGCAGCAGCAACTCGGTGAAACCGATGATGGCATTCATCGGCGTACGAATTTCGTGGCTCATATTGGCCAGGAAGCTGCTGCGGGCGGCAGCGGCCGCTTCGGCACGATCACGGGCAGCGCGCAAATCCTGCTCCATCACACGGCGGGGAGTCAGGTCGGTGGCCAACTTGACCACCTTGAACGGCTTACCATCGGTGTCGAAGATCGGGTTGTAGCTGGCCTGAATCCATACTTCCCGACCGCACTTGGCAAGGCGCCGGTATTCGCCCATACGGAGTTGCCCAGCACGCAGCTCTGCCCAGACTTCGCGATAGACATCACTGGCAACCAGTTCAGGGGCGCAGAACATGGCATGGTGATGGCCGACCACCTCTTCGCGGTTATAACCAAACAAGGCCAGCGCGTTGTCGTTGATTTCGAGGATATTGCCATCTAGGTCGAACTCGACCAACGCCATGGCCTTGCTGATAGCCGTGACCTTGCCCTCGTACTCGGCATTACGCCGCTTGGTCTCGGTCTGATCGATCAGCACGCCGTCGATCCAGCGTGGAACGCCCTGCTCGTCACACACCGCGCTGCCGCTTTCCCAGATCCAGTGTTCGGCTCCATCGCGATCGAACAAACGATATTCGACGGTGTAATTGCGTGCCTGCTCGATGGCCAGGGCCACCTCATCGGCCACCCGCTGGTAATCGTCGGGGTGGTAGAGATCGGCAATCGCGCAACGCTTGCTGATGAAGTCCTCGGCACTGTATCCGGTCAGGGTCTGCACCGCATCGCTGATCAACAGCATGGTCCAGTCACGATCCAGCAGGCAGCGGAATGACACACCGGGAATATTGCTGATCAACGAACGGTACTGTTGTTCGCTCTCGCGCAGGGCCTTCTCCATCGCCTGTCGCTCACTGATATCGGCAACGAACACCACGAATAGCGGTCGGCTACCGGCATGCGTGACGCCGACACTGATGCGCACGGGTTTCTCCGCGCCCTCGCGGGTCAGACAGATCAATTCACGTTCGCCGGCGGGCAGGGTCAGCCGGCCGGTTCTCAGGTATTGCTCCACCTGCGCCTCGATCCCGCCAATGTAGGGCGCCGAGATCAGTGTCCTCATATGCCGGCCCATGAGTTCATCGGGCGTCCAGCCGAACAGCCGCGAAACCGCACGGTTGGCCGAACGCAGCGTGCCGGTGTGATCGACCGTGACGATGGCATCGAGTGCGGTATCGAAGATCGAGCGCAGGTGCTGTTCGCTCGCCTTGAGCTGATGGCTCATGCGGCGGTAGCGCAGCAAGGTATTGACCACTACCACGAACACCGTAAGCGCCACGGTCAGCAGCGTGATGGCGAGAGCAATGTAGCCACTGTCGACCACTGCCATCGGCGCTTCGGATTCCGCCGTGCCGACAAAACGCGCAGCCGCCATGCCGGTGTAATGCATGCCACTGATGGCCAGGCCCATTACCAGGGCGCTGAGCAGCAGCGCCCAGGGCGTCGGCAAACGCCCCTCCAGACCGAAGCGCACCCACAACGCGAGAATCGCCAGCGCGACAGCCACAACGATGGACAGGGCAAACATCCAGGGGTCATAGCGCAACAGCGGCGCCATCTGCATCGCCGCCATACCGCTGTAATGCATGGCGCCGATACCGGCACCGACCAGTACCCCTCCGACGCAAAGCTGCTGCAGGCTGAGCTCACGCCGGGAAAGCAGACTCAATGCCACCCAGGACGCCGCCAGGCTCGGCAACATCGACAGCAGCGTGATGCCAAAATCGAAGCGCACTGCCGCGCACAGCTCGAAGGCGAGCATGCCGAGAAAGTGCATGGCCCAGATGCCGACACCCAGTGCCAGCGAACCGGTGAAGATGGTGATATGCCTGGCGACTGGATGCGCACTTTTGCGCGCCTCGCCAGCCAGTTGCAAAGCCATGCCCGCAGCGAAGGCGGCAATGGCCAGAGACAGCAGCACGAGCGGAGCATCGTAGCTGCTGAGCACAAGGACGCCTGGGTCTGCGCCCATGATGAAGAACAACTCGATAATCGACATACAACCCCGATGCGCCGGCAGAAAGCCAGCCAATTGCCAGCCTCCAAAACGACAGGGCTGAGCTTGTCAATTGCCAGCATCTAAAACGACAGGGCTGAGCTTGTCAATTAAAGCCGTTCAATCATTCCCATAGAAAAGCCCGCCGAAGCAGGAATGCTGTTCACATAAGAAATGGTCGGACGCGATGAGTCCCCTCGCCCCTTTGGGGAGAGGGTTAGGGAGAGGGGAAAACTGGCAGGTTTGCGGTGTTTTCAGCCCTCTCCCCCAGCCCCTCCCCCATAAATGGGAGAGGGGAGCCAAACGTGTGCAACCTTAAGTGAACAGCATTACGCCGAAGCGGGCTTGTTCCAGTACCTGGCAGATCAGGCGGACAGTTCCACCAGCAGCTTGTTCAGGCGCTGCACGTAGGCGGCGGGATCTTTCAGGCTGTCGCCGGCAGCCAGCGCGGCCTGGTCGAAGAGAATGTGCGACAGATCGGTGAAGCGATCTTCATCCGGCTCGGCATCCAGGCGCTCGATCAGCGGGTGCGCCGGGTTGAACTCGAAGATCGGCTTGGACTCAGGCACTTTCTGCCCGCTGGCCTCGAGAATCTGGCGCATCTGCAGGCCCAGATCCTGTTCGCCAATGGCGAGGATCGCCGGCGAGTCGGTCAGGCGGTGGGAGACGCGCACTTCGGCCACCTGCTCTCCCAGCGCGCCCTTGAGCCGCTCGATCAACCCTTCCTTGGCCTTGGCGACTTCTTCCTGGGCCTTCTTGTCTTCTTCCGAGTCCAGTTTGCCCAGATCCAGGTCGCCACGCGCCACGTCGACGAACTGCTTGCCGTCGAACTCGGTCAGGTAGCTCATCAGCCACTCGTCGATGCGGTCGGTAAGCAGCAGCACCTCGATGCCTTTCTTGCGGAAGACTTCCAGGTGTGGGCTGTTCTTGATCTGCGCGTAGGACTCGCCGGTGAGGTAGTAGATCTTGTCCTGACCTTCCTTGACGCGACCGAGGTAGTCGGCCAGCGACACCGACTGCTCGTCGCCCTCGCCGGCAGTGGAGGCGAAACGCAGCAGGCCGGCGATCTTCTCCTTGTTGGCGAAGTCCTCCGCCGGACCTTCCTTGAGCACTTGACCGAAGGCCTTCCAGAAGGTCTTGTAGTCGTCCGGCTTATCCTTGGCGAGTTTCTCCAGCATGTCCAGTACGCGCTTGGTCAGCGCCGACTTCATCGAATCGATGACCGGGCCGGACTGCAGGATTTCGCGGGAAACGTTCAGCGACAGGTCATTGGAATCGACCACGCCCTTGATGAAACGCAGGTACAGCGGCAGGAACTGATCGGCCTGATCCATGATGAACACGCGCTGCACGTAGAGCTTGAGGCCCTTGGGTGCTTCGCGGTGGTACAGGTCGAACGGAGCACGGCCCGGCACGTAGAGCAGCGAGGTGTACTCCAGCTTGCCTTCGACCTTGTTGTGGCTCCAGGTCAGCGGGTTCTCGAAGTCATGGCCAACGTGCTTGTAGAACTCCTGATATTCCTCGTCCTTGATCTCGGTACGTGGGCGGGTCCACAGGGCGCTGGCGCGGTTGACGGTTTCCCACTCGACCTCGGCAGGCTTGTCCTTTTCTTCGCCATAGTGCTCTTTCGGCAGCTCGATTGGGAGCGCGATATGGTCGGAGTACTTCTTGACGATATTGCGCAGACGCCAGCCATCGGCGAATTCTTCTTCGCCGCTTTTCAGGTGCAGGACAATGCGGGTGCCGCGTTCGGCTTTCTCGACGTTGGCAACCTCGAACTCGCCCTCGCCCTTGCTCGACCAATGCACGCCCTCGGCAGCAGCCAGACCGGCACGACGGGTGAAGACCTCGACCTGATCGGCAACGATAAAGGCCGAATAGAAACCCACGCCGAACTGGCCGATCAGGTGCGAATCCTTTTTCTGGTCGCCGGACAGGTTCTTCAGGAAATCGGCGGTACCGGATTTGGCAATGGTACCCAGGTGGGTGATGACCTCTTCGCGACTCATGCCGATGCCGTTGTCTTCGAGGGTGACGGTCTTGGCGTCCTTGTCGAAGCTCAGGCGGATCTTCAGCTCAGCATCGCCCTCAAGCAACTCGGGCTTGTCCAATGCCTCGAAACGCAGCTTGTCGGCGGCGTCGGAAGCGTTGGAGATCAACTCGCGCAGGAAGATTTCCTTGTTCGAGTACAGCGAATGGATCATCAGGTGCAGCAGCTGCTTCACCTCGGTCTGGAAGCCCAGGGTTTCTTTTTGAGTTTCCACACTCATGGTTATCTAACTCCACATGCAGGACTATGCCGCGCGGGCGGCGGCGGATGTCATGCAGATGGGGGGCAGTCTGATCAATTTCAAGGGCTTAGGGCTCGAGCAGTTCCAGGCGAGCAATTTCCTCCGGTTTGAAACTGAAACTGGCTTGTCCGCCACCGCTGCCCATTTGCTGGCTGAGGCGGATGCTACCGTCGGCATCGATCCCCACGAAGCGACCTTCGACGGTGCCGCCACTGGCCCGACTCAAACGCATGCTGAGCATGCGGTACTGCTCCGGGTTGCGCTGCAAGCGCGCCAGGCTGAAACGTTGGCGGCGATCCATTGGCCGGCTTTGCCGCTCCACGACCGGTGCGGCTTCAGGCGATGCCTGCGGCTGAGGCGTGACACTGTTGGGCAATGCGGCAAATCGGTCGCCCTCCACCCCCCAGCCTTGCTCGACGCGTTTGTGCAGGCGCAGCGGCAGACGCTCGTCACGCCCATCGACCTGCGCCTCGACCTGCAACTGCAAGTGATCGCCCGTGAAGCTGAACACCGGCAATTTCAGTTCGCCCACGTTGCGTGTAGCGAAACGACGCTGCAGATAGTCATGCAGCACATGGGCGATGGTGTCGCGCGAGTCGAAGCGCGTATCGACCCGGCCATCGACATAACGCAAGCGGTCACGGTACAACTCGACACGCCCGCTGAGGCTGGTCTTGAAGCGCGGCGGCATGACCAGATGAAAGTCTCCGACCAGCCTGTTGGGCGCTTGCGGCTGCAGGTCCAGGTGCAGCGTGTAGCCACGGCTCAGGTGACGGGCCTCGGGTAGATCCTGTTCCGGGAGCAACCAGCTCAGCTCGACCTCCGGAAGCTCGCCAGTATCCTGCGGCAACACATCGACCCGTACCGCCCCCTCGCCAGCCTGTGGCAGGCGAATGCTCAGCTCACGCAAGGCAAAGAAATCGAGGCCCTCACGCAACACCAGCACACCATCGATCAGTTCCCCCTGCTGCGGTCGAAAAGGCTGGCCATTGAGCTCGCCCGCAAGGTCGATAGCCAACTCAGCCGGCGCCTGCGTCTCGGGCTTGAGCCAGTCGAGACGGACTATCGCCGCCAGGCGCTCGGCATCCTTGCTGGCCAGCATCGTCAGCCCCACCACCAGAGGAATGCAGCCCAGCGCAATCAGCCCCACGGCACTGCGCGCACGCTGCCAGTGACGCAGTATGTAGATCAGAGTGATGGGCGCAATAAGGCTGCCCCAGCCCCATAGCAGACTGGTGGCGAAAGCACGCATCACCAGCCACACCAGGCCCGTCAGCATCAGCAACAGGCCACCAATAATCAGCAATGCGTCCATCCGGATAATCCTTGTCAACAATTCGCTGCGCTGCCGGCCGAGCCTCTACCGGCAGCGACTCAACCCTGATGCTTCGACCTTGCGTCGTGTGCACAGCCCACCACGATAAAGAGCCACGCTGCGCGAATCTATCGAGAAGTCGATGATTCTGGGCAAATCTGCACTGCAGCGCATCAACAGACATCACGGCAACCCGTACATCCGCTGCATCCAGGGAACTTATCCGGCACGCAGCGCTCGAAGAGGCAGTGTGTTCAGGCTTCGCCTGGCCGCCGCAAACTCTCACACATGGAGTGATAACCGTGAAAAAAACCCTGACTTATGCCCTGCTGCTTGCCACTGCCCTGGGTCTCGCTGCCTGCGAGAAAACCCCGGAAGACAAGATGGAGTCGGCCAAGGAGTCAGTCTCCGAAGCGATGGAGAACTTGGGCGATGCAGCCAAAGATACGGGCGAAGCCATCGAACAGAAAACCAATGAAGCCCTGGGTAACGAACCCACCACCGGCGAGAAAATTGAGGATGCGGCCAGCGATGCGGCCGACGCCATCGAGGATGCTGGCGACGAAGTGAAAGATGCCGTCGACGCTCAGTAATCCCGAGTGATGAACAAGGAAGGCCCGCAATGCGGGCCTTCTTTCATTTCAGCGCCGGGCTGAGCATCAGCAACAGGCTGCACACCAACCCTACCACCCACACCAGACTGCGCTGCCAGTGCAGATCCCACCAGTAGCACAGCAGATACAGTACACGGCTGACGACGAAGGTGATCGCCAGCACGTCAACCAGAGTGCCATAGGTTTGCGTGGCATGCGCCATCAGCACACCTGCTGCAAACAGCGGAAAGGCCTCGATGCTATTGAGATGCGCCGCCAGAGCACGCGCACCAAACCCCGTCAGGCGCGCCTGCTGGGCGCGCGGGTGGCGGTTGTCATAGCGCCCGCCGCCCTCCTCGGCCATGGCCTTGGCGACGGGTGCCTTGGCGATGAAGATCAACAAGGCGCTGATGAACACGCACCAGAATGGAATGCTCATTCACTTTTCTCCTTGGCCACCTCGGCGGTCGGCGTTGGGGTATAGACCATCACTTCCAACACATCCGAATGGAACTCACGGCGATACAGCACCACGACCACGCCGGCCGTGACCAGCATGAAGAACCAGGGATTGACGAACCAGGCCAGCGTCGCCATGCCGAAGTAATAGGCGCGCAGACCGAAGTTGAACTGGTTGGCCGCCATCGAGATCACCCGCGCGGCACGCTCGGCGAAGGCCTTGCGCTCCTGCTCGGTGACATGCCGCTCACCGACCATAGGCGCCGAGCCCACCAGCACGGCGGCGAAGTTGTATTGGCGCATGCACCAACTGAAGGTGAAGAAGGCGTAGACGAAGATGATGCACAGGCACAGCAGCTTGATTTCCGACAACCCCCGACTGGCCTGTTGCACGAAGGGAATGTCGGCCAACAACGACAGCGCACGGTCGGAGGCCCCCAGCACGGTGAGGATACCGGCCAGAATGATCAGGGTGCTGGAGGCAAAGAAAGAAGCATTGCGCTCGAGATTACCGATCACGTTGGCGTCGGCGATGCGGTTGTCGCGCAGCAGCATGCGGCGCATCCAGTCTTCCCGGTACAGGTGCAGCACACTGGCCAGGCAGGGTGTGGTTTGCGCCTTCAGGAAGGCGTAGCGGGTATAACCGCCCCAGCAGACGACGAACCAGAGCGCAGCGAGTACATGAGGCAGGTACGGATAGCTGTTGAGCATGCCAACTCCTTGTAGGACTACCGCGGATTATAGCCAGCCTGCCTCTTTCCTTGTTCGACAAAAAAGGCCGCCTTGTGGGCAGCCTCGTTTGTCTTACACGGCGCTTAAGCCGTGGCGCTCTGGCGCAGACCCAGAATGCGATCCAGCACTACCATTACTGCCAGCGTCACCGCCACCGGCAGCAGCCAGCCCAGGCTCTGACCGGCCAGCGGCAGTTGCCCGAACCAGGCCGGCACCTTGTCGGCCCAGGGCGTCGCAGCAACACCATCGGCCACACCGAAGACCAGGGTAACGGCCATCACCGGCACGAACACCAGCGGCTGGGATACCCACAGACGATTGGCCAGGCTCAGGGCGACCAGCACGATGGCCAGCGGATACAGGCCGACAAGCACCGGGATGGAGAAGCTGATCAGCTGAGTCAGGCCCTGATTGGCCACCAGCAGGCTGAACAGCCCGAAGGCAATCACCACGCTGCGATAGGACACCGGCAGCAGCTTGCTGAAGAACTCGCCGCAGGCGGTCAACAGGCCTACCGCGGTGGTCAGGCAGGCCAGGGTGATGACCACCGCCAGCAGCAGACTGCCTGGGGTGCCGAAGGTGTGCTGGACATAGGTAGTCAGAATCTGCACGCCATTTTGCGCATCGCCCGCGATACCCTGGCTGGTTGCGCCGAGGTAGAACAATGCCAGATACACCAACGACAGGCCGATGGCTGCAATGATGCCGGCGATGACCGAGTAACGGGTCACCAGCCCCGCATCACTGACGCCGCGGTCGCGAATCGCGCTGGCGATTACGATGCCGAAGACCAGTGCACCCAGGGTATCCATGGTCAGGTAGCCCTGCAGGAAGCCTTGCACCAGCGGCGCCTCGCGATAGCTCTCGGCGACCACACCGATCTCGCCGGCGGGAGCAAACAAGGCAGCGCCGCCCAGCACCAGCAGCGCAGCCAGCAGTACCGGGGTGATGAATTTGCCGATGCGATCGACCAACCGTCCCGGATTGAGGGAAAGGAACAACACAGCAGCGAAATACAACAGGGTGTAGATCAGCAGCGGTGCACCTTCATTGCCGGTGAACGGCGCGATGCCCATCTCGAACGACACCACGGCCGTGCGCGGCGTGGCAAACAACGGGCCGATGGCCAGGTAAACCGCTACCGCGAGGATTGCGCCGGCAATCCTGCCCAGGGGTGCGGTAAGCAGGTCCATGCCGCCACCGACACGCGCCAGGGCTACCACGGTCAGCAGTGGCAGGCCGACGCCGGTAAGTAGAAAACCGAGCGCCGCGGGAAGCAGATTCTCCCCAGCAGCCAGACCGGCGCTGGGCGGGAAGATGATGTTGCCCGCGCCAAGAAACAGCGCAAAAGTCATGAAGCCGAGGGCCAGGAGGTCCGAGCCTTTCAAACGAGTCATAAGGGGAAATACCACAAGCAGGAAATCGAAGAATTGCGGGGGTTTCCTTGAGGGATCCGGGAAACGTCGCCCGAGCGTTTGGCTCGAACCACTGCATGCATCGCCAGGCGCTTGTGACACCAAGGACACGGTAAGGGGCGGATACTAGCGAAAAGCGTCCTGCAGCAGCACAGTTGCCGGACAAGCTGTCGGACTGACGTAACTGACTGTCGCATCAGCAAAAGTTATTCAGACTGGGAACACCACAGCGGCGTATTTCTGCCGCGTTGATACGCAGCGTCGTGGCCACCACGCCCCATCACTGTACAATCGGGATAGGGGGGAACCAATAAGTTCCGCCCCTCCCACACCACCCGGCATGCGGGTCCGCACCGGGCGGTTCGAGAAGTTGAGGTTTCACGAGAGTCTCGGCACTCCCAACCGATCGAAGTAGGCAATGGTCAGCACATTATGGATGGCAGATCGACTGTTATGCCACCAGCGACGGCTCAGCGCCGCCACGGATTCCGCAACCCAGGAACTCGCGCCTAAGCGGATCAGCTCCCGGTAGATCGTCTTGCCCCGTCGCCAGTGCCGGAGGTGGAGCATTCTCAGGCGGCGACGTATCCACTCATCCAGTGATCGCCAGATGCGTGGCGTTTGTGCCAGCCTGAAGTACCCTTTCCAGCCGAGCAGGTAACTGCGGAGCTTCTCCACCACCTGTGCCATGCTGCGACCACCTGACCCCCGGGTCAGTTGCCTGATCCGGAGCTTGAACGCCTGTAACGCCTTCGTTGATACCGCGCGTCGGACCTCTCCCTCCCTCGTCTGCCACAGGGCATAACCGAGGAACTGGCGACCGAACACGCTGGCGACTGCACTTTTGGATTCGTTGATCACCAAGCGCAGTTTGTTGTAACACCGGCGTAGCAGGCGCATCACCCGTTCTCCCGCCTTCTCACTGCGAACGTAAACGTTGCAGTCATCAGCGTAACGGGCGAAGCAGTGCCCCCGACGTTCCAGCTCTTTATCCACCTCGTCCAGCAGAACGTTGGCCAGCAACGGCGAGAGCGGCCCGCCTTGCGGCGTGCCCTCATGCCGATCCATGACCACACCGCCGTCCATGATGCCCGCGTTCAGGTACGCACGAACCAGCCGGATGACTCCAGGATCGTTTATGCGCCTCTTCAGGCGGTCGATCAGGATGTCGTGGTTAACCCGGTCGAAGAACTTCGATAGGTCGACATCCACCACGATGTGGCGGCCCTGTTGGGCATAGCGTTGCGCAGCCAACACCGCATCGTGGGCCCGGCGGCCCGGGCGGAAGCCGTGGCTGTGCTCGCTGAAGGTGGGATCAATCAGAGGTTGCAGCACTTGCAGCAGTGCCTGTTGAATCAGACGGTCGGTGACGGTGGGGATACCCAGTTCCCGCTCACTGCCGTCCGGTTTCGGGATGCCTACCCGACGAACGGGTTGTGGTTGGTAGGAGCCGCTCAGCAGTTGCTGGCGAAGCTCCGGCCACACCCATCGCAGGTGTTCGGCAGTCTGGGCAATATCCAGCCCGTCCACACCTGCCGATCCCTTGTTGGACTTCACGCGCTTCCATGCCCGCTGCATATTCTCTCGTGCGAACGCCTGCTCAAGCAGGCTTCGCCCTGCGCCCTCCGGTTCTCGCCGCGGGAGCCCTGTTTCATCGCTGATCGCATTCGGTAAGGCTTCACCTTCCCGTTCCGCGACCCGCCCCGCTGGCGCGGGCATCTGATGCGTTACAGCGCTCATCGACAAGGCGTTTGACGCTCCTTCTCGTTCAGCCCTTCGCCCTGACCAAGCAGCTACTATGGCTTCTGCTGACTTCTCGCTCCGTGCTTCCACGTCGCCCTTTCAGGCATGAGGCGAGATCTCCCCGGGTAAGAACACACTCCTTCACCGCACAACCGCCGGATTTACACCACCTCGCCTTGGCCACAAGAGCTTCGCGGCTTCTAGCCCGCTCGCCCTGCTTGGCAGTGCCTCGTATCCGATTCTTGTTCATCGGCTCACGGTTTACGCTCCACGCTTCCTCCCCACGGTCGGTCGCCCTTCCGCAGTTGCGCTTCGCTCCGTTCGCTGTGGCCAGCTCACGGGAGGACTTGCACCTCCAGGAGTGCGCCCGTGCCGGGCGCACTAAAAAAAAAAGACCACCCGAAGGTGGTCTCTTTGCGAGCAGTCAGCGAAGATTTAGGCCTTCTTGACTTCCCAACCGGTCAGCTCGGCCAGGGCCTTGCCGATGTCAGCCAGGGAACGCACGGTTTTCACACCAGCGTCCTGCAGTGCAGCGAACTTCTCGTCTGCAGTGCCCTTGCCGCCGGAGATGATGGCGCCAGCATGGCCCATGCGCTTGCCGGGAGGAGCGGTTACACCAGCGATGTAGGAAACCACCGGCTTGGTGACGTTGGCCTTGATGAAGGCAGCCGCTTCTTCCTCGGCCGAACCGCCGATCTCACCGATCATGACGATCGCTTCGGTCTTCGGATCTTCCTGGAACAGCTTCAGGATATCGATGAAGTTGGAGCCCGGGATGGGGTCACCGCCGATACCCACGCAGGTGGACTGGCCGAAGCCGGCGTCGGTGGTCTGCTTCACGGCTTCATAGGTCAGGGTGCCCGAACGGGACACGATGCCGACTTTGCCTGGCAGGTGGATGTGACCCGGCATGATGCCGATCTTGCACTCACCGGGAGTGATCACGCCCGGGCAGTTCGGGCCGATCAGACGCACGCCCAGCTCGTCGCACTTGACCTTGGCTTCCAGCATGTCGATGGTCGGGATGCCTTCGGTGATGCAAACGATCAGCTTGATGCCGCCGTTGGCCGCTTCCAGGATCGAGTCCTTGCAGAACGGAGCCGGAACGTAGATCACGGACGCTTCAGCGCCAGTGGCTTCTACGGCTTCCTTGACGGTGTTGAACACCGGCAGGCCCAGGTGGGTGGTGCCCCCCTTGCCCGGAGTAACGCCGCCAACCATCTTGGTGCCGTAGGCGATGGCTTGTTCGCTATGGAAGGTGCCCTGCGAGCCGGTGAAACCCTGGCAGATGACCTTGGTGTCTTTGTTGATCAGGATGCTCATTACTTACCCTCCGCGGCCTTGACGACCTGCTGGGCAGCGTCGGTCAGGCTGGTTGCCGCGATGATGTTCAGACCGCTGTCAGCCAGGACTTTGGCGCCCAGCTCGGCGTTGTTACCTTCGAGACGGACGACCACCGGGATCTTCACGCCAACTTCCTTCACCGCGCCGATGATGCCTTCGGCAATCATGTCGCAACGAACGATACCGCCGAAGATGTTCACCAGAACGGCTTTGACGTTGTCATCGGAGAGGATGATCTTGAACGCTTCGGTCACGCGCTCTTTGGTCGCGCCACCACCTACGTCGAGGAAGTTGGCCGGCTGACCGCCGTGCAGATTGACGATGTCCATGGTGCCCATGGCCAGGCCAGCACCGTTGACCATGCAACCGATGTTGCCTTCCAGCGCAACGTAGTTCAGCTCCCACTTCTGCGCATGGGCTTCACGCGGATCGTCCTGGGACGGGTCGTGCATGGCGCGCAGCTTGGGCTGACGGTACATGGCGTTGGAGTCGATGTTGATCTTGGCGTCCAGGCAGTGCAGGTTGCCGTCAGCCTTGATCACCAGCGGGTTCACTTCCAGCAGAGCCAGGTCGTAGTCCTGGAACAGCTTGGCCAGGCCAACGAAGATGTGAGTGAACTGCTTGACCTGATCGCCTTCCAGACCCAGCTGGAAAGCCAGCTCGCGGCCCTGGTACGGCTGCGCGCCGACCAGCGGATCGATGGTGGCCTTGAGGATCTTCTCAGGGGTTTCGTGAGCTACTTTCTCGATGTCCACGCCACCTTCGGTGGAAGCCATGAACACGATGCGACGGCTGGAACGGTCTACGACGGCGCCCAGGTACAGTTCCTTGGCGATGTCGGTGCAGGATTCGACCAGGATTTTGCTGACCGGCTGACCATTGGCGTCAGTCTGGTAGGTCACCAGACGCTTGCCCAGCCAGTTGGCGGCGAAGGCCTTGGCGTCTTCTTTGCTCTTGACCAGCTTTACGCCACCGGCTTTACCGCGGCCACCGGCGTGGACCTGAGCCTTGACGACCCACTCACTGCCGCCGATTTTTTCGCAGGCTTCTGCGGCTTCTTCCGGGGTGTCTACCGCGAAGCCCTTGGATACGGGCAGGCCGTATTCAGCGAACAGCTGCTTACCCTGATACTCGTGAAGATTCATGCTTGTCTACCGTCTTCGTTTAGGTATTGCGCATTCGGCGCTGTACTTGTGATACCGCGCCACCTGTGACTGCCGAAACAGTCCGCCGGGCCTTCCGCCGCGAGTGAAACTCGACGCGGGCAACCCGCCGTGGTTCTGCTTGCAAACACCGCCGCAACGATGGAGCGATTACGCAACGCCCCGCCTACCACGACGGCTTACAACAATTTGTGTGGCTGGAGCTAACCGCCCAGCCACTTTTGACGCTTAGCGCTTCTTGCGGTTGGCGATATGGATCGCGCCACCATTCACCGCCAGGGCCGCTTCGTGCAGCGCCTCGGACAGCGTCGGGTGGGAGAAGACCATCATGCCCAGGTCTTCGGCGCTGGTGCCGAATTCCATGCCGATTGCACCTTGCTGAACCAGCTCGGCAGCGCTCGGACCAATGACGTGAACGCCCAGCACGCGGTCGGTCTTGGCATCGGCGATGACCTTGACGAAGCCGCCGGTGTCGTTGGCCGCCATGGCACGACCGCTGGCAGCGAACGGGAAGGTACCGACGTTGACGGCAACGCCTTCGGCCTTCAACTGCTGCTCGGTCTTGCCGACCCATGCAATTTCCGGGTGGGTGTAGATAACGGACGGGATCAGGTCGTAGTTCATCTGCGCCTTGTGGCCAGCGATACGCTCGGCGACCATCACGCCTTCTTCCGAGGCCTTGTGCGCCAGCATCATGCCGCGTACCACGTCACCAATGGCGTATACGCCCGGAACGCTGGTTTCGCACTGGTCGTTGACGAAGATGTAGCCACGCTCGTCCAGGGTCACGCCGCTGTCGGCAGCCAGCAGATCGGTGGTCACCGGGCGACGGCCCACGGCCACGATCAGCTTGTCGAACACCATCTTCTGCTCGCCATTGGCGTCAGTGAAGGTGACGGTAACCTGCTTCTTCTTGACCTCGGTACCGGTAACGCGAGCACCCAGACGGATGTCCAGGCCCTGCTTGGTCAGGGTCTTCTGGGCTTCCTTGGCGATCTGCTCGTCGGCGGCCGCGAGGAACTTGTCCATGGCTTCCAGCACGGTCACTTCCGCGCCCAGGCGAGCCCAGACCGAGCCCAGCTCCAGACCGATGACGCCAGCGCCGATAACGCCCAGCTTCTTCGGTACGCTCTGGAATTCCAGGGCGCCGGTGGAGTCGACGATCACATCCTGGTCGACCGGAGCCGGCGGAATCTCGACCGGCTTGGAGCCGGAAGCGATGATCACGTGAGCAGCTTCGACCACCTGGCTCTTGCCGTCAGTGCCGGTCACTTCGACCTGCTTGCCGGCCAGCAGCTTGCCGTGGCCTTCCAGCAGGGTAACGCCGTTGGCCTTGAACAGGCCGGCAACGCCACCCGTGAGGTTCTTGATGATGGTGTTCTTGCGCGCCACCATGGCCGGCACGTCGATGGTCACGCCCTTGGCTTCGATGCCGTGTACGGCGAAGCCTTCTTTGGCTTCGTGGTACTTCCAGGAGCTGTCCAGCAGCGCCTTGGACGGAATGCAGCCGACGTTCAGGCAGGTACCGCCGAGGGCGACCTTGCCGTCCTGGCCCTGGTACTTCTCGATGCAGGCGGTCTTCAGACCGAGCTGCGCTGCCTTGATGGCGGCTACGTAGCCACCAGGGCCGGCACCGATGACTACCACGTCGAATTTCTGGGTCATAACGTATTCCTTCTCGAAAAAACCGGACGGCCCCGTAAACAGGGCCGCCGTGGAGGAGACTGGCTTTTAGATTTCCAGCAGCAGACGCGCCGGGTCTTCAAGCAAGTTCTTGATGGTCACCAGGAAGGTCACGGCTTCCTTACCATCGATCAGGCGGTGGTCGTAAGACAGCGCCAGGTACATCATCGGGCGGATCACCACCTGACCGTTGATGGCCATCGGACGCTGGATGATGTTGTGCATACCCAGGATCGCGGCCTGCGGCGGGTTGACGATCGGCGTCGACATCATCGAACCGAAGGTACCACCGTTGGTGATGGTGAAGGTGCCGCCGGTCATTTCTTCGATCGACAGCTTGCCGTCACGTGCCTTCTTGCCGAAGGTGGCGATGCCGCTCTCGATTTCAGCCAGGCTCATCAGCTCGGCGTTACGCAGTACCGGAACCACCAGGCCACGGTCGCTGGAAACGGCAACGCCGATGTCCGCATAGCCATGGTAAACGATGTCGTTGCCGTCGATCGACGCGTTGACGGCCGGGAAGCGCTTCAGCGCCTCGGTAGCAGCCTTGACGAAGAACGACATGAAGCCCAGGCGCACGCCGTTGTGGGACTTCTCGAACAGATCCTTGTACTTCGAACGCAGGGCCATGACTTCGGTCATGTCCACTTCGTTGAAGGTGGTCAGCATGGCCATGGAGGACTGAGCCTCGACCAGACGCTCGGCGATCTTGGCGCGCAGACGGGTCATCGGCACACGCTTCTCGGTGCGGTCGCCAGTGGCGACGACAGCGGTGGCAGCAGCCGGAGCAGCGGCCGGCTTGGCAGCAGCGGCCGGCGCGTTCTTCTTGGCTTCGACGGCAGCGACCACGTCTTCCTTGGTCACGCGGCCACCTTTACCAGTGCCGGCGATGCTGTTCGGGTCGATGCCGTTCTCTTCGGCCAGCTTGCGCGCGGCCGGCGAGAGGATGGCGTCGTCGCCAGCAGCGGCAGCCGGAGCAGCAGCCTGGGCCGGAGCAGCGGCAGCGGCCGGAGCGGCAGCCGGAGCAGCAGCGGCAGCGCCACCTTCGGTCAGCCTGCCCAGCAGCTCGTTGGAGAGAACGGTGTCGCCTTCGTTCTTGATGATTTCAGCCAGGACACCATCGGCCTCGGCCAGGACTTCGATCACCACCTTGTCGGTTTCGATGTCGACGATCAGCTCATCGCGCTTGACCGCTTCGCCCGGCTTCTTGTGCCAGGTGGCCACGGTGCCGTCGGCAACCGATTCCGGGAAGGTTGGGGCTTTGATCTCGATAGCCATTGTATGCGTTTCCTTAAATTCGGTTTTACCGCCAGGTGGCACCTGCCACCTGGCGGATGAAGGCGTTAAACAGTAAAGGCGTCCTGCAGCAGTTTTTCCTGCTGCTCGGCGTGCATCGAGGCATAACCGCAAGCCGGCGCTGCCGACGCATCACGACCGGCATACTCCAAGAACAACGACTTCTTGTGTGCGGTGGCGACACGACGCATGTGGTGCTGGCTGCAGTACCAGGCGCCCTGGTTCATCGGCTCTTCCTGACACCAGACGATGTGCTTGAGGTTCTTGTACGGCGCCAGCGCTTCGGCCAGATCGTCTTCCGGGAACGGATAGAGCTGTTCGATACGCACGATGGCGATGTCCTCGCGACCCTCGGCACGACGCTTCTCCAGCAGGTCGTAGTAGACCTTGCCGCTGCACAGGATCATGCGCTGGACCTTTTTCGGGTCCAGCGAATCGATCTCGCCGATCACGGTCTGGAAGGAGCCTTCGGCCAGTTCTTCCAGGGTCGAGATGGCCAGCTTGTGACGCAGCAGCGACTTCGGAGTCAGGACCACCAGCGGCTTGCGCAGGGGACGGATCACCTGGCGACGCAGCATATGGTAGACCTGCGCCGGGGTGGTCGGCACGCACACCTGCATGTTGTGCTCGGCGCACAGCTGCAGATAGCGCTCCAGACGCGCCGAGCTGTGCTCAGGCCCCTGTCCTTCATAACCATGCGGCAGCAGAACGGTCAGACCGCAGAGGCGCCCCCACTTGGTCTCGCCGCTGGAGATGAACTGGTCGAATACCACCTGAGCGCCGTTGGCGAAGTCGCCGAACTGGGCTTCCCAGATCACCAGCGCGTTCGGCGTGGTGGTGGCGTAGCCGTATTCGAAAGCCAGCACCGCTTCCTCGGAGAGGAAGGAGTCGTACAGCTCGAACTTAGGCTGACCGTCGTACAGGTTCTTCAGCGGAACGTAGGTCGAGGCGTCCTTCTGGTTGTGCAGCACCGCATGACGGTGCGAGAAGGTGCCGCGGCCAATGTCCTGGCCGGTCATGCGGATCGGGTGACCTTCGACCAGCAGCGTGGCGTAAGCCATGGTCTCGGCGAAGCCCCAGTTGATCGGCAAGCCACCCGCGCCCATCTTCTGACGGTCTTCGAGGATCTTCGCCACCTGACGCTGAACCAGGAACCCTTCCGGAATTTCCAGCAGCTTGGCGGACAGGTCCTGCAGGGTCTTCAAATCGAAACGGGTGTCGTGGCGCGCAGTCCAGGCGTGGCCCAGGTACGGACGCCAGTCGACGAACAGCTCCTTGTTCGGCTCCTTGACCAGGCTCTTGACCACGTGCTGACCGTTATCCAGCGCAGTACGGTAGTCATCGATCTTGGCTTGCACGTCATCGTTGCTCTGCACACCAGCGGCAATCAGGGCATCGGCATACAGTTCACGGGTGGTGCGCTGCTTGGCGATCTGCTGGTACATCAGCGGCTGGGTACCGCTCGGCTCGTCGGCCTCGTTGTGGCCGCGGCGGCGGTAGCAGACCAGGTCGATGACCACGTCACGCTTGTACTGCATGCGGTAATCGACGGCCAGCTGGGTGACGAACAGTACCGCTTCCGGATCGTCGCCATTCACGTGGAAGATCGGCGCCTGGATCATCTTGGCCACGTCGGTAGCGTACTCAGTCGAGCGCGCATCCTGCGGGTTACTGATGGTAAAACCGACCTGGTTGTTGATCACGATGTGGATGGTGCCACCCGTCTTGTAGCCACGGGTCTGCGACATCTGGAAGGTTTCCATGACCACGCCCTGACCGGCGAACGCCGCATCACCGTGCATGGAAATCGGCAGCACCTTGTCGCCCGTGGCGTCGTTACGACGATCCTGACGCGCACGCACCGAACCCTCGACCACCGGAGAAACGATCTCCAGGTGCGAGGGGTTGAACGCCAGGGCCAGGTGCACTTCGCCACCGGTGGTCATGACGTTGGAGGAGAAGCCCTGGTGGTACTTCACGTCACCGGAGGACAGACCCTCGGTCTTCTTGCCTTCGAACTCGTCGAACAGGTCGCGCGGGTTCTTGCCGAAGGTGTTGACCAGTACGTTCAGACGGCCACGGTGGGCCATGCCGATGACGATTTCCTTGGTGCCGTAGGAGCCCGAACGCTGGATGATTTCGTCCAGCAGCGGGATCAGGCTTTCGCCGCCTTCCAGGCCGAAGCGCTTGGTGCCCGGATACTTGGTGCCCAGGTACTTTTCCAGGCCTTCGGCAGCGGTTAAGCGCTCGAGCACGTGGGCCTGCACCTCGGGGGAAAACTGCGGACGACCACGCACGCTTTCCAGACGCTGGGCGAACCAGTGGCGCTGGCCGGAATCGACGATGTGCATGAACTCGGCACCGATGGTGCGACAATATGTCTGCTGCAACGCACCGATGATTTCACGTAGGGTCGCCTCCTCCTTGCCGATATACAGCTCACCGGTGCGGAAAGTGGTATCCAGATCCGCATCGGTCAGGCCGTAATGGTTGATCGACAGGTCAGACGGCGCAGTGCGCACCCACAGACCCAGAGGGTCGAGTTGGGCGGCCTGATGGCCACGCATGCGGTAGGCCTGGATCAGGCGCAGCACTTCCACCTGCTTCTTTTCGTGCTCGCTGCTGACGGCCCCGGCGGAAACCGGCTGGGCGCGACGCGAATTCTTCGCGAGCAGGACGAAATGATCGCGAATGGTCGAATGCGATACGTCCGTTGCAGCGCTGCCGTCAGCCGGCAACTTCTGGAAGTAAGTGCGCCACTCTTCTGGCACAGCGTTGGGATCGTGCAGGTAGAGCTCGTAGAGCTCTTCCACGTAGGCAGCGTTGCCACCGGATAGGTGGGCACTGTCCCACATGCGCTGCATCACGCTTTCTTGCATGCTTGGTCACCCTCGGTAAGGGGACACCACCGGCGTGAATACCGCATGGCGCCAATCGAAGTCACGCTGTTGCGACTCGGTTGAAGCCACTTGGGTTCCCGCAGATAGTCCGGGTACCAGCCCGGATGCCCCTGCTGGTCGTCATATTTTTCGAGTATGAGCTGCAGCTTTGTGAGCTGCGGCTCCGGCTTTTGCTGCAATACCGGCCGAAGCCGGTATGCAGGTGTTACAGGTACAGCAACTTGCGAATCAGGTACCGCTTTGCAGCAGCATGTTACGCACGTGGCCGATGGCCTTGGTCGGGTTCAGACCCTTGGGGCACACGTTCACGCAGTTCATGATGCCACGGCAACGGAACACGCTGAACGGATCGTCCAGCGAAGCCAGACGCTCGGCGGTCTTGGTGTCACGGCTGTCAGCCAGGAAACGATAGGCCTGCAGCAGCGCAGCGGGACCGAGGAACTTGTCCGGATTCCACCAGAACGACGGGCAACTGGTCGAGCAGCACGCGCACAGAATGCACTCGTACAGGCCATCGAGCTTCTCGCGCTCTGCCGGCGACTGCAGGCGCTCGATGGCCGGAGCCGGGGTGTCGTTCTGCAGGAACGGCTGCACCTTCTCGTATTGCTTGTAGAAGATGCTCATATCGACAACGAGGTCACGAATAACCGGCAAACCCGGCAACGGACGAATGACCAGCTTGTTGTTTTTCACCGTCGCCGAAAGCGGAGTGATACAGGCCAAACCATTCTTACCGTTGATGTTCATGCCATCGGAACCACACACACCCTCACGGCAGGAGCGACGGTAGGAAAAGGTCACGTCCTGTTCCTTGATCAGCGCCAGCACGTCAAGAACCATGACGTCCTTGCCGCCGGTGTCGACCTGGAAATCCTGCATGAACGGAGCAGCGTCTTTCTCCGGGTTGTAGCGATACACACTGACTTGCAACATATCAGTCACCCTTAATAAGTCCGAACCTTGGGTTCAAATGCCGGAACGGTCTTCGGCGCGAAGTTGACCGCACGCTTGGCAACGCGCTTCTCGCCTGGGAAGTACAGGGAGTGGCACAGCCAGTTTTGGTCATCGCGCTCCTCGAAGTCTTCGCGAGCGTGGGCACCACGGGACTCTTTACGAGCCTCGGCAGCAACCGCAGTCGCCTCAGCAACTTCGAGCAGGTTTTGCAGTTCCAGCGCTTCGATACGCGCAGTGTTGAACGCCTGGCTCTTGTCGGAGATTTTCACCTTGGCGATACGCTCGCGCAGGTCGGCCAGTTGTTGGATGCCCTTCTGCATGTATTCGCCGGTACGGAATACACCGAAGTAGTTCTGCATGCACTGTTGCAGCTCGCGCTTGAGCGGAGCCACTTCTTCACCGGTGCTGCGCTCGTTGACGCCTGCCAGGCGAGCCAGCGATTGCTCGATGTCGGTTTCGCTGGCACCACGGACTTCCACGCCTTCTTTCAGCGCTTTTTCCAGGTGCAGACCAGCGGCGCGACCGAACACCACCAGGTCGAGCAGCGAGTTGCCGCCCAGACGGTTGGCACCGTGCACCGATACGCAGGCGACTTCACCCACAGCGAACAGACCTTCGATGATGGTGTCGTTGCCGCTGGCGTCCTGGGTGATGGCCTGGCCGTGAATGTTGGTGGCAACGCCGCCCATCATGTAGTGGCAGGTCGGGATCACCGGAACCGGCGCGACCACCGGGTCGACGTGAGCGAAGGTCTTGGACAGTTCGCAGATGCCCGGCAGACGGCTGTGCAGCACGTCTTCGCCGAGGTGATCGAGCTTCAGCAGTACGTGATCCTTGTTCGGGCCACAGCCGTTGCCGGCGATCACTTCCTTGACCATGGAACGAGCGACCACGTCGCGGCCGGCCAGGTCCTTGGCGTTCGGCGCATAACGTTCCATGAAGCGCTCGCCATGGGCGTTGATCAGGTAACCACCCTCACCACGGCAACCTTCGGTGACCAGCACACCAGCGCCGGCGATACCGGTCGGATGGAACTGCCACATCTCGATGTCCTGCACCGGCACACCGGCACGCAGGGCCATACCGATGCCGTCACCGGTATTGATAAGAGCGTTGGTGGTCGAGGCGTAGATACGACCGGCACCGCCAGTGGCCAGAACCACGGCCTTGGAACGGATGTAAACGGTTTCGCCAGTCTCGATGCAGATGGCGATGATGCCGACGATGGCGCCGTCCTGGTTCTTCACCAGATCAACCGCGTACCACTCGTTGAGGAACGAGGTGCCGGCTTTCAGGTTGGCCTGATACAGGGTGTGCAGCAGCGCGTGACCGGTACGGTCGGCAGCAGCGCAGGTACGAGCAGCCTGGGTCGGATTGTCCGGGCCCTTGGACTGACCGCCGAACGGACGCTGGTAGATACGCCCCTGCTCGGTACGGGAGAACGGCAGACCCATGTGCTCGAGCTCGAACACGGCTTCCGGACCGACGGAACACATGTATTCGATAGCGTCCTGGTCACCGATATAGTCGGAACCCTTGACGGTATCGTACATGTGCCAGCGCCAATCGTCGTTCGGGTCGGCCGAAGCGATGGCGCAGGTGATGCCACCCTGAGCGGAAACGGTGTGCGAACGAGTCGGAAACACCTTGGTGACCACGGCAGTCTTGTGACCACCCTGAGCCAGTTGCAGCGCAGCACGCATGCCGGCGCCGCCGCCACCTACGATGATGGCGTCATAGGAAAGAGTACGGATGCTAGCCATGAATCAGAAACCCCACAGAATCTGCACGCCCCAGACGAACATCGCGAACATGGCGATGCCACACACGGCTTGGAACAGGAAACGCACACCAGTCGCCCACTTACCCAGCGCCATCGGCGTCAGGTAGTCGGTGGAAATGGTCCACATGCCAACCCAGGCGTGCACGCTCAGTGCAACCAGGGCCAGCAGGCTGAAAATGCGCATTGCGGTATGCGAGAACAGACCATGCCACTCGGCGTAGCCCATGCCCGGATTGCAGATCACATAGCCCAGCAGAAACAGCGTGTAAGCCGCGAGAACGACCGCAGAAACGCGTTGCGCCATCCAGTCATAGAGGCCCGAACGCGAGAAATTCGTGACATTAGTTACCATATCCATACCCCCAGCAGCACGATCACGACCGCCGCAACGGCGATGACGATTTTCGAGCCCAGCTTGCCGCCTTCCAGCGTCTCGCCGATGCCCATGTCCATGATCAAGTGGCGCACGCCGGCCACCAGGTGATACAGCAAAGCGGACAGAAGACCCCAGATCACGAACTTGGCCAGCGGACTGGTCAGACATTCTTTCACCTGGACGAAGCCCTCTTCGGAGGTCAGCGACTTGTCGAGGCCGAACAGCAGAATGGCGATACCGACGAAGAGGATGACACCGGAGATACGGTGGAGAATGGAGGCGTAAGCGGTGACTGGGAGCTTGATAGTCCTAAGGTCTAGGTTTACAGGTCGTTGGCTATTCACGGCTTTTTATCACACTGAGAGCCCCTAACTATCAGGGCAAAGTTGTTGGGAAGTGCACTGGTCAGGTACCCATCACCCAAGGAGTGACGACCGTCATGATATGGCCGCAAAGCCCCTGACGGTCGGCCACGGAGTATAGACAGTTAGCAGACTAATGACAATGCAATGGCCTCCCCCAAAAAGCGCATTGCAGCCTTTAAACAAATGGCGTAAATAGCGGCCTTTTTTCGTTGAAAATCCCGCGCAAACCCTTTTACTGTCTGGGTTCGCGCAAATTGACATTCGCATTTATGCCACTATAGTGGTGCGGGCCCTGCGTGGGGGGCTGTCTGATGATTTCAAGCATAACTAGGAGGCCACATATGGCTGACAAAAAAGCGCAGTTGATCATCGAGGGCAATGCCCCCGTCGAACTGCCCGTTCTGACCGGCACTGTTGGTCCCGAAGTAATCGATGTGCGGAGCCTGACCGCCACGGGTTGGTTCACATTTGATCCTGGTTTCATGTCGACCGCCTCTTGCGAGTCGAAGATCACCTACATCGACGGCGACAAAGGGATTTTGCTGCATCGCGGCTACCCCATCGAACAACTCGCCGAGCAATCCGACTACCTGGAAACCTGCTACCTGTTGCTCAATGGCGAACTGCCGAGCAAGGAAGAAAAGGCCAACTTCGTCAGCACCATCAAGAACCACACCATGGTTCATGAGCAGCTGAAGACCTTCTTCAACGGTTTCCGCCGTGACGCCCACCCGATGGCCATCATGTGTGGCGTGGTCGGTGCCCTGTCCGCCTTCTATCACGACTCGCTGGACATCAAGAATCCGCAACACCGCGAAGTATCGGCCATGCGCCTGGTGGCCAAGATGCCGACCATCGCCGCCATGACCTACAAGTACTCCATGGGTCAGCCCATGATGTACCCGCGCAACGACCTGAACTACGCAGAAAACTTCCTGCACATGATGTTCAACACCCCGTGCGAGATCAAACCGATCAGCCCGGTGCTGGCCAAGGCGATGGACAAGATCTTCATCCTCCATGCCGACCATGAGCAGAACGCCTCCACTTCCACTGTACGCCTGGCTGGCTCCTCGGGCGCCAACCCGTTCGCCTGTATCGCTGCCGGCATCGCCGCACTCTGGGGCCCGGCACACGGCGGCGCCAACGAAGCGGTACTGACCATGCTCGACGAGATCGGCAGCGTGGACAACATCGAAAAATTCGTGGCCAAGGCCAAGGACAAGGATGACCCGTTCAAGCTGATGGGCTTCGGTCACCGCGTCTACAAGAACTTCGATCCGCGCGCCAAGGTCATGAAGCAGACCTGCGACGAAGTCCTGGCCGAGTTGGGCATCAACGATCCGCAGCTGGAACTGGCGATGAAACTGGAAGAGATCGCGCGCAACGATCCTTACTTCAAGGAGCGCAACCTCTACCCGAACGTCGATTTCTACTCGGGTATCATCCTCAAGGCCATCGGCATTCCGACCTCGATGTTCACCGTGATCTTCGCCCTGGCACGTACCGTGGGCTGGATCTCGCACTGGAAGGAAATGCTTTCCGGCCCGTACAAGATCGGCCGCCCGCGCCAGCTGTACACCGGTTACGAGCAGCGCGACCTGCCTGCCAACCGCGACTGATAGCGCCGCGAGACGAAAAAGGCTGCCGATCTGGCAGCCTTTTTATTTGGCGAAGAACTCGCGCCTCAACGCCCTTCCACCTTCGCCCGCAAACCCTGCAGGGTCTGCAGCGGCGCATCGACGACGAAGCTGTTGGCCAGCCACGACGGCACGCTGCCGCCAGGCTCAGTATGCGCTTCGTACGCCACTTCCACCTTGCCGTCAGCCAGCGGCTTCAGTTGCCACTGCCCATCGACGCGCTGCACACGCACGAAATCCCTTTCCTCCGGCAGGCGATCCGGCAGTGCCTTGAGCAACCGGGTGACACTGCCATCAGCATCGGTTCGTGTCGTCACCTGAATCACTGAATCGCGCGCCTTCACCGGCCAGGGCATGGCAAAGCGGGTGTACAGCTCGCTGACATCGTCACGGGTTGCGAGCAGACGCTGCTGCTGACAACTGAAGACCCAGGTGCAGGAACCCTCGACATCCTCCTGCGCAGCCTTCACGGCGGCCAGATCGCCGTTGATCGTCACCACGCCGCGGTAAGCCTTGTATTTCGAGCCCGGAACGTCAGCCAGATAGACGCGGACGCCCTCCTCTTCACGCTCCAGCCGCCACTGCCTTTCGCCAGCCTGGACTGCAGTCGCACACAGCAACACAGTCAGAACGGAATAACGCATCATCTTCGAGCGGCTCCCAACAGGACTGTTGACGATTCGATACCCAACGGATCACAAGCGGTACAGAGAGTCAGGCAGTGGCCTGCTCCAGCCAACCCAGCAAACGGATGGCACTTTCACGGTCGTCGGCACACACCTCAGCCTCGGCCTTGAAACCCGAGCAGACCGCAGGACGCTCCGGGCGCCCAAAGATGGCGCAAAGAAAATCGTCACTGAGATGAATGCAGCGCACACCAGCCGGCTTGCCATGGGGCATGCCTGGAATCGGCGAGCTGATCGAAGGTGCGATGCAACAGGCACCGCAACCGGCACGACACTCCACGAAATAACCTCGACGGAAAACGAACGGCGGCGATGCTAATGAGGCATGCGGCATCCGTCGAGGCCTTTGCCGATCAGCGGTTACGCTGCAGACGCGCCACCAGGCTGGAGGTATCCCAGCGCCCGCCGCCCATACCCTGAACATCGGCATAGAACTGATCGACCAGCGCCGTCACCGGTAGTTGCGCACCATTGCGCCGCGCCTCCTCAAGCAGGATGGACAAGTCCTTGCGCATCCAGTCCACGGCAAAGCCGAAATCGAACTCGCCAGCCAGCATGGACTTATAGCGATTTTCCATCTGCCAGGACTGCGCCGCGCCCTTGCTGATCACATCGACCACGGCATGCCCGTCGAGCCCGGCGCATTGGGCGAAGTTGAGTGCCTCGGCCAGCCCCTGCACCAGACCGGCGATGCAGATCTGGTTGACCATCTTGGTCAGTTGCCCGCTACCGGCCGGCCCCATCAGGCGCAGCATGCGTGCGTAGCACTGGATGACCGGTTCTGCCGCTGCGTAGGCTTGCTGCTCGCCGCCGACCATCACGGTCAACACGCCATTGACTGCACCGGCCTGGCCGCCGGAAACCGGCGCGTCGAGAAAGCCCAGGCCACGCTCGACCGCGACGGCCGCCAGTTCACGCGCCACATCGGCTGAGGCCGTGGTGTGATCGACCAGAATGGCGCCCGGCGCCATGCCGGCGAAGGCGCCCTGCTCGCCGAGAACCACGCTGCGCAGATCATCGTCGTTACCCACGCAGCACATCACCAGCTCGGCGCCCGCGGCTGCTTCACGCGGAGTCGGCGCGCTGCTGCCGGCATATTCCGCCACCCATTGCTCGGCCTTGGCCGGCGAACGGTTATAGACCGTCACCTGATGCCCCTTGCGGGCCAGGTGCCCGGCCATCGGATAACCCATAACGCCCAAGCCGATAAATGCGACCTTTGCCATAACCACCTCCAGCTGACATAGGCCGCTGAGCCTAACGGGCCTGGCGCGATTCATCAAAGTTTTTGCACGACGTGCCGCACCACACCTCGCCATGGAGAAGAACAGCAGCAATCGTCGCAGTGCGCTTGCCCGTCACTGAGGTTTGCCCTGACCGCAAAGGCCTTTCATACTGCCAGCCAATCGGCCCCGCACAGGGCCTTGCGAACGTTCAGGAGCACCAATGGGACATTGGTTGGTCATCGACCTTGAAGCCACTACCGATGAAGGTGGCTGGCCGATGGAAGAAATGGAAATCATCGAAATCGGCGCCAGCCTGGTGGGTGCCGATGGCCATGAGCGCGATCACTTCCAACGCATCGTCAAACCTCAACGCCGCCCATACCTGACCGACTTCTGTCGTCAACTCACGCACATCAGTCAGGCTGATATCGACAGCGCCGCGCCGATGCATCAGGTCTGGGCTCAGTTCGAGCGCTGGCTGACGCAACATGCGCCACGCCTGGCAGGTTGGTGCAGTTGGGGCGATTACGACCGCCGGCAACTGGAGCAGGACTGGCGCCAGCATCACCTGAAAAGCTTGCTGGCCGAGGTGCCTCACCTGAATCTGAAGCAGGCTTTCGCCAAGGCCCGCCAGCTGCAGCGCCCGGTCGGTCTGCACAGCGCCCTGCAACTGGCCGGCATGCAGTTTCACGGACAGCAGCATCGGGCCCTGGAGGACGCGCGCAATACCGCACGCCTGCTGCCACTGGTGCTTCCACTCAAAGACTGATGACGCAGAAAAGGCGCTTGGGCATACTGGCGCCCCTTTTACGACCACCACTTATGTTCCAACCCATTCCGAGGAATCGCAGATGTTCAAGGTCAACGAGTACTTCGACGGCACCGTCAAATCCATCGGCTTCACCATGGCCGAAGGTCCTGCCACCATCGGCGTGATGGCCCCGGGTGAATATGAGTTCGGCACCAGCCAGCTGGAAGTCATGCATGTCGTCGCCGGTGCCCTGACCGTCAAGCTGCCGGGCAGCGACAGCTGGAACACCTATGAGGCCGGCAGCCAGTTCACCGTCGAGGCCAACAGCAAGTTTCAGCTCAAGGTGGCCGTAGACACCGCCTACCTCTGCGAATATCGCTAAGCCACCCAGCGCCTGAAGAACCGGCCCCAGTGGCCGGTTTTTTCTTGGACCGTCACCAGGACACAGCCCCATGCCACGCTCCGCCCTTCTCGTTCCCATCGCGCTGCTCGTGGTGGCCATGGTCTCGATCCAGAGTGGCGCGTCACTGGCCAAGAACCTGTTCCCCCTGGTGGGCGCGGAAGGCACCACCACCCTGCGTCTGGTGCTCGGGGCCATCATTCTGTCGCTGGTGATGCAGCCCTGGCGCGCCAGGCTGGACCTGCGCAAGTGCCAGTCATTGCTCGCCTACGGCCTGGCGCTGGGCGGCATGAACCTGCTGTTCTACATGTCCCTGCAGAGCATCCCGCTGGGCATCGCCGTGGCCCTGGAATTTACCGGCCCATTGGCACTGGCGCTGTTCTCCTCACGCCGCCTGGTCGATTTCGTATGGGTGGTTCTGGCCATCGTCGGCTTGTGGATGCTCCTGCCAACGGGCGCCACGCAGAACCCCATCGACCCGCTCGGCGCCGCCCTGGCCCTCGGTGCGGGCGTTTGCTGGGCGCTGTACATCATCTTCGGCCAGAAAGCCGGCGCCGAGCATGGCCGCCACACCGTCGCGCTAGGTACCTGGGTTGCGGCCTTGCTGGTGTTGCCCATCGGGGTCTGGCACGCCGGTAGCGACCTGCTCAGCCTTGACCTGCTGCCCATTGCCCTCGGCGTCGCGGTACTGTCATCTGCCCTGCCCTACAGCCTGGAAATGGTGGCACTGACGCGCCTGCCAGCGCGTACCTTCAGCGTACTAATGAGCATGGAGCCAGCCGTTGCCGCGATGTGCGGCCTGGCCTTTCTCGGCGAGAAGCTGCTCTGGGGCCAATGGCTGGCCGTCGGCGCGATCATCATCGCTTCAGCCGGAGCAGCCGCCACTATCAGACCCAAGCGCTAGCTACCGAATTGCAGCTCGGCCAACCGCGCATACAGCGGGTTGCTTTCGATCAGCTCGGCGTGACTGCCGATAGCAGCCAGCCTGCCGTGATCGATCACCGCAATGCGATTGGCCTGCTTCACCGTAGCCAGACGATGGGCAATCACCAGCGTGGTGCGCCCGGCTATCAGTGATGGCAGCGCCTGCTGGATAAGGTGCTCGCTCTCGGCATCCAGCGCACTGGTGGCCTCATCGAGCAGCAGAATCGGCGCATCAGCGAGCAACGCTCGGGCAATGGCCAGGCGCTGACGCTGCCCGCCCGACAGCCCCAGCCCGGCTTCACCGAGATGGGTCTGATAACCTTGCGGCAGACGCTGGATGAACTCATGGGCGTGCGCTGCCCGTGCAGCCGCTTCCACCTCGGCGGGGCTGGCATCCAGACGGCCATAGCGGATGTTGTCTTCGACCGAGCCGAAGAACAGCGCCGGGTTCTGCGACACCAGGGCGAAACTGGCGCGTAACTCACGTGGGTCGAGCTGATCGATCGGCACACCGTCGATAAGGATGCGTCCGCCCTGCGGATCGAAAAAACGCAGCAGCAGGTCGAACAAGGTCGACTTGCCGGCCCCGGACGGTCCGACCAGCGCCAGGGTCTCGCCTGCTGCCACCTGCAGATCGATGCCATCGATGGCGTAGCTGTCCGAGCGTGATGGATAGGCGAAGCGTACCGCCTGCAGTTCGATGCGCCCCTGTACCGGCTGCGGCAGATGCTGCGGCTGCTCGGGTGCGACGATGGCATTGCCGGCGCGCAACAGCTCACCGATACGCTCGGCGGCGCCTGCCGCGCGCTGCAGTTCGCCGATCACCTCGCTCAGGGTGCCGAAGGACGAGCCGACGATCAGGCTGTAGAACACGAAAGCCGCCAGCTCACCGCCGGAAATACGCCCGGCGATCACGTCCATGCCACCGACCCAGAGCATCACCCCGACGGCGCCGAGCACCAGCACGATGACCACCGTAATCAGCCCGGCACGCTGAGCGATGCGCTTGCGCGCCACATCGAATGCCGCCTCGGCGGAGTCGCCAAAGCGACGCTTGTCCTCGTTCTGATGGTTGTAGGCCTGCACCGTCTTGATCTGCCCCAGCACTTCACCCACATAGCTACCAACATCCGCCACACGATCCTGGCTCTGCCGCGACAGCGCACGTACGCGACGGCCGAACAGCAGGATCGGCGCCACCACCAGCGGCAAGGCCAGCAGCACGATGCCGCTGAGTTTGGGGTTGGTGACCACCAGCAACACACTGCCGCCGATCAGCATGATCAGATTGCGCAGCGCCATCGACAGCGACGAGCCAATCACCGACTGCAACAAGGTGGTGTCGGCGGTCAGTCGCGACTGGATCTCCGAGCTGCGATTGCTTTCGTAGAAGCCAGGATGCAGCTCGATCAGGTGATCGAAGACCCGGCGGCGGATATCCGCGACCACCCGCTCACCGATCCACGACACCAGGTAAAAACGCGTGTAGGTGCCGAAGGCCAGTGCCAGCACCAGCATGAAGAACAGCAGCAGCGATTGACGCAGCGCGGCCGGCGACTGCGTGGCCAGCCCCTGATCCACCAGCAGCTTGATGCCCTGGCCCATGGACAGGGTGATGGCTGCCGTGAACATCAGCGCCAGCAGCGCGCCCAGTACCCGGCCGCGATAAGGGGCGACGAAGCGCCAGGCCAGGCGTATGGCACCGCGCTGACGGGAAGAGAGCATCGAAATCATGGCAGGTCTCAGGTCAGCGGCCGAAGGTGTCGCAGCCGCTGGCGGCAGGAAGTTGAATGTCTGAGTCAGCAGTTGGGGGCAGCGGCGCGCAACCTCAAGCGGCTGCGTCCATTGCCGAGGCAAGCGACGGCTTATGAGCCCGTCTTCGCCAGCTCTGCTGGCGGACGATAATGGCCGGTAATGCGATAGCTGAAGAGGATGTCCTCCTCCTGCGTACCACGGCCGATGTTGTGCAGGATCAGCGGCACACCCGTTGCCGCCCGATGATCGCTGACGATACCGATATGCGTGAGGCCACGGCCCAGATCCCAGGTGACGATATCGCCCGGCCGATACGCCGAAGCCGCCTGGCTAAGCGGCAGCGACCAGCCCTGACGCTTGAACCAGGTCATCAGGTTGGGCACACGGCGGTGGTCGATATTGCTGTCCGGGCGATTCAGCCCCCAGTTCTTCGGATAGACGGAGAAGCTGCCGCGCATGTCGCGGTGCACCGCTTCCTGCAAGTCCAACCCCTGCTGGCGCAGTGCTCGGATCACCACGTCGGTGCAGACCCCGGTGGCCATCGGCACATCACCACCGGGATAGCTCAACTGGCGGTAGGCCGGGTCATAGCTCAGCGTCACACCGATCTGCTGGCGTGCATCGCGCACCAGCTTTTCAGCCTCGATGGCCTGTACGGCCAGCGCCAGTGACCAGAGCAACAGCAGAATCAGCCCGCGCATCTCGCTCTCCTATCGCGCCAGAGGGTACAGCAACTCTTCCCTGTAACCAGCCCAGACCCGTATGACATCGGGAAAGGCATCGTCCAGCGTCACGTCGCCGCTGTCGACCAGCAGTGGCCGGCCATCCAGCGTCGCCAGCTTGCGCTTGGTCGCCACCACGCGCAGGCGCTCCAGGCCGACCGCACGCAGCACACGCGGGCTGATCTGCTGGTTGCCGCGCCCGATGACATGACCCTGACCACCGATGGCGGTGACCAGCAAGTAGGTCGGATGCGCCTCGACCAAGGCGAACAACTCGGCTTCGTTGACGTCACGGGCGATCACCTGGCCGTCCTCGATCACATCGACGCCCAGCAAGGTGGTGTCCAGCCCAAGATTCTGCGCCAGGCCATGCAAGGTCGAACCGGGGCCAAATACATAACGCACACCGGGCTCCCATTCAGCCTCCAGCCAGGCAGCCAGATCAGCCAGCACCAGCTCTTCGGACTCCACGCCCCCCTGCTTCACCGCCTGCACGTAGCCGCCCTCCTGCGGCACGCACAACTCGCCGTACCAGCGCGCGGTAACGCGCCCCTCACGCAGGGCATTCTCGTCGATGTCACGCACCTCGCCGCTGGCCAGACGAACCAAACCGCCTTCGACCAGGCGCGCCGTCAGCTCACCGGCCGCTCGCGGGCTGATGGCGTACACCCCGGACTGGATCTTCACCCCCGCCGGAATGCCCAACACCGGCTGCCCGTCCCTGATCACGGCACATACATCACGCGCAGTGCCATCGCCACCGGCAAATAGAATCAGTGCCACACCGGCGTCCTGCAGGTGTTGCACAGCACGACGGGTGTCGTCGGCCGTGCTGGGCTCGTCGCCCAACTGTCCCAGCAGACGATGCTCAAAGCCCATCTGCGCCAACAAATCGCCGCCCATGGCACCGCGATAGGTGACGAACTCAATGCGCTCACGCAGCGCCAACAGTTGCTCCAGCGCCGTGCGCGTACGCTGCGCAGCCTTCGGTTCGACACCGAGTGCCAGGGCCTGCTCGGCCACGCCGTCGCTGCCCTTGAGTGCAGCCGGGCCACCCAGCCCGGCCAGAGGGTTGATGATCAGACCTATATGAAAACGCGACATGCCTTCCTCAATTACCGGCAGACTGGCATGCAGCCTGCTTGTGCCTGTTCTGCGTTGCCGGCGTGACGGTTTTCCGTACACCTTCACTGTCACCGCACCTTCATCCGGCACCACTAGACTGCGCGCAGAATCGATGAGGAGACAGGCCATGAGCTTGCGCAACACTGCCAATCAGCCGCAACACCTGAACAACCACGCCCGCCCAACGCCGATCGGTGGCTTCATCATCGACGCCCAAGGGCGCGAAGTGCCGATCACCGAAGCGATGATCCAGCAGGCCTGCCAGCTTCTGGAACAAAGCCTGCAGAACCGTCCACAGAAACGCTGAAAAAACTCAGCCGGGCTGCCCGCTCGTGGCAGCCCATCGTTCATCCATCATGGCTCGCGCGGCGCGAGCTTCAGCGACACCGAGTTGATGCAGTAGCGCAAACCGGTCGGACGCGGCCCATCGGGAAAGACGTGACCCAGGTGCGCATCGCATTTGGCGCATCTGACCTCGATACGCTGCATGCCATGGCTGAAGTCATCCAGCTCACGGATCACCGTCGCACTGAGCGGCTGAAAATAGCTGGGCCAGCCGCAACCGGAATCGTACTTGGCGGCGGAATCGAACAGCGCCTCGCCACAACAGACGCAGTGATAGACGCCAGCCACCTTGCTGTCGTGATATTGCCCGGTAAAAGGCCGTTCGGTGCCGCCCAGGCGGCAGACGTGGAACTGTTCCGGCGACAACACTTCACGCCAGGCATCCAGGGATTTCTCGACTTTATCCACGGACTGCTTCCCTCCTCGTAAAAAAGCCCGACCGACAGCTTTGCCAGGGTCAGGCTGCAACGTATGATTCGTGCCCAGTCTGTCACCCGCCCTGCGGGCTGCCAAGGTTCCGCCAAAGGATACTTTTGCAGCGTGATTCAGCGGGTCATCCACCGAATGGGATTTCTCACATGCAGGTCAGCAAATCGAACAAGCTCGCCAACGTCTGCTACGACATTCGCGGGCCGGTGCTCAAGCACGCCAAGCGTCTGGAGGAGGAAGGCCACCGCATCCTCAAGCTGAACATCGGCAACCCGGCGCCGTTCGGTTTCGAGGCACCGGAAGAAATCCTCCAGGACGTCATCCGCAACCTGCCCACCGCGCAGGGCTACAGCGACTCCAAGGGTCTGTTCAGCGCACGCAAGGCGGTGATGCAATACTACCAGCAGAAGCAGGTCGAAGGCGTCACCATCGAGGACATCTACCTCGGCAATGGCGTCTCCGAGCTGATCGTGATGGCCATGCAGGCGCTGCTCAACAACGGTGACGAGGTGCTGATCCCGGCGCCGGATTATCCGCTGTGGACGGCTGCCGTGGCCCTCTCCGGCGGCAAGCCGGTGCATTACCTGTGCGATGAACAGGCCGGCTGGTTCCCGGATATCGCCGACATGCGTGCCAAGATCACGCCGAACACCAAGGCCCTGGTGCTGATCAACCCGAACAACCCCACCGGCGCGGTGTACTCGCGCGAAGTGCTGCAGGACATCGTCGAACTGGCGCGCCAGCACAACCTGGTGATCTTCTCCGACGAGATCTACGACAAGATCCTCTACGACGAAGCCGTGCACATCAGCACCGCTTCGCTGGCCCCGGACGTGCTATGCCTGACCTTCAACGGCCTGTCCAAGAGCTACCGCGTGGCCGGTTTCCGCTCCGGCTGGGTGGCCATCTCCGGGCCCAAGCACAAGGCGCAGAGCTATATCGAAGGCCTGGACATCCTGGCCAACATGCGCCTGTGCGCCAACGTGCCGAGCCAGCATGCGATCCAGACTGCGCTGGGCGGCTACCAGAGCATCAATGACCTGGTGCTGCCCAACGGCCGCCTGCTGGAACAGCGCAACCGCGCCTGGGAACTGCTCAACGACATTCCCGGGGTCAGCTGCGTCAAACCCATGGGCGCGCTTTACGCCTTCCCGAAGATCGACCCCAAGGTCTGCCCGATCCACAACGATGAGAAGTTCGTCCTCGACCTGCTGCTCTCGGAGAAGCTACTGATCGTCCAGGGCACCGCCTTCAACTGGCCATGGCCGGATCACTTCCGCGTGGTCACCCTGCCGCGCGTCGACGACCTGGAGCAGGCCATCGGCCGCATCGGCAACTTCCTCAAGGGCTACAGCCAGTAAGCCGACATGGATCTGCAGATCGACGACTTCTACAAGGATGCCGCCAGCGGCCTGCTCATGCTCTATCAGGCCTTCCCGCGCAAGATGGCGCTGTACGTGGAAGACCTGATCGGGCGCGAGGAGCCGGACGAATTCGGCCTGCCCAGCAAGCGTCACCAGGCCTGCCTCGGCGCGCTACTGTGGCTGGCCGAGGAAGGCTATCTGCGTTTCGAGTCGACCATCGCTTACGACGCGCTGGATCAGGCGGTGCTGAGCGAGAAAGGTTTTCTGCGCCTGTCACGCGCCATTCCCCACGCTTTGCGCGAGGGTGAAGTGCTGCCGCCAAGCGTGCGCCGCGTACATGCCACATTGGCATTTCAGCTGCGCGAGGCCCTGGCCCAGCAGCACGGCGAGCGCACCGCCCGCCTGACTCGCCTGCTGTTCGAGAGTACGCTACAAGGTCAAGAGACATAGTTTGAAATAGTCGCTGGTTGAAAGCCCCGGGGGGGCGCCCTTATATAGCCGGCATTACTCGTACGTCTTTCCCCGTGAGGAGTCCGTTCACACCATGATGCGCATTATGTTGTTCCTGGCCACCAACCTGGCGGTTCTGGTTATCGCCAGCATCACCCTCAAACTGCTGGGGGTCGACCGTTTCACCGGCCAGAACTATGGCAGCCTACTGATTTTCTGCGCCGTGTTCGGTTTTGCCGGCTCGCTGGTGTCGCTGTTCATCTCCAAGTGGATGGCGAAGATGAGCACCGGCACACAGATCATCACCCAGCCACGCACCCGTCACGAACAGTGGCTGCTGCAGACCGTCGAGGAGCTGTCGCGCCAAGCCGGGGTCAAGATGCCTGAAGTCGGCATCTTCCCGGCCTACGAGGCCAATGCCTTCGCCACCGGCTGGAACAAGAACGACGCACTGGTCGCGGTCAGCCAGGGTCTGCTCGAGCGTTTCTCCCCTGATGAAGTGCGTGCGGTACTGGCTCACGAGATCGGCCACGTTGCCAATGGCGACATGGTCACCCTGGCACTGATCCAGGGTGTGGTGAACACCTTCGTCATGTTCTTCGCGCGCATTTTCGGCAACTTCGTCGACAAGGTGATCCTGAAGAACGAAGACGGCCATGGCATCGGCTACTTCGTCGCGACCATCTTCGCCGAGCTGGTACTGGGCATCCTGGCCAGCATCATCGTCATGTGGTTCTCGCGCAAGCGCGAGTACAAGGCCGACGAAGCCGGTGCTCGCCTGGCCGGTACCGGCTCCATGATCGCCGCGCTGCAGCGTCTGCGCGCCGAACAAGGCGTGCCGGTGCAGATGCCCGACAGCCTGACCGCTTTCGGCATCAACGGCGGCCTGAAGAACGGCCTGGCCGGTCTGCTGATGAGCCACCCGCCGCTGGAAGACCGCATCGAAGCGCTGCGCCGTCTGGGCTGACCCTTCGACTGAGAAAAAGGCGACCTTCGGGTTAATGCCAGTCAGTTAAGCGTCGCCGCTGCGAATACGTAGGAGCGGCGCCCCGCCGCGAACCAGGGCGATGCGCAATTGAAAAGCTTCGCCCCGAGGCGGGGCTCCTACGAAAGGCCGCTTTGGCAATCTTATCTGATCGGCATTAACCTTCGGGTCGCCTTTTGCATTGGGCTGCCTAGCGGCGGATCAGCCGGAAGACGTGCTCATCCACTGCCGTCAGACCGCTGTCACTGAAACGCGGATTGCCCGTCAGCACATCCTTTTCCTCGACCTTGTGCAGCGTCCAGCCATCTGCAAAGTGCTGCTCCACCTCGGTGTCGGCGACCGAGAATGGTGGGCCATCCATTTTCGCCTGATCGTAAACCAGCGTAACCAGCAATCCCTGACAGGCAACGGGCACTATCGCCTGCAGATGGGCGACATAACGCTCGCGCATCGGCGGCGGCAGCGCGATCAGGGCCGCCCGGTCATAAAAGGCCTGGCACCCGGCAACATCCGCCGGACTCAGAGCGAAGAAATCGCCACACAGAATCTGCAACTCGCCCGCCTGATAGACCTTGAACGCCCCGCGCCGTGACACCTGCGGCTGCACATCACGCTCGTTGAAGAAATCCTCCACGGCCCGCTCGGCCAGCTCGACACCAATGACCGGGTGGCCCTGCTCCGCCAGCCAGACCATGTCCAGGCTCTTGCCACACAGCGGCACCAGCACCGCCGCGCCTTTCGCCAGGCCAAGCGCAGACCAGTGACGACGCAGGTAACCGTTGACCTTCTCCTGATGGAAACCGATTTGATTGCGCGCCCAGCGTTCCTGCCAGAAAGCATCGTGCATCTCTTATCCCCTTACCTAAACTGAAAAGGCTATGTCTGAGTTAACTGTTGCATATCCCTATACCCCAACGCCTCTTTCAAGCAAATCAATGGGTTGAGCTGTGTTTTGTAGCGCTCAAGCAGGCGGCGCCAGCCCAGATAGTTCGTTAGGTACTTGGTGGCCACACCATGAAAAGGAATCATCCAGCTCTTGAGTCGGCTGTCGTAAGCATTCACGTTCTGGATGTGGAAAGCACCATCAACCCGTCGATTCTGGCTCGGGTTAGGGCCTGTTAACACAACCTCAGTCCGTCAACGATCAGGGCAAAATTAACGAAGCCGATGAACATGACATCGAGCTTTTCAAAGCGGGAGAAAATTCTGCGAAATCCTTTCAAGCGCCGAAACAGACGCTCTTCCTCATTTCGGCGCTTATAGATTTCTCGGTCATATTCCCAGGGATTGATGCGAGTCCTCAGCGGAGGAACCACTGGGATAAAGCCCAGGTCCAGCGCAAGCTGACGGGTTTCGTTGCCCTCGTAAGCACGATCCATCAGCAGATGATCCTCGGGTACCAGCTCCTCCAATGTGGGAGGAAACAGGCTGCTTTGCTGACGACCTTCGCCCTGGATGTAGCCCATAAACGACAATGCCCCCATCAACTGATGGAGGCATTGTCTTCAGCTTGCTCTCAGACTGCTAGGTTTTCACACAGTCTGTTTCGGGCCGTTTCTGCATCCGTGGGGTGCGCCGTGCGCACCGGGGACACTCCGCTTAAGCGGTGCGCATGGCCTGGGCGGCCCCGCGACACCCTACAAGGGCTTCAGAACGTTTCGCCCTTGGCGGCCTTGTCCAGCAACAGCGCAGGCGGCTGGAAGCGCTCGCCATACTGCTCGGCCAAGTACTGCGCACGCGCGACGAAGTCCTTCACACCGTACTGGTTGATGAACTGCAACGCGCCGCCGGTCCAGGCGGCAAAGCCGATACCGAAGATCGAGCCGATATTGGCGTCGGCCACCGACTTCAGTACCCCCTCCTCCACGCAGCGCACCGTCTCGATAGCCTGGATGAACAGGATGCGGTCGCGTACGTCTTCCGGCGAAATCTCTGCATCGGCCTTCTCGAAACGCGCTTTCAGTTCCGGCCACAGGTGTTTCTTGCCACCGGCCGGATATTCGTAGAAACCGGCACCGGCCGCCTTGCCTGGGCGCTTGTACTCATTGAGCATCAGGTCGATCACGGCAAAGGCCGGGTGTTCTGGGATGGATTTGCCCTCGGCCGCCAGATCCGAGAGGGTCTGCTGGCGGATGTGGTTCATCAGGCTCATCGACACTTCGTCACTGATCGCCAGCGGGCCGACCGGCATGCCGGCCTTGCGCGCCTCGTTCTCGATCATCGCGGCGCTGACGCCCTCACCGAGCATGGCCAGGCCTTCGTTGGTGAAGGTGCCGAACACCCGCGAGGTAAAGAAGCCGCGACTGTCGTTGACTACGATAGGCGTCTTCTTGATCTGCATGACGTAGTCGAAGCCGCGCGCCAGCGTTTCATCGCTGGTCTGCTCACCGCGAATGATTTCCACCAGCGGCATCTTGTCCACCGGGCTGAAGAAGTGCAGGCCGATGAATTTCTCCGGCTTGGCCACGGCGGTGGCCAGACCGGTGATCGGCAGCGTCGAGGTGTTGGAGGCAATCACTGCGTCACTCAGCGCGGCGGCTTCGGCAGCGGCTGTGACCTTGCCCTTGAGCGCACGATCCTCGAATACGGCCTCGATGATCAGGTCGCAGCCGGCGAAATCCGCCTCGCTATCGGTGGCCTTGATCAATGCCACGAAAGCCTCGCGCTGCTCGGCCGTCATGTGGCCCTTGGCGACTTTCTTGTCCAGCAGCTTGGCCGAGTAGCTCTTGCCCTTCTCCGCCGCTTCGATGGATACATCCTTGAGCACCACCTCGATACCGGCAGCCGCCGACACATAGGCGATACCGGCGCCCATCATGCCAGCGCCGAGCACGCCGACCTTCTTCGTCTGGGTTTTCGGATAGCCCTGTGGGCGCGAGCCGCCAGCATTGATTTCGTTGAGCTGGAACCAGAAGGTGCCGATCATGTTCTTCGCCACCTGGCCGGTGGTCAGCTCGGTGAAGTAGCGCGCCTCGATGATCTGCGCGGTATCGAAGTCGACCTGCGCACCCTCGACAGCCGCGCACATGATCTTCTCCGGCGCCGGGAAGCAGCCCTTGGTCTTGTCGCGCAGCACGCTCGGGGCTATGGCCAGCATCTGCGCCACGCTGGGCGAGCTGGGCGTGCCGCCGGGGATCTTGTAGCCCTGCACGTCCCACGGTTGCTTGGCGGCCGGTTTGGCGACGATCCAGGCGCGGGCCTTGGCCAGCATGTCGTCGCGGTCGCTGGCCAGCTCATGGATCAGACCGGCCTTGAGCGCTGCGTCCGGGCGCACCTTCTTGCCTTCAGCCAGGTACGGCAGGGCTTTCTCCAGGCCGAGCAGGCGTACCATGCGCACCACCCCGCCACCGCCCGGCAACAGGCCGAGGGTGACTTCCGGCAAACCGAGCTGCACGTGGCTTTCGTTCAGGGCGATACGGTGATGACAGGCCAGGGCGATTTCCCAGCCGCCCCCCAGCGCCGCACCGTTGATGGCGGCGACCACGGGCTTGCCGAGAGTTTCCAGGCGGCGTAGCTGACCCTTGATTTTCAGGATCATCTCGTAAAAACCCTGGGCCTCGGACCGGGTGACCTTGATCAGCTCGTTGAGGTCGCCGCCAGCGAAGAAGGTCTTCTTTGCCGACGTGACGATCACCCCAGCAAGCGAATCCTTTTCCGCTTCCAGACGATCGACGATCTGGCTCATGGCTTCGCGGTATACCGCGTTCATGGTGTTGGCGCTCTGGCCGGGCATGTCCATGGTCAGGACGACGATATTGTCCTGACCTTTTTCGTAACGGATGGCGTCAGTCATTTTTATTATCTCCGCCTCAAACTCTTTCAATAATCGTTGCGATACCCATGCCGCCGCCGACACACAATGTGGCCAGGCCGTAGCGCAGCTGACGTTTTTCCAGCTCGTCGAGCAGCGTGCCGAGAATGGCGCAGCCAGTGGCACCGAGCGGATGGCCCATGGCGATGGAGCCGCCGTTGACGTTGACCTTGCTCTCGCTCACGCCCATGTCCTTCATGAACTTCATCACCACCGAGGCGAAGGCCTCATTGACCTCGAACAGGTCGATGTCGTCGATGGACAGCCCCGCCTTGGCCAGCGCCTTGCGCGTGGCCGGTGCCGGGCCGGTGAGCATGATGGTCGGATCAGTGCTGGTCACTGCCGCCGCGACGATGCGCGCGCGTGGCTTCAGCCCCAGCTCCTTGCCCTTGGCCTCGGAGCCGATCAGCATCAGCGCCGCGCCATCGACGATGCCCGAACTGTTGCCGGGCGTGTGCACGTGCTCGATACGCTCGACATGGCTGTAGACGCGCAGCGCGGTGGAGTCGAAGCCCATCTGTCCCATCATCTCGAAGCTCGGCTTGAGCTTGCCGAGGCCTTCCAGGGTCGAATCGCCGCGAATGAACTCGTCATGATCGAGCAGCACGATGCCGTTCTGGTCGGTCACCGGAATCAGTGACCTGGCGAACGAGCCATCAGCACTGGCGCGTGCCGCCTTCTGCTGCGAGCGCAGGGCGAAGGCATCGACATCCGCGCGACTGAAACCCTCCAGGGTGGCGATCAGATCGGCGCCAATGCCCTGCGGCACGAAATTGCTGTGCATATTGGTCTCAGGGTCCATGACCCAGGCACCGCCGTCGGAGCCCATGGGCACGCGCGACATGGATTCCATACCGCCGACCACCACCAGATCTTCGAAGCCGGAGCGCACCTTCATCGCCCCCAGGTTCACCGCCTCCAACCCAGACGCACAGAAACGGTTGAGCTGCACGCCGGCGACGCTGACGTCCCAGTCCGCGACCATGGCAGCGGTCTTGGCGATATCGGCACCTTGATCGCCCACCGGCGTCACGCAACCGAGAACGATGTCATCCACCTGGCTGGTATCCAGGCCGTTGCGGGCTTGCAGGGCATTGAGCAGGCCGGCGACTAGCTGGACGGGCTTGACGCTGTACAACGCGCCATCCTTCTTGCCCTTGCCACGGGGCGTACGCAGTGCATCGAAAATATAGGCTTCGGTCATGGCGTCCTCGAGAGCTGGTGCAGCGCTGGCGACAAAATACGGCCACCGCGCGGGTTCTTGTTGCGACTTGTCTACCTTAACGCCGGGGCATCTGGGCTCAATGACCTAAGCGCTCAGCACCATTGACCACTGAGCTCAGACGAACGGTCGTTTGACCTTCGGGAGGCGCTGAAAACGAAGCAGGCTGTCTGCCTCAAGCCCCACTACGGGATTGCCAGAAGCCATGCATAGCCTGAAGTTCTAACCACGGCCCATTAGCAACCAAGTCATCTAAAGGAACAGTGATGCCAGCCCTAGAGTTAATCGTGTTCCCGCCATCGAACGGGCACAGGGAGCCGCTGCCGGGACATGCCGGAGCGGCGAATCAGAAAGACGCCCAGGTGTGACGTAACGGCCTGCCAGACAGTGCGGCAGCCCCCAACGACACCCATAACAACAAAAGGCATGCGGCCATGTTGAAACAGCCGAAATACCGCCAGGCTGGAGTCATCCTTTTCGCCACAGCGGTCATCCTGATCCTTCCCAACCTGACCCGTCTGGTCAGTTGATTCCCACTGTCCCCGCAACTGCGCAGACGCCGTAGCGCGCTCAGCGCAGTGCGGGTATCCACCACGCCAGCAACAGTGGAATCAGCACGAAGGCCAGCAGGGTCGAGCACAGCACCAGACTGGCGACTTGCTCAGGTGAACGGCCTGCGCGCACCGCGAACAGGTAATTGAACACCGCCACCGGCATCGACGATTGCAGCACCAGTACGGCATGCGCCAACGGCTGCAAGCCAATTGCCCAGCCGATGATCCAGCCCAGCGCCGCACCACAGAGAATGCGCAGCAATCCCAGCACCAGGCCGTTACCCAGGTGCTGCACGCGGATACTGGCCAGTGACACACCCAGCGTGATCAGCATCAGCGGGATGGTCATACCGCCCAACAGGTCGACGGTATTGGCCAGCCAGCGCGGCAATTCAACATCGAGAAACAGCACTGGCAACACCAGCGCCAGGCTGATCATGATCGGGTTGAGCAACAGTCCCTTGACTGAAGCCGCTGCTCCGGAGAGCAGCATGCCGATGCTGAAATGCCCCACCGACAGCACCAGGAAAAACGCTACCGCCAATGCCAGGCCAGGCTCACCGAAGGCGAACAGCGCCATGGGCAGGCCCATGTTGCCCGAGTTCGGGAACAGGTAGGCTGGTACCAGCACTTTCCAGTCCAGGCCGAACAGACGACTCAGCAGCCAGCCGACCAGCCCCATGCATGAGGTCACCAGCACGCAGGCCAAGGCCATTTGCGAGAAGGCCCCAACATCCAGCTCGGCACGGCTCAGGGTAGACAGCACCAGGCAAGGCGTACCGACATTGAGCACCAGGCGCGCGATGAAATCAGTGGGGTACTGGTGACCGCTGCGCACCCAGCCGTAGCCGATGCCTGCCGCAATCAGTACCGGAGCCAGAACGGCGAACAACTCGGCTAACATCTACTACCCCCGTCACGTCGAGCGCGGCATCCTAGACTGCACAAAAGGCTCGGGCAATGATGCCGGGTCCTATCAATCCGCTCTGGGGTCTGCCATGCGCCTGATTCTCCTGCTCACCAGCCTGTTCGCTCTGCTCACTGCCCATGCCGGTGAAATCGATCAGGCCGCCGCCATCTCCGCCTTGCAGCGCAGCGACAGCCTGCTGATCGACGTGCGTAGCGCCGAAGAGTTCGCAGAAGGTGCACTGCCCGGCGCCATCCGTATCGGCCATGAAGATATCGCCGCACAGATCGCCAGTGTCGCCCCGGACAAAGATCGCCCCCTGGTGCTCTACTGCCGCAGCGGTCGCCGCTCCGCCATCGCCCAGCAAAGCCTGGAGGAAATGGGCTACCGCCAGGTGATCAATGCCGGTGCCTATGACGAACTACGACCACTGCTGGAGCATCGCGAATGAGAGCTGCCGTGCTGCTGACTTTGGTCATCCTGAGCGGCGTGGCCCAGGCGGCCGAGTTCGAGGTGCAACTCAACGATGGCCGACGCGCCTGGAGCAGCAGCGAACTGCTCGAGCACCCGCAAGCGCGCGATATCGAGATCATCGATGACGTCAGCTACAAGCGCACCATGCACTACCGCGCCGTGCCGATCAGTACGCTGCTGGAGGGTATCGAGCCCGGCGACCATCTCCAGGCCGTGGCCCTCGACGGTTTTGCCGCGGAACTGCCAGCCTCGATTCTCTTGGCCAAAGAAGGAGCAAAAGCCTGGCTGGCCATCGAAGATCCCGAGCATCCCTGGCCGCCGCTGGCACAGGGCAAACCCAGCGCGGGACCTTTCTACCTGGTCTGGACCGATCCTTCTGCCAGCCAGATCGGCCCCGAGCAGTGGCCCTTTCAGGTCGCCCGGGTTCGTCAGCTGGCCGCTGTCGAACAGCGCTTCCCCGCCCTGCTCCCGGCAACGGATGCCAATGCTGAGGTGCAGGCCGGTTTCGCCGTCTACCAGAAGAACTGCATGGCCTGCCATCGCCTCAATGGCGCGGGTGACGCCGAGTTCGGCCCGGACCTGAACATTCCGCACAACCCCACCGAGTACTTCAGCGGCGACTTCCTGCGCCAGTACATTCGTGACCCGCAAAGCTTGCGACGCTGGCCGCAAGGGCGTATGCCCGGCTTCAGCGAGCAGGTACTGCCACCTGCCGAACTGCAGCACTTGATCACCTACCTGCGGCACATGGCCCAGCGCAAGAGCAACACGAGCCCGTAGAATGATTACGAAAGGGCACGCGGCGCCCCTATGTCACGAGCGCCTCTTGGCACATCACTGCTGACGCACCTGTAGCAGTGGCGCAACCTGTACTTGAGCATGCATCTGCTCACTACCACCGCCTCGACGCATGCCGCGTACCGGGCAGGCATCGAGGTAGTCCAGACCGACGGCCAGCTTGAGGTGGCGCTCCGGGCGCGCCAGGCAGTTGGTCACGTCGAAGCTGTACCAGGCGTCACCCACCCAGGCCTCAGCCCAGGCGTGGCTGGCCAGGTGCTCGGCATCATCGGTGTAGAGATAGCCCGACACGTAACGCGCCGGCACGCCGAGGCTGCGCGCGCAGGCGAGAAAGGCGTGGGTGTGATCCTGGCAGACGCCACGACGGCCGGCGAATGCTTCGGTCGCGCTGGTATCCACAGCGGTGATACCCGGCTGATAAGCGATATGGGCGTTGAGCGCATGCATCAGGTCGATCAGGCCAGTGCGGTCCGTGCGCGCCTTGCTCTGCTGCGCGGCAAACTCGCGGATGGCATCGTCGGCCTGGGTCAGGCGGGTGAAACGCAGGAACGGCAATGCCGACTGGCGCTCGTGCTCGGCCTCACAGGTCTCATCGATTTCAACCTGGCCACGGGCGCCGATAACGATGGACTCGTGCGGCTCGTCCAGGGTCAGCACGTGCAGGATGTTGCCGTAGGGATCGAGTTGGGCGTGCACCGGGCGCGGCAGGTCGAGCTGCCAGCTGAGCACCTGCTGGCGTTCGCTGTCGTGCGGGGTCAGGCGCAGGTACTGGATGCTCGCGCGCACCTGATCATCGTAACGGTAGGTGGTGTCATGACTGATCGAGAGTCTCATGCGACCTCCAGATAGGACGTATGGATAGTGTTGCCCAGCTGGCGCACCAGCAGGATGAAGTCGGTGAGCCAGGCATGCAGGCCTTCGTCGAGCACTTCATCGATGCTGGTGTAACGCAGGCGCGCATCCAGTTCGGCGGCCAGGCGTTGTGCCGGGCGACCGTTCTCACCCGGCAGACCGGCGAGCATCAGGTTCAGTTCTTCCATGCAGGCACGCAGAGAGCGCGGTACGTCCGGGCGCAACAGCAGCAGCTCGGCGACCTTGCGCGTGCGCGGCGAGCCACGGTAGCTCTCGGCAAAGGCTTCGAACGAGGACAGTGCACGCAGCAAGGCACTCCATTGGTAATAGCTGCGCGCGGTGCGTTCTTCCAACTCGTCGATCTCCTCGCCGAGCATTTCGTAGCGAGCATCGAGCAGGCGCAGGGTGTTGTCGGCGCGCTCGATGAAGGTGCCCAGGCGAATGAAGCGATAGGCTTCGCCGCGCATGATGGTGCCGAAGGTGGCGCCACGGAACAGGTGCGAACGCTCCTTGACCCACTCGCAGAAACGGCTGATGCCGTAGCGCCCCAGGCCCTGCTCGGCGATGCCGCGCATTTCCAGCCAGGTGGCGTTGATGTTCTCCCACATGTCGGCGGTGATCCGCCCGCGCACCGCATGGGCGTTGCTGCGCGCGGCCTGCAGGCAGCAGTAGATGCTGCCCGGATTGCTCGCATCGAGAGCGAAGAACTGCAGCATGCGCTCGGCATGCAGCGGGCCGTGGCGCTCCAGGTAGTCGTCCAGCGTGCCGGTAATCAGCAGCGGCATGGCCAGTTCGTCGAGGCCGTCACCACGGCCGTCCTGCGGCATCAGCGACAGCGAATAGCTGACGTCGAGCATGCGCGCCAGGTTCTCGGCGCGCTCCAGGTAGCGCGACATCCAGTACAGGTCGGAGGCGGTTCTACTCAACATGATCAGTCCTCCACCACCCAGGTGTCCTTGGTACCGCCGCCCTGCGACGAGTTGACCACCAGCGAGCCTTCGCGCAGTGCCACGCGGGTCAGGCCGCCGGGCACCAGGCGGGTTTCACGGCCGGTGAGAACGAATGGGCGCAGGTCGATGTGGCGCGGGGCGATGCCGCGCTCGACGAAGGTCGGGCAGGTCGACAGGCACAGCGTCGGCTGGGCGATGTAGGCCTCCGGCTTGGCGATCAGCCGCGCGCGGAAGCTCTCGATCTCGGCCTTGCTCGCCGCCGGGCCGACCAGCATGCCGTAGCCGCCGGAGCCCTGGGTTTCCTTGACCACCAGCTCGGACAGATTGGCCAGCACATGGGACAACTCCTCCGGCTTGCGGCACTGCCAGGTGGGTACATTCTTGAGGATCGGCTCCTCGTCCAGATAGAAGCGGATCATGTCGCCCACGTACGGGTAGACCGACTTGTCGTCGGCCACGCCAGTGCCGATGGCGTTGGCCAGCACCACGTTGCGCGAGCGGTAGGCCGACAGCAGGCCAGGCACGCCGAGCATCGAATCAGGGTTGAAGGCCAGCGGGTCGAGGAAGGCATCGTCGAGGCGACGGTAGATCACGTCCACCTGCCGCGCACCGGCGGTGGTGCGCATGTAGACCTTGTCGTCGCGCACGAACAGGTCAGCGCCTTCCACCAGCTCCACGCCCATTTCACGGGCGAGGAACGCGTGTTCGAAGTAGGCGCTGTTGAAGCGCCCGGGGGTCAATACCACGACAGTGGGGTTGTCCAGCGGGCTGGAGCTCTTCAGTGCATCGAGCAGCAGGTTCGGGTAGTGATCCACCGGCGCCACGCGCTGCGCGGCGAACAGCTCTGGGAACAGGCGCATCATCATCTTGCGGTCTTCGAGCATGTAGCTGACGCCGCTGGGCGTGCGCAAGTTGTCTTCGAGCACGTAGTAACTGCCATCACCGTCACGCACCAGGTCGACCCCGGCGATGTGCGCGTAGATATCGCGGTGCAGGTCGAGGCCCTGCATGGCCATCTGGTAGCCCTCGTTGGCCAGCACCTGCTCGGCCGGGATGATCCCCGCCTTGATGATGCGCTGGTCATGGTAAAGATCGGCAAGGAACAGGTTGAGCGCCTGTACGCGCTGGATACAGCCGCGTTCGACGACGCGCCATTCGCTGGCGGGGATGGCGCGCGGGATGATGTCGAAGGGAATCAGGCGCTCGGTGCCCTGATCATCCCCGTAGAGGGTGAAGGTGATACCGGCGCGATGGAACAGCAGGTCAGCTTCTCGTCGGCGCTGGGCCAGCAGATCGTCCGGCGTTTCTGCCAACCAGCGGGCAAATTCGCAGTAGTGCGGGCGGACAGCGCCGCTCGCGTCGTACATCTCGTCATAAAAGGTGCGGACCATGCCGTACTCCTTGTCACCCGGACTTGCGGGTATCTCTGCAAGCCCCGAGCCAGAGAAATTAATCCTTTAATATCAACAGGTTACCGAAAAACCAAAAACATTAAGCACCATCATGGTGCGCGGCAATGTTTCTGTCATGACGCTCCGCCCCAATGCGTGGCACAGCTTGCGTTGAAACACGGCAAGTACCGCGTCGCGCGACGGTCGAAACGACCGCAAGCCCCTGCGAAAGGGCTCAGACACTTGCCTGCCACACTGCGTGACCGCCCGGTCAAGCGCAACCGCTTTTACCGCAGCCGCGCCATGAAAAGGGACGGATGAAGGAGCTTCACCACCCCATCAGCACGACTGCAGACGGTCGGCGATGGCTTGAACCGCGCTGTCGAGGTGCTGCTCATGGTTGAAGCCGGATGCTTTGAGGGGCTTGAGGTCGTGATCGGCGGCTGGCAACCAGTGCAGTTCGATCGCCGCTGAAAGGTCATAGCCTGCAACAGTCTCGCGATTGCCCAGAGCATCACGCTCGCCCTGAATGATCAGCGTCGGCGTGCGCAGCGCAGCCAAATGGGCGACTCGCGGTTTTTCCGGTTTACCAGCGGCATAGAAGGGATAGCCCAGACAAATCAGCACTGAAGCGCCCAGTTCATCGGCCAGCAGGCTGGCCATGCGCCCGCCCATCGACTTGCCGCCGATGGCCACAGGCCCTGCGACCCGTTGGCGCACCTGAGCATGTATGTCACGCCATTGCTGCAGCAGTTGCGCCTGCGGATTGGGCGGCCGTTTGCGCCCATCCACCCGTCGCTGCGCCATATAGGCGAACTCGAAGCGCACCACGCGCACACCGCGCGCGGCAAGACCTTGAGCCATGTACTGCATGAATGGGCTGTCCATCGGCGCACCGGCACCGTGCGCCAGGATCAGCGTGCCAGACGCTGCCTGCGGCGGCTCGTCCCACAATCCTGGCAGTTCCCGCTCACATTGACCCGCGTCAATAAACCCAGATGGCCCTTTGCTCATGCTTGCCTCGCGTCGATATCCGTGGTGTTCGTGGCCTGCTCATGCCTGGGGGTGCCACGGATATCGGCCGCTCTGCCATAACCGTGGATGGAAGCCCAGACATGAACACAACAACCCGTTCCGCCTACAACTACAGGGTGGTTCGCCAGTTCGCCATTATGACGGTGGTTTGGGGCATCGTCGGCATGGGACTCGGCGTATTCATCGCTGCCCAGCTGGCCTGGCCCGAACTGAACTTCAACCTGCCGTGGACCAGCTTCGGCCGTCTGCGCCCGCTGCATACCAATGCGGTGATCTTCGCTTTCGGTGGCTGCGCCCTGTTCGCTACCAGTTACTACGCGGTGCAACGCACCAGTCAGACCACGCTGTTCGCTCCGAAGCTGGCGGCCTTCACCTTCTGGGGTTGGCAACTGGTGATCGTACTTGCAGCCATCAGCCTGCCGCTGGGCTGGACCAGCTCCAAGGAATACGCCGAACTGGAATGGCCGATCGATATCCTGATCACCATCGTCTGGTTGTCCTATGCCATCGTCTTCTTCGGTACGGTGATGCAGCGCAAGGTCAGCCACATCTATGTGGGTAACTGGTTCTTCGGCGGGTTCATCCTCACCGTGGCCATCCTGCATGTGGTCAACAACCTGGAAATTCCGGTCACCCTGACCAAGTCCTATTCGCTGTATGCCGGCGCCACCGATGCGATGATCCAGTGGTGGTACGGCCACAACGCCGTGGGCTTCTTCCTCACCGCCGGTTTCCTGGGGATGATGTACTACTTCGTGCCCAAGCAGGCCGGTCGCCCGGTCTACTCCTATCGCCTGTCCATCGTCCACTTCTGGGCGCTGATCGCGGTGTACATCTGGGCCGGCCCGCACCACCTGCACTACACCGCCCTGCCGGATTGGGCGCAGAGCCTGGGCATGGTGATGTCGCTGATCCTCCTGGCGCCCAGCTGGGGCGGCATGATCAACGGCATGATGACCCTCTCCGGTGCCTGGCACAAACTACGCACCGACCCGATCCTGCGCTTCCTCGTGGTATCGCTGGCGTTCTACGGCATGTCGACCTTCGAAGGCCCGATGATGGCGATCAAGACCGTCAACGCCCTGTCCCACTACACCGACTGGACCATCGGCCACGTACATGCCGGCGCCCTCGGCTGGGTCGCCATGGTGTCGATCGGCTCGCTGTATCACCTGATTCCCAAGGTGTTCGGCCGCGAGCAGATGCACAGCCTGGGCCTGATCAACAGTCACTTCTGGCTGGCGACCATCGGCACCGTGCTGTACATCGCCTCGATGTGGGTCAACGGCATCACTCAGGGTCTGATGTGGCGCGCAGTCAACGAAGACGGCACCCTCACCTACTCCTTCGTCGAAGCGCTGGAAGCCAGCCATGTCGGCTTCGTGGTACGGGTGATCGGTGGCGCCATCTTCTTCGCCGGCATGCTGCTAATGGCCTGGAACGTCTGGCTGACCGTACGTAGCGCGAAATCCACCGAGATGGAAGCCGCTGCGCAGTTCTCGGTAGAAGGAGCCCACTGATGAAACACGAGATTCTCGAGAAGAATATCGGCCTGATGGCCCTGGTGATGATCCTGGCGGTCAGCATCGGCGGCCTGACGCAGATCGTCCCGCTGTTCTTCCAGGACGTCACCAACGAGCCGGTCGATGGCCTCAAGCCCTACACCGCGCTGCAACTGGAAGGCCGCGACATTTACATCCGCGAGGGCTGCGTCGGCTGCCACTCGCAGATGATCCGTCCGTTCCGCGCCGAGACCGAGCGCTACGGCCACTACTCCGTCGCCGGCGAAAGCGTCTGGGATCACCCCTTCCTGTGGGGCTCCAAGCGTACCGGCCCGGACCTGGCCCGCGTCGGCGGTCGCTACTCGGACGAGTGGCATCGCGCCCACCTGTACAACCCGCGCAACGTCGTGCCGGAGTCGATCATGCCCGCCTACCCCTGGCTGGTGGAGCAGAGCCTCGATGGCAAGGACACGGCCAAGAAGATGAGCGCCTTGCGCACATTGGGCGTGCCCTACAGCGAAGAAGACATCGCCGGCGCCAGCGATGCGGTCAAAGGCAAGAGTGAGATGGATGCTCTGGTCGCCTACCTGCAGGTGCTTGGCACCGCCGTGAAGAACAAGAGGTGAGCGCCATGTTCGAGCTTATCGATATCGGCACCCTGCGCGGTCTGGGCACCGCACTGGTTCTGATCGCCTTCACCGCCGTTACCCTCTGGGCCTATAGCGGCAAGCGCCGCGACGCCTTCGCCGAAGCGGCCAACCTGCCCTTCGCCGATGAGCCCAAGCCCGCCGTTTCGAGGACTCAAGCATGACCACCTTCTGGAGTTGGTACATCACCCTGCTGACCGTTGGTTCGCTGGTTGCGCTGTTCTGGCTGATTTTCGCCACCCGCAAGGGCGAAGTTCACAAGAACCCCACCGAGCAGACCATGGGCCACTCTTTCGATGGCATCGAGGAGTACGACAACCCGCTGCCCAAGTGGTGGTTCATGTTGTTCGTCGGCACCCTGGTGTTTTCCGTGGCTTACCTGCTGCTGTATCCGGGTCTGGGCAACTTCAAGGGCCTGCTGCCGGGCTACGAGGATGGCTGGACCCAGGTCAACCAGTGGCAGCGCGAAATGGATCGCGCCGATGAGCTGTACGGCCCGATTTTCGCCAAATATGCCGCCATGCCCATCGAGGAAGTGGCCAAGGACGAGCGCGCGCTGAAGATGGGCGGTCGCCTGTTCGCCTCCAACTGCTCGGTCTGCCATGGCTCGGATGCCAAGGGCAGCTACGGTTTCCCCAACCTGACGGACAACAGCTGGCGCTGGGGCGGTGAGCCGGAAACCATCAAAGCCTCCATCATGCATGGCCGTATGGGCGTAATGCCCGCACAAGGCCCGATGATCGGCGAAGATGGCGTGCGTAATGTCGCGGCCTACGTGCTCACCGAACTGGGTGGTCGTGAGCTGCCCGAGGGCACGGAAGCGGACATCGCCGCCGGCAAGCAGATCTTCTCCACCCTCTGTGCCGCCTGCCATACCCCTGCCGGTACCGGCATGCCGATGATGGGCGCACCGAACCTGACCCAACCCAGCGCGTTCATCTACGGCAGCAGCTTCGCCCAACTGCAACAGACCATTCGCTATGGTCGCAGCGGCAACATGCCGGCTCAGGGTGATTTTCTCGGTAACGACAAGGCTCACCTACTGGCCGCTTACGTGCTCAAGCTGAGCCAGGGCGAAGACAAGTAGTCCACGGTTTTACCGGCGACCGCAGCAAGGTCGCCGGCTCCCTCCTTATATACTGTGCGACCCAGTGTCGCACCTGCCGACCAATAGCCCTGCAACCCGCTTGATCTGGGCTAAGCTGCTTCTTAGTCGCCACTTGCCACAACTCCAAGGCGATCCATTCTTAGCGCTGCGCAAAATGATTGCGCCAAAAGCACACAGAGCCGCTCCCCGGGTCGACTCGAACGCCCCGTGAAACGCTCTGAAACCCGGTTCGCGTCGGTATGTTGCGTTGCAATGGCTACCTGCTTTCTCCATACTTGCCGCCGATTTTTGCCCCATAAAACTCCATTAACCGTGGAACCCCTAGCATGAGCACAGCAATCAGTCAGACTGCTTATAACTATAAGGTGGTCCGCCAGTTCGCCATTATGACGGTGATCTGGGGGGTCATTGGGATGGGTCTAGGCGTGTTCATCGCCGCACAACTCGTGTGGCCGGAACTCAACCTAAACCTGCCGTGGACCAGCTTCGGCCGTCTGCGCCCGCTTCACACCAACGCGGTGATCTTCGCCTTTGGCGGATGCGCACTGTTCGCGACCTCGTATTACGTGGTCCAGCGCACCTGCCAGACGCGCCTGATCTCCGACGGTCTGGCTGCCTTCACCTTCTGGGGCTGGCAAGCGGTCATCGTCCTGGCGGTGATCACCCTGCCGATGGGCTACACCAGCACCAAGGAATACGCTGAGCTGGAATGGCCGATCGACATCCTTCTGGGCCTGGTCTGGATCACCTACCTGGTGGTGTTCTTCGGCACTATCGTCAAGCGCAAGACCAAGCACATTTATGTGGGCAACTGGTTCTTTGGTGCGTTCATCCTCGTGACCGCCATGCTGCACATCGTCAACAGCGCCGCCATGCCGGTGAGTCTGTTCAAGTCGTACTCGGCCTATGCCGGCGCGACCGATGCGATGATCCAGTGGTGGTACGGTCACAACGCCGTAGGCTTCTTCCTGACCACCGGCTTCCTGGGGATGATGTATTACTTCGTACCCAAGCAGGCCGAGCGCCCGATCTACTCCTATCGCCTGTCCATCGTGCACTTCTGGGCGCTGATCACCCTGTACATCTGGGCCGGCCCGCACCACCTGCACTACACCGCACTGCCGGACTGGGCGCAGTCCCTGGGCATGGCCATGTCGGTGATCCTCCTGGCTCCGAGCTGGGGCGGCATGATCAACGGCATGATGAGCCTGTCCGGCGCCTGGCATAAGCTGCGCACCGACCCGATCCTGCGCTTCCTGGTGGTATCGCTGGCGTTCTACGGCATGTCGACCTTCGAAGGCCCGATGATGGCCATCAAGACCGTCAACGCCCTGTCCCACTACACCGACTGGACCATCGGCCACGTGCACGCAGGGGCGCTGGGCTGGGTGGCGATGATTTCCATCGGTTCGCTGTATCACCTGATTCCGAAGGTGTTCGGTCGTGAGCAGATGCACAGCATCGGCCTGATCAACGCACACTTCTGGCTGGCGACCATCGGCACCGTGCTGTACATCGCCTCGATGTGGGTCAACGGCATCACTCAGGGTCTGATGTGGCGCGCAGTCAACGAAGACGGCACCCTCACCTACTCCTTCGTCGAAGCGCTGGAAGCCAGCCATGCAGGTTATGTCGTGCGCATGATCGGTGGTGCCTTCTTCGTGACCGGCATGCTGCTGATGGCTTACAACACCTGGCGCACCGTGCGCGCCGCCAAGCCGGCTGAGTACGAAGCAGCCGCGCAGATCCCCGCAGTTCAAGGGAGCGCTCACTGATGAAACACGAAATCATCGAGAAGAATATCGGCCTGATGGCGCTGCTGATGGTGATCGCCGTCAGCATCGGCGGCCTGACCCAGATCGTCCCGCTGTTCTTCCAGGACGTCACCAATGAGCCGGTGGAAGGCCTCAAGCCCTACACCGCGCTGCAACTGGAAGGCCGCGACATCTATATCAAGGAAGGTTGTGTCGGCTGCCACTCGCAGATGATCCGCCCGTTCCGCGCCGAGACCGAGCGTTACGGTCACTACTCCGTCGCCGGCGAAAGCGTCTGGGATCACCCCTTCCTGTGGGGCTCCAAGCGTACCGGCCCGGATCTGGCCCGTGTCGGCGGTCGCTACTCGGACGAGTGGCATCGCGCCCACCTGTACAACCCGCGCAACGTCGTGCCGGAGTCGAAGATGCCTGCCTACCCATGGCTGGTGGAAAACAGGCTCGACGGTCGCGACACCGCGAAGAAGATGGAAGTCATGCGTGGCTTCGGCATCCCCTACACCGACGAAGATATCGCCGGCGCCCGCGATGCCGTTAAAGGCAAGACCGAAATGGACGCGCTGATCGCGTACCTGCAGGTTCTCGGCACTTCCATCAAGAACAAACGGTAAGACGCTATGGACATCGGGATGATTCGCGGCATCGGCACGGCGGTGGTGTTCATCGCCTTCATCGGCGTGGTGCTCTGGGCTTACAGCAGCAAGCGCAAATCGAGCTTCGACGAAGCTGCCAACCTGCCCTTCGCCGACGATCCCAAGCCCGAGTCCACGCGCGATCAGGACTCTTCCAGGAGCAATAACCAATGACCACGTTCTGGAGTTGGTACGTAACCATTCTGTCTCTGGGCACCATCTTCGCCCTGACCTGGCTGATTTTCGGCACCCGCAAGGGCCAGCGCCAGGAAACCACCGAAGAAACCGTCGGGCACAGCTTCGATGGCATCGAGGAGTATGACAACCCACTGCCGAAGTGGTGGTTCATGCTGTTCGTCGCCACCATCGTCTTCGCCCTCGGCTACCTCGCCCTGTACCCGGGCCTGGGTAACTTCAAGGGCCTGCTGCCGGGCTACGACTACGTCGACAACGAAAAGCAGACCCCTTTCACTGCCGGTGTACAGATCGCTGACGGCACCATGCGTTACTCCGGCTGGACCGGCGTGCACCAGTGGGAAAAGGAAATGGCGCGTGCCGATGCGCAATACGGCCCGCTGTTCGCCAAGTACGCTGCCATGCCCATCGAGGAAGTGGCCAAGGACGAGCAAGCCCTGAAAATGGGTGGCCGCCTGTTCGCCTCCAACTGCTCGGTGTGCCATGGTTCCGATGCCAAGGGCAGCTACGGTTTCCCCAACCTGACCGACAACGAATGGCGCTGGGGCGGCGAGCCGGAAACCATCAAGACCACCATCCTCAAGGGTCGTCAAGGCATGATGCCTGCGCAGGGTCCGGCCATTGGCGAAGACGGCGTACGCAACGTTGCCGCCTACGTCCTCACCGAGCTGGGCGGGCGCGAACTGCCGGAAGGTGTAGAGGCTGATATCGAAGCGGGCCAGAAAGTCTTCGCCAGTACCTGCTTCGCCTGCCACGGCGCAGACGGCAAGGGCATGGCCGCCCTCGGCGCACCGAATCTGACCAACCCGGCAGCCTTCATCTATGGCAGCAGCTACGCACAACTGCAGCAGAGCATCCGCTACGGTCGTCACGGCAACATGCCGGCCCAGGAAGAATTCCTCGGCAACGACAAGGTGCACCTGCTGGCTGCCTATGTGTACAGCCTGTCGCACAAGGCCGAAGAGCAGTAAGCGCAAAGCGACTCTTTTGACAAGGGTCAATGAACGCCTGGGTCGCGACTGCTGGTCGCACCTGGGCGTTGTCTTTCAGGCGTACCATATAGTCATCGTGAAATGACCCTGACCGGCACGCATCGGCCCGGGCTGCCAACCAACCGCCGTGGTATGCATCGATGAGCGAACAGATTCCCGTACAGGACGTCACCCCTCCCACTTCCAAGAACGCCGGCGTCGATCTCTACGCCAGCCGCGAGAAGATCTACACCCGCGCGTTCACGGGCCTGTTCCGCAATCTGCGACTTGCCGGCGGCGCCCTGCTGTTCCTGCTGTTCTTCGGCACCGTCTGGCTGAACTGGGATGGGCGTCAGGCCGTCTGGTGGAACCTGCCGGAGCGCAAGTTCCACATCTTCGGCGCCACCTACTGGCCGCAGGACTTCATGCTGCTGTCCTGGCTGCTGATCATCTGCGCCTTCGGCCTGTTCTTCATCACCGTGTTCGCCGGTCGCGTCTGGTGCGGCTATACCTGCCCGCAAAGCGTGTTCACCTGGGTGTTCATGTGGGCGGAGAAAGTCACCGAGGGCGACCGCAACCAGCGCATGAAGCTGGACAAGCAGTCCATGAGCGGCAAGAAATTTACACGCAAGCTGGCCAAGCACGGCATCTGGGTGGGCGTGTCACTGCTCACCGCCATCACCTTCGTCGGCTACTTCACGCCGATTCGCGACCTGGTCATCGAGATATTCACCGGCCAGGCCAGCGGCTGGGCCTATTTCTGGATCGGCTTCTTCACCCTCGCCACCTACGGCAACGCCGGCTACCTGCGCGAGCAGGTGTGCATCTACATGTGCCCCTACGCGCGCTTTCAGAGCGTAATGTTCGACCAGGACACCTTGATCGTCTCCTACGACCCGCGCCGCGGCGAGTTGCGCGGCCCGCGCAAGAAGGACGCCGACTACAAGGCGCAGGGCCTCGGCGACTGCATCGATTGCAAGATGTGCGTGCAGGTCTGCCCGACCGGTATCGACATCCGTGATGGCCTGCAGATCGAATGCATCGGCTGTGCCGCCTGCATCGATGCCTGCGACGACATCATGGACAAGATGAACTATCCCAAGGGGCTGATCAGCTACACCACTGAACACAACCTGTCCGGGCGCAAGACCCACCTGCTGCGCCCGCGCCTGATCGGCTACGCTGTCGCACTGGTCGCGATGATCGGCCTGTTCGCCTGGGCCGTGGCCACTCGTCCGCTGGTGGAACTGGACGTGCTCAAGGATCGCGTACTGTTCCGCGAGAACGAGCGCGGCTACATCGAGAACGTCTACACCCTGAAGATCATGAACAAGGCGCAGCGCGACATGACCTACGTGATCACCGTCGACGGTCTCGACGGCCTGGTCTACGAAGGCAAGCGCGAAGTACGGGCGCTGGCCGGCGAGGTCTATTCCTTCCCGGTCGAGCTGTCTATCGCACCGGAAAAACTGCCTTCCAGCGCCAACAACATCGTCTTCCACGTACAATCGGCAGACGACCCCAGTATCAAGAACGACGCCGACAGCCGTTTCATCGGCCCAAGCGTCCGCTGACGACGGAAAACGCATGAGCGAACACACCACATCGCCAGTCAAACCCTGGTACAAGCAGTTCTGGCCCTGGTTCATCCTGTTCCTGTTGGGCTACTCGGTGGTGCAGGGGCTGACCCTGCTCACCATCGCCACCAAGAACCCGCCGGGCCTCATCTCGGATGATTACTACGACGTCGGCAAGGGCATCAACCAGTCGCTGGAACGCGAGAAACTGGCAGAACGCCTGCAACTGCACGGCGAGCTGGTGCTGGACAACACCACCGGTACCGCGCTGCTGAGCCTGCAGGGCAACAGCCGGCCGCAGCAGATCGTGCTCAACCTGATCTCGCCGACCCAGCCGGAACGTGACCGCCGGGTGATCCTGCAACCCACTGCTGACGGTCACTACCGTGGTCAGATGGTCGATCAGGTCAGCGGTCGCCGCTTCGTCGAATTGCTCGGCCAGGAAGGCAGCCAGAACTGGCGCCTGTTCGAGGAAGAAACCATCGCCGATGGCCAGACCATCATGATCGGTGACAATCCCTCCTACTGACCCTGCCGATGCCCGCCCCTACTCCCTGCTACCACTGTGGCTTGCCGGTGCCTGCCGGCAGTCAGTTCAGTGCCGATGTGCTCGGCCAGGCCCGGCAAATGTGCTGCCCCGGCTGCCAGGCGGTGGCCGAAGCCATCGTCGCCGGCGGGCTTGAGCACTATTACAGCCATCGCAGCGAAAGTGCCGCCAACCCGCAGGCACTGCCCGCCGCCCTGCCTGACGAACTGGCGCTCTACGACCGCAGTGACGTGCAGCAGTCTTTCGTCCAGCACGAAGGCGAACTGAGCGAAACCCAATTGCTGATAGAAGGCATCAGTTGCGCCGCCTGCGGCTGGCTGATCGAAAAGCATCTGCGCGGCCTAGCGGGCGTGGCCGAAGCGCACCTGAACCTGTCCAACCACCGCCTGCAGGTGCGCTGGCAGGATAGCCGGATACCCTTGAGCCAACTGCTCGCCGAATTGCGCCGCATTGGCTACGCCGCCCATCCGTGGCGCGCCGACGAGGCGGCCGAGCGCATGGCTGCGGAGAATCGCCGGCGCATGCGCGAGTTGGGTGTGGCCGGGTTGCTGTGGATGCAGGTGATGATGGCGACCATGGCCACCTGGCCGGAGTTCAACATCGACCTGTCGCCGGAACTGGACAAGATCCTGCGCTGGACCAGCCTGTTCCTCACCACACCTATCGTCTTTTACTGTTGCGGCCAGTTCTTCCGCGGTGCCCTGCGCGACCTGCGCACACGCCACCTGACCATGGACGTATCGGTCTCGCTGGCCATTGGCGGCGCCTATGTCGCCGGTATCTGGTCGACCATCACCGGCCAGGGCGAGCTGTATTTCGACGCGGTGGGCATGTTCGCCCTGTTCCTGCTCGCCGGCCGCTATCTGGAGCGGCGTGCGCGCGAACGCACCGCCGCCGCCACCGCGCAACTGGTCAAGCTGCTGCCGGCGTCCTGCCTGCGTCTGGATGCCGACGGTCAGAGCCAGCGCATTCTGCTGCGCGAACTGCAGGTCGGCGAACAGGTGCTGGTGCAGCCCGGTTCGTTGATTCCCGCTGACGGGCGCATCCTTGCCGGCCAGTCCAGCGTCGACGAGTCACTGCTGACGGGTGAATACCTGCCTCAGGCACGCGGCATCGGCGACGGCGTCACTGCCGGCACGCTGAATGTCGAAGGCCCGCTGACCGTCGAGGTGCAGGCGCTGGGCGATGCCACGCGCCTGTCGGCCATCGTGCGCCTGCTGGAACGCGCGCAGAGCGAGAAACCGCGCCTGGCAGAGATCGCCGACCGCGTCTCGCAATGGTTCCTGCTGTTCATCCTCGTGGCGGCTGCCGTGGTCGGCTACGCCTGGTGGGAGATCGACTCCAGCCGCGCCTTCTGGGTCGTGCTCGCCCTGCTCGTGGCCACCTGCCCCTGCGCCCTGGCCCTGGCCACCCCGACTGCGCTGACCACCGCCACCGGCACACTGCACAAGCTGGGCATGCTGCTGACGCGCGGCCATGTGCTCGAAGGCCTCAACCAGATCGACACCCTGGTGCTCGACAAGACCGGCACACTGACCGAAGGTCGCCTGACGCTCAAGGCCATCCACCCGCTGCGCGATCTCGACGAGGGCGATTGCCTGGCGCTGGCGGCTGCACTGGAAAACCGTTCGGAGCACCCTATCGCCCGCGCCTTCAGCCAGGCGCCGCGCGCTGCGCAATCCGTCGACAGCCATCCGGGTCAGGGCCTGCAGGGCAGCGTCGACGGTCACCTGCTACGCATCGGCGAAGCCAGCTTCGTCTGCGCCCTGAGCGGCGAGGCCGTACCGCCGATTGCCAGCGAGCACGGCCAGTGGCTGCTGCTGGGCGATGAACAGGGGCCGCTGGCCTGGTTCGTCCTCGACGACCGCCTGCGTGAAGACGCGCCGGACCTGATCGCCGCCGCCCGCAGCCGTGGCTGGCATATCCATCTGCTGTCTGGCGACAGCTCGCCGATGGTGGCCGAAGTCGCCCGTCAACTGGGCATCGAAGATGCCCGTGGCGGCCTGACTCCGGATGCCAAACTGGTGGTACTCAAACAGCTGCACAGCGAAGGCCGCCGCGTGCTGATGCTTGGCGATGGCGTCAACGACGTACCGGTGCTGGCGGCTGCCGATATCAGCGTGGCCATGGGCTCGGCGTCCGACCTGGCGAAAACCAGCGCCGATGCGGTGTTGCTGTCGAATCGCCTGAGCAGCCTGGTCGATGGCCTGAAGCTGGCCAAGCGCACGCGCCGTATCATCATCGAGAACCTGGCCTGGGCGACGCTGTACAATGGCCTGGTACTGCCCTTCGCCGCCCTGGGCTGGATCACGCCGATCTGGGCGGCCGTGGGCATGTCGCTCAGCTCGCTGTTGGTGGTGCTCAACGCCCTGCGCCTGAGTCGCACCCCGAACACGTAGGAGCGAGCTCTGCTCGCGAACCGCTTCTTCGCTCGCGATGCTCGCTCCTCCCCAGACGCCTCCATGGAGACCGCATGTCCGCCCTCTACATCCTGATCCCCGTCGCCATCGGCCTGGTCGGTTTCGCCATCTGGCTGTTCTTCTGGGCGGTGGACAGCGGCCAGTACGACGACCTCGACGGGCCGGCACACAGCATTCTGTTCGACGACGAAGATCCGCTGCACAAGGCTGGCGTCGAACAGGTCGAAGAGCAGAACAGGCAGGACAAGCCCGATGCCTGAACTGGCGCCACTGCTGGTATCGGCGCTGATTCTCGGCCTGCTCGGCGGCGGCCATTGCCTGGGTATGTGCGGCGGCCTGATGGGCGCCCTGACCCTGGCGATTCCCCCCGAACAACGCAGCAGACGCCTGCAACTGCTATTGGCCTACAACCTCGGACGCATCCTCAGCTACGCGCTGGCAGGCTTGCTCCTTGGGCTGGCCGGCTGGGTCGTGGCCGGCAGCCAGGCCGAGGTCATCATGCGCACGCTGGCGGCGCTGCTGCTGATCGCCATGGGTCTTTATCTCGCCGGCTGGTGGAGCGGCCTGACGCGCATCGAAGCACTGGGCCGTGGCCTGTGGCGACACATTCAACCCCTGACACGCCGCTTCATGCCGGTCACAAGCATCCCCAAGGCAGTGGTGCTGGGTGGTCTCTGGGGCTGGTTACCGTGCGGGCTGGTGTACAGCACCCTGCTGTGGGCCTCGAGCCAGGGCAATGCCGTCAACAGTACCCTGCTGATGCTGGCCTTTGGCCTGGGCACCTGGCCGGTGCTGCTGGCCACCGGTCTGGCGGCAGAACGCATCACCGCGCTGCTGCGCAAACGCGGCGTGCGCATGGCGGGTGGCCTGCTGGTCATCCTGTTCGGCATCTGGACCCTGCCCGGCCCACACCAGCACTGGCTGATGGGTCACTGACACGTAGCCCGGATGCAATCCGGGGACCCCTGCAGAGCCTCCCCGGATTGCACCCGGCTACGCAGCGACAACGTATCCGCCGCTCAACACGCCCTTGATTCAGGTCAAGGCCATCCCCTGTGCGCATCCCTAGACTGGCAACACAGCCTGTCCAGGATTATTTCCCATGCTCGACACCCTCCAGTGGGATACCGACCTGATCCGCCGCTACGATCTCGCCGGTCCGCGTTACACCTCCTACCCGACCGCCGTACAGTTTCACGACGACATCGGCCCGCTCGATCTGCTGCACGCGTTGCGCGACAGCCGCAAGGCCAGGCGTCCGCTGTCGCTGTACGTGCACGTACCGTTCTGCGCGCACATCTGTTACTACTGTGCCTGCAACAAGGTCATCACCAAGGATCGTGGCCGCGCCCTGCCTTATCTTGAAAAGCTCGAGCGGGAAATCGAGATCATCAGCCGCTACATCGATCGCAACCAGCCAATCGAGCAACTGCATTTCGGTGGCGGCACGCCAACCTTCCTCAGCCATGACGAGCTGCGCCGCCTGATGCAGCACCTGCGCCAGCACTTCAACCTGCTGGATGACGATTCCGGCGATTACAGCATCGAGATCGACCCGCGCGAAGCCGACTGGTCGACCATGGGCCTGTTGCGCGAACTGGGCTTCAACCGTGTCAGCCTGGGCGTGCAGGATCTCGACCCCGAGGTGCAACGCGCGGTCAACCGCCTGCAAACCCTGGAGGAAACCCGCGCCATCGTCGAGGCAGCGCGCACCCTGCAGTTTCGCTCGGTAAACATCGACCTGATCTACGGCCTGCCCAAGCAAACGCCTGAGCGCTTCGCCCGCACCGTGTCCGAAATCATCGCCCTGCAGCCGGATCGTCTGTCGCTGTTCAACTACGCGCACCTGCCCGAGCGCTTCATGCCGCAACGGCGCATCAGCGCTGATGACCTGCCCAGCCCGGCGGACAAGCTGGCCATGCTACAGGCCAGCATCGAGCAACTGACCCGCGCCGGGTATCGCTATATCGGCATGGACCACTTCGCCCTGCCCGATGACGAGCTGGCCATCGCCCAGGAGGAAGGCACGCTGCAACGCAACTTCCAGGGCTACACCACCCACGGCCATTGCGACCTGATCGGCCTGGGCGTTTCCGCTATCAGCCAGATAGGCGACCTGTACAGCCAGAACGACAGCGATATCGCCAGCTATCAGCAGACCCTGGGCAACGGCCAACTGGCAACCCGTCGAGGCCTGCATTGCAATGCCGACGACCGCCTGCGTCGCGCCGTGATTCAGCAACTGATCTGCCATTTCCAACTGCGTTTCGCCGACATCGAGCAAACGCATGGCGTGGTGTTCCGTGATTATTTCTGCGCCCTGTGGCCGGAGCTGGAGCAACTCGCGGCTGACGGCCTGATCAGCCTCGACGCTCAGGGTATTGAAGTGCGCCCGGCCGGGCGCCTACTGGTGCGTTCGCTGTGCATGCTGTTCGATCGTTATCTCAACGATCAGGTGCGCCAGCGCTTCTCGCGGGTGATCTAACAGGCCGTTGAAAAACGTAGGCGAGGCAGCCAATGCAAGGCAAAAATAGGCGAAAAAGCGGAGTTTAAGAGCTGTAAATGAGCATTTTGAGCCTGTTTTTAACGCAGCAGTGGCAACGCAGATAGTTTTTCAACAGCCTGCTAAGCCGGGCAAGCGCGCTCCGTTACGGGCGCTTCTCAACTCATCGCCAGCAGGCTCGCAGCCTGCATCTGCTCGCTGGAAAGGCCATTGTCACGCATCAACTTGATCAGCTGGGCGTTGGCCGAAGTCAGCGCACCGTTGAGCGAGGCCAGCTCGGTCTGCAGCCCTTCCAACTGCTGACGCTTGCCCTCGGCGTCAAGACTCTGGTCGCTCATGATGGCCTCGATCTGCGCCTGCTTCTCGACGATCTGCGCACGCAACTCGCGGATCATCTTGAGCAGATCCCTGATCGCCTGAGGCAGGTCGCTATCGTCGATATCTTCATGCTTCTCAGACCTGGTCGACATGCCCTTGCCCAGCTCGGACAGGCTCACGCGCAATCCTTCGCGACGCTCCTGCGCAGTTCGTTCAGCCGTGCTGAACTGTCGTTGAACACCCTGAGCCAGATTGTTCAGTGAACCCAGCGAAGCGATGCGCATTACCCTGCTCCCTGCCTTGATCTATCATGTCAGGGTCACATCGGCAGACCGGGATCAAACTTGGGCAAGCAGTCAGGCTTGCATAGCTGGTCGCAAACCCGCCCCTGCTGTACCCTAAGCGCCATTGCGTATCTATAAGGAGGTTGAACGATGTCCGAGAGCATCAAGCTGCACAAGCAGCATCAAGCCCATTGCAAGGATTGCAGCCTGGCCAGCCTGTGCCTGCCGCTCTCGCTGAACATGGAAGACATGGACGCCCTCGACGGCATCGTCAAGCGTGGTCGGCCGCTGAAAAAAGGCGAATTCCTGTTCCGTCAGGGTGACTCCTTCGGCTCCGTATTCGCCGTACGCTCCGGTGCGCTGAAGACCTTCAGCCTGAGCGATGGCGGTGAGGAGCAGATAACCGGCTTCCACCTGCCCAGCGAGCTGGTCGGCCTGTCAGGGGTCGACGGCGAGCGCTACCCGGTCTCGGCACAGGCGCTGGAAACCACCTCGGTCTGCGAGATTCCCTTCGAGCGCCTTGACGACCTGGCCCTGCAACTGCCGCAGCTGCGCCGCCAACTGATGCGCATCATGAGCCGTGAGATCCGCGACGATCAGCAGATGATGCTGCTGCTGTCGAAGAAAACCGCCGACGAACGCATCGCCACTTTCCTGGTCAACCTCTCTGCCCGCTTCCGCGCGCGCGGCTTCTCGGCCAACCAGTTCCGCCTGGCTATGTCACGCAACGAAATTGGTAACTATTTGGGTCTTGCGGTCGAGACGGTGTCTCGCGTATTTACCCGCTTCCAACAGAACAAGCTGCTCGAAGCCGAAGGCAAGGAAGTCCACATCCTCGACCCGATCGAGTTGTGTGCATTGGCCGGTGGCAATCTCGACGTTTGAGTTCGCACGGCTTTCGCGGGCTCAACGCCTTTAGGACCCCACGATGATCTTTGACGAATTCAGCATCAAGACCCTGATCCGCCCGGTGGCAGACTTCCCCAAACCGGGCGTGGTGTTTCGCGACATAACCCCGCTGTTCCAGTCGCCGCGCGCCCTGCGCATGGTCGCCGACAGTTTCATCCAGCGCTATGTGGAGGCTGAATTCAGCCATATCGGCGCCATGGATGCGCGTGGCTTCCTGATCGGCTCGATCATCGCCTACGAACTGAACAAGCCGCTGGTGCTGTTTCGCAAACAGGGCAAACTGCCGGCGGACGTGCTCAGCGAGGGCTACCAGACCGAGTACGGCGAAGCCTTCCTCGAAGTGCACAGCGACAGCCTGTGCGAGGGCGACTCGGTGTTGATCTTCGATGATCTGATCGCTACCGGCGGCACCCTGATCGCCGCCGCCAACCTGGTGCGACGCATGCGCGCCAGTGTGTTCGAGGCCGCCGCAATCATCGACCTGCCGGAGCTGGGCGGCTCGCAGAAACTGCAGGACGCAGGCATTCCCACCTTCACCCTGACTGCCTTCGCCCTCGACGATCGCTAAGCCGTCACGCCCGCCGACCGGCCACTGCGACGCGGGCCCTGCCAGGCCTCACTACAGCCATAGCCAGACTCCCATGCACGAACTCGAACTGAACCCATCCAGCAACTGGCGTCAGCGCCTGGGCGCTGTCATGGACGGCGCCACCATGCAGCGCCTGGTAACCCTGCTGATCATCATCAATGCGGTCATTCTCGGCCTGCAGACCTCGCCATCGATCATGGCTGACTGGGGCAAGCCGCTGCTGATCCTCGACAGTCTGATCCTCGCCTGCTTCGTCATCGAACTGGCCCTGCGCTTCACCGCGCGCGGCATCGGTCTGCTGCGCGATCCCTGGGCGGTGTTCGACTGCCTGGTGGTGGGCATCGCCCTGGTACCGGCCAGCGGCCCCTTCGCCGTACTGCGCGCTCTACGCGTACTGCGGGTACTGCGCCTGGTGTCGATCAACCCGAGCATGCGCAAGGTGGTGCAGGCACTGCTCGCCTCGCTGCCAGGCATGGGCAGCATCGTCATGCTGATGGGGCTGGTTTTTTACGTCGCTGCGGTAATGGCCACCCAACTGTTCGGTGAAAGTTTCCCGGAATGGTTCGGCAACATCGGCGCCAGCCTCTACACCCTGTTCCAGGTGATGACGCTGGAAAGCTGGTCGATGGGCATCGTGCGTCCGATCATGGAACAGCATCCACTGGCCTGGATGTTCTTCGTGCCTTACATCCTCGTCGCGACCTTCATGATGCTCAACCTGTTCATCGCGGTCATCGTCAACGCCATGCAGAGCACCCATGAATCCAGCGCCGAGGAGCAAGCTGCAGCAGCACGCGAGCAGGCGATTCTCGACGAGCTGCGTGCACTGCGCAGTGAGGTTGCCGAGCTACGCCGCCAGACGCCCTGAGCCACTGGCTGCCGAGCCCGGCAGGCCGATGAGAGCATGGAGGCTTCAGCGACCTGCTAGGTATTGCGCCGTAGCGGATCGAGCAACGGTTTGAGACCGTTATGGTCGATCTCCTGCATCAGCGCCAACAGTTGCCCCAGCTCGCCCTTGGGAAACCCCTCACGGGCAAACCAGTTCAGATAGTGCCCCGGCAAATCGGCGATCAACCGGTCCTTGTACTTGCCATAAGGCATGCGACGGGTCACCAGGAGTTTCAGCGCTTCGGGATTCATCGGTTGCTCAGATAGTCGGAAAATAACGTCACCATTGTGCCAGCTATCAGCTTTTCAGTGCCGCACGCACAAAATCCAGACGATCCTGACCAAAGAACATCTCGTTACCGACAAAGCAGGTTGGTGCGCCGAATACACCGCGCCTGATCGCTTCATCGGTCGTAGCCTTCAGCGCATCCTTCACTGCCGGCTCGGCGGCCTGCGCCTGTAGCTCAGCTGCATCGAAACCCGCGGTGACCAGCACGTCCGCCACCTTGAGTGGATCACCCAGGTTCACGCCATCGACCCAGATCGCCCGAAACAGTGCCTGCAAGGCATCGTCGAAACGTTCTGGCTGGCGCAGCTGCAGCGCCACCAGCAAGCGCATCAGCGTCAGGGTATTGATCGGGAAATGCGGGTTGAAGCGCATCGGCACGCCATAGCGCTCGGCAAAGCGCGCCAGGTCACGAATCATGTAACGCCCCTTGGCCGGAATCATCGCCGGCGAGGCGTTGCCGGTGGCCTGGAACACGCCGCCGAGCAGCATTGGCCGATAGACCAGCGTTGCCCCGGTTTCGCGACACAGATCAGGCAACTGGGTATGGGCCAGGTAGGAGGCCGGGCTGCCCAGATCGAAGAAGAACTCCACCGTCTTGCTCATCAGTTTCACTCGCTCGTTATTGTGATGATGGGTTCAGCGCAGGTTACCAGCGCTCGATCCACGGACGCAGATCCAGCTCGAAGGTCCAGGCATCACGCGGCTGGCTGTGCAGAAACCAGTAACTGTCGGCGATATGTTCGGGATCGAGAATGCCATCCTGGTCTTTCAGTGCATATGTCTCCGGCCAGTTATCACGGATGAAGGCCGTATCGATGGCTCCGTCGACCACGATATGGGCGACATGGATATTCAACGGCCCGAGCTCTCGCGCCATGCTCTGCGCCAGCGCGCGGATCCCATGCTTGGCGCCGGCAAAGGCGGCAAAACCGGCAGCCCCCCGCAAGCCTGCGGTGGCACCGGTAAACAGGATGCTGCCACGCCCGCGCGTGACCATGCGCTTGGCCACTGCCTGGCTGGTAAGAAAACCGGAGAAACAAGCCATTTCCCAGATCTTGAAGTACTTGCGTGGCGTTTCTTCCAGAATGCTGCAGGGCACGTTAGCACCGATATTGAAGACCATCACCTCGATCGGGCCGATATCTCGCTCGATGCGTTCAACCAGTTCAGCCACCTGCTCCTCACGTCGCGCATCGGAGGCAAAACCATGTGCTTCGCCACCCTCACTGCGGATTTCTGCCAACAACGGTTGCAGTTTTTCGAGGTTGCGCCGGGTCACGCAGGCGACATATCCCTCGCGGGCAAAACGCCGGGCAATGGCGCCGCCCGTGGCGTCACCGGCGCCAATGATCAATGCGACTTTCTTATTTTCGGTCATGGCCTTCTCCATTGGCTAACGGTCGTTAGCTGAACGAACGTTATGCTACGCTCTCGATCAGGTCAACTCAGCATAGAACGGAGTCATCCATGCGTTATTGCGCCGAACACAAGGCCGAAACCCGCGAGCGCCTGCTCGCCAGCAGCGGCGCCCTCGCCAAGCAGCAAGGTTTTGCCGTGACCGGGGTGGATGCACTGATGAAAACCATCGGCCTGACCGGCGCGGCGTTCTACAGCCACTTCCCGAGCAAGAACGACCTGTTCGCCGAACTGATCGAGCGCGAGCTGCGCAACAGCCTGAGCCGACTCGGCGGCGAAGCGGGTGGTGCCGGACGCGACAAACTGAAACGCTGCCTGACGGCCTATCTCAGCCTGGCGCATGTCGAGCAACCGGACAAAGGCTGCGTACTGCCGGCCCTGGGCGCGGAGATCGCCCGTGCCGATGAAGGCGTACGCTTGCGCACCGAGCAACAGATCCTGCAACTGCAGAGCACCTGGGCCGAGATCATCGGCGACTCACAACTGGCCTGGACGATTCTCGCTCAATGCCTCGGCAGCCTGCTGCTGGCGCGCATGATGGCCAGCGAGGAATCGCGCCAGCAGGTGCTCGGCGCCAGCCTGGACATGCTCGAAAACACATTGAAGCCTATCAGCTGAACGCGCATGCCGTTACCCTACGCAGGTTCTTCTTGTCAGGATCGCCCCATGCCGTACACGCCTTCCCCGCTGGTGGGTGAAAACCCGCTGCACGCCATCGAAGTCCGCATCCTCGGTTGCCTGATCGAAAAGCAGTTGACCACACCGGAAACCTACCCACTGACGCTCAATGCCGTGCAGCTGGCCTGCAACCAGAAAACCAGTCGCGAGCCGCTGATGAGCCTGGAAACCGGCGAAGTCGGCCGCTACCTGCGCAGCCTGGAAGGCCGCAAGTTGGTGCACCTGGTCATGGGCAGCCGCGCCGACCGCTGGGAACAGCGTTGCGACAAGCAGCTGGAGTTGGTCAAACCGCAAACCGTACTGCTCGGTCTGTTGCTGTTGCGCGGCCCGCAAACGCTCAATGAACTGCTCACCCGCAGTTACCGCATGCATGATTTCGACGACGTCGCAGAAGTCCAGCATCAGCTGGAACGTCTCATTGGACGCGGTCTGGCCGTACTGCTACCACGCCAGAGCGGTCAGCGCGAAGATCGCTATATGCATCTGCTGGGCGAGCAGACTGACCTGGAGAACCTGCTGGCCAGCCGCCCCAGCAGCCGTAGCGACACCTCGGCACCTAACAATGATCGTCTGGTCGAACTGGAAGCGCGTATCGCCGCGCTGGAAGAACGTCTGGCACGCCTGGAAGGCGCGCAGTAACCCTAAGGAGTCCATGCATTGAATCTCAAGAGCCGTTTCTGCCTCATACTCAGCGCCACCCTGCTTGCCGCAGGCTGCAGCAGCACGGCGGACAAACCGGCAGCCACCGCAGCCCCGAGCGGGCCGGCGCCCGATAGCTGCACCTCGTCCGTGGTCAAACACCTCAAGGGCCAGACCGCCACGCCCGAGTTGCTGGAGCAAGCCCGCCAGCAGGCCGGTGCCAGCAGCGCACGCATCCTCACCCCGACCAGCGTGGTCACCCTGGAATACAACCGCCAGCGCCTGAACCTGAACGTCGACGAGCAGCGCGTCATCACTCGCGTGACCTGCGGCTAAGCCTCGCACTGGTGCGGGCTTGCCCGCACCAACCTCTGGCGCAGCTATCATTAGCGCGCTAACTTGAACCACCCGCCACTTCACAGGCCGCTGCCATGACCACTCCCGTGGAACCCTGCGCCGAGCTGCTGCTGGACAACCAGCTGTGCTTCGCCCTCTATTCCACCTCGCTGATGATGACCAAGACCTACAAGCCACTGCTGCAGGCACTGGGGCTCACCTACCCGCAGTACCTGGCCATGCTGGTGCTGTGGGAAAACGAGGGCATCACCGTCAGCGAAATCAGCGCCCGCATGCTGACCGACCCCGGCTCGCTCACCCCGCTGCTCAAGCGCCTTGAGAGCGAGGGCCTTCTGCAACGCAGACGCAGCAGCGAGGACGAACGCGTGGTGCAGCTATACCTCACAGACAAGGGCCGCGCCCTGCACGAACAGGCCAAGGCATTGCCGGCCTGCGTCCTCAAGGCCTCGGGCCTCGACTTGCCGACCCTGAGCAAGTTGCGTGACGACCTGGTCGACCTGCGTCAGCACCTGCAAGAGGCACTCTGATCGCGGGCGATGCGAGCCATCGCCCCGTCCGCGCTCACTCACCCCGCCTGAACTGCCATACCACCGCCCCCTCCTGTGCCTTCCATGCCTTGCCAGACGGCTTCCGAATGAGCGCAACATGGCTGTCCCCATACGGCTTTAGCCCTCGCCGCAGCTGCTTATTACATCGCTCACCGCTCCTATAACCAAATACTTTGTACATTTGTATTGCGCGCTAAACATTTGCGCAATAGAGTTCTCCCCGTGGAAACGGTTAGCGCACAAGTAATTAGCAAGCCAATCAATCGACTACCTAACCTAACGAGGAATATCCCCATGACTATCGAAAACGTTCTCTACCGCGCCACCGCTGAAGCCTTTGGTGGCCGTGAAGGCCGCGCCGTTTCTTCCGACGGCATTCTGGACATCGCCCTGACCACGCCGAAAGAACTCGGCGGTGCTGGCGGCAACGGCACCAACCCGGAACAACTCTTCGCTGCCGGCTACTCTGCCTGCTTCCTGGGTGCCCTGAAGTTCGTCGCCGCCCGCGACAAGCTGAGCATCCCGGCGGATACCTTCATCGAAGGCACCGTGGGCATCGGCGCCATCCCCACCGGCTTCGGCATCGAAGTGGAACTGCGCATCAGCCTGCCGGGCCTGGATCGCGACGCCGCGCAAACCCTGGTAGATCGCGCGCACATCGTCTGCCCTTACTCCAATGCCACCCGCGGCAACATCGACGTCACTCTGACCATCGTCTGAACCCCGTACACGCCAAAAAACGAAACCCCGCCACCGTTACCGGTAGCGGGGTTTTCTTTTGATCATCATCCTTCGCGACTGAAGCTGCTCCTACGCGAACGCTGATACACCTGTAGGAACGGCTGGGCGGCACTCCGCTTCAGCCGCGAAATAACGCGTTATGCCAGACCACGCACCTGCTCCCAGGTCAGATCCAGGCACTTGCGCGCTTTCTCGACCAGCTCATCCACCTCCGCCTGGCTGATCACCAAAGGCGGCGCGATGATCATGGTGTCGCCCACCGCGCGCATGATCAGACCATTGTTGAAGCAGTGGCCACGACACACCATGCCCACGCCCACATCACCGGAGAAGCGCTTGCGCGTGGCCTTGTCCTGCACCAGTTCGATGGCGCCAAGCATGCCGACGCCGCGCACTTCGCCCACCAATGGGTGGTCGGCCAGCTCACGCAGGCGCTTTTGCAGGTAGGGCGCGGTTTCTGCTTTGACCCGCTCGACGATGCCTTCTTCCTTGAGAATGCGCAGGTTCTCCAAACCCACCGCCGCTGCCACCGGATGCCCGGAATAGGTAAAGCCGTGGTTGAAGTCGCCGTGCGCCTCGATCACCTCGAACACCTTGTCGCTGACGATCAGCCCGCCCATCGGCACGTAGCCACTGGTGAGACCCTTGGCGATGGTCATCAGATCAGGCGTGAGGCCGTAGTACTGGCTGCCGAACCACTCACCGGTACGGCCGAAGCCGCAGATCACCTCGTCGGCGACGAAGAGAATGTCGTACTTGGCGAGGATTTCCTTGATGCGCGGCCAGTAGGTGTCCGGCGGGATGATCACACCGCCAGCCCCCTGGATCGGCTCGGCGATGAACGCCGCGACGTTGTCTTCGCCCAGTTCGAGAATCTTCTTCTCCAACTGGTCAGCCGCCCAGATGCCGAAGGCGTCCGGGCTCATGTCACCGCCTTCGCCGAACCAGTACGGCTGCGGGATATGGGCGATACCCGGGATCGGCAGGTCGCCCTGCTCATGCATGAATTTCATGCCGCCGAGACTGGCGCCGGCCACGGTGGAGCCGTGGTAACCGTTCTCACGGCCAATGATGATCTTCTTGCTCGGTTGGCCCTTGCACGCCCAGTAGTGGCGCACCAGGCGCAGCATGGTGTCGTTGCCTTCCGAGCCCGAGCCAGTAAAAAACACATGGTTCATGCCAGCCGGCGCCAGCTGGGAAATGGCGTGGGCCAGCTCCAGCACCGGCGGGTGCGCGGTCTGGAAGAAGGTGTTGTAGAACGGCAGCTGCAGCATCTGTTTGGAAGCTGCAGCGACCAGTTCCTCGCGGCCATAGCCGACGGCCACGCACCACAGGCCAGCCATGCCATCGAGGATCTTGTTGCCCTCGCTGTCCCACAGGTGCACACCTTTCGCTTCAGTGATGATGCGCGGGCCTTTTTCGGCCAGTTGCTTGTAATCACTGAACGGCGCCAGGTGGTGAGCCTGGCTCAGCGCCTGCCAGTGTGCGGTTTTCGGGTTGTTCATGTCGCCTCCTTCGATCCGGGACATCACAGGTACCAGCGGTATTCGCGCGGGCTGATGTCGTGCATGAAGGCCAGGTGATCCTGGCGTTTGTTCTCGCAATAAACCATGACGAACTCGCTGCCGAGGCCGGCGGCAACGCGCTCGCTGGCCTGCATGCGGCGCACGGCGTCGAGCATGTCCTTGGGAAAGTCGACGCCGCTTTCGCGGTCATCATTCAGCGGTGCAATGGGCTCAACCTTGGCGTCGAGGCCCTGCTCGATACTGGTCAGCAATGCCGCCAGCACCAGATAGGGGTTGGCATCGGCGCCCGGCAGGCGGAATTCCAGGCGCAGGTTGCGCGCGTCCGACTCGGGAATGCGCACGCAGGCGTCGCGATCCTCGAAGCCCCAGCTGGCCTTGCTCGCCGAATTGACCTGGGCACCGAAACGGCGATAACTGTTGTGGTTCGGCGCGTAGATCGGCATCAGTTCCGGCAACAGGCTCAGGCAACCGGCCACGGCATGCCGCAGCGGGCGCTGCTCGTCACGCGCCAGCAGGTTGTTGCCCGCCTCGTCGTAGAGGCTGACGTGAATATGCATGCCGCTGCCCGGATACTGCAGGTACGGCTTGGCCATGAAGCTGGCGCGATGACCATGCTTGAGCGCCACGCCACGGGTCACCCGGCAGAACAGCGCCGACCAGTCAGCCGCCTGCAGTGGGTCGGCGTTGTGGCTGAAGTTGATCTCGAACTGCCCCGGGCCGATCTCGGCGGTGATCACCGTGGTGTCGATGCCCTGCAGACGCGCGGTCTCACTGATGTCGTCGAGCACCTCGGCAAAACGCGAGAGCCGCTCGATATGCATGTTCGGCTGATCGTCGGCATCGCCACTCAGGTCATCGCGCGGGTACTGCGGCAGGCCGTCCTTGAGCGCCTTGTCGAACAGGTAGAACTCCAGCTCGAAGGCCACCACCGGGCGAATGCCACGTGCCGCCAGGCGCTGCACCACGCGCGCCAGCACCTCACGCGGCTCGAACTCGATGGGCGCCTCGGTGCCATCGGAGCTGATCAGCATCTGCCCCAGCGGCTGGCGCTCCCAGTTCACCAGCTTGAGCGTGCCGGGGATCAGCCGCCGTGGCGCGTCCGGGTCACCGTCATGGAAGCAGTAGTCGCCGATCTCGTACAGCCCGCCCTGAGCGCCGAGCAGCACGCAGTTCTGCGGCAACTTCAGGGCGCTGCCGGCGGCGACCCTCTCCAGCATCTCGATGGGGTAGCGCTTGCCATAGAAATGCCCGGGAATATCCAGGCAGATCAGGTCGACGAAGCGCACCTCGGGGTGGGCCTGGCGGAATTGGCGGACTTCGTCGAGCAGCTCGACTCGGGTGGCGTTCATTGTGGTTATTTCCGCTTAACGGGAGGTCAGGTGTAGATCCACAACACCCGCGCGGGGGTGTCGCCTTGGTTGGCATAACGCAGGTGCGCATAGCTCGGCACCTGGAAAACATCGCCGGGATAGAGGGTGGCGCTCTGTTCGTCCTCGCCCAGCCACAGCGTCAGCTGGCCTTCGAGCACGTAGCCAGCCTGCTCGGAGCGGTCGCTCATCTGCCGCTCACCACTGCTGGCGCCTGGTTCCAGCAGACTGTCGACCACCATGAAGGCGCCCTGCAGCGTCGGCGAGGCCATGATGTCGGTGATGCCCCCGGCCAGGTACAGGGTGCGGCGTTCGTCTGGCCGGGTCACCCAGTCCAGCGCCTTGGGCTTGGGCAGACTGTAGAAATAGGTGGTGGGTACGTCGAGCGCCTCGGCGATGGCAGTCAGATCCTCCACCGTCGGGCGCGACAGACCACGCTCGACCTGCGAGAGAAAGCCCACCGAACGGCCGATGCGCTCGGCCAGTTCGTTGAGGGTGACCTTCTTGTGCTTGCGCAGGTCATGAATAAGCACGGCCAGGGCCGCCATTTCCAGGTTCTTGTCCATCTCTGGGCTGTCCATTTCAGAAGCTGTCTCTTAATCGGTACCAGGCCTTGCCAATGGCCTCGAGCGGCGCCGCCAGGCGTAGCGCCGCGTGCAGGCCGCTGAAACCGGCACCGACCACCAGTGCATCGCACTGCACGTTACCTTGCAGGGCCGGATAGCGCCTCAACCGGTCCCGACAGTTCTGCGCGTAGTAACTGTCGACATGCTCACTGGCCTGGCGAAACATAAGCGGTTCATGAAATTTAAAATAATTAATTTCATGAAAATCTATAGATAAAATTTCACAAAGGCAAGTCTGAGCATGCCAGGGGCGAGCCCAGACGCAGCGCTCGACAGGAATACTCGCGACCAGATTCTCCACGGAAAGTCATTGCGCGACGCTCATACAAACGAAATCGCTCGAAGAAGCGCAGCTTAGGTGCTGTGAATACACATCCTGAGAGGAATAACGGCGCCGCATCAGCGAGCGCCGATACTTTCCGTACAGAGCCTAAAGCCCCTCCTGCGACACCTGCTATAGCCCCATCTGCTTGGCGATGATTTCGTTCATGATCTCGCGCGTGCCGCCGCCAATGGAGAGGATGCGGTTGTCGCGGTACAGGCGCTCAACCAGGGACTCGCGCATATAGCCCATGCCGCCCATGATCTGCACCGCATCGTAGGTCAGGCGGTCGGCGATATCGGTGGCGAAGTTCTTGGCCATGGAGATTTCCTTGATCACACTTCTGCCGGCCGCCATCTGCGCGGCCTGGCGGTAGGTGAACTCACGGGAGACTTCCAACTGAGTAGCCATCTCGGCCAGGCGGTGCTTGAGCACCTGGAACCTGCCCACCGGCTTGCCGAACGCCTGGCGCTCGCGCGCCCACTTCATGGACTCCTCCAGCGCCAGTTGCGCGGTCATATTGGCCATGATCGCCAGGCTCAGGCGCTCACTCTGGAAGTTGGCCATGATGCAGGCGAAGCCGGCGTTCTCCACGCCGATGAGGTTCTCCACCGGCACCAGGCAGTCATCGAAGAACAGTTCGGCGGTGTCCGACGCCCACCAGCCCATCTTCTTCAGCTTGCGCCCGACGGTGAAACCCGGCGTGCCCTTTTCCACCAGCAACAGGCTGACGCCGCCAAAGCCCTCGTTGCCGGTGCGCACCGCCACCGTGTAGTAATCGGCACGCACACCGCTGGTGATGAAGGTCTTGCTGCCGTTGATGCGGTAATACTCGCCTTCACGCACGGCGCGGGTCTTGAGGTTGGTCACGTCAGAACCGCCGGAAGGCTCGGTCACCGCCAGCGCCATGATCTTCTCGCCGGCCAGTACCTGCGACACCACGCGCTCGCGGACGGCCGGCTTGGCCCACTTGACGATGGGCGGCAGGCCGATATCCAGCGAACCCAGCCCGGCCACCAGGCCGCCCGAACCGCTGCGCATCAGTTCTTCGCTGGCTGCGACCTTGGCGAATACATCGCCTTCATGGCTGCCGCCATACCGCTCCGGGTAACCGATGCCGAGGATGCCTGCAACACCGGCCTTGAGATATAGCTCGCGGGGAAATTCCTCGGCCTCCTCCCATTCATCGATATGCGGCAGGATCTCGCGTTCGACGAAGCGTCGGACGGCGTCACGAACCAGTTGGTGGGATTCATCGAAATACGACAGCGCGGCGACCATGCGGGTACTCCCGTTATTGTTTTCGCCACCCTAACCTAGCGCTTGCTTGGTTTTCAAGCGAGCGTTTCATTTGTGCTCACGCAGTGCCTTCCTCACTCGCTCACCCATCGCGTAGGCCGGCCCTTCAACCGCCTGGAAATTGCGGGTGTAGCGCCGAGCAAAGCCATCGCTGCCCCATTCGCGGTACTGCTGTACATGCCACAGCTCATGCGCCCAGAGCACAGGATCGGCGGCAGCCGCCTGTGCATCACGAAACACCACCACATCCACCAGCGTCACAGCCTGTACGTCGGGGTTCTGCAGCATGACGGTGGCGGCGTCCATTTCGTCGGTGATGCCGACGCGATAGCGCACCTCATCGAGCAACGCATCGTCGTAGAACGGCGCAAGTTGCGCGCGAATCATCAGGGGAATGGGTTCGGTGCCGGCTCGCAGCGCCGCCTGGCGGGACTCTAGCAACCAGGCTTCAAGCCGCGCCGCAGCCAGGTTCAAACCCTCCTCGCGCACCCGCACAGGGTCAGGCACGCACAGGCAGGAAGCACCCAGGCACACCTGAATCTGCCCCGTCGGACATACGTCTGCGCGCGCAGCCACAGGCAGACTCAACAGGAGCAACAGAATGATGCAACGCAGAGTGTCGGCGGGCACGGGCACTCCGAACGTGGGGGGCGCGATTACAGGCTGATCGGACGCCGACCGGCCAAGGCATGGGCCAGGGTACCGCCGTCGACCAGTTCCAGCTCGCCACCCAGCGGCATGCCGTGGGCGATGCGTGAGGCGACCAGACCCTTGCCGACGAGAATCTGCGCGATGTAATGCGCCGTGGCCTCACCCTCCACAGTGGGATTGGTGGCCAGGATCACTTCGCTGAAGGCACCGGCGTCGATACGCGCCAGCAGTTCGGGAATGCCGATGGCTTCCGGGCCCAGACCATCGAGCGGGGACAGATGCCCCTTGAGTACGAAATAACGGCCGCGGTAGCCGGTCTGCTCCACCGCATGCACATCCATCGGCCCCTCGACGACGCACAGCAGGCTGTCATCGCGGCGCTCGTCCAGACACAGCTGGCACAGTTCGTCTTCGCTCAGGCTGCGGCAGCGCTTGCAGTGGCCCACGCCTTCCATCGCTGCATTGAGCGCCTGAGCCAGACGCTGACCGCCACTGCGATCGCGTTCGAGCAGCTGCAGCGCCATGCGCTGCGCGGTCTTCTGGCCGACTCCGGGCAGGATACGCAAGGAGTCGATCAGTTGGCGAATCAGGGGGCTGAAGCTCATGGAAGTCCTGCAAAGGTTGGCGGGCAATGATCCGGTGGGCTAAAGCCCACCCTGCGAACTGAACATGCGATCAACATAAGTAAGAGTGGCGATCAGGCGGCGTGCAGGGCAAGGCGCCGACGAACGAGGAACCGCAGTGTGCTGCAGCACATGAGGATTCCGAGTTCATCGGCAACACAGCCATGTGCGTCGACTGGGCGTCACCTACTCAAAAAGGCATTTTGAAGCCCGGGGGGAGCTGCATGCCCGCGGTCATGCCGGACATTTTCTCCTGACTGTTCTGCTCGACCTTGCGCACGGCGTCGTTGACGGCGGCGGCAATCAGGTCCTCCAGCACTTCCTTGTCTTCCTGCATCAGACTGTCGTCCAGGGTGATGCGCTTGACGTCGTGGCGACCCGTCATCACCACACTGACCAGACCTGCACCGGACTGGCCGGTGACTTCGGCATTGGCCAGTTCTTCCTGCATCTTCTGCATTTTTTCCTGCATTTGCTGAGCCTGCTTCATCAGGCCTGCCATGCCACCTTTCATCATCTCGGTATCCTCGGTATTCATGGATGTTAGCTGGGAGTATCGATAGGTTCGATGCTGTCGTCGCGTACCTTGGCGGCGAACTGTTGAATCATCTGCTGCACCAGTGGATCGGCATGGATCGACGCTTCAGCGCTGCGCTGGCGCTCGGCACGACGACGGGCTGCCGCCTGCGCAGGAGTTTCCTGCTCGGGCTTGCACAGCTCGATGCGCAGTCTGATGCTACGACCCTGCTGCTGGTTCAGTGCCTCATTAAGACGGCGCTGCTGGGTCGGGTTGAACAGCGCACTATGCGCCGGATCCAGGTGCAACAGCCAGTCGTCGCCATTGGCTTCGATCAGGGTGCAGTTGGCGGCGATGCTGCCTGTCATACCACCCAGGCCAAGCTGCGGGAACAGTGACAGCCATTCTGCCGCCAGACCAGTTGCCGGCTTGGCGGCCGGCAAGGGTTCTTCGATCGTCGGCATTACGGCTTCAGGCTGGCCAAAGTCGTAGTCGAGCGTTTCGGCATCCATTTCGACATAGTCGTAGTCACCGGGTGGCGGCTCGTCATCATTGCCGTCCGTATCGGCCATGGGCTGCACGATTTCGCTCGCCATGGGTGCAGCTACAGGCGCTGCGGCTGACTCAGCGGCCACAGCTGGCTCGGCAATGGCAACAGGCTGAGCGGGCACCACAACATTGTCAGATACTTCGGTCGTGTCCCATGGCACATCAACGGCTGCTGCCGCCTCAGGAGCGGCGGGCTCGGGCTCGGGCTCGGGCTCGGGTGACAGGCTGGCGGCTGGCGCCACAGGGATGTCAACCACAGGTGCCGGTTCGGCTACGGCCGGTTCTGGGAGCGCAGCGGCGACGGACAGGCTGGGCTCATCGAGAGCTGGAGCGGCGGATAGCGGCACCTCCGCACTTGCCGGCACAGAAACCATGGGAGCCGACATAGCGCTGCCGGCCACTGGGCTTTGTTGGGGGTCAGCAGTGGCCTGGCTGATCCCCAAGGGCTTTAGCGTGACCTTGGGCGCATCGCCGGCGCCCGCCGGGCGGAAAGCCAGCATGCGCAGCAGCACCATTTCGAAACCACCGCGCGGATCCGGCGCCAGCGGCAGGTCGCGGCGGCCGATCAGCCCCATCTGATAATAAAACTGCACATCTTCGGCCGGCAGCGCCTGGGCCAACTGCAGTACGCGCTCACGGTCACCCTGGCCATTGTCCACGGCTTCTGGCAGCGCCTGGGCGATGGCCACGCGATGCAACACGTTGAGCATTTCCGCCAGCACGCCATTCCAGTCCGGCCCCTGCTCGGCGAGATGCCGCACCGCCTCGATCAGCGCGCGCGCATCGCCTTCGATCAGGGCATGCAACACGCCGTAAACCTGACCATGATCGAGCGTGCCGAGCATGGCGCGCACATCAGCCGCCAGCACCTTGCCTTCACCAAAGGCGATGGCCTGGTCGGTCAGGCTCATGGCGTCGCGCATCGAACCGTCGGCCGCACGGCCGAGCAGCCATAGGGCATCATTCTCGAACGGCACGTTCTCGGCAGTCAGCACATGGGTCAGGTGCTCGACCACCCGCTCGGGCGGCATGTTCTTCAGCGAGAACTGCAGGCAGCGTGACAGCACGGTGACCGGCAACTTCTGCGGATCGGTGGTGGCAAGGAGGAATTTGACGTGGGGTGGCGGCTCTTCCAGGGTCTTCAACAGGGCGTTGAAGGAGCTGGTGGAGAGCATGTGCACTTCGTCGATCAGGTAGACCTTGAAGCGTCCGCGGCTCGGCGAGTACTGCACATTGTCGAGTAGCTCGCGGGTGTCTTCGACCTTGGTGCGGCTGGCGGCGTCCACTTCGATCAGGTCGACGAAACGCCCCTCATCGATCTCCCGGCACACCGAGCAGGTGCCGCAGGGCGTGGAACTGATGCCGGTTTCACAGTTCAGGCACTTGGCGATGATGCGCGCGATGGTGGTCTTGCCCACCCCACGGGTGCCGGTGAACAAGTAGGCGTGGTGCAGGCGCTGGCTGTCCAGGGCATTGATCAGGGCTTTGAGCACATGGGTCTGGCCGACCATTTCGCGGAACGAGCGCGGACGCCATTTACGTGCAAGAACCTGATAACTCATGGAAAACCGTCATATGAGGAAAGCAAAAGTGGGCTAATGCTAGCGGAGCAACCGGCAAATTGCATCCGCCAACCGATACCCGCAGACGTCACAGAGGTGCTCTGCAAATAGCACTGTTCAATTCTTGAACAACGGCGTATAGTCCGAACCGTTCGTACTACGCTGCAAGTCAAAAAGGCCTTCGCGCCCCCTCGCTGGTTTCCCGGTTCAACGTCTAGCGCTGTTTCGCGCTACCGCCCCACCCGATCCCATCCGCTGACTGATCAGGCCGACTCGCCACTTACTGGCGCAGATCCTCCGCCTGCCTCCGACGTACCGACCACGCCTAAGAACCGTAACATTGGAACTTTATCGTGCCAACCAAGCTCCGATGGTTCGACATGCTATGGCCGCTTTTCGGCCAACCACATGGAGCTACACCACGCGCAACGAAGCGCACATGCTTTAAGGAAGTACCTAAGAATGAATGCTCAACATCAAATTCAGAAAGCCATCAGCACCCTGACCCACGCCTTCGCGCCGTTCGACTGCCGCATCCAGGCCACGCGCAAGGGTAGCTTCAGTTTCACCCTGGTCGACAAGACCGGTATCGCCCAGTACAGCCAGCGTCTTTACCCGGGCCAGTACAACGACGATTCGCTGCAACAGGTGATCGAGCGTACACGCCAATCGCTCACGGCTTGAACCAAGCCGCCATGTTGAGGTCGAAGCAAGTCAACCTCAGGATGGAGTCAGATATGGAACTCAGCAATCAGCAACTCGTCGACCATCTGTTCAATCCGTTGCGCGCCAGCTTCAGCTCGCCACGGCCGGATGGCAGCGTCATCCTCGCCTTGCTCGACGAGAGCGACAGCACCGTCTACAGCCGTGTTCTGGCCAGCCCCCAAATCACCGACCAGAACGCCTTCGCCCAAAGCCTGGAAGAAATCCGCCTGGAACTGGCGGTACGCGCCGGCAATATTCCTGCCGACCTACGCAAGATACTCAAGGAACAGGACAGCGTGCTGAATTACCGCATCGCCTGAACCTGCACACCCGCAAGAGCCTGCGCCCAACGCGCAGGCTTTTTTATTGCGCAGAGCAAATGACCGGCGACGAGACGGGGGCATTGAGAGAGAAGAAGGGGCGCGCTGGAGATTGGAGGCGAACCCTGCCAGCCACACCCCGGCACACGATGTTCCCGCTGTGGCTGCTCCCTTCCGGGCCTGACCAGGTTCACGGGTAATCGTTGCGGGAAGGCCTGAAAGCCTCACCATTCCTGACTTCTAGCGTTTTCTGCTCGTCGCACGACTATCAATCGGAGACCATATTCTATAGCGCTGGCATGAGCCTTGGGGAGCGCTTTGGATCACCGTTTCGGATCACTTCTGGATCCCTTTTGGATCACCTGGCCACACCCCACCGGCCATTTTTTGCAAAAAATGCGAGCCCCTATCCATCGAGCCGTCCCACTCGATTCCCCCCGGTACCCACCCCTCCTCGCCTGAAAAAACAGGGCACCCCCTCCCCGATCAAACACGATGCTCAGGCTTCCCTGTCGACAGCGAGGGTGAGCCGGGGCACGACGACCACCCCACGGGCCTCGATCTCACTTCCATGTGAACGAGTACCGCGCTCTGGCCAGAGGTCTCGATGGAAGGACAGATCAGCCCGCAAGACCGCGAGATGGGTTCCCGTGCGCACTCAGGGGGTGGATCAGAAGGTGTACCTTCCGAGCCAGCTTGAGCCAAACGAAGCGCTGCTGCCTTCGCATGGATCAGAACTGTTGATTTATGCCGATCCACCCAATAACATCTTGAGCCAGCTTTGTGATCCATCTAGCGCTCAAGGAGCTATTAGCCATGACCGCCACCATCGCCTACGTCCGAGTCAGCACCGACGACCAAACAACCGAGGCCCAGCGCCACGCCATTAGCCAACGCTTCAATGTGAATGAATGGTTCTCCGATGAGGCCACCAGCGGTGCTACTAAGGCACTACAGCGGGAGGGCTTCAATGCTCTCTACACCTATGCCAGGAAGGGAGACACGGTTGTCGTGGCAGCCATCGACCGCCTGGGCAGGGATACCATCGACGTGCTGGAAACAGTGGAAGCCCTTAAAGCCAAGGGCGTGACCGTGGTCTCGATGCGCGAAGGATTCGATCTGTCCAGCGCAGTCGGCAAGGCCATGCTCACCATGCTGGCTGCCGTTGCGGAACTGGAGCGGGCCAATATCAAGGCACGTCAGATGGCCGGGATCGAGCGAGCCAGGGCGCAGGGCAAGAAGCTGGGCGCTCCGAAGGTGATCGATGATCAGGCCGTGGCCATCTGGAGGAAGGAGAACGAGGCCAGCATTGCGGATACCGCCAAGCACTGGGGGATCTCCACGGCTGCAGTGAAGCGGGCTTGCAGAACGCAGCGAACCTAGCCAATGAATGGCTAGTAGATGGGCTTTCAATGAGTGGGGGCGCATTATTTTTTTGTTACCCGCCGAGAAAGACTTGCCTCATGGGACTAAAGTTATCTGGGTGGGTTGTGAAAAAATGCGCTCCCTGTGACACCTCGACATTCTATGCACAGCACCTGATGCTCCTACTCATGTGGTAGACGCAGTATAGATTCGACGCCTTATGTAGCGTAAGATGTTTAATTTAGCTATAGACTTTACGCAACTCGTAGCCAGAATATCTAGCCGCGCACTTATTGCGCACATCAAGAGTCATTACCCATGCAACGCCGCTTCGACTCCTCAAACGAAATAGTGATACTAAACCCTAAACTATATAAAGAATCCTATTCCTCACAAGAGTCGCGAATTTTTCCATATTATGCGGGATATTCCAGCGAGTTCTCCAAAGCTCTTATTTCATCACTCGGTCTTACCTCTGAATCAATTGTGCTTGACCCATGGAATGGTAGTGGAACCACTACAAAATCCGCGCATGACATAGGGGTAGACTCAATTGGATTTGACCTAAATCCAGCGATGGTAGTCGTCGCCAAAGCTAGACTGTTATCACCATTAGAACACCCAAGCCTTATCTCTATTGCCAAAAACCTAATAGAGCAATCTCGCTACAACTTAAAGTTTCAATCGATCTCTAGTGACGACCCGTTACTTACTTGGTTCTCCCCTTGCAGCGCACACCTGTTACGCGTACTTGAATGCTCAATTAATCACGTCTTCATATCAAATAGCGCGTATCTTCCACTAAAAAACAACATGGCGATGGACAAACTCTCCCCATTGGCTGCCTTTCTTTATGTCTCACTATTCAGGACTGTGCGAAGACTGCTTATAGATTTCACAACCTCAAATCCAACATGGATAAAGTCTCCAAAATCAAAATATCATCGCAAGCGACCATCCCATGATAAAATATTTGATTATTTTTTGATGGAGATAAAGTCTCTGATACTGCGAGAGAGCAGTAGAAATGAGCTAAACCGAGAGACGTCTGCAGGTACCACTCTAGGAGTAGGCAACGCCGAAAAGATACTACTACCGGATAATTCTATTGACGCGATAGTATCTTCACCACCCTATTGCACTCGCATTGACTATGCAGTATCAACCACGCTAGAACTAGCAACGCTGCAATTTAATGAAAAGGAGTTCGATTCGCTTCGTCGAAGCCTTACCGGCACATCAACGGTTGAAAAAGTCGCCAACACATTAGATGAAAGCTGGGGAAAAACCTGCGTTAGCTTCTTGGATAAACTATACAGCCATCCATCAAGAGCCTCCCAAGGCTATTACTACAAAAATCATCTACAATACTTTAGATCCCTATTCAACTCGTTACGAGAAATTTCTCGCACTTTGAAGGCCGACGGACTTTGTTTTTTGGTTGTGCAAAACTCTCACTACAAAGAAATACACAATGACGTCCCCACCATTGTCTCTGAGATGGCAGATGGGCTTGGGCTTAAGCTTTTCCGCCGAGATGACTTTCTAACAGCCCACTCTATGGTCAAGGTGAATCTCAAGTCAAAAAAATACTTGAGCAACAGAAATACAACCGAGAGCGTTTTATGCTTCAAGAACTACCAATGATCGGGCAGTTGTGTATACCCACACCACAAATCAGCGCTTAAGGAGACAGATATGGAAAACACGGATTTTGACGGGCAAAAAATAATCGATATGGAACCAGAAGACGAAGGCCTGTCTGGATTCGAGAAAAAATACAAAGCCCAAATGCGCCAAATTGTCACCCAAAAAATTGATCTCCCTATATCCACTCTTCCAGCAATGCTGCAGGATCAAATTAAAATTAATCCTGAGTTTCAACGTCGTGATCGCTGGGATGAAGAGCGTCAATCCCGACTTATAGAGTCTCTCTTGATGAATGTTCCGATTCCTCCGATTTTTTTAGGAGAGGACGAATATGGCTACTATGTAGTACTAGACGGACGACAGAGACTTACTGCGATCCAGAGCTTTCTAAGCAACACATTAGAACTTAAAGGACTGGCTGTCTGGGATGATCTAAATGGACATAGATTCAACGACTTGGTAAAGCGGGGACTCGACAAGCATCTTACGAGACGTTTTCTTTCAGCAATAGCATTGTTGAAAGAATCCTCCCCAGCCATTAAGTATGATGTTTTTGACAGGCTCAATACCGGCGGCGTCAAAGCCAACGAAATGGAAGTGCGAAATGCTGTTTTTAGAGGAAAGTTTACAGACGCGCTTCACAGCCTATCCAGGCTTCCTGCGTTTTGTCAGGCTTGGGAAATCCCGATAGATCACGTCGAGGCTCAAGCCAACCCTCTTTATCAGAAAATGATAGACCTCTCCATTGTTTTAAGGTTTTTTGCATTATCGGATCCAGAAAAAATGGATACGACATTTAAGGATTACCTTGGCGAGTTCATGGAGAAAAGAAACAAACTCTACGAAGCAGATGCAAACATCGCGCAAGAAGACGCAACAAGATTTGAGCGCGCAGTAGTAAACAGTCTGACAGTCTTTGGCGTAAACTCTTTCAGGAACCCAGCCAAGCAATTCAAGGGCCCACCCTCACTGCCTATTGCAGAGGCAATAATGATTGGTTTAGCAGATTACGAACCGTCTGCTATTGATCAAAAAACCTCTCAACGCATAAAAGAGGGCTTCACTGAGCTTTGCAACAACACTGATTTCCTCAAATCAATATCAAGCGGAACAAACGGAAAAGGAGCGATAAAAACCCGGGTCAATATGACAAAAGCACTATTCAAAGACATCATAGCTCCAAAATAAATATATGACATCTAGGAATAATTTCATTGCAACGGATGATTTTCTAAATTCCTTGAGCGTCATGGATAGCGTAGCCTCTTCTCTATCCATCCCAGACGCTCTGAGGCCAAGCCAACTACCTATAACTAACGCAATAAGCTGCGCTTGCATAGTTTTGTTATCTGGATATTTTGAAAGCTTCCTAAAAGACATAACAAAAGAATACATCGAGGCGATAAACTCTTTAAGCAAGCCTCTTACAGAAATACCACTCAACATGCAGTTTAAGCATTACTCAGGTGGAGCTGAAGCACTTTCTTGGGCAAGCAAAAAAGACAAGAACCTTAGATCAACATCTATTTCTCAAGATTTGACTCGCCGACTGGGATCACTTGACCAAGCTGTTGGCTACACTCTTGCATGGGAGGCCTTTGCCAACACCAAGTCTAACCCTGGATCTGATACTGTTGCATCACTGCTGTCTGGACTGGAAGTTGAAAAAGCCTGGGCTTCCATAAATGATCTTCATAAAGAATACGGCCGACTTGACACATTCTTAATATCCTTCATCGAAATGAGAAATATATGCGCCCATACTGGCCGTCACAGTACACCTCCATCAGGTGCAGATATAACTGATTACGTTAATAAATTTCGGGCACTAGCCGAATGTATAGATATGCTTATTGGATTACGCCTTTCGGATTTTTCCTAGCAGCCTAGAATTCTGACCGTCAACATTGTCAGCAGTTGTACCGTATTCTCAGGGATGGGTAACTGGAGATATAACGCCTACGCGTTACGAAACCCATCTCACAAGATCGTAGCACGTTCGACGAAGATCAATTAACACACAGTTATGGAGGAAAGAACGCGCAATCTCGCACGCTCGATCCTCAACCATGACGCTCGATCTTCACCGCCGCAACCCGCCGGAGGAACTGATCGAACCAGGGAAAGGCAACAGCCCAGCGAGGCGACCGCCGAGTACCTACTGCTACTTTGAGCTTCAGGCGTACAGCCCCTCTCACTGCCCCGACCAACCGGCCAGCAGTCACGGGTGATGACGAACCTGACATAGCTGGTTGGGAGGTGATGGCACCCAGTCGAGGCTGGCTACCTGCGATGACTCGCGGGGTGTAGTGGTGGATGGCGAAGCCACTCTATGAGTGTCTTTGAGCTGTCCTGTATCCATGGTCATTACCATCAATCCATCAATGAAGAACGAAGCAATGAGACAGCATCAAGTCTGTCTTGCGGAGGACGCTGGCAGGTGCTCTTCAAGCTGCACCGCAAGTTGCTCTTGATGCCTCCCCAACTCTGCTGACACAGGATTGATGATCACCGATGACGATGTTGTCAGTGACCATCCCCGTCAGTGGTTGTCAGGAAGCCCAAGCCTCTCTGTCAGTCCACCTCCTGCTCATCTTCATGTACCTCCAGATGACTCCGCCCAGGAGTTCCCCTTTCGCCTCTGTCATCCATCAGCCCTGGCCTCAGCACAGTAGCGACCTAGGCAACCACTGCTGCCCAGGCTTTGGCCCATGGATGGCGCTCTGGCTGAAGATGCACTGGGTGCTCTTGGGCATTCACCGGAGTTCCCTGGCTTAAGTACCTGGGCATTACCCAAGCTAATCCTGTAGCTGTTTTCTAGCATCCAATACGCCATTCAAGACTATTCAAAATCTATCATCATTTTGCTATAAGCATAAATGCAATAAGCAGTAACCACCTGATCGGATGCAACATGAAACTGGCAAGACCTCTCTCTATCTCGATTTTTCTAGCATTAATTTCAAGTGCGGCTGAAGCCGAATACAAAACATCCAGTGTTTTCAGTAAAAGCTACAGGTGTACGACTAATGAGTCAGGCGGATATAACCATGACAAAGGTGCACACCACTTGACACGATTCAATGGTCGCGACACATGGTACCTTACGCACATATCCATGCTCCCAATAAGCGAGATCAAAAACCTTATAGATTACAAAGAGACATCCTCTTCAGAGGATAATGAAAATCATATCAGAGCGATGGCGGAGCGAGTTTTGATTGACCGCAAACCCTCCGATTGGATATCGTCTGAAACAGGATCTTATTACTTACGCAATGCAACAAACTCTCCTAATGGTAGTCATAGCTCTGTAGCAGAATGTGAGGCGTTTGAGATGAACGGTAAAGCCGTTCAAGTTGCTTGTGATGGAATTCACTATAAATTCGACTTTTCTCCTGAGACAAGACGGTTCATGGTGATGAGTCCTGGAAACTGGATCACCTCCACTATGAATAAGCCAGATTCATCATTTTTCGATTTTGGAACTTGTCAGGAGATATAGGTCAAGTAAGTATCACCTTTACAATCCCTCCATGAGACGCTGTGCATAAGTAAAAGCCAGCGTCTCTCTTGCGCTAACCCTTGGACAGTTAAAAAACCGACTTCTAGGCTTGGTGCTGGGAGTTATTTTTTACCTTACCACCCTTGAGAACGAAGACAGGCGAACAGGGTTCATCACCGCCTCGGTCAGGGAGGCGGCCAGTTGCTGCCCCTTCTCGGTCAACTGCACGATTTTCCTGCGGCGCTCCATCGGATCTGGCGTTGCCACTATCAGTCCAAGTCCTGGCTTTTCGAGACGGTGCCACTCCGACAAGGCCGAGACGTTCCTTGAGCAAGACGCTTGGCTCATCCCGAGGTTCGTCTGCAGATCCGTCATCGTGCAGCCTGGGTAGATCGCCGAGTAGAGAAACAATGCAACGCTTTGTGATGGCATCTCGGGGTCAACAGTACGGAACTCTTCAATCGCTTTGAAAAGCTGGACAAGGGCATACCGATCATAAGCCAGGGCGTGTTTGCTGAATGTGGTTTCCATGTGCGTCACGCTCCGTCCTTGCCGAAATAGAAACCAGAGCTATTCCAGGCCAGCTCAAAGCACCTTGGCACTCGGACATACACGTCGCCGATGAATAAGCAAAGACGTGCTTTGCCAATAGACACACTAAAGCCAAATTGATTGCCGGTCATTGGCTGAAACCTCCGATTCATTTGTCGTGTTCGCAACAGATAGCAAACCGTATCGGGGCGCTTCAACGTTTCCACTTTGGCGTCATTTACAGTCAAGAGTTAAATGCATAACTCAATAGTTGGCAGCGCCAGTCTCTATCAGGGCTACAGCGGCATCGCGCCCCCAACCGGCCAGTCCAACTAACCGCATACGCATAGTTCGCCTCTCGGTCTCGCCTCCCGATGAGAGGCCCGCATGATCCAGCTCAACAAGATCCTCAAGCCCTTCCAGAAGACCATCGACCAGCTCGAACAACTGACCGCGACCTGATCCGCAAGACCGGCGCACCGCCGAAGGACTGCCCGTGCTTCTCGGTGAAGGACTGGTTCGAGAAAGAGGTGAAGCCCAAGTACCCCGAGGCCGCGTACATCCAGGCCGTGAAGTACATCTGACCTATTACCACACAGGTATGGAAGACCGCCCCCGGTATGCCCCGCGCTGCCGGGGGTTTCTGTTTCAAGACCCACGACAACTGTGAGGAGACCCCCATGACCCACACCCAAATCCGTGCTCTGTCCCCGCAATGCGAGCTGATCCTCAACCACCTGCGTGCTGGCCACACGATCACCCAGCGCTCGGCCCTGATGGACTTCGGCGTGATGGCACTGCCGCGCCGCATCGCTGACCTCAAGGAGCGTGGCTACGACATCGTGTCCGTGATGGAGCACAACAAGCTCACCGGCCAGCGCTACGCCCGCTACTCCCTGAAAGCCCAGAAGCGCCGCGCATAAGGAGGCCCGCATGATCCAGCTCAACAAGATCCTCAAGTCCTTCCAGAAGACCATTGACCAGCTCGAGCAACTGACCGCAACCAACAACATCGAGGTCAGTCGCAACACCGAGCAGATCGACCGACTGCAGGAGAAGAACCTGATCCTGATCGCAGAAGCCCAGGCTGCCAAGGAGGCCGCCGAGAACCTGAAGGCACTGATCGGCCAGTAAATCCTCTCACTACAAGCGAACACCCATAGCCCGCCATTGAGCGGGCTTCGTCTTTTCTGGAGGACAGAACATGAACGCACTGACCAACAAGCCGGTAACCATGAGCAGCCGCGAGATCGCAGAGCTGACCGGGAAGCGCCACGACAACGTCCGCCGTGACATTGAAAACATGGCATCAGAGCTTTCCCTCAGTTTTGAGGAAAAGGTCATCCCCACTGGCGGGCGCCCGATCAAGGAGTACCTACTGGAGCGCCGCGAGGTCGAGATCCTGCTGACCGGCTACAGCATCCCGCTACGCGCCAAGGTCATCGACCGTCTGCATGAGCTGGAGGAGCAAGCCAAGGGCGCAGCCTTCCGTGTCCCGCAGTCCCTACCGGAAGCCCTGCGTCTGGCTGCCGAGCTGGCAGAGAAGAACGAGCAGCTCGCCTTGGAGAACAAGGAGATGGCACCGAAGGCTGTCGTCTTCGACAACTGCATGGCGCTGCGTCAGGAGTCCCTGGCCACCTTCGTGCGTACCCTGGAAGTGATTACCACACAGTATTGGAGCCCCAGATGCTGCTGAAACCATCGTCGGGCAAACACGCAACTCAAAAGGAGATCAAAATGCAAACAACTCGCTCATTCAGCATCGGCCAGAAGGTCGTCATCACTCGCAAAGCTACCGCCGATAAAAGCCAATACAGCTTTGCCCCGGTAGAAGAGATGTTTGGCGAAAGCGGCTATCTGCTGGATCTCAAAGGCCATGACTTTACTCTTGCAGACGTACTGTTGGAGACCACTGGCAGTATCGAAACGGTGGATGCTTACTTCTTGGACGCTGTGCCTGAGCCGCATAACGCAGCCACCTAAGAAAATGCGGTCTTGACTGAGCAGAAGGGGCTCGGGCGCGTCTCTGCCTCAACGAAAACCCCAGCTCCTTCTCTGGCTCTGTTTCTGGTTGCGGTCACAAATGAGCACATGCCTCGGCTATAAAAGCCACCCGACGACATCAAAATCCACTGCCTCAATCACCGGAGCCAGCACCTCTGGCCTGAAATCCTTTCCGTATCGACTGAAGGTAATCCCACCGCTCTGATGGCCAAGAATGCCGCCAACCAGCGATTCGACTATTCCCTTCTGCTTTAGGTGATCAGCAAGCGTGTGGCGGAAGCTGTGGAAGTCTTTGCGCTCTGCCCCATCACGGAAGCCCAACTGGTCACGAACCCGAGTGAACCACTTGGAGGGAGCGGCAGCGTAGCCATGCGACTTGTGCAAGGTCAGCTCCGCGAAAAGACGTTGGTGGCCAGCCTCCCGCTGTGCCTGGACGAATTCAAGGAACCCCAGCGCTTTCAACTTCGAGTGGATCGGCACGAGCCTTTCCGAGGTGACGGTTTTCAGCTTCTGATCGGGTCTGGTCGCTCGGATGTGTAGGCAGTCGATACCATTGATGCTGACCACGTCATCCAGATAGAGCTGGCATAGCTCATTGAGCCTCGCCCCGGTGTACAGGCCGAGCAACGGTAGCCAGTACTTGTGCGGCTGAGCTGAGTTGGCTGATGCGTAAACCTGCTTCGAGAACAGACGGCGCAGATCGTCCTCAGTGAAGACGCTGCGCTCCTCGCTGACCTTGCCGCGCTTTCTGACTCGAAGCCCATCGAACGGGTTGCGCTCGCAGTAGCCCTCACGGATGGCATAGGAGAAAAAGGTCGTCAGGTTCTTCACGTAGTTGTTGAACGTGGTGAGGCTGATCGTGCTGGTGGCAGTCTCGATGATCTGCTCCAGCGATTGTCCCCCGGGAAGCTGATTCATCCTCGGCGGCAGCTTGAGTGCCACCTCTCGGAACTTGCGGGCATCCTGGCGAGTGATGAGATCGACCGGCAAATCACCCACGATCCGAGTCATTAGCTCAGCCACGGAACGCTTGTCGGATAGCGTCTTCGCAGCCACGCCTTCATGAGACTGCTGCTCCAGGCACTCCTGAACCACCTTAGAGAAGCGTGGAGCGTTGCTTGGCGCATCCGCTATCAGCCTATCTGGCTGCCCCTGTTTGGCTCTTGAAGGGGCACTGCCGGGCTTCTGCGGCTCTCTCACCTTGCCTCCCTCCCCTAGCTCCAAAGGCTTCTGCGCAAGCGCAACCAACTGCTGCTGACGGAGCCACGCAGCCCAACTAGCAACTCGCTTACCGCCCGCCTCCCAGGCACCACGCAGGGAGTCGAGGGATGGCCGAATGCCTTGAAACGCCTGGGTGTAGAGCTGCTGAACCTGCAGGAGTAATTCGCGGCCACGGATCAGCGCTTCGCGCTTGCAGCGTGTCTGCAGCGAACGGCGGATCTCGGAACAAGGGAAAAGCGGACGGAGAACTCCAGGCACCACGATCCTGAAATAGAAGATCGAGTGTCGGGATAACCAGAGGTAAGAAGGGAGGGAAGACACGGTGGATCACCCTATGGATCACTGGCGTGATCAGAGCGAAAAACCGTTAGAAATCAATGAGATACGTCATGGAGGCGAACCCTGCCAGCCACACCCCGGCACACGATGTTCCCGCTGTGGCTGCTCCCTTCCGGGCCTGACCAGGTTCACGGGTAATCGTTGCGAGGGGACCGACAGGGCCCACCATAACGAAGCCCGTCATTGCGACGGACCGCGCCATTGTAACGACTAAACGCAAACTTACAACTGCTTCAAACACTTAGCAGGCCGTTGAAAAACGTAGGCGAGGCAGCCAATGCAAGGCAAAAATAGGCGAAAAAGCAGAGTTTACGAGCTGTAAATGAGCATTTTGATCGGACTCGCGCACGAGCCTGTTTTTAACGCAGCAGTGGCAACGCAGATAGTTTTTCAACAGCCTGTTCGACGCGGAAACGGCCCACCAACTGAGCCAGGCCATGGGACAGCTCGGACAGATGCTGACTGGCCCGCGTGCTCTGCTCGGAGGTCTGTGCCGCCTCGTTGGACAGATCACGAATATCACTGATGTTGCGTGCGATCTCTTCGGTAACGCTGCTCTGCTCCTCGCACGCCGTGGCGATCTGTGCGGCCATGTCATTGATGCGCTGCACCGAATCACCGGTTACGCTCAACGCCTGATCCACACCCGCCGCCTGCTCCACGCTCTGCCGTGCCCGCGCGCTGCCCGAATGGGTGGCCTTGACCGCGTTCTGCACACCAATCTGCAGACGCTCGATCATCTGCTGAATATCCTTGGTGGACTCCTGAGTACGCGCGGCCAACGCGCGCACCTCATCGGCCACCACAGCAAAACCACGGCCCTGCTCGCCTGCCCGCGCCGCCTCGATAGCAGCGTTTAGCGCCAGCAGGTTGGTTTGCTCGGCAATACCCTTGATCACCGCCAGCACGGCGCCAATATTGGCGGTTTCCTGCTCCAGGGTCTGAATGGTAGTGGAGGCACTCTCCATTTCCTGTGCCAACTGGCGGATGGAGTGTATGGTGGCTCCCACCACCTCGGCGCCCTCACGCGACTGTGCTGCGGCCTGGCGCGCCGCATCGGCGGCATTCTGCGCATTGCGCGCCACCTCATGCACCGTTGCGCTCATCTCGGTTGCAGCCGTGCTGACCTGATCTACGGCCACATGCTCGCTACTGATGAGGCGGTCATTGGCGGCTGCCATTCCTGCCAGGCTTTGCGCTGAATCGGCCACCTCCCCGGTGACCCTGCCCACCTCCTTGATCAAGGGTTGCAGTTTGTCGAGAAAGCGATTGAAGGCGTGACTGAGCTTACCCAACTCATCCCTGGACAGCACATCCAGACGCACCCGCAGATCACCATCCCCATCGGCAATCTGCTCGATGCGATGCAGCAGACTGTGCAGCGGACGCGTCACCAGCAGCGGGAAGCCCACTATCAACACCAGACACACCAGAAGGCCTATGGCGATCAGCAGCCCCTGCTGCCAGACCAGCGCATCGCCACGTGCTATGGCATCGCTACCCACCGCATTGGCTGCGCCATCTTCCAACTCGCCAAGCTTGTCGATAGCGGTACGTGCCTCTTCGAATTGCGCCTCACTGTCAGCAAAACTCAGTCGGCTGGCGCCCTCCGGGTCACTCGAACTCATTTCCAGCACACGTAGAGACGTTGCCTTCCAACGCTCATAGCCACGGTCAAACTCGGCCACCAGGGCAAGCGCCTCATTGCCCGGCTGCATGGCGGCGAACTTGTGCACACGGTCATAGGCCTGCTGCAGATTTTCAGCATGGGCAGCGCGCAACTGGTCGGCATATTGGTGCGCACTCTCATCGAGCAAGCTGCGCTCGGCAACGAAAGCCTGATAGAGATCCCGGTCAGCATTGAGCAACAGGCTGACAGCCGGCAAATGGCGATTGGTCAGTGTCGTGCTGGACTCGGCAACCTGAGTGATGCCACGAACCCCCAGCGCCCCCATCGCCACCAGCAGAATGGCCAGCAGCAGAATTGGCAGAGCAATCTTCCAGCGAAAAAAAGATCAGCGAATGCACGCAACATGATGGCACTCCAGCATGACATTACCAGCAACAGCTTAGTCGAGCCTTGCCAGGCTGCTGCATGCCCTGACGAATCACGACTGAACGCAGCGGGCTGTACCTGCCTAAATGCTTGCGTTTTTCTGCTCATGGGCCGGAACCACTAAGGCCGATGCGACACTAAGCCCTACCGGAAGGGCTTTCAGGACACTGCCGAGCCTTACCTTTTGTGCTAGCGTTCCCACGTTTTCGGCTGTGCGGCCCTGCCCGCGCCGAACCTCTCACCTGCAAACGGAGTTACATCATGGCAATCACCAAAGACCAACTGATCAGCGACCTGGCCGAGGCCGTATCCCTGCCCAAAGCCACTGTCCGCACCCTGATCGATCAGCTGGGCGAAATTGTCGGCGACGCACTGGAAAACGACGGTGAGATCACCCTGCCAGGCATCGGCAAGCTGAAAGTGAGCGAGCGCCCGGCACGCACCGGCCGTAACCCGCAGACCGGCAAAGCCATCGAAATCGCTGCCAAGAAAGTGGTCAAGCTGGTACCTGCCAAGGCCCTGACCGACGGCCTGAACTGAGTGTTCGCCAGCCCAGGCGCAATGCCTGGGCCGGCTCTCCTGGTTACTCGACTACCTGCAGTTCGGTAACGATGTAACGGTTACCCTGCTGCTGCACTTGAAACTTCACCTTCTCTCCTGCTGAAAGCCCTTCCAGTAGTTCCGGCTTCTCGACTTCGAAGACCATGGTCATCGGCGGCATGCCGATACTGGCGATGGGGCCGTGACGCAGGGTGATCTTCTGCGCGGCGGCGTCCACCTTGCGCACCTCGCCCTGGCTCAGCGGCGCGGGGTCGGCGGCCTGCAACGGCAGGCTGAACAGGGTGGCTAGCGTCGCGATCAGCAATGACTTGTTCATGCATCTTTCCTCTCGTTGGTCAGTCGGCCAGCACCCGGATGGTGCCGACCATACCGGCCTGATAGTGGCCGGCGATCAGGCAAGCGAAGTCGAACTCGCCTGTGCGGTTGAAGGTCCAGATCATCTCGCCGCTCTGCCCCGGCGCAATGTGGGCCATATAGGGCTCGTCGTGTTCCATGCCGGGAAAACGCAGCATTGACTCGGCATGTTCATCCAGGGTTTCGCGGGTACCGATGACGAACTCGTGGAGGATCTTGCCGTCGTTGCGGTGGACGAAACGAATGGTCTCGCCCTGCCTGACCTGCAGCCGATCCGGAGTGAAACGCATCTGATCAGTCATGCGGATCTCGATGGTGCGGTCGACTTCGGTGGCATCGCCGGCGATACCCCAAGGCTTTTGCTCCCTGATCGTTGAGGCGGCCTGATGCCCCTCGTGCATTTCGCTGTGGGCCAGCGCTGCCGGGCTGCCGAGCAGCCCGATCAGGGTCAGAACCAGTAACTGTGCTGTTTTCATCTGTGAATCCTCGCTTGCTGTGGGGACCGGGCCGCGGGGCGGCCCGCCCCGTCAATGCCCGGCATGCCCGCCCGGCTTGCGCACCTGCACTTCCACCGGTGTCTCGAGCGGCTGCTTGAGCGGCATCGACTGGCCACCGCTGTCGTGCGAGCGGCTCGGGTTGGCCAGTGCGCCCTTCCATTCATAGGCCACGGTGCCGGCTGGGTGCTTGAACCAGCCCGGATCGCGGTAGTCGCCGGCGGCCTGCTCCTTGCGCACCTTGAGCATGGTGAACATGCCACCCATCTCCACCGAGCCGAACGGGCCGTCGCCGGTCATCATCGGCACGGTGTTGTCCGGCAGCGGCATCTGCATCTCCGCCATGTCAGCCATGCCGCGCTCGCCCATCACCATGTAGTCCGGCACCAGTTTGGCGATCTTGCGGGTCATGTCGCGGTGATCGACACCGACCAGGGTCGGCACGTCGTGGCCCATGGCGTTCATGGTGTGGTGGCTCTTGTGGCAGTGCAGCGCCCAATCGCCCTCCTCGTCGGCGATGAACTCGAGCTGGCGCATCTGCCCCACCGCCACGTCGGCGGTCACCTCCGGCCAGCGCGAGCCGACCGGGGTCGGCCCGCCGTCGGTGCCGGTGACCTCGAACTCGTGACCGTGCAGGTGGATCGGGTGGTTGGTCATGGTCAGGTTGCCGACACGCAGGCGCACGCGCTCGCCCTGGCGCGCCACCAGCGGGTCGATGCCGGGGAACACGCGGCTGTTGAAGGTCCACAGGTTGAAATCGAGCATCTGCATGATCTTCGGCGTGTAGGCGCCCGGCTCGATGTCGTAGGCGCTGAGCAGGAAGCAGTAGTCGCGGTCGACCTCGGCGATCAATGGGTGATGCTCTCTGGGGTGAGTGACCCAGAACCCCATCATGCCCATGGCCATCTGCACCATCTCGTCGGCGTGCGGGTGGTACATGAAGGTGCCGGGGCGGCGGGCGATGAACTCGTAGACGAAGGTCTTGCCCACCGGGATCGCCGGCTGGGTCAGCCCCGCGACGCCGTCCATGCCGTTGGGCAGGCGCTGGCCGTGCCAGTGGATGCTGGTGTGCTCGGGCAGCTTGTTGGTGACGAAGATGCGCACCCGGTCGCCCTCCACCACCTCGATGGTCGGCCCCGGCGACTGGCCGTTATAGCCCCACAGGTGGGCCTTGTAGCCGGGCGCCAGCTCGCGCACCACCGGCTCGGCGACCAGGTGGAACTCCTTGACGCCGTTGTTCATGCGCCACGGCAGGGTCCAGCCGTTGAGGGTGACCACCGGGTTGTAGAGCCGCCCGCTGCCCGGCTGCAGCGGCGGTTGGGTGTCGGCGCTGGCCTGCAGCACGGGTTCGGGCAGGGCCGCCATGGCCACCCGGCTGACCGCCGAAGTGGCCACCGCAGCGCCGATGGCGCCAGCCCCGAGAAAGAAATCGCGTCGTGAAACCATCTGGGAAATTCCTTGTTCAGTGGCCGGCGGCGGCCGGCTCGGCAGCAGCGGCAGGCGCCGCGCCGAGCGAGGGATTGGGGGCGCCCAACAGGGCCATGTCGAGGTCGGCGCGCGCCAGCCAGAAGGCGCGCTGCGCCTGCAGGTAGCCATCCACCGCCTGCACCTGGCGGCGCGCATCGGCGAGCAGGTCGAAGGTGCTGATGAACATGCCGTTGTAGCGCAGCAGGTTTTCCTCGGCGATGCGCTGGCGCAGCGGCAGCACCTCGGTGCGGTAGTGCTGCGCCAGCTCGAAGGCGTTGCGGTAGGCGTGATAGGCCTCGCGCACCTGCGAGCGGGCGTTGACCGCCGTCTCGGCGGCGCGGTTGAGCGCCTGGCGATACTGCGTCTCGGCCCGCGCCACCTTGGCCCCGCTCCAGTCGAACAGCGGCAGCTCGACGCTGATCTCGTAGCCGCGCTGGGTCGGTTCCTCGTTGGAACGGTTGTTGACCACGCCCAGCTCCAGCACGTTGATGAAACGCGTGGTGCGGGTCAGGCCGAGGTTCTGCGCCAGGCGCTCGGCATCCAGGCGCACGGCCTGGATGTCCTGGCGCTGGTTCATGGCCAGGCGCTCCACGTCCGGCAACTCGTCCGCGGTTTTCGGCAGCGCCGGCAGGCGTTCGGGCAGGCGGTAGTCGAGCTGCTCGCCCCACAGGCCGAGCAGACGGGTCAGCTGCTCGCGGCTGCGCACTCGCGCCTGTTCGGCCTGGATCAGACCGATGCCGGCCTCGGCGTAGAAGTTCTGCTGCTCGGCCTGCTGCAGCTTGCTGAAGTTGCCCACCGCGGCCAGGCGCCGGGCCAGCTCGGCGCCGGCTTCGGCGGCGTCCAGCACCTGCCGCGCGTAGACCAGGCTCTCCTCGGCGGCGACCGCCTGGTACCAGGCCTTGCGCGTCTCGCTGGCCAGGTCGAACACCGCCAGGCTGGTCTGCCGCTGCAGCTGCTCGAAGCGCCGACCTTCCAGGCGCGAGGACAGCGGCAGGGCGATCAGCCGCGCCAGATTCAGGTGCAGGCCGCGCTCGTATTCGACCTCGCTGCCCTTTTCCAGACGGCCATAGGAGAAGCCGGGATTGGGCAGGCGCCCGGCCTGCACGCGCTCGGCCTCGCCGATGCCCAGCTCGTCGAAGGACGCCTGCAGACCACGGTTGTTGAGCAGCGCCAGCTGCACCGCGGCGTCCAGGCTCAGGGGTTCGGCCAGCAGCTCGGCGACGCGTGCCTCGATCTGGCTGCGCCCGGCCTCGTCGCGCGCCCACAGCAGTTGCTTGTCCAGCTGGCGCTCGGCGCTTTGCTGCACCGGGTCGAAGCCGCCGTCCTGGCTGAAGCCGGCGCAGCCGGCCAGCAGCAGCGCGGCGCAGAGCAGTACGGCGGGTTTAATGGTGGTCATGGCCACCTCCCTCGACGGGCTCGGCGCCCTGCTCGGCCGGCTGCTCCCAGCCTTCCATGCTGTAGGTGCGCCAGCCGCCGATACGGCCGACAAGATCGTTGGCCGCACGCCAGTCCTGCAACGGCTCGTCGGCCTGGGCGCGGTAGTCTTGCAGAGGGGAACGGTAATCCTGCGCCGGCACGGCGGCGTTGGCGTCCAGCGGATCGGGCTGAGCCGCCATCAGGATGCCGGGCAGCGCCAGGGCGGCGATGCCCAGCAGCCTTCCAACAAGGGAATGCAAAGTCATGATGTGTTCTCGCGTACGGCGGCCAGGCGGCCGCGTGAGCTACAGGCGCCGCAGGACGGCGCTACCTAAGGGGCTCAGGCGAGAGAAAGACGCGGGGGCCGTTCGGGCGTGTCGGCCACGCCGACGATAAGGCGGTCGGGCCAGGCTGTAGCCGGCTCGACGGTTTGCAGGGCAGAGTCGTTCAGAAACGGCTGGCTGGGCGCGGCGACACCGACGCAGAAGGCGCACAGGGTGCAGAGGCTGCCATCGGCGGGAGCATCGCTGCTGGCCACCGGAGCGGCGTCCTGATGCGCGCCATGTGCGCTGTCGGCCGCCATGTCGTGGTGCATACCGTGCTCGCCGTGCTGACTGGCGCTGATCTGCAGAGCGCCACTGCGATGCACCTGCTCGCACAACTGCATGCCGAGCGCCGCCATGGCCTGTGCCGGCAGGGCCAGCATCAGCATCCAGATCAGGGCGGTACGCAGGGATTTGCGCATGGGGTCGCGAAGCCAGAGTCAGAGGGCAATGGGGCGGATTATCCGCGTGCTGGCCGCTTTGTCCAGCGCTACAAGCTCAGATGCCCGGCATACAGGCCATAGCCGGCCAGCACGGCCGTCAGCAATACGGCGGCGAAGATCGGCCATTCGTAGCGGGTGAACAGTACCTGCCCCTGCTCGCGCTTGGCCTGGCGAAACAGCAGCGCGCCCGGCGCGTAAAGCAACGCCGACAGCAGCAGGTACTTGACCCCGCCGGCATACAACAGCCAGATCGCGTAACCCACCGCCAGCAGGCCGATGGCCAGATCCTTGCGGCGCAGCCCGGCCTGGTCTTCGTAGGTCTCGCCGCGCAGCGCCAGCAACAACGCATAGACCGCCGACCACAGGTAAGGCACCAGAATCATCGATGACGCCAGATAGATCAGCGACAGGTAGGTACCCTCGGAAAACAGGGTGATCAGCAGGAATAGCTGGATCATGCCGTTGGTCAGCCACAGCGCGTTGACCGGCACCTGATTGGCGTTCTCCCGGCGCAGGAAGGCCGGCATGGTGCCGTCCTTGGCACAGACGAAGAGGATTTCAGCGCACAGCAGCGCCCAGGACAGCAGCGCACCAAGCAGCGACACCGCCAGGCCGATGCTGATCAACACCGCCCCCCAACGCCCCACCACATGCTCCAGCACTCCGGCCATGGACGGGTTCTGCAGCGCCGCCAGCTCGGGCTGGCTCATCACCCCCAGCGACAGCAGGTTGACCAGCATCAGCAGCGCCAGCACGCCGAGAAAGCCGATCACCGTGGCCTTGCCCACATCGCGGCGGCGCTCGGCACGCGACGAGTACACGCTCGCCCCTTCGATACCGATGAACACAAACACGGTGACCAGCATCATGTTGCGCACCTGCTCCAGCACACCGCCGAACTGCGGATTGCTGCGCCCCCAGATGTCACGGGTGAAAATGTCGCGGTCGAAGGCCAGGCCGACGATGACGATGAACAGCAGGATCGGTACCAGCTTGGCCACGGTGGTGATCAGGTTGATCAGCGCCGCCTCCTTGATGCCGCGCAGCACCAGGGCGTGTACGCACCACAGCAACACCGAGGCGCAGGCGATGGCCAGCGGCGTGTTGCCCTGGCCGAAGGCCGGGAAGAAGTAACCCAGGGTCGAGAACAGCAGGACGAAGTAGCCGACATTGCCCAGCCAGGCACTGATCCAGTAGCCCCAGGCCGAGGAAAAACCCATGTAGTCGCCGAGGCCCGCCTTGGCGTAGACGTATACCCCGCCATCGAGCTGCGGCTTGCGGTTGGCCAGGCCCTGGAACACGAAGGCCAGCGCCAGCATGCCCACCGCGGTGATGCCCCAGCCGATCAGTACCGCACCGACATCGGCCCGCGCGGCGATGTTCTGCGGCAGCGAGAAGATCCCGCCACCGACCATCGAGCCCACCACCAGCGCGGTCAGCGACCCCAGGCCCAGCTTGCGACTTCCATCCGACATGGCGGCTCCCTCGTACGGTTACCGCCAAACTCTAGTCGAGGCTGTTACAGCTGCCAGGCAGCTCAGCCCAGCATGGTCACATGACGCGGATGGCTGGCCACGCGCTCGAGCCAGGCGCGCACGGCCGAGAAGGCTTCGAGGCTGAAACCGCCCTCATCGGCCACGTGGGTGTAGGCATACAGGGCGATATCCGCGATGGAGTAATGCTCGCCGACCAGATAGGGCGTGCGTTCGAGCTGCTTTTCCATCACCTTCAGGGCCTTGTAGCCGAGTTTCAGGCAGCGCGCATGCTCCTCGCGGCGCTCCTCGGGCATGCCCTGGTAGAGCTGGATGAAACGCGCCACCGCAACGTAAGGCTCGTGGCTGTACTGCTCGAAGAACTGCCATTGCAGCACCTGGGTGCGCAGGCGCGGCTCGGTCGGCAGGAACTCGCTGCCATCGGCGAGGTAGTTGAGGATGGCGTTGGACTCCCACAGGCAGGTGCCGTCGTCCAGCTCCAGCACCGGAATCTTGCCGTTGGGGTTCTTGGCCAGGAAGGCTTCGCTCTGCGTCTCGCCCTTGAGAATGTCGATCGGCACCCACTCATAGGGTTTGCCGAGCAGATGCAACATCAGCTTGACCTTGTAGCAGTTGCCCGAGCGGTAATCGCCGTAGACCTTGAACATCGCGTTGCCCTCCCCGTGTTTCATTCTTTTCCAAGGAGCCGGCTTGCCGGCGATCCGCTTTGCGCGAAAGCATCGCCACTAAGCTGGCTCCTACGGTTCTGCAAGCCTCTACTTCGCCTGCGCCTCGCGGATCACCGCCGCCAACCGGCGCAGGCCTTCGCCCAGACGCTCCGGCGCTACATGGCTGAAGTTCAGTCGCAGATGGCCGGGGTTGGCATCCGGGTCGATGAAGAACGGCTCGCCCGGCATGAAGGCGACGTTCTGCGCCAGCGCCGCATCGAGCAGCGTGCGGGTGTCCAGCGGCTGCTTGAGGGTCAGCCAGAAGAACAGTCCGCCCTGCGGGATTTCCCACTCGGCCAGCTCGCCGAAGTGCTCCAGCAGCGCCGCCTGCATGGCATCGCGGCGGATGCGGTAGAAGTCGCGCAGCTCGGCTAGGTGGCCACGGTACTGCTCGCTGCCCAGCCACTGCAGCGCCTGCCACTGACCGATGCGGTTGGTGTGCAGATCGGCCGACTGCTTCAGGCGCAGCAGGTGCGGGTACAGGTCCTTGGTGGCGATCAGGTAGCCGACGCGCAGGCCCGGCAGCAGGGTCTTGGAAACGGTGCCGGTGTAGATCCAGCTGGCCTTCTTCAGGCGGCTGACGATGGGCGTGGCGCTGCCTTCATCGAACACCAGCTCGCGGTACGGCTCGTCCTCGATCAGGGTCACGCCGAATTCGTCGAGCAGCGCCGCCACCGCTTCACGCTTGGCTTCGCTGTAACGGGTGCCGGACGGGTTCTGGAAAGTCGGAATCAGGTAGGCGAAAGCCGGCTTGTGCGTTTCCAGACGCTGGCGCAGCGCCGCCAGCTCGGGGCCGTCGGCTTCCTGCGGCACGCTGATGCAATCGGCGCCGAACAGCTGGAAGGCCTGCAGCGCGGCCAGGTAGGTCGGCGCTTCGAGCAACACTTCGGTGCCCGGATCGATGAACAGCTTGGAGGCCAGATCCAGCGTCTGCTGCGAGCCGCTGACGATCAGCACCTGGCTGGCCTCGCAGGGTACGCCCAGTGCACGCGCCTCGGCGGCGATGGCTTCGCGCAGCGCCGGCTCGCCCTCGCTCATGCCGTACTGACCCATGCTCGCCGGCATCTCGGCCCAGTCCACCTTGGGCAGCATCGGCTCGGCCGGCAGGCCGCCGGCGAAGGACATCACCTCCGGACGCTGCGCCGCGGCAAGAATTTCACGGATCAGGGAGCTTTTCAGGCGGGCGATGCGTTCGGAGAAGGCCATGGGATGTCCTGGGGTGCAAAAGTCATTGAAATTAAGTCAAACTGCTTGACCGAAACTACGCCGCCAACCCGAGATACGTCAATATGACTGACCTAAAAAATTTCCCCGAGAAATTTTTAACGTCCCCCACCGAGGGCACGCAGGCCGGCCGTCGTGGTGCGCAGGCCATCAAGAACTCCGCTGCTCAGCAGGCCGCCATGGAGGCCTTTTTCTTCGGCTACCAGGCCTTCACCGCCAAGCCTGACGAGATGCTGGCAAAGCGCGGGCTGTCGCGGGTGCATCACCGCATTCTGTTCTTCATAGCCAAGTATCCAGGCCTGAACATGACCGAGCTGCTCGGCTACCTCGGGGTCAGCAAGCAGGCGCTGAACATGCCGCTGCGTCAGCTGATCGAGATGAATCTGGTACAGAGCGAAGCGGCGGCCGACGACAAGCGCAAGCGTGTTCTCGGCTTCACGCCCGAGGGCGCCAAGCTGGAGCAGGCCCTGCGCCGCGAGCAGGCGCGGCTGCTGCAGCGGGTTTTCACGGAGATGGGAGAGGAAGCCGTGGAAGGCTGGCTAGCGGTAAACCGTGCCTTGGCGCGGGGGCGCGCCTAGCAGGCCGCGGCAGCTCAAGCCACCGCGGCAGAAAGAAATCAGGCGGCAGTCTACTGCTCGCGCAGTTCACTCGCCCCGCGAAAGAACACCAGCCCCTGCGCCACGCAAACCGCCAGTGCCGGCAAGATGGCCAGCGGCAACAACAGCACACTGGCGAACATCACACCGCTGGCAATGGACAGCCAGGCCATGATCCGCAGAGAGGCGTAGGCCAGCCTCACCTTGAGCAAACGAATACCGAACCAGGTAATGCCGAGCCCCATCAGTACCATCAGTACCATCAGGCCCAGGTAGGCAATGGTCAGCACGCTGAGCGTCTTGAACACCTGATCCCCAACCATGAAGTCCATCACCCCGCTGACCAGAGCCAGAACAACGATGATCCAGACCGGCCAGCTCAACCCCTGCGCCGCAAAACGCTGCTCGATGAAGCTCTTGAGCCGGATCAGCAGATAGTTGCCCAACAACATCAGCAACAGCTGCAGCCAACGCGTAAAGCGCTCGACCTGCTCCAGTTCTGCCTGGCCCAGCCAACTGCTGGCGAAAATAACGCCCAGCATCAGCGCACTGCCCAGCGCCGACATCAGTGCCAACCAACCAAGTACCTGCAACTGACGCACACTCCAGCCCGGGAGCTGCCGCACCGGCAGGTCATCGATCAGTTCGACCTGCGGAGCACTGTAGGGGTTATCCGGCTGCATGGCGGCTTCCTTGTCTGCAAAAAGGCAAGGCTAACCAGAGATCAGCCACTTGCCCAGGCCCGACTGTACGGCCCAACCCGGTCGTGGCTGTACCGAGACGCCATTGCGGTGGCGCAATAGTCTTTGCCGGTCACCGGAGAACGACCATGTCCACCGAACTGCTGCTCGCCTTCATCGCCTTCGCCTTTGTCACCTCGGTGACGCCAGGCCCCAACAACATGATGCTGCTCGCCTCGGGCGTGAACTTCGGCGTGCGCCGCAGCATTCCACACATGCTTGGCATCAGCCTCGGCTTCATGCTGCTGGTGGCCGCAGTGGGCCTTGGTCTGGGCCAGGTATTCCAGCGCTTTCCGGTGCTGCACGACGTGCTGCGCTATGTCGGCGCCGCCTATCTGCTCTATCTGGCCTGGAAGATCGCCCAATCCGGTGCGCCGCAGAGCCGTGAGAATGCCGAGGCCAAGCCATTCACTTTCCTCCAGGCGGCAGCCTTTCAGTGGGTCAACCCGAAGGCGTGGATCATGGCCATCGGAGCCATTACCACCTATACACCGCAGGATGGTTTTTTCAGCAACGTGCTGCTGATCGCGGCCCTGTTTGCACTGGTCAACTGCCCCAGCGTAGGTTTGTGGACCATCGCCGGCAGCATGCTGCGCAAGTGGCTGGACAACCCGCGCGCCCTGCGCGCATTCAACTTCGGCATGGCGCTGCTGCTGGTCGCCTCGCTCTATCCCATCATCGTCGACACTGGAATGTTCTGATGCAAGACGCCGCCCCTACCCGCCTGCGACCACTGGCCGACACATCCACCTCGGCCGTGGTGGCCGGCTTCATCGCCATGCTCACCGGCTATACCAGCTCCCTGGTGCTGATGTTCCAGGCCGGCCAGGCGGCCGGCCTCACCGCCGGGCAGATTTCCTCGTGGATCTGGGCACTGTCGATCGGCATGGCGCTGTGCTGCATCGTGCTCTCGCTGCGCTACCGCGCGCCGGTGATGATCGCCTGGTCGACGCCCGGTGCGGCGCTGCTGATCACCAGTCTGCCGCAGGTCTCTTATGGCGAGGCGATTGGCGCCTATATCCTGGCTTCGGGCCTGATCGTGCTGATCGGCCTGACCGGAACCTTCGACCGCCTGATGCGCCGCATACCCGCCTCCATCGCCGCCGCCCTGCTGGCCGGTGTGCTGTTCAAGATCGGTCTGGAAATCTGCGTGGCCGCCGAACAGCAGCCCTTTCTGGTGATCGCCATGCTGCTGGCCTATCTACTCGGCAAACGTCTGTGGCCGCGCTATTCGGTGCTCTCCGCGCTGATCGTCGGCAGCGTGCTGGCCGGGGTCTTCGGCTTGCTGGACTTCAGCGATTTCCAGTTGCAGCTGGCTACGCCCGAATGGACCACACCCAGCTTCTCGCTGGCCGCGGCGATCAGCATCGGCATTCCGCTGTTCATCGTCGCCATGGCCTCGCAGAACCTTCCGGGCATGGCCGTGCTGCGCGCCAACGGCTATGACGTGCCGGCCTCACCGCTGCTGACCAGCACCGGCCTGGTATCGATCCTGATGGCGCCGTTCGGCAGCCACGGCATACACATGGCCGCCATCAGCGCCGCCATCTGCGCCGGCCCGGAAGCCCATGAAGACCCACGCAAGCGCTACACTGCGGCGGTCTGGTGCGGGGTGTTCTACGCCATCGCCGGCATCTTCGGCGCCACCCTGGCCTCGCTGTTCGCCGCGTTGCCGGCCGCACTGATCCTCTCCATCGCCGCGCTGGCGTTGTTCGCCTCGATCATTGGCGGCCTGACCCAGGCCATGAGCGAGCCCAACGAGCGCGAAGCGGCGCTGATCACCTTCCTGGTGACGGCGTCGGGGATGACCCTGGCCGGCGTCGGCTCGGCCTTCTGGGGTATCGTCGCCGGCTTGCTGACATTGGCCATCCTCAACGCGGGCAAGCGCGCGGTCTGAGTTGTCCATACACGACGAAGGCGCCCAAGGGCGCCTTTGTCGTTGTTGCCACGAGCCAATCAGATCGCCGTGGCACCACCGTCCACCGCCAGCGCCTGGCCGGTGGTGAACGCGGCGTGATCGCTGCACAGATAGAGGACGGCAGCGGCGATCTCTTCGACCTTGCCGATGCGCCCGACCGGATGCATGGCGGCGGCGAACTCGGCCTTCTTCGGATCGGCTTCATAGGCGCGGCGGAACATGTCGGTGTCGATCACCGCTGGGCATACCGCGTTTACCCGCAGCTTCTTCTTGGCGTACTCGATCGCAGCGGATTTGGTCAGGCCGATCACCGCATGCTTGGAGGCGGCATAGATGCTCATCTTCGGCGCGGCACCCAGGCCGGCGACCGAGGCGGTATTGACGATGGCGCCACCGCCCTGAGCCAGCATCAGCGGGATCTGATGCTTCATGCACAGCCATACGCCCTTGACGTTGACGCCCATGATGGCGTCGAACTCGGCCTCGTTGCCGTCGGCCAGCTTGCCCTGCTCGATCTCGATACCGGCGTTGTTGAAGGCATAGTCCAGGCGGCCGTATTGCGCCACGGTGGCGTCCATCAGCGCCTTGACCTCGGCATCACAGGTCACGTCGCAACGCACGAAGCAGGCATCACCACCGACCGCGCGAATCAGCTCGACGGTGCCTTCACCACCTGCCACATCCACGTCGGAAACCACCACCTTGAGCCCTTCGGCAGCGAAGGCCTGGGCGGTGGCGCGGCCAATACCGGCGGCACCGCCGGTGACCAGGGCGACCTGGCCGGAGAACGTCATGCTCATGTTTGCTTCCTCGCAGCGATTCTTGTTGAATTGGCGAGGAGTCTAGCCAGCAAGCCAGACGGCGAGCAGCACTATCAGGCTCTGGAGTGGTGGGTCATGCAGGGCGCTGATGGCGACTCCACCAGCGCGGTGCCGCGATCAGCGGGTAGCCCGGATGAAATCCGGGAAAGATCGGACGGCATGCCAGACCGCCCCGGATTTCATCCGGGCTACAGGGCTCAGGCGCGCAGTTCGGCGACCACCGCAGCCAGCGCCTGCGCCGGGTCGGCGGCCTGGCTGATCGGGCGACCGATCACCAGATAGTCGGAGCCGGCCTCCAGCGCCTGAGCCGGGGTAAGGATGCGTTTCTGGTCATCGGCATTGCTGCCGGCAGGACGAATGCCCGGCGTCACCAGTTGCAGGCGCGGCTGCGCGACCTTCAGCGCGCGGGCCTCCTGCGCCGAGCAGACCAGACCATCGAGCCCGGCGTCGGCGGCCAGGCCGGCCAGGCGCAGCACCTGCTCCTGCGGCGGCACGTCCAGGCCGATGCCGGCCAGGTCCTGCTGCTCCATGCTGGTCAGCACGGTCACGCCGATCAGCAGCGGCTTGGCGCCAGTCAGCTTGTCCAGCTCGTTGCGACAGGCCGCCATCATGCGCAGGCCGCCGGAGCAGTGCACGTTGACCATCCACACGCCCAGCTCGGCTGCAGCCTTGACCGCCATGGCCGTGGTGTTGGGGATGTCATGGAATTTCAGATCGAGAAACAGCTCGAAGCCCTTGGCCTGCAGCGCCTCGACCACCTCGGGGCCGCTGCGGGTGAACAGCTCCTTGCCGACCTTGACCCGGCACAGCGCCGGATCGAGGCGATCGGCCAGGGCCAGGGCGGCTTCACGGCCGGGGAAGTCGAGGGCGACGATGATCGGGGTTTGGCAGGCGGGCATGAGGCGGGTCTCGGACAGGACAAAAACGCCGTGCATTGTAGCCTAAAGGCGGCGCGCAGTGCCTGCCGCAGGCGCAGCTGCCGCGACGCACAACGGTGCACGAGCGCACGCGCCTGCACCAGCCTGGCCCTCTCGCACCACCGCTGCTGGCCGTAATGGTCGCCTGAGCGTGCTGGCATGAGCACTGCACGGCAAGTTCATCCTCTGTGCAACGGGTCGCAGCCATGCCCTACCAAACCACCATCGGCAGCCTGGTCTACCGCTTCGCCGACCTCAAGACGCTGCTGGCCAAGGCCAGCCCGGCGCGCTCCGGCGATTACCTGGCGGGGCTGGCCGCCGCCACCTACGAAGAGCGCATGGCGGCCAAGCTGGCCCTGGCCGAGGTGCCGCTCAAGCGTTTTCTCGACGAGGCGCTTATCCCCTACGAACAGGACGAAGTCACCCGCCTGATCATCGACCGCCACGATGCAGCTGCCTTCGCCCCGATCAGCCACCTGACCGTGGGTGACCTGCGCGACTGGCTGCTGCTGGAAAAGACCGACAGTGTGCGACTGGCGGCCGTGGCCGCCGGCCTGACGCCGGAGATGGTCGCCGCCGTAAGCAAGCTGATGCGCAATCAGGATCTGATCCTGGTGGCGCGCAAATGCCAGGTGATCAGCCGTTTTCGCAACACCCTGGGCCTGCCCGGTCATCTGGCCGTGCGCCTGCAACCCAATCACCCCACCGACGACGTGCGCGGCATCGCCGCCAGCATGCTCGATGGCCTGCTCTACGGCTCGGGCGACGCCACGGTCGGCATCAACCCGGCCAGCGATTCGCTGCCGACGCTGATGCGCCTGTGGCAGATGATGGACGAGGTGCGCCAGCACTTCGAAATCCCCATGCAGAGCTGTGTGCTCACCCATGTCACCACCCAGATCCAGGCCATCGAGGCCGGCGCGCCGATCGATCTGGTGTTCCAGTCCATCGCCGGCACCGAGGCCACCAACGCCGGCTTCGGCGTCTCCCTGGCGATCCTGCGCGAGGCTCACGAAGCCGCGCTGTCGCTCGGTCGCGGCACCCTGGGGGATAACCTCATGTACTTCGAAACCGGCCAGGGCAGCGCGCTGTCGGCCGGCGGCCACCATGGCGTCGACCAGCAGACCTGCGAAGCCCGCGCCTACGCCGTGGCCCGCGAGTTCCGCCCGCTGCTGGTCAACACCGTGGTCGGCTTCATCGGCCCGGAATACCTCTACGACGGCAAGCAGATCATCCGCGCCGGCCTGGAAGACCACTTCTGCGCCAAGCTGCTCGGCCTGCCGATGGGCTGCGACGTCTGCTACACCAACCACGCCGAAGCCGATCAGGACGACATGGACAGCCTGCTCACCCTGCTCGGCGCGGCCGGCATCAACTTCATCATGGGCATCCCGGGCGCCGACGACATCATGCTCAACTATCAGAGCACCTCGTTCCACGATGCGCTGTACCTGCGCAGCGTGCTGGGCCTGAAACGCGCCCCGGAGTTCGACGCCTGGCTGGCGCGCATGGCCATTACCGAACCCACCGGCCGTCTGCGCGAGATCGGCCGCGGCCACCACCTGCTCAAGCAACTGCCACATATCTCGGGAGCCGCGTGATGGCCAACGATCTGATCCAGCACAACCCCTGGGACGAACTGCGCGCGCACACCTCGGCGCGCATCGCCCTCGGCCGCGTCGGCTGCAGCCTGCCCACCCGCGAAGTGCTCAAGTTCGGCCTGGCCCATGCGCAGGCGCGCGACGCCGTGCATCGTCCGCTGGACTTCGCCGAACTCAAGCATCAGCTGCATGCCGCCGGCTTCCGGGTGCTGAAAGTGCGCAGCAACGCCGAGGACCGCCAGACCTACCTGCTGCGCCCGGATCATGGCCGCCACCTGCATGGCGACTGCCGGCTGCAGCTGCAACACGAGCTGCCGGCACCGGAACTGGCCATCGTGCTGGCCGACGGCTTGTCCGCCATCGCCGTGCAGCGCCATGCCCTGCCGCTGCTGCAGGCCTTTCGCGAACGCTTCGCTACCGACTGGGCCAACACCCCAGTGGTGCTGGCCGAACAGGGCCGCGTGGCGATTGGCGACGGCATCGGCGAAGCGCTGCGCGCTCGTCTGGTGATCGTGATGATCGGCGAACGCCCGGGCCTGACTTCGCCGGACAGCCTGGGCCTGTACCTGACCCATGCGCCGCGGGTGGGCTGCCCGGACAGCGCACGCAACTGTATCTCCAACGTGCGTCCCGAGGGCCTGCCTTACGAACTGGCCGCGCACAAACTCGACTACCTGACGCGCCAGGCGCTGCGCCTGCAACTGAGTGGCGTGCAGCTCAAGGACGAAAGCGATCTGCAAGCCGTAGCGCTACAGGCCAACTGACAACTCTCCGATCGCGGGGTATGGTGAAGGCTCCATTCCCCGGTGAGGACTCGTCATGCCCTGGTACGTCTGGCTATTGCTGGTGCTGGTATTCGGCTCGGTGATCGGTAGCCTGCTGATACTGCGCAGCAGCGCCAAGAAGATGCGCCTGAGCGAGGATCAGCTCGAACGCATGCGTAAACGCGCCATCGAGCAGGAAGCCAAGGACGCGCGCGAGCGCCAGCGCTAGGCACCTCCGCTCTCCTCCCCCGCAGAGACAGCCTGCTAGACTGCGCGCCTTCCAAGGAGAAGGTGCCATGCCCCTGCATCTGCGCTTGCTGTTCCCCGTTCTCACCCTCGCCCTGGGCACGGGGCTGGGCTTCATCGAGCCTTTCGGGCTGCTGCTGGGCAGCTTGTTCGTCTTGCTCCTGCTGGCCGGCGAACGACATCTGCCGAACTGGCTATGGCTCCCCCTGATACTGCTCGGCGGCATCGCCCTGGCGGCACACCTCGTACCGGGGTTCAGCCCCTGGCAACTGTGGCAACCGCGCCTCATCAGCAACGATGCTGCGCCCTACGGTCTGCGTCTTTCCTGGGACGAGCTGCTGGGCACCGCCCTGCTGGCCTGGTGGCTCGGGCAACCTCGCCAGCCGGTCGTTTCGCTGAAACAGGCGTGGCTGACATGCCTCATTACACTGGTGTTGGTGCCGCTACTGGCCATCGCCTTGGGGCTGGTCGCCTGGCAACCCAAATGGCCACAAGGGCTGCTGCTGTGGTTGGCAGTCAATCTCGGTGTGGCGTTGCTGGCGGAGGAGCTGCTGTTTCGCGGCGTGCTACAGCCGACACTGGTCAAGCGCCTGGGTACCTGGCCTGGTTTGCTGCTGACGGCGGGTCTTTTCGGCGCAGCCCACCTGCCCTTCAGTACGCTATTCGCCGCGGTGGCGGCCTGTGCGGGATTGGGCTATGGCCTGGCCTTTCACTACAGCGGCCGCATCAGCCTGGCCATCGCTCTGCATGCAGCGGTCAATCTCGTTCATTTTCTGCTGCTGAGTTATCCGCTACGACTGGCATGACGGCAATGCGGTAAGGCGAGAAGATACGCTGCAATTCGCCGCTGACCCGCAGTTGCTCGAGCAGAGCGGCGAAGCGTTCAGGACTGATCGGCGCACCGGCCCGAATCATCGCGTGGTGGCGATAGACCTGGTCGATACGCTCCGAGATAAGCAACTGCCGCGCATACTCACGATTGCGCTCGAGGAAGTCATAGAGATTGGAGCGGGTCACCAGCGCGACATCGGCTCGCCCGCGCAGCACCATCAGCAGGTTGCTGTCATGCGAATGACCGAGGTTGGCGTTGAAGGTGCTACTGAGGAATTCCGGATCGCTGTTGAAACCTGCGAAGCCATAGTGATAACCACGGTACAGCGCCAGACGCTTGCCCTGCAGCTGCTCGAAATACTGCTGGCCACGCAGCACTTCACTCTTGGCAACGAAAAGCTCCGCATCCTCCAGGCCCATGTCGACAGCTTCGGCATCGATATCCTGCCAACCCCATTGCGGGTTCTCGAATATCGCCATGTCGATACGCCCGCGCTGCAGGTCGCCGAAGCGGCGCACGATGGCGGTGGGCAACATGGTGAATTCGTATTCGCTCTGGGCCTGATTGAGTGCATCGAGCAATTGCGGCAGCAGTCCGCTCGACTCCTGCAGGTTGGACTTGATCACATAGGGCGGAAAATGCGCGCCGCCGACCTTGACCACTTCGGCAGCGCAAAGAAAACCGGCAAGCAACAGACACAAGGCACCTACGCATCCATGAACCCAGCGCCGCATATGCCGCATCTCGAATCCCCAATTCCTTCTGCCAGTGAGGTGCAGCCTACCCGAGTCTCTCCTGACCGACTAGATGGATTTTATGACGTCAGCACTTTGTTGGTTGATAGCAGACGATAGCCCCAAATCCTGCACCATCTGAGCCATTGCAAGGGCGGATGGCCGCGGCGCGGATTGGGATTCCCGGGATCGAATCGGCTCAGAAGTCTTTGCACACCAGCGATAATGCCTCTTCAGCCAGCTGGTCCAGGCTCATCGGCCCCTGCGGACGGAACCAGGTATTGGTCCAGCTCAGAGCACCGGTGAGGAAGCGTCGCTGAATGAAAGGGTCGCCCTTGAAGTAACCCGCATCGCGCGCCTCGCCCAACACCGTCAGCCAGATCTGCTCGTAGGTGTCGCGCAAGGCAAGCACCTGGGCCTGGCCCTCATCCGACAACGAACGCCATTCATAGACCAATACCGCCATGGCCTCGCCGGTGCCGCCCATGATCGACTGCAGCTCGCAGCGGATCAGCGCCAGCAACCGCTCACGCGTGCCCTGCGCCTCGGCCAGTGCAGCACGCATCAGTGCAGTGTTGTAGACGATGGTTTCCTCCATCACCGAGCGCAGGATTTCCTCCTTGCTCTTGAAGTGGTGAAAGATGCTGCCGGACTGAATGCCGATGGCGGCGGCCAGGTCACGCACCGTGGTGCGCTCGTAGCCCTTGCTGCGGAACAGGTGGGCGGCCATCTGCAACAGCTTGCCGCGGGCACTGTCCGGATCGGTCACCTGGCCGCTGTCGACCAGCTCCTGCATCACGGCCTGGGCTCTGTGTTCGTCCACGCTGACTTCTCCCCTGATTGCCCTGCACGGCGATTGTTCTGATGAATTCTTCATGCTGCCGGCAAGTGCTTGTCTTGCTTGATGAAATGTATGCGTCGCCAGCTGACCAAGCAAGCGCTTGGCCGCACTTTTGGCCACTTTGCCCTCCTTTGACGCTTTTCAACCAAGCGCTTGCTTGGTAATGTCGACTCACCTTCAATGTGTGACGGGCCAATTCCAATGAACAAAACCGTACGCATCGGCTGCGCCTCCGCGTTCTGGGGCGACACCTCCACCGCCGCCGACCAGCTGGTGCGCGGTGCCGAGCTGGATTACCTAGTGTTCGACTACCTGGCCGAAATCACCATGTCGATCATGGCCGGCGCCCGCATGAAGAAGCCCGACGAGGGTTACGCCCGCGACTTCGTCGAAGTGCTCACGCCGCTGCTCGGCGAGCTGGCAGCGAAGAAGATCCGCGTCATCAGCAACGCCGGCGGGGTCAACCCGATGGCCTGCGCCGCCGCCCTGAGCGCCGCCTGCGAGCAGGCCGGCGTACAGCTGAAGATCGCCGTGCTGCACGGCGACAATCTGCAACCCAAACTCGGCGAGCTGGTCAAGGCCGGTACCCGCGAGATGTTCACCGACGCGCCGCTGCCGCCCTTCTGCGTCTCGGTCAATGCCTACCTGGGCGCACCGGGCATAGTCGCGGCATTGGATGCCGGTGCAGACATCGTCATCACCGGCCGCGTGGTCGACAGCGCGGTGGTCAGCGCCGCCCTGATGCACGAGTTCGGCTGGGCCTGGAGCGACTACGACAAGCTGGCCCAGGCCGCACTGGCCGGGCACATCATCGAGTGCGGCGCGCAGTGCACCGGTGGCAACTTCACCGACTGGCGCGACGTGCCGGACTATGAGCACATCGGCTTCCCCATCGTCGAAGTCGAGGACAATGGCCGTTTCGTCGTGACCAAGCCGGAGGGCTCCGGCGGCTTGGTCACGCCTTTTACCGTTGGCGAGCAGATGCTCTACGAGATCGGCGATCCGCGCGCCTATCTGCTGCCGGACGTGGTCTGCGACTTCACCCAGGTCGAGCTGAGCCAGGTCGGCGACAACCGCGTGCAGCTGCAGGGCGCGCGCGGCCTGCCGCCCACCGACCAGTACAAGGTCAGCGCCACCCATCCGGACGGTTTCCGCTGCACCGCCAGCTTCCTGCTGGCCGGTATCGATGCGGTGGCCAAGGCCGAACGGGTCGCCCAGGCGATCATCAACAAGACCGAAGAGATGTTCGCCGAGCGCGGCTGGGGCCGTTACCAGGAGGTAAGCGTCGAGTTGCTTGGCAGCGAAGCCACCTATGGTGCTCACGCTCATCGCGCGTACAGCCGCGAAGTGGTGGTGAAGATCGCCGCACGGCATGCCAAGAAGGAGGCGCTGATCCTCTTCTCCCGCGAGATCGCCCAGGCTGCCACCGGCATGGCGCCGGGCCTGACCGGCATCGTCAGCGGCCGCCCCACCGTCTACCCGGTGATCCGCCTGTTCAGCTTCCTGGTGGACAAGAGTGCCTGCGCCCTGAGCGTCGAGATCGACGGCGAGCGCCAGCCGGTCGCCCTGCCCCAGATCGATGCCTTCGACCCAGCCCAACTCCGTGCGCCAGCTGCTCTGCCCGTACCCATGGGTGAAGCCGACGCTGCCGTGCCGCTGATCCGCCTGGCCGTGGCCCGCTCCGGCGACAAGGGCAACCACAGCAATATCGGTGTGATGGCGAGAAAGCCCGAATACCTGCCGTGGATAGCTGCTGCACTTACGCCCGAAGCCGTGGCCAACTGGATGGCGCATACCCTGGACGCCGAACAAGGCCGCGTCAGCCGCTGGTATCTGCCGGGTTGCCATGGCCTCAACTTCCTGCTGGAAAACGCGCTGGGCGGTGGCGGTGTCGCCAGCATGCGTATCGACCCGCAGGGCAAGGCCTTTGCCCAGCAACTGCTGGAATTCCCGGTGCCGGTGCCCAGCGCGCTGGCGGAAACCTTGAATGGTGCGCACGGCGCACCCCGCCCGTAGGGTGCGCTGCGCGCACCGAAATCTCTCAGGACAACAAGAACAATGAGCTACGACTCCGTATTCAAATCGGGTCTGTTCAATGAACAGACCATCCTGATCACCGGTGGTGGCAGCGGCATCGGCCGCTGCGTGGCCCACGAGCTGGCCCATCTCGGCGCCCACGTGGTGCTGGTCGGACGCGAGCAAGAAAAACTGGAGAAGACCTGCACCGAGATCACTGAGGACGGCGGCAGCGCCAGCTTCCAGGTCTGCGACATCCGCGACGAAGAAGCTGTGAAGGCCATGGTCGGCGCGGTGATCAGGGAACGTGGGCGCATTCATCAACTGGTGAACAACGCCGGCGGCCAGTTCCCCGCGCCGCTGATCGGCATCAACCAGAAAGGCTTCGAGACGGTGGTACGCACCAACCTGGTGGGCGGCTTCCTGGTGGCCAAGGAAGTCTTCCTGCAGAGCATGAGCAAGCACGGTGGCAGCATCGTCAACATGCTCGCCGACATGTGGGGCGGCATGCCCGGCATGGGCCACTCCGGCGCGGCGCGGGCCGGCATGGAGAACTTCACCAAGACCGCCGCCTACGAATGGGGCCACGCCGGCGTGCGGGTCAACGCCGTAGCGCCGGGCTGGATCGCCTCCAGCGGCATGGACACCTACCCCGAGTCGATGAAGAGCATGATCCGCAACCTCAAGGATCACGTGCCGCTGCAGCGCATCGGCAGCGAGTCAGAGGTGGCCGCGGCCATCGTCTTCCTGCTCAGCCCCGGCGCCAACTTCATCAGCGGCAACACCATCCGCATCGATGGCGCCGCCAGCCAGGGCACCCGCGCCTGGACGCTGGGCAAGGCGAAAAACAGCGAGCCCTACAACGGCTTCCATCGGGCCTACCTGCCCGATGTACTGAAAGATCAGGAGTAAGACGATGCCCGTGATCCAATCGGAAATCGATGTGCATGGCGAAGCCTTCGCGCAGAACCGCGAAGCCATGCTGGCGGCCATCGCGACCTTCCGCAACGTCGAGCAGAAGGTGCTGGACAAGGCGCAGGAAGCCAAGGCCAAGTTCGACAAGCGCGGCCAGTTGCTGCCGCGCGAACGCCTCAACCTGCTGCTCGATGCCGGTGCGCCCTTTCTCGAACTGGCCTCGCTGGCCGGCTACAAGCTGCATGACGACAAGGACGGCAGCCAGGCCGGCGGCGGCATCATCGCCGGCATCGGCTACATCGCCGGCGTGCGCTGCCTGGTGATCGCCAACAACAGCGCGATCAAGGGCGGCACCATCTCGCCCACCGGACTGAAGAAATCCCTGCGCCTGCAGCAGATCGCTGTGGAGAACAAACTGCCGGTGATCACCCTGGCCGAGAGCGGTGGCGCCAACCTCAACTACGCCGCTGACATCTTCGTCGAAGGGGCGCGCGGCTTCGCCAACCAGGCGCGCATGTCGGCCATGGGCCTGCCACAGATCACCGTGGTGCATGGTTCCAGCACCGCCGGCGGGGCTTACCAGCCGGGCCTGTCGGATTACGTGGTGGTGGTGCGCGGCAAGGCCAAGATGTTCCTCGCCGGCCCACCTCTGCTCAAGGCCGCCACCGGCGAGATCGCCACCGACGAGCAACTCGGCGGCGCCGAGATGCACGCTCAGGTCGCCGGCACCGCCGAGTACCTGGCCGAGAACGACGCCGACGGTGTGCGCCTGGCGCGCGAGATCCTCGCCATGCTGCCGTGGAACCAACAACTGCCCGCTCGTGAGAAACGTACCTGGCGCGAGCCGTTGTACCCGGCCGAGGAACTGCTCGGCCTGGTGCCGGCCGACGCCAAGAAGCCCTACGACGTGCGCGAGATCATCGCGCGCATCGCCGATGGCTCGGAGTTCCTCGACTTCAAGAACGAGTTCGACAGCCAGACCGTCTGCGGCCACCTGCAGATAGAAGGCCAGGCCTGCGGCTTCATCGGTAACAACGGCCCGATCACCCCACAGGGCGCGGCCAAGGCGGCACAGTTCATCCAGCTATGCGAGCAGAGCAACACACCGATCCTGTTCTTCCACAACACCACCGGCTTTATGGTCGGCACGGAATCGGAGCAGAACGGCGTGATCAAGCACGGCTCGAAGATGATCCAGGCCGTGGCCAACGCCACCGTGCCCAAGCTCACCATCGTCGTCGGCGGCTCCTACGGCGCCGGCAACTACGCCATGTGCGGGAGAGGGCTGGATCCGCGTTTCATCTTCGCCTGGCCCAATAGCCGCACCGCCGTGATGGGCGGCGCCCAAGCCGGCAAGGTGCTGCGCATCGTCACCGAGGACAAGCACGCCAAGGAGGGCAAGGAGCCTGACCCGAAGATGCTCGACATGCTGGAAACCGTGACCGCGCAGAAGCTCGACAGCCAGTCCACGGCGCTGTACGGCACCGCCAGCCTGTGGGATGACGGCCTGATCGACCCGCGCGATACGCGCAAGCTGCTGGGCTTCTTGCTGGACATCTGCGCCGAAGCCAACCTGCGACCGCTGAAGAAGAGCAGCTTCGGCGTCGCGAGATTCTAAAACGTAGGGCGGGTGAAACCCGCCAAAAATGAGGCGGGTTTCACCCGCCCTACAGACCCATTCGATACGGAGCACAACAACAATGATCTTCACCCAGGAACACGAAGAACTCCGCCGCACCGTGCGCAACTTCGTCGACAAGGAAATCAACCCGCAGGTCGACGAATGGGAAAAGGACGGCCGCTTCCCGATCCACGAAATTTTCAAGAAGGCCGGCGAGCTGGGCCTGCTGGGCATCTCCAAGCCAGAGAAATTCGGCGGCATGGGCCTGGACTACAGCTATTCGATCGTCGCCGCCGAAGAGTTCGGCACCATCCATTGCGGCGGCATCCCCATGTCCATCGGTGTGCAGACCGACATGTGCACCCCGGCCCTGGCCCGCTTCGGCTCCGATGAGCTGCGCGAAGAGTTCCTGCGTCCGGCCATCACTGGCGAGATGGTCGGCTGCATCGGCGTCTCCGAAGTCGGCGCCGGCTCCGACGTGGCCGGCCTGAAGACCACCGCGCGCAAGGATGGCGACGACTACGTGATCAACGGCAGCAAGATGTGGATCACCAACTCGCCGTCGGCCGACTTTATCTGCCTGCTGGCCAACACCTCGGACGACAAGCCGCACGTCAACAAATCGCTGATCGTGGTGCCGATGAAGACCCCAGGCGTCAGCGTCAGCCCGCACCTGGACAAACTCGGCATGCGCAGCTCCGAGACCGCCCAGGTGTTCTTCGACAACGTGCGCTTGCCGCAGCGCTATCGCATCGGCCACGAAGGCGCCGGTTTCATGATGCAAATGCTGCAGTTCCAGGAAGAGCGCCTGTTCGGTGCGGCCAACATGATCAAGGGCCTGGAGCACTGCGTCGACACCACCATCGACTACTGCAAGCAGCGCCACACCTTCGGCCAACCGCTGATCGACAACCAGGTCATCCACTTCCGCATGGCCGAGTTGCAGACCGAGATCGAGTGCCTGCGCGCGCTGGTCTATCAGGCCACCGAGCAGTACGTGAAAGGGCGCGACGTGACCAAGCTGGCGTCCATGGCCAAGCTCAAGGCCGGCCGCCTGGGCCGCGAGGTCTCCGACGCCTGCCTGCAATACTGGGGCGGCATGGGCTTCATGTGGGACAACCCGGTGTCGCGCGCCTACCGCGACGTGCGCCTGGTCCGCATCGGCGGCGGCGCCGACGAAATCATGCTCGGCATCATCTGCAAGCTGATGGGCATTCTGCCCGGAAAGAAAAAATAGCCGGAACGATTCTGTGAGCTGATGGTTCCCACGTCGAGGCGTCGAACCGTCCGCGTGGGGACCCATAACGGGACGCTCCGCGTCCCAGCGACGCAGAGCGTCGCCAAATGCATTCCCACGCGGAGCGTGGGAACGATCTAAAGGTGTCCCCATGAGCGACCTGCCCCACTGCGAAACCCTGCTGCTGAACTCCGTCAGTGGCGTGCTGCACATCACCCTCAACCGGCCGGACAGTCGCAACGCCATGAGCCTGGCCATGGTCGGCGAACTGCGCGCCACGCTGGAGGCCGTGCGTCATGACCCGAACGTGCGCGCTCTTGTTCTGCGCGGTGCTGGCGGCCATTTCTGCGCCGGCGGCGATATCAAGGACATGGCTGGCGCCAGAGCCCGCGGCGGCGACGCCTACCGCGAGCTGAACCGCGCCTTCGGTGCGCTGCTGGAAGAGGCCCATGCCGCGCCGCAGGTGCTGGTGGCCGTGCTGGAAGGCGCCGTGCTAGGTGGCGGCTTTGGCCTGGCTTGCGTATCCGACGTGGCCATCGCTGCCAGCGGCGCCAAGTTCGGCCTGCCGGAAACCACGCTGGGCATCCTCCCGGCGCAGATCGCCCCCTTCGTCGTGCACCGCATCGGCCTGACCCAGGCGCGCCGCCTGGCCCTGACCGCCGCCCGCTTCGACGGTGCCGAGGCCCTGCGCCTGGGTCTGGTGCACTACTGCGAGAACGATGAGACAGCCCTGCAACAGCGCCTGGACGAAACCCTGGAACAGATTCGCCAGTGTGCGCCGCAGGCCAACGCCCAGACCAAGGCCCTGCTGCTGGCCAGCGAACGCGAAGCCCTCGGTCCGCTGCTCGACCTCGCAGCCGAACAGTTCGCCGCTGCCGTGACCGGCGCCGAAGGCGTGGAGGGCACCATGGCTTTCGTGCAGAAGCGCAAGCCGAAGTGGGCGCAATGATGGATTGGACGGACTGACATGATCGACCGTAGCCCGGATGCAATCCGGGAGCGCTCGCCAAAATGATTCCCCGGATTGCATCCGGGCTACGCACAGCAGGAGCACAAAGATGCCCGCATTCAACAAGATCCTGATCGCCAACCGAGGCGAGATCGCCTGCCGGGTGATGCGCACCGCCATCGAGCTCGGCTACCGCACCGTGGCGGTGTACTCCGAGGCCGATAGCGATGCCCGCCATGTACAGATCGCCGACGAAGCCGTGTGCATCGGCCCGGCCCAGGTCAACCAGTCCTACCTGCGTATCGAGGCCATCATCGAGGCCGCGCGCAAGACCGGTGCCGACGCCATCCACCCCGGCTATGGCTTTCTCTCCGAGAACGCCGATTTCGCCCGCGCTTGTGAGGCGGCCGGCATCGTCTTTATCGGCCCAACCGTCGAAGCCATTCACCTGATGGGTAGCAAGCGCCTGTCCAAGATCGCCATGCTCGAAGCCGGCGTGCCCTGCATCCCGGGCTATGAGGGCGCCGCCCAGGATGACGAGACCCTGGCCAGCGAAGCTGAGCGCATCGGCTACCCACTGATGATCAAGGCCAGCGCCGGTGGCGGCGGTCGAGGCATGCGGCAGGTAGCAGAATCCGCCGAACTGCTGGGGCAGATCCGTACCGCCCGCTCGGAAGCACAGAACGCCTTCGGCTCCGGCGAGCTGATCCTCGAACGCGCGGTGATCCGTCCACGCCATGTGGAGATCCAGGTCTTCGGCGACCAGCACGGCACTATCGTCTACCTCGGCGAGCGTGACTGCTCAGTGCAGCGTCGCCACCAGAAGGTGGTCGAGGAAGCACCCTGCCCGGTGATGACGCCGGAGCTGCGCAAAGCCATGGGTGAAGCGGCGGTCAAGGCGGCAGCCTCGGTCAACTACGTCGGCGCCGGCACCGTGGAATTTTTGCTCGATGCCAGCGGTGAATTCTTCTTCCTGGAAATGAACACGCGCCTGCAGGTAGAGCACCCGGTGACCGAGCTGATCACGGGGCAGGATCTGGTGGCCTGGCAGATTCGCGTCGCCGAAGGCCAGCCCCTGCCGCTGCAGCAGGACGAGATTCGCCTCACCGGCCACGCCATGGAAGTGCGTCTGTACGCCGAGGACTCGGCCGCCGGCTTCCTGCCGCAAACCGGCCAGGTGTTGCGTTGGGAGCCCGAACTGCTGGCCGGTGTGCGCATCGACCACAGCCTGGTCGAAGGCCAAGCCGTCACCCCTTTCTACGACCCGATGCTGGCCAAGGTCATCGCCTACGGCGAAACCCGCGACGAAGCCCGGCGCAAGCTGGTGCGTGCGGTCGAGCAGTGCGTGCTGCTGGGCGTGAATGGCAACCAGCGCTTTCTCGCCAACCTGCTCAAGCATCCGGAGTTCGCCGCCAGCAATGCCACCACGGCGTTTATCGCCGAGCATTTCGCGGATGACCCCAGCCTGCGCCCGCACACGGCCAGCCTGGCCGAGCTGGCCATGGCCGCTGCCCTGCTTTACCAGACCTCGGCCGACGCCCGCGCGCACCAGCCCGGCCTGTCCGGCTGGCGTAGCGCCGGCAGTGCGCCCTGGCGTTTCGTCCTCAAGCAGGGCGAACACAAGCACGCCGTGGAGCTGGACGTGCTCGCCAGCGGCACGCAAGCACTCCTCTGCGTGCGTCGGGGCGAGGAACAGCTGTCCCTGCGCCTGCTGGCCAGCGACGGTCGCTGGCTGACCCTGGAACTCGACGGCGTGCGCCGCCGCCAGGCTTACCACATCGAAGGCGAGCACCTGTGGCTGTATGGTGAACACGGCAACCTGGAGCTGGTTGATGTCACCCACGAGCCAGCCGTTGGGCAGAACGCCGCCAGCAGCGGCGCGGTGAAGGCACCGATGGATGGCGCCATCGTCGACGTGCTGGTCGCCGAGGGCGCCAGCGTCAGCAAGGGGCAACTGCTGGTGGTGCTGGAAGCGATGAAGATGGAGCACCCGCTCAAGGCTGGTGTCGACGGCATCGTTCGCCGCGTCGGCGTAAGTCAGGGCGACCAGGTGAAAAATCGCCAGTTGCTGGTGGAAATCGAAGCTGCTTCGTAGGTGTCGCGGGGCCGCCTAGGCCGTGCGAACCAAAAATCCGGCGGTGCGCACGGCGCACCCTACGCATATCCCGAACAACAAGAGGAACGCCCATGTCACTTTCCGGCAAGACCCTGTTCATCACCGGCGCCAGCCGTGGCATCGGCCGCGAGATCGCCCTCAAGGCCGCCGCCGATGGCGCCAATATCGTCATCGCAGCCAAGAGCGCCGAGCCGCACCCGAAACTGGAAGGCACCATCTTCAGCGTCGCCGCCGAGGTCGAAGCCGCAGGCGGCAAAGCGCTGGCCCTGCAGCTGGATGTGCGTGACGAACAGGCTGTGGCAACCGCCATGGCCCAGGCCGCCGAGCATTTCGGCGGCATCGATGCGCTGGTCAACAACGCCGGCGCGATCAAACTGGTGGGCGTGGAAAAACTCGAACCCAAGCGCTTCGACCTGATGTACCAGATCAACACCCGCGCGGTGATGGTCTGCAACCAGGCGGCCCTACCCTATCTGAAGAAGAGCGCGGGCGCGCATATCCTCAACCTCTCCCCGCCGCTCAACCTCGACGCCAAGTGGTTCGCCCAGCACGGCCCCTACACCGTCACCAAGTACGGCATGAGCATGCTCACCCTGGGCATGAGCGAGGAGTTCAGGAAGTACGGCATCAGCGTCAATTCGCTGTGGCCTAAGACCATGATCGCCACCGCCGCCATCGAGTTCGAACTGGGCAGCCGTGACGCCTTCAAGCGTGCACGCACGCCGGCGATCATGGCTGACGCGGCCCACGCGATCCTGGCCAGCCAGGGCCGCAGCATCAGCGGGCGCCTGCTGATCGACGAGGACATCCTGCGCGAACGGGGCGTCAACGATTTCGAGCAGTACCGTTTCGATCCCGCTGGCGGCAGCCTGGTGCCGGATCTGTTTGTCGACTAAGGCCTAAGACGCGTGGCTTCGTAGCCCGGATGCAATCCGGGTATCCCACGCGCGGATTCCCCGGGTTACGGGCTACGGACGCCTGAGCCGCGCGCACCGAGACACGCGTCGGGTTAGCGCCTTGCCCAGTACACACGACTACTGCTTGAACTCGAACTGCACCTCGGCGCCTTCGATGGAGTCCCAGTAGTCGTCGACACGCTCGTTGCTGATCAGGCGACCGCTGATCTGGAACGGACTCTGGACTTCGGGTTTCTCGCCAAACAGCGGCGGCAGCACTGGCGAGAGTTCCTCGCGGGTTTCGTTTTCCAGCGCCTGCTCAAATAGCTCCGTCGGCACGCTAAGATCCAGTACCAGCTTCGCCTCGGGCTCGGCAGGCTTGGGCTGTGGTGCCGCAGCAGGCTTGGGCTTGGCGGCAACAGGCGGTTTGGCGGGAAGCACGGGTTTGTTTTCGACCACCTTGGCAGGCGGTGCAGGTTCGACCGGTTTGGGCCTGGCAACCTCGGCAACGGACGCAGGTCCAGGCGCGGTGACCACTGCGGGCTCAGGTGCAGGCTGCTGCGCAACAGGCTCAGGCGCACGCTCACAGGCGCTCAGCCACCCCACACACAGCAACAGAAAAATGGACTTACGCATCATGGGACAAGGGTAACTCGATCAGTAACGCGCCCATGCTCCTCCGCCTGGGCGCGCCTGACAAGTCGACTTACACGACTTTTACCCGACCGCTCATTCGGCTGACGGCTCGTTGGCCAGATGCTCGAGCTCGGCCTCGATATCCAGTTGCGGGTAATCGGCCTTGAGCTGCTCCAGCAACCGCTGCGCCTCCTCGTGCTTATTGGCCTTGCGCAGCTCCAGCAGACGCAGCAACGCCTCGCGTGGTTCGCTCTGGATCACCAGCTCTGCCATCGGCGCGATTGCCGTCGCGCTGGCCGGTACCTCCGAAATATCAGCAGAAGGGGCCTGGCTCCTCATACGTTCCTGAGGGACAGCCATACGCGCCATCGGCTCAGTCTCGGCAGCACGCTTGGCCGTCATCGGCGCAGGTGCTGGCGCGGCAGGGCTCATCGCCACACTGGGCGGCACGGCATCGAAGGCCTCAGGCGTTTGCTCCAGCGTACGCCAGGTCAGACTGACGCCGATCCCCAGGCAAGCCAGACCGGCTACCGCCACCGACCAGCGCTGGCGACCGCTGCCGAACAGCCATTGGTGCAGACGCTGCGCCCAGCCAGCCTTGTCGCTGACGGCTTCGGCCTGCTGCGCCTCACGGGCAGCCGCACTGGCCGCCGCCAGAATACGTGCATCCAGCTCGGCCGAGGGTTCACCGCTGCCATGGACACGGAAATGCGCCAACAGCTCGTGTTCGTGATCCAGCGGTTCTCGTTCATGGGTCATGCGGACAACTCCTCGGTGGCCAGCAGCCGGCGCAGTTTCCGTAGGGCGTAGCGCAGACGGCTCTTGACCGTCTCGGCCGGCGTGCGGGTCAACTCGGCAATCTCGTTCAGTTCCAGGTCGCCATGGGCGCGCAGCAGGAACACTTCGCGCTGGTCTTCCGGCAGGTCGGCCAGTGCCGCCTGCAGCCGCTCACTGTCGCGACTGAGGCTCCACTGCTGCTCAGGGCTTGGCTGCGGATCGGCCTGGGCGTGCTGGCCTTCATCGTATTCGTCATGCCCGGCCTGATGTCGGCCCGTCTTGCGCCAGTGATCGATCAAGCGGTTGCGGGCGATCTGATACAGCCAGGTCTTGAATAGCACCGACTCGCGCTGCTCACTCTGGCTGCGGATCAGGCTCACCCAGGTTTCCTGGAACACTTCCTCGGCCAGGGCATGGTCGCCACACAGACCGAGCAGAAAGCGGAACAGACCCAGCCGATGGCGCTGGTACAGTTCGTTGAAGGCCGCGGCATCGCCGCGGCGATAACGCCGCAGCAAGGCGGCGTCGTCATCCATGAGGGGTGCGTTCACTGCTGAACTCGTGCTGGGGTGGAACCGGAAGTGTGCAGGCTCTGGGCGATTTCGGCCAGTTGGATGAACTCGCCACGTAGACCGAAGCGGTCCTCACCTTTCGCCGAGCGCGCCAGCGCGATGCTCTGCGCCAGATCGAAGTCGCCCGTGTAGCGCCCGTCCTTAAGCTGCTGGGCGAAGGCGGCTACCGCTGCGGCGAAGCGCAGGTCCTCACTGGCAGCCGCAACCGGCTTGGCCTCGCTGCGAGCGATAGGCCGCTCCAGCAGCCGGCTGGATGCTTCCCCGGCTGCCTTGTAGCGAATCCGCAGCCAGGCCAACTCGCCGCTCTTGCTCGCGGGCTGGGCACTGGCCTGATAACGCAGCGGCTCCAGCCAGCCTTAGCTGCCCGCCGGGACGATTTCGTACAGCGCGGTGACGGTATGCCCAGCGCCGATATCACCAGCATCGACCTTGTCGTTGCTGAAATCCTCGCGCTTGAGCGCCCGGTTTTCGTAGCCCAGCAGGCGGTACTCGCTGACCTCGCTCGGGTTGAATTCCAGTTGCAGTTTCACGTCGCTGACCACCGTGGCCAGGGTCGAGCCAAGCTGATCCACCAACACCTTGCGCGCCTCGCGCAGGTTGTCGATGTAGGCGTAGTTGCCGTCACCGGCATCGGCCAGCTGCTCCATCAGCCGCTCGTTGTAGTTGTCCACGCCAAAACCCAGGGTGGTCAGCGAGACGCCGCTCTTGCGCTTATCGGCAGCCAGTTGCTTGAGGCTGTCGAAATCGCTGATGCCGACGTTGAAGTCACCATCGGTGGCCAGCAGGATGCGATTGATACCGCCACCGACCATATGCTTGCTCGCCTGCTGGTAAGCCAACTGAATGCCCGACTCCCCTGCCGTCGAACCGCCAGCGCTGAGTTGATCGATAGCCGCCCGAATCTTCGCCTTGTCGCTGCCGGGCGTGGAATCGAGCACCACCTGGCTGTCACCGGCATAGGTGACCAGCGAGACGCGATCCTGCGGACGCAACTGATCGACCAGCAATTTCAGCGTGCTCTGCACCATCGGCAGCCCTTCGCGGCGATGCATCGAGCCGGACACGTCGACCAGGAACACCAGATTGGCTGGCGGCAGCTCGTCCACGCTGCGGTCCGACGCCTTGATGGCGATGCGCAGCAGGCGCGTCTGCGGGTTCCACGGCGTAACCGCCAGTTCGGTGCTGACGCCGAAAGGCACATCCCCCTGCGGCAACGGATAGGCATAGGGGAAGTAGTTGACCAGTTCCTCCAGACGCACGGCATCCTTCGGTGGCAGTTGCCCGTCATTGAGGAAGCGCCGCACATTGGCATAGCTGCCGGTATCGACGTCGATGCTGAAGGTGGACACCGGCGTTTCGGCAACGGCGAACACCGGATTGTCGGCATAGGCCTGGTACTGCTCGCGCGACTCGTCGCGGTAACCCGGCGGCAGAACATCGGCGATGGGCGCCGGCGCGTAGGCCATCTGCGCCATGCGCTTGTGACTGGCCGCGGCATGCATCTCGACCGCCGCGGGCGCAGCCAGGCGTTCACGTGCAAGTGACGGCGCCGGTTTCGAGTTGGTCTGGGCTTCCGGCTCCGGGCCAGAGGCGCTGCAGGCGACGAGCAACAGCAAGGTCCCCGCGGAAAAACCGACGGCGAATGGGCGAACGAGCAACGAGGAATAAACGGACATGGTGTACCTCCTGAGCAATGGCACAAGACCTTCGCTCAGGTAGACGCAGCCCTTCGATGAATCGGGTTAAAACGAGACGGACTTTTTAATCCTCCCAGGAGCCTCCCGCTTCCTGGCACAGCTGCGTGGCCAGCATGCCCAAGGTCATCAACGCCCTCTCCGCCTCGCGATTCCACGGGATGCCGCAGTTAAGGCGTACGCAATGGTTGAACTGCTCGGTGTTGCTGAAGATCAGTCCCGGTGCGATGGAGATGCCCTGCTGCAGCGCGCGCACATGCAGATGCTTGGTGTTGACCCGCGCCGGCAGGCTGACCCAGAGGATAAAGCCGCCCTTGGGTCGGGTCATCTGCGTACCGACCGGAAAGTACTGCTGCACCGCCAGCTGGAAGGCATTGAGGTTCTTGCGGTACTCCTGGCGGATATGCCGCAGATGGCGGTCATAGCCACCGTTCTCCAGATAAGCCGCCACCGCCATCTGGGTGACGCTGCACGCCGAATGGGTGGAGAAGGTCTGCAGCCGCTGGATCTCGTCCTGATACTTGCCGGCGACTATCCAGCCAATGCGCACACCGGGCGACAACGTCTTGGAGAAGCTCGAGCAATAGATCACCCGGCTGTCGCGGTCATGGGATTTCAGCGCCTTGGTCGGCCCCTGTTCGAACATCAGCTCGCCGTAAATATCGTCCTCGACGATCTGGAAATCGTAATCGCCAGCCAAGCGCAACAACTGACGCTGACGCTCCTCGGGGATGGTGCCACCGAGCGGATTGGACAGCCGCGCCGTCAGCACCAGTGCCTTGATCGGCCACTGGTTGGCCGCCAGTTGCAGCGCTTCGAGGCTGATGCCGGTGGTGGGGTCACACGGGATCTCGATGACCTTAAGGCCGAGCAGATCGGCCAGTTGCAGCAGACCATAGTAGGTCGGCGACTCCACCGCGATCAGGTCACCTGGCTTGGTCAACACGCGCAGGCTCATCTGCAGCGCATCGACGCAGCCATGGGTGATCACCACCTCGGACGGATCGACCACCACACCGGCATCACGCATGCGGATCGCCACCTGGCGGCGCAACGGTTCGAAACCGGGGCTGAACATGTAGCTGAAAGCACGCGGACTATGAAACCGCGTAACCTTGGCCAGTTGCTGGTGCAGCGCCCGTACCGGCAAATAGTCGACATGCGGCACCGCAGCGCCCAGCGGAAACACACCTTCACGACGCGACTCGGTGAGAACCTGGTTGATGATACTGGCGCGGGTGACCAGACCAGGCCGTTCGACCTTGGCGATATCCGGCGTCGGCGCAGTCAGCGCCGGTGTCTGGTGCACGTAGAAGCCCGACTGCGGGCGTGCACGAATCAGCCCCTGATCTTCGAGATTGGCATAGGCCTGCAACACCGTGGCGTGGCTGACATTGAGCTGGGCGCTCATCTTGCGCACCGACGGCACACGCTCGCCAGGCTGATAGACGCCGCGACGAATATCCTCGGCCAACTGCTGGGCGATACGTTGATAGAGCAGCAGATTGGTCATGACGATATCCTCCGGGGCACAGGAGCATAACAGTAACCTATTGCTACACAATTGTACCGGCACAGATACGATCTGTTTTTACCATACGCAGCACTTTGCTGGTCACAGATTGCATAAATGCCGTGCTCCGAACATAAAAAACCCCGGGCGCGCCGGGGTTTTAAGGTTCGGTACCAGACGATCAACGCTCTGCGCCAAGCTGGCCTCGTTCATCGGAAAAGACGATTTCCACCCGGCGATTTTGCGCCCGACCACGTGCCGAGGCGTTTTCTGCAACGGGAAAGTCCACGCCGTAGCCAACCACCTCAATACGCTTGGCATCCACACCCAGGTCGACCAGCAGGTCGGCCACAGCCTGTGCGCGCGCGCGCGACAGTTCGAGATTCTCCGCCGCATCGCCGGTATTGTCGGTGTAACCCTCGATACGCACGCGCCGCTGCGGGTTGATCTGCAGGAACTGCACGAGCTTGAGCACGGTGCGATTAGCGGCCGGCTGCAGATCGGCGCGACCGGCGTCGAACAACATATCGCCCAGGGTCATCACCAGACCACGCTCGGTCTCGCTGGTGGCGAGGCTGACCATCTGCTCTTCCAACCAGCCGTTGTGCTGCTGCACACTGAGCAGTTTGGCTTCACGCAGGGTCAGTTGCAGACGCTGACGCTCCAGTTCCAGCTTGGCCGCACGCTCCTGGTTGAGGCTGATATCGCTATGTTGACGAGCGATCTCGGCATAGCGCTGACTGAGGTAGGCGTAATGACGTACATCGTCGCCACTGCCCCAATAACTGGACAGTCGCTCGGCACGCGCCAGGGACTCGCCTGCGCGAATCACATACTTGGGCGCGGCACGCAGTACATTAGGATCCTCCTTGACCGACTGGAAGCTGATACGCGCCTCCTCCAGAGCCTGCTCGCTTGCCGGCTGACTGCTGACGCAGCCGCTCAAAACGACACCAGCCAGTACCACCGTGCCGAAATGACCGAAAGTCTTCATCACATCGCCCCCAATTGCTGGCGCAGCCGACCGATACGCTGATTGAGCTCGGTCAGTTGCTCACGGCCCTTGGCGTTCAGATGCTCAGCCTCGGCCAGGCGTGCATCCAGTTCGGCCTGCTCGGCGAGTTGCCGTGCCTGTTTGTTTTCGCCGTCCTGCATGGCGCTCTTAGCCTGGGCGAGCTTGCTTTCGGCTTGTAGCAATGAAGCGGATTGCTCGCTGACGGCACCCAGGGATTTGGCCTGCGCCAACGCCTGTTCGGTCAGCCGCAGCTGCTCGATGGGAGCAGGATCGCTGGCACAGGCCGTCAGGCCCAGCGCCAGCAGCAAGGGAAGGGTTCGATTGATCACGAAAATTTCCTACTGAGTGACGTCGCCAACCGGATCAGGCTGCATCTGCTGCGCCTTCCACAGATCCAGATTGCGTTGCAGGAACTGCTCAGGCAGCCCGGCGGCGACCATTTCTGTCATCTTCCGCGCCAGTTGGCCACGCAGCCAAGGCTCGTTGCACGCCGAATTATGCGACAGGGTAAGGTAGAGGCCTTCGCTGGAAATCGGCGGATCCAGCACCTCGAGGTCATCATCCATACCCAGCGTTTCAGCGAGTGCCAGGCCAGGATAGCGTTCGTACAGCACATAATCGGTGCGACCGAGCAGCAACTTCTGGAAGGCCTGAGTCAGGCTCGATACCCCTTCGAGCGTCAGGTTCTGCTTGGCAAAGGTATCGAACTGCTGACCGAAACTGTTGCCCACCAGCGTATCGCCGGTATGTCCCTGCAGGTCGATCCAGCTGCGATAGGGGAAGGCTTCACCCTTGCGCACCCAGACTACGCTGGGCGTATAGAAGAACGCTGGGTGCACATAATCCATTTGCTCTAGACGCGGCAGAGTGATGAACGCGCCCGCGATCAGATCGACACGACCGGTACGAACTTCATCCTGCGCGCGTGACCATGGCCCGGTGTAAATCACGTCGATCACCACACCCAGCTCTTTACCCAAATGCTTGAGCGAATCGGCATTTGCGCCGACCAGTTGCTGCGGGTTCTGCGGATCACGCCAGAGATAGGGCGGATACTCGGGGTTACCGGTCGCCACCAGGCGCTCGCATTTACCAGCAGCAAGGGCCGCAGTTGGCATGACGACCAGTGCGCACCACAACAACAGCGACTTAAACAGACAACGCTCAGGCATTGGCTACTCTCGGTTCATACGTGGGTCGGCGGGACAGCAGCCCGGAGTCCTGTGTATTCATGCTAGCTTAATGGCGCCACCGGAATCAGTGCGATAAGGACGCGCCATGAAAAAACTGCTGTTCGCGCTGCTGCTCCTGCTGTCAGGTAGCGCAGCTACGCTGTATTTCTTTCCTGCGACTCAACTGGCCAGCCTGCGTCTGCTGGAACAGTACCGCGCCGGTCTCGCTCACGAGCAGCTGACTGTCCATAATCTTAACATCCATTACTACCAGGGAGGGCCGGCAAGCGCTGAAACGCTGGTGCTGCTTCATGGTTTTGCCGCCGACAAGGATAACTGGCTGCGCTTTGCTCGCCACCTGACCGCGAACTATCGCGTCATTGCCCTGGATCTGCCAGGCTTCGGCGACAGCGATCTGCCTAGCGGTAGCTACGATACCGGCACTCAGGCCGAACGTCTGGCGGATATTCTCGACGCCATGGGTATCCAGCAGGCGCACGTGCTGGGTAACTCGATGGGCGGACAAATCGCCGCCCTCTTCGCCGCACGCTACCCGGAACGCGTCCGCTCGCTGGCGCTGTTCGCCAATGCCGGAATCGACAGCCCGCACAAGAGCGAGCTATATCGCCTGCTCGCTCGTGGCGAGCCCAATCCCCTGGTGATCAGGCAGCCGCAGGATTTTGACAAGCTGCTGCACTTCATCTTCGTCGAGCCGCCCTATCTGCCCGAGTCGCTCAAGCGCTATCTGGGTGAGCGCGCCATGGCCCGTGCCGGGCATTACGAGACGGTGTTCAAGCAGTTACGGGAACGCGCCATTGCTCTGGAGCCCCAGCTGACAAGAATCCAGGCACCCACCTTACTGCTGTGGGGCAAACAGGATCGAGTGCTGGACGTATCCAGCATCGAAGTCATGCAACCGTTGCTGCGCCAGCACAGCGTGGTGATCATGGATGACGTTGGTCACGCCCCCATGCTTGAACGCCCCGAAGAAAGCGCCCTGCTCTACCGGCGGTTTCTGGAGGGTCTGAAGTGACAGCAGGCACACAGGCAACAAAAAACCCGCTCTGGTCAGACTGTGTGAAAACCTAGCAGTCTGAGTGCAAGGTGAAGACAATGCCTCTATCGGTCGATAGGGGCATTGTCGTTTATGGGCTATATCCAAGGTGAAGGTCGGCAACAAAGCAGCCTGTTTCCGCCGACATTGGAAGAGCTGGTTCCTGAGGATCATCTAGTTCGAGTCATCGAGGCCTATGTGGCTCGTCTGGATCTGAAGGTACTGGGGTTCAGCAAGGCTGAGCCGCTCAAGACTGGGCGCCCTGGCTACGATCCAGCTGATTTGCTCAAGCTATACCTATATGGCTACTTCCAGCGCATTCGCTCCTCTCGTCGATTGGAGGCGGAGTGCCAGCGCAATATCGAGGTGATGTGGTTGCTGGGTCGTCTGGCGCCGGACTTCAAGACCATCGCGGATTTTCGCAAAGACAACAGCATGGCCTTTCAGGCGACTTGCAAGGCTTTCGTCCAGTTCTGTCGCCAGGCGAGCTTGATCAGTGGGGAGCTGGTGGCCATCGATGGCAGCAAGTTCCAAGCGGTAGCTTCGCTGCGCAAGCACCTGAGCGTGGAGAAGCTCAAGCGTCAACAAGCGAAGCTGGAAAAACACATTGCCCAGTACCTGGCCCAGCTTGATGAGGGTGATGCACAAGACGCGCAAGAGACGATTGACCGGGCAGCGGTGAAACAGGCGCTACGCCAGCTACAGGATCGCCATGCCGATAACTTGACCGTACAAGCGCTGATGGAGGCGCAGGGCCTGGAACAGTTCGTCGAAGGCGAAGCGGATGCCAAGAAGATGCGCTGCTCAGGCAAGAGCCCTTGCGTGGCCTACAACGTGCAGAGCGCTGTCGATGCCGAGCATGGCCTGATCGTGCATCACGAAGTGACCAGTGACTGCACCGACAACCAGCAGTTGGAGCCGATGGCCAAAGCGACTCAGGCGGTTCTGCAGCAGTCTGAGCTGACCGTCACGGCTGATGCAGGTTATTCCAACGGGGCGCAGTTTCAGGCCTGCGAAGAAGCGGGCATTACGGCTTTCGTCCCCGTGAATCGCGCGCCCAACAACCAGGGCGGCGGCACACTGTTTGCGCGTCAGGACTTCACTTACGATCCTGCGACCGACAGTTTCCAATGTCCTGCGGGTAAGACCCTGTCGCTCAAACAGCTCAATCGTGGCACTCGCCTTTACGCAGCCCGTGCCGAGGACTGCGGGAACTGCCCATTAAAAGCCAAGTGCACACAGGCCCAACGGCGTCATATCAGCCGCCATCCCAACGAAGAGGCGTTCGCGCGGATGGAGAAACGACTCGAAACTCACCCTGAGATGATGGGACGGCGACGAGCAATCGTCGAGCACCCTTTTGGCAATCTCAAACAATGGATTCTGGGCAACGGTCGTTTTCTAGTGCGCCATTTCAGCGGGGTGAGAGCTGAGATGGCGATGGCCGTGCAAGCCTACAACCTCAAACGTGCTATTTCGGTACTCGGGGCGCGCCGCATGATCGAGCTACTGACCTGAACGCTGCACTTTGCATCATTGCATCAGTAAAAACACAGACGCCCCGAATCAATCGAGGCGTTTGTATTGAACCGGTTCAGTTCAGAGCGTTTTCACACAGCCTGCTGGTGAGCGGGTTTTTCGTTGCGGGAAAGCGGCTTAGACCGACTTTTCCAGCTCCGGTACGGCTTCGAACAGGTCGGCGACCAGACCGTAGTCAGCCACCTGGAAGATCGGCGCCTCTTCGTCCTTGTTGATCGCGACGATCACCTTGGAGTCCTTCATGCCGGCCAGGTGCTGGATCGCACCGGAGATACCGACGGCGATGTACAGCTGCGGCGCAACGATCTTGCCGGTCTGACCGACCTGCATGTCGTTCGGCACGAAACCGGCGTCGACGGCAGCGCGGGAAGCGCCGACGGCAGCGCCCAGCTTGTCGGCCAGCGCGTACAGGAGCTTGAAGTTGTCGCCATTGCCCATGCCACGGCCGCCGGAAACGACGATCTTGGCAGCCGTCAGTTCCGGACGATCGGACTTGGCCAGCTCTTCGCCGACGAAGGCGGACTTGCCGGCATCGGCCGGGCCGGAAACGGCTTCAATGGCAGCGCTGCCGCCTTCGGCAGCAACAGCGTCGAAACCGGTGCTACGCACGGTGATCACCTTGACGGCAGCCGAGGACTGCACGGTGGCGATGGCGTTACCGGCATAGATCGGACGCTTGAAGGTGTCGGCGCTTTCAACGGCGATGATCTCGGAGATCTGATCGACGTCCAGGGCAGCAGCGACACGCGGCAGGATGTTCTTGCCGTTGCTGGTGGCGGCGGCCAGGATGTGGCTGTAGTTCTTGCCCAGTTCGGCTACCAGCGGCGCGACGTTTTCCGGCAACTGGTTGGCATAGGCCGCGTTGTCGGCAACCAGCACCTTGGCCACGCCAGCGATCTTGGCAGCGGCTTCGGCAGCAGCGCCAGCGTTGGCACCGGCAACCAGAACGTGAATATCGCCACCGATCTTCTGCGCCGCAGCAACGGTGTTCAGGGTAACGGGCGCCAGGGCGGCATTGGTGTGTTCAGCGATAACCAGGATAGTCATTTAGATTACCTTCGCCTCGTTCTTCAGTTTCTCGACCAGTTCAGCCACGGACTTGACCTTGATGCCGGCGCTGCGAGCAGCCGGTGCTTCGACTTTCAAGGTCTTGACGGTGGAAGCAGTGGAAACGCCCAGCGCATCAGGGGTAACGGTTTCCAGCGGCTTTTTCTTGGCCTTCATGATGTTCGGCAGCGACGCGTAGCGCGGCTCGTTCAGGCGCAGGTCAGTGGTGACGATCGCCGGCAGGTTCAGCGCAACGGTCTGCAGACCGCCATCGATCTCACGGGTGACGTTGACCTTGTCGCCAACCACTTCGACCTTGGAGGCGAAGGTGCCTTGGCCGAAGCCAGTCAGGGCGCCCAGCATCTGGCCGGTCTGGTTGTTATCGCTGTCGATGGCTTGCTTGCCCATGATCACCAGCTGCGGCTGCTCCTTGTCGACCACAGCCTTGAGCAGCTTGGCCACGGCCAGGGAGTTCAGCTCATCGTTGGACTCGACCAGGATGGCGCGGTCGGCGCCGAGGGCCAGCGCGGTGCGCAGTTGCTCCTGCGCAGTAGCCGGGCCGATGGTGACGACGACGATCTCGCTCGCCACGCCCTTTTCCTTCAGGCGTACGGCCTCTTCCACGGCGATTTCGCAGAAGGGGTTCATGGACATCTTGACGTTGGCGAGGTCGACGCCGCTGTTGTCCGCCTTGACGCGAACCTTGACGTTGTAGTCGACCACTCGTTTGACAGCTACAAGAACCTTCATGGATTCCTCGTTACTCTCCGGTGAATAAGAATGTCGCCAAGGCGAGCCTGGCCGGTGATGCAAAAGCGACCGCATCCAACCTTTCAGCTCAGACGGCGAGCGCAAAACCGCCCGTATCTTGACCCCGCAGCCTAGCCTGGTCAATACAGCGAACCGGCCGGTCATCTGCGATGTAGTAGGATTCTAGCAGGCCTACAGAAAATTCAAACAAACGTTTGTATTGGCCCGCTGGGAGGGTGTAGATATAATGCCCACGCCGTGCTTAGGGAGCGAGCCGCGCCTCCCCTATAAAACATCGAAGAGCCTTGAGTAGGAGATAGCCTGTGGAACGCGAATTTATGGAGTTCGACGTCGTCATCGTCGGCGCCGGCCCGTCTGGTCTGTCCGCCGCCTGCCGACTGAAGCAGAAAGCCGCAGAAGCGGGCCAGGAGATCAGCGTCTGCGTGGTCGAGAAAGGCTCCGAAGTTGGCGCTCACATCCTCTCCGGTGCGGTCTTCGAACCGCGCGCCCTGACCGAACTCTTCCCCGACTGGAAAGAGCTGGGTGCACCGCTCAATACCCCGGTCAAGCGCGACGATATCTACCTGCTGCGCGACGCCGACAAGGCTACCCGAATTCCTGACTTCTTTGTGCCGAAAACCATGCACAACGAAGGCAATTACATCATTTCCCTCGGCAATCTGTGCCGCTGGCTGGCCCAGCAGGCCGAGAATCTGGGCGTGGAGATCTACCCGGGCTTCGCTGCTCAGGAAGCGCTGATCGACGAAAACGGCGTGGTGCGCGGCATCGTCACCGGTGATCTGGGCGTCGACCGCGAAGGCAACCCCAAGGAAGGCTACTACACCCCCGGCATGGAGCTGCGTGCCAAGTACACCCTGTTCGCCGAAGGCTGCCGTGGCCATATCGGCAAGCAGCTGATCAAGAAATACAACCTCGACAGCGAAGCCGACGCCCAGCACTACGGCATCGGCATCAAGGAAATCTGGGACATCGATCCGGCCAAGCATGAACAAGGCCTGGTGGTACACACTGCCGGCTGGCCGATGGACATCATGGGCACCGAGAACACAGGCGGCTCCTTCCTCTATCACCTGGAAAACAACCAGGTCGTAGTGGGCCTGATCATCGACCTGTCCTACGCCAACCCGCACCTGTCGCCGTTCGACGAGTTCCAGCGCTACAAGCACCATCCGGTGATTGCCCAGTATCTGGAAGGCGGCAAGCGCGTCGCCTATGGCGCTCGCGCCATCTGCAAGGGTGGCCTGAATTCGCTGCCGAAGATGGTCTTCCCCGGCGGCGCGCTGATCGGCTGCGACCTTGGCACCCTCAACTTCGCCAAGATCAAGGGCAGCCACACCGCCATGAAGTCCGGCATGCTGGCTGCCGACGCCATCGCCGAAGCCCTGGCGGCCGGCCGCGAAGGTGGCGACGAGCTGACCAACTATGTCGATGGCTTCAAGGCCAGTTGGCTGTACGACGAACTGTTCCGCAGCCGCAACTTCGGTGCGGCCATCCACAAGTACGGCGCCATCATCGGCGGCGGCATCAACTGGCTGGACCAGAACATCTTCGGCGGCAAGGCCCCCTTCACCCTGCACGACAACAAGCCGGATTACGCCTGCCTGAAGCCGGCGGCCGAGTGCGCGAAGATCGCCTACCCGAAACCGGACGGCAAACTGAGCTTCGACAAGCTCTCCTCGGTGTTCCTCTCCAATACCAACCATGAAGAAGAGCAGCCCTGCCACCTCAAGCTCACCGACCCGAGCATCCCGCTGGCGAAGAACCTGCCGCTGTACGACGAACCGGCGCAGCGCTACTGCCCGGCTGGCGTATACGAAGTGGTGACACAGGAAGACGGCGAGAAGAAGTTCCAGATCAACGCGCAGAACTGCGTTCACTGCAAGACCTGCGACATCAAGGACCCGGCCCAGAACATCACCTGGGTGGCGCCGGAAGGCACCGGCGGCCCGAATTACCCCAACATGTAATTCGCGCCAGCATGAAAAAGGCTCCCTCGGGAGCCTTTTTCTATCGAATCACTCCTGAGGGCATTCAGTCCTGATAGATCATCTTGCGGCTCATGCCGCCATCGATGACGAACTCCTGACCGGTGACGAAACCGGCTGCATCGGAGAGCAGCCAGGCGACCTGGGCCGCCACATCCTCAACCGTGCCGACACGGCCGACCGGATGCTGCGCATGATCGAACACCGATAGCGGCTCCAGACGCTGCTGCACAGGATCGCGCGCATCGATCCAGCCCGGGCTGACGCAGTTCACCCGCACCTCCGGCCCGAGACTGACCGCCAGCGCATGAGTGAGCGCAACCAGCCCGCCCTTGCTCGCAGCGTATGCCTCGCAATCGGCTTCGGACTGGCTGGCGCGGGTCGAAGCGATGTTGACGATGGCGCCGTGATGTCCACGCAGATAGGGCGCGCAATACTTGGCCAGGAGCATGGCGCCGGTCAGGTTGACCGCCAGCATGCGATTCCAGCGCTTGAGATCGAGTGACTCCAGTGGCGGCGTATGCGGGTCGGCGATGGCCGCATTGCACACCAGCGCATCGAGACGGCCAAACTGACCGAGCACCTCGGCGACACCGACACTGACCTGCTCTTCCCTGGCCACATCCATGGCCACGAACCAGGCGTTATCGCCCAGCGCACGCGCCACCCTGGAGCCACGATCACGGTCGATGTCGGCCAGCACCACCTGCCAGCCTTCGGTAATCAGCCAGGCACTGATGCCCAGACCAATCCCGCGAGCGGCTCCGGTGACTAGCGCGACACGCCCGTTGTTGGGCGTGTCAGTCGTCCCCCACTCCAGCATCAGAGTGCCGCCAGGCCGCGCGCCAGATCCGCCTTGAGGTCTTCCAGCTCTTCCAGGCCCACGGCCACCCGAATCAGGCTGTCGCTGATGCCGGCATTGGCGCGCTCCTGCGGCGTCAGGCGACCATGAGAGGTGGTCGCCGGATGGGCGATGGTGGTCTTGGTATCGCCCAGGTTGGTGGTGATGGAAATGACACGGGTGCCATCGATCACCTTCCAGGCCGCGTCACGCCCACCCTTGACCTCAAAACTGACCACCGCGCCGAAGGCACTCTGCTGCTTCTTGGCCAGTTCGTGCTGCGGGTGGCTGGGCAAGCCGGCATAGTACACACGCTCGACCTGCGGCTGTTGCTCCAACCACAACGCCAGCTGCCGCGCACTCTCGCTCTGCGCCTGCATGCGGATACGCAGGGTTTCCAGCCCCTTGACGAACAGCCAGGCGTTGAACGGGCTCAGGGTTGGCCCGGCGGTACGCAGGAAACCGACCACCTCCTTCATCTGCTCGCTACGACCGGCCACCACACCGCCCAGACCACGGCCCTGGCCATCGATGTACTTGGTTGCCGAATGCATGACGATGTCGGCGCCGAGCTTCAACGGTTGCTGCAGCGCCGGCGTGCAGAAGCAGTTGTCTACCGCCAGCAGCGCGCCGCGGGCATGGGCAATATCGGCCAGCGCGGCGATATCCACCAGCTCGGCCAACGGATTGGATGGCGACTCGACGAACAACAGTTTGGTATTGGCCTTGAAGGCGCCCTGCCAGGCGTCCAGGTCGGCCAGCGGCACGTAATCCACCTCGATGCCGAAACGCTTGAGGTACTTCTCGAACAGGCTGATGGTGGAGCCGAATACGCTACGCGAGACCAGCACATGGTCGCCGCCGCTGCACAGGCTCATGACGATGGCGAGGATCGCCGACATGCCGGAAGCGGTCGCCACTGCCTGCTCGGCCCCCTCCAACGCCGCGATGCGCTCCTCGAAGGTGCGCACGGTAGGATTGGTGTAGCGCGAATAGACGTTGCCCGGCATTTCACCAGCAAAGCGTGCCGCCGCATCGGCTGCGGTGCGGAATACATAGCTGGAGGTCAGGTACAAGGCCTCGCCATGCTCGCCCTCTGGCGAACGGCGCTGCCCGGCACGCACCGCCAGGGTGTCGAAGCCGGCACCGTCCAGATCGCTATCCAGGCGCCCCGCTTCCCATTCCAGTGTCATCGTAAATCCTCATCCAGAAAACAGGCCGGGCCACTAGGGCCCGGACCTCAATCGATCACGCAGCGTGTGCCGCTCAGTTATTGTGCAAATCAATAATCGCACTGACAGCCTGCGACTTCGCCTTGCTGGCGTCGTTGCGTGCCTGCTCGATACGGTTCAGGTAGGCCTCGTCGACATCGCCGGTGACGTACTTGCCGTCGAAAACCGCGCAGTCGAAGTTGTCGATCTTGATCTTCTTGCTGCCGCTGACCGCCTCGATCAAATCCGGCAGATCCTGATAGACCAGCCAGTCGGCGCCAATCAGCTCGCAAACCTCTTCGGTACTGCGCCCATGGGCAATCAGCTCGTGGGCGCTGGGCATGTCGATACCGTAGACGTTCGGGTAACGCACCGCTGGTGCTGCCGAGCAGAAGTAGACATTCTTCGCGCCGGCTTCGCGCGCCATCTGAATGATCTGCTTGCAGGTGGTGCCACGCACGATGGAGTCATCCACCAGCATCACGTTCTTGCCGCGAAACTCCAGCTCGATGGCATTGAGCTTCTGCCGCACGGATTTCTTGCGCGCCGCCTGCCCAGGCATGATGAAGGTACGGCCGATGTAGCGGTTCTTGACGAAGCCTTCACGGAATTTCACGCCCAAGCGGTTGGCCAGCTCCAAAGCGGCCGTACGGCTGGTATCGGGAATCGGAATGACCACGTCGATGTCGTGGTCCGGACGCTCACGCAGAATCTTGTCGGCCAGTTTCTCCCCCATGCGCAGGCGCGCCTTGTACACCGAGATACCATCCATGATCGAATCGGGGCGCGCCAGGTAAACGTGTTCGAAAATGCACGGCGCATACTTGGCATTGGTCGCGCACTGGCGGGTGAACAGTTGACCTTCCTCGGTGATATACACCGCTTCGCCCGGCGCCAGGTCGCGGATCAGGGTGAAACCCAGCACGTCCAGCGAGACGCTTTCCGAGGCAATCATGTATTCCACGCCTTCGTCGGTGTGACGCTGGCCGAAGACGATCGGACGGATGCCGTTGGGGTCGCGGAAGCCGACGATGCCATAGCCGGTGATCATCGCCACCACCGCGTAGCCGCCCAGGCAGCGCTCGTGCACGTGGGTGACAGCGGCGAACACGTCTTCTTCGCTGGGCTGGAGCTTGCCGCGCTGAGCCAGCTCGTGGGCGAACACGTTGAGCAGTACTTCCGAGTCGGAATTGGTGTTCACGTGGCGCAGGTCGGACTCGTAGATCTCCTTGGCCAACTGCTCGACGTTGGTAAGGTTACCGTTGTGCGCCAGGGTGATGCCGTACGGCGAGTTGACGTAGAACGGCTGCGCCTCGGCCGAGCTGGAACTGCCAGCGGTCGGGTAGCGCACGTGGCCGATACCCATATGGCCGACCAGACGCTGCATATGGCGCTGCTGGAACACGTCACGCACCAGGCCATTATCCTTGCGCAGGAACAGGCGGCCATCATGGCTGGTGACAATACCGGCAGCGTCCTGGCCGCGATGCTGAAGGACGGTGAGCGCGTCATACAGCGCCTGATTGACGTTCGACTTGCCGACGATACCGACGATGCCACACATGTGCCACAACCCCTGCTAGATAATTCAGGCTAATTCAGCGACCGATGCAGCGGTTAATCCGCCTCGGCCACTCTTTTAAAGCAGATCGACTGGGTTAGCCGAACCACCAGAGAACCACTGCTCGGACCACCCCAGAATGAGGTTCTTCGACCAGTCAGCGACCATCAGAAAATGCGGCACCAGGTGCGACTGCTGCCACCACGTATCCTGCTCCACAGGCGCCAGGCTGATCAGCCCGACCAGCAATACGACCAGCAAGCCACCGCGCGCAGCGCCGAATACCATGCCGAGAAAACGGTCGGTACCGGACAGGCCTGTCACGCGGATCAGCTCACCGATCAGGAAATTGACCAGAGCCCCCACCAGCAAGGTGGCGATGAAGAGAATGGCACAGGCGGCGATCACCCGCGCAGAAGGCGTTTCGATGAATTCGACGAGATGCTGGGCCAGCGCACCACCAAACATCCAGGCAACCACGCCCGCGATGATCCAGGTCAGCAGCGACAGGGCTTCCTTGACGAAGCCGCGCTTGAGACTGATCAGACTAGAAATGGCGATGACGGCGATGATCGCCCAATCGACCCAGGTGAATACCACGGTGCGGCCTACCAGCGGAAAAGGCGGGACATTCTAGCAGAGCCCGGCGAATCGGGTAACCGGGCGTTGCATGTCAGGGTCGGGCTCAGCCCGCCTCAGGCTGGAAACGCACGACGAAACCACTCAGCTTGTGCTGGCGATTGAGCTGGTCGCGCAGGCGCTCGGCTTCGGCACGCTCGATCAGCGGACCGACGAACACCCGGTTCATGCCTTCGAAGGTGCGAATATAGGCGTTGTAACCCTGGCTGCGCAGGGTCTTCTGCAGATTCTCCGCACCACTGCGACTGGACAGGCTGGCCAGCTGCACCGACCAGCTGATCGGCAGGTTGTTGGCATCCAGGCGCCCTTCGGGCTGTGCCGGAGCGGTCACGACCGGCTGCTCGGACTTGGCCGGCGCGGGCTGGCTCGGCGGGGCAACAGGCACCGGCGCCTGCACCGGCGACTCAGGTACTTCGGGGGCTTCGACGGTCTGCGCCTGCGACTCCTCGACGGGCACCGGCTCTTGCGGCAACACCTCGTGTTCGATCACCTCAGCGGGCTCGACGATGATCTCGACCGGGGCTGACGCTTGCGGCATTGGCGGGGCATCCACGACCACGCGCCGCATCTCGTTCTCGCGTGACAGCAGCATCGGCAGGAAAATCACTGCCAGCGCCACCAGCACCAGAGCACCGACCATACGCTGCTTGAGCCCCTTGTCCAGCATTGCCATCCCCAATCCCCTCATTCAAGCCGGGCGGGCCAGCCAATCCAGAGCTTCGGCCACGCAGAAAAACGATCCGAACAGCAGTATTTCGTCACCCTCTGCCGCTTGCTCGCATTGCGCCTCGAGTGCAGCACACAGATCCGGGTATTGCACCACCGCTGCCCCCCACTTGCGCAGGTGAGCGGCCAACTCATCGGCCGAACGTGAGCGCGGCGTAGCGAGTGGCGCTACCGCCCAGCCTGCTATCTGACTCAGGAGCGGTTCAACCACGCCCGGCAGATCCTTGTCGGCCAGCAAGCCGAACACCGCCCAGCGCTTACCGGCCAGCGGACGACCCTGCAGACGCTGCGCCAGATAGTCGGCGGCATGGGGATTATGCCCAACATCGAGCAACAGTGTGAGTGACTTGCCCCGCCAATCCAGCTCGCGTCGATCCAGACGCCCGGTCACCCGCGTAGCGAGCAGGGCCTGGACGATCCGCTCATGGCTCCAGGGCAGCGGCAGCAGCGCGTAGGCCTGCAAGGCCAGGGCCGCGTTTTCCATCGGCAGGTCGAGCAACGGCAGCTGATCAAGGTGCAATACCCGCCCCTGCAGATCGAGGCCGAACCACGACCACTGCTGCCCTTCAACCCTCAGGTTGTAGTCGCGCCCGCGCAAGAAAAACGGCGTATCCAGCAATGCCACCTGTTCGAGCAGGGGTAGTGGCGGGTCAAGATCGCCACACAAAGCCGGCTTGCCTGCGCGCATGATGCCAGCTTTTTCGAACGCCACCGATTCGCGTGTATCGCCCAGCCAGTCGGCATGATCGAGGCCAATACTGGTGATCAGCGCCAGATCGGCATCGATCAGGTTGACCGCATCCAGGCGCCCACCCAGCCCGACCTCGAGCACCACGGCATTCAGCCCGGCACGCTCGAACAACCAGAAGGCCGCCAGCGTACCCATCTCGAAATAGGTCAGCGAGATTTCGCCTCGCGCAGCTTCGACCGCGGTGAACGCCTGACACAACGCTTCGTCGCTCGCTTCACATCCATCCAGCACCACGCGCTCGTTGTAGCGCAGCAGATGGGGCGAGCTATAGACGCCTACGCGCTGCCCCTGGGCAGCGATCAGGCTGGCGAGAAAGGCGCAGGTAGAGCCCTTGCCATTGGTGCCGGTGACGGTGATCACCAGCGGTGCAGGCTTGCCCAGACCAAGCCTGCGGGCTACCTCGCGCGAACGCTCCAGGCCCATATCGATGGCCGAGGGATGCAGCTGCTCGAGGTAGGCGAGCCACTCGCCCAGGCTACGTTGAGTCATGCCGTGGCCGGCAGAGCAACCGGTGACGGACGATTCATCAGTTGCGCGAGCAGACGCGCCAGACGCGGACGCAGCTCATTACGCGGGATGATCATGTCGATGGCGCCGTGATCCAGCAGGAATTCACTGCGCTGGAAGCCTTCCGGCAGCTTCTCGCGCACGGTCTGCTCGATCACGCGCGGGCCGGCAAAGCCGATCAGCGCCTTCGGCTCGGCCACGATCACATCACCGAGCATGGCCAGGCTGGCCGATACGCCGCCATATACCGGGTCGGTCAGCACGGAGATGAAGGGCAAGCCCTCTTCACGCAGACGGGCCAGCGCCGCCGAGGTCTTGGCCATTTGCATCAGCGAGATCAGCGCTTCCTGCATGCGCGCACCACCAGAGGCGGAGAAACACACCAGCGGGCAGCGGTTCTCCAGGGCGAAATTGGCTGCCTGGACGAAGCGCTCGCCAACGATGGCGCCCATGGAGCCGCCCATGAAGGAGAACTCGAACGCGCAAACGGCGATCGGCATGCCTTCGAGCGTGCCACTCATGGAAATCAGCGCATCCTTCTCACCCGTCTGCTTCTGCGCAGCGGCCAGGCGATCCTTGTATTTCTTGGTATCGCGAAACTTCAGCCGATCGACCGGTTCCAGGTCTGCACCAAGCTCTGCGCGCCCTTCGGCATCGAGAAAGAGATCGATACGAGCGCGCGCACCGATGCGCATGTGATGGTTGCACTTGGGGCAGACATCGAGGGTCTTTTCCAGCTCGGGACGGTAAAGCACGGCCTCACAGGACGGACACTTGTGCCACAGGCCTTCAGGCACCGAGCTTTTCTTCACCTCGGAACGCATGATCGAGGGAATCAGTTTGTCTACCAACCAGTTGCTCATGCTGTCATTTCTCCATAACCGTTGGTTCGGGTGAGCGACTCATCGATGCTCACCTCCAGCAATTCTTTTCCGCCGTATCGGCAGGCCGCCCCGTGGGCTGCCTGTGGCGGTGTGACAGGCTAATTGACGGCCACGCACGAAGCGCCGTCACATCGCGCACTCTGTACGGCCCGAATGAAAGCACAAATCTTGCCTGCATCCTTTATGCCCTTACTGGCTTCCACCCCACCACTGACGTCCACTGCATAGGGGCGCACCTGGCGAATCGCGGACGCGACATTACCGGCATCGAGCCCGCCTGCCAGGATAATGGGCTTGCTCGCCTGCCTGGGCACCAGTGACCAGTCGAAGGCGGCTCCGGTTCCCCCTGGCACCCCTTCGACGAAGGTATCCAGCAAAATGCCCTGCGCGCCCGTGTAGGGCGCCATCGCAGCCATCACATCCTGACCGGGGCGGACCCGCAGCGCCTTGATATACGGACGGCCATATCCCTCGCAATCCTGCGGGGACTCATCGCCATGGAACTGCAACAGATCCAGCGGTAGTTGCTGCAGCACTTGCTGCAGCTCGGCACGCGGCATGTCGACGAACAAACCAACCGAGGTCACGAACGGCGGCAGTGCGCGCAGAATCGCAGCGGCCTGCTCAACACTGACAGCGCGCGGGCTTTTCGCATAAAAAACCAGGCCAATGGCATCAGCGCCCGCCTGCACGGCAGCCAGGGCGTCCTCGACACGGGTAATACCGCAAATCTTGCTGCGTACGACGCTCACGTTCACACCTCTTGCCATGCGGCCCCGGATGTTAGCAAAGGCTTATGGCTGTCGCACGTCCGGTAGGCCAGAGAGGAAATGCGGGCCGAGATAGCGAATTGGTAGCTCGAACTCCTCTGGATAATCGACCTGCACCAGATACAGACCATAAGGATGTGCCGTCACGCCACCGCTGTGCCGATCACCGCGCTCGAGCACCTCACGCGCCCACTCCGGCGGCCGCTCTCCCGCGCCGATGGTCATCAACACTCCGGCAATATTGCGCACCATATGATGAAGAAAGGCGTTGGCACGAATATCCAGCACGATGAAGCGGCCATGCTCGATCAACTGCAAATGATGCACGGTCTTGATCGGCGACTTGGCCTGGCAACGCGTAGCGCGAAAGGCACTGAAGTCATGTGTGCCCACCAGCGCATGAGCAGCCTCGCGCATGCGTCCGACATCCAGCGGGCGATGATTCCAGGTGACCTCCTCGGCCATGTGCGCAGGACGAATCGGATCGTTGTAGATCACGTAGCGGTAACGCCTCGCCATGGCCGAAAAACGCGCATGAAAATGCGCCGGCATGACCTTGGCCCAGGTCACGCTGATGTCGGCAGGCAGATTCATGTTGGCCCCCATAACCCAGGCATGCAGCGAGCGCTCAACGGCGGTATCGAAATGCACCACCTGACCACTGGAATGCACGGAAGCATCGGTGCGCCCTGCACAGTGAATAGTGACAGGCGCACCGCCTGCTACCTTCGACAGCGCATCCTCCAGGCAACCCTGGATGGAGGCGACCTTGCCACCCTGGCGTTGGAAACCACGATAACGTGCGCCCTTGTATTCGAGGCCCAGGGCGACTCTGGAAAAGCCAGCGGCCGCCATTTCGGCGGCCGCTACAGGTACTGCGTCAGACATGGAATCGATCAAACCAACTTGGAAATCATCTCGCGAGCTTCCTGCTGCTGTGCGTCGTTACCTTCGGCGACCACTTCGTCGAGAATGTCGCGGGCCCCTTCGGTGTCCCCCATGTCGATGTAGGCGCGCGCCAGGTCGAGCTTGGTCGCCGTCTCATCGGTTCCGGAGAGGAAATCGAAATCGTCGTCACCATCCAGATCGCCGGAAAGGCTGTCCGCCGAAGCCAACGGGGCGGCTTGCGACTCATCGAAGTCATTCGACAGCTGATCCAGCTCGGCAGTCACTTCGTCGAGTTGCGCGGCGAAGCTGTCCGGCTCTATAGCAGGCGGAACCGGCGCTTCGTCTTCGAGCGACAGGTCGAAATCGGCAGGTAGATCAAGGTCGGCAGCCGGCGTTTCTTCTGGCAGGTCGAGGCTCAAGCCGGACAGGTCATCGGCCGACTGATTCAACGGCGCATCATCGTCGAGACTGAGCAGGAACTCATCCGTTTCGTCGCTGGAGGCGGCAGCAGGCTCGTCCAGATCGAGGCTGAACGCAGAGAGATCGTCAGCCGGCTGGGACAGCTCGACCTTGTCGTCGCCCAGGGCCAGATCGAAGTCCAGGTCGTCATCAGCGGCAGAGCTCGGAGCGGCTGGCTCGTCGATCAGGCCGAAATCCAGATCGTCATCCAGCGACAGCGGCGCTTCGTCAGCCTTGTCGGACTGCAGGTCATTTTCCAGATCAGCCTCAAGATCGTCGAGGCTCAGGTCGAAGGCATCATCCAGATCGCCAGTAGCAGCTGGCGCCTCGGCGGCCGGCTCGTCCAGACTGAGATCATCCAGGCTGAACTCGCCCATGTCGTCATCAGCGGAAGCAGCAGCGGTCGCCACGGCGCCAGCGCCAGCAAAGGCAGCGATGGCCGGGTACTTGGCCTTCAGTTGCTCGGCCTCGGCATTCACTCCGCCGATCTCGCGCAGCTCGTTGTCCTGACGGGCAAAACCCTCACGATCACCCAGCTCGGCGTAAACCTCCATCAGCTTCAGGCGCAGATCGGCACGGTGCGGCTCGTCGTTGATCGCGTTCTGCAGCAGCTCGGCAGCCTGATTGAAGCGGCCGTAGGCGATGTAGATGTCCGCCTCGCCCAGCGCATCACCGGTCTGTGCCGTAACACGCTCCTCGCCAGCGGTCTGGGCCACCGGGGCAGGCTCTTCATCGAGACCGGCGAAACTGTCTTCCGGCATATCCAGATCGGATGCGAAGGCCTGATCCTGGGACAGGTCGTCGGCCAGCTCGTCTTGCAGCTCCGCCTCCTTCATGGCATTGCGGCGCGACAACGCCATCAGAGCGACCAGCAGAAGCAGCAGCGCACCGCCGCCAGCCAGCCCCAGAGTCATCGGGTTGGCCATCAGGTCATCGATAAAGCTCTGTGGAGCCGGGGCCGGAGCGGGTGCAGGAGACGGCGCCGCGGGCTTGGCATCCTCAGCCGGCTTGGCCGGAGCAGCAGGCTCAACGGCAGCAGCCGGCTCCTCGGCCGGCTGTTCATTGGCGGCGGCGCTGTCTTCAACGGACGCCGCGGGCTCCTCGGAATAGTTGTAATCAGGTGCCGCCTCTTCGGACGGCGAAGCGGGCGGCGTTGCAGCCTCCGCAGCCGGCTGCGCTGCCTCAGGCTGTTCAGCAGGAGCTTGCGTGGCAGGCTCGGTGACCGGGGTTTGTGCAGTTGCGCCTTCCTCAGCAGCCGGAACAGCCGACAGATCAGCCTGCAACTTGGCCAACTGGCTGTCTTTCAGTTCGACCAGCCGCTGCAGCTTATCCAGCTGACTTTGCAGGTCACCGACGCGACTCTGCAGCTCGGCGTTCTCGCGACGGGTCGAGTCCAGGCTTTCCTGGGTCACGGCCAGCTTGTCAGCCAGCGCCTTGCTGCTGGCAGACCCGGTATCGCTACCGCGAGTGGACTGACCTGCCTCAGCCGCAACCAGTTTCAGGCTATCGGCCGACTCGGCAGTGGCCGGCGCAGAACCTGCGGTGGTACGGCGAGTGGCATCCAGCTGGCGCGAGGCGACGGCGCGACCTTCGCGCCAGGCGGCATTCTGTTCGGCAACCTGAGCGATCGCTTCGGCATTGCTGCGACTGCGAATCTGTTGCTCGTCCGGCAGGCGCAGTACCTGGCCGCTCTTCATGCGGTTGATATTGCCGCCAATGAAAGCGTCAGGATTCAGGTCCTGGATGGCCAGCATGGTCTGATTGACCGAAGAACCACCACCGACACGCTGAGCGATTTCCCAGAGCGTATCGTTGGCAGTGGTTCTGTATTCGTTGCCGGAAATGGCGCGTGAAGCCGGGGCCGGCGCTGCGGGACGTGGAGCCGGGGCCGGAGCGGCACTGCGCGGCACTGGAGCCGGAGCCACAGACGGACGCGGCGCTGGCGCGGCGATCGGCAGTTGCGGAGCAGCGGCCACTGTCGTTTGCGGGGAGTAAAGTGGCGGATCGAGCAGCAGGGTGTATTCGCGCAGCAAGCGACCGTTTGGCCAGAGCACTTCCACCAGGAAGTTGAGATAAGGCTCGCGGACGGCCTTACTTGAAGTGACACGAATAACGCTCTTGCCATTAGGCTTCAATACAGGAGTGAACTTGAGATCGGTCAGAAAGTACTGACGATCAACCCCCGCCTTGACGAAGTCTTCAGGGGACGCAAGGCTCGGAATCACCTCATTGGGGGCTAGGTCACGCACCTCGAGCAATTCGATTTCTGCTACCAACGGCTGATTCAGCGAGGACTGCAGGGTAACCTCACCCAACCCCAGCGCATGTGCCATACCGGAAGACAGCGCGGAAGCGGCTGCGATTGCCAGCACCAGTTTGCGAACCCGAACCATAGCGTTATCCCTTGTTTTAGCTTTTTTCTCGGCATGCGAGAGGGTCTTGAGCACTGCTGCCTGCCTCCGCTCCAAGAGCGGCTCCCCATTCAGCAATCAACTCAGCCAGTATTGCCAAGCTAGAAAGATTCTTCAAATTTCTAGGTAAGTATCTTTTACAGATAGTGTTTTATCAATAACTCGGCTATCTGCACTGCATTCAGGGCGGCACCTTTTCTTACATTATCAGACGCAATCCACAAATTGAGTTGACGTGGATCGCTGACGCCAAGACGCACACGCCCGACATAGACCTGATCCTGCCCTACTGCATCACCCACTGCGGTCGGGTAATCGCCCGCCTCAACCAGCTCGATACCCTGAGCAGCCTCGAGGACCCGCTGCACTGCAACAAGGTCGATATCCCCATCAGCCTGCACACCCAGCGCCAGGCTGTCGCCAAAAAAAACGGGCGCCAGTGCGCACGTCGCAGCTACCGGAAGCTGAGGCGCGCCCAGAAGTTGCTGGACTTCCATGGCAAGGCGTTTTTCCAGCTGCGCATGCCCTTGCCCATCGACCTCGCCAATCTGCGCCAACAAGTTGAAGGCAACTTGCCGATCCACCGTCCTGGGCTCCAGTGGTCGCGCGTTGAGCAACTCCGCGGTCTGCCGCGCCAACTCCTGTACGCCACTACGCCCCAGGGTCGAGATGGCCAACATGGCTGTCAGCTGCAACCGCTGCGGTTGCAACACGAGTTTCAATGCCGCCAGCACCAATGCGCAGGCGACCACCGAGGGCGTCGGCGCACTCACACAGCATGGTTTGCTCAAAGCCGGCAGCCCCTCGACTCCCAGCTCGGGCAGCACGCATGGCGCCTGCTCCAGCGGCAACGCAGCGCTCAGATCGATGAGCGAGCAACCGGCCGCCAGCACACGCTCACGACAGGCACGCGTCACGTCTGCACCGGCCGCGAAGAATGCCAATTGCACCTGAGAGAAATCGAAAGTGTCGAGCGAACGGACCCGCACCTGGCGGCCACGGAAGGACAGGCTCTGCCCAGCCGATTCGCTACCGGCCAGCAGATGCAGGTCCTTGACCGGAAACTCACGCTCTTCGAGCAACTCGACCAGCGTTTCACCGACGTTACCGGTAGCGCCGATCAGGGCGACATTGATGGGCTGACTCATGGACTGACCTACAACACGGAAGGAGCGGCACTGTAACTGCACGCCCCTCGCCCGAGCAATCGGCGCGCGCGTCCATAAAAAGACAAAGCCCTTCTGCCGAAACAGAAGGGCTTTGTTTGACTCCGGGCGTTCGGGCTGAAGGTTAGCGCTCCAGCAGAATCCGCAACATGCGGCGCAGCGGCTCGGCAGCGCCCCACAGCAACTGATCACCCACGGTGAAGGCGCCCAAGTACTGCGAGCCCATGTTGAGCTTGCGCAGACGCCCGACCGGAACGCTCAGGGTGCCAGTCACGGCAGTCGGGCCGAGGTCGCGGATGGAGTCTTCGCGATGGTTCGGCACCAGCTTGACCCAAGGGTTGTGCTGACTGATCAAGCCCTCGATGTCAGCCATCGGCACGTCCTTGTTCAGTTTGATGGTCAGCGCCTGGCTGTGGCAACGCATGGCGCCGATGCGCACACAGATGCCGTCGACCGGAATCGGGTTCTTGAAGCGACCGAGAATCTTGTTGGTCTCGGCCTGAGCCTTCCATTCTTCACGGCTCTGCCCGTTGGGCAGTTCCTTGTCGATGTAGGGGATCAGGCTGCCGGCCAGCGGCACACCGAAGTTGTCGACCGGGAAGCCTTCGCCACGCATGGCCTCGGCCACCTTGCGGTCAATATCCAGAATAGCGCTGGCCGGATCAGCCAGTTCATCGGCGACAGCGCCGTTGATCGCGCCCATCTGCTTGATCAGCTCGCGCATGTTCTGCGCGCCTGCACCGGAGGCTGCCTGATAGGTCATGGCGCTCATCCACTCGACCAGACCGGCTTCGTACAGACCACCGAGGGCCATCAGCATCAGGCTGACGGTGCAGTTGCCGCCGATGTAGTTCTTGCTGCCGGCATCCAGCGCCTGGTCGATGACCTTGCGGTTGACCGGGTCGAGCACGATCACCGCACTGTCATCCATACGCAGGCTGGAAGCCGCGTCGATCCAGTAGCCCTGCCAGCCGGCTTCACGCAGCTTGGGGAAGACTTCATTGGTGTAGTCGCCACCCTGGCAGGTCAGGATCACGTCCAGGCCCTTGAGGTCGTCGATGCTGTAGGCGTCCTTCAGCGGGGCAATGTCCTTGCCAATGGCAGGACCCTGACCGCCGACATTGGAGGTGGTGAAGAACACCGGCTCGATCAGGTCGAAGTCCCGCTCTTCCAGCATGCGCTGCATGAGCACGGAACCGACCATGCCACGCCAACCGATCAGACCTACACGTTTCATAACGACTACACCTATATAAACAGCCCGCCGGAACCACCCCGGCGGGGCTGGGAAGATTACAGACTACGCAGCGCGGAGGCTACTGCATCACCCATGGCAGCAGTACCGACCTTGGTCTTGCCCTCGGACCAGATGTCGCCGGTACGCAGGCCCTGATCCAGCACCAGGCTCACTGCCTTTTCGATGGCATCGGCCGCGACCACCTGGCCGAAGCTGTAACGCAGCATCATGGACACCGAGAGAATGGTGGCCAGCGGGTTGGCGATGCCCTGGCCGGCGATGTCCGGCGCGGAGCCGTGGCACGGCTCGTACATGCCCTTGTTGTTGGCATCCAGGGATGCCGACGGCAGCATGCCGATGGAACCGGTGAGCATCGAAGCTTCGTCGGACAAAATGTCACCAAACATGTTGTCGGTGACCATCACATCGAATTGCTTGGGCGCACGCACCAGCTGCATGGCGGCGTTGTCGACGTACATGTGGCTCAGCTCGACGTCCGGGTAGTCCTTGGCCACTTCTTCGACCACGGCGCGCCACAGCTGGCTGGAGGCCAGGACGTTGGCCTTGTCCACCGAGCACAGCTTCTTGTTGCGCACCATGGCCATGTCGAAACCGACCTTGGCAATGCGGCGGATCTCGCTCTCGCTGTACGGCAGCGTGTCATAGGCCATGCGCTCGCCGTTTTCCAGCACCTTGGTCTCGCGCGGCTGACCGAAGTAGATGCCGCCAGTCAGCTCGCGGACGATGAGGATGTCCAGGCCGGCGACCACTTCCGGCTTGAGGCTGGAGGCCTCGGCCAGCTGCGGATAGAGGATCGCCGGACGCAGGTTGCCGAACAGGCCCAGCTGCGAGCGGATCTTCAGCAGGCCACGCTCGGGACGGATGGCCGGGTCGATGGTGTCCCACTTCGGGCCACCAACGGCGCCGAGCAGCACGGCATCGGCGGCCTTGGCGCGTGCCAGAGTCTCGTCGGCCAGCGGCACGCCGTAACGGTCGATGGCCGCGCCACCCAGATCATCGAAGCTCAGCTCGAACCCCAGGGCGTACTTGTCGTTGGCCAGGTTCAATACCTTGACCGCCTCGGCCATGATTTCCGGGCCGATACCATCACCTGGGAGAACCAGAATCTGCTTGCTCATCTTTTTTCCTTCGGAAAAGGCTACGGGCTGCAGGCTTCAGGCCGCAAGCAAAAAGCCTGCAGCCTGAAGCGTGCGGCCTGCAGCCGCTGTTATTTGATCGCGCCGAACAGCCAGGGGCTGCTCTGTTGGTGTTTGGCTTCGAAAGCCTTGATCGCGTCCTGATCCTGCAGGGTCAGGCCGATGTCGTCCAGACCATTGAGCAGGCAGTGCTTGCGGAAGGCATCGACTTCGAAGCTGTACTGCACGCCGTCGGGACGGGTCACGGTTTGCGCCTCGAGATCGACGGTCAGTTGATAACCCTCGGTGGCCTCGGCCTGCTCGAACAGCGCATCGACTTCTTCGTCCTTGAGGATGATCGGCAGCAAGCCGTTCTTGAAGCTGTTGTTGAAGAAGATGTCGGCGAAGCTCGGCGCGATCACGGTGCGGAAACCGTACTCGTCCAGCGCCCACGGCGCGTGCTCGCGCGAAGAGCCGCAGCCGAAGTTCTCGCGGGCCAGCAGTACGCTGGCGCCCTGGTAGCGCGGGAAGTTGAGCACGAAATCCTTGTTGATCGGGCGCTTGGAGTTGTCCTGGTTCGGCTGGCCAACATCCAGGTAGCGCCACTCGTCAAACAGGTTGGGGCCGAAGCCGGTGCGTTTGATCGACTTCAGAAACTGCTTGGGAATGATCTGGTCGGTGTCGACGTTGGCACGGTCGAGTGGGCAGACCAGGCCGGTGTGTTGGGTAAAGGCTTTCATCATCTAGCTCCTCAGGCCTGGATCAATTCGCGCACGTCGATGAAACGACCGGTAACCGCCGCCGCGGCAGCCATGGCCGGGCTCACCAGGTGGGTACGACCACCGGCGCCCTGACGGCCTTCGAAGTTGCGGTTGGAGGTGGACGCGCAATGCTCGCCACTGCCCAGCTTGTCCGGGTTCATCGCCAGGCACATGGAGCAACCCGGCTCACGCCATTCGAAACCGGCCTCGATGAAAATCTTGTCCAGCCCTTCCGCCTCGGCTTGCGCCTTGACCAGACCGGAGCCCGGCACCACCAGCGCCTGCTTGACGGTCGCGGCGACCTTGCGGCCCTTGGCCACTTCGGCGGCGGCGCGCAGGTCTTCGATGCGCGAGTTGGTGCAGGAACCGATGAATACGCGATCGAGCTGGATATCGGTGATCGCCTGGTTGGCGGTCAGGCCCATGTACTTGAGCGCGCGGGTGATTGAGTCCTTCTTCACCGGGTCGGGTTCGACGGCCGGATCCGGCACCTTCTGGTCGACGGCCAGGACCATCTCCGGCGAGGTGCCCCAGCTCACCTGCGGCTTGATGTCCTCGGCACGCAGCTCGATCACGGTGTCGAACACCGCGTCGTCGTCGGAGACCAGGTTCTGCCACTGCGCCACGGCCTTGTCCCAGTGGCTGCCCTTGGGCGCGAACGGACGATCCTTGACATAGGCGATGGTCTTCTCGTCGACCGCGACCAGGCCCACACGGGCGCCGGCCTCGATGGACATATTGCAGATGGTCATGCGCCCTTCCAGCGACAGGTCGCGAATGGCACTGCCGGCGAATTCCAGCGCATGACCGTTGCCGCCAGCGGTGCCGATCTTGCCGATCACGGCCAGGACGATGTCCTTGGCAGTGACGCCGAACGGCAATTTGCCTTCGACGCGCACCTGCATGTTCTTCATCTTTTTGGCCACCAGGCACTGGGTGGCGAGTACGTGCTCGACCTCGGAGGTGCCGATGCCGTGGGCCAACGCACCGAAGGCGCCATGGGTGGAGGTGTGCGAGTCGCCGCAGACCACGGTCATGCCCGGCAGGGTAGCGCCCTGCTCCGGCCCGACCACATGGACGATGCCCTGGCGCACGTCGTTCATCTTGAACTCGAGAATGCCGAAGTCATCGCAGTTCTCGTCCAGGGTCTGAACCTGGATGCGCGAGACTTCGTCGGCGATGGCTTCGAGGCCACCCTGGCGCTCGGCCTTGGTGGTCGGCACGTTGTGATCAGGCGTGGCGATGTTGGCGTCGATGCGCCACGGCTTGCGCCCGGCCAGACGCAACCCTTCGAAGGCCTGTGGCGAGGTCACTTCGTGGAGGATGTGACGGTCGATATAGATCAACGAGGAACCGTCGTCACGACGTTTCACTTCGTGCATTTCCCAGAGCTTGTCGTAGAGCGTCTTGCCAGTCATCAGCCTTACCTCATCAGCGCCTTTTGAGCACATCCATCAACGGCCTGCGTGATCAACGCATGGCGTCAGAAGTGCACGTTTCTATGCCCGGGCAACAAAGCCCCTTTGGCTTATGGGGTGAAATGCTATGATCGCGAGACGAATAACTCAAATTCATATTTTTCATCCAGAGGATTCCACAAAGGAATCCATCTAAGACTGCAAGCGCCAAGCCACACGCCGCAAGCAAAGACCGAGCGGCCCGGCTTGTGGCTTGCAGCTTGCCGCTCGGAGCTGTTTTATGGATCTCGCCAACCTCAACGCTTTTATCGCCATTGCCGAAACCGGCAGTTTTTCTGAAGCCGGCGAGCGCCTGCACCTGACCCAACCTGCCGTGAGCAAACGCATCGCCGGTCTGGAGCAGCAATTGGGCGTGCGCCTGTTCGACCGCCTCGGCCGCGAAATCGGCCTGACCCAGGCTGGCCGCGCGCTGCTGCCACGCGCCTACCAGATCCTCAACGTGTTGGACGACACCCGCCGCGCCCTGACCAACCTGTCCGGCGAGGTCAGCGGCCGCCTGACACTCGCCACCAGCCACCATATCGGCCTGCATCGCCTGCCTGCCCTGTTGCGCGCCTTCACCCGGGCACATCCGCAAGTGGCGCTGGATATCCAGTTTCTCGATTCGGAAGTGGCCTACGAAGAAGTCCTGCATGGCCGCGCCGAACTGGCGGTGATCACCCTCGCCCCGGAAACCCGCGAGCCGATTCGCGCCGTCGCAGTGTGGAACGATCCACTGGATTTCGTCGCCGCCCCCGAACACCCACTGGCGCGCAGCCAGGTGATCAGCATGGCCGATGTGGCGCAGCACCCGGCGGTGTTTCCCGGCGGCAACACCTTCACCCATCACATCGTGCAGCGTCTGTTCGAGGCCCAGGGGCTGACCCCCAACATCGCCATGAGTACCAACTACCTGGAAACCATCAAGATGATGGTGTCCATCGGCCTGGCCTGGAGTGTACTGCCGCGCACCATGCTCGACGATCAGGTCGCGCGCCTGCCGATACCCGGCATTCAGTTGACCCGCCAATTAGGCTACATCCTGCATACCGAGCGCACCCTATCGAATGCCGCGCGGGCATTCATGGATCTGCTCGATAGCCAGCGCGATGATCTTGCATAGGCATCCGAACTGAGACTAACGTGGCGACATAACGACAAAAACATATCTACATGCCTTTAACGCCCGCCCCGCGCATCGCGCACTCCAGAGGAAGGTATGGCCATGGCCAGATCGACTGACCAGACCCCGCCCCTGCCGCATATACCGGCGATGGATCCCGTCGAATTCGAACAAACCTGGCAAGATGCACCGCGTTTGCTGGCGGCCCTCAATAGCGCAAAACTCGGCACCTGGTATTGGGACATTGGCACTGGCCAGGTCAACTGGTCACGTGGCGCCCAGGCATTGTTCGGCCTGGACCCCAGCCGCCCCGTCAGCCAACCGCTGAACTACTTCGAGCTGATTCCGGAAGAAGAGCGCCCGGCGATCCTGGCGAATTTCAATGCCATCATCAGGGGCGAACAGATTTTCGATGCCCTGCGTCACCGCATCCGCTGGCCCGATGGCAGCCTGCACTGGCTGGAAATCACCGGCAGCCTGCAATACGAGGCCGACGGGCGGCCGCGCATGTTCGGTGTCATCCGCGACATCAGCGCCCAGCAGGAACGCGCCGCAGCCTTGCGCGCTTCGGAAGAACGTTTCGCCAGCCTGTTCCGCTTGAGCCCCGACATCATGATGCTGGTGCGCTACGACAACAGCGAAATCGTCGAGGTCAATCAGCACTTCACCCAGGCCTTTGGCTGGGCTGCCAGCGAGATCATCGGCCGCGCCACCCACGAACTGAATATCTGGGTACACGCCAGCCAGCGCGATCAGTTGCGCCAGCAAGCGCCGCTGAGCCGCGAGCCGGTGATTCAGGAAGTACAACTGCGCACCCGCGCTGGCGATATTCTCGACGGTGTACTGTCGAGCCAGTACATCGAACTGCAGGGCGAGCGCCTGATGCTCTGCACCTTCCTCGATACCAGCGAACGCAAGCGCGCAGAAAACGCCCTGCGCGCCAGTGAGGAAAAGTTCGCCAAGGCCTTCATGCATACGCCCGACGCGGTGGCCATCACTGACCGGGCGACCGGCCGCTTCATCGAGGTCAACCCGAGTTTCGAGCAGCAATTTGGCTGGAGCAGCGCTGAGGCCGTGGGCCGCACCTCACTGGAGCTGGGTATCTGGGCTGACCCCAGCGACCGCCAGCGTATGCTCGACGCCGTGCAGACTGGGCGCCTGAACAACCTGGAGGTAAGGCTGTTCAGCCGCGACGGCGAGGTCACCACTAACCTCTTGTTCGGTGGCGAGATCGAGCTGAATGGTACGACCTGCCTGGTACTCACGGTGCGCAACATCACCGAGCAACGCGCCCAGGAGCTCGCGCTCCACGAAAGCCGGCAACACCTCAAACTGGCGCTGGAATCCGCCGACATGGGAACCTGGGACTGGCACATTCCCGACAACCGACTGTATGCCAGCACCCGCGCCGCGCAGTTGCATGGTTTGCCAAGCCAACCGTTCGAAGGTGCCTTCTTCGACTTCTTTCGTCAGGTGCCGCTGGAAGATCGGTACAGCCTGCGCCAGAGCTACCTGCGCCTGATCGAAGAGCAGCGCAGCTACTATCAGATCACCTATCGTGTGCAGCCTGCAACTGGCGGCCTGCGCTTTCTCGAAAGCACCGCCAAACTGCAGCTCGACGATACCGGCCAACCGCTGCGCATGGTCGGAACGCTGGTCGATATCAGCGAGCGTGTTCTGCGCGAACAACGCCTGCAGGCATCGGAAGAGCGATTTGCCAAGGCGTTCCACTCCAGCCCGGACGCCATCACCATCACCGAGCGTGGCAGCGGCCGCTATATCGAGGTCAACGAAGGCTTCACCCGCATCACCGGTTATCAGCCAGAGGAAGTGATCGGTCGTACGGCCTTCGATCTGAACATCTGGGCTTACCCCGAAGAACGCCGGCAGATGATCGAGCGCCTGAGCCAGAACGGCCAGGTGCTGCACATGGAAATGCACGGCCGCCACCGCGAAGGCGAGATTCGCCTGGTCGACGTGTCCGTCCAGCCGATCGAAATCAATGGCCTGCCCTGCCTGCTGCTGACGGCGCGTGACATCAGCGAACTGAAAGCAGCCCAGGCCCAGGCTCAGCACCTGGCCTACCATGATGCCCTGACCAACCTGCCCAACCGCGCCCTGCTGATGGACCGCCTGACCCAGCAGATCGCCCTGCTCAAGCGCCATGATCTGCGCGGCGCGTTGCTGTTTCTCGACCTCGACCACTTCAAGCACATCAATGACTCGCTCGGCCATCCCGTTGGCGATTCCGTGCTGCGCATGGTCACGGCGCGACTGGAAGCCAGCGTTCGCCTGGAAGATACCGTGGCACGCCTGGGCGGTGACGAATTCGTGGTGCTGCTTTCCGGTCTCGAGGGCAAGCGCTCGGAGGTCACTCGCTACGTTCGTCAGGTCGCGGAAAAACTGCGTCATTTATTGGCCGAACCGATGCTGCTGGATGGTCACCGCCTGCAGGTCACCCCCAGTATCGGTATCGCCCTGCTCCCCGATCACGGCAATACCCCGGCGGATCTGCTCAAACGTGCCGACATCGCCCTTTACCGCGCCAAGGATTCCGGGCGCAATGCCATCCAGCTGTTTCGCAGCACCATGCAGGAAGCCGCCAGCGCCCGCCTGCGCCTGGAGAACGATCTGCGCCTGGCTCTGGCGCGGGGCGAATTCGAGCTGCACTTCCAGCCCCAGGTCGACGCCCGTGACGGCAAGGTGGTCGGCGCCGAAGCCCTGCTGCGCTGGCAGCATCCGCAACTGGGGCCGCAGTCGCCGGCGCAATTCATTCAGGTGCTGGAAGAAAGCGGGCTGATCGTCGAAGTCGGCGGCTGGGTACTGGCCGAAGCCTGCCACTTCTGTTCCCGCCTGCTGGCTGACGGCCTGGTCGATGGCGAGCGCTTCAGCCTGTGCGTCAACATCAGCCCCCGGCAGTTCCGCCAGCACGATTTCGTCGAACGGGTCGCCAGCAGCCTGCGCGACAGCCAGCTGCCCAACGCCATGCTCAAGCTGGAAATCACCGAGGGCATCGTCATTCAGAACATCGACGACACCGTCGGCAAGATGCTGCGCCTGAAGAAGCATGGCGTCAGTTTTGCCATGGATGACTTCGGCACCGGCTACAGCTCACTGACTTATCTCAAGCGCCTACCGGTGGACATGCTGAAGATCGACCAATCGTTCGTACGTGACGCCACCAACGACCCCAACGATGCCGAGATCATCCGCGCCATCGTTGCCATGGCGCGTAGCCTGGGCCTGGCGCTGATCGCCGAGGGCGTGGAACAGCAAGACCAACTGCACTTCCTGGAGGTCCAGGGTTGTCACCTCTATCAGGGCTACCTGTTCAGCAGGCCCCTAGCGCAGGAAGCCTTTCGCGCCCTGCTGGACCGCGCAGCCGACTGACACGCGATGATCGTGGGCCCGACGCTGCGGGACATGCCTGCTCAGCCCACTCAATGCAGGCGCTTGCGGCACATCAACTGCGCCAGTTTGGTACTGTCCGGCCGTTCGACAATGCCTTTCTCGGTCACGATGTAGTCCACCAGATCAGCAGGCGTCACATCGAACAGCGGATTGACTGCTGGCACATCAGCTGCCACGCGATGCCCGGCCACCTCCAGCAACTCAAGACCATCACGCTCTTCGAGGCGCATGTCCTCAGCGTCTTCCAGGCTCATGTCGATGCTCGAACTCGGTGCCACGACCATCATCCGCACCCCATGGTGCATGGCGTTGACCGCCAACTGATAGGTGCCGATCGTGTTGACGACATCGCCATTGGCGGCAATGCACTCAGCACCCACGACCACCCAGGTGATGCCCTTGGTTTTCATCAGATGAGCAGCCGCGGCATCGACATTGAGGCTGACCGGCACACCATCGCCCGCCAGCTCCCAGGCCGTGAGGCGGGCACCGTGCAGCTCGGGACGGGTTTCATCGACATAAACATGTTCGAGCAAATCATCCAGATACGCTGCGCGAATCACACCAAGCGCCGTACCGAAGCCGCCGGTCGTCAGCGCGCCGGCATTGCCGTGCGTCAGCAACACCTGCGGGTTGCCCTGATGTTTGCGGATCAGCTCCATGCCCAGTTGCGCCATGGTCAGATTGGCCTCGCGATCGCTCAGGTGAATGCCGACTGCCTCGGCCTCCAGCAGCGCCAGCATGTCATCGCCATCCTTGAGCCGCATCAGGCGCTCACGCATACGCTGCAAAGCCCAGGACAGGTTGACGGCCATGGGCCGCGCTTGCGCTAGACGGGCAAAATCGGCCTCCAGCGCCTCACGCCAGTCACCACCGAGCGCCAGCCGGGCCCGAGCCCCCAGTACCAGAGCGTAAGCCGCCGCGATGCCGATAGCCGGGGCCCCACGCACCACCCTATCGCCAATCGCGTCCGCCACCTCGGCAGCCGTCTCGAAACGCAGCCAGGTTTGCCGATGCGGCAGCAGGCGCTGATCGAGCGCGTACAGCGCGCCCTCGCGCCACTCGATGGCCTGAACCCTCTCCACCGCCAGCAATTGCTCGCGCATCGCGCACTCCATCCTAACCGCCAAAAAATCGCGGATTATACGCAGACAGCCAGGCGCCAGCCGAACAATCCGGCGCCCCTGGCGACTTCAAGCCAGGCGCGTTCATCTATACACTGGCGGGCTTTCCTGCATCGCTCAAGCCAGACGGACACGCCATCATGCCCGACGCCCCTCTCGACCTGTTGCTGCTGCCCACCTGGCTGGTGCCCGTGGAGCCTGCCGGGGTCGTATTGCGCGAGCATGGTCTGGGCATACGCGATGGCCACATCAGCCTGATCGCCCCCCGCGCCGAAGCACTGCGCCACCCGGCAACGCAGGTTTTAGAGTTGCCGCAATGCCTGCTTGCACCGGGGTTGATCAACGCCCATGGCCACGCCGCCATGAGCCTGTTTCGCGGCATCGCCGACGATCTGCCGCTGATGACCTGGCTGCACGAACACATCTGGCCTGCCGAAGGCAAATGGGTCGACGAGAATTTCGTCCGCAGCGGCACCGAACTGGCCATCGCCGAACAGATCAAGAGCGGCATCAGTTGCTTCTCCGACATGTACTTCTACCCGCACACCGCAGCCGAGTGCGTGCATGCGGCTGGCATGCGCGCACAGATCACCGTGCCGGTGCTGGACTTTCCGGTACCCGGCGCACTCAATGCGGCCGAGGCGCTGCGCAAGGGGTTGCAGCTGTTCGACGACCTCAAGCAACACCCGCGCATCCGCATCGCCTTCGGCCCGCACGCCCCCTATACAGTCAGCGACGACAAGCTCGAGCAGATTCGCGTACTGGCCGACGAGCTGGATGCCGGCATTCATATGCACGTTCACGAAACCGCCGAGGAAGTGGCCGACGCTGTCGCCAAGCACGGTGAACGCCCGCTGGCCCGCCTGGCCCGCCTTGGCCTGCTCGGCCCGCGCTTTCAGGCCGTGCATATGACGCAGATCGATGATGCTGATCTGGCGCTGTTGGTCGAACACAACTGCAGCGTGATTCATTGCCCCGAGTCCAACCTCAAGCTGGCCAGCGGCTTCTGCCCGGTCGAACGTCTGTGGCAGGCGGGTGTCAATATCGCCATCGGCACGGACGGCGCGGCCAGCAACAACGATCTCGACCTGCTCGGCGAAACCCGCACCGCCGCCTTGCTGGCCAAGGCCGTCGCCGGCTCTGCCACGGCCCTCAACGCACACAGCGCCTTGCGCATGGCGACCCTCAATGGTGCCCGCGCCCTGGGCCTGGAGGCGCAGACCGGTTCGCTGGAGCCGGGCAAACTGGCCGACCTGGTTGTCTTCGACCTGTCCGGGCTGGCCCAGCAACCGATCTACGATCCGGTCTCGCAACTGATCTATGCCAGCAGCCGCGACTGCGTGAAGCATCTGTGGGTGGGCGGCAAACAATTGCTCGCTGACGGTCACCTGACGCGCATGGACGAACAGGCGCTGATCGCCAAGGCCAGGGAATGGGGAGCCAGGATTGCGCATAGGTCGCCGGAGCCACCTGAGAACAATGCCCACGGTCTACGCTGAGCAAATCACTGCGACAAACTGACATACATTGAACGAATCCGCGCCGCCCCACGCCGGTTACTAAACTGGCAACATAGCGGCAGTACGCTTTCCATGCTTTGAAAGAGATGCTTATGAGCAACGTCGACCGCGCCGAAATCGCCAAATTCGAAGCCCTGGCACACCGCTGGTGGGATCGCGAAAGCGAGTTCAAACCCCTGCATGACATCAATCCGCTGCGCGTCAACTGGATCGACGAGCGCGTCAGCCTGGCCGGCAAACGCGTGCTGGACGTCGGCTGTGGCGGCGGCATCCTCAGTGAAGCCATGGCCCAGCGCGGTGCCACGGTCACCGGTATCGACATGGGCGAGGCGCCGCTTGCCGTCGCCCAGTTGCACCAGCTGGAGTCCGGCGTCGAGGTCGACTACCGGCAGATCACCGCCGAGGCCCTGGCCGAGGAGATGCCCGGCCAGTTCGACGTGGTCACCTGCCTGGAAATGCTCGAACACGTGCCCGATCCGTCTTCGGTGATCCGCGCCTGCCACACCCTGGTCAAGCCCGGTGGCCAGGTGTTCTTCTCCACCATCAACCGCAACCCCAAGGCGTACCTGTTCGCGGTGATCGGCGCCGAATACATCCTGCGCCTGCTGCCGCGCGGCACCCACGACTTCAAGAAATTCATCCGCCCCTCCGAGCTCGGCGCCTGGAGCCGCGCAGCCGGGCTGGAGGTCAAGGACATCATCGGCCTGACCTACAACCCGCTGACCAAACACTACAAGCTGGAAGCGGACGTCGACGTCAACTACATGATCCAGACGCTGCGCAAGGAGTAGAACGCATGCGTTTGAAAGCAGTTCTTTTCGACATGGACGGCACCCTGCTCGATTCGGCGCCAGACTTCATCGCCATCACCCAGGCCATGCGCGTGGCCCGTGGCCTGCCGCCAGTGGCAGAAAAGGCCATTCGTGACCAGGTATCCGGCGGCGCTCGCGCCATGGTCGCCTGCGCTTTCGATGAAGACCCGGACTCGGCCGCCTTCGAAACCCTGCGCCAGGAGTTTCTGGAGCGTTACCAGCAACACTGCGCCGTCCTCACCCGCCCATTCGACGGCATCGAAGCCCTGCTCGACGATATCGAACAGGCACGCCTGCTGTGGGGCGTGGCCACCAACAAACCTCTGCGCTACGCCGAGCCGATCATGCAGGGGCTGAAGCTGGCCGAACGCTCGGCAGTGCTGGTCTGCCCTGACCATGTCGAACGCAGCAAGCCCGCGCCGGACATGCTGTTGCTGGCCTGCCAGCAGATGGGGGTCAACCCCGAGGCCGTGCTGTTCGTCGGCGATGACGCCCGCGATATCGAATCGGGTCGCACGGCAGGTTGCCGTACGGCAGCAGTGACCTACGGCTACATCCACCCCGAAGACAACCCGCGCAACTGGGGGGCCGACGTAGTCGTCGATCACCCGTCGGAACTGCGCGCGGTACTCGATCGCGCGCTCTGCAGCTGCTGATCGCGCAAGGCGGGTGAAACCCGCCATTTCTTCATTCGGCGGGGTTCACCCGCCCTACTCTCAAGAGCTTTGCGAAGGATCTTCCCATGTTCGATTACACCGCCCGCCCAGGCCTACTCAAGGATCGCGTCATCCTGATCACCGGTGCCGGTCGCGGTATCGGTGCTGCGGCCGCCAAAAGCTTCGCCGCGCACGGCGCCACGGTATTGCTGCTGGGCAAGACCGAAGCCAACCTGAGCCAGGTTTATGACGAAATCGAGGCCGCCGGCCATCCGCAGCCGGTGGTGATTCCCTTCAACCTGGAAACCGCCCTGCCGCACCAGTACGACGAGCTGGCGGTGATGATCGAAAACGAGTTCGGGCGCCTCGACGGCCTGCTGCACAACGCCTCGATCCTCGGCCCGCGTACGCCGCTGGAGCAACTCTCCGGTGACAACTTCATGCGCGTGATGCAAGTCAACGTCAACGCCATGTTCATGCTCAGCAGCACCCTGCTGCCACTGCTCAAGCTGTCGCAGGACGCTTCCGTGGCCTTCACCTCCAGCAGCGTTGGGCGCAAGGGCCGGGCCTACTGGGGCGCCTATGCAGTGTCCAAATTCGCCACCGAGGGCCTGATGCAGGTCATGGCCGACGAACTGGACGGCATCGCCAACGTACGTGCCAACAGCATCAACCCAGGCGCCACGCGCACCGCCATGCGCGCCCAGGCCTACCCGGGAGAAAATCCGGCAAGCCGTCCACTGCCAGAAGACATCATGCCGCTCTATCTGTACCTGATGGGGCCCGACAGCCAGGGCGTCAACGGCCAGGCTTTCGACGCTCAGTAAACAGCCTCAGGCCCGCTAGCTTCAGCGGGCCAGGCCACGACAAAAATCCGCCACCCTCATTGCCGTGCGGCAGCACATTGCCACCAGTACCGCCAGACAACCGGCAAGTGCTTGCCGAACAACGCCTCAAAAATTACCTAAGTGACTGACTTCAAAAGACTTTATGCCAACATGAAGCACCTGGCACGAAATTCGCTCTAACCCTCTCGTCGCACCAACGCGCCAGAGGTTCAGCTCAATGGTTCCCCCCAGCCAGTCCAACACCATCGATTTCGATGCCGCCAAGTTGCAGCGTCTCGGTTTTACCGGCACGCGCAAGCTACCGCTCAAGCCTGCCGGCCTGGTGGAGTTGCGCCATCAACTGGGCCTGCAATTGCAAACCAGCCTGGACGTGGAACGCATCCTCAACCTGTTCTTCCGCGAAGTGCAGCGCCTGGTGCCGCTCGATGCGCTGGCCTTCCAGCATCCCGCCCATGACCTGCGTCTGGAACTGGGTGAGCGCGCACCACACTCGGCGGGCTATCGCTTGAGCCACGAGGGTGAGTATTTGGGGGAGCTGATCTTCCGGCGCAAACAGCGTTTTGCCGAAAACGAATTGATCCAGCTGGAATCGCTGCTCGCCAGCCTGCTGTTCCCGCTGCGCAATGCCCTGCTCTATCGCACGGCCCTGCAGAGCGCACTGCGCGACCCGCTGACCGATACCGGTAACCGTATTGCCATGGAGCAGGTCCTGCAGCGCGAGGTGGATCTGGCCCGCCGCAACCTGCAACCAATGTCCGTGCTGATGGTCGATATCGACCACTTCAAGCGCATCAACGACAACCATGGTCATGCGCTTGGCGACGAAGTGCTGAAAGCCGTGGCGCAAACCCTGAAGAACCAGCTGCGCAATATCGACATGGTCTTTCGCTACGGTGGCGAGGAATTTCTCATCGTGCTTTCCGGCACCAGCCGGGAAAGCGCCGCACTGGTAGGTGAACGCCTGCGCTTTGCAGTGATGGAATTGCAGTGCCTGGATGCGGGCCACCCCATCGATGTGTCCATCAGCCTGGGGGGATCCAGCCTGCTGCCCGGCGAGTCGCTGGAAAGCCTGCTACGTCGCGCCGACAACGCGCTGTATATCGCCAAGCGCGAGGGGCGCAATCGTCTGAGCATGGCGGGCTGACAGGCTGCTCTGCGTAGCCCGGACAAGATTTGCGAACTGGCTTGAGGCGCTCAGGCCATATCCGCGCCAACAGAACGAAAAAGGGACTCCGTGGAGTAATGTCTGTCAGTTAAGCGTCGACGCTGCCAATGGGTAGGAGCGGCGCCCCGCCGCGAACCAGGGCGATACGCGATTGAAAAGCTTCGCCCCGGGGCGGGGCTCCTACGAAAGACCGCTTTGGCAAGCTTATCTGATCGGCATTGCTCCGTGGAGTCCCTTTGCGTTTGTCAGCGCTTGCGCCCGAAGCCCGGACGCTGACCATCACCTGAAGGCGGTCGCTTACCCGGGGTAGCCGGGCGAGGCTTGCGTGCCGGACGCTCGGAAAGCTCGACAGCCGGGCGTGGCTGACGCTTCTTAACATCGCTCGGCCGTTCGGCAACCGGCGTGCCACGGTTGTTTTCACGGCGCTCACCACCCTCCTTGCGCGGTGCACGTGGCGTACGCTGCTCGCTCTCCTCACGGCGCGGCGTACGGCTCGGACGGCTGTTCTCTGCGCCAGCCTCATCCTTCGCCGGGCGCAACACACGCTTGCCCCGAACCTCGACCGGCTTGGCCGACTTGCGCTGCAGGCGGTCGAGCTTTTCGCGGGTTTTCTCCTTCATGGCCGGCAGCGCCTGCGGCGTCAGCCCGACTTCGGCACTGAGAATGTCAACTTCCCGCTGATCCATCTCGCGCCAGCGGCCCATGGTCAGCTCCGAGGTGAGGAACACCGGGCCGAAACGCACGCGTTTCAGACGGCTGACCACCAGGCCCTGCGACTCCCACAAACGGCGCACCTCACGGTTACGCCCTTCCATCACGACGCAGTGATACCAGTGGTTGAAGCCCTCGCCACCCGGCGCCTGCTTGATATCGGTGAACTTGGCTGGGCCATCCTCGAGCATCACGCCGGTCTTGAGGTTTTCCAGCATTTCCTCGGTGACCTCACCCCGTACACGCACCGCATATTCGCGGTCCATCTGGTAGGACGGGTGCATCAGACGATTGGCCAGCTCACCATCGGTGGTGAACAGCAGCAAGCCTGTGGTGTTGATATCGAGGCGGCCGATATTGATCCAGCGACCTTCTCTGGGACGCGGCAGACGATCGAATACGGTCGGGCGGCCTTCCGGGTCGTCACGGGTACAGATCTCGCCGTCCGGCTTGTTGTAGATCAGCACGCGACGAACGGAGCCGGTGATTTCTTCACGCTTGATCAGACGGCCATCGAGGGCGATGGCATCGTTGACATCGACGCGCTGGCCGAGCGTCGCATCCGCACCATTGACCTTGACCCGCCCTTCGGCGATCCAGGTTTCGATCTCACGACGTGAAGCCAACCCGAGGCGGGCCAGGACTTTCTGCAGTTTCTCGCCTGCAGGACGCGGTTGTTCGTGCTCAGTCATCTTGGGCACCTCCCGGTGTAGTAGTTGATGATCGAAGGGCGCGCATGATACGCGCCGTGGCGTTCATAGGATAGACGATGCCACGGCATTCGCCCGAATAAGACGGCCAGCGCCAGGATAAATTCGTCAGTGGCAAGCAGCGCACCTGCTGCTACACGTCCGCCACCTCAGGCAACAGCAGCGCCTCACCATCGATCAGCGCCTGCAACGCCAGAAACTCCAACGCCGATGCCCGCCAGGACTGCGCCGCTGCCAACTCGGCGCAACGCCCTCTATCCAGTTCCAGTGCCGCCAGGCAGGCAGTGCGCAGATTCTCGTCCATCACCCCACTCAGCCCCTGCCGCAGCACATCCAGCGGCCCTGCCACCGGGAAAGCCGCTACCGGCGTACCGCAGGCCAGCGCCTCGAGCATCACCAGACCATAGGTATCGGTGCGCGACGGAAAGACCAGCACCGAGGCAGCGCGATAGGCCTCGGCCAGCGCCTGCCCATGGCGATAGCCGAGAAAGCGCACCTGCGGATACTGTCGTTGCAACATCTCACGCTGCGGGCCGTCGCCAACCACATGTTTCTCGCCTGGCAGGTCCAGTTCGAGAAAGGCCTGCAGATTCTTTTCCGGCGCGATACGTCCGACGAAGAGAAACACCGGGTGCAGCGGGCGCGGGCGTGACTGATCGGGGCAGAACAGGCGCGTGTCGACGCCCTTGCGCCACAGCTGCAACCGGCCCAGGTTCCAGCCGGCGAACTCTGCGCGCAGACGCTCGGTGGTCACCAGCACGGCCTGACTCGGCCGGTGAAAAGCGCGCAGAAAGGCATAACCCCAACGTGGTGCGATCCACGGCCAACGGGTGCTGACATATTCGGGGAAGCGCGTATGGATCGCCGTGGAGAAGGCCAGACCACGCTTGACCAGCCAGCGTCGCGCAGCCCAGCCCAAAGGGCCTTCCGTGGCCAGATGAACGCAGTCGGGACGAAAGTCGCGAATCACACCGCCCACTCGCCAGAGATCCCATACCAACGGAATCTCCGGGTAGGTTGGACAGGGCACAGCTCGAAAATCCGCAGGTGACAGCAGCTTGACCTGATGCCCCAGCGCGATCAGCTCGGCGACCAGTGCCGCCAGGCTGGTGACCACGCCATTGACCTGTGGTGACCAGGCGTCGGAGACGATCAATATCCTCATGCGCCGCTCTCAAGGGCGATAGCCTGCTCCTCACTGGCCAGTCGCGCCTGCGCCTCAGCCAGGCGATAGAGCTCGATCTGCCCGTCCCAGTGTTCGATCAGCGCCGTGCAGGACTCCACCCAATCGCCGCAGTTCATGTATTCCACGCCACTGACCTGACGAATTTCCGCGTGGTGGATGTGGCCACAGACCACGCCCTGCAGGCCACGCTTGACGCACTCGTGAGCGATGGCCTCCTCGAAGTCGCTGATGAAGTTCACCGCTGTTTTGACCTTATGCTTGAGGTACGCCGACAGCGACCAGTAACCATAGCCCCAGCGGCTACGCCAGTGGTTGAGCCAGCGATTGAGCGTGAGGGTCAACTCGTAGGCCGAATCACCAAGAAAGGCCAGCCAGCGGTGGTAACGTGTGATCACGTCGAACTGGTCGCCATGGATCACCAGCAATTGGCGACCATCGACGGTGACGTGCACCGCCTCATCCACCAGTTGGATGTTGCCCAGCAGTAAGCTGGAATAACGGCGCAAAAATTCGTCGTGATTACCGGTGACGTAGATCACCTCGGTGCCGCGCTTGCTCATGGTCAGCAGACGGCGGATCACGTTGGTGTGCGCCTGCGGCCAATAGATGCCGCCGCGGAGCTTCCAGCCATCGATGATGTCGCCCACCAGATAGATACGATCAGCGTGATAACGCTTGAGAAAGGCCGCCAGGTGTTCGGCCTGACAGTCACGCGTGCCGAGATGCACGTCGGAAATCCACAGGGTGCGGACTCGTTGCTTGCGGCTGGGCTTGGCGAGCTGGGCACTGGTCATGGGCGGCCTCCGGCTTGGTTTAGACGAGCTTGAGGCGTTGCGGTGAAAGACCTGTGACAGGCAAAAGACCATTGCGTGACGCAGCATCGCTTCCACACTGGCGTTACACTGCTGCGGTTGCCGAGGAAACCGCCATGCCCCCGATCCTGTCCCTGCGTCATTACAGCCACGAAATGCTCAGCCACAGCCACGACCATGCGCAACTGGTATTTGGCCTGGCGGGTGAGCTGCAATTCGAAGTGGATGGCCAGGGCAGCCAGGTGCTGCGCCATCAGTTGGCCGTGGTGCCGGCCACAGCACGGCATACCTGCGGCAGCCCACGCGGCAGCCAATGCCTGGTACTGGATCTGCCGGCCAACGACTGGCTGGAACGCCAGCTCGGCCACCATGCGAGCGATATCCAGCGTTTGCTGGACAAGCCCAACGCCCTGCAACTCGATCCCTCACAGGGGCAGTTGCTCAATTGGCTGGCCAGCAGTCCGATCAATGACCCGGTCATCGCCGGCCAGGGTGCGGCTCTGCTACTCGGCAGCCTGGCCTGCAGCCGCCAGCAACATGAAACAGCGGGGTTGCCCCTGGCAGCACTCGATCACTACATCGACCAGCATGCGGCTCACCCGCTGCAGGTAGCAGATCTGGCACGCCTGGCCGGTCTTTCGGTGGCACGTCTGCATGCCCGTTTTCTCGTCGAAACCGGCCGTACGCCCATGGAGCACATCCGCCAACGGCGCCTGCAATTGGCTGAACAGCTACTGCGCGACAGCGACCTGGCGGTTGGCGAAATCGCTGCACGGGTCGGATACAGCTCGCAGAGTGCCTTCACCGCCGCCCTCTCCCGCCATATGGGCATGACCCCAAGGCAGTTGCGCCGCACGCGCTAAAAACCTTATTCGCGCCCCGCCCGTGAAATCGCCGCGGATTTCATCCGGGCTACAGCGGGTTCGCCGCACTCAGCCGAGATGCTAACGAGAGCCTGGCGACAAAACCCATCACTCCCGCGACAGACAGCTGTCGCCGGCGCCACCTAGACTGCGCCGCATCATCGAGGAGTACCCCATGCAAAGCATCGAATGGCAGGATTTCGAAAAAGTAGAGCTGCGCGTCGGCACCATTCGCAGCGCCCGTGCCAATGAAAAAGCGGTGAAGCCGGCCTACGTACTGGAAGTCGATCTCGGCGAACTGGGCATCAAGATCTCCAGCGCCCAGGTCACCGCGCACTACAGCCGTAGCGAGCTGATCGGGCGCCAGGTGCTGTGCGTGTGCAACTTCGCCCCCAAACGCATCGCCGGGGTGCGTTCCGAAGTGCTGGTCACCGGTGTCTATGACAGCGACAACCGTGTGGTCCTGGCCGGGTTCGACAAACCGCTGCCCAACGGGGCGCGCCTGGCATGACTGAGCGTAACGCCCTGCTGGCGATTCACCTGGGCGCCCTGCTGTTCGGCCTGTCGGGCATATTCGGCAAACTGGCAGCCACCACGCCGAACATGATTGCAGGCGGCCGCGCGATCTTCGCCGTGCTCGCTCTTGGCCTGGCGGCGCTACTCTGGCGTAGCCGTAACGCGCAGCGCCCGACCCTGCGGCAGTTGGCCTTGCTGGCGCTCGGCGGTCTACTGCTGGGCACGCATTGGATTACCTTCTTCGAGTCGGTGAAGATCTCCGGCGTGGCCATTGCCACGCTGGGATTCGCCAGCTTTCCGGCCTTCACCGTACTGCTGGAAGGCCTGCTGTTCCGCGAGCGCACCCGCCCCGGCGAGTTCGCCATGGTCGGCGTGGTGTGCGTGGGGCTGGTGCTGGTCACGCCCGAGTTCAGCCTGACCAGTGACGCCACCGTCGGGTTGCTCTGGGCCGTGCTATCGGGGTTTCTGTTCGCCCTGCTGTCGCTGCTCAACCGCGCCAGCACCCGTGGCCTCGATCCGGTAAAGGCTGCGCTATACCAGAACATCACCGTACTGATCTGCCTGCTGCCGTTTGCCTGGCCGCTGCTGCCCAGCGTGCGCCCGATAGACTGGCTGTGGCTGGCCATGCTCGGGATCTTCTGTACGGGGCTGGCACACAGCCTGTTCGTTGCCAGCCTGCGCGTACTCAAGGCGCGCACCACAGCAGTGATCTTCGCCCTGGAGCCGGTCTACGGGATTCTGTTCGCCTGGTGGCTGTTCAGCGAGCAACCGACACTGCGCATGCTGGCCGGTGGTGTGCTGATCGTCAGCGCTATCTTCGTTTCAGCGCGGATGGCGCGCTGAAACGAAGACGTCGCCCAAGAGCCTGTTTAGGATCTCGCGAGCTAGAGCGATACAAGGCAAAAATAAGCGAGGAACGGTCGGAGTCGCGGGCGACTGTACTTTTGTACATGAGCATTCCGACCGGGCTGGCGATCCAGCTTGTTTTTAACGCAGTAACGCCGACGCGCAGCAGATCATAAATAGGCTCTAGCGGTCGTTGTGGCCCAGATCGCGACCTGGATCGATCAGATCGCGCACCCGCTGCTTGAGTACCTTGGCCTCGGGAAAGCCTCCATCGGCCTTGCGCTCCCAGATCTGCCGGCCATCGCAGAGGATGCGGAACACGCCGCCGGTGCCCGGCTCCAGGCTGACCCGGCCGAGCTCGTCGGCAAAGGTGCTCAGCAGTTCCTGAGCCAGCCACGCGGCGCGCAGCAGCCACTGACACTGGGTGCAATAGGTGATGACGATTTCGGGCTTCTGATCGGGCATGGCAGCGGCTCTACTGTGGGGCTTGATGCCTATAATAACGGCCTTTGTCTCTGCTCCTGCCGGAAACTGCCATGCGCCGCCTGCTCTTTTCGCTGCTCTGCCTGTTCGCCCTCTCCAGCCTGCCCGTCGTCGCCGCCGACCGTGTCGGCCTGGTGTTGTCCGGCGGTGCCGCCCGTGGCCTGGCGCACATTGGCGTGCTCAAGGCGCTAGAGGAACAAGGTATTCGCATCGATGCCATCGCTGGCACCAGCATGGGAGCCATCGTCGGCGGGCTGTACGCGTCCGGCTATTCGGTAGCGGAGCTTGAGCGCCTGGCGCTGGAACTGGACTGGCAACAGGCACTGTCCGACTCACCGCCACGCGAGGACATCCCCTTTCGCCGCAAGCAGGACGACCGTGATTTTCTGATCAAGCAGAAACTCAGCTTCCGCGACGACGGCAGCCTGGGCCTGCCGCTGGGCGTGATTCAGGGCCAGAACCTGGCGCTGCTGCTGGAAAGCCTGCTGGTGCATCGCAGCGCCACCCGCGATTTCGATCATCTGCCGATCCCCTATCGCGCCGTGGCCACCGATGTGGTCACGGGTGAACAGGTGATCATGAGCAGCGGCCACCTGCCGCAAGTGATGCGCGCCAGTATGTCGATCCCGGCGGTGTTCGCCCCGGTGGAAGTGGACGGCCGCCTGCTGGTCGACGGCGGCATGGTCAACAACGTGCCAATCGACGTCGCGCGGCAGATGGGCGTCGATCACGTCATCGTCGTCGACCTGGGTATGCCACTGAAACCGGCCAAAGAGCTGCTCACCGTGGTCGACGTGATGAACCAGTCGATCAACCTGATGATGCGCAAGAACTCCGAGGCTCAACTCGAAACGCTGGAGGCGGACGACGTATTGATCCAGCCGCCACTGGCCGGCTTCGGCGTCGCCGACTTCAATCGTGGCGAACAGATGATCGACGCCGGTTATCGCGCCACGCAGATTCAGGCCGAGCGCCTGGCTCGTTTGCGTACCAGCAGCGCCGGCAATCCGGCACTGGCCATGGCCCGCACCCGCGAACAGCGCACACCGGTGATCCGCGAGATCCAGGTGGAAAACGACTCGAAAGTCGGCGATGCGGTGATTCGCCGACACATTCGCCAACCGCTTGGCGAGCCACTGGACATGGATCGCCTGCAGAAAGACATGGGCACGCTGTATGGCCTGGACTACTTCGAGCGCGTGCAATACCGGGTAGAACCGCTGGACGAGCGCGGCAGCGCGCTGGTGATTGATGCCCGCGGCAAACGTACCGGCACCGACTACCTGCGCCTGGGGTTGAACCTGTCCGATGACATGCGTGGCGACAGCGCTTTCAACATCGGCGCCAGTTACCGCATCAATGGCATCAACGAGCTTGGCGCCGAATGGCTGACCCGCCTGCAACTGGGTGACCGTCAGGAGCTCTACAGCGAGTTCTATCAACCGCTCGACGCCGGCTCGCGCTACTTCGTCGCACCCTACCTGTTCGGTGAGGCGCAGAACGTCGAAGCGATCCTGGACAACGACCCCATCGCCGAATACCGCCTGGAGCGCTACGGCTATGGCCTCAATCTCGGCCGGCAGATTGCCAACAACGGCGAGATTCGTTTCGGCATCGCTCAGGCCTGGGGCGAGGCGGATGTTCGTGTCGGCGAGCGCGACCTGCCCAGCTTCAGTTTCAGCGAGGGGTACTATGAACTGCTGTACTCCTTCGACACCCTGGACAACCTCGACTTTCCGCGTACCGGCGAGGACATCGGCCTGATGCTGCGCAAGTATGATCGCGGCCTGGGCTCGGACGAGGAATATCGGCAATGGCAGCTGAAGCTGGACAAGGCCTACAGCCACGGCCCCAACACCTGGCTGTTCGGCGGTCGCTACGGGCGCACGCTGGATCAGGCGGAGGTGGTCACCTCGGGCTTCATTCTCGGTGGCGCCCAGGAGCTGTCCGGCTTTCGTCAGGACTCGCTGAGCGGCCAGAACATGGCGTTGGCGCGGATGATCTACTACCGGCGTATGACGCAAACCTCGATGTTGCCGCTGAACTTCCCGCTGTACCTGGGCATGTCGCTGGAACGTGGCCGCGCGTGGAACAATGACAACGCCTTCGACAGTGGTTACATCAACGCCGCCAGTATCTTCCTCGGCCTGGATACGCCGCTCGGCCCGCTCAACTTCAGCTACGGTTTCAACGACGAGCGGGAAAAGGCGCTGTACCTGAATCTCGGCAAGAGCTTCTGAAACGACGAGGCCGCGCAGTTGCGCGGCCTCGTCAGGTACAGCAGCCCGGGACTGTCAGGCGATTTCCGCCAATAACTGGCGAGCCGCCTTCTTCTGCTCGTCGTCGCCATGGTCGATCACGTCATTGAGGATGTCGCAGGCAGTGGCGATATCCCCCTGCCTGATATACGCCAGTGCCTGATTGAGCCGGGTCATGTGCTCGGGGTCGGTCGCCAATTGATCGATATCGCCCTGCAGCGCCGCAGTGGCATCGGCATCGCCGGCGAAGGCATCGAGGAAATTGTCGTCCAGCGCTTTGACCTCATCACTGAGGACCATTTCCATCTCGCTGAAAGCGCTCAACTGCTCGTCTTCATGATGCAACTCGAACACCTCCGGCAACTCCTGCAGGTTGCTGGCGAAGGATGCATCGAACTCCGGTTCGACAGCCGGCTTGGCTTTGCCTTTGGCGGTAGCCGGGAACGGGCTGACCAGCTCCCAGTCGGCATCCAGCGACAGGTCGTCGAGGTTGAGCTGGAAATCCTGCTCGGTCAGCGGCTCTGCAACAGGCGGCGACATAACAGGCTCGTTCGGTGCCGGCTGGGACATGGGCAGGTCGGGATAGCGTGCCTTGAGTGCATCGATACGCGCAGCGTCGAAGGCCTCACCCCGCAGCACCGCCTCCTCACGGGCAAAGCCTGCGCCATCACCGAGCATCGCCATGACTTCCAGCAGACGAAAGCGCAGATCACTGCGCTGCGGTGCCTGAGCCAGTGCCTTGTTCAGTTCGCCACGGGCCTCGCTGAGACGCCCATAGGCGATATAGACATTGGCCGCCTCAAGCGCATCGACTGGCGCCTGGGCCCGGGCAGGCACCGGTGTCGGCACGGCCTTCAGCACCGGCTCGGTAGGCACCGAAACGGCAATCTGCGGCTGGGGCTGTGGCTGAGACGCCTGCGCCTTCGCTTGCACCTGAACCACGGGCTTGCCTGTGTCGCCACGCCGCCGCACAGCCCAGAACAGTGCACCGAGCAGCAATAAAAGACCCGTGCCACCTGCCAGGAGCGTCGCCCACCAGCCACGCCCGGCAATGGGCTCCTGCAAACTGACCGGCGTTGCCACGACAGGCGCAGTAACGGGCTCGGCTGGTGTACGCGCAGCCAGCTCAGCCAACTGGGCATCCTTCTGCGCGAGTTGTTCCTGCAATTGCTGCAGTTGCAGTTGCAACTGCGCCAGGCCTTGTTGCAACTGCAGGTTTTCTGCAGCCTGGTTGGCCAACTCGGCATCCAGCTGACGCTGCTTCTCAGCCAGTAGCGCCAGGCTTTCGGCTTGTGGCGGCGCCGACTCCACAGCAGCCGGTGGCGCGCTGAGCAATCCCTCGACACTGCTTTGTGCAGCGACGGGCGCGGCGTCGGCTGCCGTTGGTGCGGCAGTCGGCTGGAGCGCGCCTGCACGCGCGGCATCCGGCAACAACAGAGCGGTACCAGCCAGCAGACGACTTGGATCACCACCAGCAAAGGCATTCGGGTTGAGGGCAAGAATGCCCTCCATCAATGCCTGCTGAGACAGCGTGCTGCCCTGCTCACGCAAACGCGCAGCGATGGACCAGAGGCTGTCGCCGCGCACGACTTGGTGACGATGCCCGGCCGTGGCACTCGGTGGAGGCACCGCTCTGACCGGTGCCACTGGAGCCTGAGCACGCGGGGTCACTTGCGAGACTACTGCAGCACTGGGCGCTGCCACCGAGGTGTAGGCCGATGAGCCTGGCGGGTCGAGCAGCACGGTGTATTCGCGCAGCAACTGACCGTTGGGGCGCGCCACCTCGACGATGAAATTCAGGTAAGGCTCGCGCACCGGACGGCTGGAAACCACACGAATGACACTGCGCGAACCACGTAACAGCGGCGTAAAACGCAAGTCATTGAGAAAGTACAAACGCTCGACGCCCGAACGGCTGAAGATCTCAGCAGGCGCCAGACCGACGCGCAAATCCTGCGCGCCCAGGTCACCCACCTCGAGCAATTCGATCTCGGCCTCGAACGGCTGGTTCAACGCCGAGTGCAGGGTGATGTCCCCCAACCCGAGCGCCGGCGCCATACCCGAATAGAGCGCAGAGCCAGACGCCAAGCCCAACATTAACTGACGCACCCGAGCCATGTGACCTCCAGGGTTATCCTGATCGAACGCCACCTCCACGACTCCTGCCTGAGCTTCCATTGGTCGGGAGACTGGCGCCCTTGAAAGTTCCGAGAACGGCTGACAAGCCTCTTGTCGAGGCCGTCTCGGATTAGATTATGGCTACTGATTCACAAAGTAGCGGCCTGGGCGTCAGTTTGCCGATGAAAGCACGGTGCCATCAAGCGCCATTAGTCAAAAGCTGGACACAAAAATGATTTCGATCAGAAAGTGATCGAAATTTTGACACCAACAGCCGGTCACTTCATCAAATTACCCAGTACACGGGCGTGAACCTGCTGGCAGCGACGCAGATCATCCTCATCAATACCGGCAAAGACCTCATGGCGCAGCTGGGTGGAGATCGCCTCGATCTTTTCAATCAGCGGCTGCGCCTTGGGCTGCAGCGCGATCTTCTTGGCGCGACGGTCTTCAGGCACTGCCACACGCGTCACTAGTTCCTGGCTCTCCAGGCTGTCGAGCAGTCGTGCCAGAGTAGGCCCCTCTACGCCGACGCTCTGCGCCAGTTCACGCTGGGTGGGCATTTCGGTGAAGCGCGCCAGGTGCAAGAGCACCAGCCAGCGCGCCTGGGACAGCCCCAGTCCGACCAGACGTCTATCGAGTTCGGAACGCCAGGCGCGCGACAACTGGGCAACCTGCATGGCAAAGCGGTGTTGATCGGGGTAAGACATGGGCTAACGGACTCATACAAAGGTCAAAAACTAATTATTAGCCAGCTAGCCATAACCCGTTGCTCAGGGCAAGTCCAGATTGTTGCGTGACCGTTGCAGGATACGACCGATTTGCACTGAATACATTTTCCGGGCTCAGACAGAGACCTGATTACGTCCAGACGCCTTGGCCTGATACAACGCACGATCAGCCTGCTCGTACAACTGGCTGAGCTGCGGCTGACTGTCCGGACTCAACCAGGCAACCCCGACCGACATGGTCAGCACCTTGCCACTGGCGGACTCGCGATGACTGATACCCGCCTGCTCCAATGCCTGCCGCAGGGCTTCAGCGCGCCGTACCGCTTCATCGGCAGCGATGTCGAAGAGCAACAGGGCGAATTCCTCGCCACCGAGACGCACCCCCATATCCAGCGGCCGTCTGGCCGCCTGCTGGATAAGCGCGCCGACATGTTGCAAGGCGACGTCTCCAGCCTGATGACCATAGCTGTCGTTATAGGCCTTGAAATGATCGATATCGCATAGCAGCAGCGCCAGTGACTTGCCTTCTCGTTGTGCCTGACGCCACAGACGTTCGAACTGTCGATTGAAACTGCGTCGGTTGTGCAGCCCCGTCAGGCTGTCGTGATAGGCCAACAGACGCATCAGCCGGCTGACCAGAAAATACTCGCGCGACTTGTGCTCGAGCAGGTAGCAGCCGACGCCACCGATAAGGTTGCCGAAGGTCAGCAACAGCACATTGTTGAGCAGCTTGGGCACCGGCAAGCCAGCTGCCAGCTCCGCCAACACATAGGCCAGCAATACCACCAGGGAACAGATAACGGCCTCACTCAACCGCAGCCCCACGAGAAAGTAAGCGGCCATGCTCACCAGCATCAGCCCTTCATAGGGGTAGTCGGGGTCGGCACGATGAGCCACACCGACGATCATCGCAGCCCCGACACCCAGCACGAGGATGCAGGTCATGCTCAGCGGCAGCCAGAGATGACGATAGCGGCGCTGCACAATGAAAAAGGCACACACCAGCAAAACAGCCAGCGCCAGAACACGAATGGCAATGACCCAACTGACGTGCGAGGCCGGCACGACGGCCATATCGAATACCGTCAGTGCCAGCCAGATCACGGCCGCCACGCTCAGTGCAATACGTTTGAGCTCGAAGCTCTCCTCAAGGATAGAGGCGCGGTACTCACGCTCCAGCGCCTGAGAAAAGCGCAATCGGCGAAAGCCCTGGCTGAGCTGATCGGCATAAGGGCTGGGACGAACTTCGTCGAGCCAGGCTTGATCCTTGGGCACCCTTACCTCGTCAACAGGCGATGTGCTCCTCACCTTAGCCGCGCCGCTGCAATGCCGCCACAGGCGCAGCAGCGCTTTCTCTGACCAGGTGTTTCAGAGTTCGAACTCCGCCTGCAGGGCTGCGCGTACGCAATAGAGCACTGCTTCGTCAATACGACCGGCAAACAGTGGCGCAATGTCACTGACCGGCGGCAACTCGCCCTCTCCGTCGAGGAAGGCCTCCTGAATCTCGCCCAACAGGTCTTCCGGCAGATCCAGCGCTTGCTCAAGGCTCAACTGCTGTGCGGCGATCGCCTCCGCCAACAGGCTGTAGACGTTCTTCTCGCTGCAGTTGAGCTGGCCGGCGATTTGCGTCGGCGTCATGCCGGCGCGGGCCAGGCTGACCAGTTCATGACGCAGGTCGGCAACTGGCGCCGGCGCGGCTTCCTCAACCGCGCCATTGAGCACCTGCAGAAAAGCCTGGCCATAGCGTTCCAGCTTGCGTGCACCGACACCACTGACTTCGGCCATTTCGCGCAGCGAGCCCGGCTGGCTGCGCAACATTTCCAGCAGCGTGGCATCGGGGAAGATCACGTACGGCGGAACGCTGTGCTCTTCGGCCAGCTTACGCCGCAGGCTGCGTAGCGCCTCCCACATGTCCCGCTCATGGCCGCGCACCAGTTGGCTGGCAGCGCTACTGGAGGCCTTGGCCGCCTGTGCCGGCTTGGGCTCACGGCGCAGTTGCAGGCTGACCTCGCCACGCAGCAGCGGCCGGCAGCTCTCACTCAGGCGCAAACCGCCGAAGCCGTCCAGATCGACATCGGCCAGGCCACGGGCGACTAGCTGACGGAACAGGGTGCGCCACTCGACCTCGGAAAAACCCTTGCCGACGCCGAACACCGCCAGGTGCTGATGGCCAGCAACGCGAATCTTCTCGTTGTCGCGGCCCAGCAGAATGTCCACCAGATGACCGACACCATAGCGCTGGCCGCTGCGATAGACCGCCGACAACGCCTGACGCGCCGGCTCGGTAGCATCCCAGGTCTCGACGCCATCGATGCAGTTGTCGCAGTGCCCACAAGGGTTGGGCAATTCTTCATCGAAGTAAGCCAGCAGCGCCTGACGGCGGCAGCGGGTTTCCTCGCACAGGGCGAGCATGGCATCGAGTTTGTGCTGCTCGATGCGCTTGTGGCGCTCGTCGCCGTCGGAATTGTTGAGCATCTGCTTGAGGAAGATCACATCCTGCAGGCCGTAAGCCATCCAGGCATCGGCTGGCAGGCCGTCACGGCCGGCGCGACCGGTTTCCTGGTAGTAGGCCTCCAGCGACTTGGGCAGATCGAGGTGGCAAACGAAGCGCACGTTGGGCTTGTCGATACCCATGCCGAAGGCGATGGTGGCCACCATTATGAGGCCTTCCTCGTTGAGGAAACGCTTCTGGTGATAGGCGCGCAGCTCGTTGGGCAAACCGGCGTGGTAAGGCAAAGCCGGAAAACCCTGGCTGCTGAGAAAGTCGGCGACCTCCTCGACCTTCTTGCGCGACAGGCAATAGACGATACCGGCATCGCCCTTGCGCGGCGCGAGAAAGCTCAGCAGTTGCTTGCGCGGCTGGTCCTTGGGCTGGATACGATAGAAGATGTTTGGCCGGTCGAAGCTCGACAGAAAGCGCTCGGCGTTTCCCAGATGCAGGCGCTGGACGATTTCTTCGCGGGTGCGCTTGTCCGCCGTGGCGGTCAGGGCGATACGCGGCACATTGGGAAAAAGCTCAGCCAACTGGCCGAGCTGCAGGTACTCCGGACGGAAATCATGGCCCCACTGCGATACGCAGTGCGCTTCATCGATGGCGAACAGGGCGATATCCAGACCCTGCAGGAAGCTCAGCATGCGCGGCTGCACCAGGCGCTCGGGCGCCAGGTAGAGCATCTTGATCTGCCCACTGCGGATACGGTCGGCAATCTCGCGCTGTTCATCGGTGCTCAGGGTGGAGTTCAACGCCACGGCTGCCACACCCAACTCGTCGAGGGTGGCCACCTGATCGTCCATCAGTGCGATCAACGGTGAAACCACCACTGCCAGGCCCTCGCGCATCAGTGCCGGCACCTGGAAGCACAGCGACTTGCCGCCGCCGGTCGGCATCAGCACCAGGGCATCGCCGCCGCCGGCCACGCGCTCGATGATCGCGGCCTGGTTGCCGCGAAAGGCGTCGTAGCCGAAAACGTCTTTGAGAATGCGCATGGCGTGGTCGAGCATGAAGGTCTCCAAATCTGGCCGCGCATTATGCCGCAGGATAGCAGGCAACAGGGCGCCAACCCGTCCGAAGCAGCCGAATCTCCATCTGCAGAGCGCCCGCGCTGGTCGCAGAGGCGGCGGTGAACTAGAATCTCACCTCGTTTATCCCCTAAGCCTCAAGGTAACCCCCACGATGTCCTTCGCTGAGCAACTGTCCCGCCTGCAAGCCTTTCTCGATGCCGATGAGTTGCATGAGGAAGCGTTGGACTACGTGGCCGCCCATGGCTACCTGACCGCACTGGCAATCTGCCCCGATCAGGTGCCGGAGCGTGAATGGATCGACGCGCTGTTCGCCGAACCGCCGCACTACCGCAGCGATGCCGAACGCGAAGAGATCGAAGGTACGCTGATCCACCTCAAGGCGCACATCGCGCGCCAGTTGGCCGGTGAAGAAGAGCCGGAACTGCCCTGCGACCTGGACCTCGGCGAGGAGCCGGACGACTCCGACCTGCGCGGCTGGTGCATCGGCTTCATGGAAGGTGTGTTCCTGCGCGAGGCCGTGTGGTTCGAGGATGCCGAAGACGAAGTCAGCGAACTGCTGCTGCCGATCATGGTTGGTTCCGGCCTGTTCGACGAGCAGCAGGAGTTCGCCGAGATCGCCCGCGACCACGACCTGGTGGACAGCATGATCGAGCAGATTCCCGAACTGCTGACCGCCCTCTTCCTGCTGTGCCAGGCGCCGGAAGAAAAGCCCGCGCTGCTCAAGCCCCGCCACTGACCGTACCAGCCGGGGGGGCAATGCCCCGGCCGGCCGCCAAGAATTGTCCATGCCGCGTGATATCCAGCCCAGCCGCCATCGCAGCGTCCGTTATCTGCTGCTGACCATCGGCTGGCTGAGTGTGGCACTCGGGGTCATCGGCATCTTCCTGCCGGTGCTGCCGACCACGCCTTTTCTACTCCTGGCGGCCGCCTGTTTCGTGCGCAGCTCCCGGCGTTTTTACCTCTGGCTGGTCACCCACCAGCACCTGGGGCCTTGGATTCGCGACTACCTCGAAGGCCAGGGCATACCGCTCAAGGGCAAGGTCTACGCCCTGCTGCTGATGTGGGCCAGCATCACCCTCTCCTGCTATCTGGTGCCGCTGCCCTGGGCACGTGCCTTCATGCTGACCAGCGCGGTACTGGTAAGCATCTATATCCTGCGCCAGAAGACGCTGCAACGCCCCTGAGGCCCTTCGGGGGACACAGGCTGGTCACGGCCTCGACAACCTTTTGACAGTGCTCGCCTGCCCTGACGGATCGGCCGGCAAATAGCCGGCACCTCACCTAGACTCACCGAATCAGGCCTACAGGCACGACCTCATGCGACGGCGACGTATTCAGCGATGGTGGTGGCAGCTGTCGATCTTCTGGATCGGCGGCATGTTGCTGGCTGGCCTGACGCTGGCCAACTGGGACTTTGCCCAGATTCTGAAGAACGCCGAAAGTCGCTATGGCAATCTCGGCCAGGCGCAGGCACGCATCCTCGATTGGGAAGCGCTGATCAAGAGCAGCGCGGCGTTGCCAGAGCTCGACAAGCTCAACGAGGTCAATCGTTTTTTCAACCGCAAGGTGCGCTTCGTTGACGACATTCAGCTCTGGCGGGAAAACGATTACTGGGCCACCCCCGTGGAAATGCTGATCAAGGGCGCCGGCGATTGCGAGGACTACTCCATCGCCAAGTACTTCACCCTCAGGCGCCTCGGCATTCCCAGCGAGAAGCTGCGCATCACCTACGTCAAGGCGCTGAACTACAACCAGGCGCACATGGTGCTGACCTATTACGCCAGCCCCAGCGCCGAGCCCCTGGTGCTGGACAACCTGATCAACGACATCCGCCCTGCGTCACAGCGCAAGGACCTGCTCCCCGTCTACGCCTTCAACGCCGAAGGCCTCTACCTGCCGGGTTCCAACATCCGCAAGGCTTCGATCGCCCGGTAGGCGAACGCGGGCAACTGCTCTCCGGTGGCCAGCGCCAGGCAGTGCTGCTGGCCCGCGCGCTGCTGCTCGACCCGCCAATCCTGGTGCTCGACGAACCCACCAGCGCCATGGACAACACCAGCGAAGACCTGCTGCGCCAGCGCCTGCACAACTGGGTACAAGGCAAGACGCTGATCCTCATCACCCATCGCGCCTCCATGCTCAGCCTGGTCGACCGTCTGACCGTGCTGGATAGCGGCAAAGTGGTAGCGGATGGCCCCAAAGAGGCCGTGATCGAAGCCTTGCGCAAGGGCCGTGTCGGCCCGGCCAGCCTGTAGGAGCGATCTGTGATGCACGCGACGCAGAACCTCGGCAACTACTTCGACAGCCTGCGCGAAAAACGCCAGGACACCGAATTCATGCCGGAAGTCGAAGGCGCCATCCTGGAGGATTCACCCTGGCTGAGCCGCATCACGGTATGGGTGGTCAGCGCCTGCCTGCTCACGGCATTGATCTGGGCGCATTTTGCCGTGCTTGAGGAAGTCACCACCGGCGAAGGCAAGGCCATCCCCTCGAGCAAAGTGCAGGTGATCCAGAATCTCGAAGGCGGCATCGTCAGCGAGATATTCGTGCGCGAGGGCCAGGTGGTGGACAAAGGCGATACCCTGCTGAGGCTCGATGACACGCGCTTCCTCTCCAACCGCGGCGAAACCGAAGCGGATCGTCTGGCGCTCATCGCCCGTCTCGAACGTCTCAGTGCAGAGGCCGAAGGTCGCGCACCACGGCTGCCCGAGGAAATCACCCGCGATGCGCCACAGTTGGCCGAAGACCAACTGGCTCTCTACCGCTCACGGCAGGAGCGCGTGCGCAGTGAGCAACGCACCCTCGGTGAGCAGCTACGACAGAAGGAGCAGGAGCTGGCCGAATTTCGTTCCAAGGCCCAGCAATACCGCTCCAGCCTGGGCCTGCTGCAGCAGGAGCTGAACATGTCACAGCCGCTGGTGGCTTCGGGCGCGATTTCCCAGGTCGAGGTGCTACGCCTGCGCCGCAGCCTGGTGGAAGTACGCGGCTCACTGGAGGCCACCAACCTGGCCATTCCGCGTGCCGAAGCGGCCATGAGCGAAATCAGAAGCAAGATGGAGGAGTCCGAGCTGGCTTTTCGCGCCGAAGCCTTCAAGGAACTCAATGAAGTACGCACGGAACTGCAGAAGATCACCGCCACCAGCGTAGCCATCGAAGACAAGGTGACCCGCACCACCGTGACCTCGCCCGTGCGCGGCGTGATCAAGCAACTCAAGGTCAACACCATCGGCGGTGTGGTTCAGCCAGGTAGCGACATGCTGGAAATCGTGCCGCTGGATGACAGCCTGCTGATCGAAGCCAAGGTGCGCCCACAGGATGTCGCTTTCCTGCACCCGGGTCAGAAGGCCATGGTCAAGTTCACTGCCTATGACTACACCATCTATGGCGGCCTCAAGGCCAATCTGGAATTGATCAGCGCCGACACCATCACCGACGAGGAAGGCAACAGCTTCTACCTGATCCAGGTGCGTACCGAAAAAAGCCATCTTGGCAATCCGGAACACCCCCTGCTGATCATCCCCGGCATGGTCGCCACCGTAGACATCATCACCGGCGAAAAAAGTGTACTGGACTACCTGCTCAAACCGGTGCTCAAGGCCCGCTCGGAAGCCATGCGCGAGCGTTGAATACCTGCCGTGCACGCTGCGTAGCCCGGATGAAATCCGGGATTGATGGTCGAGACGCAGAACCTCCCCGGATTGCATCCGGGCTACGTGGCCGGAGCGATACCATAGGGTGCGCCGCGCGCACCTCCTTAGCGCTGGTGATTGCGACTCAACAACCACCGACTGAAGTCGGTGGGTTAGTGACTTACGGACTGAAAGTCCGGATACGCGTCGACTGAACGACGCGTCGGATCAGTCAGGCTCCATCCTGAAATTATCGTTCGGGCTCGGCTCAAAATGATGCTCCAGATACTGCTTGATCATCTCTTCCGTCATCTGCCCAACCGTCGCGCAAAAGTACCCGCGAGCCCAAAAATGCTGCCCCCAATAGCGCTTTTTCAGATGGGGAAACTCCTCGAAAAGCTTGCTCGCCGTACGCCCCTTGATCCGCCTCATGATCTCACTCGGCGCCAAATTCGGCGGACTGCTCACCAGAATATGCACGTGATCCTTGCTCACCACACCTTTCACAATCCGAATTTCAAATGCTTCGCACGTCTGTCTCACCAGCTCTCGCACTCGCTCAGCAACCTCACCGCTGAGCACCTTGTATCGGTATTTAGCCACCCAAACAAAGTGATACTCGATCTGGTAGACCGTATGACTGCCGTATCTGTAATCCATGCGCTTGCCCTCCAGCCCCGCATGGTGGCGCTAAAGCTCACCGGCTGAAAGCCGGTGGTTTTAACCTTTCGATGGAAAATAAAGACCTCTTCTCCCATCGCCGCGATCTGCCCTTCGATCAACGCGTCGAAGGGCCGCAGCAGCGCCTCGAACCCCTGCGGAGCCTCCAGCACATCCAGCGCGGCAACGATCGCCTCGATGGTCGACAGCGCCCTCTCTTCCGGCGCCTTGCGCAGACGGTAGCGCGACGGGGCCACGGCTCCCAGGCTCACGCGCGGCAACGTCGCCAGTAGCGGATTGAGATGCAGCAGCTTGCGCGCCTTGCGCCAGGTGCCGTCGGGAACCACCAGCAGCAAAGGCCTCTCATCAGTCGCATAAGCACTCAGGATGACGGACTCTTCACCGGGAAACAGCAGGCAGGCGCGATAATCAGAATGCGCAAGCAATGCCGGCAAATCATCGAACACCTCACCGACACGCAGCTCCGCGTTGCGCAACCCAAGCGCAGCCAGACGAGCGGTATTGAGGGCATGGCCGACCTCGCTCGGGTGCTGCAGGATGAGCACCCGGGTACGACTCTCAAGGTTGGGAATCAGCGGGCAGAGGCAGTGGCCAAGCGGGCGCTGGCAGCGGGAGCAGGTCGGACGAGGCATGCCGCGCAGTGTGCCAGAACACCGCTGCGACGCGTAGTGCGTATGCTATCCGGAAACCCTGGATTGCATACGCACAACGGGCTTAGCGGTTGAAGCGTTCGGCCAGACTGTGCAGGTAATCAGCCATCTGCTCCAGCTCGCGATTGATGGCCGCGCCCTGGTGTGCCTGGCCAGCGCTGTGGTCGGAAAGCTGGGCGATGCGGGTGATCTGCCGGCTGATATCCTCGGCTACATGACTCTGTTCTTCAGACGCTGCCGCCATTTGCTGACTCATGCCGGTAATGCGCGTCACGGCAGAACTGATGCCTTCCAGCGCATCCCGTACCGACTCGACACTCTCTACGCTGCCACGGGAAATTTCCTCTCCCTTTCCGGCGGTTAATACGGCGCGCTCGGCTCCTGCACGCAGCTCCGAGATGATCTGGTGGATCTGCTCGGTCGACTGGCGAGTGCGAGAAGCCAGTGATCGAACCTCATCGGCCACCACCGCGAACCCACGTCCCTGCTCGCCCGCTCGCGCAGCTTCGATCGCGGCATTGAGTGCCAGCAGATTGGTCTGCTCGGCAATCGAGGTGATCACATCGGCGACACTGCCGATGGACTGGGTGGAGTTGGCCAGCTCGTTGACCGCCTGGCCGATATCGTTGACGGCCTTGGCCATCTGCCGCATGGAGTCGAGACTGCCGACGGCCAGATCACGTCCCTCACGCGCCAGACGGTCCGCCTCCTCGGCAGCATGCGAGGTGTTCTGTACGTTGTGCGAGACCTCCTGAATGGTGGCGGCCATTTCATTGATAGCGGTCGCCGACTGATCCGTCTCGGCCCGTTGCTGGTCCAGCAACTCGGCACCCGCACTGGCCAGTTGGGCAGCCTGCGCAGCTCGCCGCTTGACGTTTTCACCTGCATCTTCTAAGGCGCGTCAACGCGGTCTGCAAACGAGCCTCCTCACTGATCATGGCCATATCCAGCAGCGCCTGCGCGCCCCGGTTGTCGCTGTAGGTCAGGGCCACCAACTCACTGGTGAAAGCCTTGGGATGTTCGGCGAGGGTATGCAAGATCAACGTGCGGCTGCGATGCAACTGATAAGCGCCCAACGCAATCATCATGGCGATGGTAACGCCGACCAGCAGTCCGCCCGTCATGAAATGCTCGGCTAACAGAATGAGCGCGGCAACCAGGATCAGCGGCCAGGAACGCACCAGACTGTAGGTCCAGCGTTCAATCGCCGGCACCGCAGGCTTGCCCTCACGCAAACGGGCATAAAGCTTCTCCGCGCGCTGCTTCTGCGCCTGGGTCGGTAGCGAGCGTACCGACTCATAACCAACCATGCGCCCGCCTTCATAAACTGGCGTCACATAGGCACTGACCCAGTAGAAATCACCATTCTTCGCCCGGTTCTTGACGATACCCATCCAGGGTTTGCCCTGCTTGATGGTGTCCCACATATGCCCGAATACTGCCGGCGGCATATCCGGGTGACGTACAAGATTGTGGGGCTGGCCAATCAGTTCCTCGCGGGTGAAACCACTGATCTCGACAAACGCATCATTGCAATAGGTAATCCGGCTATCCATGTCGGTCGTGGAAATAAGGCGACCGTCCGCAGGAAACGTGCGTTCACGTTGGGTCACGGGCAAGTTCTGGCGCATTCGGAGGTGTCTCAGTGGGTAAGAGATACTGCTTTCTTCTAGAAGAAGTAGTAGTAGCACAGCGCCAGAGGAGCGCTAATCAGCGATTAGGCGCAGAGCCTGATGAACAGTGCGTATCAGGCTTTCGGCTGGCACCATGAAGTCTTTAACAGTGTTCTGGATCGAGTTGAGCCTTCAGCAGATCACAACATATCGGATAGAAGCTCACGGTTTTCATCCCGATACGAAAGCAGACAAAACGACGCCTACCGTGCAGACGCGCCCAGTCATGCTGAACCCAATAAGAGTGGCCTGAACGGCATGAAAAAGTAGACGCTCAGTCAGAGCTGATAGGCACTTGGCTCAAGGCCCATCGGCTCAACTGACGAGTTTCAGCGACGCTGACGTGCTTCGCGCCGCAGGCGCTCCTGCTCGGCTTCACTAATGCGAATCGGCTGAGGTTGCGGGACGAGGCCGAGGGCCTGCAGCAGGGCTTGCAGTTGTTCTTGCAGCTTGGCGAGCATGGGTACGACCTCCTGCCAAGTAAAGGGAAGAGCCAGCGGCTCACCTGTAAGATTAGGCCGGGCAAGGCGGATTTCAACCAGCCGCCGTCAAATCACCGGACTCTTGCGTCGATACGGGAATACGTCGATCACCTTGCCCGCCCGAATCGCCTCCTGCAATTGTTTCCAGTAATCGGCGTCATAGAGATTGCCATGCAACTGGCTGAACAGCCGGCGCTGCTTGATATCGGCGAACAGGAACGGCGGAAACTCCTCGGGGAACACGTCCATCGGCCCCACCGAATACCAGGGTTCTGAACTCATTTCGTCCTCGGGAAAACGCGGCGGCGGGATGCGGCGGAAGTTCACTTCGGTGAGAAAGCAGATCTCGTCGTAGTCGTAGAACACCACGCGGCCATGGCGGGTGACACCGAAATTCTTCAGCAACATGTCGCCAGGGAAGATATTGGCCGCCGCCAGTTGTTTGATGGCCAGGCCGTAGTCATCCAGTGCTTCGCGCACCTGCGCTTCGTTGGCACTCTCCAGGTAGAGGTTCAGCGGCGTCATGCGCCGCTCGGTCCAACAGTGGCGCACCAGCACGGTGTCACCCTCCACCACCACAGTGGACGGTGCCACCTCGAGCAACTCGGCCAGGCACTCAGGCTCGAACTTGGCCTTGGGAAAACGGAAGTCGGCGAACTCCTGGGTATCGGCCATGCGCCCTACGCGGTCGACGCTTTTCACCAGGCGATACTTCTCGATCACCGTCTTGCGGTCCACCGTCTTGGCGTGGGCGAAGCGGTCCTTGATGATCTTGAACACGGTATTGAAGCCCGGCAGGGTGAACACGCTCATGACCATGCCGCGTACCCCCGGCGCCATGATGAAGCGATCATCGGTGCCGGCCAGATGGCCGATCAGCGCGCGGTAGAACTCGGATTTGCCATGCTTGTAGAAGCCGATCGAGGTGTACAGCTCGGCGATGTGCTTGCCCGGCAGGATGCGCTTGAGAAAGCCGACGAACTCCGCCGGAATGGCCACGTCCACCATGAAATAGCTGCGGGTGAAGGAGAAGATGATCGACACCTCCGCCTCGTCGGTGATCGCCGCATCGACCTGGATGCCCTGACCTTCACGGTGCAGCAGCGGGATTGCCAGGGGCCACTGCTCCTCGCGGTTATAGATGCGCCCGATCAGGTAGGCGCCCTTGTTGCGATACAGCACCGAGGAAAACAGCTCGATGCACAGCGCCGGGTCCTTGCACACCCAGTCCGGCAGGCTGGCACGCAGTTGCTCCTCCAGGCGCAGCAAGTCACGCGGCAGGTCTTCGTAGGGCACGTCAAACCGGTAATCGTCGAAGATTGCCTGCAATGCCGGCAGTAATTCGCCTGCAGGTCGATAGCTGCGTATCTGGACGGCACCGGGCTGGTTGCGCAGCGACGGCCGCGTAGTGTGGATGAACATGCAGCCATCGCTGATCTGGTCATGGCTGAACAGGCTGCAGAAGATCGAGTTGAACCAGGTTTCCGCCAACTCGTCATCGAAACGCAGGTCGATCAGGGCGATATAGGCGCTCTTGACCAGCGGCCACTGCCCGACTTCCAGCAGCGACGCATCGAACCCTTGCAGCAGACGCTCGCGGGTCTCGGCGACCTTGTCTTCGTAGAGGTTGATACGCGCAGCCGAGGCTTGCTGCGCCTCCTGCCACTGTGCCTGCTCGAAGCGTACCCGCGCGCCATCGGTGATCTGGCGAAAATGCTCGCGATAGTCGTCGAAGCCATCGAGGATCAGACGCGCGATCTCGCTGGCCGGCCATTGCTGTCTCATACACCTGCCTCATGAGTGCACAGAATGAGCCGAGCTTAGCCGACAAAGCAGGCCAGGTGCCGTTCGGGAATGCTCGAAAGTGGGCCGAACCGCACCTGTAGCCAAGGGCCGAGTGCATACGCCTACCCTGCGATCGCCTTGTGCTGCTGGGCAATACGCTTGACCAGATACTCGGCATCGCGAGCAATCCCTGAAAAACGCCCCGACCCCCAGGTGTGCAGCCATGGCAAACCGAGGAAATACAGTCCGGAAACCGAGGTGACACCACGGCTATGCACCGGATGACCGCGGCCATTGAATACCCCGGCATCGATCCAGGAAAAATCCGGGCTGAAACCGATGCACCAGATGATGCTGGTGATGCCAGCCTGCCGCAGATTCAACTCGGTTGGCACCTGATGCGGGCGCCACACCGGCTGGTAGGTCTCACCGGGCGGCGCATCGATACCCTTCTCGGCGATGTAGGCATCGATGCTGGCGTTGATCCGGTTATACACCGCATCGGCGGCATCCAGCCTGGCTTGCAGATCGTCGCTGAAGCTCAGGGTCTCACCTTCGAGGCCCTGCAGCAGGCCGAACAACTGCATGCCTTCGAGGGCGAACTTGCGCAGGTCGATATCACGCCCGCCATCGCGACCGGTGACATAGTGGTTGGTGTTGTCACGCACGCCTTCGCGCAGCGGATGCTGGTCGACCCCGATGTCGTAGTAGCCCATGTCCGCCAGCCAGTCGACCACGTCGCGGCCACGGTGAAAGCGCGCACAACGCGGGGCATCACCGACGGCCAGATACACCTTGCGTCCAGCCAGGTGCAAATCCTCAGCGATCTGCGCGCCGGATTGCCCCGAGCCAACCACCAGCACGTTGCCCTCGGGCAGCGCCTGCGGGTTGCGATACTGCTCGGAATGCAACTGAACGATGTCCATCGGCAAACGCTCGGCCAGACGCGGAATGATCGGCACGTGATAACCGCCAGAGGCGACGATGACTTGATCGGCGGTAAATTCGCCAACGCTGGTCTGCACCGCATAACCACCTTGCGGGCGTTGCGTCACACGCTGCACCGCGACCCCCTCGCGAACCGGCGCATTGACGCTGCGGATGAAGCCGTCGAGGTAATCGATGATTTCCTCACGCTTCATGAAACCGTGCGGGTCGTCTCCGGCATAGGGGTAACCCGGCAGCGCACACTGCCAGTTCGGCGTGACCAGGCAGAAGGCATCCCAGCGCTGGGTACGCCAGCTATGGGTGAGGCTGTGCTTTTCCAGCAGCAGATGATCGATACCCTGCTGCTGCAGGTAGTAACTGGCCGACAGACCGGCCTGCCCCCCACCGACAATGATGACCTGATGATGGGGAACCTGTACGGATTTGAGATGACTGGGCATTGCACGCTCCTCGGGTAACTGGTGCGATGGAAAGGACATCTAGAAAGAGCTCCAGCCGCTGTTGACCTGACCGGCATGGGCCGTTTGCATATCGAGAATCTGCACCTGGCCACCTTCGAAGCCGCGCGCGTGGTATCGCAGGGCGCTCAGGGTGTCCATGGCCGAACTGCAGTAGAAGCCTTTGACATCCTTGACCCGCTCGGAAGCCGCATTGAGGGCGTTCTCGGCACGCAGGATGAAATCCTCGAGTGCGTAGCTGGAGCCCGCGCAGAGGTGCTCGTAGATGATGGTGGACGGTGAATAACCGGACATTTCCTGGCCATCGGGCCAGCGCAGTTTGAAGTTGACGGCAGGCATCTCAGTACTCCTCGCTTATAGGGGTGGATTGGGTGAAACCGGTGAATGGGCGTTGCCCGAGATTCCAGAACTCCATGACCTCGCCGCCCACCCCGACCTGCAGACTGGCGCTGTCGTCGATCTGACCAATGCGCGCACAGGTCAGCCCCTCCAGGGCGAAGGCGGTGTGCACGTCGGCCCAGGCGCTTTCCTCCAGGGTCAGCAAAAAGCCATAACTGGGAAACGCCTGCAGCCAGCGCAGCAGGTCGCCGTCGTCCGGGCACGGCAATCCATCGAGTTCAAGCCTAGCGCCACAGCCGGTCGGCTCCAGCAGCATCAGCAGAGTGCCCAATAGCCCGGCGTTGCTGATGTCCTTGGCGGCGGCAAGCAAGCCGCCCTCGGCCAGACGCGGTAGCACATCGAGCTGGCTGCGCAGGCGCTCGCCGGAACGTTTCTCGAAGGCTTTCCAATAGGGCACGCCGGGGTGCCAGCGGCCATCCAGATCCACGGCCATCGCCAGTACCTGACCAGGCGCGACATGCAGGGTGGAGAGCAGCCGGTGAGCGATGCCGGTGATGGCCACCGCCAAGCCAGCACGGGCATCGGCGCCCTGATGGGTATGCCCGCCGGCCAGTAGCAGGCCATAGGCCTGGCAGGCCTCGCGAATGCCCTGAAGCAACTGCTCGGCCTTGTCCTCGTCATGGTGCCAGTAGGCATTGACCACTGCCGTGGGACGCCCGCCCATGGCGGCGATATCGCTGACGTTGGCCATCACCGCCGACCAGCCGGCGAACCAGGGGCTGGATTCGACGAAGGCCGGTAACATGCCTTCGATGGCCAACAACTGGTAATGCTCGCCGCAACGTATGGCCGCCGTGTCATCGCCGGGCAGTGCATAACGGGCATCACCCTGCGGCAGCGAGCCAGATAACCCCTGGGCCGGTCGCTGAATGGCCTGCTTGGCGCGCATCGCCGGGGTGTCGTGCAGTGCCGCGAGCAGTTCGCTCAGGCCAGTGGCTGGGGTCTTGCGCAATGCCTCAGCCATGACGCCGCTCCTTTAGGGGCAGCAACGACACCTCGCGTGGCATGAAGGGATAGCGCGCCAGGTTCGCCTGCATCAGCACGTGCTCGCGCTCGAGCAATTGCAACGACCGCAAACTCTGCCAGTGCAGGCCGTGGAACCAGGCTTCGTTGTGCGCCTGCACGGTGGCCAGAAAGGTGTGACAGCCCAGCTCGATAGCTCGTGACACCGCCTCGTTGACCAGCGCCTTGCCGATCATGCCGTGGCGGCGATAGTCGCGCTCCACGCACAGACGGCCGCCATACCACAGCCCCGGCGCCTGCTCGTAGATGCGTACCGCACCGACCACCCGGTCGGCTACGCCACAGTTGTAGGCGACGGCAACGATCGGCAGGGCCTGGAAGTCGTGCGTATCACGATCCTGGGCGAACAGCCCCTGCTCGTCGGCGAAGACCGCACGGCGCAAGCGGTAGTAGGCTTCCCGCTCCCAGCGCTCGGTGGCAGGCTTGACCAGCAGATCGCCGGTGAGGAAGTCGCGAAAGGTGTCGTCATTCAAGGCAAAGGCATGCTCGGCCATGGTCGTTTCCCTCACTCGTGGCGTTTCAAGGCCGAACAGGCGCCACACTTGGCGCAGCCAGCCTTGATCTGTTCGGAATGCAGCCCGTGCCGCTGCAGGCTGGCACCAATGCGCGGATACAGGCGCTGCATGAAGGCGCTGTCGGGCTTGGGGTGCTGAGCCAGCGGCGTGCCGTCGATGGGAACGAAAGGCACTACGAAGGGGTAGACGCCCATTGCAGCCAGGCGCTCGGCCATGGCCACGATGGCCTCTTCGCTATCGCCCAGCCCGGCCAGGATGTAGGTGCTGACCTGGCCACGCCCGAAGACCTCGACGGCCGCCGCGAAAGCCGAGAAATAACGCGCCAGCGGCACCTGCGCCTTGCCCGGCATGATCCGCTGGCGCACCTCGTCGGTGACCGCCTCCAAGTGCATGCCCAGCGAGACCACGCCGCTGTCTTGCAGGCGGCGAAACCAGGCGTCCTCGTCCGGCGGCTCGCACTGCGCCTGGATCGGCAGGGCCACTGCCGCGGTAACGGCAGCGGCCGATTCGCAAAGGATGGCAGCACCACGGTCGGAGGTTTGCGGCGTGCCAGTGGTCATCACCATGTGCTTGACGCCATCGAGCTCCACCGCCGCTTTGGCCACCTCAGCGAGCTGGGCCGGGCGCTTGCGTGCGATGGTCTTGCCACTTTCCAGGGACTGGCCGATGGCGCAGAACTGGCAGGCACTGGCAGCATCGTTCATGCGGATGCAGTGCTGCAGCAACGTGGTGGCCAGCACGTCATCGCTGTGCAGGGTGGCGATCTTCCAGTAAGGGATGCCGTCGGCGGTGCTGCGTGCGTAGAAGTTCGGCACGCCTGGCACTTGCACCTGGCCCACCTGCTGGCCGTCGCGGTAGATCAGCGCCAGCTCGCCCGCACCCTGCGGACGCACTTCGTAGGGCGATAGCAGCGAGGCCTGATTGAGCATCGGCACCATCGCGGTATGCCCGCCCAACGACAGCGCCTTGTGATCGGAAGGCCCGGCGCCGCCCTTGCGCGACAGGCCGTGGCCGTCGTCCTGCCAGCGCGCGCCATGGCACTGCAGCTCGCTGAGCAGGTCCAGCGCGGCGATGCGTTCAGAGGCTGACATGCTCGACCTCCTCGGCTTCATGCCGCCCCGGCAGCGCCGTGACGCGCTCATGCAGGTGGGCGGTAGGCGTGCGGTCGATCAGCAGGCTGAGCAGTTCCGGCCGGCTGTAGTGGCCGACCGAATCCATCATGCGCTTGCGCTTGTCAATCAGCGCCAGGTCGAGATCGGCGATCACCTCGCCCTCGCCGCTGCGCAGCGGCTCCCCCAGCAGCTTGCCTTCGGGGCTGACGATGGCGGTGAAGCAACCGCCGGAAATCGGCCCCAGCCCACAGCCGGTATCGGCCATGATGCGCTGCTGCTGTTCCGGCTCCAGCCAGGCGGTGGCGTTGACCACGAAGCAGCCGGACTCCAGCGCATGGTGGCGGATGCTGACCTCGATCTGCTCGGCGAAGATCTCCCCCACCAGCGAACCGGGAAACATCGCCGCATGAATCTGCTCGCCATCGGCCATCAGGGCATAGCGCGCCAGCGGGTTATAGTGCTCCCAGCAGGCCAGCGAGCCGATACGCCCGACCTGGCTGGCCACAGCACGCAGGCCAGAGCCATCGCCCTGCCCCCAGACCATACGCTCATGGTAGGTCGGAGTGATCTTGCGCCGATGCTGAATGAGGCTGCCATCGGCATCGAACAACAGTTGAGCGTTGTAGATCGTGCCACCGTCACGCTCGTTGATGCCCAGCGACACCACCATCCGAGCTTCGCGACAGGCCTCGGCAATCGCGGCGGTCGCCGCCGACGGCACCTGCACCGACTCCTCGAGCAGGCGCAGATGCTCCTTGCCCATCATGAACGGTGGCTGCACGAAGGAGAAATAGGGGTAGTAAGGCACCACGGTTTCCGGGAAGACGGCAAACTGCACGCCCTCGCGGCCGAGGCGCAGGATGGTCTGAACGATCTTCTCGACGGTACCCTCGCGACTGTAGAGCACGGGCGAGAGCTGCACAGCAGCGGCACGGACGATGGCCATGGCGAATTCCTTGTACGAACGTAGCCCCTCCCGCGGGAGGGGCGGGATGGATCAGGCAGTCCAGGTGTCGATGATCAGCGCGCCTTCGCGACGCATCAGCAAACGCAGATCCATGACGTCCAGCGGGTTGATGGCGCGGATGCCTTCGATCAGCGCTTTCTCGGTCTGCCCGTACAAGGCCTGCAGGGCGAAACGGCAGGCGTAGACCTCACCGCCCTCCTCGATGAACGCCTTGATCTGGTTGTTGACCGCCAGGTGGCCGGGGAAGGCTTCATTGCCTAGGGTGGGGAAACCGCGCTGCACGCCAAGCTGCACGCCCGGCCCGTAGAGCAGCACCTTGGTCTCGAAGCCTTTGCGCAGCAGGCGTTTGGCCTGCAGCATGTTGACCAGGCCGATGGAACCCTCGAAAGCGATGGTGTGGAAGGTGATGAGGGCTTTCTCGCCTGGCTCGGCCTTGACGTCCTCGAAAACCTTCTCTTCGTAGTTGACCAGGAAGTCGCCGTCCTTGTAATGGGCGATATCGACGCTCGGCATGGGTGCTCTCCTCTTCTGCTTTTCTTCACGGTGGAAGTCACCGTGCTTGCAAGAGCTAGAGCGAAGGCTGTGCCAGGTTTTCAGCTATTTATTTTTATTATTTCAAATCAAACAGTTAGTTATCTGATCCGGTTTTCCAGGCACGATCTGCACCTAGGCATCGACTACGAAGTCTCGTATAAAAACGAAAGTTCGTAGCAGCAATTACGAGGTTTCGTAGCATGAGCACAAGCGAGCCGGACTATCTCGCAGGCTGGGCCGACATGACCTACGCCTCCAGGCACATGGTGTTCGAGCATTGCAGCGAGGCCATCGTGCAGTTCGATCCGGTGGCCAACCGCTTCGTCGACATGAACATCGCCGCCAGCAAGCTGTTCGGTTATGCCCGGCACGAGTTGCTGAACATGACGGTCACCCGCCTGCTCGGCCACCAGCTACCCGAATTAATCGTGTTTACCCAGGCGGTACTGGAAGCCGGCAAGGGCTGGAGTGACGAGCTCAGCTGCACGCGCAAGGATGGCGAACGCGTGATGCTGGAAATCTCCGCCACCACGCTGCGCCTCAAGGGCGTGCTCTACCTGATCCTGGTGCTGCGCGAACGCAGCGAGCAGCGCTATCTGCTCGACCAGGCACAAACCGAGCGCACCATGCGCGGCGGTCTGCTGGAATGGCGCAACATCCTCAACCTGTTCCAGGAAACCGAACGCGACAACCACCTGCTGCTCAGCGCCGTCGGCGATGGCATCTACAGCATCGACAGCGAGGGCCTGGCCACCTACGTTAACCCGGCGGCAGCGCGCATGCTCGGCTGGGAGACGGACGAGATGATCGGCAAGAACATCCACCGCATTCACCACCACAGCCACGCCGATGGCAGCCACTATCCGGTGGAGGACTGCCCGATCTACAAGGCCGTGCATGACGGCCTGGTGCATGAAGGTCGCCAGGAGGTGTTCTGGCGCCGTGACGGCAGCATGTTCCCGGTGGAATTCACCAGCACGCCGGTGATCTCCGATGGCCGCATCGTCGGCTCGGTGGTGGTGTTTCGCGATATCACCGAACGCATGAGCACTCAGCAGCGCCTGCATGATGCCCTTGAGGAACTCAGGGAGCTCAAGCAGCGCCTGGAACAACAGAACGAATACCTGCAGGAAGAAATCCGTATCGAGCACAGCTACCGCGAGATCGTCGGGCAGAGCGACTCCATCCTGAAGATCGTGCGCCAGATCGATGTGGTCGGCCCCACTGACGCCAGCGTGCTGATCCACGGCGAATCCGGCACCGGCAAGGAGCTGATTGCCCGCGCTATCCACCAATCCAGCCGGCGTGCCGCGCACCCGCTGATCCGGGTCAACTGCGCGGCCATCCCCGCCGACCTGTTCGAGAGCGAATTCTTCGGCCACGTACGCGGGGCTTTCACCGGTGCGCTGCGCGACAGAATTGGGCGTTTCGAGCTCGCCGACGGCGGCACGCTGTTTCTCGACGAGGTCGGCGAAATCCCCCTGGAGCTGCAGAGCAAGCTGCTGCGCGTACTCCAGGAAGGGCAGTTCGAGCGCGTCGGCGAGGAACGCACGCGACGCGTCGATGTACGCATCATCGCAGCCACCAACCGCGACCTGCGTAGCGAGGTGGAGTCCAAGCGCTTTCGTGAGGATCTCTACTTCCGCCTCAATGTCTTCCCGCTACAGTCACCAGCACTGCGCGCACGTCGCGAAGACATCCCCATGCTGGCCAGCCACTTCATCAAACAAATCGGCAAACGTCTGAATCTACCCGACCGCCGACTGAGCAACGGCGACATTGCACGCCTGCAAAGCTACAACTGGCCAGGCAACATCCGTGAACTGCAGAACGTCATCGAGCGCGCGCTGATTACCTCCAACGGCCCCCTGCTACGCATCGATCTGCCGTCACCGGACAGCATGACAGAGGACGAGCCCCACCAAGAGAGCAGGCCTCACGACACCAAAGGCGTCATGACCGAACAACAGATCCGTCAACTGGAAATCGATAACCTGCACGCGGCGCTTGCGACTGCCAATGGCCGATTGTTCGGCCCGGGAGGCGCAGCGGAGCTACTAGGCATCAAACCCACCACCCTAGCCTCCAGACTGAAGAAACTCGGCATAACTCAAGGTAAGTAAAGGTGAGCGGACCTACCCGGTGGGTGAACAGCTCGGAGCACTCTGCTTCAAGTTCATCACGAGTGCCACGGCGGTCTCGGCGGCTCTGTTGCACATTGGATTAACATTGCTTGCGGCAGCATTCCCCCATACGGCATGAAGGCAAGAGCACAATGCGGATTGCCAGCGCCTCACCCAGCAGCAACACTCTCGACCCCACCCTGCCGGATACTTCGTCTTGCGTACCGCCGATCTGCTTCGCCTGCTGCTGCTCGCCGCCATCTGGGGCGCCAGTTTCCTGCTCATGCGCGTTGCCGCGCCGGTGCTGGGCAGCATGCCGACCGCCTTCTTCCGCGCCAGTTTCGGCATGCTGGGCTTGCTTGCCCTGCTACTGTTGTTGCGCACGAATTGGGACTTTCGCGGCAAGTTTCGTATCTGCCTGGTACTCGGGCTAATCAACGCCGGCGTGCCGTCAGTCATGTACTGCCTGGCGGCGCTGATCCTGCCGGCCGGTTACTCGGCAATCTTCAACGCCACCACCCCACTCATGGGCGTATTGATCGGCGCGCTGTTCTTTCATGAAGGCATCACCCCGAGCAAGGCAGCCGGCGTATTCCTCGGTCTACTGGGTGTGGCGGTGCTGACCCGTACCGGCCCGGCAGCCTTCGACCTGCAACTGTTGCTCGGTGCCGGAGCCTGCCTGGTAGCCACCACCTGCTATGGCTTCGCCGGTTTCCTTACCCGGCGCTGGATTGGCCAGCAAGGCGGCCTGGACAACCGCTTGACCGCCTTCGCCAGCCTGGCCGGGGCCAGCCTGTTCCTGCTGCCGCTGTTCGCCGGTAGCCTGGCGCTTCAGCCACCGCCGAGCTGGGGTAGCATAGAAGTGTGGCTATCACTGGCAGGTCTTGGGCTGGTCTGCACGGCCTTCGCCTACGTGCTGTACTTCCGCCTGCTGGCCGATATCGGACCGATCAGGGCCAGTACCACCACCTTCCTGATCCCGCCGTTCGGCGTGCTGTGGGGTGCCCTGCTGCTGGGTGAGCCCCTGAGCTGGGACTACCTGCCCGGCTGCCTGTTGATCGCCCTGGCCTTGTGGCTGGTGGTGCGCCCGAGCGCGAGCAGAACGTAGCCCCGATGGAATCAGGGATTCACCGTATTGCATACGAGCTAAGGACTGAAGGTCAGGCAAGGGCAAAGCGCACTTCACCGACCCAAAAAAGCGATATCCGCTCTGAGCACGTAGCCTGCAGGAGCCGCGCCTGGCGACGAATCGCATGAACAGTGCATAAACAAAACCTTTGCCCCAACATCAGGCCTCTGCATACGCGCCACAGACACTGCAACCTGCGTCAGGCCACCCGGTCAGGCGATATCACCGGCTGCACCGGTGGCGTCAGCGGCGGCAAGCCATGGGCCTTGCGCGCGTCGTCACAGCGCGGGTTGTGTACGCCGTTCTCCCAGCTCGCTGCGAACTCGCGGCAACTGCTCGAGCGCTGTTCGTACATGGTGCAGCGCACGCCGCAACCGACATCGCCGAGCAACTGGGTACAGCGCGCGGGGGCGCTCTCGGTACCTCGCATGGCGACGTAATGGGGGCTGATCTGGACGACCTGTTCATCCGGCACGCTACCGCCTGCGGATTGGCACTCGCCCCAGAAGAAGGACACGCGAAAAAACGCGCAGCAGGCACCGCACGTAAGACAGGGATTAGCTTCGGACATTTGAGGAGAACTCGGAAACCGGCGGACGCCAGTAACTGGCGGCTATTCTATGCTTGGCCAATGACTTGTAAAGCCCCCACCTACGGCGGTTTACAGGCGCCTGACCACAGGTAGAATGGCGCACTTTTACAACCCGCCAGAGCCCTTGCACATGGCCTTGCCGACGCTGCGCATCATCGGTTTCATCATCGGCATATTCCTGATTACCCTGGCGATCAGCATGGCCATTCCCATGCTGACGCTGTTGATCTTTGAACAACCGCAGGACCTCTACGCCTTTCTCTGGTCGAGCCTGATCACCCTGATCGCCGGCCTTGCCCTGGTGATTCCCGGTCGCCCCGAAAACGCCCAGCTGCGCCCGCGCGACATGTACCTGCTGACGACCGGCAGTTGGATCGTGGTCTGCGCTTTCGCCGCTCTGCCGCTGATGTTGATCGCTCACATCAGCTACACCGACGCCATCTTCGAGACCATGTCCGGCATTACCACCACCGGCTCGACCGTGCTGGTTGGTCTGGACACTCTCTCACCCGGCATTCTGATCTGGCGCTCACTGCTACACTGGCTCGGCGGCATCGGCTTCATCGGTATGGCCATCGCCATCTTGCCGCTGCTGCGCGTCGGCGGCATGCGCCTGTTCCAGACCGAATCCTCGGACTGGGGCGAGAAAGTGATGCCACGCTCGCACATGGCCGCCAAGTATCTGCTGCTGATCTACCTGGCCCTGACGCTGCTCGGCTCACTGGCATTCTGGGCAGCCGGGATGACGCCTTTCGAGGCGATCAACCACGCCATGGCCTCGATTTCCACCGGTGGCTTCTCCACCTCCGATGCATCGCTGGCGCACTGGCCACAACCGGCCGTGCACTGGACGGCCGTGGTGCTGATGCTGCTCGGCGGCATGCCCTTCATGCTCTATGTCGCCTTCGTGCGCGGCAATCGCCAGGCGCTGTTCAGGGATCATCAGGTACGCGGCTTCATCGGTTTCCTCCTGCTGACCTGGCTGGTCTTCGGCACCTGGCTATGGCTGAACTCGGATTACGCCTGGCTCGAGGCTTTTCGCATCGTTGCCGTCAACGTCACCTCGGTGGTCACCACCACAGGCTTCGCCCTCGGCGATTACACCACCTGGGGCAGCTTTGCCGTCTTGCTGTTCTTTTACCTGACCTTCGTTGGCGGCTGCTCCGGCTCCACGGCTGGCGGCCTGAAGATCTTCCGCTTCCAGGTCGCCTACGTCCTGCTCAAGGCCAACCTGATGCAGCTGGTGCACCCGCGTGCAGTGATCCGGCAGCAGTACAACAACCACAATCTGGATGAAGAGATCGTCCGCTCGATGATTACCTTCTCCTTCTTCTTCACCATCACCATCGGCGTGCTGGCCCTGGCGCTGACCCTGGTCGGCCTGGACTGGGTAACCGCGCTGACCGGCGCCGCCACTGCAGTGTGCAACGTCGGCCCGGGTCTTGGCCCGATCATCGGCCCGGCCGGCAACTTCGCCAGCCTGCCGGATTCGGCCAAGTGGCTACTGAGCCTGGGCATGCTGCTCGGCCGCCTGGAAATTCTGACCGTGCTGGTCCTGATCACCCGCAGCTTCTGGAAACACTGACCGATGCCTCTAGCCAGCCTGCGCATCCTTGCCTTCATCAACGGCATCTTCCTCGTCACCCTGGCAGTGGCCATGCTGGTGCCGGTGATCACCCTGCTGATCTTCGAACAGCCACAGGGGATCAACGCCTTTCTCTGGTCGAGCATGATCACTGCGCTCGCCGGCATCGCCATGATCGCCCAGGGCAGGCCACAGCAAACACAGCTGCGTCCGCGCGACATGTATATGTTGACGGTGTCGAGCTGGGTCATGGTGTCGATCTTCGCCGCCTTGCCGTTCATTTTCGCCGAACGGGCGAGCATCACCGACGCCTACTTCGAGAGCATGTCAGGCATTACCGCCACTGGCGCGACGGTGTTCAGCGGCCTCGATGACATGTCGCCCGGCACGCTGATCTGGCGCTCGCTGCTGCACTGGCTGGGCGGCATCGGCTTCATCGGCATGGCCGTGGCGATTCTGCCGATCCTGCGCATCGGCGGCATGCGCCTGTTCCAGACCGAGTCGTCGGATCGCTCGGAAAAGGTCATGCCACGCTCGCACATGGTCGCCAAGTACATGGTGCTGGCCTATGTCGGCCTCAGTACCCTGGCAGTGCTGGCCTTCTGGTGGGCCGGCATGGGTCTGTTCGACGCGATCAACCATGCCATGTCAGCCATCGCCACCGGCGGCTTCTCCACCTCGGATGCCTCGCTGGGCAAATGGCAGCAGCCGGCGATTCACTGGGTCGCCATCGTGGTAATGGTGCTCGGCAGCCTGCCGTTCGTGCTCTACGTCAGCACCCTGCGCGGCAACTACCGCGCCCTGTTGCGCGACGCGCAGGTACGCGGCTTCCTCTATCTGCTGGCAGGCAGCTGGCTTACCCTGGCCATCTGGAAATGGCTCACCACCGACCTGTACTGGCTCGATGCACTGCGCCTGGTGGCCGTGAACATCACCTCGATCATGACCACCACCGGGTTCGCCGTGGGCGATTACCACCTGTGGGGGCCGTTCGCCAGCATGATGTTCTTTTACCTGGGTTTTGTCGGCGGTTGCTCCGGCTCTACAGCCGGTGGCCTGAAGATTTTCCGCTTTCAGGTCGCCTATATCCTGCTCAGGGCCAACCTCAGACAGCTCATCCATCCACGCGCGGTGATCAAGCAGCAATACAACCGCCACCGCCTGGATGAAGACATCGTTCGCTCGATTCTTGCCTTCGCCTTCTTCTACACCATCACCATCGCCACCCTGGCCCTGGCGGTCGCCATGTGCGGGGTGGACTGGATCACCGCCCTGACCGGGGCGGCAGCCATGGTCTCCGGTGTCGGCCCTGGCATGGGCGAGATGGTCGGTCCGGCCGGCAACTACGCCACCATTCCCGATACAGCCAAGTGGCTGTTGAGCCTGGGCATGCTGCTCGGGCGCCTGGAAATCCTCACCGTACTGGTGTTGTTGTTCCCGGCCTTCTGGCGTCACTGAGCGCACGCGCGCTCAGTCGCCAAGCCCGCGACGGCTGCGGTACTCGCCAGGCGTTGCGCCGAACCAGCGACGAAACGCCCTGAAGAAGTTGCTCGGATCGGCAAAGCCAAGCAGGTAAGCGACCTCCAGCAAGGTCAGATCGGCCCGCCCGAGATACTGCTCGGCCAGCTCTCGACGGGTATCGTCCAGCAACTGCTGATAGCTGGTGCCCTCCTCCTGCAGGCGCCGCTGCAAGGTGCGTTGCGACAGATGCAGGGTTTGCGCCACCACCTCGCGGCGCGGCTCGCCCTGCGGTAGCAGGCGGCACAGCACCTGTCGCGCCTGGTGGGTGACACGGCTGCTGCAGAAGCGTGCCAGGTAATCGCCGGCGAATCCGTCATGCAGTTGCGCCAGCGCCTCGTTGGCGCTGGGCAATGGCGCCTCGAGATCGGCACGGGTAAAAATCAGTGCATGCTGCTCGGCATTGAACGTCAATGGCGCCTGGAATACCTCCTGATAAGCTGCAAGATCGGCAGGCGGCGGCCCTTGCAGACGAATCTCACGCGGCCGAATGGGCTTGCCAGTGAGCCAGCGGCAGAAGGCCAGGCAGTACGCCAGTGAAGCCTCGGCACTTTGTCGGGCAGACGGCAGACGGTCGCCATGAATGACCAGCGTCAGCGCGTAACCATCAGGCTGCGCCAGGAAGCTCAGATCCGCGCCCTCGCCGATGATGCGCTGATAACGCACCAGGCGCGTGAAACCTTCGCGCAGATTGCGACTGGACATCAACGCGTAACCGACCACATGGAAGGACGCCGGCCGCACCACCTTTGCCATGTTCAGACCAATGGCCGGATTGCCGGACAGCGCCACGGCGCGCTGCCACAGCCTGGTCATGCCGTCCTGCGGGAAGCGTGCGTCGGGGTCACTCAGGGCGGCGTAGTCCATACCCAGTTCAGCGAACAGACTGAGGCAGTCGACCCCGCCCAGCTCCAGCGCCTGTACGATGGCCAATGCCCAGCTGGAGGATGTGGTTCTTTCGTTCATCGTCTTGTTCTTGTGATCGATCAGCAGGCCATGATCAGCGGCGCAAGGATACTAGACTGGCCCCTTAAGTCAGTGGCCCACGAAGACAGCCGCCCTACACTGATCATGACAATAACAGGAGGTGCGCCATGACCGCCCAGACCACCGAACGCTACCAGAGCTTCGCCGAGTTCTACCCCTACTACCTGCAGGAGCACAGCAACCCGGTGTGCCGTCGCCTGCACTATGCCGGCAGCCTGCTGGTGCTGGCGATCCTCGCCTATGCCCTGCTCAGCCAGCAATGGCTGTGGCTGCTGGCCATGCCACTGGCCGGATACGGTTTCGCCTGGATCGGTCACTTCGTTTTCGAAAAGAATCGTCCAGCCACCTTCCAGTACCCGCTCTATAGCCTGATGGGCGACTGGGTGATGCTCAAGGATGCCTTTACCGGACGCATCCGCTTCTGAACCCTACCCGGGCGCAGCCCTGCTATGACTGCGCCCAGCCCATACCTGCCAGAGGTCATTCGCACGCGCTGACCGCTGGCCACTGCTACGCCACCGTTCGGCAGTCATGCTTGGCGGGTAGCCCCCCCTTGGTTATGATCCCCGCCCAGCAAGCCTCTGGCTTCGGCCTTGCCGACCAGCCAGGCGTCCAGCAGAGACGCCAAAATCCAGCAGGGACTGTTCCAGTAGATGAAGCCAGCCACCCCCAGTCGTGCCAACGGACTGCCTACGCCGCCACTGCGCGAATACTACTCGCGCGCACTGGCCTATATCGCCACGGCAGCCACTATCGCTGCCGGCACCTATGTCGGTTATTTCTCCTACGACATCCTGTGGATGGTGCCCTACGCCCTGCTTTACCCGCATCTGGCGCACAATCTCAGCCGCCGTTTCAAACGCGACCACCCTGCAAAGACCGACCTCACCCTGCTCTTCTTCGACGCCCTGCATGCCGGCGCATCCTGCGTGCTGCTCGGTTTTTCCGTCGTCCCCAGCCTGATGTTTCTGCTGATCCTGTGCTTCAGTGCATTGGTCATTGGCGGTCTGCGCTACCTGGGTCTGTCGTTGCTGGTCGCAGCAAGCGGTATGGCGCTGTGCGCCGCGCTGGTGGGGATTCACCCCAGAACCGAGACACCGACGCTGGTGGCATTGGTCAGCATCCTCTTCGCCACACTCTACATCTGCATCACTGCCTACTTCGTCAACCAGCAGGGCATACGCCTGGCCCAGGTGCGCAGCGAAATCAAGTGCGAGCAGGAAAAGGCCGCGCGTCTGGCGCGCAACCTGGCCAAGTACCTGTCACCGCAGGTCTGGGAATCGATTTTCACCGGCAAGAAAAGCGTGCGCCTGGAGACTCAGCGCAAGAAGCTCACGGTGTTCTTCTCCGACATCAAGGGTTTCACCGAGCTGACCGAAGAGCTGGAAGCCGAGCAACTCACCGACCTGCTCAACACCTACCTCAATGAAATGTCGAAGATCGCCCTGAAATATGGCGGCACCATCGACAAATTCATCGGCGACAGCGTCATGGTGTTCTTCGGCGACCCCAGCAGCAAAGGCGCCAAGCAGGACGCCGTGGCGGCCGTTTCCATGGCCATCGCCATGCGCAAGCACATGAAGGTGCTGCGCCAGCAATGGCGTGCACAGGGCATCACCAAGCCGCTGGAGATTCGCATGGGGCTCAATACCGGCTACTGCACGGTGGGTAATTTCGGCGCTGACACGCGCATGGACTACACCATCATCGGCCGCGAAGTGAACCTGGCCAGCCGCCTGGAAAGCGCAGCAGAATCCGGCGAGATTCTCATCTCCCACGAAGCCTATTCGCTGGTCAAGGACGTGATCATGTGCCGCGACAAGGGCCAAATCACGGTCAAGGGCTTCACCCGCCCGGTACAGATCTACCAGGTGGTGGATTTCCGTCGCGACCTGGGCGCCACCTCCAGCTACGTCGAACACGAGCTGCCCGGCTTCTCCATGTACCTGGACACCAATGGCATCCAGAACTACGACAAGGAACGGGTGATCCAGGCGCTCAACCAGGCCGCCGAAAAGCTGCGCGACAAGATCATCCTTTAAGTCCGGTCGGCAGACTTACCACCCCGGAAACACGTATATGCTTCCGAGGTGCTGCAAAAGCTGGCTATCAGGTGATGCTGGCCAGCAACCTTTCCCACTCCTTGGCCTCTTTCTTCGAGGTGCCACCGAGCAGCTCCAGTGCCTGGCGCAGGCGGAAGCGGGTCAGGTCCGGGCCAAGGATTTCCATGGCATCGAGTACCGACACCGAGCTGGCCTGGCCCGTAATGGCGGCGAACATCAACGGCATGGCATCACGCAGCTTCAGCTCCAGGTGCTCGACCACCGCCTGAATGCAGCCGGTGATACGCTCCTTTTCCCACTGGCGCAGCGCTTCGAGCTTCCACAGGATCAGCTGCATCAGCTGGCGCACCTGATCGGGCGAGAGCTTCTTGTGCTCGAACAGCTTGGCATCCAGATTCAGGCCACCGGATAAGAAGAAGCCAGCCAGCGGCGCGATCTGGCTGAAGGTTTCCACCCTGCCCTGCACGTGCGGCGCGATCTTCATCAGGTACTCGGGGTTGAGCGCCCATTTCTGCACTTCGGCGGCGAAGGTTTCCACCGGCAGCTCGCGCAGCCATTGGCCGTTTAACCAGGACAGTTTCTCCAGGTCGAAGATCGGCCCGCCCAGCGACACGCGATTGATATCGAAGTGCTCGATCATCTCGGCCAGGGAGAACTTCTCGCGCTCGTCCGGCATCGACCAGCCCATGCGGCCGAGGTAGTTGAGCATGGCCTGCGGCAGGTAGCCCATGCGCTCGTAGAAGGTGATGCTGGTGGGATTCTTGCGCTTGGACAGCTTGCTCTTGTCCGGATTGCGCAGCAGCGGCATATAGCACAGCGCCGGCTGCTCCCAACCGAAGTACTCGTACAGCTTGATCAGCTTGGGCGCCGACGGCAGCCATTCCTCGCCGCGCAGCACATGGGTGATACCCATCAGGTGGTCGTCGACCACGTTGGCCAGGAAGTAGGTGGGCAGGCCATCGGCCTTCATCAGCACCTGCATGTCCATACGATCCCACGGGATCTCGACATCGCCACGCAGCATGTCCGGCACCACGCAAACGCCTTCGCTCGGCACCTTCATGCGCACCACATGCGACTCGCCTGCGGCGATGCGGCGCTGCGCCTCGGCCGGTTCCAGATGCATGCAGTGGCCGTCGTAGCGCGGGGTTTCCTTGTTGGCCATCTGCTGCGCGCGCACCTCATCGAGGCGCTCGGCGGAGCAGAAGCACGGGAAGGCATGGCCCTTGGCGACCAGTTCGTCCGAATACTTCTTGTAGATCTCGCCGCGCTCGCTCTGCCGGTACGGGCCATGCGGGCCGCCGACGTCCGGGCCTTCGTCCCATTCGATACCCAGCCAGCGCAGGGCATCGAAAATCTGCTGCTCGGACTCGCGGGTCGAACGCAGCTGGTCGGTGTCTTCGATGCGCAGGATGAACTGACCACCGTGCTGACGAGCGAAGCACAGGTTGAACAGTGCGATGTAAGCGGTGCCGACATGGGGGTCGCCGGTGGGCGATGGCGCGATACGGGTACGAACGGTGGTCATGAATGCTCTCGGATGGAAGACACGAGGTTTTGAATCAAGCGGGCGATGTTAGCAGGCCGACGGCCCCCGGCTCCAGCAGGCCGCCCCGTGTGATGGGCAAGCTGGCGATGAGAAAGTCGAGAAAGGTCTTGACCTTCATTGCCTGAAAGCGCCGCGATGGATAGATGGCATAGACCTCGCCCACCGGCAGCCGCGCCTCGGGCAGCAGCTCGACCAGGCGCCCGCTGCGCACCGCCTCTTCACTGATCATCACCGGCAGCCCGGCAATGCCGGCGCCCGCCAGTGTCGCCTCGCGGGCGAAGGTGATGTTGTTGCAGGTCATCACCCGCCGGCATGGCAGATGCTCGTCCAGCAGCGGCCAGTAACGCGGCGCATCCTGCTGCAACAGGATCGCCCGATGCCCTTCCAGCTCGGCAACGCTGCGCGGTGTACCGTGTGCAGCCAGATACGTAGGGCTGGCGCACAGGCGCCGGCCACTCTCGAACAGCTTGCGCGCGATTAGCGTAGAGTCCTGCGGCTGGCCGACCAGAATGGCGATGTCCACGCCCTCCTCCAGCGGATCAACCGGGCGCGAGGTCAGCTCCACCTCGGCGTCGATCTGCGGGTATTGGCGCATGAACTCACCCAGCACTCGCCCGAGAAACAACTGGCCGAACTCGATGGGCGAGGTGATTCGCAACAGCCCCGATGGCTCGCGCTGCAACTGCATCACCGCCTGCTCGGCCTCGGCGAAGTCGAGCATGATCTGTCGGCAACGCTCGTAATAGGCCTGGCCCACTTCAGTCAGGCGCAATTTGCGCGTGGTGCGGTTGAGCAGACGTACGCCGAGGCGCTCCTCGAGCAAGGCGATGCGCCGGCTCACCGTCGATTTCTGCATACCCAGGCTGGTCGCCGCCTGCGTGAAGCTGTGGCACTCCACCACGCGGGTAAAGATCAGCGCATCATCAAGCCCCATGATTGTTCCTCATACGCAACAAAGCATGTCAAGCTGAGAGTCTACTGGCAAAAAGGGAACGCTGTTAAATTTACTTACATTTCCCGCTGTATTTCGAGCCCAAAGCATGCCCGTCAAACTGCAACGTCGTCTTTATCATCTGCGTGATCCTGCTGGCGTTGATCGCCGGCGCCCTACTGACTCGATGGTTATTGGTCGGTCGTTATCACGAGAGCACGGACAACGCCTACGTACAGGGCGAGATCACCCGTATTTCCAGCCAGCTGAATGCACGCATCGAAAAGGTGCTGGTGCGCGACAACCAGCACGTGGAAGCCGGTCAGTTGCTGGCCGTGCTGGAAGACGCCGATTTCCGTCTGGCGCGCCAGCGCGCCCTCGCCGCGCTGCAAACCCATGAGGCCGAGCGCGCCCAGGCGCAGAGCAAACTCGACCAGCAGGCCAGCCTGATTGCCGCCAGCCAGGCCGACGTCGCTGCCAGCCAGGCCACGCTGGATCGCTCCAGACTCGATCTCGGCCGCGCCCAAACCCTGCGTAAGCCGGGTTATGTATCCGAAGAGCGAGTCACCACCCTGGCCGCCGACAATCGTGTGGCCCGCTCGCAAGTGGCCAAGGCCCAGGCCGATCTGCAGGCGCAGCGTCAGCAGGTCGCCAGCCTGGAAGCTGAACTCAAACGCCTGGACGCACTGATCCTGTCCGCCCAGGCTGACCTGGAACAGGCCGACCTCAACCTCTCGCGCACGCAGATCAAAGCGCCGATCAGCGGCATGGTCGGCCAACGCTCGGCCCGCGAAGGCCAGGTGGTACAAAGCGGCGCCTACCTGCTGTCGCTGGTACCGGATCAGGACATCTGGATCCAGGCCAACTTCAAGGAAACCCAGATCGGCCACATGCGCCCAGGGCAAAAAGCCGAACTGCTGTTCGACAGCTACCCGGACACGCCCATCGAAGGCCGCATCGACAGCCTGTTCGCCGCCTCCGGCGCGCAATTCAGCCTGCTGCCGCCGGACAACGCCACCGGCAACTTCACCAAGGTGGTGCAGCGCATCCCGATCAAGCTGACCTTCGCTGCCGACAATCCGCTGCGCGGGCTGATCCGCCCTGGCATGTCGGTGGAAGTCAGCGTGGATCTGCGCAGCGACGACAGCCATGGCGGGTGATGCGCTGATCCGCCCGACTGCAGAGCCCAGCCGCCGCGACTGGATCGCCGTGATGAGCGCCATGCTCGGCGCCTTCATGGCGGTGCTGGACATCCAGATCACCAACTCCTCGCTCAAGGACATCCAGGGCGCACTGTCCGCCACCTTGGAGGAAGGCTCATGGATTTCCACGTCCTACCTGGTGGCCGAAATCATCATGATCCCGCTCACTGCCTGGCTGGTGCAGCTGTTTTCGGCACGGCGCCTGGCGGTATGGGTGTCGGTGGGCTTTCTGATCGCCTCGCTGCTGTGCTCCCTGGCCTGGAGCCTGGAGAGCATGATCGTGTTCCGCGCCCTGCAGGGTTTCACCGGCGGCGCGCTGATCCCGCTGGCGTTCACCATGACGCTGATCAAACTGCCCGAGCATCACCGCGCCAAGGGCATGGCCCTGTTCGCCATTACCGCCACCTTCGCCCCCTCCATCGGCCCGACGCTGGGTGGCTGGCTGACCGAGAACTGGGGCTGGGAATACATCTTCTACATCAACGTGCCGCCCGGCCTGATCATGATCGCCGGCCTGCTCTATGGCCTGGAGAAAAAGGCGCCACACTGGGAGCTGCTGAAGACCACCGACTACGCCGGCATCGTCACCCTGGGCATAGGCCTAGGCTGCCTGCAGGTATTTCTCGAAGAAGGCCACCGCAAGGACTGGCTGGAATCTCAGCTGATCGTCGGCCTGGGCAGCGTGGCCCTGGTGAGCCTGATCCTGTTCGTCATCCTGCAGATATCCCGCCCCAATCCACTGATCAACCTAGGCGTGCTGCGCGAACGCAACTTCGGCCTGGCCAGCATTTCCAGCCTGGGCCTCGGCGTCGGGCTGTATGGCTCGATCTATGTGTTGCCGCTGTATCTGGCACAGATTCAGGGCTACAACGCCATGCAGATCGGCGAAGTGATCATGTGGATGGGCGTGCCGCAGCTGTTCCTGATCCCGCTGGTACCCAAGCTGATGAAGATCATCTCGCCGAAATGGCTGTGCGCCCTGGGCTTTGCCCTGTTCGGCGCGGCGAGCTTCTTCTCCGGCGTACTCAACCCGGACTTCGCCGGCGAACAGTTCCAGCACATCCAGATCGTCCGCGCGCTCGGTCAGCCGCTGGTGATGGTCACGGTGTCGCTGATCGCCACCGCCTATATCCTGCCGCAGGATGCCGGCTCGGCCTCCAGTCTGTTCAACATCCTGCGCAACCTCGGTGGCGCCATCGGCATTGCCCTGCTTGCCACCCTGCTCGATGCCCGCGCCAAGGTCTATTTCGACTACCTGCGCGAATCCATCGTGCCGACCAATCCGCAGGTCGAGGAGCGCCTAAAGCTGCTTACCCAGACTCTGGGTAGCGAACAGGCAGCCCTGGCCAGGCTCAACCAGATCGTCCATGAACAGGCGACCATCATGGCCTATAACGATGCCTTCCATTTCATCGGCATGGCGCTGGGCGTGAGCATGCTGGCGATCTTGCTGACACGGAAATTGCCGCAGAACATGGCAGGCGGTAGCGCAGCGCATTGAGGCGCCTGTCACGCGGGAGGATATCGCTCTCTAAATCCCCCCGCGCCCGCTGACACCTTACTGCTGCAGTTCCTGCTCGGTAAATATATCGCTGAACAGCATGCTCGACAGATAGCGCTCGCCGGAGTCCGGCAGGATCACCACGATGGTCTTGCCCTGCATCTCCGGCTTTTCGGCCAGACGCACCGCCGCAGCCATCGCCGCGCCACAGGAAATGCCGCAGAGGATGCCTTCCTCACGCATCAGGCGCAGGGCCATGGCCTTGGCTTCGTCGTCAGTGACCTGCTCGACCTGATCGACCATGGCCAGATCGAGGTTTTTCGGCACGAAGCCGGCACCAATCCCCTGAATCTTGTGCGGCGCCGGTTTGACCTCGTCACCGGCCAGGGTCTGACTGATCACCGGCGAGCCCACCGGCTCCACCGCCACCGACAGAATCGGCTTGCCCTGGGTCTGCTTGATATAGCGCGAAACACCGGTGATGGTGCCGCCGGTGCCGACGCCAGAGACCAGCACGTCGATGGCGCCATCGGTATCACGCCAGATTTCCGGGCCCGTGGTCTTCTCGTGAATCGCCGGGTTGGCCGGGTTCTCGAACTGCTGCGGCAGAAAGTAGTCCGGGTTGGCGGCAAGCAGCTCATTGGCCTTCTCGATCGCCCCCTTCATGCCCTTGGCCGGCTCGGTCAGTACCAGCTCGGCTCCCAGGGCCTTGAGCACCTTGCGCCGCTCCAGACTCATCGACGCCGGCATGGTCAGCACCAGCTTGTAACCGCGCGCGGCCGCGACAAAGGCCAGGCCAATGCCAGTATTGCCGGAGGTTGGCTCGACGATGGTCATGCCCGGCTTGAGCACACCGCGCTCTTCGGCGTCCCAGATCATACTCGCGCCAATACGGCATTTGACCGAATAAGCCGGGTTACGGCCCTCGATCTTGGCCAGAATAGTCACGCCTTTCGGCCCCAGGCGATTGATCATCACCAGGGGCGTATTACCGATGGCCTGGGCGTTGTCTGCATAAATGCGGCTCATGACGAAATCCTTGCGGGCAGAGAAAGACACCAAGCCTAAGCTTTGCCCTGTCGCGCGTCCAGCCAACAGACCGAAAGCCGGGTGACTCGCCATTCAGTGACTGAATACTGCGTCTGCGTTCACAGCCACCAGAGCTGCGCGTTATAGTCGCGCTTTGAATTTCTGCTGCGGGCCGGCCCCGCGAGTTACCGTTGCGAGGATTTTCCGATGAAGTTCGAAGGCACCCAGTCCTACGTCGCCACCGACGACCTCAAGCTCGCGGTCAACGCCGCCATCACCCTGCAGCGCCCACTGCTGGTCAAGGGTGAGCCAGGCACCGGCAAGACCCTGCTCGCCGAGCAACTGGCCGAGGCTTTCGGCGCCAAGCTGATCACCTGGCACATCAAGTCCACCACCAAGGCGCACCAGGGCCTGTACGAATACGATGCAGTCAGCCGCCTGCGCGACTCGCAGCTCGACTCCGACAAGGTTCACGACGTTCGCAACTACATCAAGAAGGGCAAGCTGTGGGAGGCGTTCGAGTCCGACGAGCGCGTGATCCTGCTGATCGACGAGATCGACAAGGCCGACATCGAGTTCCCCAACGACCTGTTGCAGGAACTCGACAAGATGGAGTTCTACGTTTACGAGACCAACGAGACGATCAAGGCCAAGCAGCGCCCGATCATCATCATCACCTCGAACAACGAGAAGGAACTGCCGGACGCCTTCCTGCGTCGCTGCTTCTTCCACTACATCGCCTTCCCGGATCGCGACACGCTGAAGAAGATCGTCGACGTGCACTACCCCAATATCAGCGGCGAGCTGGTGGCCGAGGCGCTGGACGTGTTCTTCGACGTGCGCAAGGTGCCGGGCCTGAAGAAGAAGCCCTCCACCAGCGAGCTGGTGGACTGGCTCAAGCTGCTGATGGCCGACAATATCGGTGAAGCCGTGCTGCGCGAACGCGACCCGACCAAGGCGATCCCGCCGCTGGCCGGTGCCTTGGTGAAGAACGAGCAGGATGTGCAACTGCTCGAGCGCCTGGCCTTCATGACCCGCCGCGCTTCCAGGTAGGAATTCGGGCTGCTGCGCGTCGGCCATGCTGCGTTGGAATCAGGCTCGCAATGCTCATGTACAAAAGTACACTGCGCTTGCTCACCTGATTCCGCCTTGCCTGACTCTAGCTCGCAATCCCTTGCCCCGTGCAACAGAGAAGCCGTCCCCCGGCAATAGGCTTTGACGCAACGTGCCAGAGCCAACCAATAAACGAGGGCGCAGCCATGCTGCTTAATTTATTCAACGAAATGCGCGCGGCCAAGGTGCCGGTGTCGGTGCGCGAGCTGCTCGACCTGATCAACGCGCTCAAGCACAACGTCGTGTTCGCCGACATGGACGAGTTCTACTACCTGGCGCGCGCGATTCTCGTCAAGGACGAACGCCACTTCGACAAGTTCGACCGGGCCTTCGGCGCCTACTTCAATGGCCTGCAGAACCTCAACGAACACATCGAGGCGATGATTCCCGAGGAGTGGCTACGCAAGGAATTCGAGCGCCTGCTGACCGATGAGGAAAAGGCGCAGATCCAGAGCCTCGGCGGCCTGGACAAGCTGATCGAGGAGTTCAAGAAGCGCCTCGAGGAGCAGAAGGAAAAGCACGCCGGCGGCAACAAGTGGATCGGCACCGGCGGCACCAGCCCGTTCGGCTCCGGCGGCTACAACCCGGAAGGCATTCGCGTCGGCGATGCCGGCAAGCGCCAGGGCAAGGCCGCCAAGGTGTGGGACCAGCGTGAATACAAGAACCTCGACGATCAGGTCGAGCTGGGCACGCGCAACATCAAGGTGGCGCTGCGCCGCCTGCGCAAGTTCGCCCGCCAGGGTGCGGCCGAAGAGCTGGATCTGGACGGCACCATCGACCACACGGCGAAAGATGGCGGCCTGCTCAATATCCAGATGCGCCCGGAGCGCCGCAACACGGTCAAGCTCCTGCTGTTGCTGGATATCGGCGGCTCGATGGACGCCCACGTCAAGGTCTGCGAAGAGCTGTTTTCCGCCTGCAAGACCGAGTTCAAGCATCTTGAGTATTTCTACTTCCACAACTTCATCTACGAGAGCGTGTGGAAGAACAACCTGCGCCGCACCAGCGAACGCACCTCGACGATGGATCTGCTGCACAAGTACGGCGCCGACTACAAGGTGGTGTTCGTCGGCGATGCGGCCATGGCGCCTTACGAGATCACCCAGGCCGGCGGCAGCGTCGAGCACTGGAACGAGGAAGCCGGTTACGTCTGGATGAAGCGCTTCACCGAGAAGTTCAAGAAGATCATCTGGATCAACCCCTACCCCAAGGACACCTGGAACTACACCGCCTCTACCGGCCTGGTACGCGAGCTGATCGAAGATCGCATGTACCCGCTGACCCTGCAGGGGCTGGAAGACGGCATGAAGTACCTGTCCAAGTAAGGCTTCATGCCGAAACGAAAAACGCCGCGCACCCTGCACAGGATCGCGGCGTTTTTCGTTGCCTCCCGGTAATCGCCTTCAGCGCCAGTAGCGTTGCTGGGCGCGCCTGAGCCGCCCGCTCCCGAACATCAGGCCGAACATCAGCACCAGCAGCTCGGCCACCCAGGCCAGCAGCAAGGCACTGATCACACCCCAGAGGATTGCATCCGGGGTGAACAGCACCTGGTAGCGGTAGGCCCGCAGGGTTTCCTCGAACAGCTCGTGATCCGCGCCCGTCGCCAGGTGCCAGGCCTGGGCGTACCAGGGCCCCTGCATGGCCTGCCATTCGCGTTCGAGCAAGGCGGAGCGCTGCACCAGGTGCCCGACGCTCTTGGCATCGCTGCGCATCACCGGGTCATCGCTGACCCGGTAGTGCGCCACCAGCGCATCCATATCGCCCTTGAAGAAATTGCGCGCCGTTTCCTGAAAACCTTTGAGACTTTGCTGCGACTCCAGACGGTGAGCCTCGACCCGCTTGGCATAGTCAGCGATAAAACCCGGCACCTGGACTCCCAGCAACAGACCCAGAGCGAACAACGTCAGACGCAGGTAGCTTCTGAGCATGGGTCAGGCCTTGCCGTACGTAATGCATTCGCCGCGACGCCACAGGCGCCACTCACCCGGCTGATAGCGCGCCCATTGCTCGTTGTCGGTCAAAGGCTCGGTGGCGATGACCGTCACCACATCGTTGGGTGTGGTTTCCGCCTGAAAGTCCACCTTCAGATCGGCGTCCTTCAGTTGCGCCGGGCCGAACGGCGCGCGCCGGGTAATATGCGCCAGCTTGGTCGAACAGAAGCTGAACAGCCAGTCGCCATCGCTGAGCAGACAGTTGAACACGCCGAGCTGACGGTAACTGGCGCAGGCGGCGACCAGCACCGGCAGGAGCATTTCCACCGAGACCGGCTCAGGGAAGGCGCGGCGCACACGGTTGAGCAGGTCGCAGAAGGCCGCCTCGCTGTCGGTCTCGCCGACCGGTCGGTAGAAGGTAGTGGAGCCTTCCAGGCCCGCCAGCTGGCCGTTATGGGCGAAACACCAGTTACGTCCCCACAGCTCGCGGCTGAAGGGATGAGTATTGACCAGGCAGACCTGGCCGACGTTGGCCTGGCGGATATGGCCGATCACCACCTCGCTCTTAATCGGATAGCGCTGCACCAGTTGCGCCACCTCGGACTCACTGCTCGCGCGCGGGTCCTGAAACAGCCGCAGGCCACGACCTTCATAGAAGCCGATGCCCCAGCCATCGCGATGCGGCCCGGTGCGGCCACCACGCTGCATAAGCCCGGTGAAACTGAAGACGATATCGGTGGGTACATTGGCGCTCATGCCGAGCAATTCGCACATCGAATCAATTCTCCTTGCCGAGGATCAGGCGCAAACGTTCGGCTTCATCTTGCAGACGCGCTTCGATTCGCTTGCGGCCCATTGGCAGAAAACGCACCAACAATCGCCAGAGCAACGCCGGCAGGTCACCCGGCCGACGCGGAATCAGGTGTAAATGAAGATGGGGCACATGCTGATTGGAATCCGGACCGTCATTGATCAGCAGGTTGATACCGTTCTTGCCAAAGCCCGCTTCGCGTAGCGCCGCGGCGATGCGCTCGGCCAGTGCCAGCAAACGCTCACGCACAGCAGGCGGCAAATCACGCAGAAAGGGTGCATGGCGTCGACTGACGATCAGCACATGGGCCGGTCGCATCGGGAAGATATCCAGCAAAACGATGAAGTCATCGTCCTCGTAAAGCCGATGAGCGGGTAGCCGTCGCTCGGCAATGGCACAGAACACGCAATCCATCGGGCCTCCCTTGCACAGGATCACCATGCTGAACCCACGGGCCAGCGGGCGCAAGGGGCAAATCAGATACGCGGTTCCAGACGACCGCCGCGCTCGCGCCCGTAATCGCGCGCAGGCAGATCGTCTTCCTCCATGCGTTCACGCAGGGTACGCAGGTCTTCGTCAGGCCCGGCGACCTGCTCGCCCTTGCGTCCTCGCCACCAGCTTTCGATGGGCCAGCGAATGGCGACGAACAGCAGATAAACGGCAAGGGCAATCAGGCTGTACAACGCCAAATCGGCCACCGCACGCCAGGCGTTGTTGCCGACCTTGAGCAACACGTCCATGGCAGTGACCGCCAGAGCGGGTGCAAACAGGTCACGCGCCGGATCGACGATGGTCGGGCTGAACAACAGCACAGCCATCAACACCCGCAGCGGCTCACGCAGGTAGCGCCACATCCAGCGGGTCAGGCGCATCCACACCAACAGGCAACCCAGGGCAGCAATCCCGTAGGCCGCCCAGGCCATGAGGTAGTCGTTTTCATTGATCATAAGCAGGCGCCGGCATGGCAGGTCTGGCAAAGGGGCGCTTATGATAGCGGCTTTTGCCCAGCGCGGCGCCCCTGCCGTCGCCCTCTCGTTCACTGGAGCCATGCCATGTCCCCTGCCCCGATCGCCCGCCAGGAAGCCGGCAACGACCCTTATCACTGGCTGGAAAACCGCGACAGCGAAGAGGTGCTGGCATACCTGCAAGCCGAGAACGCTTACCTGGAGACGGTGCTGGAACCTCTGCAGGCGCTGCGCGAGCAACTGTTCGAAGAGATCAAGGGGCGTATCCGCGAGACAGACCTGTCGCTGCCCACGCCCTGGGGCGACTATCTCTACTACCAACGCACCACGGCCGGTGACGAGTATCCCCGACACTATCGCTGCCGCCGTCCTGCCGATGGTTCGCTGCAGGTCGACAGCGCCAGCGAAACGCTGCTGCTCGATCCCAACGAGTTGGCCGGCGGCGGCTTTCTTTCGGTCGGTGCTTTCAGCATCAGCCCCGACCAGCAGCGCCTGGCCTACAGCCTCGACAGTAACGGCGACGAAATCTACCGCCTGTTCGTCAAGGAACTGGGCAACGGCCAGATCAGCGAACTGCCCTTCGACGACTGCGATGGCAGCATGACCTGGGCGAATGACAGCCAGACGCTGTTCTTCACCGAACTGGACGACACTCACCGCCCCTACAAGCTCTATCGTCACCGCCTCGGCGACGCCGCAGCCGAAGCGGTATTCGAAGAGGCAGATGGCCGTTTCTTCCTGCACTGCTACCGCTCCAGTTCCGAGCGCCAGTTGATCCTGCAACTGGGCAGCAAGACCACCAGCGAAGTCTGGGTGCTGGACGCCCATAGCCCGCAAGACGCCTTCACCTGCCTGGCGCCCCGCGAGGAAAATCACGAGTACGACGTTGACCACGGCATGCTCGATGGCCAGTGGTGCTGGCTGATTCGCAGCAACCAGAGCGGCATCAATTTTGCGCTGTACCGCGCCACTGAGTCGCAGCCGCAACGTCCGCACTGGCAGCAGATTCGCGCCCACGACCCGCAGGTGATGCTCGAAGGCGCCACGCTGAACCAGCGCGCCATTGTCCTGGCGCTGCGCGAAGGCGGTTTGCCGATCCTCGAAGTGCAGCCACAGGGCGCTGAAGCCTATCGCGTGCAGTTGCCGGATGCCGCCTATAGCCTCTACGTGCAGGACAGCCTGGAGTTTCACAGCCCGGTGATTCGCTTGCGCTACGAAGCGCTGAACCGCCCCGCGCAGATACGCCAGCTGGAACTGGCCAGCGGCGCGCAGCAGGTACTGAAGCAGACGCCCGTGGAAGGCCCGTTCGATGCCGACGCCTATGAAAGCCGTCGTCTCTGGGCCAGCGCCGCCGACGGCACGCAGATACCGATCAGCCTGGTGGCGCGGCGCGATGTGTTCGCCGCCGACCAGCCAGCCCCGCTCTATCTCTATGGTTACGGCGCCTACGGCGAGAGCCTTGACCCCTGGTTCTCCCACGCTCGCCTGAGCCTGCTCGATCGCGGTTTCGTCTTCGCCATCGCGCATGTGCGCGGCGGCGGCGAGATGGGCGAAGCCTGGTACCGTGCCGGCAAGCTTGCGCAGAAGCAGAACAGCTTCGACGATTTCATCGCCAGCGCCGAACGCCTGATCGCCGAGGGCCTGACCACCCCCGCGCAACTGGCGATCAGCGGCGGCAGCGCCGGCGGCCTGCTGATCGGCGCCGTGCTCAACCAGCGCCCCGAGCTGTTCGCCGCCGCCATCGCCGAAGTGCCCTTCGTCGACGTGCTCAACACCATGCTCAACCCCGACCTGCCGCTGACCGTGACCGAGTACGACGAATGGGGCGACCCGAACGAGCCCGAGGTCTTCGAGCGCATCAAGGCGTACGCGCCCTACGAGAATGTGCGCGCCCAGGCATATCCGGCGATTCTCGCCGTCGCGGGCTACAACGACAGCCGCGTGCAGTATTGGGAGGCCGCCAAGTGGGTAGCCAAGCTGCGCCGCGACAAGACCGACGACAATCTGCTATTGCTCAAGACCGACCTCGGTGCTGGCCATGGCGGCATGAGCGGGCGTTATCAGAGCATCAGAGATGTGGCGCTGGAGTACGCGTTTCTGTTCCACGTACTGGGGGTCGCACACCCGTAGGTGCAGCTTGGGCGGTGACTCACCTGCATCGTGGCTCAAGCCGCTACTGCAACAATTCGACGATCAGTCCTGCTGGCGTTGCCCTTCCAGCCCCTGGCTGTTGCGGCGCAGTTGCTCATCCAGTTGCGGAATCGGCTGGTCACCGATGGATTTCGGCGCAGTCCCTGGGGGCGTTTGTCCCTGGGGCGGCGGTAAAAGGGGCGCCGATCCCTGGCGCTTGATCGTACTGGGCATGGAAGGCTGGCCGTATGGCTGCGGCGTGGCGGTGCCCGGTGCACCCGCCCCAGGGGCGGACGGCATGCGCATCGGCTCCTGAGCCCAGGCCAGATTGACAGGGCTGGTGGCCAGTACCATTACGGCGAACAGAGGCAAGCGCATGATAGGTCTCCTGTGCTGCCGGCTTTCGTTCTATTCTGGCAACATATCCAGTCAAGCGTTCACCTCCCGATAACAGGTTTTGTCATGAGCACCAGCAACAACCGCTACTACCTGTCCGCCCAGGCCGAAGAAGGCTACCGGCAGAAAGCGCTGAAAATGTACCCACACGTCTGCGGCCGCTGCGCCCGCGAGTTCTCCGGCAAGCGCCTGAGCGAACTGACCGTGCATCACCGCGATCACAACCACCACAACAACCCGGCCGATGGTTCCAACTGGGAGCTGCTGTGCCTGTTCTGTCATGACAACGAACACTCGCGCTACACCGACCAGCAGTATTTCGCCGAAGGCTCCACCGCCAGCCCGCAGGCTGCCAAATCGACCTACAAGGCCTTTGGCGATCTGGCCAGCCTGCTGAAAAAGGACTAGGGCGGGGCGCTCAGCACCGTATAATCGGCGCTTTTCCGAGTGCCACCGTGGCCAACAAGAGATACGCCTGCATCGGCCTGTTCAACCCGAAATCACCGGAAAACGTCGGCTCCATCATGCGGGCGGCGGGCTGCTATGGCGTCAGCTCGGTGTTCTACACCGGCACCCGCTACGACCGCGCCAAAGATTTCATCACCGACACCAAGAAGGTTCATCAGGATATCCCGCTGATCAATATCGACGATCTGCGCAAGATCCTGCCGCTGGGCTGCACGCCGGTGGCGGTGGAACTGGTCGATGATGCCCGCGCCCTGCCCGCCTATACCCATCCGGACCGGGCGCTGTACATCTTCGGCCCGGAGGACGGCTCACTGCAGCAGGAGATTCTCGACTGGTGCGCAGGTGAAGTGGTGTACATCCCGACTCAGGGCTGCATGAACCTGGCCGCGACGGTCAACGTGGTGCTCTATGACCGCCTGGCCAAGGGTAACAATACCCGCTCCGGCCCCCTGTTCTGAGTCAAGTGCTAACGTTCAGCGCAGCAAACGCGTATCCAGGGTCTTCGACGGACCGCCGATGACGTTCTCGGTGATGTCGATGAAGTCCTTGGTGCTGACCCGATCCAGCCGCATCAGCCCACGGGTGACGTCATCGAGTGACAGATTGCCTTTTTCCCTGGTCTTCTGCCGAATCTCCCGATCCAGTTCCTGCAACAGCAGCACCGCACGCGCGGTGACCGGCCCACTGGCATTGTCGGTACGCAGGCTGTTGACCGGCTTGCTCCAGCGGATCAGTTGCTCGCGGATCTTCTGATAGCGCTCCTCGCTGATGCCACCGGCACGGCGCATCAATTCGATGGCGTAATACTCGGCCAGGCCTTCGGCGATCCAGTCACTGCGATCGCGACCGTAGATGCGGCCGAATACATGCACCAGTTCATGCACCAGCGAGCTGGTGCCGTTCTCACTGACCAGGGGACGGTCGGCGTGCATGTAGTAGGAATTGGCCGCCGACAGGCCGCCGCGCCACATCGGGTCGCCGGCGCCGACGATCAGCAGTTTGTCCGGATCGCGCGGGAACACCTGCTGTATCTGCGGCCAGACGAAAGTGAGGAAGGTCATGATGTCCATGCGCCGCATGCCCTCGCCGATCGGCGCGGAAATGGCGACCTCGGTATCGCCCAGGCGGGTGCGGCGAGTGCCAAGCTTGCCGGCGAGCATCCAGCCGGTGGGGCGGTCGAACTTGCGCTGCGGGTTGTCGATGCGAAAGCGGTTCTTGCCGATGCGCGGCCAACCGGTCTCCACGCTCTTCCAGCCCTTGGGCAGATCGAACTGCAGGCGCGCCACCAGCTCGGTCTTGTCCTGCTGATCGAGCCTGGCCGCGGGAATCAGGTCGTCCCCCCTGAACAGTGCCCAGTCCTCGGTCATCCTGGCGTCATAGCGCCCCGGCTTGCGTTCACTGTCGATCAGCACCCGGTAGCTCAGCACGCTCTTACCTTCGCCTGGCTGCCACTTGCCTCGCCCCGGGGTTTCCTGCGACCACTGGCCGTCGGCCTTGAAGTCGCTGAAACGGCCGTCTTCGCCGAGGTTGAAGTCAAGACTGCGCACGCGCTCGCCCTTCTCCAGGGTGATACTGACCTCGGCCTGATTGCTCTCGGGCAGAAAGCGCACGTGGTAATCCAGATCAACCTTCTGCGTGGCAGCGAAGGCCGGCAGGCTCAGAAGCAGCAGAGACGAGAACAACGGCAAGCGAAGGGACATCGAGCGAAACTCCTGATGCGGGACATGGCGGCATATGACCGCCGCGCCAGAGGGCAAATTCCGTGGGCACCCGACAGATTTGCCACGAAGCCGCGTGGCAATCAACCTGCGCGGAAAATAAGATGATCTTCCCAGTCGTCTTCGGCCACGCTGGTCTCGCTGAGCATACGTCCCGACTGGGAAATGCGCTCAGCGTGCACTGCCTCCGGGTCGCCCGAGACAAGATGGTGCCAATGTGGCAAGTCCTTGCCTTCGCTGACCAGGCGGTAAGCGCAGGTCGGCGGCAACCAGCGAAACTGGTCGGCTTGCGCCGGGGTAAGCTGAATGCAGTCAGGCACATGCTTGACCCGATTGGGATAATCGCTGCAGCGACAGGTCTGCAGGTCCAGCAGCTTGCAGGCGATGCGCGTGTAGTAGACGGCGCCATCGTCCTCGTCTTCGAGCTTCTGCAGGCAGCACAGGCCACAGCCGTCGCACAGCGACTCCCATTCGCCCTGATCGAGCTGGGCGAGGGTCTTGCGTTTCCAGAAGGGTTCGAGGTCGGCGGCCATGGCTACAGTATGGACTCAGACGGAAAAGGCGCGGCAGTCTAGCGTGGGGGCAATGCAGGGCCAAGCGGCGCGGGCCCGACGGTCTCAGTAACCACGGGCAAAATCCACCTCACCGCGCAACGCCTCTCCAGCTTGCCAGCGCCTCAGGTTGTCGATGAACAGCTCGCTCATCAGCAGCGGGTCGGTGGGTGCCGAGCTGTGACCGGTGAGCAGCAAACGCGGCGCCGTCCAGAACGCATGACCGGGCGGCAGCGGCTCTTCACGGCAGACGTCGATCACCGCAGCAGCCAGTTTGTTCTGCTCAAGCGCTGCCACCAGGTCGGCATCGACCACGGCAACGCCACGACCGGCATTGATCAGCACCGCATCCGCACGGAAATAGGCCAGCAGCCGGGCATCGTACAGATCACGTGTAGCCGGCGTATCCGGTAGCAGGTTGATCACGTAATCGGCCCAGGCAATCAGCCGTGGCAGGTCAACCAGATCTGCCACCTCGACAAAAGGCGCCTGCTCACGCGTCTGACTGGCGACGCCGCGCAGCTCCACCCCAAAGGGCTGAAGAAAATTGGCCAGGGCCTGACCGATATCGCCGCAACCGACCACCAGCACGCGGCGCCCGCGCAGGCTGCACGGCAGACGATGATCCCAACGCTGCTCGACCTGCGCCGCCAGGCGGGCGAACAGGCGCCGTTCATGAGCCAGCAGATGCCCCAGCACGTATTCGGCCATCACCTGACCGAAGATGCCGACAGCGCGGGTCAGGCGGTAATCACGCGGCAATCCATGGGCCAGCAACGGCGTGATACCGGCCCAGGTCGACTGCAACCACTGTGGGCGCAACCCTTCGCGCAGCAAGGGTGCGAGCAGATCGGGTTGCCCCAGCCAGACGTCGCAGCCATCGGCCAGCGCACGCAGCGCTTCGGGCTGTGCGCCGGCTACCAGTTGCAGTTCCGGACAGGCCATGCGGATGCGCTCGGCATAGCGTGCGTGATCATCCTCGGCGATCAGCAGGCGCATCGTTTACACCGGGTCGTTGCGGCGCAGCAGCTCGTCGGGCAGATGCTGGATGTATTCCTCCTCGGGCGGCGGCATCTGCAGGTGATAACCCTGTTTCTCGAGATTCTCCAGCACCAGGCTGATGTCCTCGCGTGCCAACTGGCGCTCCGGGCTGAGCACCAGATCGAAGGCATGCGCGGGCGGGCCGAATACCGCGAGCAGACCTTCGGGCACTCGGGTCAGCGCCTCGGCCTTGAGTACGTAGAGGTACATCTCGTTCTTGCGCGGGCTTTTGTAGATGGAACAGATGCGTTTCACGCGGATTCTCCTTCGGCGGCCAGGCAGTCAAGCAAAGCCTGGCCCATCAGCTCCCGGCGCCAGCCGCGCAGGGAGTCGGGCAATTGGTAAGGGCCATGCGGATAACCACTTTTAAGCAAGGCTTCCAGGGTTTTCTTGCGCAACATCAGCTCCGGCACGATATCCAGCCGCTCACCCTCGCGCTGGCCGACGGCGCGCAGCTTCTTGAGCAACGCCGAGGCCTCGACCGGCAACGGCTCGGGCAGGGCTTCAGGCCATTGCGCAGGCGGCAGCGCCGCAGCCTCGTGAATCAGCTGTAGCAGGGTTTCGCCATCCTGACGCACGGTTTTCGGGTGCATGTCCTCGATACGCGCCAACGCCACCAGATTGTCCGGCTGGGTGCGCGCCAGCGGCCACAGCGAGTGCTCGCGCAGCACGCGGTTGCGCGGCTGATTGCGCGCCCGCGCCTCGCGCTCGCGCCAGGCGCACAGGGCGCGCAGCACGGCCTGCTGCTGACGCGACAATTTCCAGGCCAGCTTGGCTTCACGCCAGGCGTCCTCGGGCGCCACCTCGCGCCCCAGATTGGCCACCAGCTCGGCGCCGTCTTCAATTATCCACTCGACCTTCTGCGGCGCCAGACGCGCCATCAATGCGCGATATACCTCGACCAGATGCAGCACATCCTCGGCGGCGTAACGCACCTGCAGCTCGGACAGCGGCCGCTGCAACCAGTCGGAGCGGGTTTCGCCCTTGGGCAGCTCGATATCGAGCAGGGCCTGCACCAGGCGCGAGTAGCCCATGGAGAAACCGAGGTTGAGATAACCCGCCGCCAGTTGCGTATCGAACAGCGGCGCCGGCAGGCTGCCGCTCAGGCGCAGGAACACCTCCAGGTCTTCACTGCACGAATGCAGCACCTTGACCACGTTCGGTGCTTCGAGCAACGCAGCGAAAGGCCGCCAGTCGCTGATGCGCAAGGGGTCGATCAGATAGGCGCCGTCGCCACTGCTGACCTGCAGCAACCCGGCGATGGGATAGAAGGTGTCGACGCGCATGAACTCGGTGTCCAGCGCGACGAAGGGCAGCGCCTGCCAGGCAGCGCAATGCTCGGCCAGGCTGGCGTCGTCGAGAATCCAGTGAATGTCGTTAGCCACGCGGCTCTCCCATGAACAATGCCGCGCAGTATATATGCCCAGGCCATCGCACGGGGCGCGGCCTGCCGTCGACCACAGGAACTGTGTAATCTGTGCCGCGCACCACCTCCGACACGGAAGAACAGCAATGCTGAAAAAACTGCTTGCCCTGCTCGTCGTGCTGCTGGCCGCAGCGGCTGGTTATCTGGCCCTCACGCCCAGCCCGATCGACCCACTGCCCTGGGACGCTGCACCCGCCCCGGCGATGACTGGCGTGCTGGAGCCCAACGACACCCTGATGAAGGCCGAGCTGCTGGCAGGCGGCCAGGTTCACGGCCCGGAAGATACTGCAGTCGATGGCCAGGGCCGGGTCTACGCCGGCCTGCATGACGGGCGCATCGTCCGCGTGCTGGCAGACGACAGCCTGGAAACCTTCGCCGATACCGGCGGCCGCCCACTGGGCATGAACTTCGATGCCGATGGCAATCTGATCGTCGCTGACGCCTACAAGGGCCTGTTGAGCATCGACCCGCAGGGTATGATCAAGGTGCTTGCCACCGAGGCCGACGGCCTGCCCTTCGCCTTCACCGATGACCTGGATATCGCCAGCGACGGGACCATCTACTTCAGCGACGCCTCCTCACGCTTCCAGCAGCCGGACTACCTGCTCGACCTGCTCGAAGCCCGCCCGCATGGGCGCCTGCTCAGCTACGACCCGACCAGCGGCGAAACCCGCGTGCTGCTCAATGGCCTGTACTTCGCCAACGGCGTCGCCCTGTCGGCGAACGAGGACTTCGTGCTGGTCAACGAGACCTATCGCTATCGCATTACCCGCTATTGGCTCAAGGGTGACAAGGCCGGCCAGCACGACATCTTCATCGACAACCTGCCGGGCCTGCCGGACAACCTGCAGGGCGACCGCAACGGCACCTTCTGGGTCGCGCTGCCGACCCCGCGCAAGGCCGACGCCGACTTCCTCCATCGCCACCCCTGGCTCAAGGCACAACTGGCCAAGCTGCCGCGCGCGCTGTGGCCGAAAGCAATCCCTTATGGCCTCGCCATCGCCCTCAACGAGAACGGCGAGATCGTCCGAAGCCTGCATGACACCAGCGGCACACACCTGCGCATGGTCACCTCGGTGAAGCCGGTAGGCGACTACCTGTACTTCGGTAGCCTGGACAACGACCGTATCGGCAAACTGCAGATTCACTGAGACGAGATGTCACCGGCGAATGACAGCGAAAAGGCGGAGCGGTCATTCGCGGTGGTGAGCCAAGCTGGTGGGCTGAAGCGGATCGCCGCCCGGCCCACCCTAGCGTAGGGCGGGCTTCAGCCCGCCAAATCGGAAGACTGCAGGCTCAGACCTTCTGCGCAATCCAGATGGTATGCCGCGTGCCTCTATTACCATGGGCATACACCTGCACCGCCTCGCCCTTGAAGCCGGCCTTGCGTATTTTCTCGGAAAAGGCGCGGTCGGCGCTGGACGACCACACCGCCAGCATGCCTTTGGGCCTTAACGCTTTGGCGCACTGACGCAGGCCGTCCATGCTGTACAGCCAGTCATTGCCCTTCTGAGTCAGCCCCTCGGGGCCGTTGTCGACATCCAGCATGATCGCGTCGTAGCACTGCTCGGCGGCCTGCAGCACCTTGGCGACGTCCTCCTGAATGATCACTGCACGCGGGTCATGCAACGGATAACCGGACTTCGCCCCGAGCGGGCCACGGTTCCACTCGACCACCCCGGGCACCAGTTCGGCCACCGCCACCTCGGCATCCGCGCCCAGATGCTGCAGCGCCGAGGCCAGGGTAAAACCCATGCCCAGACCACCAATCAGCACCCGCACCTGCGGGCGACTGGCGATCTGCTTGCAGGGAATCGCGGCCAGGGCATCTTCCGAGCCGTGCATGCGCGTATTCATCAGTTGCCCGCCATCACCACCAGCGATCTTGATGACGAAATCCTCGCCGTATTCGAACAGGTTCAGCGCACGCTTCGTACCCGGGATCGGGGCAGTATCGAGCAGGACAAAGCGTTTCATGCGTAACGACAACCTGTGTAACGCGCGTGAGGCCGGCAGCATGCCTGAATCGGCCACGCAACACAGCCCCGCCAGAAACGACAAGGCCCCGCGTTGACACGCGAGGCCTCGTGGCTAAAAACGGGATCGATCAGACCACGCCTTGCGCCAGCATGGCATCGGCGACCTTGACGAAGCCGGCGATGTTGGCGCCCTTTACGTAGTTGATGCGGCCATTCTCCTCGCCATGGTGCACGCAGGCATGGTGGATGTTCTGCATGATGCCGTGCAGACGCTCGTCCACCTCGCCGGCGCTCCAGTGCAGGCGCATGGCGTTCTGGCTCATTTCCAGGCCGCTGGTGGCCACGCCACCGGCATTGGAAGCCTTGCCCGGGGCGTAGCAGATGCCGGCCTCGAGGAACAGGTCAACAGCTTCCAGGGTCGAGGGCATATTGGCACCCTCAGCCACGCTGATGCAGCCATTCTTCAGCAGGGTGCGGGCATTCTCGCCGTCCAGCTCGTTCTGCGTTGCGCAGGGCAGCGCGATATCGCACGGCAGATCCCAGGGACGCTGGCCCGCCAGGAACTGCAGGCCATAGTGCTCGGCCATCTCACGCAGGCGACCACGACGCACGTTCTTCAGGTCCATCAGGTACAGCCACTGCTCATCACTCAGGCCACCCTCGGCATACAGAGTGCCCTCGGAGTCGGACAGCGAAATCACCCGACCGCCCAGCTCCATGACCTTCTGCGCCGCATACTGGGCGACGTTGCCGGAACCGGAAATGGCCACGCGCTTGTCTTCGAAACCCTGATCGATGCGCTTGAGCATCTCCTGAGCGAAATAAACGCAGCCATAGCCGGTGGCTTCCGGGCGGATCAGGCTGCCGCCGTAGCTCAGGCCCTTGCCGGTCAGCACCGAGGTGAACTGGTTGGACAGGCGCTTGTACTGGCCGAACAGGTAGCCGATCTCGCGGCCACCTACGCCAATGTCACCAGCCGGCACGTCGAGATCGGCACCGATATGACGATACAGTTCAGTCATGAACGACTGACAGAAGCGCATCACCTCGCCCTCGCTCTTGCCCTTGGGGTCGAAGTCCGAGCCGCCCTTGCCGCCGCCCATGGGCAGCGAGGTCAGCGAATTCTTGAACACCTGTTCGAAAGCCAGGAACTTGAGTACGCCCAGGTTCACCGAGGGGTGAAAGCGCAGGCCACCCTTGTAGGGGCCGATGGCACTGCTCATCTGGATGCGGTAGCCACGGTTGACCTGCACCTGACCACGGTCATCGACCCACGGCACCCGGAACAGGATGGCACGCTCAGGTTCGACCATGCGCTCGAGAATGCCGGCCTCGCGATAGCGCGGATTGGCTTCGAGGAAAGGCCATAGAGTACGCACGACCTCTTCCACCGCCTGGTGGAACTCCGGTTGGTCGGGATCGCGCTGTTTCAGGCGCGCCAGGAATGCATCAACGGACAACGACATGCGGCACCTCGACACCACAAAGACAAAGTGGCCGGCACTTTATCAGGCAGCAAAGCACCAAAACAGATCAAAATGTCGCTTTCATGAAACTTTTTAGAGCATAAGGCTACAAGCAACCCCAGAAGCCCCGCGAACAGGCCGCATGAGCGATTTCTCGACGCACCAAATAAATGCCCTGATTGCACAATTTTTGCCCGCTCTTGCTCCCGGACTCCACCTCAGTCATCACGAATATCGCGAGTCCCCCTGCCAAAGCATCCTCTTGATAAGGTTGCGTCAGTTGCGGACGCTATGATGCAGCCAGCTCTCGACGACTCCGGAGGTACCATGTCATTGGCTCAACTGATCAGCACGCAAGACCTTCAACAGCGCCTGCAACAGGAAGATCTGCTGCTACTGGACTGTCGCTTCGCCCTCGAAGATCCCGCCTACGGGCGGCGCAGTTACCTCGAAGGGCATCTGCCAGGGGCACACTTTCTCGACCTCGAGCAGGATTTGTCCGCGCCAGTGATCAAAGGCGTGACCGGGCGCCATCCACTGCCCGACCCCAGCGCACTGGTCGAACGCCTGCGCAGTTGCGGCTTGCGCCAGGACAGCCAGGTGGTGCTGTACGACGATGGCCCCGGCGCCTTCGCCGCCCGCGCCTGGTGGTTGCTGGTGTGGCTGGGCAAACGTGACGGCCTCTATCTGCTCGACGGCGGCCTGAAAGCCTGGCGCGAAGCCGGCCTGGAATTGACCTGCGCAGCACCGGACAACGCCCCTGGCGACTTCTGCGCCGAACCCGATAACAGCCTCGTACTGACCGCCGAGCAATTGGCCCTGCGCCTGGGCACAGCGGATCTGACCCTGCTGGACGCGCGGGCACTGCCGCGCTTTCTTGGCGAGGTCGAACCGATCGACCCGGTTGCCGGGCATATTCCCGGCGCGCAGTGCGCCGCGTTCACCGACAACCTGGGCGCCGATGGCCGCTTCCTCCCGGCAGATGAACTGCGCCAGCGTTTCGATGGCCTGCGCGGCGAACGCCCGCTGGAAAACCTGGTGGCTTACTGCGGCTCCGGCGTCACGGCTTGCCATAACCTGTTCGCCATGAGTCTCGCCGGCTATCCCCTGGCACCGCTCTATGCCGGCTCCTGGAGCGAATGGATCACCAACCCGGCACGTCCGGTTGCTACCGGCCAATGAGCAGCGGTTTTAAGCACGAATCGAAATATGTCCGATAGCTCAAGTCAGCAATCAATTTAAAAACAGACCGTTACCGCTTAAATATCGCACTAGGCTTGAGAATGAGCGGCTAACTCCGCTCCCGGTGGAGTCTTTATCGAACAACGATCAGAAGCCCGGCCTCCACCGGCACCTTCCGCGAGGATGCCATGGGAATAGCCGCCTGCGATCTCAGCCAGCACGTGATCCGCCCGACCCTTGTCTACCTGCAGCGCCACAGCAACAGCGCCGAAGCCCTGCTACTCGGAGCTGCCGCTTGCCAGTCGGCGCTGGGCAGCGCGCTGGATACGCCGCAAGGCCATGGTTTGTATCGCATCAGCGAACCGGCCCACCAGATGCTCTGGGATCAATACCTGGCCTTCGATCCGGAGCTTGCCAGCCGTGTTCGAGGCCTTGCCAGCCAACACGCGTTTCTCGAAGCGCCGCACCTCGAACTGACGGTCAACCTACGCTATGCAACGGCCATTGCCTGGCTGCTGATCGAGCAGGAAAAGCTGACGCTGCCGGCCGCCGATGACGTACTGGCCATGGGCCGAATTTGGTGCAAGGTTTTTCAGCCGCAGGCAAGTCAGCAGGATTTCCTCGAGACCTGGCAGCGCTGCATCACCCCGGTGAGCCGGGTAGCCTGACCATTCAATCAGGAAATCAACTTCGTATTTTCCATACCTATTTGCAGAAATTGTCTGACAATTCACTCAATATCATTGAACTTGTTTGCCTTGGCAGGGGGAAGGAAAAAAGGTAGCGTGCGCCGCTCGCCTCACCACAGGAGCCTTCCCCGTGAGCAAACGCCTTCTCAAGACCGGCCTGGCAGTTGCCATCACCGCCACCTCGGGCCATGGTTTCGCCAGCGGCTTCGCCCTCAACGAACAGAGCATTTCCGGCATGGGTACTTCCTTCGCCGGACGCTCGTCGTCCGCCGACGACGCCAGCACCGTGTTCGGCAACCCGGCCGGCATGGCCCGGCTCAAGCGCGACGAAGTGTATGTCGGCGCCGCCGCGATCCACGCCAGGAGCGACATCGACCGAGTCAGCGCCAGCTCCCCGGGCGGCCCGATCAGCGGCAGCAACGACGGCGACATGGTGCCGACCACCGGCGTGCCCATGGGCTACTACGTCAAACCGCTGGACGACAAGGTCGCCTTCGGTCTCGGCATCTACGTGCCCTTCGGCCTGATGACCGATTACGAACGCAGCTTCCAGGGCCGTTATCACGCCGACAAGAGCTACGTGCGGGTGATCACCGTGCAGCCGACCCTCAGCTATCGCTTCAACGACCAGTTGTCGGTCGGCTTCGGCCCGACCTTCAACCACATCGAAGGGGAACTGACTTCCTCCCTGTTCACGCCGCTCGGCGATGGCAAGGTGAAGGTCAAGGGTGACGACGTGGCCGTCGGCTTCAACGTCGGCGTGCTCTACGAGTTCACCCCGCAGACCCGCGCCGGCCTGACCTACCACTCGCGTGTCAAATACGAGCTGGAAGGCGACACCCGTGTCGAGGCCTCGCCGCTGGCCGGTATCGCCGGCAAGTACGACGCCAACCTGGATCTGACCACGCCCGAGTCGGTGGACATGTCCATCACCCACGAGCTGAACGACGCCTGGACGCTGTACGCCGGCAGCACCTGGACGCGCTGGAGCCGCTTCAAGGAAATCCGCGTGGAGAACGATTCCACAACGCTGCCGGCCAACCTTTCCACCATCGTCGAAGAGCAGAACTGGCACGACACCTGGGCCCATGCGGTCGGTCTGTCGTACAAGGTCAGCCCGCAGTGGACGCTGCGCACCGGTATCGCCATCGACCAATCGCCGACCAACAACGTCGACCGCTCGCCGCGCGTGCCCTCCGGTGACCGCACCATCTTCAGCGTCGGCGCCGGCTGGAGCCCGACGCCAGACATGACCATCGACCTGGCCTACTCCTACCTGCAGGAAGAGTCGGTGGACGTGAATCAGCAGAGCCCGACCCGCGGTGACTACCATGCACGCTACAAGAACAGCGCACACGGCCTCGGTGCCTCACTCAGCTATCGCTTCTGACAATACCGCTCACACGGCCAGGAACGACCATGTGAGCTTCTGCTCCGCGCAAACGAGCCTGCTCAAGGCTGCGAGGCGATGGCCTTTTCAACAGCGGCGATCAACTCGGGATCGTCCGGCTTGGTCAGGCTGGAGAAACTGGCCACCACCTTGCCCTGGCGGTCGACCACGTACTTGAAGAAATTCCAGCGTGGCGCCCTGCTCTGCTTGGCCAGCCCCTTGAACAAGGGGATGGCATCAGTACCGGAAACAGGCTGCGGCTCGGTCATGGTGAAGGTTACGCCGTAATTGACGTAACACACGGTGGCGGTCTCCGTGCTGTCAGCGGACTCCTGGCGAAAGTCATCGGACGGCACGCCCAGCACTTCCAGCCCCTGATCCTTGTAACGCTGATAAAGCGCTTCGAGCCCTTTGAACTGCGGGGTGAAACCACAGAAGCTGGCGGTATTGACCACGATCAGAGGCTTGCCCGAGAACTGACAAAGTTCGATGTTCTCACCTTTGGCGCGCAGCTTGGGCAGTTCGCCCTGAAGCATGGCCGGACATTCGGCGGCCAGCACCGGCAATGCCAGACTGGACAGCAACAGGGAACAGGCAAGACGGCGAAGAAACATGGCAGTGACCTCTGGCACTAACGCAATCGCATCACGCTACTCGCAGACCCGCCCTTAGGCAACTAGCAGATACCAACGCCCAACTGCAGCAGGGCCAGTCCACCCTGACGCCAGCCCCACCAGGCCAGCGTCAACAACAAGCCGAAGCCCAGGGCCACGGCACTCAACGTCACTACCTGGCGGCTCATGCCGGCGCACCCTGCAGCCGCGCCACCGGCACTTCCCGTACCGGCCAGTTCAGCGCAGCGGCCATCAGGCTCAGGCCGACGGCAATCTGCCAGACCAGGTCATAGCTGCCGGTGGTGTCGTAAAGGTAGCCCCCCAGCCAGCCGCCAAGGAAGGAGCCGAGCTGGTGGAACAGAAAGACGATACCGCCAAGCATCGACAGATTGCGCACGCCGAACAGCGTCGCCACGGTGCCGTTGGTCAGCGGCACGGTCGACAGCCACAGCAGGCCCATGGCAATGCCGAACAGGTAGGCGCTCCACTGCGTCAGCGGTGCCAGCAGAAACAGCGTGATCACCACGCCACGCAGCAGGTACAGCACGCTGAGCAAGCGCGGCTTGGCCATGCGCCCACCGAGCCAGCCGGCAATATAGGTGCCGAAGATATTGAACAGCCCCACCAGCGCCAGCACCGTGGTGCCGGTCAATGCGGGCAAATGGTGGTCGACCAGATAAGCCGGCAGATGCACGGCGACGAACACTACCTGAAACCCACAGACGAAGAAGCCCAGCGCCAGCAGCCAGAACCCCGAGTGGCTGGCGGCCTCGCGCAGCGCTTCGACCAGCGTCTGCTGCGGACCGTTGCTGACAGGTTGCGGCGCCTCCCTGATCATCGCCGCCAGCGGCAGAATCAACGCCACCAGCAGCCCCAGCGCGAGCAACGCAGCCGACCACCCCAGCCAACTGATCAGCCCGAGCGTACCGGGCAGCATGGCGAACTGACCGAAAGAGCCCGCCGCCGCCGCAATGCCCATGGCCATGCTGCGTTTTTCCACCGGTACGGCACGGCCGACAACGCCGAGAATCACCGAGAACGAGGTGCCGGACAGACCGATACCGATCAGCAGGCCGGCGCTCAGCGACAGTGACAGCGGCGAGTCGGCCATGCCCATGCACAGCAGCCCCAGTACGTAGAGCACACCACCGATGACGATGGCCTTGCGTGCACCGAAGCGGTCAGCCAGCGCGCCGGTGATCGGCTGCGCCAGGCCCCAGATCAGATTCTGCAGGGCGATGGCGAAGGCGAACACCTCACGCCCCCAGCCGAACTCGGCACTCATCGGCGGCAGGAACAAGCCGAAGCCATGGCGCGTACCCAGCGACAGCGCCAGGATCAGCGAGGCGCCGAGCAGCAGCCAGGTGGTGGAACGCCATGCAGTTGTCATCGCTATCTCCAGCGTACGGTCGCCTGCGACCGTGTAAGCAGTAGGGCCATCAGGCCAGTTCTTCGAGCAGGCTCATCAGCTCGGCGCGGCGCTCTGCGCCTAACCGGGCATTGAGTTCACGCTGCACCTGTTCCCACAGCGGCAACGCCTGCCCGATACGTTGCAGGCCGGCTTCCGTGAGCCGTACCTCGCGAGCGCGCAAGTCGCGCCCTTCACCCAGTTGCACCAGTCCCTGCTCCTCCAGCACCCGCAGGTTGCGCCCCAGCGTGCTGCGATCGAGCCCCATGGCGTCGGCGAGCACAGAGATGCTCGACTGCGTGAGCCGCTGCACATGACGCAACAGGGAAAACTGCGCAGCACCGAGCCCGACGGCCGCGAGGGCATCGTCGTAACGACGGGTGACACCACGGCTGGCGCGGCGTAATTGGGTGCAAAGACAGGAGGTCGGCAACATAAATACAGGTATATACCCGCTTTAGCGATTGGCACTCATACAGTTACTCACTGCCTCGCCATAACAGTTGCAATCAGAGACTCAGGGCCAGCGCCAGCAGCACGGCGCACTCACCCAGCTCGACCAGCGCGCCGGCCGTATCGCCGGTGGTGCCGCCCAGGCGCCGTAGCAACGCGCGGCGCAGCCAGATGAACAGCAGCAATGCCGTGGCCAACGCCAGCAGCCCCATCCAGCCGAACAGCAGCATGCCCAGCAGATGCACGCCCAGCACCCAGGGCAATTGCCCGCGCGGCAGATGATCGACCAGCGCCTGGCCCAGCCCACCCACGCGCACATAAGGCGTGGTCGCCAGCAACAGCGGCAACAGGCTGCGCCCCAGCCAGGGCAGCAGCAGCAGGTAGATGCCCTGTCCGGCCTGTAGCAGCGTGAACAACGCAGCGAACTTGAGCAGCAACAGCAGCACCAGTACCACCACCGCGATAGGGCCACTGCGCGGGTCCTTCATGATCGCCAGGGTACGCTCGCGATCTGCGAAGCCACCGACCCAGGCGTCGGCCGTATCGGCCAGACCGTCCAGATGCAGGCCACCGCTCAAGCCCACCCACAGCGCCAGGATGATCGCCGCCTGCAACACCGCCGATGTCTGCCCCAACAGCAGATGAACGCCCCACAGCAGCAGGCCGAGCAGCAGCCCCACCAGCGGGTACCAAAGCAGCGAGCGCCCCACCTGCTCGGGGGTCGGTATGCCCGGCAGGCTCACTGGAAGACGAGTAAGGAACTGCAAGGCGATCAGCAACGCAATCATGGCAACTCCGCCAGTTGTCCATCGGCATCCAGGCGCAGGCGAAAACGCTGGGCATAGCCGACGTTGACCTGCAGCAGATCCTGCCGTGGCAGGCCGCGCGCACGCGCCAGCAGCAGGCGCATCACACCGCCATGCGTGATCAGCAGCAGGCGTTCACCCGCGTAGCGCTGCTGCAAGCGCTGCAGGGCAGCCAGAATGCGTGCTTCGAAGTGCAGCAGAGGCTCGCCATTGGGCGGCGTGAAGGCATAAGGATCGGCCCAGAAGCGGCCCAGCGCCTCGGCGTCGGTTTCCATCAGCGCGGCAGCGCTGCGCCCTTCCCAGTCACCGAAATGCAACTCCCGCACATCGGGCTCAAGGTGCAGCGGCAATGAATAGGCGGCAGCCAGCTCCTCGGCAAACCGAGCGCAACGCTGCAGCGGCGAGCTAATCAGGCGATCCCAGGGACCGGCATCCTGCATGGCGGCACGCAACTGTGCCCAACCTTGCTCGGTCAGCGCATCATCCAGGCTGCCCCGCAGCCCACCACCCAGCTCGGTTTCACCGTGACGCAGCAAGTCCAGATACAACATCAGCTTGACTCCTGCGCCACGGCAGCCTCGGCGAACGTCGCCATCTGCCCGTGCAGGGCACAAGCCAGGCGCAGCAAGGGTACGGCCAAGGCAGCCCCGCTGCCCTCGCCCAAACGCAAGCCAAGCTCCAGCAACGGTTCGGCCTGCAGCGTCTGCAGCACCCGCACATGACCGGGCTCGGCACCGTGATGGGCGAACAGCAGCCAGTCGCGGCAGGCTGGATTGAGGCGCACCGCGAGCAAGGCGGCAACGCTGCAGATAAAGCCATCGACCAACACCGCCACCCCCTGCTGCGCGGCGGCCAGGTAGGCGCCGGTGAGCGCGGCGATCTCGAAGCCACCGAGGTGGATCAATGCCTGCAAGGGCCCGTCGATCTGCGCGCGGTGCAGGCTCAACGCGGCATCGATCACCCGCGCCTTGTGCGCTACACCGGCGTCATCGAGACCGGTGCCGGGGCCGGCCAGCTCGCTCGCCGGGCAATCCAGCAGCCAGCAGGCCAACGCCGCCGCTGCCGTGGTGTTGCCAATGCCCATCTCACCGCCAACGAACAGATCACAACCAACGGCACGGGCGCGCTGGAGGCTGTCGCGGCCGGCCTCCAGGCAAACCATCGCCTGGGCCAGGGTCATCGCTGGATCGCGGGCGAAATTCTGCGTGCCGGCGCCGACCTGCAGGTGCCGCACGCCAGGCAGCGGCGGCAAGGGGTAGGCCGTACCCAGGTCGATCACCTCCAGCGCCGCATCGAGTTCGCGCGCGAGCACGCTGATGGCCGCACCGCCAGTGACGAAATTGGCCAGCATCTGCCCGGTCACCGCCTGCGGATAAGCGGAAATACCCTCGGCCACCACGCCATGATCACCGGCAAAGATGGCGATCCACAGATGCTCAAGCGTCGGTCGCTCACGCCCCTGCAGCGCCGCCAGATGAATGGCCAGCGCTTCCAGTCGCCCCAGCGCACCCGCCGGCTTGGTCAGTTGCTGCTGACGCGCTTCGGCCTTGATACGAGCCACATGATCGAGCGGCTGGCACGGCCCCTGCCACCACTGCAGACTCATAACGCCTCCCCCTTGAGCACCATGGGCAACCCGGCGACGGTGAACAGCACGCGCTGGCTGCGCTCGGCCAGCGCCTGGTGCAGCCAGCCGGCCTCATCGACATAACGGCGGGTCAGCTCGCCCAGCGGCACCACGCCCAGCCCCGTTTCATTGCTGACCAGCAGGATGCGCCCGGGCAGTTTGCTCACGCAGTCAAGCAGCGCCTCGCGCTCGGCTGCCAGCCGAGCCGGATCGTCCTGCAGCAGCAGATTGGTCAGCCACAGGGTCAGGCAATCCACCAGCAGGCAACGCCCGGATGCCGCCTGTTCGCCCAGCACGCGGGCCAGTTGTAGCGGCTCCTCGACCAATGCCCAGTGCGCCGGACGCCGCGCACGATGCTGAGCGACGCGCGACTTCATCTCGCCATCGAGCGGCTGACTGGTGGCGATGTAAACGACGTCCAGCCCGGACTCGTCGGCCAGCCTCTCCGCCAGACGGCTCTTGCCGGATCGGGCACCACCGAGGATCAGTTCAAGCATCTTCACTCCGTAGGGTGCGCTATGCGCACCATTTCAAAACCTGCGGGTGCCGCGCCCCCTACCCCAGGCCGCAAAGCGCCTTGAGTTTTTCGGTATCCAGGTGCAACTCCACCTGATCGGCCAGACGCTCGATATCGCGCTCGCGCAGCGCCTGGTAATCCACCGTCTGCACCGCCTGCAGCCCAGCCCAGCGCAGCAGGGCAGCGGCTGCCGAAGGCTGCTCGAACAGGCCGTGCAGATAAGTGCCGAGCACCTGGCCGTCGGCACTCAGGCCGCCGTCGCTGCGGCCGTCGTCAAGCTGCACGGCGCCATTGAGGCCCGGCCCGCGACTGACGCCAGCGTGAATCTCGTAACCGCTGACCTGCGCCTGCTCCAGGCACAGCTGGCCACGCACGTTGCGCAGCTGTTTCTCCGGTTCCAGCAGCGTCTCGAAATCCAGCAGGCCGAGACCCTCGCTGCTGCCGGCAGCGCCTTCCAGGCCGTGCGGGTCGTGAATCTGCCGACCGAGCATCTGCAAGCCACCACAGATGCCCAAGACCTTGCCGCCGTAGCGCAGGTGACGGGCGATGGCGGCATCCCAGCCCTGTTCACGCAGTCGCGCGAGGTCGGCACGCACGCTCTTGGAGCCGGGCAGGATGATCAGGTCGGCCGGCGGGATGGCCTGGCCCGGCCCGACGAAGGTCAGTTGCACCTGCGGGTGCAGGCGCAACGGGTCGAAATCGGTGTGGTTGCTGATGCGCGGCAGCACCGGCACCACAACGCGCAGCGCCTGCGCGTCCTTGGCCTGCTGCCGGGTGTCGACGGCGTCTTCGGCTTCCAGATGAAAATCCATCAGGTACGGCAGCACGCCCAGCACCGGCTTGCCGGTGCGCTGCTGCAGCCAGTCCAGTCCCGGCTTGAGCAAGGCGATGTCGCCACGAAAGCGATTGATCACGAAGCCCCGAACGCGCGCCTGCTCGCTCGGACTGAGCAGTTCCAGGGTGCCGACCAGATGGGCGAATACACCGCCCCTGTCGATATCGGCGATCAGGATTACCGGGCAATCGACTGCCTCGGCAAAGCCCATGTTGGCGATGTCACCGGCACGCAGGTTGATCTCGGCCGGCGAGCCGGCGCCTTCGACCAGTACCAGTTGATGGCTCTTGAGCAGACGAGCGTGGGACTCCAGAACCGCCGCCATCGCCACCGGCTTGTAACCGTGATAGGTCAGTGCCTGCATATTGCCGATGGCGCGACCATGGATGATCACCTGAGCCCCCATGTCGCTGTTGGGCTTGAGCAACACCGGGTTCATGTCGGTATGCGGCGCCAGCCCGGCCGCCTGTGCCTGCACCGCCTGCGCCCGGCCGATCTCGCCGCCATCGACGGTCACCGCCGAGTTGAGCGCCATGTTCTGCGGCTTGAACGGCGCCACGGAAACGCCCTGGCGCCGCGCCCAACGGCACAGTGCCGTGACCAGGGTGCTCTTGCCGGCATCGGAGGTGGTGCCCTGCACCATCAGGGTGGCCATCAGGACGTTACCTCGAGACTCGCCAATATGGGCGCGCATTCCAGCAGCCCCTGCTCCAGCCGCAACCAGCCCGCCTCGTCCGCCGGCAGGCCAAAGCGCAGGCTGTCCAACTCGGCGAACAGCCGCACCAAAATGCCGCGACGCGCCAACAGCTCGGCGCAGGGCACGGCGCGACGGCTGCAGCAGAACTGGAACAGCGCCGAGCCGCCGGTTACCGGCATACCGCAATCACGCAGCAGCGCCGCCAGACGCTCACCATCGGCCAGCAGGCGCTCACGCTGGCGGCGTTGCCCTTCACGATCGAGCAGCAGACTCAACGCTACGCTGCGCGCCGGACCACTGACAGCCCAGGGTCCGAGCAGCGCCTCCAGCTCATCCAGCAGTGCATGGGCGGCGAGCACGAAGCCCAGACGCAGGCCGGCCAGGCCGAAGAACTTGCCGAACGAACGCAACACGATGAGCCCTGGCATCTCGCTGTAGGCGGCCAGGCTGTGCTGCGGCGTGCAATCGATAAAGGCTTCGTCGACCACCAGCCAGCCGCCACGCTCGGCCAGCTCGTCACGCCAGTCGAGCAGGCGCGCCGGCTCGATCAGGCGACCAGTCGGGTTGTTCGGGTTGACCAGCAGCAGCACATCCAGCTGCGGCAACGCACGATGCACCGCCCCCTCGCTGAGCTTGGTCACGCAATGCCCCTCGCGACGCCAGGCTGCGGCGTGCTCGGCGTAAGTGGGCGCGAGAATGCCGACGCGGCTGTGTCCACGCAGGCGTGGCAATGCCTGAATCGCTGCTTGCGAACCGGCGACCGGCAGCAGGCTGGCAGCGCCGTAGTAGTCACGCGCCGCCTGTTCCAGGCCGTCGTCCGTTTCAGGCAGTCGTGTCCAGGCAGAGTGCGGTACAGCAGGCAGCTCCCAACCATAGGGCGCAACACCGGTGGACAGATCCAGCCAATCCTCCAGCGGGATGCCATAGCGCTGCGCCGCCGCGCGCAGACGACCTCCATGTTCAAGCACCCAGCACCTCCCAGACGATCAGGCATAACAGCCACCAGCCAACCCCGGCGACAACCCTGTTCATCGCCCGTTCGATATCCCGCGCCCGCGGCGGTGGGCCTTCGCCCAGTTGCGGGCGCTCATGTCGCTCACCGTGATATTCCGCCACGCCGCCCAGACTCACCCCCAGGCTGCCGGCGCCAGACGCCATCACCGGGCCAGCATTGGGACTGTCCCACAACGGCGCCTGCCGGCGCCAGCAGCGCAGCGCCAGAAGAGTATGCCCGAGCAGCGCATAGGTCAGCGCCACCAGACGCGCCGGGATGTAATTGAGCCCATCATCGATCTTCGCCGCCGCCCAGCCAAAGCGCTCGAAGCGTTCGTTGCGATAGCCCCACATGGCGTCAAGCGTATTGCTCAGGCGGTACAGCACCACGCCGGGCGCACCGGCGATCATGAACCAGAACAGGGCGGCGAATACCGCATCGGAGCCGTTCTCCAGCACCGACTCGGTACCGGCGCGGGCCACCCCGGTGGCATCCAGCTCGGCGGTGTTGCGGCTGACCATCCAGCCGACCCGCTCGCGTGCCAGTTGCAGATCACCCAGACGCAGCGCGCGGGCCACCGGCTGCGCGTGTTCGTAAAGACTGCGCAGGCCAAGGGCGAAGTACAAGGCAAAGATCTCCACCGCCCAGCCCAACCCGCTGATCTGCACCAGCAGCCAGGTGAGCAGGGTCAGCGGCAGCACCGCCAGGCACCAGGCGGTGACGCCATGGCTGCGCCAGCCACCACCGGCCGGGTTGAAACGCTGCTCCAGGCGCCCCGCCAGGCGGCCGAAGGCCACCAGCGGATGCGCGCGCCTGGGCTCCCCCAGCAAGGCATCCAGCGCCACACCGGCGCAGGTGATCAATGCCAGGCTCATCGTTCAGTCACCCTGCTCTCCCCATCGATTCTCGAACAGCAGCTCATTCAAAGGTCGGGGCGTGGCCCAGCCCTCTTGCACCAGCATGGGCTTTGCATAGAAGGCATCCACCGGCCCAAGGCACAGCAAGGCCATCGGTTTGCTGCCGTCCGGCATCCCCAGCAGCTCGGCCAACGCCGCGGGATCGAACAGCGATACCCAGCCCAGCCCGAGCCCTTCGGCCCGCGCAGCCAGCCACAGATTCTGAATGGCGCAGGCCACCGAAGCCATATCCATTTCCGGCAAGGTGCGTCGCCCGAAGACATGTGCCTCGCGCCCCTCCATCAACGCCACGGCGAGCAGCTCGGCGCAATCGCGAATGCCCTCGACCTTCAGGCGCATGAACTCATCACTGCGCTCGCCCAGGGCCTCAGCGGTGCGCACCCGCTCGGCCTCTACCAGCTCATGAATGGACTCACGCAGTTGCGGGTCACTGACGCGCACAAAGCGCCAAGGTTGCATCAGGCCAACGCTCGGCGCGTGGTGGGCGGCTTCGAGCAGGCGCGCCAGAACCTCGGCCGGCACCTCGCCACCGCTGAAATGACGCATGTCGCGGCGCTCGGCAATGGCGCGGTACACCGCCGCGCGCTCCTCGGGACTGAAGGCGTGCTCGCTCATGGACGCAGCAGCGCGGCGGCCGCCTCCGGGTTAGAGGGCAGGTAGAAGTGGATATAGCTGGCGGTCAGTCGCCCCAGGCGATACACCGCCTCGGCCACCGGCTTGCCGTTCGGACAGCGCCCGCGCACCAGCGGCTCGAGCGGGCTGTCCAGGCGCGAGTGATGGTAGCTATGGCCACGCAGCTCGCCCTCCGGCAGCGTCACCTCCTGCAGGGCCAGCGCGGTCAGGCGCGACTGCAATGCGGCGCTGCCCGTCAGCAGACCGAGCATCCGGCCGCTGGCACCCTGCTTGTCGCGCAGCTCGTCGAGCAGATAGAGCATGCCGCCACATTCGGCGAGCAGCGGCTTGCCGGCCTGATGATGAGCACGGATGGCCGCGGCCATGGCCTGATTGCCTTCCAAATCGGCCAGGTAAAGCTCGGGGTAACCGCCAGGCAAATAGAGACTGTCTACCTCGGGCAGCGCGCTGTCGGCCAGCGGCGAGAAATAGCGTAGCTCGGCGCCCAGCGCCTGCAGCAGGTCGAGATTGGCCTGATAGAGGAAGGCGAACGCCGCATCGCGCGCCACGCCAATGCGCACATCCTTCAACAAGGGCGCGGGATCATTGATATGCGGCGCAGCGAAGCTCACCGCCGGCGGCAGGTCGACATCGGCACTGGCCGCCAGCGCATCGGCGGCGGCGTCCAGGCGCGCGTCGAGATCGGCCAACTCAGCGGCTTGCACCAGACCCAGATGACGGCTGGGCAGCTCCACCGCAGCGCTGCGCGGCAAGGCGCCGAACCAGCGAATGCTCGGCGGCAGAGCATCGCGCAGGATCTCGCCATGACGGCTGCTGGCAACGCGATTGCCGAGCACGCCGGCAAAGGGCAGGTCGGGCTGGAAGGTGGCCAGGCCATGGGCCAGGGCGCCGAAGGTCTGCGCCATGGCCGCGCCGTCGATCACGCCCAGCACCGGCACGCCGAAATGACGCGCCAGGTCAGCCGCCGAGGGCTTGCCGTCGAACAGGCCCATGACCCCTTCGATCAGGATCAGGTCGGCCTCGCCGGCGGCCTGCCACAGCAGACGACGGCTCTCAGCCTCGCCGACCATGGCCAGATCGAGCTGGTACACCGGTGCACCACTGGCGCGCGCGTGGATCATCGGGTCGAGAAAATCCGGGCCGCACTTGAACACCCGCACACGCCGCCCCTGGCGCGTATGCAAACGCGCCAGGGCAGCGGTAACGGTGGTCTTGCCCTGGCCGGAAGCCGGGGCGGCAATCAGCAACGCCGGACAGTGACGTGTCGTCATCAGAATTCGATGCCCTTCTGCGCCTTCACCCCGGACTTGAATGCATGCTTGACCAGGCTCATCTCGGTGACGGTATCGGCCGCCTCGATCATCCCCGGCAAGGCGCCACGCCCGGTCACCACCACGTGCTGCAGCAGCGGCCGCGCTTCGATGTCGGCCAGCACCGCGTCCAGCTCGAGGTAGCCGTGCTTGAGGGCGATATTCAGTTCATCCAGCACCACCAGGCCGACAGACTCATCGCTGAGCAGGCGCCGGGCTACCGCCCAGGCTTCCTGCGCCTTGGCGATGTCGCGCTGGCGATCCTGGGTCTCCCAGGTGAACCCCTCGCCCATAACGTGGTAGCTGACTTCCTCGGGGAAACGGCGGAAGAAGGTTTCTTCGCCGGTGCTAGCCGCGCCCTTGATGAATTGCACCACACCGACCTTGATGCCATGACCCAGAGCACGCGCAACCATGCCGAAGGCGCTGCTGCTCTTGCCCTTGCCATTGCCGCTGTGCACCAGCAGCAGGCCGTATTCGTCCTGGGCCTGGGCGATCTTTTCGTCGATCAGGGCTTTCTTGCGTTGCATGCGCGCCTTGTGGCGGGCATCGCGTTCGGCGGTCTCACTCATGCTGTGCTCCTGCACGTCAGGCACCCGCGCCCCCTGTTCAGCGAACAGTACGAACGGTCATGAGCCAAAAGATCGCGACGATCCACATGCACTCATCCAGGCGCCAATGGCTGGTCAGGCATGCGGAAGACGAAAAAACACGAACGCTCCGGTAGAACCGGAGCGTTGGCCGGACAACGCCCTCCGCGATGCCGTGAAACTGCGACAGGCCGGTCTCCGGGCTCGTGAGTGAACCCAAAGGTTCGGCACCGCGCCTTCCCATGCAGTGCACAGTGGCCTTGAGCGGTGTTTGACTCACCTACCGTTGCGGGGGCAGCGCCGGCATTCGGACCGGCTTCCCTGTTTCACCCCTGCGCCATCACGGATGATGGCGCGGGGCACCTGAAGCAAGGCGCGCAGGGTAGAGGCTGGCAGCCCTGCACGTCAACGCCGGGACGTCTCAATGCCTGGGCGTAAAACCCGGCGGTTTACTGGCCAGCCACTCGACAAAGGTGCGCAAGCGATCATCGGCCAGCAACCGGTCCCGGTTGTTGTAGGTCAGCGCCAGCTCTTTTTCACTGAAGAGTCGGTGAATCTGGTTGTGGCAGGCACGGCACACCCAGAGCGTCGCTGTTATGCGCTGATGACGATCGAAACGCTTCTGCACGTAGGCCTTGTCGTGCAGGGCCTTGGGAATCAGATGGTGACGCGTCAGCGCTACAGGTCGCGCGCACAACTCGCAGACCTCCGGCTGAGGCGGCAGGCGGATGGGCTCGACCATGACGACTCAGGGGTTACGGGCGAGTTCGGGCGTGATCACACGCTTGGCATCGAGATAGACGCGCTGCCAGTAGACATTGTCGAGGCTGTCCAGGCGTACGGTGCCGCCAGTGGACGGTGCATGGACGAAACGCCCATCGCCCACATAAATACCGGCATGGCTGACGGCGCGACCACCATTGGTGGCGAAGAACACCAGATCCCCGCTCTGCAATGCATCGCGGCGCACCGCAGGTGTACGCATGGCACTGAGTTCACGCGTCGAGCGCGGCAGGCTGATGCCGGCGGCATCACGATAGACATAGCCAATCAGGCCGCTGCAGTCGAAGCCGCCTTCCGGGGTGTTGCCGCCGTAGCGGTAGGGTGTACCGACCAGCCCCAGCGCACGAAACAGCACATCCTCTGCGCCACCCAGATAGGACGGCGAGGCGATTGGCGGAGTATGGACTGGCTGCGGAGAAGGTGCCCGGCTGCTACAGGCTGCCAGCAACAGCGCAAGGGCAATGAGGGCGACACGGGTCGTGAGAGACATTAGCGAGGCGATCCAGAGTCCAATGCGCCCTACTCTGCCCGAGTCACGACAAACGGCGCAACCCTTGGGTTACGCCATGCAACATCAGTTATGACGCTTGTCGGCAGGCGCCTGTTCTTCCACCTGAGCCAGCGCCAGCACGCGTTTGGCCTGCAGATAGCTACGATTCCAGTAGCTGTCATCAAGGCTATCGATACGCACACCACCACTGCGGCTACTGCTGGAATGGATGAACTGATCATCGCCCAGGTAGATGCCCGCATGGCTGACGCGGCCACGACCACGGTCATTGAACAGGATCAGATCGCCAGGCTCCAGATCAGCCCGCGCCACCTTGGGCGCATCCAGGTTGATCAGCTCGCGCGTGGAGCGCGGCAGCTCCAGACCGACTTCCTTGCGGAACAGGTAACCGATGAAACCGCTGCAGTCGAAACCGGATTGCACCGAAGTGCCGCCGTAGCGATAGCGAGTGCCGATCAGCGAACGCCCAAGATCGAGCAGGCTGTCGGCCAGTTGCGGCATTTCATAGGGCTTGTCGTCGAGCAGCGCGCTGATTTCATCGTCTGCAGGCTCGGCCTGATGAGCCTGCGGAAGCACAGTAGGCTCGACCTTGGCATCACTGATCTGCGGTTGCGGCGAATGGCCGGCACAGGCAGCGAGAAAGACTGTGAGTGCAAGAGGCACGAGGGGTGCGAAGCGTTTTAGCATGGGCACGACCGTGTCGGTTGAATTTACAAGCGTGCGACTATGCCCGCTATAAGGCTGATTTGCAAATTCTATCGTCGAAAATGTGACCCGGTTGTTTTGCCGCACCATCTAAAGCACCCAATCGTTAGCACAGCCGGGCGCCGCAGACGCTAGCCGAGGATCTCACTGAAGGGAATGAAGCGCAGCATGTCCCCTTCTGCCAGGGTGCTGCCCTCGATCACCTCGGCCAGCCCTTCGGCCCAGGCGGCACTGCGCAGCACACCGGAGCTCTGGTTGGCGTACGGCAGCACCCGCCCCCGCTCCAGACGTGCGCGCAGGTATTCACGACGCTTGCCCGGCTTGCTCCAGACAAAGCCTGCCGGCACCGCGAAGCCCAGGGGCTCGACACGCTGCACGCCAAGGCGACGTAGCAGGTAGGGTCGCGCCAGCAAGCCGAAGGTGACCAATGTCGAAGCCGGATTGCCCGGCAAACCGATAACCGGAACCCCCTGGTAATGCCCAAAGGTCAGCGGCTTGCCAGGCTTGATCGCCAGCTTCCACAGCGCCAGTTCGCCGGCCTCACGCAGGGCCATGCCGAGAAAATCCGCCTCCCCCACCGACACACCGCCCGTGGAGAGGATCAGATCAACCTCGCCCAGGGCGCCCAGCGCTGCGCGGGTACGCGGCAAATCATCAGGCAATATGCCTGCATCGACCACCGCACAACCTAGCCGCTGCAACCAGGCAATCAGCAGACGCCGATTGCTGTTGTAGATCTGCCCCGGCCCCAACGCCTGCCCCGGCTCCACCAGTTCGTCGCCGGTGGATAGCACGGCAACGCACAGGCGCCGCCGCACCCACAATTGTGCAGCACCAAGCGACGCGGCCAGGCCCAGCTCGATCGGCCCGAGACGCGTACCGGCCGGCAGCACGCACTCACCGACTCGCGTCTCCTGCCCCTGGGCACGAACGTTCTGCCCGATGCTCAGCGGCTCACGGAAATACACGCACCCCGCCTCATCCAGCTCAATGTTTTCCTGCATCTCGACGGTGTCAGCGCCTTCCGGTAGCGGCGCGCCAGTGAAGATCCGCGCGCAACTGCCTGGCTGCAGTGGCAGCGGCGCATTGCCGGCTTGAATACGCTGACTGACCGGCAATGGCTGGCCGCTCCAATCAGCCAGACGCAGGGCGTAACCATCCATGGCACTGTTGGGCCAGGGCGGCAGATCCAGCGTGGCGATCAGGGGCTCGGCCAATATCCGTCCATCGGCATCGGCCAGCGAGACCGGCTCGCTCTCGTCAATGCGTGATGCATCGGCCAAGGCCAGCAAGCGCTCCAGCGCAGCCTCCATGGGCAACAAGCCGGGATGATCGCCAGCACTCATCCGCGCGTCTCGCAGGCGCCCACCTGCTTCAGGTGCGGGACGAAGTTACAGGGACGGTGCCGTGCATCCAGCTGATCGCCCAAAATGCCGTCCCAGGCAGTACGGCAGGCATTGGTCGAACCCGGCAGGCAGCACACCAGCGTGCCGTTGGCCAGGCCGGCCAGCGCGCGCGACTGAATGGTGGAAGTGCCGATGTCGGCCACGGAGATCTGCCGGAACAGCTCACCGAAACCGTCGACCTGCTTGTCCAGCAGACAAGCGACCGCTTCCGGCGTGCTGTCACGCCCGGTAAAGCCGGTGCCACCGGTGATCACCACGACCTGCACCTGATCCTCGGCGATCCAGGTCGCCACCTGCGCACGGATTCTGTACAGGTCGTCCTTGAGCAGCACACGGGCGGCCAATTGATGACCGGCGTCCGTCAGGCGATCGACCAACAGCTGCCCTGAAGTATCGGTCTCCAGCGTACGCGTATCGCTGACGGTCAGTACGGCGATGTTCAGCGGCACGAAAACCGCATCAGCTTTATGGTTCATGGCAGGCATCCAATTGGGAGAGAATGGGCGCTGTTATATCACACAGCCCACCTACGGAGACCGCCTGCATGCCCGCATCCAATGCCTCTTCCTGCTGCTCCGTTCTACTGCTTTCCGGTGGTCGAGGCCAGCGTATGGGCGGACGTGACAAGGGCTTGCTGAACTGGCGCGGGCGCCCGCTGATCGCCTGGCTGCACGACCTGACCAGGCCACTGAGCGATGATCTGATCATCTCCTGCAACCGCAACCAGGAGCACTACGCGCCGTATGCCGATCAACTGGTCGCCGACCAGGAACAGGACTTCCAGGGCCCCCTGGCCGGCATTCGCGCCGGCATGGCCGCGGCCCGTCATGAGCAGATGCTGGTACTGCCTTGCGACGCACCGCTGGTCGATCATGCCCTGATCGAGTCACTGCTCGCCCAGGCTGGCAGCCAGCCCGTGGTGATTCGCCAGAATGATTACTGGCAGCCGCTGTTCTGCCTGCTGCCGACCCGTTTGCGCGATGACCTGGAACAGGCCTGGCAGTCAGGGGAGCGCAGCCCGCAACGCTGGTTTGGCAGACTAGCGCCCATCGCCGTCGACTGCCCCGCACAAGATTCACGCCTGGCCAACCTGAACACCCCGGACATGCTCGCTTCCAGCGCTAATATTGACTGATGCTATAAAGCCATAAGGAACTCACGTGACAGTTTCACGTCTGAGCGAAGGCATAGCCAAACCGTTAGCCCTCAAGGAGACAGACCATGAACAAACGGATCATTCCCACACTGCTGATGACACTAGGCTTCGTTGTCCTGGCCGGCTGCTCGACCCCCTCGGTGATCACGCTCAACGATGGACGTGAGATCCAAACCGTGGACAAGCCCAAGTACGATGAAGACTCAGGCTTCTACGAATTCGAGCAACTGGACGGCAAACGCGCCACGATCAACAAGGATCAGGTGCAAACCATCAAGGAACTCTGAGCAGGAAAGTCCGAGGCGCTGCTGGAGGATGCTCGGCCCGAATATTTTTCAGGCTAACCCCTTGTGCGGTAAAAGTTTTTCAGTAGAATATTCCTTATTCGGAGTGTAGCGCAGCTTGGTAGCGCGTCTCGTTCGGGACGAGAAGGTCGCAGGTTCGAATCCTGTCTCTCCGACCAATCCCTTGTTCCAGCATGTCTCTACATGTCTCGGAACCCCAGAAAACCCGGCCTCTGCGCCGGGTTTTCTGTTTCTGGCTGTCTCACCTTATCCCCGGTCATCTCTACCTAATTGGCATGCTCGGCAAAACACCTATAACCCAGCATACCAAACAGCCATGAAACGAGCGGATATCAAGCGCCGGCCGATGGCTGATACCACCCTCTCTAGCCTCGAACCCGAAGAAAAAAGGCGCAGGTTTGCGGGTTTTTATTGCTTGCACGAACGCCTCGCAGGAGGCGTCCGAGTGGTCGATTTTAGAAGCGCTCTATATCGGCCTTGGTTTCGAGCTGCTGAAGCAGCGCAGCGAAGTCCTGCTGACCGGCACGCGAAGCCAGGAAGTTGCGGTACATGGCCAACTCTTCCTCAGTCAGCGCCTCCTCCGGCACGTTGACGCCATCAAGGCGCAGGACGACATAGTCACCATTGTTCAGCGTTACGCCCGCAAAGCTCGGCTCACCCGCCTTGGCTGGCTTGGGCATACGGAACAGCGCCTGCAGCACCTTCGGCTCGACGCCATCCTGGCTGCGCGTGGCAGCTTCCTGCACTTGCCAGTCACTGATGCTTTCACCGCTCTCGGCAGCGGCCAGCTGCTTCTCGCCTTCAGCCTTGGCGGCAGCAGCGGCACGCTCCTGCTGCAGATGGGCACGAATGCTCTCGGCAACCTGATCCAGCGGCAACTGCTCGGGCTTCTTGTGCTCCTTCACACGCACTACGACGACGGTACTCGGATCCAGTTCGATGGTCGAGCTGTTGGTGCCGTCTTCCAGCACTTCAGGGCTGAAGGCAGCCTGCAGCACCTGACGATTGGCAGTGATGCCGGTAGCGCCCCCTTCACGACCAAAGGGTTCACTGGTCTTGACCTCAAGGTTCAGCTCCTGAGCCGGCTGCGCCAGATCCGAAGCCTCGAACGCAGCATCTTCCAGTTGCTTGGTGGCTTCGACGAAGCGCAATTCGACCTGCTGAGTCTTGAAGTCACGTGCCAGCTTGTCCTTGAGACTGTCGAAGCTGGGCACTTCCGGAGCCTGTACACCCAACAGCTTGATCAGGTGCCAGCCGAACTCGCTCTTCACCGGCTCGGAAACCTGATCCTGTTGCAGCGCATAGAGCGCTTCCTCGAAAGCCGGATCGTAGACGCCAGGGCCGGCATAACCCAGATCACCGCCATCGGCGGCAGAACCTGGATCCTGCGAGAATTCCTTGGCCAGGGCCGCAAAATCTTCGCCAGCGTCGACACGCGCCTTGATCTCTTCGATCTTGCTGCGCGCAGCTTCGTCATCGCCTTCGATGAGGATGTGCGCGGCCTGACGCTGCTCGGCCAGGTTGGCGATTTCGCTCTCATAGAGCGGCTGCAGTTCCTCGTCGCTGACTTCGACCTGATCGAAGAAGCTTTCCTTGTGCAGCTCGACGTACTCCAACACCACCTGCTCGGGACTCATGAACTCACTGGCGTGCTCGGCGTAGTACGCCTGGACGTCAGCTTCGCTCAACTCGATCGCAGCTGGATCGGCCTTGATGGTGAGGCTGGCGAAATCGCGGGTCTGCCGCTCGAGGTTGGCGAACGCACGCGCCTGCTGCTCGGTGGCGAAGCTGCTGGCGCCGATACCGGCACGCAACTGGCCAATCAGCATTTCCTCTTCCAGCATCTGACGGAACTGCAGACGGGTATAGCCCATCTGGCGAATGACCTGATCGAAACGGGCGGCATCGAAGCGGCCGTCTACCTGAAACTCGGGCGTCTGCAGAATCACCTGATCCAGCGATGCCTGCGAGAAAGCGAAACGAGCATTGCCTGCTGCCTGAAGCAGCAGCTTACGCTCGATCAGCCCCTTGAGCGATGCCTCACGCAGCAGGCGATCATCGAGCAGCGAGGCATCGAAATCACGCCCCAGCTGCTGCAGCAACTGACGACGCTGCATTTCAACGGCCTGATTGAGCTCGTCGAGGGTAATGGTGTCACCGTTCACCTCGGCCGCATTATTGCGGTTACTGGTACCGGTGACGATGGCCTCGAAGCCGGTAAACGCCATCAGCATAACGATTAGGCCGATGATGGTCTTGGCAATCCAACCGCGTGAATTGTCCCTGATGTTTTGCAGCATGCTTCCCCCAGAACGACTGTACAGAGCCACCAGCCGCGCAGTGTGGGTAATTCCGGATAGAAGAAAGGCGCATCCTGGGATGCGCCTTCTCGTAACGCGTCAAGCGATCAGTACAGGCATGGAAACTGTCTGCCCTGCCGCCCAACAACCGCCAGAAAGGTCTGACGGCGAGACAAATTCAGAAGACGCTTAGTTGACAGCGTCTTTCAGAGCCTTGCCAGCTTTGAAGCCCGGGATCTTGGCAGCAGCGATGTTGATCGGCTTGCCAGTCTGCGGGTTGCGGCCAGTACGAGCAGCACGCTCTTTGACAGCGAAGGTGCCGAAGCCAACCAGTACGACAGAGTCACCAGCCTTCAGGGCGCCAGTGACGGATTCAATCACTGCATCCAGCGCGCGGCCAGCAACAGCTTTCGGGATATCAGCAGATGCAGCGATGGCATCGATCAGTTCCGACTTGTTCACTCTAAGTCCCCTTATTTCTGTTGAGTTTGTTTCTTGATTTTAAGTCTAAGCAAAGCGGGTGCTGGAGGGCCTGCCGACACAATAAGAGCCGCCTTATAACAAGGGCTCAAAAATTGTGTCAAGGAAGCCATCCTGCTAATGCGTGCTGATTCGCTCCTTGGAATCAGACTCGCGCTTGTCATCCGTTGCAACCATCTCGGGAGCCGCATCGGGCAAGGGCTCCGGGGCGTATTGCAGCGCAATTTGCAGGACCTCGTCAATCCATTTAACCGGTTTAATCTGCAGGTCTTGCTTAATATTTTCCGGAATTTCTTTCAAATCGCGCACATTTTCTTCGGGAATGATCACGGTCTTGATTCCACCCCGATGCGCCGCCAGAAGTTTCTCTTTCAGCCCGCCGATGGCCAGTACCTGACCCCGCAGGGTGATTTCACCAGTCATGGCGACATCGGCACGAACCGGAATCTGGGTCAACGCCGAGACCAGTGCCGTGCACAGGCCAATACCCGCACTCGGGCCGTCCTTCGGTGTGGCACCCTCAGGCATGTGGATGTGAACGTCGCACTTCTCGTTGAAATCAGCCGCGATCCCCAGACTTTTCGCTCGACTGCGCACCACAGTCATGGCCGCCGTCATCGACTCAGCCATGACATCACCCAGCGAGCCGGTCTTGATCAATACGCCCTTGCCAGGCACCACAGCGGTCTCGATGGTCAGCAACTCGCCACCGACCTGAGTCCAAGCCAGACCGGTCACCTGACCGATCTGATCCTGCTGCTCGGCAAGGCCGTAGCGGTGCTTGCGTACGCCAAGGAAATGCTCGAGTGACGCAGCCGTCACAGTAACCTGGAAACGCTTCTCGCCAATGTGCTCCCTGACCGCCTTGCGGCAGACCTTGGCGATCTGCCGCTCCAGACTGCGCACACCGGCCTCGCGGGTGTAGTAGCGGATGATGTCGCGGATGGCAGACTCGTCGAACTCCAGTTCGCCCTTCTTCAGGCCATTGGCCTTGATCTGCTTGGGCGCCAGGTACTTGATGGCAATGTTGACCTTCTCGTCCTCGGTGTAGCCCGGCAGACGGATGACCTCCATGCGATCCAGCAACGGACCGGGGATGTTCATCGAGTTGGCGGTGCAGAGGAACATCACGTCCGACAGGTCGTAGTCGACCTCGAGGTAGTGATCGTTGAAGTTGTGATTCTGCTCCGGGTCGAGCACTTCCAGCAGCGCCGAGGCAGGATCGCCGCGCATGTCCTGACCCATCTTGTCGATCTCGTCGAGCAAAAACAGCGGGTTGCGCACGCCCACCTTGGTCATCTTCTGGATCAGGCGGCCCGGCATCGAACCGATATAGGTGCGGCGATGGCCACGGATCTCGGCCTCATCACGCACGCCACCGAGCGCCATGCGTACGAACTTGCGGTTGGTCGCGGTAGCGATGGACTCAGCCAGCGAGGTCTTGCCCACACCGGGCGGACCGACCAGGCACAGCACCGGCCCTTTGAGCTTCTTCACCCGCTTTTGCACGGCGAGATATTCAAGAATGCGCTCCTTGACCTCTTCCAGGCCGTAATGGTCGGCATCAAGGATGCTCTCGGCACGCGCCAGATCCAGACGTACCTTGCTCTCGGCCTTCCACGGCACGTTTACCAGCCAGTCGATGTAGGAGCGCACCACAGTCGCTTCAGCGGACATCGGCGACATCTGCTTGAGCTTGTTCAGCTCGGCATTGGCCTTGGTCAGCGCTTCCTTGGTCAGCCCGGCGTTATCGATGCGCTTCTTCAGCTCGTCAAGTTCGTTGTGACCTTCGTCGATGTCGCCCAGCTCCTTCTGAATGGCCTTCATCTGCTCATTCAGGTAGTACTCGCGCTGGCTGCGCTCCATCTGCTTCTTCACCCGACCACGGATGCGCTTCTCGACCTGCAGCAGGTCGATCTCGGCATCCAGCAGTGCCAGCACATGCTCGACACGGGCGGACAACGAGGTGATCTCGAGAATCTCCTGCTTCTGCTCGATCTTCAGCGCCATGTGCGCCGCCATGGTGTCGACCAGGCGGCTGGGCTCATCGATGCTGTTGAGCGAAGACAGGACTTCAGCCGGAACCTTCTTGCCCAGCTGTACGTACTGCTCGAATTGGCTGAGCAGGCTGCGAGTGAAGACCTCAGACTCACGCTCGAGCGTCTCGCCCTCTTCGATCAACTGCACCTCGGCCCGGCAGTGATCATCGAGCTCGATGAAGCGCTCGATGGAACCGCGCTGCTCACCCTCCACCAACACCTTGACGGTGCCGTCGGGTAGCTTGAGCAGTTGCAGCACGGTGGCGACGGTGCCCACGCGATACAGATCCTGATCGCTCGGATCATCCACCGCCGGATTCTTCTGGGCCACCAGCAGAATCTGCTTGTCGCCCGTCATCGCTGCCTCCAGGGCTTCGATGGATTTCTCGCGCCCGACGAAAAGCGGGATGACCATGTGCGGATAGACCACTACATCGCGCAATGGCAGGAGAGGCAATTCGATGGTTGTCTTCATGATTTCGGCTCAGCGGCGGCCATAAGGCCGTAAACAGGCGGGATTACCCTTGGCTTTTAAGATGGGGGTAGCTCCCGTAAAAAACAAGCGCAATGTCCAGAAAAGCGAAGGGGCCCGAGGGGCCCCTTCTTTGCATCGTGTGACAGCCGTCAGGCCTCTGGAGCGGCCTTGGCCTGAGGCTCGCTGTTCTCGTAGATCAGCAGCGGCTTGGACGAGCCCTCGATGACGCTCTCGTCGATCACCACCTTGCTCACGTCCTGCTGGGACGGGATCTCGTACATGGTGTCGAGCAGAATGCCCTCGAGAATCGAACGCAGACCACGTGCACCGGTCTTACGCTCCAGCGCCTTCTGTGCCACGGATTTCAGTGCATCGGGGCGGAACTCCAGATCCACGCCCTCCATCTCGAACAGCTTGGCGTACTGCTTGGTCAGTGCGTTCTTCGGCTCGGTGAGAATCTGCACCAGCGCAGCCTCATCCAGCTCCTCAAGCGTCGCGATCACCGGCAGGCGACCGACGAACTCGGGGATCAGGCCGAACTTGACCAGATCGTCCGGCTCCACTTCACGCAGGGATTCGCCGATCTTCTTGCCTTCCTGCTTGCTGCGTACCTCGGCACCGAAACCGATGCCGCCCTTGGTGGAGCGTGCCTGGATGACTTTCTCCAGACCGGCAAAGGCACCGCCGCAGATGAACAAAATGTTGCGCGTGTCGACCTGCAGGAACTCCTGCTGTGGATGCTTGCGCCCACCCTGCGGAGGAACCGAAGCCACAGTACCCTCGATCAACTTGAGCAGCGCCTGCTGCACGCCCTCGCCCGACACGTCACGAGTGATCGACGGGTTGTCGGACTTGCGCGAGATCTTGTCGATTTCGTCGATGTAGACGATGCCCATCTGGGCCTTCTCGACATCGTAATCGCACTTCTGCAACAGCTTCTGAATGATGTTCTCGACATCCTCCCCCACATAACCAGCTTCGGTCAGGGTGGTGGCATCGGCAATGGTGAACGGCACATTGAGCAGGCGTGCAAGGGTTTCAGCCAGCAGCGTCTTACCCGAACCGGTCGGACCGATCAGCAGGATATTGCTCTTGCCCAGCTCGACATCATCTTTCTTGTCACGCTGATTGAGGCGCTTGTAGTGGTTGTACACCGCTACCGACAGCACCTTCTTGGCACGCTCCTGACCGATCACGTACTGATCGAGGATACCGCTGATTTCCTTGGGTGCCGGGAGTTTGTGCGCACTGCTCTCGGCCTGGGCTTCCTGCACCTCCTCGCGGATGATGTCATTGCACAGGTCGACGCATTCGTCGCAGATGAAGACGGAAGGACCGGCGATCAACTTGCGCACTTCATGCTGGCTTTTGCCGCAGAAGGAGCAATAAAGCAGTTTGCCGTTGTCCTCACCGTTACGGGTGTCAGTCATTCGATCAATCCAATACGGTAGGCTTGAAACACAAGATGAAGGCAAATGCGGGCATTTTCAAGGGCGCAGGTCGCGCCATTCAAGAACGCCCGCAGCAGATGCATCACCTAGACCGGCATTTGACGCTTTTCATGCACGGCATCGACCAGACCATATTCCACGGCGCGCGACGCACTCATGAAGTTGTCGCGATTGGTATCGCGCTCGATGGTTTCCAGGCTCTGACCGGTGTGATGCGCCAGCAGCTCGTTCAGGCGCTCGCGAATGAACAGAATTTCCTTGGCATGGATCTCGATATCAGAGGCCTGCCCCTGGAAACCGCCCAATGGCTGGTGAATCATCACCCGCGAGTTCGGCAGGCAGAAACGCTTACCCTTGGCGCCGCCCGCCAGCAGGAATGCCCCCATGCTGCAGGCCTGGCCAATGCAGGTGGTGGACACGTCGGCCTTGATGAACTGCATGGTGTCGTAGATCGCCATGCCGGCAGTCACCGAGCCGCCCGGCGAGTTGATGTACAGGTGGATGTCCTTGTCCGGGTTTTCTGCTTCCAGAAACAGCAACTGGGCGCAGATCAGGTTGGCCATGTAGTCCTCAACCGGACCGACCAGGAAGATCACGCGTTCCTTGAGCAGGCGCGAATAGATGTCGTAGGCACGCTCGCCACGAGCGGACTGCTCGATGACCATCGGCACCAGGCCGCCAGCGGCCTGGATTTCAGGCATGTTTTGCATAAAAGGATTGCGGGACATGTCTTGCGCTCACTCCCTAATAGTCATATCTCAAATACGCATAAGCCAGCACTGAGGCTGGCTTATGGTGGTGTGCTCGAACGAGGTTGCCAGATCAGTCGGCTTTAGGAGCTTCTGCCGGCTTGACTGCGTCTTCGTAGGAAACCGCTTTATCGGTCACGTTGGCCTTCTGCAGAACAGTATCTACAACTTGCTCTTCCAGTACAACCGAACGCACTTCGTTCATTTGCTGGTCGTTCTTGTAGTACCAGGCAACGACCTGCTCAGGCTCCTGATAAGCCGAAGCCATCTCTTCGATCAGCTCACGAACACGGGCTTCATCGGGCTTCAGCTCGAACTGCTTGACCACTTCAGCGACGATCAGACCCAGCACGACGCGGCGCTTGGCCTGCTCTTCGAACAGTTCGGCCGGCAGCTGATCAGGCTTGATGTTGCCACCGAACTGCTGAACGGCCTGCACACGCAGACGGTTCACTTCGTTGCCGATCAGCGCCTTCGGTACTTCAATCGGGTTGGCAGCCAGCAGACCGTCCATGACCTGGTTCTTGACCTTGGACTTGATGGCCTGACGCAGTTCGCGCTCCATGTTCTTGCGAACTTCGGCGCGGAAGCCTTCCAGACCACCTTCCTTGATGCCGAACAGGGCGAAGAACTCGTCGTTCAGCTCAGGCAGTTGCGGCGCGGAAACGCTGTTCACGGTGACGGTGAACTCGGCGGTTTTGCCGGCCAGGTCAAGGTTCTGGTAGTCCTCGGGGAAGGTCGGATTGATCACGCGCTCTTCACCAGCCTTGGCACCGACCAGGGCGTCTTCGAAGCCCGGGATCATGCGACCGGAGCCCAGCACCAGCTGGGTGCCCTTGGCGCTGCCGCCGGCGAAGGCTTCGCCGTCGATCTTGCCGACAAAGTCGATGTTCAGCTGATCGCCATTTTCGGCAGCACGCTCAACAGCTTCGAAGCGGGTGTTCTGCTTGCGCAGGATATCCAGCATGTTGTCGACATCACTGTCGGAGACTTCAGCCTGCAGGCGCTCGATGGCGATAGTGTCGAGGCCAGCCACCTGGAACTCAGGGAATACTTCGAAAGTAGCCACATATTCCAGATCCTTGCCCTTCTCGAAGGACTTCGGCTCTACGGCCGGAGCGCCGGCCGGGTTCAGCTTCTGCTCGACCACGGCTTCATAGAAGGTAGCCTGGATCAGGTCGCCCAGGGCTTCCTGACGCGCAGCATCTTCGTAACGCTGACGGATGACGCTCATCGGCACCTTGCCAGGGCGGAAGCCAGGAACCTTGGCACGACGGGCAGTCTGTTGCAGACGCTTGTTGACTTCGGCCTCGATGCGCTCGACGGGTACGCCGACAGTCATGCGGCGCTCAAGAGCAGAAGTGCTTTCAACAGAAACTTGCATGGATATTCCTCGTTGCACAGACATAAGCCGGCTCGAACCGGCCCCGAATTCAAGGCCAAGCATTCTAGAGGGTCAATGTGCAGAAGTCACCCTAGAAGCAGGCGGCAGTCGGGAGGGCTATATAAAGATGGTGCGGACGGAGAGACTCGAACTCTCACACCTTGCGGCGCCAGAACCTAAATCTGGTGTGTCTACCAATTTCACCACGTCCGCGTGGTTTTTAACATGAAACAAAAACGCCAGGCTTTAGGCCTGGCGCTTTGGAATATGGGGTGGACGATGGGGATCGAACCCACGACACCAGGAGCCACAATCCTGTGCTCTACCAACTGAGCTACGCCCACCATATTGCATTTGCTTACTCAACTTGCCTGACCGCCAAATGGCGCACCCGGCAGGACTCGAACCTGCGACCATCCGCTTAGAAGGCGGATGCTCTATCCAGCTGAGCTACGGGCGCCTATCCATCCGCTAGCGCAGACTTACAAGCTTTCGACTTGAACCTCGCCACTAGAGCTTGGATCTTGCCGTCTCACCCAGCGAGTGGCTGTTCCTGAGAAGCGGGGCGAATGTTATAGGCGCCTCCCAACCTCGTCAACAGAAATTTTCAAAAAAATTCAGCGATTTAAAGGAGTTACGCGAAAACAGCGGCAGGCGCCTTTGCCCGGGTGAGCACCCATGCGAGAATGCGCGTCCTTTTTTCATCCTTATTAATGGTTAACCAGCGCAATGACCGCACAACTGATCGACGGCAAGGTGATCGCCGCCAGCCTCCGCCAGCAGATTGCCCAACGTGTCGCCGAACGTCGCCAGCAAGGCCTTCGTGCGCCAGGCCTGGCCGTGATTCTGGTCGGCACCGATCCTGCTTCCCAGGTCTATGTGTCACACAAACGCAAGGATTGCGAAGAAGTTGGTTTCCTCTCCCGAGCCTATGACCTGCCGGCAGAGACCAGCCAGGCCGATCTGCTCGCCCTGATCGACGAGCTCAACGAAGACCCGGCCATCGACGGCATTCTGGTGCAGCTGCCGCTGCCGGAGAATCTGGATTCTTCCCTGCTGCTTGAGCGCATTCGCCCAGACAAGGATGTGGACGGCTTCCACCCCTACAACATCGGTCGCCTGGCGCAGCGCATGCCGCTGCTGCGCCCCTGCACACCAAAGGGCATCATGACCCTGCTGGAAAGCACGGGCGCCGACTTGTACGGCATGCATGCCGTAGTCGTAGGCGCGTCCAACATCGTTGGCCGACCAATGGCCATGGAGTTGCTGTTGGCCGGCTGTACCGTGACCGTTACCCACCGCTTCACCAAGGATCTGGCCAGTCATGTCGGCCAGGCCGATATCGTCGTGGTCGCTGCCGGCAAGCCGGGCCTGGTCAAGGGTGAGTGGATCAAGCCGGGCGCCATCGTCATCGATGTCGGCATCAACCGCCAGGACGACGGTACACTGGTTGGCGACGTGACCTTTGATGCTGCCCTGCCCCGCGCTGGCTGGATCACCCCGGTACCAGGCGGTGTTGGCCCGATGACGCGCGCAGGCCTGCTGGAGAATACCCTGCACGCAGCCGAGCACCTGCATAAATAAGTAGCGCTGCATAATGAACAACGGCACCCTCGGGTGCCGTTGTCGTTTCTGTCAGTCGAATCAGTTGCGCGCCTGCTCCCAGGATTTCAGCAGCTCGTCGTAGGCGATGGTTTCGCCCTTGGGCTTCTCGTTGGCCAGCTTGGGCTTCGGTGCACCGGGCTGGTCGAACCAGTACTGCGGATCACGCGGCTCGTTCAGCTTCGGCCCGCATTCACCCAGCACGCCGGAACGCTCCAGGCGAACGAGCATGGTGTCTTGCGCAGCTGCCAGGCCATCGAGCGCCTGTTGCGGCGTCTTGTCACCGCTGGCGGCCTCGGCGATGAACTGCCACCACAGTTGAGCCAGACGTGGATAGTCCGGCACATTGGTGCCGGTCGGCGTCCACTGCACGCGCGCCGGGCTGCGGTAGAACTCCACCAGCCCGCCGAGCTTGGGTGCTACGTCCGTCATCGCCTGCGAGTTGATGTCCGACTCACGAATCGGCGTCAGGCCGACCAGGGTCTTTTTCAGCGAGACGGTCTTGGAGGTAACGAACTGCGCATAGAGCCAGGCGGCCAGGCGCTGTTTCTCCGGCGTGGAGTTGAGGAAGGTCCAGGAGCCGGTGTCCTGATAACCGAGCTTCATGCCCTCTTCCCAATACGGGCCCTTGGGCGACGGCGCCATACGCCATTTCGGCGTGCCATCGTCGTTGACCACTGGCAGGCCAGGCTTGGTCATATCGGCGGTAAAGGCGGTGTACCAGAAGATCTGCTGAGCGATGGCACCCTGCGCCGGCACCGGGCCGGATTCGGAGAAGGTCATGCCTTGCGCTTCCGGCGGCGCGTACTGGCGCATCCAATCGACGTACTTCTGCGTGGCGAACACCGCCGCAGGCCCGTTGGTATCACCACCGCGGGCGACACTGGAACCCACCGGCCGGCAACCGTCGACGCGAATGCCCCACTCGTCCACCGGCAGGCCGTTGGGCAGACCCTTGTCGCCACCGCCAGCCATGGAGAACCAGGCGTCGGTGAAGCGCCAGCCCAGCGACGGATCTTTCTTGCCGTAGTCCATGTGGCCATAGACGCGTTTACCGTCGATTTCCTTGACATGCTTGGAGAAGAACTCGGCGATGTCCTCGTAAGCTGACCAGTTCACCGGCACACCCAGCTCGTAGCCGTAGATTTCCTTGAACTTGGCCTTCAGCTCCGGACGCTCGAACCAGTCAGCGCGGAACCAATAGAGGTTGGCGAACTGCTGATCGGGTAACTGATAAACCTTGCCGTCCGGCCCGGTGGTGAAGGACAGGCCGATGAAATCGTCAAGATCGAGAGTCGGCGAGGTGAAGTCCTTACCCTCGTTAGCCATCATGTCGGTGATCGAGACCGCCTTGCCATAGCGGAAGTGGGTACCGATCAGGTCCGAGTCGTTGACCCAGCCGTCGTAGATGTTCTTGCCGGACTGCATCTGCGTCTGCAGCTTCTCGACCACATCGCCTTCCTGCATCAGGTCATGCTTGAGCTTGATGCCGGTGATTTCACTGAAGGCCTTGGCCAGCACCTTGGACTCGTACTCATGGGTGGTCAGAGTTTCCGAGGCGACGTTGATGTTCATGCCACGAAACGGCTCTGCAGCCTTGATGAACCACTTCAGCTCTTCGAGCTGTTGCTCCGGCGTCAGGGTCGAGGGATTGAACTCATCAGCAATCCATTTCTTCGCGGCCTCTTCATAGGCATCCGCCCAGGCCGCACCGCTCAAACCGGACAACGCCAGCAAGGCGGCCAACGCCAAGCTATGTCGGGTCTTGTTGTTATTGTCGAACATAGAGACCTCCATCTCAGGATATGGGGAGAGGCATACCGGCGGCAGCCCGGCTCAGCCCCAGCGCATGACTGCGCACAACCACAACAGCGATAGCAGCGACGCTATCCACACGCTCCAGTCGGTCACGCCTATCACCAGCAGGTGCAGGTAGGCGCTGCCGAGCAGACCGATAAACAGCCGATCCCCACGGGTGGTGGTGATCGGCAGAAAACCCTTGCGCTCGACACAGGGCCAGCGCAGCTCGACCAGCGTCATACCGGCCAGCAGCACGGCGATGCAACCGAAGAACAGCGCGGTCGGTAGAGTCCAGGCCATCCAGCTCATGATGAACCTCCCTTACACGCGACCGAGGGCGAAGCCCTTGGCCACATGGTTGCGAACGAACCAGATCACCAGCATCCCCGGAAGGATGGTCAGTACCCCGGCAGCAGCCAGCACGCCCCAGTCGATGCCCGAGGCGGACACGGTACGGGTCATCACCGCCGCGATGGGCTTGGCGTCCACCGAGGTCAGGGTGCGCGCCAGCAGCAACTCGACCCAGGAGAACATGAAGCAGAAGAAGGCGGTGACGCCGATGCCAGAGCGGATCAGCGGAATGAAGATCTTCACGAAGAACTTGGGGAAACTGTAGCCGTCGATATAGGCCGTCTCGTCGATTTCCTTCGGCACGCTGGACATGAAGCCTTCGAGGATCCACACCGCCAGCGGCACGTTGAACAGACAGTGCGCCAGTGCCACGGCGATATGGGTGTCGAACAGGCCGATGGACGAGTAAAGCTGGAAGAACGGCAGCAGGAACACCGCTGGCGGCGCCATGCGGTTGGTCAGCAGCCAGAAGAACAGGTGTTTGTCGCCGAGAAAGCGATAACGCGAGAAGGCATAGGCCGCCGGCAACGCCACGCTGAGTGAGATCAGGGTGTTGAGGCTGACGTAGTACAGCGAGTTGAGGTAGCCCTCGTACCAGCTGCGGTCGGTGAAGATCACCCGGTAGTTGTCCAGAGTGAAGCTCTGCGGCCACAGGCTGAGGCCACCGAGGATCTCCGTATTGCTCTTGAACGACATGTTCAGCAGCCAGTAGATCGGCACCAGCAGGAACAGGAAATAGATCAGCAGTACCAGGCGTTTGCGTAGCGTCATGGTCGGCCTCAGCGGGTTTTGTCGTCGTGGGTCATGGCGGTGTAGAACAGCCAGGACACCAGCAGGATGATCAGGAAGTACACCAGCGAGAACGCCGCGGCCGGGCCCAGGTCGAACTGGCCGATGGCCATTTGCGTCAGGGTCTGGCTGAGGAAGGTGGTGGCGTTGCCCGGCCCGCCGCCGGTGAGCACGAACGGCTCGGTGTAGATCATGAAACTGTCCATGAAGCGCAGCATCACCGCGATCAGCAGCACGCTCTTCAGCTTGGGCAACTGGATATGGCGGAACACCGCCCAGTTCGACGCGCGGTCGATGCGCGCGGCCTGGTAATAGACGTCGGGAATGGCGCGCAGGCCGGAGTAGCACAACAGCGCCACCAGCGACGTCCAGTGCCACACATCCATGATCAGCACCGTCACCCAGGCGTCCATGGTGTTGGCCGCATAGTTATAGGTGATGCTTAGCTTGTTCAGCGCCCAACCCATCAGGCCGATGTCGGCGCGGCCGAAGATCTGCCAGATGGTGCCGACCACGTTCCATGGGATCAGCAGCGGAATGGCCATCAGGATCAGGCACAACGAGGCCCAGCGCCCGCGTGTCGGCATGCACAGGGCGATGGCGATGCCCAGCGGAATCTCGATCAGCAACACGCAGGCGGAAAAGATGAACTGGCGCAGCAGCGAGTCGTGCAGGCGCGGATCCTGCAGCACCTGGCGATACCAGTCGACGCCGACGAAGTAGCGGGTGGCCGGGTCGAAGATGTCCTGCACCGAGTAATTCACCACGGTCATCATCGGCACGATGGCGCTGAACGCCACCAGCAGGAACACCGGCAGCACCAGCCACCAGGCCTTGTTGTTCTGCACCTTCATGGCGCCACCTCCACCAGGTAGTCGTCGGCATAGAGCATCAGCCACTGCGCCGGGAAGCTGAGGTAGACCTGCTCGTGGGGCACGGGCTGATCCTCCTGCAGGCGCGCCTTGAGCACCTGCCCATCGAGGTCGAAGGTGAGGATCTTGTAGGTACCGAGGTCCTCGACGTGCAGCACCCGGCCACATAGCGCGTCTTCGTATGCACCGTCCCAGACGTGGACGAACTCGGGACGGATACCGACCTGCAGGCGCTTCCCCTCCAGTTCGGCCAGGCGCCTATTGAGTGCGTCCGAGAGTGGAAGCTGGGTGCCGGCGAAGCGAACGCCGCCCTCACAGCGCTGCACCTCGATCAGGTTCATCCCCGGGCTGCCGATGAAATAGCCGACGAAGGTATGTCCGGGGCGCTCGAACAGCTCGCGTGGCGTGCCGAACTGGACGATCTGTCCGCCATACATCACCGCGATCTTGTCGGCGAAGGTGGAGGCCTCCAGCTGATCGTGGGTGACATAGACCATGGTGATGTTGAACTGCTCGTGGATCTGCTTGAGCTTGCGCCGCAGCTTCCACTTCAGGTGCGGGTCGATCACCGTCAGTGGCTCGTCGAAGAGAATCGCCGACACGTCGTCGCGCACCAGGCCACGGCCCATGGAGACCTTCTGCTTCTCGTCGGCGGTGAGGTTGCGCGCCTTCTTGTGCAGCAGCGGATGCAGCTCCAGCACCTCGGCGATCTCGTGCACCTTGCTCATCACCCGGGCCTCATCCATGCCCTGGTTGCGCAGTGGGAAGGCCAGGTTGTCGAACACCGTCATGGTGTCGTAGACCACCGGAAACTGGAAAACCTGGGCGATGTTGCGCTCTTGCGGCGACAAGGTGTTGACCGCCTTGCCATCGAACTGCACCTCACCTTGCGACGGGCTGAGCAGGCCGGAGATGATGTTGAGCAAGGTGGACTTGCCGCAGCCCGACGGCCCCAGCAACGCATAGGCACCACCCTGCTGCCAGATGTGGTTCATCTCGCGGATTGCATAATCTTCCGGCGCTTTCGGCGTGCCGCTGTAACTATGCGCAAGGTTGTGCAAGCGAATCTCGGCCATCAGGCGGCCCTCCCCTGACGACGACTGGGCGCCTGCACCAACTGCCCATCGGCAGCGAAGACGAACAGCTTGTGGGTCGGGATGTAGATCAGGATCGGCGTGTCCACCGCATACTCATGCACGCCCGGCAGGTGCAGCACCAGCACGAACTGCTCGTTGCGCACATGCAGGAAGGTTTCCGAGCCGCTGATCTCGGCCAGCTCCACGGTTACCGCCAGCTCCAGGTCGTCGTCGTTGGATGGCACCAGGCCGATATGACTGGGGCGCACGCCAAAGCGGTACTCGCCCTCGGCGATGCCGCGCAGATCGGGGTTGAGCGGAAAGTGCACGCAGTCAGCGAAGCTCACCTCGGAGCCACTGATGCGCCCCGGCATCAGGTTGATCGCGGGTTCCGAGAACAGCTCGGCAGCCAGCACCTGCTGCGGACGGTGGTAGACCTCGGCAGTCTTGCCGCTCTGCACAACCCGGCCTTCGTGCAGGATGGTGGTGGTGCCGCCCAGGGCCAGCGCCTCGTTGGGCTCGGTGGTGGCGTAGATGGCGATGGTATGGCGCGCCTGGAACAACTCGCGCATTTCCTGGCGCAGCTCTTCGCGCAGCTTATAGTCGAGGTTGACCAGCGGTTCGTCGAACAGGATCAGCGAGGCATCCTTGACCAGCGCCCGCGCCATGGCCGTGCGCTGTTGCTGGCCGCCGGACAGCTCCAGCGGATAACGCGACAGCAGTTTCTCGATGCGCAGCATGCGCGCGGTGGCCTCGACCTTCTCGACGATCTGCTCCTTGGCCACGCCGGCCTGGCGCAGTGGCGAGGCGATGTTCTCGAACACCGTCAGGGTCGGGTAGTTGATGAACTGCTGATAGACCATCGACACGTTGCGCTGGCGCACCGGCACGCCGGTGACATCGGCGCCGTTCATCAGCACCCGGCCGCTATTGGGCCGATCCAGCCCGGCCATCAGGCGCATCAGGCTGGTCTTGCCGGCCAGCGTACGGCCGAGCAGAACGTTGAAGGAGCCGGGTTCGAAACTGAGGCAGGCATCGTCGATATGCACCTGGCCGTCGACGATACGGGTGACGTGTTCGAGCTTGAGCGACATGGCCTGTCCTTTTTCTTGTCGTGCCATTCGATTGCGAACATCGATAGCGACAAGCGTGCCAGCCCCACAAAAAACAACACATCTCGTTGATCAGAATCGAAAAATCCGCCAAAGAACAGTGCAGCGAAGGTTTTCTACTGAACACTTTTGAACAGTCGAATGTGAACAACTGAACAATTGGTTCGTTGACTTTGAACAGGCTTGAACGAAACTGGATCGATCGCGGCGCAGATCGCGAACCAACAAGAAGAGATCGCACCATGACCGACGCTGCCCGCGCACCAGCGCACGACGCCATCATCCAGGAGTCCTGGTCGCGCTGCCGTGACTACGGCCTGACTCACCAGAGCGCGCCTCGCTTCGACCCGCCTGCGCCAGGCGATCTTTCGGCCCTGCTGGAAAGCCGCCAGGCCCTGGTGCAGACCACCCACCAGGAAGTGCTGCCCTACTACGGCACCATCCTTTCCAACTCCAACTGCCTGATCATGCTGGCCGACGACCAGGGCCGGCTGCTGCAATCCTGGGGCGACCAGCGCTTCATCGAACCGCGCCAGGCTGCCGGCTTCGTCGCCGGGGCCAGCTGGCTGGAGCGCTACACCGGCACCAACGCCATCGGCACCGCGCTCAGTTGCGGCCAGGCCGTGCATATCCAGCACGACGAGCACTTCCTCAAGGCCAACCGTTTCATGACCGGCTCGGCCTCGCCGATCTTCGATGAGCAAAGGCGCATGATCGCCGTGCTCGACGTATCCAGCGACAGCTACCTGCCGCCAGCGCACACCCTGGGCATGGTCAAGATGATGAGCCAATCGGTGGAGAACCGCCTGATTCTCAAGCTGTTCGCCGACCAGTACCACCTGCTCAGTTTCAACACCAGCCTGGACAACCTCGACAGCCCCTGGGCCGGTCTGGTTGTGTTCGACGAGCAGGGGCACGTGGTGTCCGCCAACCGCCGCGCTGACAATCTGCTTGGCCAACCTTTGACCTACGGTGCCATCGAGCAACTGTTCGACGTGCCTCTACAACAGTTGCTCAATCAGCCGGACGGTCAGCCGTTCAGCCTGCGCACCAGCGGCCACTTTCGTTTTCACGCACGGATACGGCGCCCTGCCCGACCGGCCACCATTCAGCCTCGTGACTTCCGCCCGCAGGTGGCGCAAAGCACGCCACAAGAGCCTCATCTGCATGCACTGAGTCTGGGTGACGCACGCATGGACAAGGCCATCCGCCAGGCCGAACGCCTACTGGAAAAGGACATCCCGATTCTGGTGCAAGGCGAAACCGGTGCCGGCAAGGAGGTTTTCGTCAGGGCGTTGCATCGCGCCAGCTCACGCGCCGAGCAGCCCTTCATCGCGGTCAACTGCGCGGCCATTCCGGCGGAGCTGGTGGAGTCGGAATTGTTCGGCTACGAGAAAGGCGCCTTTACCGGCGCCAGCCACAAGGGCCACATCGGGCTGATCCGCAAGGCGCACAAGGGCACGCTGTTTCTCGATGAGATCGGTGATATGCCGCTGCGTGTGCAGGCGCGGCTGCTGCGCGTGCTGCAGGAGCGCTGCGTGCAGCCGCTGGGCAGCAGCGAACTGCATCCGGTCGATGTGCGCCTGGTGTCTGCCACTAACCGCCCACTGCGCCAGGACGTCGACAGCGGCCAGCTCCGCGCCGATCTGTACTACCGCATCAGCGGCCTGAACCTGGAGCTGCCGCCACTGCGTGAGCGCAGTGACAAGCAGGCGCTGTTCCAGAGACTCTGGGAACAGCACCGTGAACCCCAGCAACGGGCCGGCATCAGTCGCGAGGTACTGGAGCTGTTCCAGCATCACCCCTGGCCGGGCAATCTGCGTCAGCTCAGTAGCGTCATGCGCGTGGCCCTGGCCATGGCCGACGACCAGCCCATCCGTGTCGAGCATCTGCCTGACGACTTCTTCCTTGACCTGCCAACGGGCGCGCCCCCACCAGCGCGTCCTGAGCGCGACGATCTGGCCAGCCAGTACCAGGCCTGCGGCGGTAATATCTCCTACCTGGCCCGCCACCTGGGTCTGAGCCGCAATACCCTGTACAAGCGCCTGCGCGAACAGGGCGTCAGACCCTGAACCTTTGTTCGAAGAATTGGCCCAAGCCATACATTTGCCACCGCACTCACCCATCGAGTAACACAGGCGTCGTCCGGCCACGCAAGGAACTCAGCATGCGCCACCTGTACCGCCCTCTGTTCGCCGCCCTGGCGCTGCTGGCCGTCAGCCACGCGTCGGCCGCGCCTTCACTGGAAACACAGATGGATGCCGCCGCGAAGTCAATGATGCAGACCCATGCCATTCCCCGCATGGCCATCGTCATCAGCCACAAGGGCCAGCAGCATTTATTCGAATACGGCGTGGCTTCCCGTGAAAGCGGCCAGGCCGTGGATCGCCATACCCTGTTCGAGCTGGGCTCGATCAGCAAACTGTTCACCGCCACCCTCGGCGCCTACGCCGAAGCACGCGGCACGCTGAACCTCAGCGACAACGCCAGCCAGTACCTGCCAGAACTGCAGGGCAGCGCCTTCGATCACATCAGCCTGCTGGATCTGGCCACTTACACCTCGGGCGGCCTGCCACTGCAGTTCCCGGACACGGTCAGCAACGAACGGCAGATGCTCGATTACTACCGCAACTGGCAGGCGGTGTATCCGCCGGGCACACAGCGGCTGTATTCCAACCCCAGTATCGGCCTGTTCGGCCACCTGGCGGCCGCCAGTCTGGCCGAGCCGTTTCAGCAGTTAATGGAGAAGGATTTGCTGCCGCAGTTGGGCATGCAGGAAAGCTACGTTCGCATACCGACCGAGCAGATGGAGCACTACGCCTGGCGCTACCGCGACAACAAGGCGGTGCGCGTGACTCCCGGCGCACTGAATGCAGAAGCCTACTAGCTTAAATCCAGCGCCACCGACATGCTGCGCTTGATCGACGCCAATCTGTCTGCACCCGGATCAACTGCCCGCACCACTGCGCCAGGCGATCAGCGCAACACATCGTGGCTACTACCAGGTCGGCGATATGACTCAGGCGCTGGGCTGGGAGCGCTACGCCTACCCCGTCAGCTTGGAAAAGCTGCAGGCTGGCAACTTAGCAGAAATGGCGCTGCAAGCGCAGCCCGTGGCGCGTTTCGCTGCGCCCAAGCCTGCCGAAGGTGACCTGCTGCTGAACAAGACCGGCTCGACCAACGGCTTCGGCGCCTACATCCTGCTGCTACCCGCGCGTGATACCGGGCTGGTGATACTCGCCAACCGCAATTACCCCAATGCCGAACGCGCGCGCCTGGCCTTGCAATTGCTGGACGCGATCGAGCCGTAGGGTGCGCTGTACGCACCACTGCCCCCCGTAGCCCGTATGAAATCCGGGAACCATGCCGGCGGATACGGGTGCGCACAGCGCACCCTACACCTGGGATACAGCTCCGCAGGAACGACAAAGGCCGCTTTCTAGCGGCCTTTGTCGTTGAGCATGAGGCTTATTCGGCCAGACGCCAGGTGGTGCCGCCCTTGCCGTCTTCCAGCACCACGCCCATGGCCGTGAGCTGGTCGCGGATGCGGTCGCTTTCTGCCCAGTTCTTGTCGGCGCGAGCTTGCAGGCGCGCAGCGATCAGCGCCTCGACCTCGGCAGCATCGACTTTGCCGGCAGCACCCGCCTGAAGAAAGGCTTCCGGCTCCAGTTGCAACACGCCGAGCACGCCGGCCAGGTGCTTGAGCTGCGCCGCCAGACCAGCAGCGGCCTGCACGTCCGACTCACGCAGGCGGTTAACCTCACGAATCATCTCGAACAGTACCGCGCAGGCTTCCGGCGAGTTGAAGTCATCGTCCATCGCCGCGCCGAAGCGCTCGACGAACGCCTCGCCGCCAGCAGGCGCCGCTTCCGGCAAACCTTTGAGGCCGTTGTAGAAGCGCTCCAGGGCACCCTTGGCTTCCTTGAGGCTGTCTTCCGAGTAGTTGATCGGGCTGCGGTAGTGGCTAGACACCAGCAGGTAGCGCACCACCTCCGGATGGTACTTTTCCAGCACCTCGCGAATAGTGAAGAAATTGCCCAGGCTCTTGGACATCTTCTCGCCGTCCACACGCACAGCGCCAGCGTGCATCCAGGCATTGGCGTACTGCTTGCCGGTGGCCGCCTCGCTCTGCGCGATCTCGTTCTCGTGATGCGGGAACACCAGGTCCGGGCCGCCGCCATGAATGTCGAAGGTCTCGCCCAGGCAGCAGGTGGACATCACCGAGCACTCGATATGCCATCCCGGCCGCCCCTTGCCCCAGGGCGAATCCCAGCTCGGCTCGCCCGGCTTGGCGCCTTTCCACAGCACGAAGTCCAGCGGGTCTTCCTTGATCTCGTCGACTTCGATGCGCGCGCCGATCTTCAACTCGTCGATCTTGCGGCGCGACAGCTTGCCGTAGCCAACGAACTTGCCGACGCGGTAGTACACGTCGCCATTGCCCGGCGCGTAGGCAAAGCCCTTGTCGATCAGGGTCTGAATCATCTGGTGCATGCCGGCGATGTGGCCGGTGGCACGCGGCTCGATGTCCGGGCGCAGAACGTTCAGACGCGCCTCGTCCTCGTGCATCGCCGCGATCATGCGCTCGACCAGCGCCTCGAACGGCTCACCGTTCTCGTTGGCGCGCTTGATGATCTTGTCGTCGATGTCGGTGATATTGCGCACGTAGGTCACGTCATAGCCGCGCTGACGCAGCCAGCGGGTAACCACGTCGAAGGCGACCATCACCCGGGCGTGACCAATGTGGCAGAAGTCATAGACGGTCATGCCGCAAACATACATGCGCACACTGTTGCCTTCCAGCGGCTTGAAGGGTTCCTTGACCTTGCTGAGCGTGTTGTAGATCGACAGTGCCATTACTGACCCCACGAATCGCGCAGCGTGACGGTACGGTTGAACACCAGGGCATCGGCGGTCGAATCCTTGTCGAGGCAGAAGTAACCTTCACGCTCGAACTGGAAGCGGTCATCAGCCGCGGCCTTGGCCAGCGACGGCTCGGCGCGGCAACCGGTGAGCACCACCAGCGATTCGGGGTTGATGTTGTCGAGGAAGCTGCCGCCCTCTTCGCTCTTCTCTGGATTGGGCGACTTGAACAGACGGTCGTACAGGCGCACCTCGCACGCGACGCTTTCGGCGGCCGGCACCCAATGGATCACGCCCTTGACCTTGCGCCCTTCCGGGTTCTTGCCCAGGGTGTTCTCGTCATAGGAGCAGCGCAGCTCGACGATATTGCCGGCAGCGTCCTTGACAGCCTCGTCGGCGCGAATCACGTAGCTGCCGCGCAGGCGCACTTCGCCGCCCGGGATCAGGCGCTTGAAGCCATCCGGCGGGGTTTCCTCGAAGTCGCTGGCGTCGATGTAGATCTCGCGGGAGAACGGCAGCACGCGGGTACCCATGTCCTGCTTGGGATGGCGCGGCAACTCGAGATTCTCGACCTTGCCCTCGGGGTAGTTGGTGATCACCACCTTGAGCGGCTTGAGCACACACATGGCGCGCGAGGCATTGGCATCCAGGTCCTCGCGGATGGCGAACTCCAGCATGCCGATATCCACCAGGCCACCGGCGCGGTTGACGCCGATCATGTCGCAGAAGGCGCGGATCGACGCCGGCGTGTAGCCGCGACGACGATAGCCGGACAGCGTCGACATGCGCGGGTCGTCCCAGCCATTGACGTGACCTTCATCGACCAGTTGCTTGAGCTTGCGCTTGCTGGTGATGGTGTAGTTCAGGTTCAGCCGGGCGAATTCGTACTGGCGCGGCTGCGCCGGCACCGACAGGTTCGCCAGGAACCATTCGTACAGCGGGCGATGATCCTCGAACTCCAGGGTGCAGATGGAATGAGTGATGCCCTCGATGGCGTCCGACTGGCCATGGGTGAAGTCGTAGCTCGGGTAGATGCACCACTTGTCACCGGTCTGGTGATGGTGGGCGTGGCGGATACGATAGAGAATCGGGTCGCGCAGGTTGATGTTCGGCGAGGCCATGTCGATCTTGGCGCGCAGCGAACGCGCGCCATCGGGGAACTCGCCGGCCTTCATGCGGGCGAACAGGTCGAGGTTTTCCTCGACGGAGCGCTCGCGGAACGGGCTGTTCTTGCCCGGCTCGGTCAGGCTGCCGCGGTACTCGCGCATTTGCTCGGCATTCAGGTCGCAGACGAAGGCCTTGCCGGCCTCGATCAGCTCGACGGCCCAGGCGTGCAACTGGTCGAAATAGTTGGAGGCGTAGCGCTCCTCACCGGCCCACTTGAAGCCCAGCCACTCGACGTCCGCCTTGATCGCGTCGATGTATTCCTGGTCTTCCTTGGCCGGGTTGGTGTCGTCGAAACGCAGGTTGCACTGGCCACCGAACTCTTCGGCCAGGCCGAAGTTCAGGCAGATGCTCTTGGCGTGGCCAATGTGCAGGTAGCCGTTGGGCTCCGGCGGAAAGCGGGTCACGATCTTGGCGTATTTGCCGCTGTCCAGATCGGCCTGGACGATGGTGCGCAGGAAGTTGGCAGCTTTTTCGACGGTGGGCTTGCTCATGGTGTCCTTAACAATACTGGCGCGGCACAGGGTAGGCCGCTTCGGGCAAAGTCCGTATCATAACCAACCTGTCAAGCCCCTGACAGGGTGCATGCCACCCTGTTAGCAGGCTGTTGAAAACTACCTGCGTTGGCAATACCGCGTTAAAAACAGCCTCAAAATGCTCATTTACAGCACGTAAACTGCGCTTTTCGGCTGTTTTCGCCTTGTCTTGCCTGCCTCGCCTACGTTTTTCAACGGCCTGCTAGGGCTGTTCACCCACGAGCCAACGGCTCGAATCTGCCTCATCACGGATACGATCATGATCAAACTGCACACCAACCACGGCGTCATCACCCTGAAGCTGTTCGCCGACAAGGCCCCGGAAACCGTGGCCAACTTCGAGCAATACGTGAAGGAAGGCCATTACGACGGCACCATCTTCCACCGCGTAATCGGCAACTTCATGATCCAGGGCGGCGGTTTCGAGCCAGGCATGAAGCAGAAGCCGACCCGCGCGCCGATCAAGAACGAAGCCAACAACGGCGTCGCCAACAAGGTCGGCACCATCGCCATGGCCCGCACCATGGAGCCGCACTCGGCCAGCGCGCAGTTCTTCATCAACGTCGCCGACAACAGCTTCCTCAACCACAGCGCACCGACCGTTCAGGGCTGGGGCTACGCCGTGTTCGGTGAAGTGGTCGAAGGCATGGACGTGGTCGAGAAGATCAAGGGCGTCGCCACCACCATGAAAGCTGGCCACCAGGATGTACCGGTCGACGACGTGATCATCGAGAAGGCCGAAATCGTAGCCGAGTAAGTCGATGATCCTGCTGATCTCCGATCTGCACCTCGAAGAGAAACGCCCGGATATCACCCGGGCGTTTCTGCTTTTTCTCGCCACGCGCGCGCGCCAGGCCGAGGCGCTGTACATCCTCGGTGACTTCTTCGAAGTCTGGATCGGCGACGACGGCATGACGCCCTTCCAGCACGAAATCGCTGACGCGCTGCGCGAACTGAGCGAAGCCGGCACGCGCATCTACCTGATGCACGGCAATCGCGACTTTCTCATCGGCCAGCGTTTCTGCCGCGAGGCGGGCTGCACTTTGCTGAGCGATCCGCACAAGGTACAGATGAATGGCGAACCCGTGCTGCTGATGCACGGCGACAGCCTGTGCACCCTCGATGTCGGCTACATGAAGCTGCGCCGCTGGCTGCGCAACCCGCTGTCGCTGCTGATCCTGCGCAACCTGCCGCTCTCTACCCGGCAAAAGCTGGCACGCAAGCTGCGCAACGAAAGCAGGGCGCAAACTCGGATGAAAGCCAGCGACATCGTCGACGTCACACCCGAGGAAGTGGTGCGGATAATGGCCGAGTACGGCGTGCGTACGCTGATCCATGGCCATACCCACAGGCCGGCGGTGCATGAGCTGATCGTTAACGGCCAAGCGGCGCGGCGCATCGTGCTGGGCGACTGGGATCGCCAGGGCTGGGCGTTGCAGATCGATGACGAGGGCTTCAACCAGGCACCGTTCGAACTGACCCCAGCCTGACCGTAGCCCAGATGAAATCCGGGGCGATCTTCGAAATTGCTCCCCGGATTTCATCGGGCTACGAAAGCCGCACTCTGTTCGACTCGACCTGACTTTGTAGGTAGGAGCGGCTGGGCGGCATTCCGTTTCAGCTGCGAAGGCCACTATCTCCGAGTTCGCGGCTGAAGCCGCTCCTACAGCTATTGCAAAACCTACTAGCGGCTGTTTTACGTAGGCACACCGCTGTGAAAGCGGAACTGCTCATCCGGCGAGGTGATCAGCTCCCGCTCCACAGCCCGCACCACCTCAATACGCGCATCCACGTCCGCCGCGTCGCCATACAGATAGGCGAGCTTGAGATACCCCCGATAGTGGCGCCCTTCACTCTCCAGCAAGCCGGCGTAGAACTTGGCCAGCTCGGCATCCAGACGCGGCACCAGCGCGGCGAAGCGCTCGCACGAGCGTGCCTCGATGAACGCGCCCACCACCAGCACGTCCACCAGCCTTTCCACTTCGCCACCACGCAGCAGCGCGCGCAGGCCAGCGGCGTAGCGCGAGGCAGACACATGGCGAACCTCAATGCCACGACCACGGATGATCTTGCTCACCTGCTCGAAGTGCACCAGCTCCTCACGGGCCAAACGCGACATTCTCGCGGTCAATTCGGCCTTGGTCAGGTAGCGTCCCATCAGGCTCAGGGCCGTTTGCGCCGCTTTGTATTCCAGGTTGCGGTGATCGAGCAGGAGGATCTCCTGCTGGCGCAGGGCCTCGTCCAGCCAGGCGCCAGGGGTAGCGACGCCACCGAGAAACTCGAGAATTTCCTGCAGGATCGTTACAGGTTCCTCGCCATTACTCGGAACATGCTTGGTAATTGACATCATATTTGAAGCGCTCTCGGTGCTGGCGAGGTTGGAAATGGCGGGCCATTATACGAGTGGCAGGCCGGACGACCAGCATGCCGTTGATACAGGTCAACATGCCGCTGATAACGACCCGCCTATAGTTGGATAACTGCCATTCACGCTCAGGGAGATGACCATGCAAGCGATCCGCAGCATTCTGGTGGTGATGGATCCCCAACACCCAGAAGCCCTCGCACTGAAACGGGCCAAACTGATAGCAGGGGTAACCCAATCACACCTGCACCTGCTAGTCTGCGACAAGAAAGGCGACCACAGCGCCTGGCTCAATGACCTCAGCAGCGAACTGGGCAAGGAAGGCTTCAGCGTTTCGTCGCAGCAGTCCTGGCATGACAACCCGCATCAGACCGTAATCGCTGCACAGCAAGCCGAGGGCTGTGGACTGGTCATCAAGCAGCATGTCCCCGACAACCCGCTGAAAAAAGCCATTCTCACCCCGGAAGACTGGAAGTTGCTGCGCTACTGCCCGGCGCCGGTGCTGATGGTCAAGACCGAACGCCCCTGGACCGGCGGCAACATCCTCGCCGCAGTGGACGTCGGCAACGCCGATGGCGAACACCGCACCCTGCATGCCGGCATCGTCAGCCACGGCTACGATATCGCCGGCCTGGCCAAATGTACGTTGCACGTGGTCACTGCGCATCCGACGCCAATGCTGTCGGCCGCCGACCCGACCTTTCAGCTCAAGGAAACCATCGAAGCGCGCTACCGCGAGCAATGCCGCAGCTTCCAGAGCGAATACGACATCAGTGACGAGCGCCTGCATGTGCTCGAAGGCCCTGCCGACGTAGTGATTCCACAGGTCGCCAGCCAGCTCAACGCCGCTGTCACGGTGATTGGCACCGTGGCCCGCACCGGACTCTCCGGTGCGCTGATCGGCAATACCGCAGAAATCGTGCTGGACTCTCTGGAAAGCGACGTGTTGGTGCTCAAACCGGACGATGTCATCGACCACCTTGAAGAACTCGTCGCCCAGCGCTAGGGCGCAGTTGCCGGGACGAACATGCCGCTTTTCAGCGAGCGGCATGCTCTCCTGAAAACCGGACTAGACCCGCAACTCCAGGCCTTCACGCAGAAATTTCGGCGCGATGTAGCGCTCGTAGTGCGCTTCGGAGAGCAGAAAGAACTCGCGATCAATGGCGTCACGCAACTCGGGCAACGTCCAATTACGGAACTCGGGCAGCAACACCATGCCGTAGGCATCGAGCTGGTTGATCATCCGTGCGCCACGCGCAATCAGCTGATAGGCCCAACAATAAGGCGACTGCTGCGGCACGAAGCGAATCTGACGCTGTTCCAGCTGGCTACGCAGACGCAGCTCATCGAACACCTCCACCTTGGCCGTCATCACCTGCACCAACAGCACTTCCAGGCGCGTCCAGACCGCACGCTTTTCATCGTCGTTGTAGCCGTTCCAGTTGATCACCTCATGATGAAAGCGCTTGCAACCGCGGCACACGACATCACCATAGACGGTCGAACAAAGCCCCACACAAGGCGTCTTGATGCGCTGATTGGACATGACAAGGCAATAAGGACTACTGAAAGGCCTAGCATCTTAGCCCTTTGTCTAATTCAGATCACCCCCGCCAACAGGCCGCAGAAAAACTGCCTGCATTGGCAATACTGCGTTAAAAACGGCCTCAAAATGCTCATTTACAGCAGGTAATCTCCGCTTTTTTCGGCCGCTTTGCTTTGTCTGGCCTACCTCGTCTAGGTTTTTCAACGGCCTGTCAATGCGGGGACATCGGCTTAACTTTGTGCGCACTTTCCATTAGAATCGGCCCGCCTTGTAAAGGCACCAATGTCCGTTGGAAGCTGTTTTCAAAGCGTCACGAGCACAGTCGATCCTGCAGGTACGATGGCGGCGCAGCCAATTGGAGTCCCCCCGAGCGACTGCGCCCGCCCTCATCAGAAACCGTCCTGCCGGCGTAAAACTTTGAAAGCAGCTTCTACAAGAGACTCGTGAAACCTCGGCTGATCGGCTCATAAAGTCGGAAAGCGCCTGGTTCATGGGTATCTGGATCGCGTCCCGGACAACCCTTTGGGACCACTGATGAGGGTAATAACTGTGCTTGAAGCCTATCGCAAACACGTAGCAGAGCGTGCCGCTCAGGGTATCGTGCCCCAGCCGCTGAACGCCGAACAAACCGCAGGCCTGGTCGAGCTGCTGAAAAACCCGCCGGCTGGCGAAGAAGAATTCCTGCTGGATCTGATCACCAACCGCGTACCGCCAGGTGTTGACGAAGCTGCCTACGTCAAGGCCGGTTTTCTCTCTGCCGTTGCCAAGGGCGAAGCCACTTCCCCGCTGATCAGCAAGCAACGCGCCGTCGAGCTGCTGGGCACCATGCAGGGCGGCTACAACATCGCGACCCTGGTCGAACTGCTGGACGACGCCACCTTGGGCGCCGTTGCCGCCGAGCAACTCAAGCACACCCTGCTGATGTTCGACGCCTTCCACGATGTCGCCGAGAAAGCCAAGGCTGGCAATGCCAACGCCAAGGCCGTGCTGCAGTCCTGGGCCGACGGCGAGTGGTTCACCGCCAAGCCAGCCATCGCCGAGAAATACAGCCTGGCTGTGTTCAAGGTGCCTGGCGAAACCAACACCGACGACCTGTCCCCTGCCCCGGACGCCTGGTCGCGCCCTGACATCCCGCTGCACGCCCTGGCCATGCTGAAAATGGCCCGCGACGGCATCGTCCCTGATCAGCAAGGCGTCATCGGCCCGCTGAAGCAGATCGAAGAGATCAAGGCCAAGGGCTTCCCGGTCGCCTACGTCGGTGACGTGGTCGGTACCGGTTCTTCGCGTAAGTCAGCCACCAACTCGGTGCTGTGGTTCTTCGGTAACGACATTCCGTACGTTCCGAACAAGCGCGCTGGCGGCTTCTGCTTCGGCACCAAGATCGCCCCGATCTTCTACAACACCATGGAAGACGCCGGTGCCCTGCCGATCGAGTTCGACGTGTCGAACATCAACATGGGCGACGTGATCGACGTTTACCCGTACGCCGGCAAGGTCTGCAAGCACGGCACCGACGAAGTCATCACCACCTTCGAACTGAAGACCCCGGTGCTGCTCGACGAAGTTCGCGCTGGCGGCCGTATCCCGCTGATCGTCGGCCGCGGCCTGACCGAGAAGGCGCGCGCCGAACTGGGCCTGGGCTCCTCCGACCTGTTCAAGAAGCCGGAGCAGCCGGCTGACAGCGGCAAGGGCTTCACCCTGGCGCAGAAGATGGTCGGCAAGGCCTGCGGCGTCGAAGGGGTGCGCCCGGGCACCTACTGCGAACCGAAGATGACCACCGTCGGCTCCCAGGACACCACCGGCCCGATGACCCGCGACGAGCTGAAAGACCTGGCTTGCCTGGGCTTCTCCGCCGACCTGGTGATGCAGTCCTTCTGCCACACCGCTGCCTATCCGAAGCCGATCGACGTCACCACCCACCACACCCTGCCGGATTTCATCCGCACCCGTGGCGGCGTGTCCCTGCGCCCGGGCGACGGCATCATCCACAGCTGGCTGAACCGCATGCTGCTGCCGGATACCGTCGGCACCGGTGGCGACTCGCACACCCGCTTCCCGATCGGCATTTCCTTCCCGGCCGGTTCCGGCCTGGTGGCCTTCGCCGCCGCCACCGGCGTCATGCCGCTGGACATGCCGGAATCGGTTCTGGTGCGTTTCAAGGGCAAGATGCAACCGGGTATCACCCTGCGTGACCTGGTTCATGCCATCCCCTACTACGCCATCCAGAAAGGCCTGCTGACCGTCGAGAAGAAAGGCAAGAAGAACATCTTCTCCGGCCGCATCCTCGAGATCGAAGGTCTGGACAACCTGACCGTCGAGCAGGCATTCGAGCTGTCCGACGCCTCCGCCGAGCGTTCGGCTGCCGGCTGCACCATCAAACTGCCGGAATCGGCCATCGCCGAGTACCTGAAGTCCAACATCACCCTGCTGCGCTGGATGATCAGCGAAGGCTACGGCGATGCCCGCACCCTGGAGCGTCGTGCCCAGGCCATGGAAGCATGGCTGGCCAACCCGGTGCTGATGGAAGCCGACAAGGACGCCGAGTACGCCGAAGTCATCGAAATCGACCTCGCCGAGCTCAAGGAGCCGGTGCTGTGCGCCCCGAATGACCCGGACGACGCCCGTCTGCTGTCCACCGTGGCCGGCGACAAGATCGACGAAGTGTTCATCGGTTCGTGCATGACCAACATCGGTCACTTCCGCGCGGCCGGCAAGCTGCTGGACAAGGTCAAGGGCGGCATCCCGACTCGTCTGTGGCTGTCGCCGCCGACCAAGATGGATGCTCACCAGCTGACCGAGGAAGGCTACTACGGCATCTACGGCAAGGCCGGTGCACGCATGGAGATGCCGGGCTGCTCCCTGTGCATGGGTAACCAGGCACGTGTGGCTGCCAACTCCACCGTGGTCTCGACCTCCACCCGTAACTTCCCGAACCGTCTGGGCGATGGCGCCAACGTGTACCTGGCCTCTGCCGAACTGGCAGCGGTCGCCTCGATTCTCGGCAAGCTGCCGACCGTTGAGGAGTACATGGCCTACGCGAAGGATATCGACAGCATGGCTGGCGACATCTACCGCTACCTGAGCTTCGACCAGATCGCCGACTTCCGTGAAGCTGCGGCCAACGCCAAGATCCCGGTCGTTCAGGCCTGATCCCCGCGTTGTAAAAGGAGCCCCGCCCAGTGCGGGGCTTTTTATGGTTCATCGAAAGACTCAGGCCATCCACTGCCTTGTGGCATATGACTTGCTTCATCACCGTCAAACGGCCTTTGCAATAACAGAACCGGCCACGGCGACAACGGCGTCGCACTCGATTCGTCAGCCCCGGATCAGTGCGACTTTTTTATGGGCCAGTAACGCCCAGCCAGCGTTTTGCGTGACGTTAAGGAAAGCAGCATGAGCGAACATGACAGCACTCGCGACGACGCCCTGAGCTGGGTATGGGGCAGCACCGCGCCAGAGAAGAGCGTGCTGAACATCGGTTTCATGGCCCTGAGCGACTCCGCCTCGGTGATCGTCGCCGCCACGCAGGGCTTTGCCGAGAAGTACGGGCTCAGCATCAGACTGCATCGCCAGTCATCCTGGGCCGGCCTGCGTGACCGCCTGCTCAGTGGCGAGCTGGATGCCGCACACAGCCTTTACGGGCTGATCTATGGCGTACAGCTGGGTCTCGGCGTCGGTTCGGCCACCGACATGGCCGTGCTCATGGGGCTGAACCAGAACGGCCAGAGCATCAATCTCTCGCACACTTTACAAGCGGCCGGCGTGACCAGTGGCGAAGCACTGCGCCAGCACGCGCACCAAAACAAAGCACGCCTTACCTTCGCCCAGACCTTCCCCACTGGCACCCATGCCATGTGGCTCTATTACTGGCTGGCCAGCCAGGGCATCCACCCGCTGCGCGACGTCGACAGCGTGGTGGTGCCGCCGCCGCAGATGATCGAACACCTGAAAGCCGAGCGTATAGACGGCTTCTGCGTCGGCGAGCCCTGGACCGCCAAGGCCGTCGATGAGCAACTCGGCTGCACCCTGACCACCATCCAGGCGATCTGGCCGGATCATCCGGAAAAGGTGCTGGGTTGCACCCGTGCCTTCGCCGAGCAGAACCCCAACACCGCCCGCGCGCTGATCATGGCGGTGCTCGAAGCGGCGCGGTTCATCGACGAAAGCGAAGAGAACAAGCGCAGCACCGCGCAACTGCTCAGTGGCAGCGAGTATGTCGACGCCCCGCTCTCGGCGATCACCCCACGCTTTCTCGGCCAGTACCAGGATGGCCTGGGCCACGCCTGGTTGGACGAGCACCCACTGCGCTTTCACGCCGGCGGCCTGGTCAATCAGCCCTACCTGTCCGATGGCATGTGGTTCATGACCCAGTTCCGCCGCTGGGGCCTGCTGCGCAGCGATCCCGACTATTTGGGAGTGGCCCGCCAGGTCCAGCAACTGACGCTGTATCGTGAGGCTGCCACGGCCCTGGGTATCGCCGTACCGGGTGAAATGCGCAGCTCCATTCTGCAGGACGGCAGTTGCTGGGACGGCAGCGACCCCGCAGCCTATGCCCGCAGCTTCCACCTGCACGCCCTGGCCGAAAGCCCGGCTGTCGCCCTGTAATCATCGGGAGAGCCATAGATGCTGCGTATCCTGCTGATCAACGACACTCCAAAGAAGGTCGGCCGTCTCAAGTCCGCGCTGATCGAGGCCGGCTTCGAGGTGATCGACGAGTCCGGCCTGACCATCGACCTACCCGAGCGCGTGGAAGCCGTGCGCCCCGACGTGATCCTGATCGACACCGAATCCCCCGGCCGCGACGTCATGGAACAGGTGGTGCTGGTCAGTCGCGACCAGCCGCGCCCGATCGTGATGTTCACCGACGAGCACGATCCCGGCGTGATGCGCCAGGCGATCCAGAGCGGGGTCAGTGCCTACATCGTCGAAGGCATCCATGCCCAACGCCTGCAGCCGATTCTCGACGTAGCCATGGCCCGCTTCGAGAGCGACCAAGCTCTGCGCGCGCAATTGCAGGCGCGTGACGCGCAACTGGCCGAACGCAAGCGCGTGGAACTGGCCAAGGGCCTGCTGATGAAGATGAAGAGCTGCAACGAGGAAGAGGCCTACACCCTGATGCGCCGTCAGGCCATGAGTCGCCAGCAGAAGCTGATCCAGGTGGCCGAACAGATCATCGCCATGCACGACATGCTCGGTAGTTGACTGTTGCGCTACGCCGCTCGCTGGCCGTACTGGACAGCGAGACGGCGGCGCGCGTATCTTCGCCACAGGCTGCAGCAGTGGCCAACGTCGCTCGGACGGTTCCGGGCGCTTACGTACTTCGAGGAAATCATGGCTGATAACGCCAAGCGTCGCTTTGCGCGCATCGATCGTCTGCCCCCCTACGTCTTCAACATCACCGCCGAACTGAAGATGGCTGCACGCCGTCGCGGCGAGGACATCATCGACTTTTCCATGGGCAACCCCGACGGTGCGACGCCGCCGCACATCGTCGAGAAGCTGGTGCAGGTCGCCCAGCGTGAAGACACCCATGGCTACTCCACTTCCCGCGGTATTCCGCGCCTGCGCCGCGCCATCTCGCGCTGGTACAAGGACCGCTACGACGTGGAGATCGATCCGGAAAGCGAAGCCATCGTGACCATCGGCTCCAAGGAAGGCCTGGCACACCTGATGCTGGCCACCCTGGATCATGGCGACACCGTGCTGGTCCCCAACCCCAGCTACCCGATCCACATCTACGGTGCAGTGATCGCCGGCGCTCAGGTGCGCTCCGTACCGCTGGTGCCGGGCGTGGACTTCTTCGCCGAGCTGGAACGCGCCATCCGCGAATCGATTCCCAAGCCGAAGATGATGATCCTCGGCTTCCCCTCCAACCCCACCGCCCAGTGCGTGGAGCTGGACTTCTTCGAGCGCGTGGTAACGCTCGCCAAACAGTACGACGTACTGGTGGTGCACGACCTGGCCTACGCCGACATCGTCTACGACGGTTGGAAGGCGCCGTCGATCATGCAGGTGCCGGGCGCCAAGGACATCGCGGTGGAGTTCTTCACCCTGTCCAAGAGCTACAACATGGCCGGCTGGCGCATCGGCTTCATGGTCGGCAACCCCGAACTGGTCAGCGCCTTGGCGCGGATCAAGAGCTACCACGACTACGGCACCTTCACCCCGCTGCAGGTGGCGGCCATCGCCGCGCTGGAGGGTGACCAGCAATGCGTGCGCGATATCGCCGAGCAGTACCGCCAGCGCCGCAACCTGCTGGTCAAGGGCCTGCACGAGATCGGCTGGATGGTGGAAAAGCCCAAGGCCTCGATGTACATCTGGGCCAAGATTCCCGAGGCCTACGCGCATCTGGGCTCGCTGGAGTTCGCCAAGAAGCTGCTAGCCGAGGCTAAGGTCTGCGTCTCGCCGGGCCTGGGTTTTGGTGACTATGGCGACGACCACGTGCGCTTCGCCCTGATCGAGAACCAGGATCGCAGTCGTCAGGCCTTGCGTGGCATCAAGGCGATGTTCCGCGCTGATGGCTTGCTGCCGGGCAAGCCGACCAAGGCCGAGTGAGCGATCACCGAGGGCGCCGTCAGGCGCCCTTTTCTTTACGCCACGGGGAACTGACAAGTTCTGCGACAATTAGGGACGTTAGCCCAGGCTGAGCGGTAGTTTCGGGCAATTGCCGGACAAAGTGAACGTCCGTACACTGCGCGCCCCTCCCTGATGGTTTTCCCCAAATGCTCTTCGTTTTGCGCATGCTGTTGATGGGCCTGCATTTCATCGTGGCTGGCTTGCTCGGCCTGCTGCTCGGCCTGTGCCGCCCGTTCAACCCTGACAACAGCCGCCTGTGCGCACGCCTCTATTCGCTGCCCGCCCTGCGCCTGCTGCGCCTGAAGCTCAAGACCGATGTACGCCCGCTGCTGGAACACCAGCGCTCCTGTGTGATCATCGCCAATCATCAGTCCAACTTCGATCTGTACGTGCTCGGCCGCGTGGTACCGGAGCGCACTGTGAGCATCGGCAAGAAGAGTCTCAAGTGGGTGCCCTTCTTCGGCCAGTTGTACTGGCTGGCCGGTAACGTCTTGATCGACCGCAGCAACGCAGTGACCGCCAAACGCGCGATGCTCACCACCACCGAAACCCTGCGCCATCGCGACACGTCGATCTGGGTCTTCCCGGAAGGCACGCGCAACCTTGGCCGAGGCCTGCAGCCGTTCAAGAAAGGCGCGTTTCAGATGGCGATCACGGCTGGCGTGCCGATCATTCCGGTATGCGTCAGCAGCTATGCCAAGACCATGCGCCTGAACCGCTGGAACAGTGGCAGCATCATGATTCGCTCGCTGCCGGCTATCCCGACTGCCGGCCTGAGCCTGGACGATATGCCGGCGCTGATGGAACGTTGCCAACAGGCCATGAGCGCGTGCATCAGCAGCATGGACAAGGAACTGGCCTCGGGATGAGACCTGACGCGAGGCGCGATCGCGAGCAGACAGCTCGCGCCAGTCATCAAACCTATCGATACTTACTCTGCCGCGTATCCATTATTCAATCGAAATGACTTAGGCGATTCTGTGCCCACGCCAACTCCTGACCTGGAGCACAGAACATGTCCCGCCTCTCTCAAGCTGCCCGCAACGGCGCTCTCGCTGCCATCGGCCTGTACCTGATCAGCACCTCAACGGTGCTGGTCGTGAGTTACGCCGCTGTCCAGCCAAGCACTCCGACCTTTGCACAAGCAAGCCCACTACACAGCCTGATCACTCATCTGCCCGCCCTACTCGGCGCGCGCTCGCAAGGTTGAGTGAACGGCCATGATCAAAAATCACCGCAGCCGCCTGCTGGTGCTCGTCAGCCTGTCGCTGCTGACCACCTTGCTGATCCTCAGTGGCATCGGCAAAGGCTCAGCTGGCGCTGTGGCGCGCAATATCGAGTGCAGCCATAAGCTGGCCCATCAGCTGGACCTTGCCGAAGGCCTCAAGCGCCAGCGCAGCAGCCCGCCACCGAACCGGAGCGAATCCCTCTCACCCTACTTCGTACCACTCGAACACGCATGAAAAAGCCCGGTTAACCGGGCTTTTTCATCACTCGAATCAGGCTCAGGCCTGGGCTTCCTTGCCCTGCGCCACGAAGCGCATCATCCACTCGGCAACGGCATTGCCTTGCTGCGAGTGTTTGAGGCTGTCCACACCCTGCTGGTAGATCTGCTCACCCAGATGCTGCTGGCGCAGGTCGAGCAACGCACGCGAATAATCATGTACGAACTCGGGATGCCCCTGGAAGCACAGCACCTGGTCTTCAATATGGTAGGCGCCAATCGGGCAGAAATCGCTGGAAGCCAGTAGCGTCGCCTTCTCCGGCAGACGGGTAACCTGGTCCTGGTGACTGATCAGCAGTTGCAGTTCGTCCAGCGCCGGGCTCATCCACTCGGGTTTGCTCTGCAGGCGGTAACTGTGTACGCCGACGCCCCAGCCCTGCTCTGCGCGCTCGGCCTTGCCGCCCAGCAGCAACGCCAGTAGCTGGTGACCAAAGCAAATACCCAGCAGCTTGTCGCCACGCTTGTAGCGCTCCAGCAGGTATTCCTTGAGCGTTTGAATCCAGGGCTCACTGCCGAAGGAGTCAGCCTTGCTGCCAGTCACCAGATAAGCATCGAATTGCTCACTATCGGGCGGATAGTGCCCCTCCACCACGTTGTAGACACTGAACTGCGCCGCCACCGGCTGCTGAGCGAACAACTGCTCGAACATATGGCCATAACCCTGGTACTGATCGACCAGTTCAGGGCGGAGAATGTCAGTTTCCAGGATGCAAATACGCAGTGACATGAAGTTTCCTGTGGTGAACACGCGGGCGGGTAATTTGTGCGTTTTTCTTAACATATGAATTCGCACAAATAAATAGCCGACCCCGATTTTCAAGCAGATCCGCGATTATCGGCGCTGTGCAACGCCACGAACAGTCGTCAATTAAAATTGACGAAACTTTACCCTGTCAGTGCGTGGCGACGCTTCATCAGCCGCTTCGATAGTTACCATGCACGCCATTCACTTCTGTGATTGCACGCTCGCAGCGAATATCACCACATCGGGCAGTCGCCCTCATGCACAGAAAGAAATCGATCATGAGCACCTACTCCGCACTCGCCAGCTTCGCCGCCGCTTCCGCCTTCCAGACCGTCGCACCGGTTCGTCCCGAGCAGGCTGCCGCCGTAGCCCGCGACGTTCGTCCGAGCTGACACAACCCAGGAGAGCCGCCATCCAACTCAGCCTGGACGCCTACGGCGTCACCTACGCCCACCTTCAAGATGGCAACCTGCAGTTCGAAACCGAAGCCGCCCTGCAACTCGATGATGGCAGCATGTTGACCCTGCGCATGCCAACTCGCCACAGCGAGATGCTAGCGATCCACGAAGCCGTGTGCATCCGTCAGGGCTGGTGCCAGGCGGCGTGAGAAAGCGATGATCTAGACTCCTCGTGACATTCACGGAACGAGGAAATGGCCCCATGCAAACACGCACTCTGATCACCCTGTTCGCCGGCAGCCTGTTGCTTGCTGGCAACGCTCTCGCAGATCGCCCCGGCAGTGACTGGATCAGCATCGAGGACGCCCTGAGCAAGGCCCGTGCAGCCGGTTATACCGAACTGCACAAGATCGAAGCCGACAATGACGGTTACTGGGAAGGCGAAGGCCTGAAACAGGATGGCCGTCTTCACGAATTTCGTATCGACGGCAAGAGCGGTGCAGTGATTCGCGACCAGCTGGACGATTGACTTAGCCAGCCAATGAGAAACGACCCCTTCCAGCGCGTGTGAAAACGCCCTGACCGTAGGCAAATCTAACGCCCTGACTGGTTCGGGGCGTTGGTGTTTTTGATGGCAATCGGCTCCCAAGCGGCATCCGGGAGTTCGTAACGCTTTGCCATGCGGGCCTCCAGCCTGTCATGGCGTCAATTCTACCCGTTCGGACTTTTCGTACAGAACCTAACAATGCAAACCTGCGTCGCTGCGCTCCGACTGCCTGTTCAAGTGGACGTGGATTAGGTGTCCAGTGAGCTTGGAGCGAGTGTCCAAATGATCGTGGGCTGAGTGTCCAAGTGTCGTGGAATCCGCACCTAGGCCCCTGAAAACCCTAGAATTTAGGGGGATTTTGCTATATGCGGCATGCAAGGTGTCGAAGAAGTGTCGAAAGCGACCAGAGACTGCAGCTAGCTCTGGATCGGCGGCCACATCCTGGCGACATGCACCAGGGCGAGAATCCAGACGGCGTCACGCTCAGTCTGATAGACAAGGCGGTAGTTTTCGTGGGGGATCAGTTCACGAGTACCGGCGACCGTTCCCAGCCTGCCCCTCTCGGGGAAGTCAGCCAGCGAGGATGCAGCAGCGCTGAATAACTCGTCCATGTGCACGGCAGCACGCAGGGTTTTCAGTGGCGATGTATTCCCATGCCCAGATATCCAGACGATCCTGCAGAGCCTCGGGCGTCCATATAACCTGCATCAGTGACCCAAGGTCTTAGCACGTCGAGCGGCAAATTCCGCCTCGACATCGTTATTGGATCGCCCGCGACCCGCTTCTACCGATGCCCTGGCAACAGCGACCTTGCGTTGCACGAATTCATCATGCTCTTTGGCCTGTTGCTGCTGGCGAATGAAGTCGCGCATAAGGTCGCACATGATTTGCGAGGCCGGCCGGTGCGCAGCTTGAGCAGCAGCCATGAAGCCTTCGCGCAACTCGGGCTCAAGCTTCAGGTTGAAAACGGCTTCTTTGGCCATGGTGCGTCACCTCATGTCTGGGCTGTATCTACAACGTATATACATTGTGTGCATCTTAAGCCAAGCAAGCACCTCACACAGGAAAGCACAGCTGCCCACCTGTTGGATCACGCTCACAAACAACAACGCCGCCCTCCCTGCGGGAGCGCGGCGTTGTTGTTGGCATCTGATGCCAGGTGCTATTCAGTCAGACGGGTCAGCGCTTCGCGGTACTTGTCGGCGGTTTTCTGCGCCACGTCTGCTGGTACGGCCGGGGCCGGAGGCTGTTTGTTCCAGCCGGTGGACTCCAGCCAGTCGCGCACGAACTGTTTGTCGAAGCTCGGCGGGTTACTGCCTTCGACGTAGCTGTCGGCCGGCCAGAAGCGACTGGAGTCGGGGGTCAGCACTTCGTCCATGAGGGTCAGAGTGCCGTCTTCGTCCAAACCGAATTCGAACTTGGTGTCGGCGATGATGATGCCGCGTGTGGCCGCGTATTCCACAGCCGTGGTGTACAGCTTGATAGCGGTGTCACGCACCTGGGCGGCCAGTTCGGCACCGATGATGGCTTCGCACTGCGCGAAGCTGATGTTCTCGTCGTGATCACCCACGGCGGCCTTGGTCGAGGGGGTGAAGATCGGTTGCGGCAGCTTGGCCGCTTCCTTCAGGCCGGCCGGCAGGGCGATGCCGCAGACGGTGCCGCTCTTCTGGTATTCCTTCCAGCCGGAGCCGACGATGTAGCCACGCACGATGGCTTCGACAGCGACGGGCTTGAGGCGCTTGGCAACGACCGCACGGCCTTCGACCAGCGGCAGCTCGGCGGCAGAGACGACGTCCTCAACCTTGTCACCGGTGAAGTGGTTGGGCACCACATCAGCAAGCTTGTCGAACCAGAAGTTGGAAATGGCGGTGAGGATCTTGCCCTTCTCCGGAATCGGCTGTTCGAGGATAACGTCGAAAGCCGACAGACGATCGGTGGCCACCATCAGCATGCGCTTGTCGTCGATTTCGTAGAGGTCGCGAACCTTGCCCGAGTAGATCTTCTTCAGGCTCAGGGTGGTGGGTGTGCTCATGTCGGCATTTCCGTTTCTGGCAAACAAAACAGGCGAAACCTTGTAGGGTTTCGCCCATCGATTAACGGCTGGGGCGCATTGCGCCAGATCAGCCCAGGTTGTCTTGGATCAAGCTTAGCACGCGGCGCGACACATCGGCCGGGGCAACGGTGTTGAGGTCTTTTTCCACGGTAACCTGTACACCATCGCCAACCGGGGTCAGGCGCACCTGATAGCGCTCGGCGCGGGCTTCGATCTCTTCCTTGCTCGGCGCACTGCCGAATATGCGACCGAAGAAACCGGGCTTCTCTTCATTGACCTGAGCGCCTTCGGCCAGGTTGATGTAGTACAGGCCGAGGCTGCGGTTGAGGTCATCGACACGAACGTCGCCCAGTTCGAGCGAGCGGCCAACACCGGACCAGGCGCGGTCGAAATCGGCACCAAGGTTGAGTACCGGGTTGCCATTGCCGTCTTCGCTCAGGCTGACGCGGCTGGGGGCATCGAAGTCGCGCGCGGCGAGCAGCGATACGGAACCGCCCTGCTCCACGCCACGTGCCATGCTCACCAGCATTTCGTCGAGCAGTGCAGCTTCAAGGTTGGCGTTACCGCTGCCGGCCACGAAGTCGACATCGGCGCTGCTGCCGGCGTTACGCACGGCGCTGGTGACGAACACTTCACTGGTGTTGCGCTGTACGCCCGGCTCGATGCGCACGCGCACGCGGGTTTCGGTATCCGCTGCAACATCGCTGACGCGGCTGCTCAGGCTGCGCGCCATGCCAGACGACAGTTCGTCGAAACGCTGCCAGGTGGTGATGAACTCACCGACCTGCGGGCGCTCGTTGGCAATACGGAAACCATTGTCTTCGAAGAACTGGCGCGCCAGCGGCCAAACTTCGGCCGGTACACGCTGTGCCACTACCCAACGCGAATCACCGCTGCGTTGCAGGCTGAACTCACGCTCATCGGCACGCACCTGCAGCCCCTGCGGGCGTGGCACTTCGAACGCGGCCGGAGTCGCGGTGCTGCTGGCCACTTGAGCCGGCACCGGCAGCAGCGGATCGAGGCGTTTGGCCTGGACGTCAGCCGGCAATTGCATCGGTGCAGTCTGGCGCGCTTCCAGGTAGTCGCTGCCGCGATCACGGAAGTAGCCATTTTCACCCCAGAGCCAGCCGCAACCGCTGGTGCTGGAGACGATCAGAGCAAGGGCGGAGAATCCGGCCAGTCGCTTCATGCGTAGAATCCTTGAGTTAAGCCAATACACCGCACTGGCGCATGGCCTGGCGCAGCGGTTCGTGACAGCGCGGGCTGAGCCAGGTCAGCGGCAGGCGAATACCGTCGCCCATCAAGCCCATTTCATGCAGCGCCCATTTCACCGGAATCGGGTTGGATTCGAGGAATAGCGCCTTGTGCAGCGGCATCAGACGGTCGTTGATGGCGCGGGCGATGGCAGCTTCGCCACGCATGGCAGCAGCGCACAGGTCGCTCATGGCGCGCGGCGCAACGTTGGCGGTCACCGAGATGTTGCCCTTGCCGCCCAGCAGCATCAGCTCGACAGCGGTGGCGTCGTCACCGGAATAAACGAGGAAATCCTTGCTGACACGATCCAGCACTTCTTGCGCGCGCTGCAGATCGCCGGTGGCTTCCTTGATGCCGATGATGTTGTCGATCTTCGACAGACGCTCGACGGTCTCCGGCAGCATGTCGCACACGGTGCGGCCCGGCACGTTGTAGAGAATCTGCGGGATGTCCACGGCTTCGGCGATATGGCGGAAGTGCAGGTAAAGGCCTTCCTGGGTCGGCTTGTTGTAGTACGGGGTGACCAGCAGGCAGGCGTCGGCGCCGACATCCTTGGCGGCCTGGGTCCACTCCACGGCCTCGCGGGTGCTGTTGGCACCGGTGCCGGCGATTACCGGGATACGCCCGGCAACCTGATCGACCACGCGGCGAATCACCTCTAAGTGTTCGCTGTCGAAATCCAGTGTAGGGGACTCACCGGTGGTGCCGACCGCGACGATGGCATTGGTGCCCTCTTGCAGGTGGAAATCCACCAATTTGCTCAGGGCCTCCCAATCCAGACCACCCTGCGCATCCATGGGCGTGACCAGTGCCACCATACTGCCCGCAATCATGCAACCGCTCCTGCCGGAAAAATTGAGCCGTAATGGTACTGGTGCCACCAGTCCGGCACAAGCAACGGACAAGGGCTATCAGTGCGTTTTAACAGGCTGTTGAAGGCAACTGCCTTCTTTTGATGGCCCACCGTCGTCCGATGTAGCCGGCTGCGCCATTCCCCTCGGCGGTGCTTTTCGCTAACCTGCTCCCTTTGGTTCGTGGCTGCTCATGTGCGAACCGTTCATCGCTTTAGGAAGGCTGCATGTCCACCCCCCCCGTTCGCGAACAATTCCTCGTTATCAGTGCGCTTGGCCGCGATGCCATGGCCCTGACCAACCTGCTCAGCCGCACCAGCCATGAGAACCGTTGCGCGGTCATCAGCACGCGCCTGAGCCGCCATGGCGAGTACAGCGCACTTGTGCTGCAGGTATCCGGTAGCTGGGACGCGCTGGCGCGCCTGGAGTCGAGCCTGCCGCTGCTGGCCAAGAAGCATGATTTCAGTGTGGATCTGGTTCGCAGCGCCGCTGCGGAAGTACGCCCGCAGGCCCTGCCTTATGTGGCCTACGTCAGCGCCGTGTACCGCCCGGACATTCTCAACGAGCTGTGCCAGTTCTTCATCGACCACCGCGTCGAACTGGAGAGCCTGACCTGCGATACCTACCAGGCGCCACAGACCGGCGGCACCATGCTCAACGCCACCCTGACCGTAACGCTGCCGGCCGGCACGCAGATCAGCTGGTTGCGTGACCAGTTCCTCGATTTTGCCGATGCCCTGAATCTGGATGCGCTGATCGAACCCTGGCGCCCGCAGAATCCCTGATGTTCGGCTGCGCTGCTTTATAAACAGGTTCGACCTTGCGTGGCGTGAGCTCGCGAGATAGCCGACGACCTTTAATGAAGGAGTTTCCATGTCCGTTGAACTCGACAAAGCCGTTGCCGACTTCCAGGCCGAGGCCACCAGTGGCCAGCAAGTAAAGCTGTCCGACCTCAAGGGCAAGCAGGTCGTACTGTATTTCTACCCGAAGGATGCGACCCCGGGCTGCACCACTGAAGGTATGGATTTCAGCGCTCGTTTCGAGCAGTTCAAGGCCGCCAACACCGTGATCTTCGGGGTGTCGATGGACAGCCTGAAGAAGCACGAAAGCTTCAAGTGCAAGCAGGCCTTCCCCTTCGAACTGATCAGCGACGAAGAGCACCAGCTATGTGACCTGTTCGGCGCGTATCAGTTGAAGAAGAACTACGGCAAGGAGTACATGGGTATCGTGCGCAGCACCTTTCTGATCGACAAGGATGGCGTATTGCGTGAAGAGTGGCGCAACGTCAAGGTCGCCGGCCATGTCGACAAGGTACTGGCGGCTGCCGAAGCCCTGAACAAGGGCTGAGCCCTTCCCTGCACGTGAAACGCCGCGACGGCCATGAGCCGTCGCGGCGTTTTTGTTCGGGGTGCCTGGTTTGACCTCGACACACCGAATGCGTGGAAGCAGCGCCCCCCGCCGCGAATATAGCCCTTGAAAACTTCGCCCAGGGCCGGGGCCGGCCACGCTGGAAGCCTTCAACTATCTAGCAGGCCGTTGAAAAACGTAGGCGAGGCAGCCAGTGCAAGGCAAAAACAGCCGAAAAAGCGCAGTTTACGTGCTGTAAATGAGCATTTTGAGGCTGTTTTTAACGCAGCAATGGCAACGTAGGTAGTTTTTCAACGGCCTGCTAGACACGGCCTTGCCAGCGATGCCTGGAGCCACCTCAGCCCGAGCCTCGCAGCCAGCGGGCGTCAGCCGCACGGCAATACCCAATGACGGCAATACGGCCTGCTCATCGGAGAAATAGCGACACAGCCGGTCACGAAGAATCTGGGGCAAAACGGGCATTGATCTGCAAGATACCAAGCTCTTTTAGGCCTGCATCAGCAGCGCGGCTCAGGCCTTACGCAACCAGTAACGATAAATACCCGCATCGACTTCTTCATGCAGCAACGCATGTCCGGCCAGGGTAGCGAAGGCGCGAAAATCGCGCTGCGAGCCGGCATCGGTCGCGCTGACCTTGAGTACGGCGCCGCTGGCCAGGTGATTGAGCTCGAGCTTGGCTTTGAGCAACGGCAGCGGGCAGTTCAGTCCGCAGGCGTCGAGTTCGGCATCGAAGGCCGGTACGTCTGTCATCATCAACTCCTGAATGGCAGGCTAGGATACCCAAGCCGCCGCAACCCTGGCCAGTGCAGTAGCAGGCCGGCTACAGTATCGCCTTTGCCGCCCCGAGAGCCCGAGTGCATGACTTTTCTGCGCCCCACCCTGCTGACGCTGGCCTGCCTGTTCGCTGCCCACACGGGTGCCAGTGATCTGCCATCGCTTGGCGACGCCAGCTCGTCGATCGTCTCGCCGCAACAGGAGCATCAGCTCGGCCGTGCCTGGCTCGGCCTGCTGCGTGGCCAGGTTTCGCAACTGGACGACCCGCAACTCAAGGACTTCGTCGAGTCCAGCGTCTACAGCCTGGCGGAAACCAGCCAGCTGCAGGATCGCCGCCTGGAGTTCGTCCTGCTCAACAGCCCGCAACTCAACGCCTTTGCCGCACCGGGCGGAATCGTCGGGGTCAACGGCGGCCTGTTCCTCTATGCACAGACCGAAGCCGAATACGCCTCGGTCATGGCGCACGAACTGGCGCACTTGTCGCAGCGTCACTTCGCCCGGGGCGTCGAGGCGCAACAACGCATGCAGGTGCCACTGATGGCCGCCATGCTCGCCGGTATCGTCGCGGCAGCAGCAGGTGCGGGCGATGCCGGTATTGCCGCGATCATGTCGACCCAGGCAGCCGCCATTCAGGAACAGCGGCGCTTCTCCCGGCAGAACGAGCAGGAGGCCGACCGTATCGGCCTGGTCAATCTGGAAAAGGCCGGCTATGACCCGCGCGCCATGCCGATGATGTTCGAACGGCTGATGCGTCAGTACCGCTACGACGCCAAGCCGCCGGAATTCCTGCTCACTCACCCGGTATCCGAGTCACGTATCGCCGATACCCGCAACCGTGCCGAGCAGTTCCCCGTTCGGGGCCGTGAGGACAGCCTGCGTTACCAGTTGATGCGCGCCCGTGTACAGCTGACCTACGAAGAAACCCCCGGCGTCGCCGCCAAGCGCTTTCGCGCCATGCTCGACGAGAATCCACGCCTCGACGCCGCGCGCTACGGCCTGGTGCTGGCGCAGATGAAAACCGGCCAGCTCGCCGAGGCCGGTGAAACCCTGGCGCCACTGCTGAGCAAGAGCCCGGACGATATCACCTACAACCTGGCGCAGATCGAACTGGACATGGCCGCCAATCGCCTGGATGCCGCCGAACGCCGCCAGCAGCGCCTGCTGACGCTCTACCCGAGCAACTATCCGCTGCAGCAGATGCGCATCGACCTTCTGCTCAAGCAGCAGCGCGTAGCCGATGCCGAACGTGCCCTGGACAATCTGCTCAAGACCCGCGCCAAGGATCCGGACGTCTGGTACCAGGTCGCCGAGGTACGCGGCCTGAACGGTAACACCATAGGCCTGCACCAGGCGCGCGCGGAGTTCTTCGCCCTGGTCGGCGATTACAACCAGGCCATCGAGCAACTGGACTTCGCCAAGCGCCGCGCCAGCAACAACTTCCAGCTGGCCTCGCGCATCGATGCGCGGCAACGCGAACTGGCCGAGGAAAAACGCCTGGTCGAGCAGATGCTGCGCTGAACCTGGCTGCGTGGCCTGGATGAAATCCGCGGGCGTTCTTGAGCCTGACCCCGGATTGCATCCGGGCTACGGGTTTCCGTCTAGCGAGACAGGCGAACGACTTGCGGGGCTACCGCCCTCTCCCCCAACCCCTCTCCCATGGATGGGAGAGGGGAGCACATTTGCGTAGAACCTGAGTGCGTAGCCCGGATGAAATCCGGGGCTCTTGAGCCTGCCCCCGGATTGCATCCGGGCTACGTAAGCCTGTGAATACCTCGCTGCAAAAGAAAGAGCCCCGCACTTGGCGGGGCTCTTTCATTTCAGCAGACGGATCAGGCGCTTTGCGCCAGGTCCATCAGCTCGCGGTTGGCCACCGCGTACATGGCGTAGTCGGTACCAGTGGCCGAACGCAGCTCAGCCAGCATCACCTTCCAGCGGTCGACCAGACGTTGATGCTGATCGAGCCACAGGGCCACGCGCGCTTCGATCTCCTGCGGGCCATCGGCCATTTGCAGCACCGATACGGTGATCGCACACTGCTGCCAATCCAGATCGTCACGGAAAGCCTCGCGGGCCAGCGCCTGCCAGTTGGTTTCCACCGGCAGGCTGGTGATCTGCTGCAGGTACCAGGACAGATCCAGCGCACCGCCAACGGCAAAGTAGGCGGTGGCCACCTCGCTGGCATCCTTGCCGGTGACGTCCGCCGCTTCGATGATCGGCAGCAGGGTGTACAGGTGGCTGGTGCCGGCAACGACGCGGGCCAACTCCTCCGGCGTGCCGGCTTCGACGAAGCTCTGGTAGCGCGCCAGCCACTGCTCGCGGGCCGGGCCTTCGAGCAGTTCGTCCAGACGACCGACCAGCGCCTCGATGCGCGGTGCGAAATGCGCCACATCACGGGCAGCGTCCAGCTCGTTACGGCGGCTACGCAGGAACCAGCGGGTAGCGCGACGGCCCAGGCGCATCAGCTCGTCCATCAGTTGCAGCTGCAGCTCGGCCGGTACCTTGTAATCCAGCGCCTCGATCTGCGCCCACCAGTGCGGCAGGCGGAACAGGTCACGCACGATCACATAGGCACCGGCGACGTTGGCCGCACTCATGCCAGTGGACTCCTTCAGGCGTTGCACGAAGGTGATGCCCATGTGGTTGACCAGGTCGTTGGCAATCTGCGTGCTGACAATCTCGCGCTTGAGGCGATGGCGGCGCATGGCGTCACCGAACTTCTCGGTGAGGATCGCCGGGAAGGCGGTTTCCATCTCGCGCGCCAGGTAGTCGTCATCCGGTACCTGGGATTTGAGCAGCGACTCCTTGAGGTCGATCTTGCTGTAGGAGATCAATACCGACAGTTCCGGACGAGTCAGGCCACGGCCACTGGCCACGCGCTCGTTGAGTTCTTCATCAGACGGCAGAAACTCCAGCGCACGATCCAGCTTGCCGGCAGCCTCCAGCGCATTCATCAGGCGCTTGTATTCGCTGATGCGCTCGCGGGCACGACGCTCGGCCAGCGACAACGCCTGGGTCTGCTTGTAGTTGTTGCCGAGTACCAGCTCGGACACATCACCGGTCATCTCGGCCAGCAGCTTGTTACGCTGTTTGCCGGTCATATCGCCTGCAGCGACGATTTCACCGAGCAGGATCTTGATGTTCACTTCGTGGTCGGAACAGTCCACACCGCCGGCGTTGTCGATGAAGTCGGTGTTGCTGGCGCCGCCGTGCAGACCGAACTCTACGCGGCCAAGCTGGGTCATGCCCAGGTTGCCGCCCTCACCCACCACCTTGGCGCGCAGTTCACGGCCGTCCACACGCAGGGCATCGTTGGCCTTGTCACCGACGTCGGCATGGCTTTCCTTGCTGGATTTCACGTAGGTGCCGATACCGCCATTCCACAGCAGGTCGACCGGTGCCTTGAGCAGTGCGTTGAGCAGCTCGGTGGGCGCCAGCTTGTCGGCGGCGATATCGAAGCGCGCCTTCATCTGCGGGGTGATGGTGATGCTCTTGGCGCTGCGCAGGAAGATGCCGCCACCTTCGGAGATGAGCTTAGCGTCGTAGTCGGCCCAGCTCGAACGCGGCAGCTCGAACAGACGCTTGCGCTCGGCGAAGCTCTTGGCCGCATCCGGGTTTGGGTCGATAAAGATGTGCATGTGGTTGAAGGCGGCCACCAGTTGCAGCTTGTCCGACAGCAGCATGCCGTTGCCGAACACGTCGCCGGCCATGTCGCCGATGCCGATCACGCTGACGTTGTCCTTCTGCACGTCGATGCCGCGCTCGCGGAAGTGACGCTGCACCGAGACCCAGGCGCCCTTGGCGGTGATGCCCATGCCCTTGTGGTCATAGCCGGCCGAACCGCCGGAGGCGAAGGCGTCGCCGAGCCAGAAGCCGTACTCGGCAGCGATGCCGTTGGCGATGTCGGAGAAGGTCGCCGTGCCCTTGTCCGCCGCCACCACCAGATAGGGATCGTCGGCGTCGTGGCGCACCACGCCCACCGGCGGCACCACCTCGCCTTCCTTGAGGTTGTCGGTGATATCCAGCAGGCCGCTGATGAAGATGCGGTAGCAGGCGATGCCCTCGGCCATCACCTCGTCACGCGAACCGCCAAGCGGCATACGGCGCGGCACGAAACCACCCTTGGCGCCCATCGGCACGATCACCGCGTTCTTCACCTGTTGCGCCTTGACCAGGCCCAGCACTTCGGTGCGGAAGTCTTCTTCGCGGTCCGACCAGCGCAGGCCGCCGCGGGCGACGTCGCCGAAGCGCAGGTGCACGCCCTCGACGCGCGGGCTGTAGACGAAGATCTCGAACTTCGGCACCGGCCGTGGGATTTCCGGGATCAGGCGCGGGCTGAGCTTGAAGCTGAAATAGGATTTGGCCGCGCCGTTGGCGTCGGTCTGGAAGAAGTTGGTACGCAGGGTCGCCTTGATCAGGTCCAGGTAGCGACGCAGGATGCGGTCTTCGTTGAGCACGGCGACGTTGTCCAGCGCGGCGAGGATGGCCTGTTCGAGTTTCTGCTGCTTGTCTTCCAGGTCTTCGGCAGTGAGCTTGCGGGCGAGGTAGAAACGGGTGCGGAACAGGCGCACCAGCTCCTTGGCGATATCGGCATGGTTAATCAGGGTCGCGGCGATGTAACTGAGGTCGAAGCCCAGGCGAATCTGCTTGAGATAACGCGCATAGGCGCGCAGCAAAGCAACGTCGCGCCAGGGCATAGCAGTAGTCAGCACCAGACGGTTGAACGCATCGTTCTCGGCATCGCCGCCGACGATGTGAATGAAGGCGTCCTGCAGGGTGTCGTTGAGCTGCTGGATGTCGACATCGAGGCCTTCGGCGTAGGTGAAGGCGAAGTCGTGAATCCAGAACTCGCGGCCGTCATTGCGGCGCAGCTTGTAGGGGAACTCGCCAAGCACGCGCAGGCCAAGGTTCTCCAGAATCGGGAGCACGTCGGACAGCGGCAGCGGTGTATCGGCGTGATACAGCTTGCAGTGCAGCTGTTGTCCTGCCTGGGCCAGCGGCTGGTAGAAGCTCATCACCAGCGGCTTGTCGTTGCTCAGGCTGAGCAGATGCTGCATGTCCACCACCGCGGAATGCGGGGCGAAACGCTCGCGGTAACCGGCCGGGAAGCCGCCGGGGAATTCGGCCAGGACGTTGGTGCCCTGGGCTTCGCCGAGGCTTTCGAGCATCAGGCTGGCGTAGTCGTCCTTCCACGAACGGCAGGCCTGGATGACCTCCTTCTCCAGAAGCACGGGGTCGATCTGGGTCTTGTTCTTCGGGTCGACGCGCAGGATGAACTGCACGCGCGCCAGTACCGATTCGGAAAAGAAGGTCCAGAACTCGCAATCGGTGGCCTGCAGGCGCTCCATCAGCACCTGCTGGATCTTCATGCGGGTTTCGGTGGAGTAGACGTCGCGCGGCACATAGGCCAGGCAGTAGCAGAAGCGGCCATAGGGATCGCGGCGTAGGAACACGCGGATCTTGTTGCGCTCCTGAATCTGCACGATGGACAGCACGGTGTTGAACAGGTCATCCACCGGGGTCTGGAATAGGTCGTCGCGCGGCAACACTTCCAGTACCTGGGCCAGTTCCTTGCCCAGGTGGGCGCTGCTGTCGAAGCCCGAACGCTGCTTGATCACATCCACCTTGCGGCGGATGTAGGGGATGTTACACACGCTCTCGGCGTACACCGCCGAAGTGTACAGCCCCATGAAACGGCATTCCTTGATCACATTGCCCTTGGCATCGAGCTCACGGATGGAGACGAAATCCGGGTAGGCCGGACGGTGCACACGGCTCGGCACTGCGGCCTTGGCGAAGGACAGCAACTGCGGTTCGCGCAGGTAGGCCACCGCCTCCGGTTCGATATGCAGCTCCTCGGCGGATAAGCCGGTGCGCAGGCGCTTGGACAGACCCAGCAGGGATTTCTCGTCATAGACCATGCTGCCGCCATCGGCAGTCGGCGCAACGGTGAACTCCTCATAGCCGAGGAAGGTGAAATGGTTGTCCAGCAACCAGTTCAGGTAGACCTTGATTTCATCCAGCTCGGTCTTGTCCACCTTGAGCTTGGCGCGATCCAGCCAGGCCAGCAGCTCACGCGCCTTGGCCTTCATCGGCTGGAAGTCGGCAACGCTCATGCGCACGTCGCCGAAGACTTCGTGAATGGATTTTTCCAGGGTTTTCAGCTCGGCCGCACTGGAGCAACGGTCGATTTCCAAGAACATCAGCGCTTCCTGCAGCACGCCCTCGCCCTGGGTGCCGCGCGGAAGGATTTCCAGCAACTGGCCGTTCTGGTCACGGCGTACGCTGAACACACTGTTCTGCAGGGTGTGGATGCTGTAGCCGTGGCGGTTGAGCTCCATGCGCACGGAATCGACCAGGAACGGGATGTCAACATGCAGGATTTCCACCGCGGTGTGGGTGGACTGCCAGCCATGCTTCTCGTAATCGGGGTTGAACGCGCGTACCTGCGGCTTGGCGTGATCGAACTGCTCCAGCATGCGCCAGGCCGACAGGGTGCAGCCGACCAGGTCGGACAGGCGCCGCTGGGTCAACTCTTCAAGGGCGATGATGCCGAAGAACTGTTCGGCGAACAGGGCTACTTGTGGCAGCACCTGCTCACTCACGTACTGTGCCAGGGCCGCTTGCAGTTGGTGCTGGAAGTCGGCTTTGCTGGCCGCCGTAAAGAACGCCATGGCTGTGCTCCATTGGGCTGATTATTGGACAGGAGGTCTGGATCGCTGCCGTTGGGTGTTAGTTCAACGTTAGTCCATGAAGCGACGATGACACTGACGAGTCGCATGCGGACCGGCGTGAAAGGCGCGACCAATGAGTCACGCATAGCCGTTGAGCTTAACGAGGGTTGGCCTGCAACCGCTTGCGGCGCTGCGACATTTTCTTTCAAGGCTGCACCGATACGGTGCACGACAAGCTGTCAGCTCCAGAAACTGGCTAGCCGCCGGGGCGGACAAAGGGCCACGACGGCGGCAAAAGCACCTCTGATTTCTGTTGCCAGACTGTTCACGACCCGCGCCGCCGATAGCGGCTCAAGCGGCAAATGCAGTAAAGTCGGTGGTCTGCACGCGCGGCCTCGCAAGCCCGCTCATCCGCCAGAAGAGCCCGACGATGGAACACCGTGAAGCGCTGGTCGCATTACGCCAATTTCTCTCCACCCAGATTCTCGGCCAGGACAAGCTTATCGAGCGCCTGCTGATCGCCCTGCTCGCCGATGGCCATCTGCTGGTCGAAGGCGCCCCCGGCCTGGCCAAGACCAAGGCGATCAAGGAACTGGCCGAAGGCATCGAAGGCGAGTTCCATCGCATCCAGTTCACCCCGGATCTGCTCCCGGCGGATATCACCGGCACCGAGATCTACCGTCCGGAAACCGGCAGCTTCGTGTTCCAGCAGGGGCCAATCTTCCACAACCTGGTGCTGGCCGACGAGATCAACCGTGCCCCGGCCAAGGTGCAGTCGGCACTGCTCGAGGCCATGGCCGAGCGTCAGGTCTCGGTGGGCCGCTCGACTTACGACCTGTCGCCACTGTTTCTGGTCATGGCCACGCAGAACCCCATCGAGCAGGAAGGCACCTACCCGCTGCCGGAAGCGCAGCTCGACCGTTTTCTGATGCATGTGAAAATCGGTTTCCCTGACGCGGCGGTGGAGCGCAAGATTCTCGCCCAGGCCCGTGGTGATGCGCTCAACGGTGAGGCCAAACCCGAGCACCGGGTCAGCCAGCAGGCGGTGTTCGCCGCGCGCAAGGAAATTCTCGGCCTGTACATGGCCGATGCCGTGGAGGAGTACCTGGTGCAACTGGTGATGGCCAGCCGCACCCCGGCCAAGTTCGATGCCGAGTTGGCTGACTGGATCGCCTATGGCGCCAGCCCGCGCGGCTCCATCGCCCTTGACCGCTGCGCGCGCGCCCACGCCTGGCTGGCCGGGCGTGACTTCGTCAGCCCGGAAGATATCCAGGCGGTGCTGTTCGACGTGCTGCGCCACCGCATCATCCTGTCCTTCGAGGCCGAAGCCTCGGGCGTCGATCAGGATCGCGTGATCCAGCGCATCCTCGACGTGGTGGCGGTGGCTTGATGCAGCCGCGCCCCATGCGCCTGTCCCATGTAGCCCGGATGCAATCCGGGGCTGATTGCGCTGCCTCCCCGGATTGCATCCGGGCTACGGGCTGAAGCCCATGCAGATCCCGGCCAGCCAACCCGGCATCCATATCGCCCTCGGCGAGCTGATCGACATGCGCCATAAGGTGCATGAAGTGCCGCTGTTCTCCACACCGGCTCGGCGCAGCCCGCTGATCGGCCTGCACCACTCCAAGCTGCGCGGTCGCGGCGTGGACTTCGACCAGGTGCGCGTTTATCAGCCGGGCGACGACGTGCGCACCATCGACTGGCGCGTCACCGCACGCACCCAGGAGCCGCACACCAAACTGTTCCACGAAGAGCGCGAACGTCCCATCTTCATCATCGCCGAACAGAGCCAGCGCCTGTTCTTCGGCTCCGGTCTGTGCTTCAAGTCGGTACTGGCCGCCCGCGCCGCCGCGCTGATCGGCTGGGCCGCGCTGGGCCATAACGACCGCATCGGCGGCCTAGTGTTTGCCGATAACGAGCACCATGAAGTCAAACCCCGGCGCAGCAAACAGAGCCTGCTGCAACTGCTCAACCTGCTGGCCCGTGCCAACCAGGCGCTCGGGCCACAGACTCAGGCCAGTGCCGGCCGCGACAATTTCGGCCTGGCCCTGCGCCGCGCCCGTGAAGTGCTGCGCCCTGGCAGCCTGGTGATCGTGCTCTGCGACGAACGTGCGCTGAGCGACAACGCCGAGCAGCAACTCACCTTGCTCGCGCGCCATACCGATCTGTTGTTGCTGCCGCTGTCCGATCCACTCGATCGCGCCCTGCCGGCGGCCGGGCTGCTGCGCTTTACCCAGAACGGCGCGCAACTGGAGCTCGACAGCCACAACGGTGACCTGCGCCGGGCCTACCGCAACCAGGCCCTGGCCCGCGAGGCGCGCTGGCAGCGTCTGGCGCAGAAGCTTGGCGTGCCGCTGCTACCCTTGAGCACGCAGCTCGAACTGGTCGAGCAGTTGCAGGAACAGCTCAGCGGTCTGCAGGCGAGAAAATCCCTATGAATCCCCTCGACCAGTTGCAACCGCTGATCGACCCGCCGCCGGTGCCCTGGTGGCCTCCGGCACCGGGCTGGTGGTTGCTCGCGGTACTCCTGCCACTGCTGGCTTGGGGCCTGTGGCGCCTGCTGCATAACTGGCAGCAGCGCCCGCGCAAGGTGACGACAGAGCAGGCGCTCGACCCACTGCGCCAGGCAGCTCTCGATGAGCTGTCGCGTCTGAGCAAACCCTATGATGGCGCTCCGGCTGGCCCCTGGCTGCAGCAGCTCAATGCCCTGCTCAAACGCCTGTGCCGCGAACGCTACCCGGAGAGCGCCAGCCATACCCTGAGCAGCCGCGCCTGGCTGGCGTTTCTCGACAACCGCTGCCCGGCAGCCGGCCTGACTCGCTGGATGATCCTCGTCGACGGTAGTTACAAGCCGCAGTGCACCCTGAGCGACAAGGCCATTGCGGAACTCGATCAGGCCATCGCCATCTGGATTCGCAAACATGTTTGAGTTCGCCTGGCCCTGGGTCTTTCTGCTGGCGCCGCTGCCCTGGCTGCTGCGTTTGCTGCTACCGCCCGCCAACAGTGGCGATGCGGCGCTGCGCGTCAGCTTTCTTGACGAGCTACAGGCCCTCAGCGGGCGCCGCGCCCGCGCCGCCCTGCCCAGCTGGCGCCAACAAGCACCGCTGGCGCTGCTCTGGTTTCTGCTGCTGTGCGCCGCCGCACGACCGCAGTGGGTCGGTGAGCCGCTGCCGCTGCCAGCCAGCGGCCGCGACCTGCTGCTGGCGGTGGATGTCTCCGGCTCGATGGATTACGCCGACATGCAGTGGGACGACGAGCCGATCAGCCGCCTGGAACTGGTCAAGCGCCTGCTCGGCGATTTCATCGAAGGCCGCCGGGGTGATCGCGTCGGCCTGATCCTGTTCGGCAGCCAGGCCTACCTGCAGGCACCGCTGACCTTCGACCGTCACACGGTGCGCACCTGGCTGGACGAAGCCATGATCGGCATCGCCGGCAAGAACACCGCCATCGGCGATGCCATCGGCCTGGCGGTCAAGCGCCTACGCCAGCGCCCGGCGCAGAGCCGCGTGCTGGTGCTGATCACCGACGGCGCCAACAACGGTGGCGAAATCGATCCGATGGTCGCCGCACAACTCGCCGCCGATGAAGGTGTGCGCATCTATGCCATCGGCATCGGTGCCGATCCGCAGCAAAGCGGTACGCTCGGCAACTTCGGCTTCAGTGCCCTGGATCTGGACGAAACCAGCCTGCGCGCGATCAGCGACACCACCGGCGGCGAGTACTTCCGCGCACGCAATCAGGCTGAGTTACAGCAGATCGAGCTGACCCTCGATCGCCTCGAACCGGTCGCCCAGCAACCCACCCTGGCCCGCCCGGCCCAGGCGCTCTATGCCTGGCCACTGGCGCTGGCGCTGCTGGGCTCACTGCTGCTGGTCAGCCAGGTACTGTGGCCCGACCTGCTGCAGCGGCTGCGGAGGCGTACATGAGCCTGCTCTGGCCGGAATGGCTGCGCCCACTGTGGCTGCTGGCAGTGCCTGTGTTGGCCTGGCTGCTCTGGCGCCTGTGGCATCGCGAACGGCAGAGTGGGCGCTGGCAACTGTTGCTGCCGGCAGCCTTTCATCAGGCGCTGCTCAAGGGTGGCAGCGGCCGCTCCAGCAAGCTGCCCTGGCTGGCACTCGGCCTGGCCTGGCTGCTGGCCGTACTGGCGCTGCTCGGCCCCAGCTGGCAGCGCGTCGAGCAGAGCAACCAGAAGCCCGCCGACCCGCTGGTGGTGCTGCTCGAACTGACACCGCAGATGCTCGCCACCGACGGCCGCCCGAACCGTCTCGAGCAGGCGCGACGCAAGTTGCTCGATCTGCTCGAAGCGCGGCGCGATGCGCAGACAGCGATCATCGTTTACGCCGGCAGCGCGCACAGCCTGGTGCCGCTGTCCGATGACCTGGCCACCAGCCGTAATTTGCTCGAAGCGCTGAAGCCCTCGCTGATGCCCGAGCCGGGTCGCCGTGCCGACCTGGCCGTGGCCCGTGCACTGCAACTGCTCGATCAGGCACAACTGGGCCAGGGGCGCCTGCTGCTGATCACCAGTGCCCTCTCTGAAGAGGAACGCAGCGGCATCCAGCAAGCGCTGCAAAAGCGCTCGCTGCCGCTGCTGATTCTCGGCGTGGGCAGTCGCGAAGGCGCACCGGTGGCACAGGAAGATGGCAGCTTCCTCAAGGATTCGCGCGGCGCCATTCTGATTACCCGCCTCGATGCACGCGGCCTGCAGGAGACCGCAGAAAACCACGGTGGCCGCTACGCCTCCATGCGCCTGGACGATGAAGACCTGCGTCGCCTGGGCCTGCTCGATAGCCCGCAGACCATGCGCGCTGCCGGCGAGCCAACGCAGCTCGACAGCCATATCGACCAGGGCTACTGGCTGTTGCTGCCCCTGCTGTTGCTCGCCGCCTGTGCCGGGCGGCGCGGCTGGCTGTTCTGCCTGCCCCTGCTGCTGATGCTGCCACCGCAAAGCAGCCACGCCTTCGGACTCGACGACCTCTGGCTGCGCCCCGACCAACAGGGCCAGCGCCTGCTGCAGGCACAACGCCCGGCCGAGGCAGCGCAGCGCTTCGTCGATCCACAGTGGCAGGGCAAGGCACTCTATGAGGCCGGGGACTATTCCGCCGCTGCCGAGCGTTTCGCCAAGGGCGACAGCGCAGCCGATCATTACAATCGCGGCAATGCCCTGGCCAAGGCCGGCGAACTGGAGGCAGCGCTGGATGCCTATGAGCAGGCCCTGGAGCGTCAACCGGAACTGGCCGCCGCCCAGCACAACAAGGCACTGGTCGAAGATGCCCTGCGCCAGCGCGAGAATCAGCAGCAACCCGACAATGGCGCCGCTGACGAGCCGCAGGAAGCTTCCGACGAGCAACAGCAGGCGGATGAGTCATCACCCGGCCAGCCTGCCGAAACCCCTGCAGCACAACCTGCCAAGCCAGGTAGCCTGGGCGAGAACGGCGACACTAACGAGGCACCGGGCAACGCCAGCGGCGCCGGCCAAGATGATGTCCAGTCTGGCAGTGGCCGTGAAACACCGGATGCTGCCGAGCCTGTCGAGCCACCCCGCACGGCAGCCGATCTGGGCACTGCAGCCGAACGCCAGCAAGCGCTGGAACAATGGCTGCGGCAAATACCGGATGACCCGGCCGAATTGCTGCGGCGCAAATTCTGGTATGAACAGCAACAGCGTCAGGACTCCAACCGATGAAGCCTCTGCTCTTCCTGTTTCTTCTACTGCTCGCCGGACAGGCCAGCGCCGAGGCTTTTTTTGCCAGCGTCGACCGTACCCGCCTGAGCGAAGGCGAGACGGTGGTATTGACGCTGGAGTCGACCGATCCGACCCGCTTCGGCCGCCCCGACCTGAGCCCACTGGAGCAGGATTTCGAGATTCTCGGCAGCCGTCAGGTCAATCGCCTGAGCAGCATCGGTGATACGCCACGCGCCAGCACGCGCTGGATCCTCACCCTGCAGCCACGCCGCAGCGGCGAGGTGATCATCCCGGCAATTCGCCTGGAAGATGCCGAAACCCTGCCGATCACGCTCAACGTCGAAGCAGCCGTCAGCGCCGGCAACGGCGAACAGCTGGCACCGGTATTCATCGATGCCAGCCTCGATCAGGAGAGCGTCTACGTCCAGGCCCAGGCCGTGCTGACCCTGCGCATCTACCACTCGGTGTCCATGTACGACGACAGCAGTCTGACGCCGCTGCGTATCGCCGATGCCCGGGTCGAACAACTGGGCGAACCGCGCACCTACGAAAAAAGCATCGGCGGTGTGCTGCATGGCGTGATCGAACTGCAATACGCCATCTATCCGCAACGAAGCGGCGAGCTGATGATCCCCGGACAGACCTTCAGCGCCACCCTGGTCGACCGCTCGCGCAGCAACGACTTCATGCCTTTCGGCCCCCGCACCGGCAAGGTCTCACGGGTCAAATCACCGGACATTCCGCTGCAGGTCAAACCCAAGCCGGCCGACTACCCGGCTGACGCGCCCTGGCTACCGGCGCGCGCCCTGGGCCTGGCGGAAACCTGGAACCCGCAACCGGAGCAGAGCCAGGTTGGCGATTCCCTGACCCGCCGCCTGATTCTCAAGGTCGATGGCCTTTCCAGCGCCCAGCTGCCGCCACTGCCGGCGACCCAGGTCGACGGCCTGCGGCGTTACCCGGATCAGCCGCAGATGGACGATCAGAAAAGCGAGAACGGTATCGTCGGCACCCGCGAGGAGCGCGAAGCACTGGTGCCCAGTCGGGCAGGCAATTTCGAACTGCCACCGCTGGAAATAGTCTGGTGGAACACCCAGACCGATACCCTGGAGCGCACGACACTGTCGGCCCGTACCCTGCAGGTCGCGGAAAACCCGCAACTGCAGAACGATGAACAACCCAATACGCCGATGGTGACGACCCAGGTGATCGAGGGGCCGAAACTGTGGCCCTGGCAGTTGGCCTGCGCTGTGCTGAGTTTGACCACGCTGCTCGGTTTCGGCTTGTGGTGGCATGCCCGCCGGCAACCGGCGATCCAGCGCGCGGCGCAGAGTGGCCCGAGCACGCGTACGCTGCTCGACGACATCAAGCGCGCCTGCCAGGCCGGCGATGCCCAGGCCACTCGTCATGCCCTCGACGCCTGGGCTCGCCAACAACCGGAAACCCTCGCCGATATGGCCGCACGCTACGTGCCGCTGTCGGACGCCCTGGACGGTCTCAACGGCGCGCTGTACAGCGAAACCGGCCAGCAATGGCAAGGCGAGGAGCTGTGGAAGGCGATTCGCAACCTGCCCACCGCACAGGAGCCAAGCGCAGCGCCGCAGGAAAGCAGCGCGCTGCCGCCGCTGTATCCTCGCTAGGCGCACGATGGGCTTGCAGGATATGCAGCCCGAGGCGTGCATCTGGTAGCAACGTAGGGTGGGCTTCAGCCCACCGACAGCGGCTGCCCCTGGTGGGCTGAAACGGATCGCCGCCCAATCGGCCATGCCGTCACTGTCCGCGCTCTGGCATGCTCGGCAACCGATCATCCGCCCTGGTCGGTCGCCGCGCATTCGATCGCCGGGACGGAGCCCCGGATTTCATCTGATGGGATGGACTCCTCCTCCCACGGACGGCATCGCAATGTGCCAGATTGTCTATACCTGAGAAGGGTCACCGACAAACGCTGTAGAGAGGAGGAGTCCGCCATGAATCGTAGCGCACCTACCCACTGTCCGTTGTATTGCGTGGATCTGGCCAAGCATAAATTTCAGGTTCATGGTTATTCGGCCGACGGCCATCGCCAACAATGCCTGACGCTGAGTCGCAGCCAGTTCGACAGGCTATTTTGTGAAGAGTCCAATAGTGATTGCCTTGTGGTGATGGAAGCCTGCGCCAGCAGCAATTATTGGTGCCGACGTCTTTTGGCGTTGGGTTATCGGGTTAAACGAGTTCCCGCTCAATTTGTCGACAAACAGCGCATCGGCAACAAGACCGATGGCAATGATGCCGATGCGATCTTTGCCGTCCACCAGGATCGGCGAGTAGGTGCTGTTGCGGTCAAAACGGTTGAGCAGCAGGATTTGTGCGCTCAGCACCGGCTGCGGGAACTGCTGGTTGGTCAGCGCACCCAGTTACTCAATCAGGCCCGGAGTCTGCTGGCCGAGCGTGGTCAGATAGCGCCACAGGGGCGTGTTGCGCTGGAGGCGTTGATCCGCCTGGTATGCCAGGAGGAGCCCAATCAAGAGGTGAGCGCCGGCCTGATCGAGCTACTTGAACAGATCACATGCCAAGTCGCCGGTATCGACGCGCAGATCCAGAGCATCGAAGGCCGACTCAAAGCTGCCAGCCAAGCATCCGTCTTGATTCGGCAGGTACAGAGCATCCACGGTGTGGGGCTGATCACTGCCACAGCAGTGGTTGCCGAGTACGGTAACAACATCAGCCACTTTGCCGATGCCCGTCAGTTCGCCGCGAGCTTGGGGGTGACCCCCAGTGAGCGCTCTTCAGGTCAGCAGCGACGATTGGGGGGGATCACTCGGCGTGGCAATCCCTACCTGCGAACGCTGCTGGTACAGGGTGCCCAATCGGTGCTCAATCACTGCCAGAGACGTGAGGATGCCATTAGCCAGGTGGCTCGACGCTTGCTGGAGAGTAAACGACGCACGGTAGCCGTTATCGCCATAGCCAACCGTTTGGCGCGGATCATCTATGCCGTGATCAAACACAACACCCCTTATCGGGCTCAGCCACAGCAGGCCTGAGCCTTAACCCAACAAGGAGGTACAACCGACAGCGCAACGGAAGATGGAATAAGGATCAGATCCGGCTGGAGAAATGCCGAGTAGCCCGCAGCCCCATGATAGGGTCGCTCATCCGATAGGCACTCCAGCAGCGAACGCCCCATCTAGGCTCGGGAGCAACGGCTCCCTTTACGAAGTCGAATATACGGTCGCGTTGATCACCATCTTGCTACTTGCGCCAGAGGAGGAGTCCATATACGGGCTACGGATTTCAGCCCACCAACATCGGCTGACCTTGGTGGGCTGAAGCCCACCCTACGAGGTGGGAGATACGACCTGGGTAGGGTGCGCCGTGCGCACCAACTTCGCGACAGTGGCGTAGCCCGGATGCAATCCGGGGGATGGCTATACGCGGCACAGACAAAAAACGCGGCCCGAGGGCCTAATGCTGATCAGTTAAGCGCCGACTGCCTACGATCAGTCCCCTCGCCCCTCTGGCGAGCCATGTTCGGAGAGGGGTAAATGGCCGTTTCGCGGTATTTCGGCCCTCTCCCCCAGCCCCTCTCCCGTAAACGGTAGAGGGGAGCCAAACGCGTACAGCCTTAACTGACTGGCATTACCCGAGGGCCGCGTTTTTCGTTCTACGCAAAGGCCATCAGCCCTTGGCGCGCAGCTTCTCCGGGTTGATCAGGAAGCGGGCCAGGGCCGGCAGCAACCAGATCGCACCGATCATGTTCCACAGGAACATGAAGGTCAGCATCAGGCCCATGTCAGCCTGGAACTTGATCGCCGAGAAGATCCAGGTCGCCACACCGATGGCCAGGCAGACGCCGGTGAACAGCACCGCCTTACCCGTGGACTTGAGTGTCTCGTAGTAGGCTTCCTGCAGCGGCATGCCCTGACGCAGGTAGGTCTCCAGACGGCTGTAGATGTAGATGCCATAGTCGACACCAATACCCACACCCAGGGCGATCACCGGCAAGGTTGCAACCTTCACACCGATCCCCATGAACGCCATCAGCGCGTTACCCAACACCGAGGTCAGCACCAGCGGCAGAATCACGCACAGGGTCGCGGCCAGCGAACGGAAGGTCAGCAGGCACATGATGCTCACCGCCGCATAGACCGCGATCAGCATGGTGGTCTCGGACGCCGCGATCACCTCGTTGGTGGCCGCCTCGATACCGGCGTTACCCGCTGCCAGTACCACCTGCAGCTCGTCGGTGCTGTGCTGCGCGGCGAACTCTTCGGCGGCGGCTACGGCGCGCGACAGGGTTTCGGCCTTGTGGTCCTCGAGGAAGATCAGCACCGGCGCGACCGAGCAGTCCGCGTTGTACAGGCCTTCGGCACGGGCAATGGAGTTGTTCAGTACGTCCTGGTTACGCGACAGGGTTTCCCATTTCAGGTTGCCCTCGTTCATGCCCTTGATCACCTGCTTGGACACGGTGACCATGGAGATGGCCGACTGCACGCCCTCAGTGTTCTCCATCTTCCACATCAGCTCGTCCATGGCCGACAGCGCTTCGTAAGTGGAGCAGCCTTCAGTTGGCGTCTTGATCATCACTACCAGCACGTCGGAGCTGGTCGAATAGTTGCGGATAACGAAGTCGTTATCGAGGTTGTAACGCGAGTCCGGGCGCAGCTCCGGTGCGCCCTGGTCAAGATCACCGATTTTCAGGTTCTGCCCGTACCAGACACCGCCAGCCAATGCCACCACGGCAACGACCACGGAGATCGGTGCCACCATCGGGTGGGCGAAGTTGGAAATGGCGCGCCAGAGGGGATGATCCTTGGCCGCCTCCTCACGGCTGATCTTCACCGCCTTCTTGCTGATACCGATGTAGGAAATCATCACCGGCAACAGGATCAGGTTGGTCAGGATGATCACAGCAACGCCCATCGAAGCGCCAATGGCCAGCTCGCGAATCACGCCGATATCAATCAGCAGCAGGGTGACGAAACCGACGGCATCGGACAACAGCGCCACCAAGCCGGGGATGAACAGCTGGCGGAAAGCCATGCGCGCGGCAGACAGCGCATCGGTCGCCTCGCCCGAGGCCATGGCGATGCCGTTGATCTTCTGTACCCCGTGGGAGATACCGATGGCAAATACCAGGAAAGGCACCAGCATCGAGTAAGGGTCGAGGCCGAAGCCCAGGGTGTGCAGCAGGCCAAGCTGCCAGATCACTGCAATCAGCGTGGTGATCACCACCGCAAGAGTACTCTTGAAGCAGTGAGTGAACCAAAGCAGCAACACGAAGGTGATCCCGATAGCCACGGCAAAGAACAGTGCTACGCCAAACAAGCCATCAATCAGGTCACCAACCTTCTTGGCGAAACCGATGATGTGCACTTTGACATTGGGGTTCTGCGCTTCGTACTTCTCGCGAATCTTCTCTTCGAGTTCGTGGGAGAACTTCTGATAGTCAAGCTTGATCAGCTTGCTCTGATCATTCGGATCAGGGTAGGACTCCAACAATGGCACATCGATGATGCTGGACTTGAAGTTATTCGCTACCAGGCGGCCAATCTGTCCCGATTTGAGAATGTTGCTGCGCAGATCCTCAAGACTTTCTTCAGAACCGTCGTAGGTCTGCGGAATCACTTCGCCACCGGCAAAGCCTTCTTCTGTCACTTCGGTCCAGCGTACGCTGGGGCTCCACAAAGACTTCAGACCAGAACGATCGACACCAGGAATATAGAACACCTCATCATGAATCTGCCGTAGCGTCTCCATGTATTCCTTGCTGAAGATATCGCCATCGGTGGCTTCCACCGAGATGCGCACCGTATTGCCCAGGTTAGCCAGGTCGTTACGGTGTTCGAGCATCTTCTGGATATAAGGGTGCCCCAGCGGAATCATCTTCTCGAAGCTGGTCTGCGGACGTACCTGCGCGGCCTGATAGAACAGGAAGATACTGATCAGCAGGCAGATCAGGATTACCGCCGGGCGATTGTTGAAAATCAGCCGCTCAAGGAAGGAGGCAGGCTGTTGTTGGTGCTTGCTCATGCAAAGGCTCCCGGCTTGTTATTGTTGGCCCAGATCGGCGCCAGTCGAGGCGGCGAGGTGAACGCCGCCCTGCCCCACCAGGATCAGGTTGCCGTTATCCAGTGCAGTTACACCGGCCAGCGAAAGACGGTCAGGGCGGTTGATGAGACTGAACGTCTGGCCGTGATCAGTGCTGCGCAGCACGGTACCGCCATGCCCCACAACCGCAATGCTGCCGTCGCGCAACAAGGTGCCATCGGCAAGGCCAAATTCCAGCGGGCCATTATTTGGCGTGTGGAGGGTGATCTGCTGCCAGCTGTCTCCGAAATCGGCGGAACGGAATAGATGACCACGTAGGCCGTAAACCAGCAGCGTGCCGGCTTCGTCGGTGCCCAGCGCGCCGAACAACGAACCCTCGTAGGGTTTATTTTCGACGGTCTCCCAGGTTTCACCCCAGTCGCGCGAACGGAACATGCCACCCAGCTCGCCGACAATGAACAGACCAGCATCCTTCACCGCGGTGATGGCATTGAGATGATAGCCATCTTCATTATCGAGACGATCACTGACGTCTTCCCAGTTCTCGCCACCATCGGTGGTTTCCAGCAGCACGCCATAGGCGCCCACGGCGTAACCGGTCTGAAGATCCTTGAACCAGACATCCAGCAGCGGCGCTTCGAGCTCAAGATCTTCGTACTGTTTAGTCCAGGTCAGGCCGCCATCGGCCGTCGTGAGAACCTGCGCATCATGACCGACCACCCAGCCATGCTGAGCATCGACGAAGAACAGCGAAGTCAGCATCTGCCGCGTAGGCACCTTGGCCTGCTGCCAGCTTTGTCCCTGATCGTTGGAATAGAGAATGTGGCCACGGTCGCCCACGGCAACCAGGCGCTCACCGGTGTTGACCACATCGAGCAGCAGGCTATGCACGGCCTTGGGCGACTCGATGGCGTAACCGGCGTCAGCCGCAGCCGAGGTCTCGGCCTGCAAGGGTGCGGCAGCGAAAGCCAGAATGGAAAGCACACTGCACAGCGAGAGCGCTTTAGCCAGCGGTGAATGGACACGGAGCGCCGATTTGCGCGCCAGGTTGGGCGCCAGACCGGACTGGGTGCGCCGCATGACGGGCTCACTCATATACCTTCCCCCTTTCTTGTTATAAGCGGTACTGCTGATTAGCAGGCCGCTCATCCTAGCGAGCTTCGGAAAGCCCTGACAATTGGCGCGACGTTATGTTTTGTTAAGGCAGAACCCGCGTTATAGAAGCCTATTCGCCAAGCTGATACGAAAAGGCCGCTACTACTGTAGCGGCCTTCGCGCGAGACTACACAACTATTATCGAGTACCGCGGCGACGCAGGGCAGCAGGCTTGAAATAGCCGTCGTCCGGCACTGCCTGGGTGAAGTCGATGGTGTTGTTCTCTTCGTTATCCAGGTTCTGCACGTGGTAACGGCGAGCCTGCAGATCGTGGAACACATCGAGTGCAGACCAGGTGGTCGGCAGGTCGTAGTAGTTCTTCAGGTAGGCGATGGACACGCGCCACAGCTCACCACGACCGTCGTACTGATCCACTACCGCAGCCTGCCAGCTGTCCTCATCGAGGAACAGGGTACGCTTGGAGTAGATATGGCGGGCGCCGGATTTCAGCGTGCCCTCGACGACCCAAACGCGGTGCAGCTCGTTGCGGGTCAGCGCCGGATTGAGGTGACCAACCTGCAGCAGATCCTTGTACTTAACGTCAGGGCTGGTGACCTGGTAGTTGTTGTACGGGATGTAGATTTCCTTCTTGCCGATCAGCTTCCAGTCATAGCGATCCGGGGCACCGTTGAACATGTCAGTGTCATCGGCGGTACGCAAGCCGTCAGCAGCGGCGATCGGGGTGTCGTAAGCCAGGTTCGGCGCACGACGCACACGGCGCTGGCCGGCGTTGTAACCCCAGGCCTGACGCGGCTCTTTCACCTGATCGAGGGTTTCATGAACCAGGGTCGCGCCACCGGCCAGACGCGCCGGGCTGGTGGTGAACGACAGGTAATAGAACATGATGTTGCTCAAATCGGCGAACGAGCCGTTCTGCAGGTAGTACTTGAACAGCGCTTCCTGCTGCGAGGTCACCAGCGAATAGGCGCCGTTGCGCTGTACTGCCACTTCCGAGGCACGGCGCACGATGTAGGTGCCACGGTAGCGGGCGATGTGGTTCCACAGCGCCTCGACACCATTTTGCGGAATCGGGAACGGAATACCGCCATAAGCGTCGGTGAAGCCGTTACCACCATCGGCCAGCTTGGCGCTGGTGGCGTTCTTGATGGTGTTGTCATAGACCCACTGCGGCGCGGAGCCGGTGCGGCGGGTCTGGTACACCGGCATCTGATAGGTTTCCGGGTAAGCCTTGAACATGGCGATCTGACCCGGCGTCAGATTGGCCTCGTACTGGCTCAGGTTGGCCGCTGTGATGGTGAACAGCGGCTTGTCGTCCGGGAACGGATTGACGTGGTGCTGGCCCGAGCGGGTGTAACCCGCCGGCGGCTGGGTGATGCCACCGGTCCAGGCCGGGATAGTGCCGGCAGCGTTGCCGGCCTTCTCGGCGCCGAAAGGGGTCAGGGTATCGCCAAGTTTTGCGGCTTCCTGCGGGGAAACGGCAGCCAGCGCGGAGCCGGCAGAAAATGCCAGCGCAACGGCTACGGCCATCAGCCTGTGCTTGTTCAGCATGGGTAATTCTCCATGAAGAGTCGTGACGGGCGCCCGCAAGCGCCCGGCGTTCTTTCCGATTTTGGTTATTAGAAGGAGTACTTGACGTTGACGCCGATATTGTCGCGATCACGCGCACCGTTGTTCTGGCCAGCGCCGTAGAACTCGGTGTACTGGATCTCGGCTTCCAGGCTGTTCAGATAGCTGGCGCGCATACCGACGGTGTAAGCCTTGCGACCTTCGATAAAGTTACCGGTCTGGTGCGAGTTGCCTTCGAAGTCGTGCTTGAACACGGCGAACGGCGACAGGTTTACGCCGGCGTAGACGTCGTTCCAGGTGCCGGAGAGCACCAGGGTATAGCCGTAGGAGTTCTTGTTGATCTGGTCGTCGCGGCCATAGCCAGACGTGTAGGAACCATTAGCGCGACCGGAGTAATAGAGCACGTCACCCCGAAAATCCGTGTATTTCAGGCTGCTGCCACGAATATGCTCAGAAGCCAACTCGGCGATCCCAAACAGCGAATCGAAACCCAAAGAGGGCCCGAAGTTATAGATCGTACCCAAAGACGTATTAAAGGCCTCGACACGCTCATAGTTACTGATAGAGCGATTAGCCAAACTGACTGTCTGCCCACCTACCTGAACCTGTTGCCCCTGAGCAATCTCAGGGGCCTGCTGAAGCACTTGCTCCAAGAGATCATTGGTCGTCGCAATCCCGATTGGCAGGTTGGGACGATAGGAAAACTCACCGAATACCGACGCATTGCCCACAGTGGTATTGAAGCTCAGCCCCATCATCCTGATGTCTTCGGCATATTGGCGGCTTGCTTGAATTTGATTGGCCACGTCAACCGAGACCAAACCGCCAGCAATCTGCTGCGCAAGTGCAGGATCACCGCCAGCCGCCCCCTGCACCGGAGCACTGGCGACCAAATCACCAAACTGCGCAGGAGTTAGCCCAGCATAAGCCCCATCAAGCTGAGCGTAGATCGCAGGCTCTTTGGCATGGTAGTTGACAAAATAAAAACCAAATTCCGTCGAATTCAGCTCTTCCGCTATATAACGAAACGCCACACCAAACTGGCCATCGTTCTTGGCATTCAGGTCATTCTTGATAGATGCAACTTTGAAAGCGTCAGACGTGGCAAATGAACTCCCATTCAGCCCATAAGCAGGGTTCAATACGGAGGCTTGATAAAGCGAAAGACCACCGAGCCGCGGGTTCGGTGTCAGGGCCCCAGCTAGCGCACCACTTTCGTTATAAGCGGTATGACCGCCGTCAGCAAACAAGTCGGTCTCAGAGAAATAGGTACCGACCGGATCGATAGCACTCTCTTTCCAGTTGAACTGATAGAAGGTCTCCATCGAAAGGTTATCGGTCAAACCGATGTTGAAACTAAGCGCCTCGACCGGAACCAGCACTTCCTTCACTTCCGAGCCTGGCAAACGGAACTTGGCAGCATCGACCGGGTTGGTGGTGTTCACCCCACCGCGGTAGTACAAACCTTCACCCCAGTTGAATACCTGCTTACCGAAACGACCGGAGACCGGCATGTTGGCCACGTCCCAGTTGCCATAGACGTAGGCGTCAAGAATCTGCGCGTCACGACCAGCCTTGTGGCGGGTTTCACGTGTGAAGGTGTTATCGCGCGGATAGCTTTGGCTCGGCTGAGCCGGAGTGTTGGCGTCATAGTAATCGTTGCGCTTGTCCATGATCTGGGTGTCATAGAACGCAGTACCACGGATAAAGACACCGTAATTCTGATAGGACGCTTCCAGGTCACTGGTGATCTTGAACACTTCGGAAACCAGGCCGGTATCGAAGTTGCGGTTGCCATCGTTGGTGTTGATGTCGTTGTTGGTCTTGTCCTGGCCTTGTACGCGCCATAGTTGACCGTAGGAGATGGTGGTATCGAGGGAGCCGGTGATTTCGTTATCGGCGAAGCTGAACTCCACCGCATGAGCCTGGGCGGCGACCAGCAACGGCAGAACACCAGCGAACGCAAAGCCGGCCTTGGCCGGGGCAAAACGTAGAACGGGCTTGCGGGACTTAATTTCCATCGAGACTCACTCCGTGGACAGATCATTCTTTTGAGCGATCCCGAATCCGGGTCGCGATATGCCGTACTGGCGACGGCTTGTGTTTTTATTTTGTAGCGACGTGTTCCAACGACCAGCGAGAGCTTGCACGCGGTCAAGTCCTGCTCGGCACTGCAACCATAGTGCCAATTCAAACACTTGTATCAGCGCAAAAGCGCCTTGCAGAGCGATTGCCGGATTTCTTTTCGTGACTGATCAGCCACTGACCAAAAGACCAGAAAAAGTGGCGCACTTTGTCCTACGATCCGACGCTTTATGCCAATCACCACGCGCCTCGCAGCGCAGTTGGGTGATGAATATCACCTCGCTGTCAAGCGACGAAGCCCGAACTTAAGCGTGCAAAGGCATAACGGACTGCATGCATATTTCATTGGGTAACAAAAAAGTGTTACCAACCAGAGGTCGGTAACACTTTTTTTGTGGAGCAAAACCCGTTTCAGGCTTAAAGCCAACCAGTCAAGCGTCGACGTACCGAGTGTGTAGGAGCGGCGCCTCGCCGCGAACCTGAAAAGCTTCGCCCCGGGGCGGGGCTCCTACGAAACACAGCTTTCGCAGCCTTGCCTAAGCGGCATCAGCCTTAGGCCAGGCTCTTGCTCACCACTTCATAGACATCGCTGGACAGCTCACCGGAGGCGAGGATGCGCTCCAGCTCGGCCTTCATCAGTGCCTGACGCGCCGAACCGTACTTGCGCCAGCGGGTCAGCGGCGCCAGCAGGCGCGAGGCGATCTGCGGGTTGAGGGCGTTGAGGGTGATCACCTGGTCGGCGAGAAAGCGGTAGCCCGCACCGTCCGCGCGGTGGAAGTTGACCAGGTTCTGGTTGGCGAAGGCGCCGATCAGCGCGCGCACCTTGTTCGGGTTCTTCAGGGTGAAGGCTTCGTGCTGCATCAATGCATGCACACGCTCCAGGCCGCCCGGCAGCGGGCAGCCTGCCTGCACGCTGAACCACTGATCCATGACCAGCGGGTTGTCCTTGAAGAAGTCGGCGAACATGGCCAGGGCCTTGCCCTGCTCTGCCTCGAACGGCGAGTTGACCAACACAGCCAGGGCCGACAGGCGCTCGGTCATGTTGTCGGCGTTGTCGAACTGATCGACGCAAGCCGCCAGTACCTCGGGTTTCTCGCTGAGCATCAGGTAGGACAACGCGATGTTCTGCAGACTGCGGCGAGCGAAGTGCGCCGCCTCGGCCACGTAAGGGGTGGCCTTGGAGACTTCGCGGTTGGCCTGGTAGCGCGCCCACAGCGGCGCGAACAGCGCGTCGGCCAGCGCCTTACGAGCGAACTCGCGGGCGGCGTGAATGGCCTCGACATCCGCCACCTCACTGATTTCGGTGAGATAGGCCTCGCCCGGCAGCGACAGCATCTCGGCGACCATGGCCTGATCCAGCGACTCGTCTTCAAGCAGGGTGCGCAGCGCGGTGACCAGACGCTGATCCAGCACCAGGGCTTCACCACGCTGGTGCTGGCCAATCAGTTCCTGCAGTACCTGCACGGACAGCTGCTGGCCGGCTTCCCAGCGGTTGAAGCCGTCGCTGTCGTGCTGCATGAGGAACATCAGTTGGTCACGGCTGTAGGGGAAGTGCAGCTTGACCGGCGCACTGAAGCCGCGCAGCAAGGAGGGCAGCGGCTTCTCGGCGACGCCTTCGAAGGTGAAGGTCTGCTCGGCTTCAGTCACCGACAAAACGCGACTGGTGCCCTGCGCCGCGCTTTCGCCCTGCAGGCGCAGCGGCAGCTCATTGCCCTGGGCATCGAGCAGGCCGAGCGCCACTGGAATCACGAACGGCAGCTTTTCGCTCTGCCCCGGCGTGGCCGGGCAGCTCTGGCGGAAGGTCAGGCTGTAGGTCTGCGCCGCCTCGTCATAGGCTTCGCTGACGTCGAGACGTGGCGTGCCGGCCTGGGTGTACCAGCGCTTGAACTGGGTCAGGTCGATGCCGCTGGCATCTTCCATGGCCTTGACGAAATCGTCGCAGGTCACGGCCTGGCCGTCGTGACGCTCGAAGTACAGGTCCGAGCCCTTGCGGAATAGCTCCGGCCCGAGCAGGGTGTGAATCATGCGCAGTACTTCGGCACCCTTCTCGTAGATGGTCAGGGTGTAGAAGTTGGAGATTTCCATGTACGCGTCCGGGCGCACCGGGTGAGCCATGGGGCCGGCGTCCTCGGCGAACTGGTGAGTGCGCAGGTAGGCCACGTCTTCAATGCGCTTGACGGTACGCGAGTGAGTGTCGGCAGAGAACTCGCTGTCGCGGAATACGGTGAAGCCTTCCTTGAGCGACAGCTGGAACCAGTCGCGGCAGGTCACGCGGTTGCCCGACCAGTTGTGGAAGTACTCGTGTGCCACCACCGCCTCGACGCGCTGATGGGCAGCGTCGGTGGCGGTCTCGGCCTTGGCCAGCACGCAGCTGGAGTTGAAGATGTTGAGGCCCTTGTTCTCCATGGCGCCCATGTTGAAGTCGTTGACCGCGACGATCATGAAGATGTCCAGGTCATACTCGCGGCCGTAGACCTCCTCGTCCCACTTCATCGAGCGCTTGAGGCTGTCCATGGCGTGCTGCACCTTGTCGATGTTCTCCGGCTCGACGTAGATGCGCAGCGCCACTTCGCGGTTGCTCATGGTGGTGAAGCTGTCCTCGACGCACCAGAGGTCACCGGCGACCAGGGCGAACAGGTAGGCCGGTTTCTTGAACGGGTCTTCCCAGGTGGCCCAGTGACGACCGCCCTCTTCCGAACCACTGGCAATCGGGTTGCCGTTGGACAGCAGCACCGGGTAGGCATGCTGTTCGGCGCTGACCGTGGTGGTGAATTTGCTCATCACATCCGGGCGGTCGAGGTAGAAGGTGATCTTGCGAAAGCCCTCGGCCTCGCACTGGGTGCAGAACATGCTGCCGGACTTGTACAGGCCTTCCAGCGCGGTGTTGCTCTCCGGGTGGATGCGCACACTGCTGTCGACCACGAAGCGTTCCTGCGTCGGCTGCAGGGTCAGGTGGCTGTCGGTCAGCGTATAGTCGCCCTCGCCCAGCTCGCGGTCATCGAGCTTGAGCTCCAGCAGTTCAAGCTGCTGACCATCCAGCACCAGTTTCGGCAGGCCAGCGCCGGCGGCAGGGTTGCGACGCATGACCAGTTGCGCGTGCACCAGGCTGTGATCCTCGAACAACTCGAAGGTCAGGTGGGTCTCGTCGATCAGGTAGTCGGGAACCTGATAGTCCTTCAGATAAATGGTCTTGGATTGTTCGGTGCGCATGGTTCTTGGCCTCTCGTCTGCGGCGCCCCGGGCGCCGGTGGCAATCGGGTGTCAGGCGGCGATCTCGTGGATGGCCAACTGATAGGCGGTGTACTTGCGGATATTGATCACGCCGGTGTCGAACATCAGGTACTGGCCCTTGATACCGAGCAGAGTACCTTCGGCCAGCGGCTGCTTGTCCAGGTTGAAGCTGCTGATCTTGGCCGGGTAGGCCTCGATGGGGTAACGAATTTCCAGCACCTCGGCGGCGGACAGCGGCTGAATGGCTTGCAGACCGAAGCGCTGCTGCAGCTCGGCAATGCCCGCGCCACAGCTGTCGAACAATTGCTCGCGAATCGCCAGCAGATCGACCGGCACGGCATCGCCCTTGAGCAGCGCGCGCCAGTTGGTCTTGTCCGCCACCTGGCTACGCAACAGGTCCTCGACGAAACCGGACTGCTGCCGCGTGGCCACGCGCAGGATGGGTAGCGCCTGGGTCGCACCCTGGTCGATCCAGCGTGTCGGCACCTGACTGGCACGGGTGATGCCGACCTTCACGCCACTGGAGTTGGCCAGGTAGACGATGTGATCGGTCATGCAGAACTGCTCGCCCCAGCTCGGCTCGCGGCAAGTGCCTTGATCGTAATGGCAGCGCTCCGGACTCATGATGCAAACGTCGCATTGCGCCAGCTTCTGCATGCAGGGGTAGCAGTAGCCCTGGCTGAAGCTGGTCTTGGTCTTGCGCCCGCAGTGCGTGCAATGGATGGCGCCGAGGTATTCCAGGCGCAGGTGCTTGCCCACCAGCGGGTTGACCGGTACTTCTTCGTCGCCCAGGCGGAAAGCGTATTGCACCGGTGCGTCCAGGTGCGCCTTCATCTTGCTCAGCGAGCCACGTCCCAATTCACTCATCAGTGCAGGGTATCCGAGGACTTGAACAGCAGGTTGGGTACCGGCTCGGATTTGCTGCTGCATTCCTGAGGGCCCATGTAACCAGTGCGCTCTTCCTCCGGCAGGTTCTGCATTTCCCAGGCGATCATCGCCTGCAGGCTCAGCTCTTTCTGTTCCTGAGTCAGCTTGCGGCCGTCCGGCCATTTACCGATTTCCACGGCCAGCTTGAGGCTCTCGTAGATTTCCGGGGTGATGTTTTCAATCGCATCGAGAAAGGACGACATACAGGTCTCCAAATAAATCGTAGGGCCGGCCGGGCGGCGTTCCGCTTCAGCCCACCAAATGCATCAGCGTCTTGCCAGCATACCGCCAAGCAGCCCGGTCAGGCAGCCGATGAGCAGGCCACCCACATGTGCCGCATTGGCAATGGCGCCAATACCCAGCGTTTCGAAGATGCCGGTCATGCAGACCACCAGCCAGATCAGCATCATCACCAGCACGCCGGGCGGCAGGCGATAAACCGGGTTCGGCGCCAGGCGCTGGTAGATCCAGCAATGCCCGAGCAGGCCGTAGAGCACACCGGACAAGCCGCCAAACAGTGACGGCCCAGCCCACCAGTATTGAGCGAAATTGGAAGCGAAGCCGAACAGCAGGGTCAGCCCCAGGAGGCCGATGGCCCCTTGGCGAAACTCGATGCGCCGACCCAGCTCCCAGTACCACAGGCTGTTCATCGCCAGGTGCAGCCAGCCGAAGTGGATCAGCATGGGCGTGATCAGGCGCCACCACTGGCCGCTATCGAGCGTGGCCTCAAGGTAAGTCAGATAGATGCGCTCGCCGTCGATTCGAAAATCAACGAAGCTCAGCCAGCGGATTGCCGAGAAATTATCGCCCGCCCAGGTCACGGCGAAGACGATAAAGGTCGCCAGCAGCATCAGGCCCGTCACCGGGCTGCGCCGTAACTGGGCAACAAACCCCTCACGCACCGGCGCCGGCCTGGCCGGCAATTCGGCACCCGCGTCGCCCTGCGGATGGCGCACGTAAAGCTCACGCACCTGCTCGGCGAGCTCCTCACTCGGCACCCAGAGCACCTGTTGCCCACCCTCTTCCGCCACCCGGTGCGGCACTCGCAGACGCTGCAACAGGGCGACGAAGCCGCTCAAATCGGTATCCAGCGGCAAGCGCAAAACTACGACTGCCGTCATCGCGGCGCCTCCTGCGGGTCGACATCAACCCAGACGAATTTATCGGCATCCAGGCGCATTTCCTGGTCCAGGCGATAAGCCACCAGGCGGCCACCGACCACCGCGCTGTAATCCAGGCAGGCCAGGTTGGGCCGAATCGGCGCCGGCTTGCCACGCCGCCAGTAGTGCCCAACGAACAGCAGCGGCTCGTGCGCGCCATAGCGCAGCAGTTCGTCCTTCTGCAGCTCGCTCAGCGGCGTCTGCGCCGCCAACTCCGGCAGGGCATCGGGCTGGAAGACGATATCGCCATAAGTCTGCGGATTTTCTTCCCAGAACTTGGTACGGAAATAGGAACGGGTAAAGCCGTCACCACCGGTCAGAGTCAGGCCATGCGGCAGGCGCATGTCGGTGCCACGCAAGAGGCGGTCGAGCGCCATGTTGGCGAAACTGCCCGGTACGGCTGCAGCCTGAAGGAAATGCTCGTCGATGCAACCATCGGGGAACTGGGCCTTGAGCGGCGCGATCAGCTCGGCGTCCCAGCAGGCATGCACCACGCGGAAGCGCCCGGCGTCGATGAACAGTGGCATCTCGTAGAACCAGCGCAGAAATTCGCGCCATTCCTGCGGATAAGCCTCGAACTGCGCCAGGGTTTCGCGCATCAGGCGCTGATGCCGTGGGCTGTGTTCGCGCACGTACTGGCGGCCACTACCCGGCGGCGCCGGTGTGCTCCAGCCCAGCGCGTTGAACTCATGGTTGCCCATGATGCACAGCGCCTGACCGGCACGCACCATATCATGCACCAGATGCAGGGTTTCGCGAATACCCGGGCCACGGTCGACCAGATCACCGAGGAAGATCGCCATGCGCGTCGGATGGCGCCACACACCGCTCTGCCGGCTGTAACCCAGGCGTTCGAGCAGACGTTCGAGGGTGCGCGCACAACCGTGGATATCACCGATCAGGTCATAACCACGATGGGGGTCGAGGGACATTCAGTCCTGCCCTCCCAGGCGGCTGCCCCAACCCAGTTTGGTCCGGCAGACCTCATAGTAGTTGTGATCCAGCGGATGGATCAGGCGCAGCTTCTGCGCCTTCTTGGCCACATGCAGGGTATCGCCCGGCGCGCAGGTGAAATGATTCTGGCCGTCACAGGAGACCTGCGGATAAATGGTCATATCCGGCGACACCACCACCTTCAGTTCACTGTGCCCGTCAACCACGATGGGCCGGCTGGACAGAGTATGTGGGTACATCGGCACGACCACGATGGCATCGAGCTTGGGATGCATGATCGGCCCGCCAGCGGACAGCGCGTAAGCGGTAGACCCCGTGGGCGTGGCGACGATCAGGCCGTCGGCCTTCTGGCTGCAGACGAACTGGCCATCGATGTACAGCTCGAACTCGATCATCCGCGTCGACTTGCCGGGGTGCAGCACCACGTCATTGAGCGCATCGCCCTGGCCGATGGCTTCGCCCTGGCGGCGAACTTCGGCCTCGAGCAGGAAGCGGTTCTCGGTCAGGTACTGCCCTTCGAGCACCTGCGCCACTTTCAGCTCCAGCTCATCGGGGCGGATATCGGTGAGAAAGCCCAGGCTGCCACGGTTGATCCCCAGCACCGGAACCTTGTGCCGCGCCAGGGCACGTGCCGCGCCGAGCATGCTGCCGTCACCGCCGACGACAATCACCAGGTCGCAGACCTCGCCCAGCATCTTGCGCGAGGAGGTCTGCAGGCCGTGGCCGGGCAATACATCGGCGATGGTGTCTTCGAGAATCACATGCAGGTGGCGGTCGAGCAGAAAGCGCTTGAGCCGACGCACGGTCTCCAGCACCCGCGTACTGCCCAGACGCCCGATGATGCCAACATTGCGAAATTGCTCCATGGGACTCCCGACAGACAGATAAGAAACGATGAGGGATTATCGGCCAAAGCTCTGGCCGGCAGCAAACCGCCTCTGTTACTGCGCTATGCTCGGGGCCATGAGCAATCCCGAACTGTTGCATAACCTGCTGCTCGAGCTGCGCACCCCGGCGGTGCGCGATCTGGCCTGGGCACTGCTCTCGCCCGCCTTGCTGGCCAACACCACACCAGCCCAGCGTCATCCGCTGCAGGCCAGTTGCTGGACGCGGCAACCGCAGCGACTGGCTGACTGGCTCGTGCAGCAGGACAACGATGCCGATGCCCTGCATGCCTGGCTGGCCGCGAAACCGGTGCGCCGCCTCGGTCTCTATTACGAACACCTGTGGCAGTTCGCCCTGCATGCAGCACCGGATGTCGAGGTCGTCGCCGCCAACCTGCCGATCCGCCAGAACGGCCAGACCCTGGGCGAACTGGACCTGCTGCTGCGCGACGAAGAAGGCGAACACCATCTTGAATTGGCGGTGAAGTTCTACCTGGGCACGGGTAGCGGCGACGCCGCTGACTGGCTGGGCCCGGGCAGCCAGGATCGGCTCGATCTGAAACTGGGCCACCTCACGCAACACCAATTGCCCCTGTCTGCGCGCCGCGAGGCACGGGGAGCGCTGAACGCCCTGCAACTGGACGAAACCCGATCCGTCTTCTGGCTCGGCGGCTATCTGTTCTATCCCTGGCCCGACGACTGCACACCGCCGCGAGGCGCCAACCGCGAACACTGCCGGGGGCGCTGGCTGCATCGACGTCACTGGCATGACTTTGCCGCGACAGCGCCTGGCGCGCACTGGCAGCCGCTACCGCGACTGGCCTGGCTGGCACCGGCACTGGTGAATGCCGACGGGGTCTGGTCCGATGAAATGCTCCAGCAATGGCTGAACACACTGCGCCCGGAGGCTCAGGCGCAACTGCTGGTACGGCTGGAGGAGGATCAGGCCGGGGATTGGCGAGAGGTCGAGCGGATATTTCTGGTCAACGACCAATGGCCGGTGCATTCGTAGCCCGGATGCAATCCGGGACGTATGCGCCTGCAATCCCCGGATTTCATCCGGGCTACGCTTGCCCCAGAGCCTGCGCCGATCAACGGCTACGTTCGGTACGCCCACCGGAACGGGCCAGATACCCTGCGCCGCTCTCACAGAGCAGCGCATCGCGTTGCACCGCCGGCAGGGCGTCCAGGCCACCGCGCAGGGCGTAAACGCTGTAGCCCAGTTGCGCGAGCAGAAACACCGCACTGCTGCTGCGCTTGCCGCTGTCGCAGTAACACAGATAGGTACGCGAGCGATCCAGCAGGCGCGCCTTGAGGCGTAACAGCTGCAACGGCATATGCAGCGCCTGCAGCGCATGCGCCTGCTCGTATTCTTCCTGCAGCCGTACATCCAGCCATTGCGCGCCCTGCGTCAGCAACCTGGCTGCCTCCCCCAGCGATACTTCGGCGACCACCGGCGCCTTGAGCAGGGCGAAGAAATCCTGGCGATCCAGGCGCAGCACGCTGCCAGCCTCGACCATGGTTACCGTGGCATTGCGCGGCCGGTCGGCCAGCAGCGCTTCTTCACCGAAGCAGGCGCCGACTTCCAGCTCGGCCAGCACCTGACGGTCGCTGCCGGCACTGCGAATCACCTCGGCGCGGCCACTTTCCAGGAAATAACAACAATCGCCAGTGGCACCCTCTTCGATAATCTGGCTGCCGGCTGCCAGCTCGACTTTGTGCAGCCGGCCCAGCATGCTCTGCACGTTGGCCGGCGGCACCTTGGCGAACAACGGATTCTCCAGCAGGCGCTCCAGCCACTCGATATCGGCGCCGCCCTGTTGCAACGCCAGCAACAGATCCTGATGCGCCAGGCGCCAGGTCAGCAGGCGGTCGAGCGTGGCACTGTCGATGATCAGCACGCTGACATCACTCAGGGCACGGGCATCATGCAAACGCGGCAAACCGGGCGACAACGGGTGACAACTGATCTCGCTGCCGGCCTGCACCCTTTGCGTACGCCCGTTGGCATCCTGCAACTGCAACTCACCGGCCAGCAGGTAGCAGGTCAGCCGCGCCTGATCGCCCTGGCGAAACAGCAACTGCCCGGCCAACAGCGGTTGTGGCACCAACTGGCTGCGCAACTCGCGCCACTGCTGCGCGGAAAGCGCATTAAGCGGCGTCAGGCTGCGCAGTTGTTCCGGGGTAAGGGGTTCGCTCATGAGGGTTCCAGGCTCCGCTGGTCAAACCTGAGTGTAGTCGGCATCTGCGCCCATCAGAGCCCGACGCCCTTGCAAGCCGCCAGTATGAATGAAGATCAGCCGACTGCCGCGGGCAAGTTGCGCACTTTCGCAGAAATCACGCAGCGCCATCAGCGCCTTGCCGGTATAAACCGGCTCCAGTGGTACAGCGCTGGCCTGCTCGGTGTCATGGATGAACTGACGCAAGGGCGCGTCGAGCCGCGCAAAACCGCCACGCGCCGCTTCGATCAACTGGTAACGCCGCCCTGCCACCCTGGCCTCATCGAGTAGCGTGGCGACCTGACTGGCGACACCGTGGCTGCCCGGCACGGCCATGGCACCGAACAGCATGCGCCGTTGCTCGGCCAGGGCCACGCCGGCCAACGTCGTGCCCGTGCCGGCCGCCAGCCACCAGGCATCGAAATCCGGCCAGCCGATATTGGCCAATTGCGCTTCAGCCATCGCCACCAGAGCGCTGCAGCCCTGAGCGCCCATCAGCCCCAGGCCACCCTCACCGACCACCTGGAAATTCGGGTAACGCGCCAGCCAGGGCATCCAGAAATCCGCCTGATGACGCGCACGATAACCGCCATAACCCAACCAGTGCAGGTGCATGCCCATGCGCTGCAGATCATCGATAGTCGGAGTCTGCTGTGGCTCACCGCGCAACAGTCCAACACAGGCGAAGCCGAAACGCTGGCCCGCCGCCGCCAGGGCATGCAGGTGATTGGAATGCGCACCACCCAGACTGATCACGCCCGGTGCGCCAGCAGCCATGGCCTGCTGAGGATGGGGTTCGAGCTTGAACCATTTGTTGCCGGACAGCAGCGGATCGACAAGATCGAGCCGCAGGCAGGCGAGCTCGACACCCGCGGCCTCGAGCCAGGGCAGACTCACGCGCTGCAGCGGCGCCGTCGGGCGCCAGTGGGAAATGCGTAACGCCAACGTCAGCTGACAGTACGCAGGCGGCTACTGGCCTTGTGCCGCGAGCAGCAGTTGGACTCACCCAGGGTGAAACGGCTGGGCGTATCGACGCGATCGATGGGAATGGCGCAGCGCTCGCCACTTGGCAGGGTCGCGTCACAGCTGGGCTGCTGATAGTGCGCCAGCCAATGGCGATACTGCTCTTCGGATACGAAGCATTTGCTGGCGGCGTAGGCCATGGGATTGTCCTGATAACGGGCGATATCCTGCAAGGCAATGGTCAGGTGCCCGGCGCCGGGATGGTACACCACGAATACGATGCCCAACTTGGCCAGGCGTTCGAGTATCTGTTCGCTGCCCTGGCTGGCAAAGGCGTCGCGCTCTCGCTTGAGGCGCTCGATCTCGGCCTGCAACTGGGCATCGAGTTCATTGCGATAGGCCAGCTCGACGTCACGCGCGGCGATATGTTCCTTGTACTGCGCCACGGCTGCCGCGACTTTTGCCCGCATTTCGCGATCGAACTGCTCGCGCAGAATATCGCCTTCGGTACGACCATGACGTTCGAGGGCGCGCAACTGCTGCATCATCTCCTCACGGCTGCTCTGGAAGCTTTCCGCCTGCGCCGCCAGTTGCGCCTTGAGGCTGGCGTTGAGTTCTTCCTGTTGACGCAGCGCCTGATGCAGCCCATGAATCTGCGCCTGCAGATGCTTGTTCTGCTCTTCGCTGGCCAGCTTGAGCTTGGCCAGTTCCTCTTCGTGCTGCTGGGTCAGGCTGGTGATGCGCAGACGCTGCTGCTGAATCAGTTGTGCGGTCTTGGCGCGGTGCTCCTGGTCCATTTTCTGCGCCAACTGATCGGCCACTTCCTTGGCCGGATCCGCTGCATACCATTTGTCTTCGGAGGCCACCTGCAAGCGCTCGGCGACCACCACCTGGGCACTGTCGTCCTCGATCAGCAAGCCGAGCTGGTTGCGCTTGACCGCATCACGCAGCAAGACCAGATCGTTTTGTCCCGGTGCCAAGCTGGGATCCCACAGGTGCATCTGGTGCCATGACACCGGGCACTGACTGCGACAGGCCAGACGAATCGGCCCGGCGCCGAGATCCGGGCCACGCCCGGCACGCTCGGCCAGGTGCTGCAGAGGGATGTTCCAGCCCTTGTCCGGGCGGCCATCCTCGTCGAAATCCAGAAAGAAGAACACCGCCGCCCTGACCAGCAGACGCGGGTTGATCACCACGAACACCGCGCGCATCTGCTCGTCGGCGAATTCGGGCATGTTCACCACACCGTCGAGCAAGGCTTCGAACTCAGGGAACATCATCTGTTTGCAGATACCGCGTTCACTGAAGAACAGCACGGCTTCCACCATCTGCGGCTTGTTCTGCATGCTCATTGAAGACCCTCTGGACCAACCGGGGAATATACGCGCACGGCGTCGGCTACCAGAGCGGCGGCCGCTCCGGCACACAATCTTCCCTGACAGGTCAGCCAAGTCTAGGGGAAAACCGCCCCCCGGCAATGTGACTGGGTTGGCACTGGGCCTGTGCACCGACGCGGAAAGACAGGCGCTGGCGCGAAAATGTGACGAGAGCGGAAACTAACGAAGCGTTGATCGGCCAACAATCGCCGCAAACGTTTTGTCTGCCGGCGGGACGGTGGTGCCGCACCTCGCCAGCGCGGTCTGGCCGTCAAACACCATGTGCAGCCGGCAAATCAGCCCCTGGCAGCGGCGAGCGAGGGGGCCAGGCGCTGCGCCATTTCGGCACCCAGCGCCTGCAGGCCACTCATTGGCCGCACCATGACCTCGAACTCGAGGATGCGCCCCGACTCGTCAAAGCGAATCAGGTCGATGCCCTTCAACTCGCGTCCAGCGACCTTCGCGGAAAACTCCAGTACCACACTGAGGCCGTCGGCACTGACCAACTCGCGGTGATAGGTGAAATCCTCGAAGACCTTGATCACGGTATTGAGAATCAGATTGACCGCCTGCGCCCCCGGATATGGGCTGTGCGCCATGGGCGAGCGAAACACCGCCTGCGGGTGCAGCAGCTCGGGCAGAGCGCTCAGATCCCTGGCGGCAACGAACTGGTGTCAGCGCGCGAGGCTGGCTGCAACGAGCGGATGCAACTGGGCATCGAGCGACATCGATTTCTCCTTTTTCAGGCCTGAAAGCAAACGCCCCGCTCAAGGCGGGGCGTCGGTTCGATCAGAGCCCGGCGGCCAGGCGCGAACCCTGATCGATTGCGCGCTTGGCGTCGAGTTCGGCAGCAACATCCGCACCACCGACCAGGTGTACGCGCTGGCCGGCACTCTCCAGGCCTTGCTGCAACTCGCGCAGCGGATCCTGACCGGCGCAGACGATCACCGTATCGACCGGCAACACCTGCTCCTCGCCGCCAGCGATGCGGATATGCAGGCCGGCATCGTCGACCTTCACGTACTCGACCGAGTTGAGCATCTGCACATTCTTGTTCTTCAGCCCGGTACGGTGAATCCAGCCGGTGGTCTTGCCCAGGCCGTCGCCGACCTTGGTTTTCTTGCGCTGCAGCAGGAATACCTGACGCGCCGCCGGATGTGGCTGCGCCTGCACGCCGGCCACACCCCCACGGGCCTCCAGCGCGGTATCGATACCCCACTCCTGCCAGAACGCCTCACGGTCGAGGCTGGTGGCCTTGCCCTGGTGCGTGATGAACTCCGATACATCGAAGCCGATACCGCCAGCACCGATCACCGCCACCTTCTGCCCAACCGGCTTGCGCTCGAGAATCGCATCCAGATAGCTGATCACCTTGGCATGCTCGATACCCGGAATCTCCGGGGTACGCGGGACAATACCGGTGGCCAGGATGATCTCGTCGAAGCCGCCCTTGACCAGGTCGTCCACCGATACACGGGTATTGAGGCGCACATCGACGCCAGTGGTTTCCAGCTTGCGCTTGAAGTAGCGCAGGGTCTCGTAGAACTCCTCCTTGCCCGGCACCCGCTTGGCCACGTTGAACTGGCCACCGATCTCACTGGCTGCATCGAACAGGGTCACGCTGTGGCCACGCTCGGCGGCGACGGTGGAAGCGGCCAACCCGGCAGGGCCGGCACCGACCACGGCGATCTTCTTCACCTGAGTAGTAGGGATGTAGTTCAGCTCAGTTTCATGGCAGGCACGCGGGTTGACCAGGCAACTGGTCAGCTTGCCGCCAAAGGTGTGATCCAGGCAGGCCTGGTTGCAGCCGATGCAGGTGTTGATCTCGTCCGCACGGCCCTCGGCCGCCTTGTTGACGAACTCCGGGTCGGCGAGGAACGGGCGCGCCATCGACACCATGTCGGCATCGCCCTCGGCCAGTACCTGCTCGGCCACTTCCGGGGTGTTGATGCGGTTGGTGGTGATCAGCGGGATCGACACCTCACCCTTGAGCTTGGCGGTGACCTTGGTGAAGGCCGCGCGCGGCACCTTGGTGGCGATGGTGGGGATGCGCGCCTCGTGCCAGCCGATACCGGTGTTGATCAAGGTGGCGCCGGCCTGTTCGATGGCCTTGGCCAGCAGGACGATCTCGTCCCAGCTGCTGCCGCCTTCGACCAGGTCGAGCATCGACAGACGATAGATGATGATGAAGTTCGGCCCGACCGCCTCGCGCACGCGGCGGACGATCTCCACAGGCAGGCGCATGCGGTTCTCGTAGCTGCCGCCCCAGCGGTCGGTACGGTGGTTGGTGTGGGCCACCAGGAACTGGTTGATGAAGTAGCCTTCCGAGCCCATCACCTCGACGCCGTCGTAGCCGGCCTGCTGCGCCAGCGCGGCGCAATTGACGAAATCGGCGATCTGCTTCTCGATGCCCTCCTCGTCCAGCTCACGCGGCTTGAACGGGTTGATCGGCGCCTGGATGGCGCTCGGCGCCACGGACTTCGGGCTATAGGCATAGCGTCCGGCATGCAGGATCTGCATGCAGATCTTGCCGCCGGCCTCATGTACGGCACGGGTGACGATCTTGTGCTTCTCGGCCTCTTCCAGCGTGCTCAGCTTGGCCGCGCCGGAATACACGCCGCCCTCCTCGTTCGGGCCGATGCCACCGGTGACCATCAGGCCGACGCCGCCACGAGCGCGCTCGGCGAAATAGGCGGCCATGCGCTCGAAGCCGCCCGGCTTCTCTTCCAGGCCAGTGTGCATGGAGCCCATCAGCGTGCGGTTGCTCAGCGTGGTGAAGCCGAGGTCGAGCGGGGCCAGCAGGTGCGGGTAACGAGCAGTCATGGAATTCTCCACATCGCGGTGTAGTTCACGGATTGCCGCGGTCTCATGGGCACGCGGTCGGTTATGGAGCCAGACGATAAAGAGCCTGCCAGTCAGGCTCAATGATCAAAACTGACAAGATAATGATCAAAAATTGCAACCTCGCTTGGCAGCACGACTCCACCGGCCTACCCTGCAACGCAATCAAGCCGAAAATCTGACATGCGCCTACTGATCACCCTCGTGCTATCGCTCGCCCTGCTGACCGCCCTTGGCAGCTACGCCCACTGGATCGAGCAACGCCCCGGCAGCCATTACCTGTCCGACCTGCGTAGCCAGGTGGCGCTGGATATTGGTCAGCCCGGCACGCGCGGCAACCTGCTGGGCATCCAGCCGGAGCTGTTCGCCGCCGACTACCAGAGCCTGGCGCGCCTGCGCCTGAAACTCGCCGCCTATCTGGATCATGCCCGCGAACAAGGCCTGCTCAGCGAACGCACCGTCGTCGTGCTGCCCGAACATATCGGCACCTGGCTGCTGGCTATTGATGAGAAGGATGCGCTGTACCGCGCCGATGAGCGCCACCAGGCGCTGCGTTGGCTGGCAGCGCGTAACCCGGTGGATTTTCTCGGCGCCTGGCTCAACGCTGACGGCGACGCACGCCTGGACGATGCTCTGCTGCGCACCAAGGCCAAGCGCATGGCGCATGACTATCAGCAACTGTTCGGCGACCTGGCCCGCGATTACCAGGTCACCCTGGTTGCCGGCTCCATCGTCCTGCCCGAGCCTCGCCTGCATGAAGGTCGCCTCAATGTCGGTCGTGGGCCGCTGTACAACGTCAGCCTGGTATTCGACCGAACCGGCCAACCACTGGGGCAACCGCAGCGCCATGCCTTCGAGGCCGGCACACTGACCACCGCAGCAGCCGACACCCTGCAGGTGCTGGAAACTCCGGCCGGTCGACTTGGCGTGCTGCTCGGCAGCGACACCCGTCACCTTGCTCGGGCTCAGACGCCGCACCATGAAGCCATCGAGCTGCTAGCCATGCCCAGCGACCTCGACGACCAGACGGACGACACGCCGCTCATCGCACACCTGCAGGCCCATAGCATTCGCGCCGGGCTGAAAGTCCATCTGCGCGGCAGATTGTGGGAGCGCAGCGGCCAGCCCACCGCGCTCGCCTTCGATGCAGGCCGCAGCACTCACAGCGCCAGCGACCGGGGCGCACAACTGGTCAATATCTGGCTATGAAGAGCTCACGCGTTCGCCTTGGCGACCTCTCCGTCGGCTTCACCCAACCACTGGCCGCCGCACTGCGCGCCAAGGGGCACGATCCACAGCCCCTGCTGCAACAATTCGGCCTCGACACCGCGCGCCTGAGCGAGCCACGCGCACGCCTGTCGATCCCCCGCTTCATGCGCCTTGGCCACAGTGCCATTGCCCTGTGTGGCGATCCAGCGTTGGGTCTGGACATGGGTCGCCACAGCCACCCAAGCCAGGTTGGCCTGGCCGGCATCTGCGCCGCGCAGGCACCGAACCTGCGCGAGGCAGCACGCACCCTGACGCGCTTCGAGCCACTGTATGCCGCCAACTATCGCGGCCGCTCGAGCTTCGATGAAGACCCGCGCGGCGCCTGGCTGCAGTTCTATTCCATCAGCCCCTACAACGCCTACAACCGCTTCGTGGTGGATTCGGTGCTGGCCGGCTGGCAGGCCAACCTGGCCCAGGTGGTCGGCCATGACATCAGCCCGGAAAGAGTCGAGATCGAATTTCCCGAACCGGAGTACGCCGAGCGCTATGCAGCGCTGTTCGGCTGCCCGCTGGAGTTTTCCGCCAGCGCCAACCGCTTGCGTCTGAGCAACGACAGCCTGGCCCTGCGCAACCCGCAGCACTGCCCCGGCACCTGGCGCCATCTCGTGGAGTTGTGCGAGCGCGAGCTGGAGCAACTGACCCGCACGCGCAGCCTGCGTGAACGGGTGATACAACTGTTAGGCCCACTGCTGCACGGCCACGAACCGGATCTGGAGGAAGTGGCCAGGCGCCTGCACCTGCCGAGCTGGACACTGCGGCGCAAACTGGCCGAGGAAGGCACGCAGTTCCGCGCCATTCTCAACGATACCCGCCGTGACCTGGCCACGGCCTATATCCGCGACACCGAGCTGGCCTTCGGTGAGATCGCCTACCTGCTCGGCTTCGCCTCGGCCGAGGCTTTTCAGCGCGCTTTCAAGCGCTGGCTCGGACAGACCCCCGGCGACTATCGACGCGCACAACGCCGGGCCGACAGCGCATCTCAGAGCTCGGTGGCGTCGTCGGCCTCGGTTACGTCCTGATCGAAGGCATCGCGCTCGAGCAATTCTTCCTGGTAGTCGTCCATCTGCTGCTCTCCCGTCATTTCAACTGATCGATAGCAAGCTACGTTGGCAACATGAAGACAAGATGACGGAAAGTCGCAGGCAATAAAAAAACCCGCTGATCTTGCGATCAGCGGGTTTCGTATATGGCGCAGCGGACGGGACTCGAACCCGCGACCCCCGGCGTGACAGGCCGGTATTCTAACCGACTGAACTACCGCTGCGTGTCGGTTGGACTTTCGTCCAGAGAACTCTTTAAAACGTCTTACATCGGATGGCGCCCTTGCGGGTTTTGCCATCTCAAATCGAATAAGCATCGATCTGGGAAATAATGGCGCAGCGGACGGGACTCGAACCCGCGACCCCCGGCGTGACAGGCCGGTATTCTAACCGACTGAACTACCGCTGCGCGTCGGTGGACTTTCGTCCTTCTCACTATGGTTATGGTGGGTGATGACGGGATCGAACCGCCGACCCTCTGCTTGTAAGGCAGATGCTCTCCCGGCTGAGCTAATCACCCATGTGCCTTAGCGAGGCGCGCACTTTATGCAGGTGGCGATGCTAAGTCAACACCCTGCTTGAATTTTTTCTGAAAAAGGCGGGGTCACCGCCTGATGCCTGGCAGTTACACGTCGCCGCTGCGAATGCGTAGGAGCGGCGCCCCGCCGCGAACCGGGGCGATGCGCCATTGAAAAGCTTCGCCCCGGGGCGGGGCTCCTACGAAAGGCCGGTTTGGCAACCTAGGGTCATCGCCCAGCTCATTCCATCTCGCCGCACAGCTCGGCCGCTCTCAATAGCGCCGCTGTCAGGCTGTGGCGCTCCCAGTCGGCCAGCGCAGCGAAACGCTGGTTGAATTCCGGTGGCATCAACGAAGGTGCCTGCTGGATCAGCTCACGGCCCGCATCGCTGATCAACAGCCACTGGCGCCGGCGATCCTGATCATCGCGCTGGCGCTGCAACAGGCCACGCTCTTCCAGGCGATCGAGCATGCCGGACAGCGTCGCCGCCGTCAGGCTGACGCGGCTGCTGAGCACGCTGGCGGTCAGGCGCGCTTCACTGGCCAGCACCTGCAAGATCATCAACTGCATGGGTGTCAGCCCACCGAAGCGGCCCAGGCGCTTGGCGTGCACCTCCCCCGCCTGCTGCAAGCGCCGCAGCGCCTGAAACAGGGGCATCTCGAAGGCCATGACTGATGACAAATCTATTTCAACAGGAACTTTTTTATCACTCATAATCACCAATTCATAACAACCAAAACTTTGACATGAAAGCATTATTTTGTTTTGGTGTAAAAGGCTCGACCACGAGCAACTCCCCAACGGCAACACCGGTAAGGAACTATGTGCGGAATAGCTGGAGAACTTCGTTTTGATCGACGCCCCGCGGATCTGGCGGCAGTCGAACGCATCACCCATCACTTGGCCCCTCGCGGCCCCGACGCCCACGGCTTCCATAGCCAGGGCCCCATCGCCCTCGGCCATCGCCGCCTGAAGATCATGGATCTGGCCGAAGCTTCGGGTCAGCCGATGATCGACAGTGATCTTGGCCTGTCAATGGTGTTCAACGGTGCCATCTACAACTACCCCGAATTGCGCGCCGAGCTGGAAACGCTGGGTTATCGCTTCTTCTCCGGCGGTGACACCGAAGTGCTGCTCAAGGGCTACCACGCCTGGGGCGAAAAGCTGCTGCCCAAACTCAACGGCATGTTCGCCTTCGCCGTCTGGGAGCGCGACCAGCAAAGCCTGTTCATCGCCCGCGACCGTCTCGGCGTCAAACCCCTTTACCTGTCGCGCACCTACGAGCGCCTGCGCTTCGCCTCATCGCTGCCGGCCCTGCTGCAGGGTGGCGATATCGCCAAGACGCTGGATGCCGTCGCGCTGAACCACTACTTGAATTTCCATGCCGTGGTGCCGGCGCCGCGCACCCTCCTGGCGGGCGTCGAGAAGCTGCCGCCGGCCACCTGGATGCGCGTCGACGCAGACGGCAAGGTCGAGCAACAGACCTGGTGGGCGCTGCAGTTCGGCCCGCAAGGCGAGGAAGTGGATTACGGCTTCGAAGAATGGCGCGACCGCACGCTGCAAGCCATGCGCGAAGCCGTGGAGATTCGTCAGCGTGCCGCCGTGGATGTCGGCGTGCTGCTCTCCGGCGGCGTCGATTCGAGCATGCTGGTCGGCCTGCTGCGCGAAGCCGGGGTGGACAACCTGCTGACCTTCTCCATCGGTTTTCAGGATGCCGGTGGCGAGCGCGGCGACGAGTTCCAGTATTCGGATCTGATCGCCCAGCGCTTTGCCACCCAGCATCATCAGCTGCGCATCGGCGAGCACGAGATTCTCGAGCAACTGCCGCAAGCCTTCCGCGCCATGAGCGAGCCGATGGTCAGCCACGACTGCATCGCCTTCTACCTGCTCTCGCGGGAAGTCGCCAAGCACTGCAAGGTGGTGCAGAGCGGCCAGGGCGCCGACGAGCTGTTTGCCGGTTACCACTGGTACCCACAGGTCGATGGCGCCAAAGATGCCTTCGCCGCCTACCGCGCGGCTTTCTTCGACCGTGAGCACGACGAATACGCGGCCTGCGTGCAGCCTGCCTGGCTGACCGGCGACATGGCCGGCGAGTTCGTCCGCGAGCATTTCGCCATGCCTGGCGCAGACGCCGCGGTGGACAAGGCGCTGCGCCTGGACAGCACGGTGATGCTGGTCGATGACCCGGTCAAGCGCGTGGACAACATGACCATGGCCTGGGGGCTGGAGGCGCGCACGCCGTTTCTCGACTACCGCGTGGCCGAGCTGTCGGCGCGCATTCCGGCGCAGTTCAAGCTGCCAGAAGGCGGCAAGTACGTGCTCAAGGAAGCCGCGCGTAAGGTCATCCCCAGCGAGGTGATCGACCGACCCAAGGGCTATTTCCCGGTGCCGGGCCTCAAGCACCTGGAAGGCGCCACCCTGGGCTGGGTGCGCGATCTGCTGCTCGACCCCAGCCAGGATCGCGGCCTGTTCAACCCAGCCATGCTCGATCAGTTGCTGACCAACCCGCAGGGCCAGCTTACGCCGCTGCGCGGCTCCAAGCTGTGGCAGTTGGCAGCGCTCAACCTGTGGCTGAGCGAACAGGGTCTGTAACGACGCAGGAGCGGCTGCAGCGCCATGTCGCCCAGCCGCTCCTGTGAGCTGCCAAGGAACGGTCGTAGCCCGGATGCCATCCGGGATCGACACGACTCAACATTCGATCCGGCTCAGACCGGCGAAGGACAACTCATGCGCTCCCCTGCCTTCAAACAACGCCTGATCCGTGGCCAGACGCCCTCCTACGAACGCCTGCAGGCGCGTCTGGCCGAAGATCACAGCAGCCAACCCAGCCAGCCGCAGGCCATCCACTGCGGCTGGGGCCGCCTGCTGATCGGCCATACCTACCCGGACGCCTCAACGCTGGCCGAATCCCTGCTCGATGAACAACCCGGCGAGCGCGATATCGCTCTGTATGTCGCTGCGCCGCATCAGGTGCTGGCGCATGCGCCGCAGCAACTATTTCTCGACCCCTCCGACACGCTGCGCCTGTGGTTCACCGACTACCGTCCGGCGCGTCGTAGCTTTCGCGGCTTTCGCATTCGCCGGGCGCAGAACGAGGCGGACTGGCAGGCCATCAACTGCCTGTACCAGACCCGCAACATGCTGCCCATCGATCCGGCCAGACTCACCCCCTACCACGACGGTGGGCCGACCTACTGGCTGGCCGAGGACGAAGACAGCGGCGCGGTGATCGGCAGCGTCATGGGCCTCAACCACCAGCGCGCCTTCCGCGACCCGGAAAACGGCAGCAGCCTCTGGTGCCTGGCGGTCGACCCGCAGTGCAGCCGCCCGGGTGTCGGCGAGGTACTGGTGCGCCACCTGATCGAACACGGCATGAGCCGAGGGTTGAGCTACCTCGACCTGTCAGTGCTGCACGACAACCAGCAGGCCAAGAAGCTCTACGCCAAACTGGGTTTTCGCGAGCTGCAAACCTTCAGCCTCAAGCGCAAGAACGGCATCAACCAGCCGCTGTTCCTTGGCCCCGGGCCACAGGCCGAACTCAACCCCTACGCCCGCATCATCGTCGACGAGGCGTTGCGCCGGGGGATCGAAGTGACGGTGGACGATGCCGAAGCCGGGCTGTTCACCCTCAGCCACGGCGGCCGGCGCATCCGCTGCCGCGAGTCGCTGTGCGACCTGACCAGCGCCGTGAGCATGACCCTGTGCCAGGACAAGCGCCTGACCCATCGCACCCTGTCGCGGGCCGGTCTCGGCGTGCCGGCACAATGCCTGGCCGGCAGCGCCGAGGACAACGCCGCCTTCCTGGCCGAACACGGTTCGGTGGTGGTCAAACCGGTGGACGGCGAACAGGGCCAGGGCGTGGCGGTGGATTTGCGCACACCGGGCGAGGTGCAGGAAGCCATCGAACGCGCCCGGGTATTCGACCAGCGCGTATTACTGGAAAGCTTTCACGAGGGCTTTGATCTGCGCGTGCTGGTGATCGGCTATGAAGTCGTAGCCGCCGCCATTCGTCGTCCGGCCGAGATCATCGGCGACGGCCGCCACAGCATCGGTGAGCTGATCGACGCCCAGAGCCGCCGTCGCCAGGCCGCCACCGGCGGTGAAAGCCGCATCCCCAAGGACGCCGAAACCCTGCGCACCCTGCACGGCGCCGGCCTCGACTACGACAGCGTACTGCCTGCCGGGCAGCGTCTGGCCGTGCGCAAGACCGCCAACCTGCACACCGGCGGCACCCTGGAGGACGTCACCGCGATCCTCCACCCGACCCTGCGCGACGCCGCGATCAAGGCCGCACGCGCGTTGGAAATCCCGGTGGTCGGCCTCGACCTGCTGGTGCCTGCCGCCGATCAAGCCGAGTACGTATTCATCGAAGCCAACGAGCGCGCCGGCCTGGCCAACCACGAACCGCAGCCAACCGCCGAACGCTTCGTCGACCTGCTCTTTCCGCTAAGCCAGGCGACTATCTGATCGCTGCAGGCAACGAACCAGACAGCCCCAGGAGACTCCATGCAGACACTCCCCGAACCCGATCTCGACTATATGCAGAAAGTGCTGCTGGAGATGCTTGCCATCCCCAGCCCCACCGGTTTTACCGACACCATCGTGCGCTACGTCGCCGAGCGTCTCGAAGAGTTGGAAATCCCCTTCGAGCTGACCCGCCGTGGCACCATCCGCGCCACCCTGCGTGGACGCCAGAGCGAGTACGAACGTTTCGATCGCGCCGTATCCGTGCATCTCGACACCATTGGCGCCATGGTCCGCGAGATCAAGGACAACGGCCGCTTGGGCCTGGCGCCGGTGGGTTGTTGGTCGAGCCGCTTCGCCGAGGGCAGCCGCGTCAGCCTGTTCACCGACAACGGCGTGATTCGCGGCAGCGTGCTACCACTGCTGGCCTCGGGGCACGCCTTCAACACCGCCGTCGACAGCATGCCGGTGAGCTGGGATCACGTCGAACTGCGCCTGGACGCCTACTGCGCCACGCGCGCCGACTGCGACACGCTGGGTATTGCGGTGGGCGACTTCGTCGCCTTCGACCCGTTGCCGGAGTTCTCCGAAAGCGGCCATATCAGCGCCCGTCACCTCGATGACAAGGCCGGCGCAGCGGCGCTGCTGGCCTCGCTCAAGGCCATTCGCGATCAAGGCCTGCAACCGATGATCGACTGCCATCCGCTGTTCACCATCACCGAGGAGGTGGGTTCCGGCGCCGCCGCCGCCCTGCCCTGGGACGTCAGCGAGTTCGTCGGCATCGATATCGCCCCGGTCGCGCCGGGCCAGCAGTCCAGCGAACACGCGGTCAGCGTGGCGATGCAGGACTCCGGCGGCCCCTACGACTATCACCTGTCGCGCCAGTTGCTGCGCCTGGCAGCTGAATATGAGGTACCGGTTCGCCGCGACCTGTTCCGTTACTACCACAGCGACGCACAGTCAGCAGTCACCGCCGGCCATGACATCCGCACCGCGCTGTTGGCCTTCGGCTGCGACGCCACCCATGGCTACGAGCGTACCCATATCGACAGCCTCAAGGCCTTAAGCCGCCTGCTCACCGCCTACATGATGAGCCCGCCGGTATTCGCCAGCGATGCACAACCGGCGCAGGGTTCTCTGGAGCGCTTCAGCCATCAACTGGAGCACGATGCGCAAATGGAAAGCGACACCCGTGTGCCACCAGTGGATAGCCTGCTCGGGCAACGCGAACAGGACGCTTGAAGGCCATCGGCCATAAAGGCAAAGTGACATACAGGACAGGGGGGAACACAGGTTCCCCCTGACGTGTTCTGCCCCTTGCGGCAGCCACCCGGCACGCTAAAAGCCCCCACGCGCAGGGTCACCAGAGGTTCACGGATGCCTCGTTTCTGTCTGGCTTTTCTGCTTTTCTGCCTGATCGGCCAAGCTGGGCATTACAGCCCGTGGTGCTGGACAGTCAGGAACAGCGCCTGTCGCTGACACCCTACCTGGGCTACTACGAAGACCAGAGCGGGCAGATGATGGACGGTTTCGAAGCCACCCGGCAAATTCGGCGCCTGGAGCGTAACCGGCAACTGGCCGCCGTACCGGTGATCGCACTGACCGCGCATATCCTCGAAGAGCACCGCCAACATGGCCTGGACGCCGGCATGGACGATTTCCTCGGTAAGCCGCTGGATAGCGGGCTGCTGTATCGGACCCTGGAACGTTACCTGAAACCTGCCGAACCCTGAGCGTACTCGCCGTGCGACGGCTCCGGCTCTATCATAGGCGCCTGTTACCGGAGTCTTAGCCGTGCTGATCCCTGCTCACCTGCTGCAAGCCGACACCCTGACCGCCCTGATCGAAGACTTCGTCACCCGCGACGGCACCGATAACGGTGACGAAACCCCGCTGGAAACCCGCGTGCAACGTGTACGCCGCGCCCTGGACAAGGGCGAGGCGGTGATCGTATTCGACCCGGACAGCCAGCAGTGCCAACTGGCGATGAAGCGCGATGTGCCCAGGGAGTGGCTGGATGCCCTGAACGACAGCCTCAGTGATTGACCGTATGGGCCAGCATCACCGATAGCTGACACAGCGGCCGACCACTTTCGGCCTGCCATTGGTTGAACACGGCCTGCACGGCAGCCAGGTCTTTCAGGCTGGTCGGCGCCTTGTCGATCACCCCCTGCGCCTTGAGCGCAGCCACCACGTCATCGGTGGGGACGAAGGTGTCCTTGCCCACCATGCGCAGAAAACGCGGCGCCGACAGGCCGCCGAGCTGATTGCCGTGCTTGGCCAGGTATTTCCATAGACCAACGATGTCAGTCACCGGCCAGTCGGCGATCAGTACACCGAAGCTGCCTTTCTCGCGGCGCACGTCGAGGATGAACTGGGCGTTACGCGGCACGCTCTTGAGCTTGCCCAGGTGGCGGATCAACCGCGTGTCCTGCATCAGGTTTTCCAGGCGCTCGGCGCCCATCAGTACCACCTTCTCCGGGTCGAAGCCGAAGAAGGCCTGCTCGAATGCCGGCCACTTGGCATCCACCAGGCTGTGCTTGAGCCCGGCGCGGAAGATGCGCAGGCTGATCAACGACAGGTAGCGGTCATCGCTCAGCGCGCGCAGTTCGGCATCGCTGCGCGGTTGCGGCAGCCTGGCCTCCAGCGCCCTGGCTGAGCCGAAGCGGTTGAGGCAGAACGCGTGCAGCCACTTGTAATCACGCATGAATCGAGTCCTTCATAAAACGAACGACGAAGCCTGCACGGAGTGAGCGTCACCGTTCAAGTCCAGTGGGAGCCCCGCCCCGGGGCGAAGCGTTTTGCCTCTGCGCCTGGGGCCTGAGCACATTCGCCGCGAGGCGCGGCGCCTACAGTAAAGCGCCGCCCGCCTACTCTCACCCGCGCAACCGCTCGGCGGCCTGGCGCAAAGTTGCCTCGGTGCCACTCCAGCCCAGGCAGCCATCGGTGACTGATACGCCGTAGCGCAACTCGCCGGACAGCGCCTGGCAACCGTCGAACAGGTGACTCTCCAGCATCACCCCGCGCAGGCTGCTGTCGCCGGCCAGGCGCTGCTCGATCACGCTCTCCAGCACCGCGGGCTGGCGCAGCGGGTCCTTGCCGCTGTTGGCATGGCTGCAGTCGACCATGATCCGCGGCGCGATGCCCTGGCGCTCGAGCGCCTGCCGCGCGGCGGCGACGCTGGCGGCATCGTGGTTCGGCGCGCCGTGGCCGCCGCGCAGCACTAGGTGGGTGTCCGGGTTGCCGGCGGTATGCAGCAGCGCCGGGTGGCCGAGGTCGTCGATGCCGAAGTGCTGGTGCGGATGCGCTGCCGAGCGCATGGCATCGCAGGCAATACCGACGCTGCCATCGGTGCCATTCTTGAAACCCACCGGCAGATCCAGACCACTGACCATCTCGCGGTGCACCTGCGATTCGCTGGTACGCGCACCGATGGCGGCCCAACCGAGCAGGTCGTCGAAGTAACCAGCGGCCATCGGTTGCAGCAATTCGGTGGCCAGCGGCAGACCACGCTCAAGGATATCCAGCATGAGCTGTCGCGACAGGCGCAGGCCTTCAGCCATGTCACCGCTGCCATCGAGGTGCGGATCGTACAGCAGCCCTTTCCAGCCCACCGTGGTGCGCGGTTTTTCCACGTAGGCGCGCATCACCAGCAGCAGTTGGTCATCGACCTGTGGCGCCAGCTCAGCCAGGCGTTCGGCGTATTCGAGCGCCGAGGCGCGGTCATGCAGGGAGCAGGGGCCGACCACCACCAGCAGGCGCGAGTCACGGCCATCGAGCACGGCGCGGATGGCATCGCGGTCAGCGGCGATACGTTCGGCAAGGGCGTTGGGCAACGGCAGGCGCTGGCGCAATACGGCGGGGCTGGGCAGCGGCTGGGCGCTGCGGCGGGCGATGGTGGTAACTGTAGAAGCGAGTTGAGCGGAGCTGTTCATGATCTGGCGGTTCCTTGGCCGGCGGGGTCGATACCGCGGCGGCGCTAACTGAGTGTTCGTGGCAAAGGTTTCAGGGCGGTGGTAACGCTGCTAAATCGCCAGTCGTTGCGGTAATAGTTCTGGTAGCGGTTCATCTGCACATCCTCTAAGTGGTTGGCCGTTTTTCGGCCAGAAAAAACAAAACCCCCGGTCGGGTTGCCGACCGGGGGTTTTCTGGAAAACATCTCTGGTGGCGACCCTGGTGTCTCAGGCCGCCTGTGGGGTATCAGGCGCGCCTGTGGCTAAACCAATACCCAAAGAAGTAATACGCCGCCACGACCAGTTGCGCACGCGCCAACGCGGCGCGCGAGGCACCGGCTTGCAGCATGGACAGGAGGTTGAGGCTGGCGGACATGAAATTCTCCAAAGCGATGGCCGAACCATACTCCAGGCCTTTGCGGCCTGGCAAGCGTCGCGGCTAAAGCCCCTCCCACTGTTCGTGCGGGGCGTAGGGTGGATGTCGCTTTTTACATCCACCAACCCGCTGCACGGTGGATCGATGAAACGTGATCCACCCTACGGCGACGCCTTACAGGCTCATCACATCGAGGAAGCGCGGCGTGGCGCTGTCGTCGATCTTCAGGCTCTTGAAGTCGAACAGGTTGCGGTCGGCCAGTTGCGAGGGGTGCACGTTCTGCAGCGCGCGGAACATGATCTCGACGCGGCCGGGGCTCTTGCGCTCCCACTCCTGCAGCATCTCCTTGACCACCTGGCGCTGCAGGTTCTCCTGCGAGCCGCAGAGGTTGCAGGGGATGATGGGGAACTGCTTGAGCTGGCTGTAGGCCTCGATATCGGCCTCGGCGCAATAGGCCAGCGGGCGGATCACCACGTTGCGGCCATCGTCGGAGAGCAGCTTGGGCGGCATGGCCTTGAGCGTGCCGCCGTAGAACATGTTGAGGAAGAAGGTTTCCAGAATGTCGTCGCGGTGGTGACCGAGGGCCATCTTGGTCGCACCGATCTCGTCGGCGTAGGTGTACAGGGTGCCGCGACGCAGGCGCGAGCACAGCGAGCAGGTGGTCTTGCCCTCGGGGATCTTCTCTTTCACCACCGAGTAGGTGTCCTTCTCGATGATGTGGTACTGCACACCAATGGATTCCAGATAGGCCGGCAGCACATGCTCGGGGAAACCGGGCTGCTTCTGATCCATGTTCACCGCGACGATCTCGAACTTGATCGGCGCCACCTTCTGCAGGTACAGCAGCACGTCGAGCATGGTGTAGCTGTCCTTGCCGCCGGACAGGCAGACCATCACCTTGTCGCCATCCTCGATCATGTTGAAGTCGGTGATGGCTTCGCCGGCCAGGCGGCGAATGCGCTTCTGCAGTTTGTTCTGGTTGACCGAAAGGGTGCCCATGGTGCGTCGAAATCCGAGGGGTGAGAACGAAAGCGCGACATTTTACGCACAAAGGCGCCGCGCCCCTACCCCATCGGCGGTTAAATGCTAGGCTCGGCCGATGAATGACGACCTCGACCCCAGCCAGGATCTCGCCGACCTGGTACTGCAACTGCTGCAGGCAGCTCCGGACGGGCTGGCCGAATACGCCCTGATCCAGCAGCTCAAGGCCCGCCATAGCGGCCACCTGCCCAACCTACCGCTGACCGACAAACTGGTGCTGTTTCGCACCCACTTTCTGCTGTTCAACGCCCTTTACCGCCTGCACGATCAGCTCCGGCAGGCGCAGACGCATCTGCTCGAAATCAGCCCGCTGTGCATTCGCCTGCTGCCCTATCAGCCCGGCACGGCTGCACTGAGCGAGCGCGACGAGCTGCGCGACTACTACCTGGACATGAGCCAGCTGCGCGATACCGACGAACGCGACGTCGAGCGCCTGCTCACCAGCTTCTGGACACGCATGCAGGGCGGTGACGAAAAACAGGCCGCGCTGGAGCTGTTCGAGCTGAACCACGAACAAACCCTCGACTTACCACGCATCAAGCAGCGCTACCGACAAATGGTCAGCCTGCATCACCCGGACAGAGGCGGCAGCACAGAGCGGCTGCAGTCGATCAACCTGGCCATGGAAATTCTAGAACGCTATTACCGCTGACCGGCACAGAGCAATTTGCTCTAAAGCCAGGCATCACGCCGGCTCCAGGCTCTGCCTATACTGCGACATAAGGTCGCAACGATTTGGCCTGATACCCGGTAACGCTGTCCATGCGCGCCGGGCCTCCGCCGGGGGGCGACTGTCATAAGAAAAGGAGGTGTCTGGCATGATCCACCACGTTTGGGGGCTCTTCACCCATCCCGACCAAGAATGGCAAGAAATTCGTGGCGAGGAAGAAACCATCAGCCACATGTACCTGACCCACGTACTGATTCTCGCGGCGATTCCTGCTGTCTCGGCTTACATCGGCACCACCCAGGTCGGCTGGGCCATCGGCGACCGAGCGCCGGTGATGCTGACCGAAGGCAGTGCGATGGTGATGACCATCATGTCCTACCTGGCGATGCTCGCAGGGGTAGCCGTGATGGGCGCTTTCATCCACTGGATGGCACGCACCTACGATGCCAACCCGAGTCTGACCCAGTGCGTCGTGTTCGCCGCCTACACCGCCACTCCGCTGTTCATCGGAGGTCTTGCAGCGCTGTACCCCCACCTGTGGCTGGGCATGATCGTCGGCACGGTCGCCATCTGCTACACGGTTTACCTGCTCTACGTCGGCATACCGACCTTCATGAACATTCCCGAGGACGAAGGCTTCATGTTCTCCAGTTCAGTGCTGGCGGTAGGCCTGGTGGTGCTGGTGGCCATGATTGCCAGCTCGGTGATTCTCTGGGGCATGGGCATCGGCCCGGTCTACACCAATTGAATAGTTGAGGCATCGACATGGCCGCCCTCGGGCGGCCTTTTCATTGGCAGCGGCACGGGCTGCCGGCTTACGGCATAATCAGCGCTCAGCCAGCCCCTGCTCTCCCCCGCTTATGCCCGAACAGATTCACGCCCGCGTCGAAGCCTGCTACCAGCAGGCCGAAGCCTTCTTCAAGCAACGCTTTGCCCGCCCCGAGATCAGCTTCAAGTTGCGCGGGCAGAAGGCGGGGGTCGCGCATCTGACGGAAAACAAGCTGCGCTTCAATCTGCAGCTGTACCGGGCCAACCAGGAAGACTTCCTGCGCCAGACAGTGCCGCACGAAGTCGCCCACATGGTCGCCCATCAGCTATTCGGCTCACGCATTCAGCCGCATGGCGAGGAATGGCAACTGATCATGCGCGGTGTCTACGAACTGCCGCCGCATCGCTGCCACAGCTATGAAGTCGAACGCCGCAAAGTCAACCGCTTCATCTACCGCTGCAGTTGCGTGGATGGCGAGTTCCCCTTCTCGGCCCAGCGTCATGCGCTGGTGGCCAAAGGGCGACGCTACTACTGCCGGCGTTGCAAGGTGACGCTGACCTTCAGTGGCGAGCAGCGCCGGGAGTGATGGGGAAACTCCTTAAACGCCTCGGCGCGCGCGGCGCACCCTACGCCCGTATCGAAGCCTCCTAGGATGGCCTGTGCGCAGCGACGTTGCCTGACAGTGAGCCTTGCGACTCAACCCAGCGCCCCAGTCTTCCTCAACGCCGTGATCTGTTCGGCGTCATAACCCAGCTCCGTCAACACTTCGGCGGTATGCGCGCCAACCGCCGCTCCGACATGCCGGGGTGGCGGCAAGCCCTCGGAGAACTTCAGCGGGCAGGCCAACTGCGGCTGCGCCGGCAAGCCTTCGCGCGGCACCTCGACAACCAGCCCACGCGCCTTGATCTGCGGATGCTCGACCGCCTCGGACAGTGGCAGCATGGGCTCGACGCAGGCGTCGATGCCGGCGAACACTTCGCACCACTGGGCGAAATCACGCTTCTCGAACTCGATTTCGATCTCGCGCTTGAGCGCTTGCTGATCTTCAGGCTTGAGCGACAGGCCGCGCGCCGCCAGTTCAGGCCGGCCAATGGCGGCGCAGAACTGCTGCATGAACTGCGGCTCCAGACTACCCACGGAGAACCAGCGCCCATCACGGGTGCGGTAGTAATCATAAAAACTGCCGCCGTTGAGCGCCTGGTTTTCCATGCCCGGCTCGACGCCGGCGCCGAGGTAACCAGCCCCCGCCATGCCGTGCAGGCTGAACGCGCAGTCGGTCATGCTCACGTCGACCTGCTGCCCCTGGCCTGTGACTTGGCGCTGCACCACGGCCGCGAGCAGGCCGATCACGCCATGCAGCGAGCCGCCGGCCAGGTCGGCCAGTTGCACGCCAAGCGGCAATGGCCCGCTGTCGCGACGCCCGGTGTAGCTGGCGATCCCGGCCAGCGCCAGGTAGTTGATGTCATGCCCCGCGCGGTCACGGTATGGCCCGCTCTGCCCGTAACCCGTGATCGACACATAGATCAGCCGTGGGTTGATCGACTTGAGCTCGGCATAGCCGACGCCCAGCTTGTCCATCACACCGGGGCGAAACTGTTCGAGCACGATGTCGTACTCACTGACCAAGCGCTTGACCACCTCGACCGCCTCAGGGCGTTTGAGATCGAGGGCGATGCTGCGCTTGTTGCGGTTGAGGTAGGCGTGGCTGGTGGAGGCGCCACCGTCGTGCGGCGGCAGCACGCGAACCAGATCCATGCGCGTGGGCGATTCCACCCGCAGCACCTCGGCGCCCATATCGGCTAGCAGCAACGAGGCAAAAGGACCCGGCAGCAGAGTGGAGAAGTCGAGAATTTTCAGCGAAGACAGTGGGCCGGACATGGTGACTCCCGATTTGCTTGTTTGACGTAGCCCGGATGCAATCCGGGATTGCACTTCCCGGATTGCATCCGGGCTACGAATTAACGCTCCCAGACGACCTCATCACTAGACAGGCTGGCCAGCGCCTTGGAATAACGCTCTTCCAGGACGTTGCGACGAATTTTCATGGTCGGCGTCATGCTGCCGTTATCCACCGTCCAGGCCGCGCTGACCAGATAGAAATGACTGACGCGCTCATGCGCTGCCAGCCGTTGGTTGAGCGCGCACAAGTGCTCGGCAAGTGACTGGGTCAGCAGCTCACGCGGCTGCTGGCGGGCGACTGGCGAGAGTTCGATCAGTGCCAGCGGCTGATCGAGGTTGCTGCCCATCAGGCACACCTGTTCGACCCAGTGACTCTTGGCGATCTCGCCCTCGATGGGAGCCGGCGCCACATATTTACCCTTGCTGGTCTTGAAGATGTCCTTCACCCGCCCGGTAATGCGCAGGTAGCCCGCATCATCCAGCTGGCCGCGATCACCGGTGTGCAGCCAGCCGTCCTTGAGGGTTTGCGCCGTTTTTTCCGGCTCACGATAATACCCCTGCATCAGCGTTTCGCTGCGCAGCAGAATCTCGCCGCCGGCATCGATACGCACCTCAAGATGCGGCATCGGCCTGCCCACGGTGCCGAAGCGCACCTGCCCCGGTCGATTGAAACAACCGTAGGCGAAGTGCTCGGTCATGCCGTAGCCCTCGCAAATGGTCATGCCCAGGCGCTGGTACCACTCCAGCAGGCCGGTGGAAATCGCCGCCGCCCCCGACACCAGCACGCGCGTACGATCCAGCCCAAGCCCGGCGCGCACCTTGCGTGCTACCAGCCGCCCCAGCAGCGGAATGCGCAGCAGGCGCTCAAGGCGCTGCGCAGGCAGCTTCTCCAGCACACCCTGCTGAAAGCGTGTCCACAGCCGTGGCACCGAGAAGAACACCGTGGGCCGTACCTGGCGCAGGTCGCTGGCGAAAGTCTCCAGGGATTCGACGAAGGCCACCGGCGCACCACAATAAAGGCTGTTGAACTCCACCAGAAAGCGCTCGGCAGCATGCGACAGCGGCAGGTAGGAGAAAAACTGATCCTGCGGCGTCATGTTCATCTCCGCCGTGGCGTTGGCCGACGAGAACGCCATTGCGTGGGCCGACAGCATCACGCCCTTGGGCTGCCCCGTCGTACCCGAGGTATAGAGAATCGACAGCAGATCCGCACCACGCTGCAAACGCGTACCGGGCAACGGTTCGTGCGCGGCGAGCAAGGCCTGCCACTGGTGCTCGGCAGGCATGGTCGGATAGGGCATGGCGATGCGGGTGATATGCGGCGCGATACCGCTGGCCAGCTTGTCCGGCTCATCCAGCTTGCCAACCAGGATGACCTTGCAGCCCGCGTGCTCCAGCACATAGGCGATCTGTTCCGGCGCCTGCAGCGGATACAGCGGCACGCTGACCAGCCCGGCGTGCTGGATCGCCAGGTCGCTGATAAACCATTCGGCGCAGTTCTTCGCCAGCAGCGCAACGCGCTCGCCCGGCACGCAGCCCAACGCCAGCAGCGCGCTGGCCAGGCGGCGCGCCTGCTCGTCGACCTGGCGCCAGGTGAAGTCATGCCACACGCCATTGACCGGCTGACGCAGCCAGACGGCATCGGGTTGCCGATCCAGCCAGTGGTTGAAGCGTTGCAGCGGCAGTTGCAGAGTCATGGGCGGTTACCTTCTTCTTATCCTGGGGTTCACCTGCTCATCGCACGGCGAGCGCTACTGACGATAGACCACCACCCCTGGCACGGCAGGTACGATCCATCACAGGCCACTCGTGGAGGGTTGCCCCGCCCTACAGCGCTACAGCTTCATGCCGCGGCTGATGATCTCCTTCATGATCTCCGAGGTACCGGCGAAGATGCGCTGGATGCGCGCGTTCGCGTACATCTTGCAGATCGGGTATTCCCACATGTAGCCCCAGCCGCCGTGCAGTTGCACGCCCTCGTCCACCACCTTGCCGAGCAGTTCGGTGGTGAACAGCTTGGCCTCGGCGGCGACTTCCGGGGTGAGCTTCTTCTGGTTGTGGTCAAGCACGCAGCGGTCGGTGAACACCTGGGCCACGTCGATCTGGGTGCGCATCTCGGCCAGCTTGAAACGGGTGTTCTGGAAATGCGCCACCGGGCGGCCAAAGGCCTGGCGTTCCTTGACGTAGTCGATGGTGGTCTGCAGCGCCGCCTCGGCGCCGGCCACAGCGCCACAGGCATTGGTCAGACGCTCCTGGGCGAGCATGTTCATCAGGTAGAAGAAGCCGCCCTTGGCATCGCCCAGCAGGTTGTCCTTGGGCACCTTGACGTCATTGAAAAACAGCTCGGCGGTGTCCTGGCTGTGCATGCCGAGCTTCTTCAGCTTCTTGCCGCGCTCGAAACCGGGCATGCCGCGCTCCACCAGAAACAGGCCCATGGCGTGTTTGTTGGCCGGGTCGGTCTTGGCTGCGACGATCACTACATCAGCCAGGTAGCCGTTGGAGATGAACACCTTGGAACCGTTGAGCAGCCAGTGATCGCCCTTGTCCACGGCCGTGGTGCGCATGCCGGCCAGGTCGGAGCCGGCAGACGGCTCGGTCATTGCCACCGCGAGGATGGTTTCACCGCTGATGATGCCCGGCAGCAAGCGCGCCTTATGCTCGGCACTGCCGTACTCGGCGATATAGGGGCCGCACAAGGCCGAGTGCAGCGGGATCATGAAACCGGGCTCGTTGATGCGCGCCAGCTCCTCGCACATGATCTGCTCGTAACGAAAATCCTTCAGCCCGGCGCCGCCGTATTGCTCATCCGCCCAGGGCAACAGAAAGCCCATCTCGCCGGCCTTGCGCCACACGCTTCGATCCACCACACCGGCCTCTTCCCAGGCCTCCTGATTGGGCACCACTTCCTTGTCGAGAAAGGCCGCGAAGGCATCGCGGAACAGGTTGTGCTCGGTGTCGAAATGGCTGCGCTGCATGGGCGGGTCCTCCGCTGTTGTTATGTCCTTGAGGTTAAGGGCCGCCCCGCCCCCCCTCAATGACCCATGCGCTCAGCCTCGGTTGACCCAATCGCTCGGCTGGCTTGCCCAAGCCGAGCGCAGCTGCCTACCATCAGCGATCTTCGCTATCGGAACCCAGCATGCGCGAACGAACCATCGCCAGCCATTTCGTCCGCGCCGCCCTGCGCGGCGCCGACCGTCGCGGCCTGGTCTGCGAGGGGATTCTGCGTCAGGCCGGCATCCAGCCCGCCGTACTCGTCGAGCCACGTGCGCGCATCGCCCCCGAGCAATTCGCCCGGCTGATGCAATTGCTGTGGGAAGCGCTGGACGACGAATACCTGGGCTTCGGCCGCCAGCCGAGCAAGCGCGGCACCTTCGCCATGATGGGCCACGCCATCATCCACTGTCGCAGCCTGGAAAAAGCCCTGAGCCGTGGCGCGATGTTCTACGGCCTGTTCCCCGACGCACCGGGCATCCGCCTGCAACGCGAAGGTGACTGGGCGCGCCTGAGCGTCGATGACAGCACGCTATGGGACCCGGATCATTTTCTCGTGGAAAGCCTGCTGGTGATCTGGCATCGCCTTGGCAGTTGGCTGATCGGCCAGCGCATTCGCCTGGAAGAAGCCACCTTCGCCTACCCCGAACCCGCGCATGCCGCCGAATACGAACTGCTGTTCCCCTGCAGCCGGCGCTTTGCCGCCGGACAAACCAGCCTGCTGTTTCATGCCCGCTACCTGGCCATGCCGCTGCTGCAGGACGAACGCACGCTCAAGCAATTCCTCCAGCACTCCCCCGCCGACCTGCTGGCCCGGCCCGACGGCGGCGACAGCCTGATCAGCCAGATCCGCCGCCTGCTCGGCCGCGACTGCCGCACCTGGCCGGACCTGGAACAGGTCGCCCAGCACCTGCACACCAGCCCGCAAACCCTGCGCCGCCACCTGCGCGAAGAAGGCACCAGCTTCCAGGAACTCAAGGACCACCTGCGCCGCGACCTCGCCATCTACCACCTGGGCCGCGACGAACTGGCCATTCAGGACATCGCCGAACAACTCGGCTTCTCCGAACCCTCGGCCTTTCATCGCGCGTTCAAGAAATGGACGGGGCTCACGCCAGGGGCGTATCGGGCGCAGGAGGGGTAAGGCAGCATGGCTGCCTGTGCATCGGGCTTCGTGGATGGAGAGCAGACGGATATGCACTAGGTTCTGACCCAAGCCTGCTGGCAATGCGCCAGAGGCGATAGGCTTGCCGTTCTCCATGTCGCTTTTTCTCCCGAGTGCTGTCGCATTTGCAGCGAGCATTTTCAGGCCAGACAAGGAAGGTTATGCGACAGGTGTCGTGTGTAAACGTGACATAAATGCCGTCGAATTAATAGTTATGCATAAACAAGGAAGGAGTCAGTATGGCAAATAGTTGGAATATCCCAAGTTGGCTTGAAAAAGAGGTCCGCGCACGGGACAAGAATTGTGTTTATTGCGGCACTGCTTTTACAACCGCTAAGATCTCGAAGAAAACTTGTGCTAGCTGGGAACACATCATAAATGACGCGAAGATCATAACCAGAGAAAACATTGTTCTATGCTGCTGTTCGTGCAACGCAAGCAAAGGACAGAAACAGCTATCAGAATGGCTTCTTTCAAAATACTGCGTTGATCGTCAAATTACGCGTGAATCAGTAGCACCAATAATCCAGCAGGCATTAGCCAACGGCCTTTAATAACCGCATAACAATAGTACCCCACAAGTAGTGAGCAAAGCTTTGCCTTTGCACCTGTCGTCAGCGCGTTTGCATGCGTATATCCAGCCTGATCTGGGCTCTTGCGCCCTGGCCATTCTGCAGTTCGCGCAGCGAGAGCCAAGCGTTCAATCGATCGCGGGGATCATCATTGTTATCGGCCTTGCTCCGCTGTAGGACACGCCTGTTCCGACAGTGCTGCTATTCACCACAACCACCAGAAAACCATCACACCGTTCTGATTACCCCGCCGTCAGGCGGGCTTTACGCTCTGCCAATTGCCATTGAAGCGTCGCTCGTGGCACCACTCCGCCCAGCAGATCCGCATCAGTTTGTTGGCCAGGGCCAAAGCGTTTGTGCAGTCGCGCGTCGAGCTTGCTTGCCCGCATGAATACTGTGTAATACATTGCATTCAACAGTATGGAGGGCATGTCCATGAGCGTCACAACCGTCCGGCTTCAACCGGAGCTCGAAGAAAATCTTGGCGCGATGGCCGAGAAGCTTCAGAGAAGTAAAAGTTGGCTTATTAATCAAGCACTTAGAGAGTTCTTTGAGCGCCAGGAGCTAGAGCAGAACCGCTGGCAAGAAACACTGCAAGCGATGGAGTCAGTGGCGCAGGGCCGAGTTGTATCCGGCGAAGCTGTGACTGCCTGGCTGCAAAGCTGGGGCACCGACAATGAGCTATCACCACCGAAGGCTGGCCAGTGAGACTGGCCTACTCAGAAAACGCGGTGGCAGACCTCGTTCGCCTGCGCGAATTCATAGCAGAGAACGATCCTCTTGCTGCTGCACGCATTGCAGCAGAGCTCCTTTCCCGCATCGAGAATCTTGGTCTATATCCAGAAATGGGTCGCGCTGTTGAGCTTGCTCCAAGCCCAAAAGCCATTCGAGACGCAGTTTTCGGAAAATATAGAGTCCGCTATTCAGCCCACACAGAAACTATCGTCATTCTTCGTATATGGCACCACAACGAAGACCGTACACAAAGCACCTAACAGCTGACATGGACTCTCCCCACAAGTAGTGAGCAAAGCTTCGCTTTTGCACCTGTCACCAGCGCGATGACATTCGTATATCCGGCCTGTTCTGGGCCTTTGCGCCCTGGCCATTCCGTAGTTCGCGCCGCGAGGGCGAAGCGTTCAATCGATCAGGGCTCACATTTGGTATCGACCTTGTTCCGCTGCAGGACTCGCCTGGACCGGCAGCGGTTCTGTTCCGTACAAGAATCGGAAGAACATGCCTGACAGCAAGGCTCAGTCGTACAACCGCACCCTGAAACAGGCGCCGCCCAGTTCCGAATCTTCCAGGCTCAGCTCGCCGTCGTAGCTGTCGACGATATCTTCCACCACCGCCAGGCCGATGCCCTGCCCCGGATTCTGTGCATCCAGTCGTTCACCGCGCTGCAGTACCCGCTCACGCTGGTGCGGGGGCACGCCGGGGCCATCGTCTTCGATGGTCAGCAGGCAGCCGTCGGTCAGGGGTTGCAGCCTCACGCGCACCTGTTGCAGGCACAGGCGGTAGGCGTTTTCCAGCAGGTTGCCAAGCAGTTCCATCAGCGCGCCACGTTCCATGGTGATCTGGCTGTGCGCGGGCACGTCCAGGGTCGCTTCGACGCGCTTGTCGCGGTAGACCTTGTCCAGCGAGCGGCACAGGCCATCGAGCAGCGGCCAGACCTGTTCACGGTGGCGCACCAGGCCGCTGCGGCGCAGGCTGGCGCGTTGCAGTTGATAGCCTATCTGCTGGCTCATGCGTTCGATCTGCGCCTGCATCAGCTGCGCCTGCTCGCGATTGTCCGGCTGCACAGCCAGGCTTTCACCAATGCCCTGCAGCACGCTGAGCGGGGTTTTCAGGCTGTGGGCGAGGTCTTCCAGGGAGTCGCGGTAGCGCTCGCGCTGACGCCGTTCGCTGTCGAGCAGGCGGTTGAGGGAGTTGGTCAGGCGCAGCAGTTCGCGCGGGTGTTCGTCACTCAGGCGCTGGCGGGTGCCGGCTTCCACACCGTCGAGCTCGTCGCTAAGGCCACGCAGGCTGCGAAAGCCCCAAGTCAGGCCGAACCAGAGCAGGCCCAGCAGCACCAGCAGGGCGATGCCCAGCCACAGGCGCAGTTGCCAGGCGAAACCGTTGAACAGCCCCTGGTATTCGCTAGTCGGCTGCATGGTGACGATGCTCAGCGCGGTTTGATCGCCGCGCAGCAGGTCTACTTCGATGTCATAGACGAAATATTCCTGGCCGCTTTCGTCATGGATGCGCACAAACTCGTGGCCGCGACCGTCATAACGCGGCAGGTAGCGCACCAGTTCGTCGATGGATGAGCGCGAGCGCCAGAGCATCTGGCCGTCACGGTCGAAGATGAAGCCCAGCAGGTGCGAGTCGAGGTTGTCGAATTCTTCGTCCGGCATCTTGTCCGGCATGTGCAACTGGCCGTCGTCGATACGCGCGGCGGATATCAGCGCTGCCGCGTCGGAGGCCAGGCGCTTTTCGATGGTCTGCTCCAGGGCCATGAGAAACACGCCCTGCAGCACCGGCATCAACAGCAGCATGAACAGCATCGCCAGCGCGGCGCTGGCCAGCATCAAACGCAGCCGCAGGGAGGCGAAACGCATACGCAGCTTGCGTAGAACGGCGCGCGCTCGACTCACTTGCAGCGCTCGTTGAACATGTAGCCCTGGCCACGCACGGTTTCTATCGGTTTGCCGCCCAGCACTGCCTCCAGCTTGCGCCGCAGACGACCTACCAGCACTTCTATGACGTTGGGATCGCGCTCGTCGTCGCCCGGATAGAGCTGTTCCATCAGGCGCTCCTTGGCCACCACCTGCTGATGGTGCAGCATGAGGTACTCGAGGATGCGGTACTCGTAGGCGGTCAGCTGCAGCGACTGTTCATCCACCGTGGCCTGCTTGCGATTGAGGTACAGCACCAGGGAGCCCGCTTCGATGGTCGACTTGGTGAACCCGGAAGAACGTCGCAGCAGCGCGTTCAGACGTGCTTCCAGCTCCTCGAACTGGAACGGTTTGACCACATAGTCGTCGGCACCGCAGGAAAGCCCTTCGACCTTGTCCTGCCAGTTACCGCGTGCGGTGAGTATCAGGATCGGAAAGTTCTTGTCCTGGCTGCGCAGCTCACGGATCAGGTCGATACCGCTCATACCAGGCAGACCGAGGTCGACCAGGGCCAGGTCATGATTGAAGGACTCAGCTCGGTACAGTGCTTCTTCGGCGGTGCGCACGGCATCCACCACATGCCCGTTTTCGCTGAGGCGAGTGAACAGATGGTGACGCAGCAGCGCCTCATCCTCCACCACCAGCAATTTCATCAGACTTCCCCTTTTTAAGTTGTACGAAGGCCGGGCAAATCAGTCAGCGTGAAAACTACTGCGCTCGGCCATGCTGCGTTAAAACCCGGCTCAGAATGCTCATTTACAAGTCGTAAACTGCGCTTCTTCGCCGGCTTTTGCCTTGCCTGACCTTCGCTCGCTACGTTTTCACTCGGACTGATGCCCGGCCTGGTAACGCTAAGCCACCTTTAGAAGGCGAAGTTGGCACCCAGGTAGAGCTGCGAACTGCTGTGCAGATCCAGCGACCCGGCCTTGCCTGCACCATGCGGCGCCATTTCCGTGCTGGCATTGGTACGCAGGTAACGATAGCCGGCTTCTATCGAGGTGTTGCTGTTCAGTTCCTGCAGAATACCGGCCTGCAGGCCTGCGGCAAAACCGATGTCACTGTCACGGGAGAAGCCACGGCTCTCCTGCTCGAGCTTGACCAGACCGGCGGTTACACCACCGAACAGCTTGGTGTTGTTGCTACCCAGCGGGACGAACATGTCGTAGCTGCCAAGCAGATTCTGCTGACGCAGTTTGTAGCCATTGTGACTGCCGGAGACATTCTCGTAAGTCGCGTAGTAGCGACCATCGGCGGTCTTCTGGCCGGCGCGGACACCCCAGGTGCCCTCGCCATTGATCACTTTGTCCAACTTGGGGTTGCCGAGGTTGGCATTCAGCGCGCTGGATTTCTGGATGTTGTTGTCAGTCTGACCCCAGGTCAGGCCGACGAAATTGTCGTTGGCCTGGGCAGCGCTTGCACCCAGGGCCAAGCAGGTAGCGAAGGCGATACGGTTCAGGGTGATTTTCATGGCGTCATTCCTCTCGTTGTGGTTTTGATCAACCTGGCAACGAGTCTGCCGGAAGACGACTGAATCCCCGCTGAACCCTCCTTGAACCTGCGCTGAACAAGCGGCAAACAGCCTAGATACGCCGTACCAGAGCGCTGGCGAGGATAAATAACGAAGCCAGAACGCCGAGTAACGCCAGCCAGCCGGCGTGCTCCCAGACATAACCACCAACATAGCCCACCAGGCTGGAACCGAGGTAATAGGCACACAGGTACAGCGCCGAGGCCTGCGCCTTGGCCCCCTGTGCATGAATACCGACCTGCCCGCTGGCTACCGCATGAGCAGCGAAGAAACCCAGGGTGAACAGCGCCAGCCCCACCACCGCAGCGCTCAACCACGGCGCAGCGCACAGGGCTACCCCCAGCAGCATCAGGCCGATGCCGCCATTGAGCACCTGACGCGCGCCAAAGCGTGGCACCAGGCGCCCGGCCCAACCGGCACTGAAGATGCCCAGCAGGTATACGGTGAACAACAGGCCGATGACCGTCGCCGACAGGTTGAATGGTTCTCCGGCCAGACGGAAACCGACATAGTTGAACAGCGCAACGAAGCCGCCCATGAGCAGGAAGGCCAGAGCGAACAGCACGCGCAGATGCGGGTTGCTCAGGTGCAGGGCGAAGTTGCGCAACAGGCCGCGCAAAGACAACGGCTGGGCGGTGAAATGCCGCGACGGCGGCAGCAACCAGAGAAATAGCGCCAACGCCAACAGGCCGAGCCCGGCAATGCCGCCAAGGGCCCAGGGCCAACCGCCCAGGTCACTGAGCAGGCCGGCCAGCAGGCGCCCGAGCAGACCGCCCAGCGCCGTACCGCCGATATACAGCCCCATCGCCGCCGGTAGCGCTTCAGGGTCGAACTCCTCACCGACATAGGCCATGGCCAGCGCCGGCAAACCGCTCAACGCCAGCCCCAGCAGCGCACGCAAAATCAGCAGGCTGCTCCACTGTTCCACCAGCGCGCAGGCGATCCCCAGTAGCGCGGCCAGGCCCAGCGCCGCGACCATCACCGGCTTGCGCCCCCAGCTCTCGGCCAGTGCACCGGATACCAGCAGGCACAGGGCCAGGCTCAGGGTGGTCAGCGAAAGCGCCAGGCTGCTGCTGGCCGCAGACACGCGAAAGTGCGCGGCCAACAACGGCAGCAGGGGTTGCACGCAGTAAAGCATGGCGAAGGTGGCGAAACCGGCGCAGAACAGCGCCAGGGTGGCACGCCGATAACCGGCGCTGCCACGGCTCAGATGAGTCACGGACATGGGTGGACTGGCTCACGAAGCTGGATGCAAGCGATAGCCGGAACATGCCGCAAGACCGAACCGGGTGACGCCTGCAGGTGAATGAAACCAGACGAAATATTAGCACGCTATCGATAATCGCGAGTACGTGCCATTACCGCTCGTACAATTCCTTTTCCTTGATCCAGCTCAACAGACTTTGCTCTTACTAACGTTAGGGTCTAGGCTCAATTGCGAACGCAACGGAGAAGAGCGAATGGCTACCCCGCCCGAGCGCAGCGCCATGAAAGGCAAGGAAACTCGCCTGTTCGTCTTTCTCGTGGTCTGCCTGTTCCCCATCCTTTCGGTCGCGCTGGTCGGCGGCTACGGATTCATCATCTGGTTCATGCAGATGCTGCTGGGCCCACCTGGCCCACCCACCTGATCCTTCCTCACCTACGGAGCCACGGAACATGGCCGCCTCTATGCATATTTCCAGTCTGCTGGTGCACGTACGGCCCGAGTGGCTGGCTGCGGTGAAAGCCAACCTGCGCCAGCTGGAAGGCCTCGAACTGCATCAGGAAAGCCCGCAAGGCAAGCTGGTGGTGGTGCTGGAAACCGAAAACGAGCGCCACATCCTCGCCCGCCTCGAACAGATCAACGCGTTGCCAGGCGTGCTCAATGCCGCTCTGGTTTACCACGAACTCCTCGACACAGAAGGAGACTCAGAATGAAGCTTTCCCGCCGTGAATTTGCCAAGGCCAACGCTGCTGCCATTGCCGCCACTGCCGCCGGTCTGCCGTTGGTTACGACCGCCAGCAACCTGATCACCGAAGCGGACATGACCCGCCTGGACTGGAACAAGGCGCCCTGCCGCTTCTGCGGTACCGGCTGCAGCGTGATGGTCGCCACCCGCGACAACCGCGTGGTGGCCACCCACGGTGACGTCAAGGCCGAGGTCAATCGCGGCCTGAACTGCGTCAAGGGCTACTTCCTGTCGAAAATCATGTACGGCGTCGACCGCCTCAACCAACCGCTGCTGCGCATGAAGAATGGCGTGTACGACAAGCAGGGTGAATTCCAGCCGGTGAGCTGGGAGCAGGCCTTCGACATCATGGAACAGAAGACCAAGGAGGCGCTGCGCGAGCATGGCCCCGAGGCCGTCGGCATGTTCGGTTCAGGGCAATGGACGGTGTGGGAAGGCTACGCCGCCAACAAGCTGATGAAGGCCGGTTTCCGCTCCAACAACATCGACCCCAACGCGCGCCACTGCATGGCTTCGGCGGTGATGGGCTTCATGCGTACCTTCGGCATGGACGAGCCGATGGGCTGCTACGACGACATCGAGGCCGCCGACGCCTTCGTGCTGTGGGGCTCGAACATGGCCGAAATGCACCCCATCCTCTGGAGCCGGGTCACTGATCGTCGCCTCAGCCATCCGAACACCAAGGTCGCCGTGCTTTCCACCTTCGAGCACCGCAGCTTCGACCTCGCCGACATCCCGCTGGTATTCAAACCGCAGACCGACCTGCTGATACTCAACTACATCGCCAACCACATCATCGCAAGCGGCGCGGTTAACAAGGACTTCGTCGGCAAGCACACCAAGTTCGCCCGCGGCGCCGACGACATCGGCTACGGCCTGCGCGCCGACAACCCACTGGAGATGCAGGCCAAGAACGCGGCCAAGGCCAACACCTGGGAGGACATATCCTTCGAGCAGTTCGCCGCCTTCGTCAAACCCTACACACTGGAGCGCACCGCCAAGGAAAGCGGCGTGGCGGCCGAGCGCCTCAAGGCCCTGGCCGAGCTGTACGCCGACCCCAAGCGCAAGGTCATGTCGTTCTGGACCATGGGTTTCAACCAGCACACCCGCGGTGTCTGGGCCAATAACCTGATCTACAACCTGCACCTGCTCACCGGCAAGATCAGCGAACCGGGCAACAGCCCCTTCTCCCTCACCGGCCAGCCATCGGCCTGCGGCACCGCGCGCGAGGTGGGCACTTTCTCCCATCGTCTGCCCGCCGACATGCTGGTGGCCAACCCCAAGCACCGTGCAACCGCCGAGAAGATCTGGAAGCTGCCGGCCGGCACCATCCAGGAAAAACCCGGCTTTCATGCCGTGGAACAGAGCCGCAAGCTCAAGGACGGCGTACTCAAGGTCTACTGGACCCAGGTCAGCAACAACATGCAGGCCGGCCCCAACGTGATGCAGGAGATCCTCCCCGGTTGGCGCAACCCGCAGGCCTTCGTCATCGTCTCCGATGTCTACCCCACCGTCTCGGCCCAGGCTGCCGACCTGATCCTGCCCAGCGCCATGTGGGTGGAGAAGGAAGGCGCCTACGGCAATGCCGAGCGCCGCACGCAGTTCTGGCACCAACTGGTCAAGGCACCGGGCGAGGCCAAGTCCGACCTGTGGCAACTGGTGGAATTTTCCAAGCGCTTTACCACCGACGAAGTCTGGCCTGCCGAACTGCTGGCCAAGGCCCCGGAATACAAGGGCAAGACGCTCTACCAGGTGCTGTTCGCCAACGGCCAGGTCGACCAGTTCCCCCGCGAACAGATCGAGGCCGGCTATGCCAACGACGAGGCCGAGGCCTTTGGCTTTTACCTGCAGAAGGGCTTGTTCGAGGAATATGCCCAGTTCGGTCGCGGCCATGCCCATGACCTGGCGCCCTTCGACAGCTATCACGCCGAGCGTGGCCTGCGCTGGCCGGTGGTTGACGGCAAGGAAACGCGCTGGCGCTATCGCGAAGGCCTCGACCCCTACGTGGAAAAAGGCAGCGGCGTGCAGTTCTACGGCTACCCGGACAAACGCGCGCTGATCTTCGCCCTGCCCTACGAACCGCCAGCCGAGGCGCCGGATGACGACTTCCCGTTCTGGCTCAGCACTGGCCGCGTGCTCGAACACTGGCACACCGGCAGCATGACCCAGCGCGTCGAGGAGCTGCACGGCGCCGTGCCCGATGCCCTGGTGTACATGCACCCGGACGATGCCAGGGCACTCAAGGCGCGACGCGGCAGCGAGGTCAAGGTGATCAGCCGGCGCGGCGAGATCCGCGCGCGCATCGAAACCCGCGGGCGCAACAAGCCACCGCGCGGCCTGGTGTTCGTGCCCTTCTTCGACGCCAACAAACTGATCAACAAGGTCACCCTGGACGCCACCGACCCGATCTCCAAGCAGACCGACTACAAGAAGTGTGCGGTGAAGATCGAACTGGTCAACCTGGCCTGAGGAGAACCGTCATGAGCCTGCGTTTCCTGCCTCTGCTACTGCTCGCCGCCTTCGGCCTGGCCATCGCCGGTGAGCTCGATTACCCACTCGACGCCCCCGCGCCGGACGGCCGCCGCCCCGGCGGCACCCTCAGTCAGACCCTGCCGGCACCGGTGCTGGGCAACGAGGAGAACAAGGACCTGCGCCGCGAGCGCAACTACCCGGAACAGCCACCGACCATCCCGCACAGCATTCGCGGCTACCAGGTCGACGCCAACGGCAACAAGTGCCTGACCTGCCACAGCCGCGCCGGTAGCGCCCGCAGCCAGGCGCCGATGATCAGCATCACCCACTACATGGATCGCGACGGTCAGGCCCTGGCGGCGGTTTCACCACGGCGCTACTTCTGTACCCAGTGCCACGTCACCCAGCAGGAGGTCAAACCTCTGGTCGGCAACGCCTTCCGCAATATCGACCAGTTGCTCGGCGACGAAGCAGCCGGCACGGCAAAACCCTGAGGAGGCCTTTCATGAAGTCGTTAATGGCCCTGCTCAAGGAGTACTGGGGCATCCTGCGCCGCCCAAGCGTGCATTACAGCCTGGGTTTTCTCACTCTTGGCGGCTTCATCGCCGGGATCATTTTCTGGGGCGGTTTCAACACCGCGCTGGAGGCCACCAATACCGAGCAGTTCTGCATCTCCTGCCATGAAATGCGTGACAACGTGTACGTCGAGCTGCAGGACACCATTCACTACAGCAACCGCTCCGGGGTGCGCGCCACCTGCCCGGACTGCCACGTACCGCACCAGTGGACGGACAAGATCGCGCGCAAGATGCAGGCGTCCAAGGAAGTCTGGGGCAAGATCTTCGGCACCATCAGCACCCGCGAGAAGTTTCTGGAAAAGCGTCGCGAACTGGCCGAACACGAATGGGCACGGCTCAAGGCCAACGATTCGCTGGAATGCCGCAACTGCCACAACTTCGACTACATGGACTTCACCAAACAGAGCCCACGCGCCCGCCAGATGCACTCCAGCGCCCTGGCCAGCGGCGCAGCCACCTGCATCGATTGCCACAAGGGCATCGCCCACCAGTTGCCGGACATGAGTGGGGTGCCGGGTTGGTAAGACAGGCACCGCTTGTTCGCGGTGCTCCGCTCTTGCGCTGGTCTATTCGCCGCGCAGGCGTTCGAGATGTGCGAGCAGCCCGGCGGATGTCTGCTCACCGACCAGGCGCTCACGCAGTTTGCCCTCGGCATCGACAATGTAGGTGACCGGCAAGACATCGGTGCGTGGCAGTTCGAAGCGTGCCGCCGGATCCTGCGCCAGCACGGTGAAGCGGATATCGAAGCTGTCCGCCGCACGCTTGAGATCATCGCCCTGCAAGGCATCGAAGTTGACGCCAATCACCCGCGCCGACTGGTTTTTCAGCTTTTCTTCCAGCGCGTTGAGCTCGGGAATCTCGGTGCGGCACGGCGCGCACCATTCGGCCCAATAATTGATGATCAGCCACTGGCCATCGAGGCTGTCAGCCGTTACCTTTCGTCCATGCTGGTCAGGGCCGAAATCTTCGGCGCAAGCCGTTAGCAGCAAACCGGCGCAGATAACCAAGACAGCCTTGCCGACCTTGCGGAGCCCTAAGCCCATGTACTCGTTCCTCGTCCACTCGGGGTTGATATGACGCCAGATGCCCTGCGCCTGGAGGTTCCGGAAATCCGCGAGGACAACCGCGTAACACCGGCGGAGGTCGCCCAGCAACTCGCGGCGGCCCGCCTGCTGGAACCGGAGCATGGCCTGCAGCAAGTACTGAGCCTGTTGTTTTCGCTCAATCGCAGCCATCTGACCTTACTGGAAAGGCAGCGTGCGCTGCAAAGCTTCAGTGACGAGTATCGGCATTACGCCAGCTTCGCCAATCCCCATCCACCCAGCACACTGTTCGTGCGCCTGTGCAGCGAGCTGGCCAGCGGTTTCAAGCGCCTGCTGCTGCAGATCCTGCAGGGCCGCCAGCCATCGCTGCCGCATCTGGCCTGGTGCCTGTACATGGCCCAGCATTTCCTTGCCCAGCAGTTGCTGCGCCACTACCACCTTTATCAGGAACCCCCGCCAGCACTGTGGCGCGACAGCCATTTGCTGTACTGGATCGGCGAACACCAGCAGTGCCTGGACGAACCCGTGGCTGCTGCGTTCGAGCCGAAACCGGCCAATGACCTGCGCGGCCTTTACCAGCAGATGCTGCTGATGGCCCTGAGCAATCCCTTTCATCTCGACGCAGGCGAATGCCTGACCCTGTTCAATGCGCTCGCCCCCCTGGCGTCGCTGGCCAGGCTGCAACCCTGGGACGAGGAAGACGACAGTGAAGGCCCGCTGGTCGACCTGAGTCAGGCGCAGGCCTGCCTTAACGTCGAACAACACCCCGAAGGCGAACACGCCTACCTGCGTCGCTTCGAGCTGGGCGCACTGCTGATTGCCCTGCATGAGCCCGCGCCGCTGCAAAGCCTGCAGGAACGCCAGTTGCTCGAGCGAATACGCCAGCACTGGCTGGTACGCCAGCAGCGTCGCCATGAACGTGCCGAGCTCGCTGGCCAGTGCAGCCTGCTGGTTGGCCTGGCCGCCATCCATGCACAGTTGCTGGATAAACTGCCACAGCGTACCGAGGCGCAGATTCTCGATGCCAGCCCCGGCGGCGCGCGCCTGCTGTGCAATGCCAACGAAGGCGCGCAGCTGCAGGTCGGGCAACTGGTGTTGCTGCTCACCACGGGTACGCCGGCGCTGGCACTGGTGCGCTGGCGCCATCAGGGCGCAGAAGGTCTGCACCTGGGGCTGCGCTATCTCAAGGGTTTGCCACGCCCCGTATGGCTACGCCGCGCACCCAACGCACAGACCCATCCTGGCGTGCTGCAAAGCACCCCCAACCCCGGCAACGGCTGGCATCACGGCCTGTGGTTGCCCACCGCCCAGTTCAGCCCCGGGGAGCACCTTTGGCTGCAACTGGCCAACGCGCACAATCAGGCCATCGTGGCGCTACCGGAAAGCAACCTGCGGACCTCATCGGTATCCCGTCACCCCTTGCGCCTGGCCTGATGGGCGAAACTGCGATCCGAGTCACGCGGCCTGTCTGCCAAGTGCACAGTTTCACCCACAGCTGGCTGCTTATAATTCCCGGCACACCCGTTTCAACCCGCCAGGAATTTCACCATGTCTCAAGCGCAAGACAAGCTGATCGGCTCTGTGCCAGCGCGCATCGTCGACGGCGCCCGCCTGCTGGTCACCGCCTATGAAGGGCGCGTGGCGGAATACAACGTTGCTACCTGGCTGCATATCCCCGGCCTGGCCAACCTGCCGGTATCGTTGCTGGTGAGCTATCGCGATGGCGACAAACGTCGTGAGGTCAATGTCGACCATGGCAAGGTCAGCGTCACCGGCAAGATTCTGCTGTCCGGCATTGCCCGCCTGCCGGTGCGGCAAAGGATCAAGGAGATGCAGGTGCGTCTGCGTTCGGCAGTGCCGGCACCGAGCCTGGTGGTCGAGGAATTTTTCGTACAGGCCGTCGAGCCAGCCAACAGCGATGGCCTTCAGGCCATGGCCTGAACCCCGCTCAAGCAAAGCCCCGCATACTTTCGCGGGGTTTTGCTTTCAGGCGGAGGACACCTCCGCACGATGCAGCGGCTGCGCGTCCTGCACGTCAGCCTCGGCATGCGGGTCTTCACTGACCGCGAAGGCGAGCAGCGACTCAGGCCAACGAGCAAAGCGCAATCCGGTAACGCGATTGAGCCGCGTCAGCGCCTGCTGCGGATCGCGCTGATGAAGAGGGATGACCTTGTCTTTAGCCGTCATGACTGCCTGTATCCTCGCGATCCCTGCCCTGTCGGCAGCCCGATTTCCACTGCCCTGATGTTTGCCAGAACCGTGCCAGCCCTGTGACACGGAATCACTGATATCCGTGAGCCTGGAGCACGAACAAAGGCTGGCATGACGCCGCAAACTGACATTTTTTGTCACCCCTTGCCCGGTAACCAATCCGCCAGACTGACTCCGAACTGCTCCTCGCGCTCCGCTTGCAGCCGCTCCAGTCCCTCGCGCAATGCCGGATACCAGGGTTCATCGAGCTGGGCAGGCAACTGCGACAAACTCGGCAACGGCCAGGGGCTGCACTCGAGCAGCTTGTAGACAGGGAAGGTGTGCAGATCGCGGCACAACACCCAGCCACCTCCGCTGGCCTTGCATGCCATGTGCTCGCGCTCGAGAAAATCCATCACCTGGCTCCACTCGTCTTCGGGCAGACGCCAGCCTGCGCGCTGCATGTCGCCATAGTGCAAGGCCTCACCCTGCTGCTGACGTTTGAGCAACAGGCGCAGCACCACCAGCAGAAGCAGCCCTCTGGCGATGGGCTCGCGACGCCAGTGGCGGGGCTGTGACAGACCGTAGACCAGCTCGGCGCCCAGCAGCACGATCAGCCAGGACAGGTAAATCCACAGCAAAAACAGCGGCACCGTGGCAAAGGCGCCATAAATCAGGTGATAGCCCGGAAACAGGCTGACATACAGGCCGAACAGCGCCTTGGCCACCTCGAACAGCACCGCACTGAACAAACCGCCCAACAGCGCATGACGCAGGGGCACGCGGGTATTGGGCACGGCCGCATAGAGCAGGGTGAACGCGGCGATGCTCGACAGCAGCGGCGCGAAGCCGAGCAGCGTCTTGGCACCGACGACGGCATCGGGCCCGGAAATCAGCGACAGAGAGGCAATGTAGGTACTGACCGCGAACCCGGCCCCCAGCAGCAGCGGCCCGAGACTGAGAATCGCCCAGTACAGCAGAAAGCTGGACATGCCACGGCGCGGCTGGCGTACCCGCCAGATCACGTTGAAGGTCTTCTCGATGGCCACCAACATGAGAAACGCAGTGACCGCCAGCAGCCCCACACCGAACCAGGTCAGTTGTCGCGCCTGGGTGGTGAACTCACGCAAATAGCCCTGCACGGCCTCACCGGTCGAGGGGACGAAGTTGTGGAAGATGAAACCCTGAATATCCTCGCCAACGCCCTTGAATGCCGGAATGGCCGAGAGCATGGCGAAGGTCACGGTCATCATCGGCACCACCGCGAACAAGGTGGTATAGGTCAACGCCGCCGCGTTGCCGGCGCCTCGGTTCTCGACGAAGCGCTGGTAAAGACTCAGCCAGAATCCCAGCCAGTCCTTGAGACGAACCTGCATGACCACTCCTTAGCCTTCAAGCATCGATAGACAGTGCACCGCGTGAAAAGGTCGCACGAAGCGGCCTCTCGCTTCGCGTGCATCCGCGCATCAGGCGGTTAGAATAGCCGCCAATTCAAGCCGGATACGAGCCACCATGACCGACCTGACGCTCTACCACAACCCACGCTGCTCCAAATCCCGAGGCGCGCTGGAGTTGCTCGAAGCACGCGGCCTGCAACCGACAGTCGTGCGTTACCTGGAAACACCGCCCAGCGCCGCCGAACTCGAGCGCCTGCTCGGCAAGCTGGGCATCGGCGCCCGCGAACTGCTGCGCAGCGGTGAAGACGAGTACAAGGCTTTGGGCCTGAGTGATAGCAGCCTGAGCGAAGCGCAACTGATCGAGGCCATGGTCGAGCATCCCAAACTGATCGAGCGGCCGATTCTGGTCGCCGGCGACAAGGCCGTGATCGGCCGTCCACCGGAAAAGGTACTGGAGCTATTGGCATGAGCGCGCCCTATATCCTCGTGCTCTACTACAGCCGCCATGGCGCCACCGCCGCAATGGCCAGGCAGATTGCCCGTGGCGTCGAAATGGCCGGCCTGGAGGCACGTCTGCGCACGGTGCCGGCCGTCTCCAGCGAGTGCGAGGCCGTCGCGCCGAGCGTGCCGGAAGAAGGCGCCATGTACGCCACTCTGGACGATCTGAAAAACTGCGCAGGCCTGGCCCTGGGCAGCCCGACCCGTTTCGGCAACATGGCGGCACCGCTCAAATACTTCCTCGATGGCACCAGCAACCTGTGGCTGACTGGCGAGCTGGTCGGCAAACCGGCTGGCGTGTTCACCTCCACCGCCAGCCTGCATGGCGGCCAGGAAAGCACGCTGCTGTCGATGATGCTGCCGCTGTTGCACCACGGCATGCTGATCTGCGGCCTGCCCTACAGCGAGTCGGCCCTGCTAGAAACCCGTGGTGGCGGCACGCCCTACGGCCCCAGTCACCACGCCGGCAGCGACGGCAAGCGCGCGCTTGATGAACATGAAACCGCCCTGTGCCGCGCACTGGGTCAACGCCTGGCGCAGATCGCCGGCAAACTGGAGCAGTGATCGTGGCCCGAGCGAAGAAACCCCTGCCCAGCCTCGAATGGCTGGAGCCGCGCGTCAAACTCAGCCGGGCGCTGAGCCTGTTCAGCTTCATCGCCCTGTTGACCTTGCTGCTGGTATGGAACCTGGCCTTCGCCGATCTGCATGGCGCGCGGGTCGGCGTGGTGCTGGCCATTCAACTGTTGCCACTGGCGCTGCTCGCCCCCGGGATGTTGATGGGCAACGCCCGTGCCCACGCCTGGACCTGCTTCGTCGTCAACATCTACTTCATCCAGGGCGTACTGGCCGCCATCGACCCGGCGCGCGCACTGTTCGGCGCGTTGGAGGCGGTAATCAGCTTCGGCCTGTTCTGCTGCGCCCTGCTCTACACCCGCTGGCGTTTTCAGTACGACCGTAAACTCGCAGGTGAATAAATGTCCTGATGTGGGAGCGAGCTCTGCTCGCGAAGCGCTTGTGCAGCTAAAAATTCGCGAGCAGAGCTCGCTCCAACACATGAACTCCCGAAGCAGCTACCAGCCCAAGGTTTCCTTGAGAAAGGGAATGGTCAGCTTGCGCTGGGCTTGTAGCGAGGCCTGATCCAGGCGTTCCAGCAGCTCGAACAACGCGCTCATACTGCGTTCGCCACGGGTGAGGATGAAGCGGCCGACCTCATCGCTCATCTGCAGGCCACGACGCGAGGCGCGCAGCTGCAGGGCGCGCAGCTTGTCTTCATCGGACAGCTCGTGCAACTGGAAGACCAGCGAAAGGGTCAGTCGCGACTTCAGATCAGGCAGTTGAATCGGCAACTCGCGTGGCGACATGGTGCCTGCCAGCAACAAGCGCCTGCCGCTGTCACGCAGTCGGTTGAACAGGTGGAACAGCCCTTCTTCCCAGTCGCTGCGTCCGGCCACGGCATCGAGATCATCGAGGCAGACCAGCTCGCACAGTTCAAGGTTGTCGAGCAACTCCGGGCCGTGCTGCACCACTTCGCTGAGCGGCAGATACACCACCGCTTCGCCACGCTGCTCAAAACGCAGGCAGGCCGCCTGCAGCAGGTGGCTGCGCCCGACGCCTTCGGCGCCCCACAGGTAGATCAGGCTTTCCGTCCAGCCGGCGTCGGCCTCGCACAAGCGCTCGACATAGCCCAGGGCCGCGGCATTGGCGCCGGGGTAGTAGTTGGCGAAGGTGGCGTCATCACGCAGACGCACCCCCAGAGGCAGCTGGATTGGTTTCATGCAAGGGGCTCGTCGGAACCGCTGGACTCTCCGTAAAGGCCGGAAAGTTTATACAAATCATGGGCATGGCGCAGCAGAACCATGATCACCGCTGCTACCGGCAAGGCCAACAGCACGCCGGTGAAGCCAAACAGCTGGCCGCCAGCGAGGATGGCGAAGATCACCGCGACCGGGTGCAGACCGATGCGATCGCCCACCAACATGGGCGTCAGCACCATGCCCTCGAGCATCTGGCCGATCATGAACACCACAGCGATGCCGATCAGGGGATAGGGTTCGAGGCCGAACTGGAACAGCGCGGCGGTCAACGCCGCACCGATGCCGACGATAAAGCCCATATAGGGCACGATGCTCGCCAACCCCGCCAGCACGCCAATCAGCAATCCCAGCTCCAGCCCCACCAGCATCAGGCCCGAGGCATAAATGATGCTCAGCGCCAGCATCACCAGTAGCTGGCCACGCAGGAAGGCGCCGAGCACCTCATGGCATTCGCCTGCCAGCTTGACCACCAACCCCTCGCGTTGACGCGGCAGCAGGCGCCGCACCTGCTCGACCAGCACATCCCAGTCGCGCATCAGGTAGAAGCTCACCACCGGAATCAGCAGCAGATTACCCAGCCAGGCCAGCAGCGCCAGGCCCGAAGAGGTCGCCTGAGCCAGCACCGCCTTGAGCACATCGGTGGTCTTGCCGATGTTGTCGGCGAACACCTGCTTGAGCTGGTCGACCTGCAACAGGTCGTCCTGCAAGCCCAGGTGCGATTGCGACCAGGGCAGTGCCGTGCCCTGCAGCCAGTCGATCATCTCCGGCGCCAGTTGATACAAACGCACCAGTTGCCGTCCCAGCATGGGCACCAGCACCAATACGAGTATCAGCAGCGCCAGCGCAAACAGGGTGAACACCACCACCACGCCAGCGGTACGCGACAGGCGATGCCGCTCGAGGCGGTCGACCAGCGGATCGCCCAGGTAGGCCAACAGGATGCCGATCAGGAAGGGGGAAAGTATCGGGTGCAGCAGGTACAGCAACCAGCCGAGCAGAAACAGCCCAGCCATCCATAGCCAGCGGGTGGAATCGGTCATGCTCGCGTCCTCGTTGCGTAACGGCGCCAGGGGTCGCCGCGTGACTGGGCTGTGATTTATCCGCCGGCAAGCTTACCAGCGAAAACGCAGCTGATCGGTGCGCGGCTTCACCTGCGGCGCCTCGGTGGCCCCCTCCTGGGGATTCTCCGGCGGTGCAGCGGCATCGAGCGGCTCGCTGACTTCCTGCAGTTGCCCCAACGCCAACTGCGCACGCAGTTGCTCCGGGCTGGCGCTGACCTGATAGACCAGGCGCTGGCCGTCGATCTCCTGCAAGCGTGCAGCGAAGGGTTCGAGCAGGCGCTCCAGCGCCGCGAAACGGCCCAGGTCGGCCCCTTCGATCACCAGCGTCAGGCTTTGCGCCGCACCGGGTTTGACGACAAAACGCGGGGCCAGACGCTCGGCCACAGCCAGCAGCACGGCATCGGCCAGCGCAGCCTGGTCGGCGCCCTCGGCTTTACCCTGCTCGCGCTCATCACCCAGCCACAGGCGCCAGGTCGCCTGCCAGGTGCCGCCGCTTTCTGCTGCGCGCACGGCCAGCAAAGCATCGGCGCCATAGCGCTCGGAGGCTTCGCGCAACGCCTGCGGATCATTGGCCAGCAGCACATCGGCACTGCCCAGCACCTGCTCGCTCAAATCAGCCAGAGGCAAACGCAGCGGCAGGCCGCGGTGCTGAGCCGCCTCGCGCAGCAGCGCCGACGCACTCTGGCTCTCGCCGACCAACTGGCTGCCTTCCGGCGCTTCGTTGAGCCACCAGGTGAGAATCACCGGTCGATTGGCGCCCCACAGGGCCAGGCCAGCCTGGCGCAGCTGTTGATCCGTGCTGGCCGGATCGAATTCGACCAGCAACGCATCGCCCTCGTAAACGTATTGGCTGACGATTTGCTGCGGGTCCTTGCGCAGGCCTTCCAGCGCCGGGTTCAGCAACGCCTTGGCATCGCCCGTCAGGCGCAGCACCAGGGTCTGCAGCGCTTTCTGCATCGCCGCGTCACGGCTTTCCGGTTGCTGATCCGCTACAGGTTCACGCACCTGATACAAACCGGCAACCGGCGCGGCCAATGCCGGCAGGCTCAGGAGCGACAGACAGAAGAACATCAGGCGGACAGACAAACGCATGGGGCGGGCTCTCGCGAAGGGATGGCGGCGTGCGCAAAGGCATATACCTTAAACAGCCGCCTCTGCCCCGGCAACAAGAGCCAGTGCCTGCGACGAAGCGCATGCACGCGAGTGGCCGCTACCGGGCAAGCCTGATAAAATCGCGCGCCTTCGCCAGCCGGTACGCACGCCGGGCTCCTTGGATGAGCCTGCGTCACGTCGGCGCCTACACGAACTCCCCATCCAAAGGCCCGGATCTATGAGCAAGCAACCCTCCATCAGCTACAAGGACGCAGGCGTCGACATCGATGCCGGTGAAGCCCTGGTCGAGCGCATCAAAGGCGTGGCCAAGCGCACTGCCCGTCCGGAAGTCATGGGTGGCCTGGGTGGCTTTGGCGCCCTGTGCGAGATCCCGGCCGGTTACAAGCAACCGGTGCTGGTGTCCGGCACCGACGGCGTCGGCACCAAGCTGCGCCTGGCGCTGAACCTGAACAAGCACGACAGCATCGGCCAGGATCTGGTGGCCATGTGCGTCAACGACCTGGTGGTCTGTGGTGCCGAGCCGCTGTTCTTCCTCGACTACTACGCCACCGGCAAGCTCAACGTCGACGTCGCTGCCACCGTGGTCACCGGCATCGGCGCAGGTTGCGAACTCGCTGGCTGTTCCCTGGTCGGTGGTGAAACCGCGGAAATGCCGGGCATGTACGAAGGCGAAGACTACGATCTGGCCGGTTTCTGCGTCGGCGTGGTGGAAAAGAGCGAAATCATCGACGGCTCCAAGGTCGTCACCGGCGACGCGCTGATCGCCCTGCCCTCCTCCGGCCCGCACTCCAACGGCTACTCGCTGATCCGCAAGATCATCGAAGTGTCCGGCGCCGACATCGAGCAGGTGCAACTGGATGGCAAGGCCCTGGCCGACCTGCTGATGGCACCGACTCGTATCTACGTCAAGCCGCTGCTCAAGCTGATCAAGGACACCGGCGCGGTCAAGGCCATGGCCCACATCACCGGTGGTGGCCTGCTGGACAACATCCCGCGCGTGCTGCCACAAGGCGCCCAGGCAGTGATCGACGTGGCCAGCTGGAATCGCCCAGCCGTGTTCGACTGGCTGCAGGCACAAGGTAACGTCGACGAGCACGAGATGCACCGCGTGCTGAACTGCGGCGTCGGCATGGTCATCTGCGTTGCTCAGGATCAGGTTGAAACCGCCCTGGCCAGCCTGCGCGCCAGCGGCGAGCAACCTTGGGTCATCGGCCAGATCACCGAAGCTGCCGAAGGCGCGGCCCAGGTTCAGCTGAACAACCTGAAAGCCCACTGATGCCCTGTAATGTCGTCGTCCTGATCTCCGGCTCAGGCAGTAACCTGCAAGCGCTGATCGACAGCATCGCCCACGACGGCAATCCGGCTCGCATCGCCGCGGTTATCTGCAACCGCGCCGATGCCTACGGCCTGCAGCGGGCGAAGCAGGCCGGTATCGCCACCGAACTGCTTGACCACAAGCAGTTTGACGGCCGCGAAGCCTTCGATACGGCGCTGATTCAAGCCATCGATGCCCACCAGCCCGATCTGGTGGTGCTGGCCGGCTTCATGCGTATTCTTACGCCAGGCTTCGTTCAGCACTACGCGGGACGCCTGCTGAACATTCACCCTTCGCTCCTCCCCAAGCACAAGGGTCTACACACGCATCAACGAGCTCTGGAAGCCGGGGACAGCGAGCATGGCTGCAGCGTGCACTTCGTCACCGAGGAACTCGATGGTGGCCCCCGGGTCATACAAGCAGTGCTGCCCGTGATGGCCGATGACACGGCCGAAAGCCTGGCCAGCCGCGTGCACCAGCAGGAACACCTGATTTATCCGCTGGCGGTGCGCTGGTTTGCCGAAGGCCGCTTGCGTCTTGGCGCCCAAGGCGCAATGCTGGATGACCAGCCGCTGCCTGCCAGCGGCCACCTGATTCGAACCTAGGAGACCCTATGCGTCGCGCCCTGCTGTTCGCCCTGACCCTGTTCGCCCTGCCAGCCCTTGCCGAAGATCTGCAGCCTTTCTCCGCCAGCTACACGGCGGACTGGAAGCAACTGCCGGTCAGCGGCAGCGCCGAACGCAGCCTCAAGCGTGAGGACGACGGCCGCTGGACCCTCAACTTCGAAGCTTCGATGCTGGTTGCCAGCCTTACCGAAGAAAGCACCTTCCGCGTCGACAACGGTGCCCTGCTGCCCTTGACCTACCGCCTCAACCGCAGCGGCCTGGGTAAAGGCAAGAAGGTCGAGCAGGACTTCGACTGGGAGCAGAAACAAGTCATCGGCAATGACCGTGGCGATGCCGTTACCTTTCCGCTCAACCGTGGCCTGCTGGACAAGTCGACCTATCAGGTCGCCCTGCAGCAGGACGTCGCGGCGGGCAAAAAGAGCGTGAGCTATCAGGTGGTCGACGGTGACGAAATCGAAACCTACGACTTCCGTGTACTGGGCGAAGAAGTGGTACGCACCAAGGCTGGCCTGATCGATGCGATCAAGGTCGAGCGCGTCCGTGACCCTACGCAAAGCACCCGCAAGACCGTGCTGTGGTTCGCCAAGGACTGGGGCCACTTGCTGGTACGCCTGCATCAGGTGGAAACCGACGGCAAGGAATACCAGATCATGCTCAAGGAAGGCACCGTCGCCGGCAAGCCGGTCGAAGGTCGTCGCGACTGATCCAAACCGGCAAAACAGTTTTTCGTAGGACCCCCGCCTCGGGGCGAAGCTTTCGAAACCTACGCCGCCTGGTTCGCGGCGGGGCGCCGCTCCTACAATTTGCGGCTGGGCATCTTTGCGTAGGAGCCCCGCCTCGGGGCGAAGCTTTCGATCCAACGCCACCTGGTTCGCGGCGGGGCGCCGCTCCTGCAGTTCGCAGCATCCTTGCCTGCTCCAGGCGCTGTCAGACAACGCCTGGCATGTATCTTAGTCCTGACTCACCGCACCGATCTTGTGGATCGACAGGTCGGCGAAGCCGAACCAGCCGATGATCAGGATCCATGAGCCCTGCGCCAGGAACGGAATGTTCGACGGCGCCATGGCCACCAGCTTGCCGTCCCGATAGCGACCATTGCGGCGACCGAGCAGCAACACGGCACCGAACGCCAGCCAGCCGCCCATGGCATGCACCACCACGGAACCGGCGAAATCATGGAAGCTGGCGCCGAAACGCGCTTCAAGCCAGGCCTGCAAGCCGTAGTTGCCGTTCCAGATCATGCCTTCGAAGAAGGGATAGACGAAGGCTACGATCAACGCCGTGGCGCACAGCTGCGGGCCGAACTTGGCGCGCTCGGCGATGCCACCGGAGATGATCGCCGGAATCGCCGCGGCAAAGGTCAGCAGGAAGAAGAACTTCACCAGCCCATAACCGTGGTTCTCGGTAAGCACCGCAGCCGGTTCGAGGAAGTTGATGCCGTAGGCGATCCAGTAGCCGATGAAGAAATAGGCCAGGGCCGAGATGGCAAAGTCGGAAAGAATCTTCGACAAGGCGTTGACCTGGTTCTTCTGCCGCACCGTGCCGACCTCGAGAAAGGCGTAGCCCGCGTGCATGGCCAGCACCATGATCGCACCCAGCAGGATGAACAGGGTATTGGAGCCGTGGATCAGCGTGGCCACGGCACTGTTGATGTTTTCCATCTAGGAAGGAAACTTCGGCAGTGAAGAAAAAGCACCAAACGAAGGCATATCAAAGATATTCTGCACCGCAATGCAGCAAACTCTTGAGGAGCGCTCTCGAACGCACCGCCCGGAAGCTCCAGAATGGCGCATCCAGAAACCGGAAATCTGGCATTTATTTCTTATAAATTAATGGGTTATTCGTCGCTCATGCCGTCCTGGGCCTATCTCGAAAGACACCACCACAGAGCACCCGACAAGTCTTACGCACCCGCAAAACGCAAGCGCTGTACCACACGCCAACCCAGTCACTTTCAGACTATTCTTGCGGAACCCTTACACAGCAGAGCACTCGTAAACAGTACGTACCCAACGCAGAGGATTGCTCACATGCCCCCGCAAAGCCGCCACACCAAGCACCAAGGACGCCCTGCTGGATGAGTTCCAGGCTCTGGTCAGCGACACCGAGAAGCTCCTGCAGCATTCCGCCAGCCTTGCCGGTGAACAGGCCGAAGCGTTGCGCGAGGACATTCGCAGCAGCTTGAGCCGCGCCCGTGAAACCCTGCACAACGCCGAGTCGGGTTTGCGCGAGCAGGGCAAGATGGCCGTCGATGCCACCGAAGACTACGTGCACAAGCACCCCTGGCAGGCGTTGGGTCTGTCGGCCGCCATCGGCCTGGTGCTCGGCCTGCTGATCAGCCGCCGTTGACTGCGCCCATGTCCAACGGACCCTCGCCACGACGTCTGGGCGCAGCTTTTCTGGGCTTGCTCCAGGGTCATGTGGCGTTGCTGGCCCACGAACTGGAAGACCAGCGCAACCAGGCACTGCGCGCGCTGCTGCTCGGCGGCCTGTGCCTGGCCTTCGCCCTGCTTCTGCTGATGGGCCTTTCCGCTGTGCTGATGATTCTCTACTGGGAGTCGCACCGCCTGACAGTCGCCATAGGCCTGTGCCTGTTCTACGGATCCGGCCTGCTCGCTTGCGGCGCCTGGCTGCTGACCAGCCTGCGCAATGCCGAGCCACCGTTCAGCGCCAGCCTGGAAGAACTGCAACGCGACCGCGAGCAACTGCTGCCATGACGCCCATTCTGCCCCCAGGCGCCTCGCGCCGAGAGCTGCGCAAAGCCGTGCTGCGCATGCGCCTGGAGATGCATCGCCAGGAACTGCGCCATGAAATGCTGCAGATCAGCCAGCCACTCAAACAGGTACGCGAATACGGGCAGCGCCTGCGCCAGGGCAATGCACCTTTTTTGCTCACGGGCGGTGTTCTGGCACTGGCCGGCCTGCTCGGCGGCAAACGCGGTTGGCGGCGCTGGTTACGTCTGGCCCTGATCATGGCGCCACTGCTTAGACGCCGGCAAAGCAGCGTGGACTGATACCGGTATTGGTCTAGACCTGGACTGGCCGCGTTCTTGCTTGGTTGAGCCGCTCAGCTGCCACGTGCGGCTCAACTACCACGACTAAGGACGCCCCAGGTGATCGACGGACAGCCCTTCGCCGTCTTCCAACCCTTTATCGACACCGCCACCGGCCGTATCGCCGGCGTGGAGGCGTTGGCGCGACTGCGCGATGCTCATGGCCAGGCCCATTCGGCCGGGCCACTGTTCGCCGATCCGAAGACCCCGCCCGCCGCCCTGCGTCGCCTCGACCGACAGGTTCGCGAGGATGCCCTGCGCCGCTTTCACCAGGCACCGGCGGACTGGTTCCTCAGCATCAACATCTCGCCACGCTGGATCAGCCGTTTGCGCCCGGCGCAACCGCTGCCCAGCCTGATCCAACTGCAGCGCAGCGGTATCGAGCCGACGCGCATCGTCTTCGAGATCACCGAGCTGGGCGGCGCCAGCCAGCGCCTGCCTGACGTGGTCGCGCGCTACCGCGAGGCTGGCGCGCGCATCGCCATCGACGACTTCGGCGCCGGCTACTCGCAGCTCGATCGCGTGCTGGCGCTGCAACCCGATATCCTCAAGCTGGACATGCGCCTGTTCCAGGAGGCCGCACGTGGCGGCCCCAGCGGCGAAGTGGTCAAGGCACTGGCGCAAATGGCGGAGAAAACCGGCTGCTGGATCATCGCGGAAGGGGTGGAAACCGAGGCCGAATTGAATTTCGCTCTGGAATGCGGCGCGCGCTACGTGCAGGGCTTTCTGTTCGCCAGGCCGGAAGAAGAGTTCTTCGCCAGCGATGCCTTCGTCGGTCGCTTCGCCCGCCTGCGCGACAGCTACGTGCAGCAGAAACTCGCCGAGCGCGCGCGTCTGGTCAATCTGCGTCAGCAACTGGCCGAGCTGATGGCAGAACTGAAGTCCTGGGCCGAGAGCGGCGCGCCAACCAGCGGCCTGAGCTCGCCTGACAATTACCCCTGGCTGCTGCGCACCTATCAGTGTGATCGCCACGGCACCCAGCTCACACCGAACCTGGAATGGCGCCAGCAGGCCTGGCACGCCGATGATCGCTACCTCCGGCACAACTGGTCCTGGCGCCCCTACTTCTATCAACTGCTGACCGAAGGCTGGGAAGAGCGGCGCCTGACCCTCTCCACCACATACCGTGACGCCACCACCAACCAGTACTGCCTCACGGCTGGCCAGTTCATCGACAACGGTCGCCGCTTGCTGCTGGTGGACATCGACGCTGCCGGTCTGTAGCCAAGCCGGGGTTGCAGGCAGCGGCACGAACACCCAAGCTAGGGGCCTGGATCAACCTGGCGAGGATCGGCCTTGGATTGGCACACCCTGCTCACCCGTGAACGTCTCGGCAAACCCGCACCCAGCTCGGCAGAGCTGGGCCGCAGCCCCTTCCACAAGGATCATGACCGCATCATCTTCTCCGGTGCGTTCCGTCGTCTCGGGCGCAAGACGCAAGTGCATCCAGTTTCCAGTAACGACCATATCCATACGCGCCTGACCCACTCACTGGAAGTCAGCTGCGTCGGCCGCTCGCTGGCCATGCGCGTCGGCGAGATGTTGCGTGACGAGTTGCCGGACTGGTGCACACCGAGCGACCTGGGCATGGTCGTGCAGTCCGCCTGTCTGGCTCACGATATCGGCAACCCGCCATTCGGCCACTCCGGTGAAGACGCCATCCGTCACTGGTTCCAGCAAGCCGCCGGGCGCGGCTGGCTGGATGCGATGAGCGATGCCGAACGCGGCGACTTTCTCAATTTCGAAGGCAATGCCCAGGGTTTTCGTGTGCTCACCCAACTGGAATACCACCAGTTCGATGGCGGTACGCGGCTGACCTACGCCACCCTCGGCACGTACCTGAAGTACCCCTGGACGGCCCGTCACGCCGATGCCCAGGGTTACAAGAAGCACAAGTTCGGCTGTTACCAGAGCGAGCTGCCGTTGCTCGAACAGATCGCCGCCAAGCTCGAGCTGCCGCAACTGGAGGCGCAGCGTTGGGCACGCCACCCGCTGGTCTACCTGATGGAGGCCGCGGACGATATCTGCTACGGCCTGATCGACCTGGAGGACGGCGTGGAGATGGAGCTGCTCGACTACACCGAGGTCGAGGCGCTGCTGCTTGATCTGGTCGGCGACGACCTGCCGGAGACCTATCGCCAGCTCGGCCCCAAGGACTCGCGCCGACGCAAGCTGGCGATTCTGCGCGGCAAGGCCATCGAACACCTGACCAACGCGGCGGCCAGCGCCTTCGTCGAACAGCAGCAGACCCTGCTCGGCGGTGGCCTGCAGGGCGATCTGGTGGAACACATGCACGGCGCAGCCAAACGCTGCGTACAGAGTGCAAAGTCCCTGGCGCGCGAGAAGATCTTCCACGACAAGCGCAAGACGCTGCACGAGATAGGCGCCTACACCACGCTGGAAATTCTCCTCAACGCCTTCTGCGGCGCGGCATTGGAGCTGCATAGTGGGCGACCGCTGTCATTCAAGCATCGCCGTATTCTCGATCTGCTCAGTTACTATGCGCCGGAACCGGGCTGGCCGCTGTATCGCTCGTTCATGCGGGTGATCGACTTCATCGCCGGCATGACGGACAGCTACGCGACGGAAATGGCGCGGGAGATGACTGGCCGCACGAGCCCGATCTGACGAACACGCGCATGAAGAACCTGATTCGCACTACATTCACCTGGCATGCCGGCCCGCCGGCCCGCCGGCCTGGGGCCCTGCCGTGGTCGCGGTGCTGGGCTGCGCCCTGCCGCTGGTGCTCGGCCTGTTCACCGCGCACAGCGGATTTCTCTGGGCCTCTGCCGGCGCCTTTCAGGCCGCCCAGGCCAACCCGCTGCATCGCTTCGGCATGCTGCGCATGCTGCTGCTCACCGGCCTGGGCGCCTGCAGTGCCGGCCTCGGTTTCTGGGCCGGTGGTCACCCACTGGTGAGCCTGGGCATCTTCGCCGCCTTCGGCCTGCTGCTGGCCTGGCTGCAGCGCTTCGGCAGCGAAGCTGGCAAGCTGGGTATCGGCCTGTGCATCTGCCTGTGTCTCGGCCAGGGGCAGTTTGGTATCGGCAACCTGCACAATCCCTATGCAGTGGCCATGCTGTTCATTCTCGGCGGATTGTGGGTGATGCTACTGGCCTTCGGCCTGCGCGGCCTGCATGGTCTGCGCATGTGGCCGTACATGCCGCGTTTTCTCGCGATCCTCAAGGTGCTCAGGCGCCATGCGCAGCGCCTTCCCCGTCAGCAATGGCGCCTGCACGCCCTGGCCTGCATGCTGGCGTTCTCCGCGTCCGGGTTGATCGTCAATCTGGCCGGGTTGTCCCGCGGTTACTGGCTGACGCTGACGGTCATCAGCACGCTGCAGTTGGAATTTCAGGGCAGCCTGGTTCGCGCCCTGCAAGCCAGCCTGGCCAGCCTGAGCGCGGCCGGTCTGCTGATTCTCTTCGGCCACAGCCTGCAAAGCCCACCCATGATGGTGATGACCCTGCTGGCACTGGTATTTCTCAGCCGCGCGCTGCAAGCCAATCACTACGGCCTGTTCGTGCTGCAGACCAGCCTGTGCTTCGTGCTCCTGGCCGAGAGCCTGTCGCAGGACTGGCACCTGGCCGAGGTACGCCTGCTCAATGCGCTGATCGGCATCTCTCTGACCCTGACGGTCGCCCTGCTGGTGCATGGTCTGCGCCTGCGTCTGAACAAACCGGCGCAGCCCGAGCGCACCCCGTAACGGCCTTTATAACGTTTCGGCAGATTCGCTCACTCTTCACTATGCTGCTCTAGCCAGCAGCGCTTGCAAGGAGTGATATGCGATGCCCCCCCTGTACGAACGTCGTTTCCCTCTGCATGTTCATATCAGCGTTCTGTTCACGCTGTTACTGCTGCTGACTGGCGTGGTGCTGGGCCTGTTCAACTATCAGCAAACCAGCCGAATGATCTTCTCCAGCAGCGCGACCCTGTTCGAGCGCATTCAACAGGACGTGCAAAGGGACCTGGACAGCACCTAACGGCCCATCCGCCATCTGCTCAGCCTGCTGGCGTTGCAGCCTGCCACACAGGCCGACACACTGGACGAACGCCTGCAGTTGCTGCCGCTATTCGTTCAGGCCCTGCGCGACAACCCCAAACTGGCGTCGATTTACCTCGGCTACGGGGATGGCGACTTCTTCATGGTCAGGCCGCTGCGCAGCGACATGCTCAAGCAGCGTTTCAATGCCCCCGAGAAAGCCGCTTACCAGGTCTGGAGCATCGACCGCAGCAGCGCCACAACCGACAGCGACTACCTGTTCTTCGACGGTTCGCTGAACCCGCTCAGCCGCCGCCAGAAACTCAACGAGCCCTACGATCCTCGCCAGCGCGAGTGGTTCAAGCGTGCCCGCAGCGATGGCGGACAGATCACGACTGCGCCTTATCTGTTTTTCTCCAGCCAGGATATCGGTACCACACTGGCCAGACGCAGTGGCCTGACCACCGTGATCGGCGCCGATCTTACCCTGGCTGACCTCTCGGCCACGCTAGCCAACCACCGCGTCACCGCCAACACCCAGATCGTGCTGGCCGATGGTGAAGGCAACGCCGTGGCCTACCCTGACAGCAGCCGCCTGTTCAAGGCGCTCGACGGCAAGGTATCGCTGGTCAAGGTCAGTGAGCTCAACCCTGCCCTGGGTGAGCTGCTGGCCGGACAGTTGAACGAACAGGACGCAGGTGTCATCGAGCTGGCCAAGCAGCGCTGGGCCATGGCCCAGCGGCACATTCAGGAGGGTGGCCCGCAGGGCTTGCATCTGGCCCTGCTGGTACCCGAGCAGGAGTTGCTGGCCGATGCCTATCGCATCCGCTGGCAGGGCGCCCTGATTACCCTCACGACCCTGCTGCTGTGCCTGCCACTGGGCTGGCTGACGTCACGCCTGGTGGTCAAACCGTTACGCAGCCTGGTGCAGGAAGCGCAGGCCATCCGCCGTTTCGACTTCAGCTATCCGGCCAGCGGCCGCTCGCCGATTCTCGAGGTCGACCAGTTGGCGGTGTCAATGAGCCGCATGAAGGACACCCTGTCGAGCTTTCTCGATATTGCTGCCAGCCTCTCGGCAGAAACCCAGTTCGACGCGCTGATCAAGCGCGTAATGGATGCCACCGTCTCCATCAGTGCGGCCCAGGGCGGCCTGTTGTATCTGCTGGACAACGACAGCGGTCGCCTGGAACCACAGGGGCTGGTGCTCGACGGCCAGAGCAGGAGCCTGGCCGAGCTGGGTATTGAACCGCTGGCCCATGATGCGCCCAGCCTGCCCGCCTGGCTGCAGGGCCCGGCCAGCGGTGGCGCGAGCATTGCCACGTCCATCGGCTTCGATCAGGCGGGGCAGTTCCAGGGGCTGCTGTCGGCCATGGACAGCCCGCGCCTGCATCTGATCGCGGCCAGTCTGCACAACCGCCAGGGTGACACCGTGGGCGTACTGGTACTGCTACAACGCGATAGCGGTGAGAACAGCGAAAGTATGCTCAATGCCGACCGCGTTGCCTTCGTCGATGCCGTATCGGGCAGCGCCGCCCTGTGCATCGAGAGCCAGCGCCTGCTGGCCAGGCAGCGGCAACTGCTCGATGCCTTCATCCAGCTGATCGCCGGCGCCATCGATGCCAAGAGCCCTTATACCGGCGGTCACTGTCAGCGCGTGCCGGAAATCACCCTGATGCTGGCCCGCGCCGCTGCCGAGAGCGACGCCCCCGAGTTTCGTGACTACAACCCCAGCGACGAAGAATGGGAAGCGCTGCATATCGCCGCCTGGCTGCACGATTGCGGCAAGGTCACCACCCCCGAGTACGTGGTGGACAAGGCGACCAAGCTGGAAACCCTGTATGACCGCATCCATGAAATACGCATGCGCTTCGAAGTGCTCAAGCGTGATGCCTGGATCGCCTATTGGCGGGGTCGTGCCGAGGGCGGTGACGACACGGCACTGGCCGCCCTGCGTGACCAGTTGCTGAGCGACCTGGACGACGAGTTCGCCTTCATCGCACGTATCAATCTTGGTGGAGAAGCCATGGCCGATGAGGATCAAACCCGTCTCGGACGCATCGCCGAGCGCCGCTGGTTACGCACCCTGGACAATCGCCTGGGGGTTTCCTGGGAAGAAGCCAAGCGCATGGAGCGCACACCGGCGCCGCCACTGCCAGTGGAAGAGCCGCTGCTGGCTGATCGCCCTGAGCACCTGATCGCACGTGCCGAGCAGGACGTGATTGCAGCGGACAATCGCTGGGGCTTCAAACTGGACGTGCCAGCCTACAAGTTCAACCGTGGTGAGCTGCACAACCTGGGCATCGCCCGGGGCACGTTGACGGCTGAAGAGCGCTACATCATCAACCACCATATCGTGCAGACCATTCTCATGCTCGATCGTCTGCCCTTCCCCAAACACCTGCAGAACGTTACCGAAATAGCCGGTGGGCACCACGAAAAAATGGACGGCACCGGTTATCCCAAGCGCCTGACGCGCGAGCAGATGAGCCTGCCAGCACGCATGATGGCAATCGCCGATATCTTCGAAGCCCTGACGGCCGTGGATCGTCCCTACAAGAAGGGCAAGAAGCTGTCGGAGGCGCTGAACATCATGGTCGGCATGTGCAAGGGCGCGCACATCGACCCGCAGCTGTTCGCTCTGTTCATTCGCGCCGGCATCTACCGGCGTTACGCCGAACGATTCATGCTGGCCGAACAGATCGACGCGGTGGATGAACAGGCGTTGCTGGAAAAGGCGGGAGCGCTGTAGGAGCGCTCCGCACAATCAACGCTGGCATCCGGCAGCCTGCTCGGGGCGGGCTACCTGATGACGGGCGCCAGAGAATCCGGCGCCGAGCCGCGATCACGCCTGGTTGATCGGGTTTTCCGGGTACCAGACGTCCTGCAGCGGGCTGAGCTCGAATTTCTCCAGCTCGTTGCGGCCCTTGAGCCAGGCTTCAACGGCAGCACGTTGCTCCTCGTTGACCGAGCCACGCTTGGCCAGGCAGACCAGACCGAAGTCCTCGCCACCCACGTAATCCAGACCATTGCCGGCGATGGCCTGGTCGAGGAACTGATCGACGAAATCGTCGAGGATCTTGTCGCTCAAGTCGGCCTTGAAGTTCAGGGTCAGCTCGAAGCCCAGTTCCTGAAATTCATCGACACAGAGCTTCTTGCGCAGACGGCGGGAACGGTTGGTCGCCATGAAACAATCCTCAGAGGTGATAACGCGCCGCACTCTAGCAGTTTCCCCGGCAGAGCGCCCGCTTTGTCTCGCCTGATCACCCTGTCCGGGGTCTGCACGGCAGCTGTTGGCCGCATTGTTTTTCACCTGCCAACCCCGACTGCAGAGCCGTCTCTTGCGGCATAATGTCGGCAACTTTTACCGGGGTCGGACGGTCGTCTGTCCGACTTCTCATTACCGCCTAGCTGCGCAAGGTTTCTGCCGATGATCCAGCGGTTTCGCCAACTGGCGCTATGCGCCCTGCTTCTGCCTCTCGCCCTGTCCAGCCATGCCGCCGGCACCACGCTGCCGGCCAAGGTCGAGCAGGCCCTGAAGGCCAACAAGATTTCCAGCAACGCGCTGTCGGTGGTGACCGTCCCACTGAACGGCCAGAGCGGTGGCCTGCAGTTCAATGCCGATGTCTCGGTCAACCCGGCCTCCACCATGAAACTGGTGACCACCTTTGCGGCCCTGGAACTGCTTGGCCCCAACTATCAGTGGAAGACCGAGTTCTATGCCGACGGCCCACTGAAGGATGGCGTGCTGCATGGCAACCTCTACCTCAGGGGAGGTGGCGACCCGAAACTGAACATGGAAAGACTCTGGCTGCTGCTGCGCGATTTGCGCATCAACGGCGTGCGTCAGGTACAGGGTGACCTGGTGCTCGATCGCAGCTTCTTCGTCGCCCCGCAATTGCCGGCCTTCAACGACGACGGTGGCGACGCCAACAAACCCTTCCTGGTCAAGCCCGACTCCCTGCTGGTCAACCTCAAGGCGCAGCGCTTCATCACCCGCGCCGAAGGCGGCAAGGTGCAAATTGCCATGGATCCGCCCATCGCCGCCGTGCGCATCGACAATCAGGTGCGCCTGCTCAAGGCAGGCAAATGCCCGGCCTGGCCGGACATCCGCTACAACGCGGTGGACCAGTACGACGGCACCACCCTGATCGTCAGCGGCCAACTGGCCGAAGGCTGCAGCGCGCAAACCTACCTGTCGCTGCTCGACCACCCCAGCTATGCCGCCGGAGCGGTACGCGGCATCTGGCAGGAGCTGGGCGGCAAGATTCTCGGCCTGGACCGCCAGGGCTCCGTACCGGAAAATGCCCGCATGCTGGTACGCGCCTTCTCCCCCGATTTGGTGGAGATCGTCCGCGACATCAACAAGTACAGCAACAACACCATGGCCCGGCAGTTGTTTCTCAGCATTGGCGCGCAGTTCCGTACTGAAGCCGATCAGGACGATGCCATGGCCGCGCAGCGGGTGATCCGCAACTGGCTGGCGCGCAAGGGCATCACCGCGCCGCATCTGGTCATGGAGAATGGCTCCGGACTGTCACGCGCCGAACGCATCAGCGCACGCGAAATGGCGCTGATCCTCCAGGCGGCCTGGCGCAGCCCTTATGCCGCCGAATTCCGCAGCTCGATGCCGCTGGTGGCAATGGACGGCACCATGCGCCGCCGCCTGCAGCGCACCCCGCTGGTGGGTGAAGCGCATATCAAGACCGGCACCCTGAACAACGTGCGCGCCATCGCAGGCTACAGCCGCGACAGCAACGGCCAGGACTGGGCTGTGGTAGCCATCCTCAACGACCCGAAACCCTGGGGCGCCACCTCGATCCTCGATCAGGTGCTGCTGTACACCTACAACCAGCCCAAGCGCTGAAATAACCGTAGCCCGTCAGATGCAATCCGGGGGCTCCTTTGGATCCAAGCCCCGGATTGCCTGCAGACCGCAGGCGCGACAACCTACCGCGCCGTGAAACGCCAGGCGCGGTGGATCTTCGGATTACGCGCGAAGTCCGGGTCCAGGGTCTGCGCGGTGATATCCTCGACCTGATAACGCGCCACCAGACTCTCGTCGAGCTGGAACTTGCGGAAGTTGTTGGAGAAGTACAACACGCCGCCACGGGCCAGACGCGCCATGGCCAGGTCGAGCAACTCGACGTGATCGCGTTGCACATCAAACACGCCTTCCATGCGCTTGGAGTTGGAGAAGGTTGGCGGGTCGATGAAAATAAGGTCGTACTCCCCGCGATCCTCGCCCAGCCAGGCCATCACATCGCCCTGCTCCAGGCGATGCTTGTCGGAAAAGCCGTTGAGCGCCAGGTTACGCCGCGCCCAGTCCAGATAGGTTTTCGACAGGTCGACGCTGGTGGTACTGCGCGCGCCGCCCTTGGCCGCATGCACAGTGGCCGTGGCGGTGTAGCAGAACAGGTTGAGGAAACGCTTGCCGGCCGCCTCGCGCTGCAGGCGCAGGCGCAGCGGGCGATGATCGAGGAACAGCCCGGTATCCAGATAATCGGTAAGGTTGACCAGCAGCTTGACCCCGCCTTCATTCACCTCCATGAACTCGCCCTGCGCCGCCTGGCGCTGATACTGCTTGGTACCGGTCTGACGCTCGCGGCGTTTGATCACCACACGATTCTGGGCCACGCCCAGCGCCTGCGGGATCGCCGCCAAGGCGTCGAGCAGCCGCGCCTGGGCCTTGTCCGGGTCGACCGAACGTGGCGCGGCATATTCCTGTACGTGCACCCAGTCGCGGTACAGATCGACCGCCACGGCATACTCGGGCATATCGGCATCGTACAGGCGGTAGCACTCGACACCTTCGCGGCGCGCCCACTTGCCCAGTTGCTTGAGATTCTTCTGCAGGCGGTTGGCGAACATCTGCCCGCCTTCGGACAGGCGCGCCTGTTGCGGCGCCTCGTTAGCTGGCTGCTGATCATCTTCGCGCGCACGCCGTTCGGCGGTGACGAACTGCTCGACCTGCACCTTGATCAGCAACAACTTGCACGGCAGTGCGCCGTTCCAGAACGAATACTGCTTGTGACTGCGCAGGCCCATGCGCTTGCCCAACTCCGGCGCACCGGTGAACACCGCTGCCTCCCAGCCCAGGCAGGCCTGACGCAGGCGCTCGCCGAGGTTCTGGTAGAGGTACAGCAAGCTGGCTTCGTCGCCCAGGCGCTCGCCGTAGGGCGGATTGCTGATCACCAGACCTTTCTGATTCTGATCCGGGCGCGGCTCGAAACTGCCCAGTTCACCCTGATAGATCTTCACCCAGTCGGACAATCCGGCGCGCTCGACGTTGTTGCGCCCTGGCTGGATCAGACGCGGGTCGGCTTCATAACCACGAATCCACAGCGGTGGTTTGGCCAGGCCGGCCGCAGCGCGTGCTTCGGCCTCGGCATGCAGTTTTTTCCAGATGGCCGGCACATGGCCGAGCCAGTTGGAAAAACCCCAACGCTCACGCCTGAGATTGGGGGCGATATCGGCAGCCATCAGCGCCGCCTCCACCAGGAAAGTACCCACACCGCACATCGGATCGGCCAATGCACCGCCCTCGGCAGCGATACGCGGCCAACCGGCGCGAATCAGGATCGCGGCCGCCAAGTTTTCCTTCAGCGGCGCAGCCCCCTGCTGCAGGCGATAACCGCGCTGGTGCAGGCTGTGCCCGGAAAGATCGAGGGAAAGCACCGCCTCACCACGATCCAGACGCAAATGCACGCGCAGGTCCGGGTTGAGCTTGTCGATACTGGGCCGCTCACCACCGGCCGTACGCAGCCGGTCGACGATCGCATCCTTGACCTTGAGTGCACCGAAGTGGGTGTTATCGATACCCGAGCCGTTGCCGCTGAACTCCACCGCCAGACTGCCGGCCGGCTGCAGATGGTCACGCCAGTCCACTGCCTGCACGCCGTCGTACAGCTCATCGGCGTTGTTCATGGCAAAGCGCGACAGCACCAGCAGCACCCGGTTGGCCAGGCGCGACCACAGGCACAGGCGATAGGCCACTTCGATCTCGGCATGGCCACGTACTGCAGCAGTCTGCTCGCGCACCTCCTCCAGGCCCAGCGCCTTGGCCTCTTCCAGCAACAGGCCTTCGAGCCCTTTGGGGCAGGTCAGTACGATTTCGTAACGTTCAGACATGGATGTTCCACTGCCTATGGCAATCAGGGAGGTACAGCGATGCACCTCGACTCAAAATAAGTGACAAAAGGTCACAGCGCGACCCTTCGTCGGAATATGTAAGCGCTCTTATTTGCACTCGCAAAGTAGCGGCATCGGGGCGCACAGCCAGCTATCACGGTGTTCGGCTGCAAGAAACTGGATGTATTTCCAGCCCCCTTATGGCTTCACCTGCATTTAGGTTACGCCCTTATGACAAATCGATCATTCACAGGCCTCGGTGCATTCGTTAGAACACTACCTAGCGCTTTCGCTGCAACGGCGAAGGCGCAGGAAGTTCGCCACGCCGGCAGCGGACTTTCGTTGGCAGATAGAACGTCTGCCCGGCCTTGCCACAAGGCCAACGGGACATAACAGTCAACAGTGAGGGCAACACCCTATGAGAAGACTTAAGCGTGATCCGTTAGAAAGAGCTTTTTTGCGCGGCTATCAGTACGGCATCAATGGTAAATCCCGCGAACTCTGCCCCTTTACACTACCTTCGGTTCGTCAGGCCTGGCTCAATGGCTGGCGTGAGGGCCGTGGTGACAACTGGGATGGGCTGACCGGCACGGCCGGTATTCATCGACTCAACGAACTTCACGCTGTCGGCTGATCAGGATCACACCCGACTTCACCATGCCGACCCCCTCCGGGCGGCGGGCGCAAGCCCAGGGGCTCCTTCGGGAGCCCTATTCATTTAAGCGGCTTATTTGCGCAGCGCGGCAATCGCATCCACCGCCTCGCGAATCAGCGCCGGCCCCTTGTAGATGAATCCCGAATAAATCTGCACCAGGCTCGCCCCGGCCGCGATCTTCTCTGCTGCATGCTTGCCCTCGGTAATACCGCCGACCGCGATGATCGGCAAACGGCCCGACAGCTCGCCAGCCAGCACCTTGACGATATGCGTGCTCTTGTCACGTACCGGCGCACCCGACAGACCACCGGCCTCATCGCCATGAGCCAACCCCTCGACACCTTCGCGGCTGAGCGTGGTGTTGGTGGCGATCACCGCGTCCATATCCGCCCCCAGCAAGGCGGCAGCAACCAACGCGGTTTCTTCATCGCTCATGTCCGGGGCGATCTTGATCGCCAGCGGTACGCGCTTGCCGTGCGCCTGAGCCAGGTCTTCCTGACGGCGACGCAATGCCTCGAGCAGCTCCTTCAGCGAGTCACCGAACTGCAGGCTGCGCAGCCCAGGCGTATTGGGCGAGCTAACATTGACCGTGACATAGCTGGCATGGGCATACACCTTGTCCAGGCAGGTCAGGTAATCATCCACCGCCCGCTCGACCGGCGTATCGAAGTTCTTGCCGATATTGATCCCCAGTACGCCCTTGAACTTTGCCGCCTGAACGCGCGCCAGCAGATGATCGACCCCATGGTTGTTGAAACCCATGCGATTGATCACCGCCTCAGCCTCCGGCAGGCGGAACAGACGCGGCTTGGGATTGCCGGGCTGCGGACGCGGGGTCACGGTGCCGATCTCGACGAAACCGAAACCGAGCTGAGCGAAGCCGTCGATGGCATCACCGTTCTTGTCCAGTCCGGCAGCCAGACCAACCGGATTGGCGAACTGCAGCCCCATCACACTGACCGGCAGGCTGGCCGGCGCCTTGGTCAGCAGACCATTGAGCCCCAGCCGGCCACCGGCACCGATCAGATCGATGGACAGCTCGTGAGAGGTTTCCGGGGACAGTTTGAACAGCAGCTCGCGGGCCAGTGAGTACATGGGCAGGCTTAGCTCGATAGATGGTGAAATTGGCAAGTCGGCGATTATAGCTGTGCAGGCACTGCTGGCGCGAGGCAAGCCGCCAGAATCAGTCCAGAGGGCGTAAGCTGAGCAACTCACCGGAGTTGCTGAACTCCAGTACGAAGGAACCATAGATCCCGGCATGAGTCAGATACGGCCGCAGATGATGGGCCGGTAAACTGACGCGACGCCCATCGCGGCTTTGCGCCATAATCCGGTTTGCAGCCCCGCGATAGACTGCCTGCAACCGTTCGGCCGATAACGCAATATCCAGCACCAAGCTGGGCATGGAGGCACCCTCGCAAATGAGTGCGGCTATTTTGCCACAGCCCCTTACAGCAGCAGATGCATATCTGCCATGCCAAGCCGTATGGGCAATAGGCGTGCGTGTCTGCCACACTGCTGTGGATGCCTCTGGAATGATCTGTCGGCTATGAGCCTGCCCGAATCCTCAACCTTGAGTGGCCGTCTGGCAGCCCTGGCGCAACGCCTGGGCCTGCTTGGCCGTGGTTCACGACAGATTTTCGCCAAGGCCAGTGCCTTGCGCCTGCCATTCAAGGCACTGCCTGCACCGGTCGCAAGCATTGGCTGGCATGAAGGCCCACAACTGCAGTTGCTGCTCAACCTGTCTCGTGGGGCACTCTCGGGGCCTGTACAGGAAGACAAGGCCCAGGCCCACCATGCGCTGACCCAGGTCGTGGAAGCACAAGCGCAGCACCTGCAGTCTTTCGATCTACGCCTGATCGATGGTTTCGCCTGCCCCTGCCCGCCCCCCGGCTACGCAAGTTTCGAAGACTATGCAGCCAGCGAACACTGCAGGCACGTGCGCATCATCAGCTACAGGGATTTCGTCAGAACCATCGGCCAACCTTTGCCACGCTTTCTGGCCGGCGAGCCAATCGAACTGCGCCAGGCCAGTTGGCGAGGTGCGCGCGTTTTCTGGTCGGGAGAAACGCAAGGCGAAGCCTTCGCAGGCGCCATTGCCTATGCACGCAGACGCGAACTGGAAGTGCAGCTACCGGCCAATCTGCTGCGCTATCAACTCAATGAAGCAGGCCTGAACAATCTGCAAAATCGCTACCACGTCCTGGCCATGCCGGAAGCAGCCTGGAGCGACCCTGGATTCATGGGGTTGCTGCTGGACAACGGCATACCCTACGCGCGCCTGTCACTGCTGAAAAAAGCCGATACCCCGGAGTTTCTTCTGCTGCCTAAAGCTCACCCGCAAGCCACGGCCCTGGGCGAAGGCCTGCGCCTGGCGGGCGCACCGGATGTCCCCGACCACCTACGCCAACTTACGGTTCAGCCTGCCTGAGCCGACTTCCGCGCTATTCATCGCAACCGCGTAACAGACGCCCAATCATCTCCAACGAATAACCCCGGTACGCCAGAAACCGGCCCTGCTGGGCCCGCTCGCGGGCATCGACGGGCAGTCGGCCAGCAAACTTGCGTTGCCAGGTTTCACGCAATTGCTCGAACCAGTCGATACCACTGTCACGCAAAGCCTGATCGATATCGCCACGCGCCAGCCCGCGTTGATCCAGCTCTTCACGGATACGCTGCGGCCCGTAACCGGCGCGCGCCTTGTAGGCAACGAAACTTTCCAGATAGCGCGCCTCGGACAGCAAGCCCTCTTCTGCAAGCCGCTGCAAAGCAGCCTCGATAAGCTCCTCGGGAGCGCCGCGCTTGCGCAGCTTGCGCATCAACTCGACACGCCCATGTTCACGTCGCGCCAGCAGATCCATGGCCGCTCGCCGAACGGCGAGCGGGTTATCCAGTACAACGCTCATGCGCTGATAACTTAGAAGTCGACTTCTGCGTCAGCCAGATCGTCAGCGGCAGCCTTTGCTGGTGCATTGCTGACCAGCAGTTTCTGACGAATCTGGTCTTCGATTTCACGGGCCACTGCCGGATTGTCTTCCAGGAACTTGGCAGCATTGGCCTTGCCCTGACCGATCTTGTTGCCCTGGTAGCTGTACCAGGCGCCGGATTTCTCGACCAGCCCCTGCTGCACGCCCAGGTCGATGATCTCACCGTTACGGTAGATACCCTTGCCGTAGAGGATCTGGAACTCGGCCTGACGGAAAGGCGGCGCCACCTTGTTCTTGACGATCTTCACACGGGTTTCGCTACCGACCACTTCCTCGCCTTCCTTGACCGCGCCGGTGCGGCGGATATCCAGACGAACCGAGGAGTAGAACTTCAGCGCGTTACCACCGGTGGTGGTTTCCGGGCTGCCGAACATCACGCCGATCTTCATGCGAATCTGGTTGATGAAGATCACCAGGCAGTTGGCGTTCTTGATGTTACCGGTGATCTTGCGCAGCGCCTGACTCATGAGACGCGCCTGGAGACCGACGTGCATGTCACCCATCTCACCTTCGATTTCCGCCTTGGGCACCAGAGCCGCCACGGAGTCGACGATGATTACGTCGATGGCATTGGAGCGCACCAGCATGTCGGTGATTTCCAGCGCCTGCTCGCCGGTATCCGGCTGCGACACCAGCAGGTCATCGACATTGACGCCAAGCTTGCCGGCGTAGTCGGGATCCAGCGCGTGCTCGGCGTCGACGAAGGCACAGGTAGCGCCATGCTTCTGCGCCTCGGCGATCACCGACAGGGTCAGGGTCGTCTTGCCGGAGGATTCCGGGCCGTAGATTTCCACGATCCGGCCTTTCGGCAAACCGCCGATACCAAGGGCGATGTCCAAACCCAGCGAACCCGTGGAGATGGCCGGAATGGCCTGACGCTCATGGTCGCCCATGCGCATCACCGCACCCTTGCCAAACTGCTTCTCGATCTGGCCCAGGGCAGCCGCCAAGGCGCGCTTCTTGTTCTCGTCCATTACCATCCTCACGTATTAACAAGGGCCTCACGGGCCGCCAACAACTGTATAAGTAGCCAGTATTATTCCACAGGGCAAGTCGCCCGCCTACCCCGTAGACGGATTTTCCTCTGCAAGCAGGCGCGAAAGCCCTGCCAGAGCGGCCTCGACCGTTTGTCGGCGCACTTCATCCCGGTTCCCGGGAAACTGTCTGCGCACACTGAACAGACGCTCGCCATCCCCCCAGGCCAGCCAGACGGTTCCGACCGGTTTTTCCTCGGAACCCCCACCGGGACCGGCCACACCACTGACGGCAACTGCGTAGCGTGCACCGCTATGGGCCTGGGCACCACGCACCATGGCCTCTACCACTTCACGACTGACGGCCCCAACACTGGCGAACAATTCGGCCGGCACCTCCAGTTGCCTGGTTTTCTGTGCATTGGAGTAAGTGACGTAACCGGCTTCGAACCAGGCCGAACTGCCGGCAATCCGCGTAATCGCCTCGGCGATGCCTCCGCCGGTACAGGACTCGGCCGTGGTGACCTGGGCACCGACATTCTGCAATTGCCGGCCGAGCTGCGCGGCCAGTTGGCTGATGCAATCCATATCTTCTCCGGGGTGAAACGAGTAAGCCCGATACCCTACACTAGGCGCTTTTGCGATTTAAACCGGACAGTCGAGACCATGACGGATCTTTCAGCTCACACCCCAATGATGCAGCAGTACTGGAAGCTGAAGAACCAGCACCCGGATCAGCTGATGTTCTATCGCATGGGTGACTTCTACGAGATTTTCTACGAAGACGCGAAGAAAGCCGCAAAACTGCTGGACATCACCCTGACGGCCCGCGGCCAGTCGGCTGGTCAGTCGATCCCCATGTGTGGCATTCCCTTCCACTCGGTGGAAGGCTACCTGGCCAAGCTGGTCAAGCTTGGCGAGTCGGTGGTGATCTGCGAACAGATCGGCGATCCGGCCACCAGCAAGGGCCCGGTGGAGCGCCAGGTGGTGCGCATCATCACCCCCGGCACCATCAGCGACGAAGCCCTGCTCGACGAGCACCGCGACAATCTTCTGGCAGCGGTACTGGGCGATGAGCGCCTGTTCGGCCTGGCCGTACTGGACATCACCAGCGGCCGTTTCAGCGTGCAGGAGATCAAGGGCTGGGAGAACCTGCTGGCCGAGCTGGAGCGCCTCAACCCCGCCGAACTGCTGATCCCGGACGACTGGCCGCAGGGCCTGCCCGCCGAGAAGCGCAAGGGTTCGCGCCGCCGCGCGCCCTGGGATTTCGACCGCGACAGCGCCTTCAAGAGCCTGTGCCAGCAGTTCGGCACCCAGGACCTGAAAGGCTTCGGTTGCGAAAACCTGACCCTGGCCATCGGCGCCGCCGGGTGCCTGCTGGCTTATGCCAAGGAAACCCAGCGCACTGCCCTGCCGCACCTGCGCAGCCTGCGCCACGAGCGCCTGGATGACACGGTGATCCTCGACGGCGCCAGTCGCCGTAACCTGGAGCTGGACATCAACCTCGCCGGCGGCCGCGACAACACCCTGCAATCGGTCATGGATCGCTGCCAGACTGCCATGGCCAGCCGCCTGCTCGGTCGCTGGCTGAACCGCCCGCTGCGTGATCGCATGGTGCTCGAGGCACGCCAGGACGCCATCGCCTGCCTGCTCGACGGCTACCGCTTCGAGACGCTGCAACCGCAGCTCAAGGAAATCGGCGATCTGGAGCGCATCCTTGCCCGTATCGGCCTGCGCAATGCGCGCCCACGCGATCTGGCACGCCTGCGCGATGCCCTGGCCGCCTTGCCCGAACTGCAACAGGCGATGACCACGCTGGACACCCCGCACCTGCAGCAACTGGCCAATAGCATCGCCACCTACCCGGAGCTGGCCGATCTGCTGGCCCGCGCCATCATCGACAACCCGCCGGCGGTGATCCGCGACGGTGGCGTGCTGAAGACCGGCTATGACGCCGAACTGGACGAGCTGCAGGCGATGAGCGAGAACGCCGGCCAGTTCCTCATGGATCTGGAGGCGCGCGAGAAAGCCCGTACCGGCCTGACCAACCTCAAGGTCGGCTACAACCGCGTACACGGTTACTTCATCGAACTGCCGACCAAGCAGGCAGAGTCCGCTCCCGCCGACTATATTCGCCGGCAGACGCTCAAGGGCGCCGAACGCTTCATCACCCCGGAGCTGAAGGAATTCGAAGACAAGGCGCTGTCGGCCAAGAGCCGCGCCCTGGCACGCGAAAAGATGCTCTATGACGAGCTGCTCGAACGCCTGATCGGCCACCTGGCGCCACTACAGGACAGCGCCGCAGCCCTGGCCGAACTGGACGTGCTGAGCAACCTGGCCGAACGCGCGCTGAATCTGGACCTCAATCGCCCGCGCTTCGTCGACGAGCCGTGCATGCGCATCGATCAGGGCCGCCACCCGGTGGTCGAGCAGGTGCTGACCACTCCCTTCGTGGCCAACGATCTGGATCTCGACGACAGCCGCCGCATGCTGATCATCACCGGGCCGAACATGGGCGGTAAGTCCACCTACATGCGCCAGACCGCCCTGATCGTGCTGCTGGCGCATATCGGCAGCTTCGTGCCGGCCGCAGCCTGCGAGCTGTCGCTGGTCGACCGCATCTTCACCCGCATCGGCTCGAGCGATGACCTGGCCGGCGGGCGCTCCACCTTCATGGTGGAGATGAGCGAAACCGCCAATATCCTGCACAACGCCAGCGAGCGCAGCCTGGTGCTGATGGACGAGGTCGGTCGCGGCACCAGCACCTTCGACGGCCTTTCACTGGCCTGGTCGGCGGCCGAGCACCTGGCGCACCTGCGCGCCTTTACCCTGTTCGCCACCCATTACTTCGAGCTGACCGTGCTGCCGGACAGCGAACCGGTGGTGGCCAACGTGCACCTCTCGGCCACCGAGCACAACGAACGCATCGTCTTCCTCCACCATGTCCAGCCTGGGCCGGCGAGCCAGAGCTACGGCCTGGCGGTGGCGCAACTGGCCGGCGTACCCGGCACGGTCATCAGCCGCGCCCGTGAACACCTGGCGCGCCTGGAAGCTACCAGCCTGCCGCACGACCTGCCGCGCCAGGAGCCTGGCCAGCCGCAGGTGCCGATGCAAAGTGACCTGTTCGCCAGCGTGCCGCACCCATTGCTGGAGCAATTGGGCAAGATCAATCCGGATGATCTGACGCCACGCAAGGCACTGGAACTGTTATATACATGGAAGACGCAGATCTAACGCTCTATAGAACAAACTGCTAGAATCGCGCGCAATTTTACGACCGCCCGGTTTACAGCCTGAGCCGCGGCCACAGACAGAGCGCCTGCAGCCCTTCGCAGAAAGAGCCCAGGCCGCCGCCCGAGGAGAGAATCAGACATGACCTTCGTCGTTACCGACAACTGCGTCAAATGCAAATACACCGACTGCGTGGAAGTCTGCCCGGTTGACTGCTTCTATGAAGGCCCGAACTTCCTGGTGATCCACCCGGACGAGTGCATCGACTGCGCCCTGTGCGAGCCGGAGTGCCCGGCTCAGGCGATCTTCTCCGAGGACGAAGTGCCCGAGGACATGCAGGAATATATCGAGCTGAACGCCGACCTGGCCGAAGTCTGGCCGAACATTACCGAGAAGAAGGATCCGCTGCCGGACGCCGAAGAGTGGGATGGCGTGAAGGACAAGCTGCAGTACCTGGAGCGCTAAGCCCAGCCGCTGATGCCAAGACCCGCCAAGTGCGGGTCTTTTCCTTTCTACACTGACGATGCTCAGAGTTGAGCACAACCTGCAGACAAAAAAAGGGGCGACTCGCGCCGCCCTCTTTCATTCCCTGATCCCTTGATTTCCCAACTCATCATCCTAATGGATCGCGTCTTGCGATAGTCCTGATCATCATCCTGATGACCTGTGCTTATCCCTGTGCACGGTTGCGATAGTACCCGCACCAGACTCACGCACAACCCGGCACAAAGCCCGGCAAGCTTTCTCAAAAAATAAGAAATCGCTTTTAAAACAAAAACTTAAAAAATAATACTCACAGACACACAGCCGATTCCGCATAAAGACTGACAGCACATGTAGGCAATGACTTACATGAGCGCGCATAAAAAACCCGGCCGAAGCCGGGTTTACAATCGACGCCAGGCACTACTGAAACAAGGAGTCACTGGACAGACCGTTCTTCTCCAGGATTTCGCGCAGGCGCTTGAGCGCCTCGACCTGAATCTGCCTGACCCGCTCACGCGTCAGGCCGATTTCCTGCCCGACTTCTTCCAGCGTACTGCTCTCATGGCCGCGCAGACCAAAGCGGCGTACCACCACCTCACGCTGTTTGTCGGTGAGATCCGATAGCCACTGATCGATGCTCTGCGATAGATCATCGTCCTGCAGCAATTCGCAGGGATCGGTCGGGCGATCATCCGTCAGGGTGTCGAGCAGTGTCTTGTCAGAGTCCGGCCCGAGCGAGACATCCACCGAGGACACCCGCTCGTTGAGACCCAGCATACGTTTGACTTCACCGACCGGCTTTTCCAGCAGGTTGGCGATTTCTTCCGCAGAGGGCTCATGATCGAGCTTCTGGGTCAATTCACGAGCTGCACGCAGGTAAACGTTGAGCTCCTTGACCACATGAATGGGCAGACGGATGGTTCGCGTCTGGTTCATGATGGCACGTTCGATGGTCTGGCGGATCCACCAGGTGGCGTAGGTCGAGAAACGGAACCCCCGCTCCGGATCGAACTTTTCAACGCCGCGGATCAGGCCGAGATTTCCCTCTTCGATCAGATCGAGCAGGGAAAGGCCACGGTTGACGTAACGTCGGGCGATCTTCACGACCAGCCGCAGGTTGCTCTCGATCATGCGCTTGCGCCCGGCCGGATCGCCTTTCTGCGCCAGACGCGCGAAGTGCACTTCCTCTTCGGGAGTGAGCAGTGGAGAGAAACCGATTTCGTTGAGGTAAAGCTGAGTGGCGTCCAGCGCCCGGGTGTAGTCGATATGCTTATGCTGTTTGGAGGGTGTTGCGGCCTTGGTCTTCGTACGGGCGATCGGTGCTTCCACCTCATCGCCTTGGATCTCGCCGAATACGCTGCCCGGCTCCAGGAGGAGCAGTTCATCGTCGACGTCAAACTCCGGCGCTTCTTTTTTTATGAGAGCCATGCTTGTTGCCCCTAGCTGAGTTCGACAACAGGCTCTGGCAGAACCGTCCTGGCCACCCCCGAGCCCGTCCCTCCTACGTGATGGAACGGGTCAGCTAGGGGTCAACGACGTGGCAGGTATTGCAGCGGATCGACAGGCTTACCTTGGCGGCGAATCTCGAAGTGCAGCTTCACCCGGTCGGTCCCTGTGGACCCCATTTCAGCAATGCTTTGCCCGGCTTTGACCTGCTGCCCCTCCCGTACCAACAACCTGCGGTTATGACCGTAAGCACTTACGTAGGTGTCGCTGTGCTTGATGATGATCAACTCGCCGTAGCCCCGCAAACCACTCCCGGCATATACAACCGACCCATCAGACGCAGCTAAAACAGGCTGTCCTAATTCCCCTGCGATATCAATGCCTTTATTCAAACTACCGTTTGAAGAGAAGCGACTGATCACAGTGCCCTGCGTCGGCCAGGACCAGCCACTGGCAGAACGGCTTACCGGAGTCACCGGTGTGGTTGCAGGCGTATTGACCACAGGCGGGCGGGCAGACTGCGCAGCAGGCGGTGCCGTGACAGCCGGCGGACGGCTCTGCGCTGGCGGAGTAACGACGGTGGCTGCTGGCGCCCGTGCAACGACCGGCTGACTGCTGCCTACAGGGCGGTTATCGAAGCGGATGGTCTGGCCAACACGGATCAGGTACGGATCACGCAGACCATTGTGTGCTGCCAGCGCCTTCCAGTCCCAACCGAAGCGAAACGCAATGGAATACAAGGTATCGCCGCGCTGCACGACATAGTGCCCATTGCGTACGGGCTGACGCTGCACCACCGGAGCCGCCCCCTGGTTATGCCCGCGATCGACAACCTGCACGCCACCCGGAGGCGAACTGACACAACCGGCCAACGCTGAGGCGGCAAGCAACGCGAGCGGCAGTCGGAAGACTGCAGCTGCACGCACTGGCACGAGAAGGACGGTCCAACTCACCCAACTACTCCCTGAATGACGGTAAGAACGAAAAACTGTGTCTGGCTTATTGATCACGGGCACTGTCGGCTGACAGACGGCTGGCCAACCACTCCAGCCCCAGCACCAGTGCGATACCGCCGACAGCCAGTACCACAGCCAGCAAAAGCTGCGGATCCTGGCCACTGATGTCGGCAAACTGGCCTGGCAGCAGATTGCTCTCCAGAAGCGGCACCTGTTCGCCCTTGCTGTCGAGACGCCAGCTCACGACCTCTTTCCAGGGCCAGACCTTGTTCAGAGATCCCAGCATCAGCCCCGTCAGAAACGCCAGGCTCAGATCACGCCAGCGCGACAACAGCCAACTGAGCAGACGTGCGAAGCTGAGAATACCAACCAGACAGCCACTGGCAAAAACCGCCAGAACCAGTAGATCGAGCTCCTTCACCGCCCCGAGCACCACCGAATAGAGGCCGAGCAGCAGCAGGATGAAACTGCCCGAGATACCCGGCAGGATCATGGCACAGATGGCGATGGCCCCGGCCAGGAACAGGGTTGGCAGGTCACTGCCCCACTGCATGGGCGCGGCAACGGTTATCCAGTAGGCGAATGCCAGCCCCAGGACAAAGCTCAGCACCCGGGTCCAGTTCCAGCGACCGATTTCCCGCCCTACCACGTAGGTGGACACCAGAATCAAACCGAAGAAGAACGACCACAGGGGGATCGGATGCTGCGCCATCAGGTAGGTAATCAGGCGTGCAAACGAAAGAATGCTGGTCATGATGCCGCAGAGCAGCACCAGCAGGAAGGTTGCATTGGCCAGCTGCCAGGCGTCCCTGATACGCCCCCGCAGCAATGACAGCGTCGCCTCAGGAACACGGGCAATGGAACGCAACAACTCGTCGTAGATACCGCTGATGAAAGCGATGGTACCGCCGGAGACGCCCGGCACGACATCAGCAGCGCCCATGGCCAGGCCCTTGGCATAAAGCAGGAAATATTTCTTCATGGATCCTTCCGGAGCGACACAGCAGTCAGGCCAATGGCCCATTGAGTAAGGGGACGAAGCGCACCGCATCGAGCACATGACGGGAGAAGCCATCGTCCTCACGCACGATCAGCAACAACTGCTGTACATCACCACTGCCGACCGGGATGACCAGGCGCCCGCCAGGCGCCAGTTGATCGAGCAAGGCCTGCGGCACCTGCGCGGCAGCCGCGGTGACGATGATGCCGTTGTACGGACCGAGCGCATTCCAGCCCTCCCAGCCATCACCCCAGCGAAAGACCACGTTGCGCAGATTGAGTTCGGCCAAACGCTCCTTGGCACGCTCCTGCAGCACCTGAATGCGCTCGACCGAGAACACCCGCTCCACCAGTTGTGCCAGCACGGCCGTCTGGTAGCCGGAGCCGGTGCCGATTTCCAGCACCTTGTCCAGCGGGCCGGCGGCCAGCAGCAGCTCGGTCATGCGCCCGACCATATAAGGCTGGGAGATGGTCTGGTTATGACCGATGGGCAGCGCGGTGTCTTCATAGGCCCGGTGCGCCAGCGCCTCATCGACGAACAGATGGCGCGGCGTACGGCGGATCACTTCCAGTACCTGCGCGTTCGACAGCCCTTCCTCATAGAGGCGCTGGATCAATCGCTCACGGGTGCGCTGCGAGGTCATACCGATCCCGCTGCGCTGCATGTCGTCCTGGCCACGCATCAGAAGATGCCCTCCAACCAGCCATCCATAGTGTCGAGCGCCTCATTAAACGTGCGATCGAGCCGTAGTGGCGTGATCGATACATAACCTTGCATCACGGCATGAAAATCGGTGCCCTGGCTGCCATCCTCGACATCACCGGCTGCTGCGATCCAGTAGCCTTCCTTGCCACGCGGGTTGACCACCTTGACCGGCGCCGCCGCGCGCGCGCGGTGACCGAGACGGGTCAGCTGCACGCCGCGGATATGCTCCAGCGGCAGATTCGGTACGTTGACATTAAGCACGGTACGCGGCGGCAACTCGAGGCGCTCGTGCGCTTCGACCAGCTTGCGGGCGAAATAGGCCGCAGTCGGCAGATTGTCGGGCAGACGCGAGAGCAGCGAGAAGGCGAACGCCGGCTTGCTCAGAAAACGCCCTTCCAGCGCGGCGGCAACGGTACCGGAATAGAGCACGTCATCGCCCAGGTTGGCGCCCAGGTTGATACCGGAGACGACCATGTCCGGCGTTTGCTCGAACAGACCATTGAGCCCCAGGTGCACGCAATCGGTTGGCGTGCCATTGAGGCTGATGTAGCCATTGGCCAGGGCCATGGGATGCAGCGGACGATCGAGCGTCAGCGCACTGCTGGCACCGCTCTTGTCTTCGCCAGGGGCGATCACCACGCACTCGGCATAGTCAACCAGCGCCTGGTGCAACGCGGCGATGCCGGGTGCGTTCACCCCGTCATCGTTGGAAATCAGAATTCGCATGGAGTATCCGTCTGCCCTGCTGGCACCAGATCGAGCACTTCGCGCACCACTACGGTGGCGAAACACCCGGCCGGCAGGACGAATGCAAGTTGCAGAATATCGGGCTCGGGATAATGCCACGTAAGGCTCTGAATGGGGAGGCGCAGAATGCGCCGTTCGTGCGCCATGTCCGCCCTGATCAGCCATTGCACCAGTTGCGCGGCCTCATCGGCGACTTCCTGCTCCAGCTGCCGGGTCACACCAGCGCTCGGCAAAGGCCCGTCGCCCCACAGCGGGCCGGTTGGATGCAGGTCAAGAATGGCCAGGCGCGGGTCAATGCACTCGGCGTCGCCCGCCATGAAGAAACTGCGGCTGCTGGTGAAGGCCAGCAAGTCACCGATCTGTGCCTGGTTCCAGGTGCCCGCCGCCACGCGCTTGGCCAGCACCTGATTGAACAAATAGCTGCGCGCCGAAGAGAGCAGGCGCGAGCGCAGGTTGCGCTGCACCGGCAACTCCAGGCGCGAGGCAAAATCGCACGCCTGCAGCACGTTACCGCCATCGAAGCCGAAACGCTGCAAGCCGAAGTAATTGGGCACGCCTTGCGCGGCGATACGCTGCAAGCGCTGTTCCAGAGCATCGCGTTCTGCTTCCAGAGCGGTCAGGCGCAGGGTGAAACCATTGGCCGAATGGGCTCCGCGCTGCAGTTTGCGATTATGCCGCTCACTGCGCTGGATGAGCAGATCATCGCCCTGCGCGGCTGCCAGGTCGGGATCGGCCTTGCCCGGCAGGTGCAGGCTGAACCATTGCCGGGTCAGCGCCTGGCGATCCTTGAGCCCCGCGTAGCTGACCGCCTTGAGCGGCATGCCGGCAGCACGGGCAATACGCCGCGCCGCTTCTTCGGTGTTCAGGCCGCGCTTCTCCACCCACAGCCAGAGGTGCTCGCCCTGCCCTGTGAGTGGAATATCGAGCACTTCATCGACCTGGAAATCCTCGGCACTGGCCTTGAGCACCGCGCGCCCACAGGCTTCGCCATGGGCACGCGGCCCGAGCAGTTGCAGCTCGTTCATACCTTGACCAGCAAGGCGACGGCGTGCACCGCGATACCTTCCTCACGCCCGGTGAAGCCGAGCTTCTCAGTGGTGGTGGCCTTGACGTTGACCTGATCCAGCGCCACACCGAGATCCTCGGCGATGCGCTCGCGCATCGTATCGATATGCGGCGCCATCTTCGGTGCCTGGGCGATGATGGTGGCGTCGACATTGCCCACCGCGTAGCCCTTGCCCCGCACCAGGCCCATCACATGGCGCAGCAGCGCACGGCTGTCGGCACCCTTGAAGGTCGGATCGGTATCGGGGAAGTGCTTGCCAATATCGCCCAATGCCACGGCACCGAGCAGGGCATCGCTCAGCGCGTGCAGCAGCACGTCGCCGTCGGAGTGAGCGACAAGACCGAATTTATGGGGAATCCGTACGCCGCCGAGGGTGATGAAATCGCCTTCGCCGAAGCGGTGTACGTCATAGCCATGACCGATACGCATAAAGAACAACGCCCTGAAAAAGTCAGGGCGTTATTCTAACCGCATTGCCGAGTAGCCCGGATGAAATCCGGGAAATTCGCCCCCGGATTTCATCCGCGCTACGACTACTGCAAAGCGGCCGCATGATGGCGCAGGTGATCATCGATGAAGCTGGCGATGAAGTAGTAGCTGTGGTCATAGCCTGGCTGCATGCGCAGAGTCAGCGGATGACCGGCGGCCTTGGCTGCTGCCTGCAACGCCTGCGGCTTGAGCTGGCCTTCGAGGAAGTCGTCACGATCGCCCTGATCGACCAGGATCGGCAACTTCTCCTCAGCCTCGGCGATCAGCACGCTGGCATCCCACTCACGCCAGCGCGAACGCTCCTCACCCAGGTACAGGGAAAATGCCTTCTCGCCCCAGGGGCAGTTCATCGGATTGCTGATCGGCGAGAACGCCGACACCGACAGGTAGCGCCCAGGATTCTTCAGCGCGCAGATCAACGCGCCGTGGCCGCCCATGGAATGGCCGGCGATGCCACGCTTGTCCGAAACCGGGAAATTGGCCTCGATCAATGCCGGCAGCTCATGCACCACATAGTCGTACATGCGGTAGTGGCGAGCGAACGGCTCCTGAGTGGCATTGACGTAGAAGCCGGCGCCGAGGCCGAAGTCATAGGCACCATTGGCATCGTCGGCCACGCCTTCGCCACGCGGGCTGGTGTCGGGTGCGACGATGATCAACCCCAGTTCGGCCGCCATCCGCTGAGCGCCAGCCTTCTGCATGAAGTTCTCGTCAGTGCAGGTCAACCCGCTCAGCCAGTACAGCACCGGCAGCTTGGCGCCCTGCTCGGCCTGCGGCGGCAGATAGACGGCGAACACCATGTCGCAGTTGAGACTGCTGGAACGATGACGATAGCGCTTGTGCCAGCCGCCGAAGCTCTTGTTGCTGGAAACGATTTCGAGGGTCATGGGCCGCTCCGTAGGGTGCGCCATGCGCACCAGGGGATTGCGGTGCGCACGGCGCACCCCGCGAGATTCCGTGCGGCCATCAGGCCGCACGGCGTTTCATCAGAAATGGATGACGGTACGGATGCTCTTGCCTTCGTGCATCAGCTCGAACGCGTCGTTGATCTCGTCCAGCCCCATGTTGTGGGTGATGAAGGTGTCCAGCGGGATTTCGCCCTTCTGCGACTTCTCGACATAGCTCGGCAGCTCGGTACGGCCCTTGACGCCACCGAAGGCACTGCCACGCCAGACGCGCCCCGTGACCAGCTGGAACGGACGGGTGCTGATCTCGGCACCAGCCGGCGCCACGCCGATGATGGTCGACTCGCCCCAGCCCTTGTGGCAGCACTCCAGCGCAGCGCGCATTAGTTGCACGTTGCCGATGCACTCGAAGCTGTAATCGACGCCACCATCGGTCATCTCGATGATAACGTCCTGGATCGGCTTGCTGTGCTCCTTCGGATTGACGAAATCGGTCGCACCCAGCTCGCGGGCCACGGCCTCCTTGGCCGGGTTGATGTCGATGGCGATGATGCGCGAGGCCTTGGCCATCTTGGCGCCGATGATCGCCGCCAGGCCGATGCCGCCCAGGCCGAAGACCGCCACCGTGGCGCCCTCTTCCACCTTGGCGGTGTTGAGCACGGCACCGATACCAGTGGTCACACCACAGCCGAGCAGGCACACCTTGTCCAGCGGCGCTTCCTTGGGGATCACCGCTACCGAGACTTCCGGCAATACGGTGTATTCGGAGAAGGTCGAGCAGCCCATGTAGTGATAGACCGGCTCACCGTTGTAGCTGAAACGCGTGGTGCCGTCCGGCATCAGGCCCTTGCCCTGGGTGGCACGTACCGAGCTGCACAGGTTGGTCTTGCCGGATTTGCAGAATTTGCACTCACGGCATTCAGCGGTGTACAGCGGGATCACATGATCGCCGACCTTAACCGAGGTCACGCCCTCGCCCACTGCTTCGACGATGCCACCGCCCTCGTGACCCAGTACACAGGGAAACACGCCCTCGGAATCCTGACCGGACAGGGTGTAGGCATCAGTATGGCAAACACCGGTGGCGACGATGCGCACCAGCACCTCACCGGCCTTCGGCGGCTCGACATCGATCTCGACGATTTTCAGCGGCTCATTGGGCGCAAAGGCGACGGCAGCAAGGGACTTGATCATTGAAGCTCTCCTGAGCGTTGCGAAAGTGTCTTGCAGTCTAGAACAACGGCCTGAAGAAATAATTCAACAGATATAAAAACATTATTGCCACACAGGGATAATATGCTCATCCGTCAATGACACTGGAGCAAACCATGAATCGCTGGGAAGGACTCGACGAGTTCGTCGCAGTTGCCGAATGTGGCCAGTTCAGCGCCGCCGCCGAACGTCTGGGCCTGTCTACCTCACAAGTCAGTCGCCAGGTGGCGCGCCTGGAGGATCGCCTGCAAAGCCGCCTGTTCTACCGCAGCACGCGCCGCGTGGCGCTGACCGAGGCCGGGCAACTGTTCCTGCAGCATTGCCAGCGCCTGCAAGATGCGCGCGAAGAAGCGCTGCGGGCAGTCGGCGACCTTGGGGCGGAGCCCAAGGGACTGCTGCGCATGACCTGCTCAGTGGCGTATGGCGAGCGCTTCATCGTGCCGCTGGTGAATGACTTCATGGCTCGTCACCCGCAGTTGCGGGTGGAAATCGAATTATCCAACCGCCAGTTGGACCTGCTACACGAAGGGCTGGACCTGGCCATTCGCCTGGGCCGCCTGCAGGACTCGCGATTGATGGCGGCACGCCTGGCGCCCCGGGAAATGTACCTGTGCGCCGCGCCTGACTACCTGCAGCGCTATGGCCACCTACATTCGCTGTCGGAGCTGGCGCGTCACAACTGCCTGATCGGCAGCAGCGATCACTGGAGCTTCGCCGAAAACGGCCGGGAAACCCAGGTGCGCGTGCAAGGCAACTGGCGCTGCAACAGCGGTCAGGCCGTACTCGATGCCGCGCTGCGTGGTTTTGGCCTGTGTCAGTTACCGGACTACTACGTCCTCGAACACCTGCGCAGTGGGCGGCTGATTTCCCTGCTGGAACAGCATCGGCCACCCAACACCGCAGTCTGGGCGCTGTATCCGCAGCAGCGCCATCTCTCGCCCAAGGTGCGTCAGTTGATCGACTGGCTACGCCTGGGATTGAGCCAGTGCCGCGAGTACAGCGAGCCAGCCTGACGCGCGGCAACCACTCTGTCGCCCCGCTGAACCGCAATGCATTGTCACAAGCCAGTTTGAAACTTGCACCCTGACTGCCGCGTCAAACGTGATGCTCCCATAGACACGCGGGGCTCACCCACTCAGCAGCATGAGGACATGGTTATGCAGGTTCTGGTCAATAGCGGTAAACACGTTACCTCATCGATGGCCTTCACGGACGACATCAGTAATCGCGTGCGCAGCAAGCTGCAACGCTACGCGGACCACCTCACCCGGATCGAAGTCCACCTCTCCGACGAGAACGCGCTAAAGAGCGGCCCGCAGGACAAACGCTGCAAAGTCGAGGCGCGGATGAAAGGTCGCGACCCGCTGACGGTATCCCACGATGCCGAAGAACTGCAGCAAGCCATCGATGGCGCCATGAACAAGCTGACCAACGCGCTGGATCGCAACCTGGGCAAAGATGCCAAGCGCTGGACACACTGATGCGACAGTTCTAGTTCAACGGTCTTGCGGCCATATGGACTGTAGATAATGCAAATCTTCCGGGCGGGTGACCTTGAGGTTATCCGCCCGGCCTTCGATGAGCCGGGGCGACTGCCCTGACCACTCCATGGCCGAGGCCTCATCGGTCACTGCGACGCCTTCGGCGAGCGCCTGCGCCAGAGCCTCTTGCAGCGCTCCCAGGCGGAACATCTGCGGCGTATAGGCCTGCCAGATCACACTGCGTTCCACGGTCTGCACCACTCGCCCGTCTGCACTGGCACGCTTGAGCGTATCGCGCGCCGGCACCGCCAGCAGGCCGCCCACCGGATCATCGGCCAACTCTGCCAGCAAACGGTCCAGGTCCTGTCTGGCCAGATTGGGGCGCGCGGCGTCATGCACCAGCACCCAGTCCTCAGCGCCTGCGCCCTCGGCAAGCAGCGCCTGCAATCCAGCCAGCACCGAATCGCCCCGCTCACGCCCACCGGGCGCGCGGCGTACACGCGGATCGCTGGCAACCGGGAGCTGCGGCCAGAACGGATCGTCCAGCGCCACGCAGACTATGGCGCCCAACAAGCCGGGATGATCGAGAAAGCAATGCAGGCTGTGTTCGAGGATGCAGCGACCGGCGATCTGCAGGTACTGTTTGGGGCGGTCAGCGGCCATCCGCGCCCCGACACCCGCTGCTGGGATCACCAGCCAGAACTGGACGCTCATTCGGTCAGCAGGTAGAGGGTTTCACCCTCTTTGAGCATGCCCAACTCCTGTCGCGCACGCTCTTCGACGGTCTCCATGCCGCGCTTGAGCTCCATCACCTCGGCTTCGAGGATACGGTTGCGCTCCAGCAGGCGCTCGTTCTCGCCTTGCTGCTCGGCGATCTGCTGCTGCAGACGGCTGACCTGGGCAAGACTGCCCTCGCCGACCCACAGACGGTACTGCAGCCCGGCCAGCAACAGGATCAGCACGATGAACAGCCAGTACGGACTACGCATGGAGCGGCTCGCAGATTGAGTCATCGGCATGGTAGGGGCTGCGTTCACGCTTGAAAAGAAGCCGTCTGATGAGTGACATGGGATTTCAGTACCTGCATCCGTGCAAAGGTTCCAAGAGACCGATAAACGCACCGCGGATTCGCAGTGACAGGGTGCGCCGTGCGCACCAGCAATCCGCCATCGACGCTGGTGCGCACGGCGCACCCTACAAAGTAGCCATCGCCTACAAAAAAGGGCGACTTGCGTCGCCCTTTTCTATCACGCAGTGATCAGCCGCGGAACTCGGCACGACCTTTATAGGGCGCCTTGCCGCCCAGCTGCTCTTCGATACGCAGCAGCTGGTTGTACTTGGACACACGGTCGGAACGGCACAACGAACCGGTCTTGATCTGACCCGCGGCAGTACCCACAGCCAGATCGGCGATGGTGCTGTCTTCGGTTTCGCCGCTGCGGTGCGAGATCACCGCGGTAAAGCCGGCGGCCTTGGCCATCTGGATGGCTTCCAGGGTCTCGGTCAGCGAGCCGATCTGGTTGAACTTGATCAGGATCGAGTTGCCGATCTTCTCGTCGATGCCGCGCTTGAGGATCTTGGTATTGGTGACGAACAGATCGTCGCCGACCAGTTGCACCTTGGCGCCGATCTTGTCGGTCAGCACCTTCCAGCCAGCCCAGTCGGATTCGTCCATGCCGTCTTCAATGGAGATGATCGGATAACGCTGGGTCAGGCCGGCCAGGTAGTCGGCGAAACCAGCGGCGTCGAAGACCTTGCCTTCGCCTTCCAGGTCGTACTTGCCGTCCTTGAAGAACTCGCTGGAGGCGCAGTCCAGAGCCAGGGTCACGTCGTCACCCAGTTTGTAGCCGGCGTTGGCCACAGCTTCGGCGATGGCAGCCAGGGCATCTTCGTTGGAGGCCAGGTTCGGCGCGAAGCCGCCTTCGTCACCCACGGCGGTGTTCAGGCCACGGGCCTTGAGCACGGCCTTGAGGTGATGGAAGATCTCGGCGCCCATGCGCAAGGCATCGGCGAAATTCTTGGCGCCAACCGGCTGCACCATGAATTCCTGGATGTCGACATTGTTATCAGCGTGCTCGCCACCGTTGATGATGTTCATCATCGGCACCGGCATGGAGTAGACGCCCGGGGTGCCGTTGAGGTCGGCGATGTGCGCGTACAGCGGCACGCCCTTGGCCTGGGCAGCGGCCTTGGCAGCGGCCAGGGACACGGCGAGGATGGCGTTGGCGCCCAGCTTGGCTTTGTTCTCGGTACCGTCGAGTTCGATCATCGCGCGGTCCAGCGCTTTCTGATCAGCAGCGTCCTTGCCCAGCAGCAGGTCACGGATCGGGCCGTTGATGTTGGCGCCGGCTTTCAGTACGCCCTTGCCCAGGTAACGGCTCTTGTCGCCATCACGCAGCTCCAGCGCTTCGCGCGAGCCAGTGGAGGCGCCGGACGGAGCGCACGCGCTGCCGACAATGCCACCTTCCAGAATTACATCGGCTTCCACGGTGGGGTTGCCACGGGAGTCGAGAACCTCACGACCCTTGATGTCGACGATCTTTGCCATTGTTGTTAACGCTCCAAAGGTTGACGATAAGACTGCAGCAGCGGGCTGCGCAGGGCCGCCGCCACCCAAACGGGCAAGGCTGGCGGCACAGTCTGACTTACGGGTCAGGGGGATTTTGCTCGGGCGGCACTTTACCGGATTGCGTCGGCTTCAGGCAGTCTCGATTGGCGGAAAACTCTTCACCAGATCGTCAAGCTGCTTGAGCTGGCCGAGGAAAGGCTCCAGCTTGTTCAGGCGCAAGGCGCACGGGCCATCGCACTTGGCGTTTTCCGGGTCCGGATGCGCCTCCAGGAACAGACCAGCCAGCCCCTGGCTCATGCCGGCCTTGGCCAGGTCAGTAACCTGGGCACGACGACCGCCGGCGGAGTCGGCACGGCCTCCCGGCATTTGCAGGGCGTGGGTCACGTCGAAGAACACCGGGTACTCGAACTGCTTCATGATGCCGAAGCCGAGCATGTCCACCACCAGGTTGTTGTAACCGAAGGAGGAACCACGCTCGCAGAGGATCAACTGATCGTTACCGGCCTCTTCGCACTTGGTCAGGATGTGCTTCATTTCCTGCGGGGCGAGGAACTGCGCCTTCTTGATGTTGATCACCGCACCAGTCTTGGCCATGGCCACCACCAGGTCAGTCTGCCGCGAGAGGAAGGCCGGCAACTGAATGATGTCGCACACTTCGGCCACGGCGGCGGCCTGATGCGGCTCATGAACATCGGTGATCACCGGCACGCCGAAAGTCTTCTTCACTTCCTCAAAGATCTTCATGCCCTCTTCCAGGCCGGGGCCGCGGAAGGAGGTGACGGAGGAACGGTTGGCCTTGTCGAAGCTGGCCTTGAACACATAGGGGATGCCGAGCTTCTCGGTCACCCGCACGTATTCTTCGCAGGCCTGCATGGCAAGATCGCGCGACTCGAGCACGTTGATGCCACCGAACAGCACGAACGGTTTGTCGTTGGCGATCTCGATATCGCGAACTTTGATGATCTTCTGCGCCATGCCTTAAGCCTTCTTCGCTTTCTGCGCCAGGGCAGCGTTGACGAAACCGCTGAACAGCGGATGACCGTCACGCGGCGTGGAGGTGAATTCCGGGTGGAACTGGCAGGCGACGAACCACGGATGATCCGGCGCCTCGACCACTTCAACCAGTGCGCCGTCGCCAGAACGACCGGTGACCTTCAGGCCTGCCTCGGTCAGTTTCGGCAGCAGGTTGTTGTTCACTTCGTAACGGTGACGATGACGCTCGACGATCACGTCCTTGCCATAGCAGTCGTGCACCTTGGAGCCGGCCTGCAGCTGGCAATCCTGGGCGCCCAGGCGCATGGTGCCGCCCAGGTCGGAGGTTTCGCTGCGCTGTTCGGTGGCGCCGGTCGCATCCTGCCACTCGGTGATCAGGCCGACCACCGGATGCTGGCTGGCCATGTCGAACTCGGTGGAGTTGGCGTCGGCCCAGCCCACCACGTTGCGGGCGTACTCGATCACCGCGACCTGCATGCCGAGGCAGATACCCAGGTAAGGAATCTTGTTTTCGCGAGCGTACTGCACGGTCTTGATCTTGCCTTCCACGCCACGCAGACCGAAACCGCCCGGTACCAGAATGGCGTCGACGCCTTCGAGCAGCGCGGTGCCCTGGTTCTCAATGTCTTCGGAGTCGATATAACGCAGGTTGACCTTGGTACGGTTCTGGATGCCGGCGTGACTCATCGCTTCGATCAGCGACTTGTACGCATCGAGCAGCTCCATGTACTTGCCGACCATGGCGATGGTGACTTCTTTTTCCGGGTTGAGCTTGGCATCGACCACGCGATCCCACTCGGACAGGTCGGCACCGCCACATTCCAGGCCGAAGCGCTCGACGACAAAGTCATCCAGGCCCTGGGCATGCAGCACGCCCGGAATCTTGTAGATGGTGTCGACGTCTTCCAAGCTGATCACCGCACGCTCTTCGACGTTGGTGAACAGGGCGATCTTGCGCCGCGAGGACACATCGATCGGATGATCGGAGCGACACACCAGCACGTCAGGCTGCAGGCCGATGGAGCGCAGTTCCTTGACCGAATGCTGGGTCGGCTTGGTCTTGGTCTCGCCCGCGGTAGCGATATAGGGCACCAGGGTCAGGTGCATCAGCATGGCGCGCTTGGCACCCACTTCCACACGCAGCTGGCGAATGGCTTCGAGGAACGGCTGCGACTCGATGTCGCCCACGGTGCCGCCGATTTCCACCAGGGCCACGTCGGCATCGCCGGCACCCTTGATGATGCGACGCTTGATCTCGTCGGTGATGTGCGGAATGACCTGGATGGTGGCACCCAGGTAGTCACCACGGCGCTCCTTGCGCAGCACGTCTTCGTACACGCGGCCGGTGGTGAAGTTGTTGCTCTTGGTCATCGTGGTGCGGATGAACCGCTCGTAGTGACCCAGGTCGAGGTCGGTCTCGGCGCCATCGTGGGTGACGAACACCTCACCGTGCTGGAACGGGCTCATGGTGCCCGGATCGACGTTGATGTAAGGGTCCAGCTTGAGCATGGTGACCTTCAGGCCCCGCGCCTCCAGGATGGCCGCCAGTGAAGCCGAGGCGATGCCTTTCCCCAATGAAGAAACAACACCACCCGTGACGAAGATGTAGCGCGTCATGAAAAACCCTAGAAGTCTGCGTTTAAGCGGTCAGTGCCGCCGGGGAAAGCAAAGGATCGCCATCAGTACGAACAATGGCATGCCCGCCAAGCCCCCTGAGGGAGTCGGCAAAAGCTGTATTAAGACGGGAGCGTAGTCTACCCGAAAGGCCTTACCAGCTCAAACCTTGTGCGCCGATAGGCGGCGACCAGTACAGAGTCGCCCCGCCAGCCTGGATTTCTGACAACTGCGACAGGTTCGCCACCGCCATCAGCTCATCGCCATCGAACAGCAGCGGCAGGCGTGGGCGCACGAATGCCGGCACGCGCATCTCGTTCAGCAAGCGTTTGAGATCACGCCGCCCACGCCCCGGCACCTGCAGCGACTCACCACCCTGGCGGTAACGCAAATGCCAGCGACCTTGCGGCAACTCGCCCTGTAGATGCACATGACCATTGCCGGGAAGTTCGACCGATTCGGAAAACGAGTCGCAGGCTAGATCGAGTGGATCCAGCGGCCGCAGCCACTCACCATTGAGCCACCAAAGTCGCCCATCGGCACGGTGCAACTCGCCATCGGTCAGCTTCCAGATCGGCGTCGCATCCGTGGCGGCATCGCGCAGGTCACACCAGCCGGCCCAGTGATCGCTATCGGGCAGGCGCGTCAGCGGCGCCAGCCAGTGGCGCAGCAGATTGCGCTGACGCGCATCGCTCAGCGCGGTCACGGCCGACAAATCCAGAGAAGGCAACGGCAGCCAGGGTAAAGCGCAAACGCCACGCGCAGCCAGCAGGTCCATCTCGGCCAGTTCGTCCAGCAATTGCTGGGCCTCGCTCAAATGGCTGGCGCTGCGCGCAAGGCTTGCCGTCATCTGCGGCCAGCGTTCGGCCAGCAGCGGCATCACCTGCCTGCGCAGAAAATTGCGGCTGAAACGCTCGTCGGCATTGCTCGGATCCTCGACCCAGGCAAGCCCATGACTCTGCGCATAGGCCTGCAACTCAGCCCGTGAGCAGTCGATCAGCGGCCGAACCAGGCTGCCCTGCCCCAACGGCCGACTGGCCGGCATCGCCGCCAGCCCGCGCACGCCTGCGCCCCGCAACAGACGAAACAGCAGGGTTTCGGCCTGGTCATCACGATGCTGGGCGCCGAGCAATACCTCGCCAGAGCCCAGTCGCTCAGCGAACGCCGCATAACGCACCCGCCGCGCGGCCTGTTCCAGACTTGCCCCGGGCGCCACCTGCACCCTGACGACCTCCAAGGGAATATCCAGCCGGGCACAAAACTGCGCGCAATGCTCCGGCCAGGCATCGGCCGCCGGCTGCAGACCATGGTGGACATGAATGGCGGAGAGAGGCGGCAGACCCTCGCTCCGCGCCCAATCGGCGAGCAGATGCAGCAGCACGCTGGAGTCCAGGCCACCGGAGAAGGCAATACGCCAGGCAGGAGCCGTGTGCCACGGCTGCATGGCCTGGCGCAGGCGAATGCTGAGATCGGTCATCGGCCAAGCTTAAACAACAACGGGCCCGAAGGCCCGTGGTGGTGTGCGATAGATATCGTCGGATGCGCCGTGCGCACCAGGATAACGGCGGCTACAGCCACTGGTGCGCACAGCGCACCCTACAACAGCCGTTGAGAGGCTTAGGCGATGCCGTAGCTCATCAGGCGATCGTAACGGCGCTTGAGCAGGGCATCGGTATCGTACTTCTGCAGACTGGCGAGCTGCTTGGTCAGCTCCTGGCGGATCGATTCCGATGCCGCAGCCGGATCACGATGGGCGCCACCCAGCGGCTCAGCGATCACCTGATCGACGATGCCCAGATCCTTCAGACGCTCAGCGGTAATGCCCATGGCCTCGGCAGCATCCGGCGCCTTCTCGGCGGTACGCCAGAGGATCGAGGCGCAACCTTCCGGCGAGATCACCGAGTAGGTGGAATACTGCAGCATGTTCAGTTGGTCGCAGACGCCAATGGCCAGCGCACCGCCGGAACCACCTTCACCAATCACGGTGGCGATGATCGGGGTTTTCAGGCGCGCCATCACCAGCAGGTTCCAGGCGATGGCCTCGCTCTGGCCACGCTCTTCGGCATCAATACCCGGGTAGGCGCCGGGGGTGTCGATGAAGGTGAGGATCGGCATCTTGAAGCGCTCGGCCATCTCCATCAGGCGGCAGGCCTTGCGGTAGCCCTCCGGGCGCGGCATGCCGAAGTTGCGGCGCACCTTCTCGCGCACTTCACGGCCTTTCTGGTGACCGATGATCATCACCGGCTGATCACCCAGACGCGCCACACCACCGACGATGGCGGCGTCATCGGAGAAGTGACGATCACCATGCAGCTCGTCGAACTCGGTGAAGATGTGCTGGATGTAATCCAGGGTGTAGGGGCGGCGCGGGTGGCGCGCGAGCTGCGCGATCTGCCAGCTGGTCAGGTTGCCGAAGATGCTTTCGGTCAGGGCGCTGCTCTTGTCCTGCAGGCGGGCAATCTCGTCGCCGATATTCAGCGCGTTGTCATTGCCAACCAGGCGTAGCTCTTCGATCTTGGCTTGCAGGTCGGCGATCGGCTGTTCGAAATCGAGGAAATTCGGGTTCATAGTCATCCGTCTTGCGTCGACGGCCAAGTGGCCGGGGAGCTGTATCCATTAGGCGCCCTACCTTAAGGGATAGGGCGCAGCGGGTCGACACCCTCGGGTGCCTTTGCTGTCACGAAGAGGAATTTTCCTCTCGTATATCAGCGGTAGTGCAAAAAGACGTTGTCGCGCCCGAACTGGTCACGCAATGCCTGTATCAAAGTGTCGGCCGGGTCGATTCGCCAGGCATCGCCAAATTGAAGCAAGGCGCGCGCCTGCTCGCCACTGTAGTCGACGGTCACCGGGCAAGCGCCCTTGTGCTTGCTGCACAACTCGGCCAGCCAACGCAGGCGATCACCCTTCAATGCCTCACCGGTGACCTTCAGCCGCAGGCTGTCGGCCAGCCCCGTGCGCGCATCTTCCAGGCTCATCACGCGCTTGGCGCGCAGACGCAGGCCACCGGAGAAGTCGTCATTGCTGACTTCACCTTCGACCACCACCAGCGCATCGTTCTGCAGCAGCGCCTGGTTGCTGGCGAAGGCATCAGCGAACAAGGACGCCTCGATACGCCCGGAGCGGTCATCGAGGGTGATAAAGCCCATCTTGTCGCCCTTCTTGTTCTTCATCACACGCAGGTTGACGATCATCCCGGCGATGGTCTGAGTATCACGCGCTGGCTTGAGTTCGACGATACGCTGACGGGCGAAGCGACGGATCTCGCCTTCGTACTCGTCGATGGGATGACCGGACAGGTAGATACCCAGGGTATCCTTCTCGCCTTTCAGGCGTTCCTTGATCGGCAGCTCGCGGGCCTTGCGGTGGTTGGCGTAGACGTCGGCCTCGGGCTCGGCGAACAGACCGCCGAACAGGTCCATGTGGCCGCTCTCGGCGCTGCGCGCAGTCTGCTCGGCGGACTGCACGGCCTCTTCCATGGACGCCAGCAGCACGGCGCGGTTCTTGTCCACGCTGGCTTGGTAGGCCTTGAGCTCGTCCTGGTAGTAGGGGCCGAGGCGATCCAGCGCGCCGCTGCGGATCAACGCTTCGAGGGTGCGCTTGTTGATGCGCTTGAGGTCGACGCGGTTGCAGAAGTCGAACAGGTCCTTGAACGGCCCACCTTCGGCGCGGCATTCGACGATGGCCTCGACCGGCCCCTCGCCCACCCCCTTGACCGCACCGAGGCCGTAGACGATGCGGCCGTCGTCGTTGACGGTGAACTTGAACTCGGAGACGTTCACATCCGGCGGATCGATGCGCAACTTCATGTTGCGGCACTCCTCCACCAGGATCACCACCTTGTCGGTGTTGTGCATATCCGCCGATAGCACAGCGGCCATGAAGGGCGCCGGGTAATGCGCCTTGAGCCAGGCCGTCTGATACGACACCAGGCCGTAGGCGGCGGAGTGCGACTTGTTGAAGCCGTAACCGGCGAACTTTTCCACCAGATCGAAGATGTTGCCCGCCAGGTCGGCATCGATGCCGTTGTTGGCGCAGCCTTCGATGAAGCCGCCGCGCTGCTTGGCCATCTCCTCGGGCTTCTTCTTGCCCATGGCGCGACGCAGCATATCGGCGCCGCCGAGGGTATAGCCGGCCATCACCTGGGCAATCTGCATCACCTGTTCCTGATACAGGATGATGCCGTAGGTGGGTTTGAGCACCGGTTCCAGGCCGGCGTACTGATAATCCGGGTGCGGGTAGGACAGCTCGGCGCGGCCATGCTTACGGTTGATGAAGTCGTCCACCATGCCGGACTGCAGCGGGCCGGGGCGGAACAGTGCCACCAGGGCGATCATGTCTTCCAGGCAGTCGGGCTTGAGCTTCTTGATCAGCTCCTTCATGCCGCGCGATTCAAGCTGGAAGACCGCGGTGGTCTCGGCCTTCTGCAGCATGTCGTAGGTCTTCTTGTCATCCAGCGGGATGAAGTCGATGTTGACCAGTTCCTCGTCCGAAGCGCCATCGCGCTTCTGGATGCGGTGGATGGTCTCCATCGCCCACTTGATGATGGTCAGGGTACGCAGACCGAGGAAGTCGAACTTGACCAGGCCGGCCTGCTCGACGTCGTCCTTGTCGAACTGGGTCACCAGGCCACCGCCCTCCTCGTCACAGGCGATGGGCGAGAAGTCGGTGAGCTTGGTCGGCGCGATCACCACGCCCCCGGCGTGCTTGCCGGTACCACGCACCACGCCTTCGAGCTTGAGCGACATGTCCCAGATTTCCTGGGCTTCCTCGTCGTTCTTGAGGAACTCACGCAGAGGCTCCTCCATCTCGTAGGCCTTCTCCAGAGTCATGCCCACTTCGAAGGGGATCATCTTCGACAGACGGTCGGCCAGGCCGTAGGACTTGCCCTGCGCCCGCGCCACGTCACGCACCACTGCTTTAGCCGCCATCGAGCCGAAGGTGATGATCTGGCTGACCGCGTTGCGCCCGTACTTCTCAGCCACGTAGTCGATCACCCGGTCACGGCCGTCCATGCAGAAGTCGACGTCGAAGTCGGGCATGGAAATCCGCTCGGGGTTGAGGAAGCGTTCGAACAGCAGGTCATAGGCCAGCGGATCGAGGTCGGTGATCTTCAGTACGTAGGCCACCAGCGAACCGGCACCCGAGCCACGGCCCGGGCCGACCGGCACGCCGTTGTTCTTGGCCCACTGGATGAAGTCCATCACGATCAGGAAGTAACCGGGGAAACCCATCTGAATGATGATGTCGAGCTCGAAGTTGAGGCGGTCGATATAGACCTGCTTCTTCGCCTCGTAATCCGGCGTGTCCTTGGGCAACAGCACGGCAAGACGCTCTTCCAGCCCCTCGAAGGAGGCATGGCGCAGGTAGTCGTCGATGCCCATGCCGTTAGGCGTGGGGAAGTCCGGCAGGAAGTACTTGCCGAGCTGCACGTCGATATTGCAGCGCTTGGCGATCTCGACGGTGTTTTCCAGGGCTTCCGGCAGATCGGAGAACAGCTCCCACATTTCCGCGGGTGTCTTGAGGTACTGCTGGTCCGAGTAATGCCGCGGCCGGCGCGGGTCATCCAGGGTACGGCCTTCACCGATACAAACCCGCGTTTCATGCGCCTCGAAATCGTCCTGCTTGATGAAGCGCACGTCGTTGGTCGCCACCAGTGGCGCCTCGACACGATCAGCCAGCGCCACGGCGGCGTGCAGGTATTCTTCGTCGCCGACGCGACTGGTGCGTTGCACTTCCAAGTAGAAGCGCTCAGGGAAGGCCGCCATCCACTCGCGCAGGCGCATCTCGGCCAAGGCTTCGTCGCCGGCCAGCAACGCCATGCCGACTTCACCCTCACGCGCGCCGGACAGGGCAATCAGGCCTTCGGCGGCCTCCTTGACCCAGTCACGCTGAATGATCACCAGGTCGTTGCTCTGCCCTTCGGCCCAGCCGCGGGAAATCAGCTCGGTGAGATTGCGGTAGCCCTTGGCGTTCATCGCCAACAGGGTCAGGCGCGTCAGCGGGCCGTCTTCCTCGGCGCTGGCCAGCCAGATATCCGCGCCGCAGATCGGCTTGACCCCGGCGCCCATGGCCGCCTTGTAGAACTTCACCAGCGAGCACATGTTGCTCATGTCGGTGACCGCCACCGCCGGCATGCCGGCCCCGGCCACAGCCTTGATCAGCGGTTTGACCCGCACCAGGCCATCGACCAGGGAGTATTCGGTGTGCAGACGCAGGTGGACGAAAGCTTGAGTCATGGGCGGCCTTGCAGGTGAAAACGACAAAGCGGGGATTGTAGCCTAAGCGCGTCTGGCTGAGGGCCAGTGGCTCAGACTTCGAGCAGTGCCCGCACCGGGCCGAACGAACGCCGATGAATCGGCGTCGGCCCCAGGCGCTTGAGCGCTTCGAGATGAACAGGTGTGGGGTAGCCCTTGTGCCCGGCAATGCCGTAACCGGGATAGAGGCGATCCATCTCCACCATCTCGCGGTCACGGCTGACCTTGGCCAGGATAGATGCCGCTGCGATGGCCGGCACGCGACTGTCGCCCTTGACCACCGGGGCGCTGGGCACCGCCAGTTTCGGACAACGGTTGCCGTCGATCAGCGCCAGCTTGGGCGTCACGCTCAAGCCTTCGACGGCGCGCTGCATCGCCAGCATGGTGGCATGCAGGATATTCAGGCGGTCGATCTCCTCGACCTCGGCGCGGGCGATGCACCAGGCCAGGGCCTTCTCGCGAATCTCATCGAACAACACCGCGCGACGTGCCTCGGTGAGCTTCTTCGAATCATTCAGGCCAAGAATCGGCCGCGCCGGGTCGAGGATCACCGCAGCCGTGACCACCGCACCGCAAAGTGGGCCACGGCCGACCTCGTCCACCCCCGCGACCAGTTCCTCAACCAGGGTGAAGTCGAGCCCCAGCTGCATCAGTCGCGCCCGGCCAGCTTGAGCACCGCGTCAGCCGCCGATACCGAGGCATCACGGCGCAGCGTGCGATGAATCAGATCAAAGCCCTCGGTCTGCACCTGCCCACCGTCGATCAGCGGCGCCACGGCCTGAGCCAGCGCCTCGGGCGTGGCCGCATCCTGAATCAGCTCGGGCACCAGCAGACGCTGAGCCAGCAGATTGGGCAGCGAGATATAGGGGCTTTTGACCAGGCGCTTGAGAATCCGGTAGGTCAGCGGCGCCACACGGTAGGCCACCACCATCGGACGCTTGTACAGCAATGCCTCCAGAGTGGCGGTGCCCGAGGCAATCAACACCGCATCACAGGCAGCCAGGGCCTCGTGGGAACGGCCGTTGAGCAGGGTCAGCGGCAAATCGCGCCCAGCCAGCATCTGTTCCAACTGCTCGCGGCGCTCGGGCGTGGCGCAAGGCAGCAGGAAATGAATCCCCGGACGCAGCGCACGCAGACGAATCGCGGCATCAAGAAACAGCTCACCGAGTCGCGCCACCTCACCGCCACGACTCCCCGGCATCAAGGCAACCACCGGCTCATCCTGCGGCAGATCCAGCGCTTCGCGCGCAGCAGCACGATCGGCCTGCAACGGAATCGCATCGGCCAGCGGATGACCGACGAAGCGCACCGGCACCTGATGCTCGTCGTAGAACTGCGCCTCGAACGGGAACAGGGTCAGCATCAGGTCACAGGCTTCACGGATCTTCAGCACGCGCTTCTGCCGCCAGGCCCAGACCGAAGGGCTGACGTAGTGCACGGTCTTGATCCCGGCACGGCGCAGCTTGAGTTCCAGGCCGAGGTTGAAATCGGGAGCATCGATGCCGATGAATACGTCCGGTTTGGCAGCAATCAGATCGCGAGCAAGCTGGCGACGGCGACCGAGCAACTCGAACAGTCGCCCCAGCACCTCGACCAGGCCCATCACGGCCAGGCGCTCCATGGGGAAATAGGATTTCAGGCCTTCGGCCTCCATGCGTGCGCCACCGACGCCAATGAATTCGGCATTCGGGTGGCGCTGCTTGATGGCCTGCATCAGGCCGCAGCCGAGGATGTCACCGGACGCCTCACCGGCGACCAGTGCGACGCGAAGAGGTCTGCTCATGGGTATCAGCGCGTAATGCCGCGCGTGGAGGCCTGGATGGAATCACGGAAGATCGCCACTTCCGGGAACTGCGCAGCAGACTCGGCCAGCTCACTCAGCGCCTGCTCGACGGTCAGCCCCTGGCGATAAACCAGCTTGTAGCCCTTGCGCAGCGCGGCGATGGCCTCAGCGGAGAAACCTCGCCGACGCATGCCCTCGAAGTTCATGCTGCGCGCCTCGGCCGGATTACCGAACACCGTGACAAAGGCCGGCACATCCTTGCCAATGGCGGTGCCCATGCCGGAAAAGCTGTGCGCACCAATGCGGCAGAACTGGTGCACCAGGGTGTAACCGGACAAGATCGCCCAGTCGTCGACCCAAACGTGGCCGGCCAGCGCCGTGTTGTTGACCAGGATGCAGTGATTGCCGATCACACTGTCATGGCCGATATGGGCATAGGCCATGATCAGGTTATGGTCGCCAATGGTGGTTTCGCTGCGATCCTGCACCGTGCCACGGTGAATGGTGACGCCTTCGCGGATGGTGTTGTGATCGCCGATCACCAGGCGCGTCGGCTCACCCTTGTACTTCAGATCGGGCGTATCTTCACCCACCGAGGAAAACTGGTAGATGCGGTTGTGCTTGCCAATCAAGGTCGGCCCCTTGAGCACCACGTGCGGGCCGATGACTGTACCCTCGCCGATTTCCACATCGGGCCCGACAATGCTCCACGGGCCGACGACGACGTCGTCGGCCAGTCTGGCACTGGGGTCGATGATGGCGCGAGGGTCAATCGAACTCATAGCTTGCGTTCCGCACAGATGATTTCAGCAGCGCAGACTTCCTTGCCATCGACGGTGGCGCGGCACTCGAATTTCCAGATGCTGCGACGGTCGCTCAGGTACTTGGCTTCCAGCATCAGCTGATCACCCGGAGTCACAGGCGAACGGAAGCGCAGTTTGTCGGAGCCGACGAAGTAGTACAGGGTACCGTCAGCCGGCTTCACACCCATCATCTTGAAACCAAGGATACCGGCCGCCTGAGCCATGGCCTCGATGATCAGCACGCCCGGCATGATCGGGTGCTCGGGGAAGTGACCGTTGAAGAATGGCTCGTTGATGCTGACATTCTTATAGGCGCGAATCTGCTTGCCTTCGACGTCCAGGTCCACCACACGATCCACCAGCAGGAACGGATAGCGGTGCGGCAAATATTCACGAATTTCGTTGATGTCCATCATGTCCGGTTAAGCCTGAAAGAAAAGAAAAGAGCACGGTCATGCCGTGCTCAGGCATCAGATGAGACGTTTGCCGTCTGGGTCACGGCGGCCAGCTGTTTTTCCAGCTCGCGCAGGCGCTTGGCCATCTCGTCCAACTGACGAATGCGGGCAGCGCTCTTCTTCCACTCGCCCGCCGGTTGCATGGCAGTGCCGGAAGAATAGGCGCCCGGCTCGGTGATCGAGCGGGTCACCATGGTCATACCGGTGACGAAGACGTTGTCGCACACCTCGATATGGCCAACCATGCCGACGCCGCCGGCGATCATGCAGTTCCTGCCGATCTTGGTGCTGCCGGAAATCCCGCAACAGCCGGCCATGGCGGTGTTGTCGCCGATCTGCACGTTGTGCGCGATCATGATCTGGTTATCCAGCTTGACGCCATTGCCGATCAGCGTATCGGACAACGCACCGCGATCCACCGTGGTGTTGGCGCCGATCTCGACGTCATCGCCGATGGTTACGCCGCCAATCTGGGCGATCTTCTGCCAGACGCCCTTCTCGTTGGCGAAACCGAAACCCTCGCCACCGATCACGGCACCGGACTGAATCACCACCCGCTTGCCGATTTTCACGTCGTGATACAGCGTCACACGCGGCGCCAGCCAGCCGCCCTCACCGATCTCGCTACGCGCACCGACCACGCAATGGGCGCCGACACTGACATCGGCAGCAATACGGGCACCGCTCTCGATCACTGCATAAGGACCGATGCTGGCACTCGGATCGACCTCTGCATCAGCGGCGACCTGAGCGGTCGCATGGATGCCGGCAGCAGCCCTGGGTTTGGGATCGAACAGGTGCGAAAGCTGAGCGTAAGCCAGATAGGGATTGGCCACGATCAGAGCATCACCGGCGTAGCCTTCGGCATCGTCGGCAGTCAGCAACACGGCACCGGCCTGAGTCTGCGCCAGGTACTTGCGGTACTGGGCATTGGCCAGGAAGCTTAACTGTTCGGGCCTGGCCTCCAGCAAAGTGGCCAGGCCCGTGATGACCTTACCTTCGGCGCCACGCAGGGTAGCGCCCAGGCGCTCGGCCAACTGGCCGAGGGTAACTGTCAGTGTCATGCTCAGCGCATCTGATTCATGCGCTCGATGACCTGGCGAGTGATGTCGAACTGAGGCTTGACATCAATCACCGCACCGCGCTCGAGCACCAGGTCGAAGTTACCGTTCTTGATCACTTCTTCGACGGCCTTGTCCAGGTTCGGCTTGAGCTTGGCGAGCATCTCACGATCAGCGATGGCCTTGGCTTCGTTCAGCTCCTTGGACTGGAACTGGAAATCACGGGCTTTCTGCTTGAATTCGAGCTCGAGGCGCTCGCGCTCGGCCTGCTGCATCTTCTCGCCATCCTTGACCATACGATCCTGAATGCGCTTGGCGTCGCTTTCCAGGGTCTTGAGCTTGTTCAGCTGCGGGCCGAACTTTTTCTCGGCATCCACGGCGTAACGCTTGGCGGCATCGGATTCGAGCAGCGCCATCTGATAGTTCAGCACCGCGATCTTCATCTCGGCGAACGCCGGAGTGGCGATCAGGGCGGCGGTGAACAGAACCAGTTGAGTCAACTTACGCACAATGCACTCCTGCAACAGAACTGTTGGCTTTCGGTAAAACGAGTTAGAAGGTCTGGCCCAGGGAGAACTGGAACACCTGGGTATCGGCATCATCCGGCTTCTTGATCGGCATGGCCAGGCTGAAACTCAGCGGACCGAGCGCAGTAATCCAGGTCAGACCGACACCCACGGAGCTGGCCAGGTTGCTGAAATCGATGTCGCAGCTGTCGCTGAGCTTCTTCTGGCTGGACGAGCAGTTGGTATCGAACACGTTACCCACGTCCCAGAACAGCGCGGTACGCAACGAACGCTGATCCTTGACGAACGGCAGCGGGAAGAGCATTTCGACGCCGCCCTGCACCAGCACGTTACCACCGAACGGCAGCGGATCTTGATCCGGGTCGCGCAGGGTACCTGGTTTGTTGCCGCTGCTCGGCGTGCTGCGTGGACCGAGGCTGCTGTCCTTGAAGCCACGAACCGAGTTGAAACCACCGGCGTAGTAGTGCTCGTAGAACGGCAGTTCCGCGGTACTACCGTAGCTGTCGCCATAACCCAGCTGGGTATGGAAACGCAGGGTGTAGTTGTCACTGAGCGGGGTGAACACCTGACCACGGTAGTCGAGCTTGTAGAACGACAGGTCACTGCCTGGAATGGTGGTTTCCAGCACCAGGCTCTGCGAATGACCACGGTTGGCCAGCACGCCACGGTTCAGGGTCGATTCGGACCAGCCGATGGAGCCCTTGAAGTTCAGGTAGCTGTCGCCTTCGGCCTCGATGAAATCGAAAATTTCGTCGACGGTGTAACGACCGGTATCGATACTGTCCTGCTGCACGCTCAGGCCATAGGTCAGGCGCGAAGTCTCGCTGATCGGATAGCCGATATTGACGCCTGCACCCAGGCTGTCTACCGAGTAGCTGGAAACGTCGACATCGAGTTCGTCGTAGTCGGTGGTGCGGTAGAAGGCGTTGTAACCCAGGCTGACGCCGTCGACGGTCCAGTAGGGGTCAACAAAGCCGAAACTGTAGCGGGTCTGGTATTCACTGCGGGTCAGGCCGATGCTGACGCGGTTACCAGTGCCGAGGAAGTTGTTCTGGCTGATCGAACCGCCGAGGATCAGACCGGCATTCTGGGCGAAACCGACGCTGGCAGTGATGGAGCCTGACGGCTGCTCTTCGACACTGTAATTGACGTCGATCTGGTCATCGGTGCCCGGCACCTGCGGGGTTTCGACGTTGACTTCCTTGAAGAAGCCCAGACGCTCCAGGCGGGTCTTGGACTGATCGATCAGGTAGGTCGAGGCCCAGCCGCCTTCCATCTGGCGCATTTCGCGGCGCAGCACTTCGTCTTCGGATTTGGTATTGCCACGGAAGTTGATGCGGTTGACGTAGGCACGCTTGCCCGGATCGACGAAGAAGGTGATGGAAACGGTGTTGTCCTCGTCGTGCGCTTCCGGCACGCCGTTGACGTTGGCGAAGGTGTAACCCTCATTACCCAGACGACGGGTGATCAGCTCGCTGGTGGTGGTCATGATCTTGCGCGAGAACACCTGACCTTCCTGAACCAGCAGCAGTGCACGCACGTCTTCTTCCGGCACCTTGAGGTCACCGGACAGTTTCACTTCGCGCACGCTGTATTTCTCACCCTCTTCGACGTTGACGGTGATGTAGACGTGCTTCTTGTCCGGGGTGATGGATACCTGGGTGGAGCTGATATCCATGTTGATGTAGCCGCGATCCAGGTAATAGGAACGCAGACGCTCGAGGTCACCGGACAGCTTTTCGCGGGCGTACTTGTCGTCGTTGCGGAAGAAGGACAGCCAGTTGGTGGTCTTCAACTCGAACAGATCGGAGAGTTCTTCATCCGTGAAAACCGTGTTGCCAACCACGTTGATGTGGGAGATAGCGGCGACGGTGCCTTCGTTGATGGTGATCTTCAGCGCAACGCGGTTACGCGGCTGCGGAATCACTTCGGCTTCGATCTCGGCCGAATAGCGGCCCTGAGCCACGTATTGGCGCTGCAGTTCGTTACGCACACCTTCGAGGGTGGCGCGCTGGAAGATCTCGCCTTCGGCCAGGCCGGACTGGTTCAGCCCCTTGAGCAGATCTTCGGTGCTGATGGCCTTGTTGCCTTCGATCTCGATACCGGAGATGGAGGGACGCTCGACCACGGTGACCACCAGCACGTCGCCATCGCGGCCGAGCTGAATATCCTGGAAGAAGCCGGTGCGGAACAGCGAGCGAGTAGCGTCGACCAACTGGCGATCATCGACCTGCTCGCCGACATTGAGCGGCAGCGCGCCGAATACGCTGCCGGCGGAAACCCGCTGCAGGCCATTGACGCGTATATCGGAGATGGTGAAGGACTCGGCGTGAACTTCGGCGATCATCAATGCGGACAGTACCGCAGGTAGCAGCAGACGTTTCATGAAGTCCTTTCTTATTCCAACTGACGATAAAAACTGCCGCTAAGGCGACACTTCTTTTAAAACTCAAGAACGTGGTTCAGCAATGCTCACAGGCGGCTAAGGTCGTTGACCAGGGCCAGTAGCATGACCCCGATTACCAGACTGATGCCGATCTGCATCCCCCAACCCTGAACCCGCTCAGACAAGGGGCGACCACGCACCCACTCGACCAGATAAAACAACAGATGCCCACCATCCAGTACAGGAATGGGCAACAGATTGAGAACCCCCAGGCTAATACTCAGATAGGCAAGGAATTTCAGGAAATCCCCCAGCCCTGACTCAGCTGAAGCGCCCGCCACTTTAGCAATGGTTATCGGCCCACTCAAGTTTTTTACCGAGAGCTCACCGAACAGCATTTTCTTCAGCGAATCGAGGGTCAGCACGCTCATCGCCCAGGTCTGGCGCATACCTTCGAGCACGCCCTCAAGCGGGCCGTAACGCACCTCGCGAAGCATCTCCGGCGGCCATTCGACACCCTGCACCCCCGCCCCCAGATAGCCTGTGCGCGCCTCGCCGCCACCACGCGAGGCCAGGGTCAGTTGCACGTCCTGCGCCTGCCCGTCGCGCTCGACACGCAAGGTAATCGCCTCACCCGGCATGGCCCGCACGCGGTCGACCAGTTCCTGCCAGTCGGCCAGCGGCTCACCGTCAAGCGCGAGCAGACGGTCGCCCTCGCGCAACCCTGCCGCATGGGCCGGCCCCTTGGAATCGACTTCAGCCAACACCGGCTCCAGCACCGGACGCCAGGGGCGAATACCCAACGAGCCTATCGGGTCCGGCTCATCGACGCCGCGCAACCAGTTATCCAGTTGCACCTGCTTGGTCGTCTCAACCGTCGAGCCCGGTTCGAGCACACGCAGGTCGAGCGCACCACTCTCGCCCAGGCGCCTGACCAGCTGCAGGTTGACCGCCGCCCAACCACTGGTGGCTTCACCATTGACCGCGACGATCTCCTGCCCGGCACGCAAGCCGGCCATCTCGGCCAGGCTGTCCGTCTGCACAGCACCAATGACGGGGCGCACCTGCTGACTGCCGAGCATGGCAACGAACCAGAAGAACAGCAGCGCCAACAGGAAATTGGCCAGCGGGCCGGCAGCGACGATAGCGATGCGCTGGCGCACGCTCTTGCGATTGAACGATTGCTCGGCGAGCTCGGCCGGCACATCGCCCTCGCGCTCATCGAGCATCTTCACGTAGCCGCCCAGAGGAATGGCCGCTATGACGAACTCGGTACCTTGGCGGTCATGCCAACGCACCAGTGGCGTACCAAAGCCAACGGAGAAACGCAGCACCTTGACGCCGCAGCGGCGGGCTACCCAGAAGTGCCCGTACTCATGAAAGGTCACCAGGACACCCAAGGCGATCAGGGTGCCAACCAGCATGTACAACCCACTCATTTCACTTCTCCAGATGCTCAGGCACCGATACGCAACAGCCCTGCATAGCCGCGATCAACGGCGCGCGAGCCACTGCCCGGCCAACTCACGCGCACGCCGGTCAGCGTCGAAAACAGCGTCGAGCGCTTCGACAGCCTGGACAGGCTGCGCGTTCAGTACGGACTCGATCATACCCGCGATATCGCTGAAACGGATGCGCCGCTGCAGGAACGCCTCGACTGCCACCTCATTGGCCGCATTGAGCATCGCCGGTGCACTGCCGCCAGCCTGCGCCGCCTCGCGCGCCAGGCGCAGGCTGGGGAAGCGCTGCTCGTCGGGACGCTCGAAATCCAGGCGACCGACGGTGAACAGATCCAGCGGCGATACGCCTGAGTCGATACGCTCCGGCCAGGCCAAGGCGTGGGCAATCGGCGTGCGCATGTCCGGATTGCCCAGTTGGGCCAGCACCGAACCGTCGATGTAATCGACCAGCGAGTGAATCACGCTCTGTCGGTGAATGACCACCTCGATCTGCTCGGGGCGGGCATCGAACAGCCAGCAGGCCTCGATCATCTCCAGCCCCTTGTTCATCATGCTGGCCGAATCGACCGAAATCTTGCGCCCCATCGACCAGTTGGGATGTGCGCAGGCCTGTTCCGGCGTGACATGCTCCAGCTCGGCCAGAGGCGTCTCGCGGAATGGCCCGCCGGAAGCCGTCAACAGCACACGGCGCACGCCGACTGCCTGCAAACCGCGTGCATAGTCGCCGGGCAGACACTGGAAAATGGCGTTGTGCTCGCTGTCGATGGGCAGCAGCACCGCCCCGCTCTGCCTGACGACCTGCATGAACAGGGCGCCAGACATCACCAACGCCTCCTTGTTGGCCAGCAGCACTTTCTTGCCGGCCTGCACCGCAGCCAGCGTCGGCCTGAGCCCGGCAGCACCAACAATGGCAGCCATCACGCAGTCGACGGCCGGATCAGCGGACACGGCGCACAGCCCTGCCTCCCCCACCAGCACTTCGGTCACCAGACCGGCAGCACGCAGAGCGCCCTGCAGTTCACGCGCCGCCTCAGCATCAGGCACCACGGCATAGCGCGGGCGATGTTGCACACACAGCGCCTGCAGTTGCGCCAACCGGGAAAAACCGCTCAGGGCGAACACCTGATAACGCTCGGGGTGACGGGCGATCACATCCAGCGTGCTGAGGCCGATGGAGCCGGTCGCCCCCAGCACCGTGACCTGCTGCACGGCGCTCACAACGAGCCCCAGCCAGCCAGCCAGAGCAGTGCGGCGAATACCGGAATGGCGGCGGTAAGACTGTCGATACGGTCCAGCACACCACCATGGCCCGGCAACAGATTACTGCTGTCCTTGATGCCCGACTGACGCTTGAACATGCTCTCGGTCAGGTCGCCCACGACGGAGATCAACACCACCACAGCCGCGCCAAGCAGGGCCAGCACCAACCCGGAGACCGACCAACCCTGCTGCAGGCCGACCACCAAGGTGATCGACAGACTGGCAGCCAGACCACCATACACGCCTTCCCAGCTCTTGCCCGGGCTGACCCTGGGTGCCAGCTTGCGCTTGCCGAAGGCCTTGCCGGAGAAGTAGGCACCAATATCCGCGCCCCAGACCAGCACCATCACCGCAATGATCAGCGCATTGGCCTGCGGCCATTGCTTGAGCAGCACCAGCCCCTGCCAGGCCGGCAACAGAATCAGTAAGCCGATCAGCAAGCGCCCCGGCATTGCCCCCCAGTAGCGGCTGCTATCGGGATAGGTCAGCACCAGGAAGGTCGCCGCCAGCCACCACAGCACGGCCACCGCCAACAGCACGGGCGCGAACAGCGGAAACATGTACAGCGCCGCGAGCAATACGGCCACTGCAGCGGCATAAGCCACCCGCAGCCGCTGCGCCTGGACCCCGGCCAGACGCGCCCACTCCCAGGCGCCCAGCGTCACTACCAGACCAATGAACCAGGCAAAGGCAGCGCCATCGAGCAGGAAAAAGCCGCCCAGAGCGATAGGCAGCAATACCAGCGCCGTGATGATTCGTTGTTTCAACATTAAGAGCGCGCCTCAGCTTCCACCTGCTCGCTGGTCTTGCCGAAGCGACGCTGGCGGGTAGCGAAATCGGCCAGCGCCTTGCGCATGGCCTCGTGCTTGAAGTCCGGCCAGTAGAGGTCGGAAAAGTACAGCTCGCTGTACGCGAGCTGCCATAGGAGGAAATTGCTGATGCGATGCTCGCCACCCGTGCGAATGCACAGGTCGGGCAAAGGCAGGTCGCCAGTGGCCAGACAGCCCTGCAGCAGCTGCGGACTGATGTCCTCAGGCTGCAGATGCCCTGCCTGCACCTCACGCGCCAGGCGCTGAGCGGCCTGGGCGATATCCCACTGCCCACCGTAGTTGGCCGCGATCTGCAAGGTGAAACGCCGGTTGCCGGCAGTCAATTGCTCAGCTTCGCGCATGGCTGCCTGCAGCTCGGGATGAAAGCGCGAACGATCACCGATGATGCGCAGGCTGATGTCATTGTCCAGCAGCCGCCTGGCTTCGCGGCGCAGCGCACCGAGGAACAACTCCATCAGCGCACCGACCTCTTCGGCCGGGCGCTGCCAGTTTTCACTGGAGAAGGCGAACAGGGTCAGCACCTCGACGCCCGACTCGGCACACACCTCGATCACCGCGCGAACCGCATCGACCCCGGCCTTGTGCCCAGCCACACCCGGCAACAGGCGCTTCTTCGCCCAGCGGTTGTTGCCATCCATGATGATGGCGACATGCCGCGGCACCGCCCCCTGCTTGTTCTTGTCCATGTATGGGCGCCCAGCCGTCAGACGGCCATCAGGTCCGCTTCTTTCACCTCGAGCGCCTTGTCGACATCAGCGATGAACTTGTCGGTGATCTTCTGCAGCTCGTCAGCGGCGCGACGCTCTTCGTCTTCGCTGATTTCCTTGGCCTTGGACAACTTCTTCAACTCGACCAGGGCATCACGACGCACATTGCGCACAGCGACCTTGGCATCTTCAGCAACCCCACGCGCCTGCTTGGTGTAGCCCTTGCGGGTTTCCTCGGTCAGGGCTGGCATCGGCACGCGAATGGTAGTGCCGGCACTGCTCGGGTTCAGACCCAGGTCGGAAGTCAGAATGGCCTTCTCGATGGCGGCGCTGAGGTTCTTGTCGTGAGCGACGATCTTCAGGGTACGCGCATCTTCGACGGTGATCGCGGCTACCTGGTTGAGCGGCATGTCGCTGCCCCAGGCCGGGACCTTGATGCTGTCGAGAATGCTCGGATGGGCACGACCGGTACGAATGGAAGCCAGGTTACGCCCCAGCGCTTCCAGGGACTTGCTCATGCGCTCCTGGGCGTCTTTCTTGATGTCGTTGATCATTGTGCATCCTCCTCGATCAGAGTTCCTTCGGCGCCACCCACTACAACGTTCAGCAGGGCACCGGGCTTGTTCATGTTGAAGACCCGCAGCGGCATGTTGTGATCGCGGCACAGGCAGATGGCGGTCAGATCCATCACGCCCAGCTTGCGATCGAGCACCTCGTCATAGGTCAGGCGCTCGAACTTCTCGGCATGCGGGTCCTTGAACGGGTCGGCAGTGTACACGCCATCGACCTTGGTCGCCTTCAGAACCACGTCGGCATCGATCTCGATGGCACGCAGGCAGGCGGCCGAATCGGTGGTAAAGAAGGGGTTGCCAGTGCCCGCGGCGAAGATCACCACTTCACCGGTCTTGAAGTGACGCATGGCCTTGCGGCGGTCGTAGTGATCGGTCACACCGACCATGGAAATCGCCGACATGACGATGGCCGGGATGTTCGAGCGCTCCAGCGCATCACGCATGGCCAACGCATTCATCACCGTGGCCAGCATGCCCATGTGGTCACCGGTAACGCGATCCATGCCGGCAGCGGACAGCGCAGCGCCACGGAACAGGTTGCCACCACCGATCACCAGGCCGACCTGCACGCCGATGCCGACCAACTGGCCGACTTCCAGCGCCATACGATCGAGTACCTTGGGATCGATGCCGAAATCTTCCGAGCCCATCAGGGCTTCGCCGCTAAGTTTGAGCAGAATGCGTTTGTAGCGAGGTTGGCGACCAGTTGTCTGCTGAGCCATTGCAAGTCTCTCCTGCGGCGATATGAAATTCTTCAGCAACGCGCTTGCGCGCTGCAATTATCCGGCACTTCGAACGTGCCGGCGACCGTAGGTTGCACGGCCGTTTGTACATTTGTCGCCCCTTATTCGGCAAAGAGGCTGCACGCGCAAGCGGGCAGCCTCTCTGGGACAACTAACCTAACCGCCGATTACTGCTTGCTGGCAGCAACCTGAGCAGCCACTTCGGCAGCGAAGTCGGTCTCGGCCTTCTCGATACCCTCGCCCACTTCGTAACGAACGAAGGAAACGATTTCGGCACCGGCTTTCTTCACCAGGTCACCGACCTTGACTTCCGGATCCATGATGAAGGCTTGCTCGACCAGGCTGGCTTCGGCCAGGAACTTGGCGATACGACCTTTGACCATGTTCTCGACGATGTTTTCCGGCTTGCCGGCGATCTTCTCGGCGTTCAGCTGCAGGAAGATTTCCTTTTCCTTGGCAACCAGCTCTTCGGAAACCTGGTCCGGGGAAACCACGGCCGGGTTGGAAGCAGCAACGTGCATGGCAACGTGCTTGGCCAGCTCGTCGTTGCCGCCTTTCAGGACAACCAGAACACCGATGCGGTGGCCGTGCAGGTAGGCACCAACGGTTTCACCGGAAACAGCGGTCAGACGACGGATGTTGACGTTCTCGCCGCACTTGGCCACCAGCGCCTCACGAGCCGACTCGCGGGAAGCGATCAGCGGAGCAGCGTCGGTCAGGTTCTTTTCGAAGGCTTCGTCGATGCTTTCCTTGACGAAGGCCTTGAAGTCGTCCTGCAGAGCCAGGAAGTCGGTCTGCGAGTTGACTTCGATGATCACGCCACGGCCACCCTCGACGCGAACGGCGATGGAGCCTTCAGCGGCGATGTTACCAGCCTTCTTGGCAGCCTTGATGGCACCGGAAGCGCGCATGTCATCAATGGCTTTCTCGATGTCGCCACCAGCGGCAACCAGGGCCTTCTTGCATTCCATCATGCCTTGGCCGGTACGCTCGCGCAGTTCTTTAACCAGGGCTGCAGTAATTTCTGCCATCTTGAAAATCCTCTCGGTAGGTCTTCAACCAAATCAAATCTTTGAGTGGCAAAAAGGGGGCCTAGCCCCCTTCTTGCACAGCGCATAACGCTAAATGCTTGGCGTTACCGCTCAGCCTTCGACGCTCTCGGCCGCGGCTTCTTCGACGAACTCTTCAGTCGCGCCGCCAGCGTTGCTGCGACCACGAATCACGGCGTCAGCCATGGCACCCATGTACAGCTGGATGGCGCGGATAGCGTCATCGTTACCCGGGATGATGTAGTCAACGCCTTCCGGGCTGCTGTTGGTATCGACAACGCCGATAACAGGGATGCCCAGCTTGTTGGCTTCGGTGATAGCGATGCGCTCGTGGTCAACGTCGATCACGAACAGAGCGTCCGGCAGACCGCCCATGTCCTTGATACCACCCAGACTGCGATCCAGTTTTTCCAGATCACGGGTACGCATCAGGGCTTCTTTCTTGGTCAGCTTGGCGAAGGTGCCGTCCTGGGACTGGGTTTCCAGCTCGCGCAGGCGCTTGATCGAAGCACGGATGGTCTTGTAGTTGGTCAGCATGCCGCCCAACCAGCGGTGATCGACGAACGGCGAGCCGCAACGAGCCGCTTCTTCGCGAACGATCTTGCCAGCGGAACGCTTGGTGCCGACGAACAGGATCTTGTTCTTGCCAGCAGCCAACTTTTCAACGAACGACAGGGCGTCGTTGAACATCGGCAGGGTTTTTTCGAGGTTGATGATGTGAATCTTGTTGCGCGCGCCGAAAATGTACTTGCCCATTTTCGGGTTCCAGTAACGGGTCTGGTGGCCGAAGTGCACACCGGCCTTCAGCATATCGCGCATAGTGACTTGGGACATGATAGTTCCTTGATAAGTCGGGTTAGGCCTCCACGCATCCCAGCTTCCAACCCTCGAACTTGTCGAAAGGCACCCAGGAAACCGTGTCGATACGTGTGTGGGTTTAGGCTTTCGGGCGCAGTACCCGTAAAGCGGCGCATTTTATACCACACAAAGCCGGCCCAGGCTACAAAAGCTCGCAAAGAACACGACCATCGCGCGCCAGAGCACCGCCACGCTCACGCTGGCCTTTGGGGCTGGCACGGCGAAGCTGCTAAGATATCGCTCTTTCCGTTCGTGCCCGAGAGCTTCATATGACCGTCACCATCAAATCCGCCGAAGAAATCGAGAAAATGCGCGTGGCTGGCCGCCTGGCCGCCGAAGTGCTGGAGATGATCGGCGAGCACGTCAAGCCGGGCGTCACCACCGAAGAGCTGGATCGCATCTGCCACGACTATATCGTCAACGTGCAGAAGGCCATTCCCGCCCCGCTCAACTACAAGGGCTTCCCCAAATCGATCTGCACTTCGATCAACCATGTGGTCTGCCACGGCATCCCCAATGACAAGCCACTGAAAGACGGCGACGTGCTGAACATCGACGTGACCGTGATCAAGGACGGCTACCACGGCGACACCAGCAAGATGTTCATGGTCGGCAAGGTGGCCGAGTGGGCCGAGCGCCTGGCCAAGGTCACCCAGGAATGCATGTATAAAGGTATCGAGCTTGTCAAACCCGGCACGCGCTTGGGCGATATTGGCGAGGTGATTCAGAAACATGCCGAGAAGAACGGTTTCTCCGTGGTGCGCGAATACTGTGGGCACGGCATCGGTGCCGTGTTCCATGAAGAGCCGCAGGTGCTGCACTACGGCAAGGCCGGCACCGGCATGGAGCTCAAGGAAGGCATGACCTTCACCATCGAACCGATGATCAACCAGGGTCGCCCGGAAACCCGCCTATTGGGTGATGGCTGGACCGCGATCACCAAGGACCGCAAGCTTTCCGCACAGTGGGAGCACACCGTGCTGGTCACCGCTGACGGCTACGAGATCCTCACCCTGCGCAGCGACGATACCCTGCCGCGCACATCGGCCTGAGTGCGATCCGTGCACGGCATTGAAACGTGCGCAGCGCAGCGCACGCTCCACCTCATATAAGGAAGGCGACCGCATGCCGCAGATGGACCCCGAACTGTTTGACCGTGGTCAGTTCCAGGCCGAGCTGGCCCTTAAATCCAGCCCCATCGCCGCATTTAAGAAGGCCATTCGCCACGCGCATGAGGTACTGGACTCACGCTTTCGCGACGGACGCGACATTCGCCGCCTGGTCGAAGATCGCGCCTGGTTCGTCGATCAGATCCTGCAGGAAGCCTGGAAGCGCTTCACCTGGAACGCGGGAGGCGATATCGCCCTGCTCGCCGTAGGCGGCTACGGCCGCGGCGAACTGCACCCCTACTCGGACATCGACCTGCTGATCCTGCTGGGCAGCGATGATCACGAGATGTTCCGCGAGCCCATCGAAGGTTTTCTCACCCTGCTCTGGGACATCGGCCTGGAAGTCGGCCAGAGTGTGCGCTCGGTCGATGAATGCGCCGAAGAGGCGCGCGCCGACCTGACGGTGATCACCAACCTGATGGAAAGCCGCACCATCGCCGGCCCGGAGCACCTGCGCCAGCGCATGCAGCAGGTCACCAGCACAGACCAGATGTGGCCGAGCAAGCACTTCTATCAGGCCAAGCGTGACGAGCGAAAAGCGCGCCACGGCAAGTACAACGACACCGAGTACAACCTCGAACCCAACGTCAAGGGCTCGCCAGGCGGGCTGCGTGACATCCAGACCGTGCTCTGGGTCGCCCGCCGCCAGTTCGGCACGCTCAATCTGCAGGCGCTGGTCGGCCAGGGCTTTTTGCTGGAAAGTGAATACGCCCTGCTCTCCTCCAGCCAGGAGTTCCTGTGGAAGGTGCGCTACGCCCTGCATATGCTCGCCGGCCGCGCCGAAGACCGCCTGCTGTTCGACTACCAGGCCAGGATCGCCGCCCTGTTCGGCTATCAGGACGGTGATGGCAAGCGCAGCATCGAGCACTTCATGCAGAAGTACTACCGCGTGGTGATGGGAATTTCCGAGCTGTCGGACCTGATCAACCAGCACTTCGAGGAAGTGATCCTGAGCGCTGGCGAGAGTGGCCCGGCGACACCGCTCAACAGCCGCTTCCAGATGCGTGACGGCTACATCGAAGTGACCCACCCGAACGTCTTCAAGCGTACGCCCTTCGCCATCATCGAGGTGTTCGTGCTGATGGCGCAGAACCCCGAAATCAAGGGCGTGCGCGCCGACAGCATCCGCCTGCTACGCGACAGCCGCCACCTGATCGACGACGAGTTCCGTAAGGACATTCGCAACACCAGCCTGTTCATCGAGCTGTTCAAGTGTAAGGAGGGCATTCACCGCAACCTGCGGCGGATGAACCGCTACGGCATTCTCGGCCGCTACCTGCCGGAGTTCGGCCATATCATCGGGCAGATGCAGCATGACCTGTTCCACATTTACACGGTCGATGCGCACACGCTCAACCTGATCAAGCACCTGCGCAAGTTTCGCTGGCCGGAGCTGGCGGAGAAATTCCCGCTGGCCAGCAAGCTGATCGACAAGCTGCCCAAACCGGAGCTGATCTACCTCGCCGGCCTCTACCACGACATCGGCAAGGGCCGTGGTGGCGATCACTCCGAACTCGGCGCGGTGGATGCCGAGGCGTTTGCACGTCGCCATCATCTGCCGGCCTGGGACAGCGCACTGATCGTCTGGCTGGTGCAGCATCACCTGGTGATGTCCACCACCGCGCAGCGCAAGGATCTTTCCGACCCGCAGGTGATTCACGATTTCGCCCAGTTCGTCGGCGACCAGACCCACCTGGACTACCTCTACGTGCTGACCGTGGCCGACATCAACGCCACCAACCCCAGCCTTTGGAACTCCTGGCGCGCCAGCCTGCTGCGCCAGCTCTACACCGAGACCAAGCGCGCCCTGCGTCGTGGCCTGGAAAATCCGCTGGATCGCGAAGAGCAGATTCGGCAGACGCAGAGTGCCGCCCTGGACACCCTGGTACGCGGCGGCACCGACCCGGACGATGCCGAACAGCTATGGAGCCAACTGGGCGACGACTACTTCCTGCGCCACACGGCCACCGACGTGGCCTGGCATACCGACGCCATTCTCCAGCACCCGGACGATGGCGGCCCGCTGGTACTGGTGAAGGAAACCACCCAGCGCGAATTCGAGGGTGGTACGCAGATCTTCATCTACGCACCGGACCAGCACGACTTCTTCGCCGTGACCGTGGCTGCCATGAGCCAACTCAACCTGAACATTCATGACGCGCGGATCATCACCTCCACCAGCCAGTTCACCCTGGACACCTACGTGGTGCTGGATGCCGATGGCGGCTCGATCGGCGACAACCCGGCGCGTATCAAACAGATTCGCCAAGGCCTGATCGAAGCCCTGAAGAACCCGGACGACTACCCGACCATCATCCAGCGTCGGGTGCCGCGCCAGCTCAAGCACTTCGCCTTCGCCCCGCAGGTGACCATCCACAACGACGCGCAGCGTCCGGTGACCATCCTCGAACTGACCGCACCGGACCGCCCCGGCCTGCTGGCGCGGATCGGACGCATCTTCCTCGAATACGACCTGTCGCTACAGAACGCCAAGATCGCCACCCTTGGCGAGCGCGTCGAGGACGTGTTCTTCATCACCGACGACAAGGGCCAGCCGCTGTCGGACCCGGAGTTCTGCATGCGCTTGCAGCAAGCCATCATCAGCAAGCTGTCCGAGCCGAGCACGCCACCGCCGCAGAGCATCACCATCTGAGGCCACAGCCGATGAGCCGGCCCACTGGCCGGCTCATTTACTTCAGATCCTGAAGCTGTCCACCAGCTGCTTGAGTCGCCCAACCTGCTGCTCCAGCTCGGTACAGGCGCTCAGGCTGGCCTGCAGGTTGCGCACGCCATCCTGGTTCAGCGTGTTGATCTCGGTGATGACCATGTTCAGGCTTTCGATCACCAAGGTCTGCTCCTCGGTCGCGGTCGCCACGGACTGGTTCATGCCATCGATCTCACCGATGCGTCACGTCACGTCACGTCACGTCACGCAGGTTTTCTCCGGCCTGGCCAGCGATGCGTACGCTGTCATCACTGAAACGACGACTTTCGCCCATGGTCTCGACCGCGTCACGGGAACCACTTTGCAGTTGCTCGATCATCTGCTGGATTTCCTGCGCCGAACTCTTGTACCAGGGACGCTGGCGTGGGTCGTAGCCCGCCGGCAGCTCGCTCGGCGGAAACTGGGTGAACGAACCATCAGCCTGGCCGTAATAGGCATAAAGGAAGGCCGAGGCGATGCTGCGGTGCTGCAGATTGCGCGCCAGCGGCTCGGGCGAACTGTCGTCCTGCACCGACTCGGCATGGAAAACGGACAGCCTCGGGAATTTTCCTCCACGCCCGCCACATGCTAGTGTCGGCAGCTTTGTCGCCGCCCTACAAAGGACCCGTCGGATCACCATGAACCACGCCCTCGCCCAGTTGCAGCCCTACCCGTTCGAGAAACTCCGCGCCCTGCTCGCAGGCGCCCAGCCGGCTGCCGGCCGCTCGCCCATCGCCCTGTCCATTGGTGAACCCAAGCACCGCTCGCCAGACTTCGTCGGCCAGGCGCTGACCGCCAACCTCGACAAGCTGGCGGTGTATCCGACGACGCTCGGTCTGCCGGAGCTGCGCCAGAGCATCGTCAACTGGTGCGAACGCCGCTTTGGCGTACCGACTGGCTGGCTGGATGCCGCACGCCACGTACTACCGGTCAATGGCACGCGCGAAGCGCTGTTCGCCTTCACCCAGGCGGTGGTGGATCGCAACGCCAAGGGCCTGGTGGTCAGCCCTAACCCCTTCTATCAGATCTACGAAGGCGCGGCCTTTCTCGCCGGCGCCGAGCCGCACTATCTGCCGTGCCTGGAAGCCCATGGCTTCAACCCGGACTTCGACGCAGTGCCGAGCGAAATCTGGCAGCGCTGCCAGATTCTCTTCCTCTGCTCGCCAGGCAACCCCACCGGCGCGCTGATTCCGCTGGACACCCTGAAGAAGCTGATCGCCCTGGCCGATGAGCATGACTTCGTCATCGCCGCCGACGAGTGCTACAGCGAGCTGTATTTCGATGAAGACGCCCCGCCACCGGGCCTGCTCAGCGCCTGCGCCGAGCTGGGCCGCAGCGACTTCAAGCGCTGCGTGGTGTTCCACAGCCTGTCCAAACGCTCCAACCTACCGGGCCTGCGCTCGGGCTTCGTCGCCGGCGACGCCGAGATCCTCAAGCACTTTCTGCTCTATCGCACCTACCACGGCTGCGCCATGCCGGTACAAACCCAGCTGGCCAGCGTAGCAGCCTGGAACGACGAAGCGCACGTGCGCGCCAACCGCGACCTGTATCGCGAGAAATTCGCTGCCGTGCTGGACATTCTCAGCCCGGTGATGGACGTGCAGCGCCCCGACGGCGGTTTCTACCTGTGGGCCCGCACACCGGGTGACGACACCCTCTTCACCCGTGATCTGTTCGCCAGCGAGCATGTCACCGTGGTGCCAGGCTCGTACCTGTCGCGTGAAGTGGACGGCGTCAACCCGGGTGCCGGCCGCGTGCGCATGGCGCTGGTGGCACCGCTGGCCGAGTGCATCGAGGCCGCCGAGCGTATTGCCCGTTTCATTCGCGGCGCCTGAGCCTCAGCAGTGCCTGTGGGCGGGGCTTTAGCCGCGAGCCTCCGACTCCGTAGCCCGGATGCAATCCGGGGAGAGCCGTTCATGGCATCCCGGATTGCATCCGGGCTACACACCAGCGCTGTAACACATAGCAGCGACAGCCGCCGCCACCTCGGGATACGACGTGGCATAATGGCCCGCTGTGTTTCCCGGACCTTCCGGCACGCCACTCATCAGAGGAAGATCAATGAGTTACGTCCTGTATGGCATCAAGGCCTGTGACACCATGAAAAAGGCCAGAGCCTGGCTCGATGAACACCAGGTCGACTATGCCTTTCACGACTACAAGAGCGCCGGAATCGACCGGGCAAACCTGGAAAAGTGGTGCAACGAGCATGGCTGGCAGACCATCCTGAACCGCGCCGGCACCACCTTCCGCAAACTCGATGATGCGCAGAAAGCCGATCTCGATCAGGCCAAGGCCATCGAACTGATGTTGGCCCAACCGTCGATGATCAAGCGCCCGGTACTCGACCTGGGTGACAAGACCCTGGTCGGCTTCAAACCGGACAATTACCAAGCCGCGCTGGCCTGATCACTCTCCTCCGATTTCGTTGCAAGGAACCCTGTTATGAGCACCTCCCTCTTCAGCATCGCCTTTGGCGTCGGCACCCAGAACCGCCAGGGCAACTGGCTGGAAGTCTTCTACGCCCAACCGCTGCTCAACCCTGCCGCCGAGCTGGTGGCCAAGGCCGCCGACATCCTCGGTTATCAGGGTGGTAACCAGGCCATCGCCTTCACCACCGCACAAGCAGGTGACTTGGCCGAAGCCCTGAAAGGCGTGGACGCCGCACAAGCCGCGCTGCTGACCCGTCTGGCCGAAAGCCACAACCCGCTGGTGGCCACCTTCCTCGCTGAAGATGCCGCCCTGACCAGCACCCCCGAGGCCTACCTCAAGCTGCACCTGCTGTCGCACCGCCTGGTCAAACCGCATGGCCTGAGCCTGGCCGGCATCTTCCCGCTGCTGCCCAACGTGGCCTGGACCAGCCAGGGCGCCGTCGACCTCGGCGAACTGGCCGAACGCCAGCTGGAAGCGCGCCTGAAGGGCGAGCTGCTGGAAGTGTTCTCGGTGGACAAGTTCCCGAAAATGACCGACTACGTGGTGCCGGCCGGCGTGCGTATCGCCGACAGCGCCCGTGTGCGCCTGGGTGCCTACATCGGCGAGGGCACCACGGTGATGCACGAAGGTTTCGTCAACTTCAACGGCGGCACCGAAGGCCCGGGCATGATCGAAGGCCGCGTTTCCGCTGGCGTATTCGTCGGCAAGGGTTCGGACTTGGGCGGTGGCTGCTCGACCATGGGCACCCTGTCCGGTGGCGGCAACATCATCATCAGCGTCGGCGAAGGCTGCCTGATCGGCGCCAACGCCGGTATCGGCATCCCGCTGGGCGACCGCAACACCGTCGAAGCCGGCCTGTACATCACCGCTGGTACCAAGGTGAACCTGCTCGACGAAAAGGGTGCCCTGGTTAAGGTGATCAAGGCGCGCGAACTGGCCGGCCAGCCTGACCTGCTGTTCCGTCGCAACTCGCTGACCGGCGCCGTGGAGTGCAAGACCCACAAGTCAGCGATTGAGCTGAACGAAGCTCTGCACGCCCACAATTGATCGTCATGCCTCCCCTCTCCCCCCGGGAGAGGGGTCGGGGGTGAGGGCAAACCCACGCGGATCTGACACAGCATGTCACTGACTTCCCCCTGGCGCGCCGACTTCCCCGGCATGCTCGCTCTCGAAGCCGAAGGCCAGACCTATCTGGACAGCGCCGCCACTGCGCAGAAACCGCAGGCGGTGCTCGACGCCCTGCTCGGCTACCTCAGCGGCGGCGTAGCCAATGTGCACCGCGCCCAGCACCTGCCGGGCGAGCGCGCCACCCGCGCCTTCGAGGCGACACGCAGCAAGGCCGCGCAATGGCTCAATGCAGCCAGCAGCGAAGAGATCATCTTCACCCGTGGCAGTACCGAATCGCTCAACCTGCTGGCCTATGGCCTGGAGCACTTGCTGCAGCCGGGCGAGCAGATCGTCATCAGTGCGCTGGAGCACCACGCCAACCTGCTGCCCTGGCAGCAACTGGCCAAACGGCGCAATCTCGAGTTGCGGGTAGTACCACTGGATAGCAGCGGCAGCATCGATCTGGATGCCGCCACCCGCCTGATCGGCCCGCGCACGCGCCTGCTGGCGCTGTCGCAGCTGTCCAATGTCCTCGGCCGCTGGCAGCCGCTCGCCGAGCTGCTGACCATGGCCCGCGCGCACGGCGCCATCAGCGTGATCGACGGGGCGCAGGGCGCGGTGCATGCACGCCCTGATCTGCAGGCGCTGGGCTGCGACTTCTACGTCTGCTCAGCGCACAAGCTCTACGGCCCGGATGGTGTCGGTCTGCTGTATGGCCGCCGCGAGGCACTGAACCAATTGCAGCACTGGCAATTCGGCGGCGAGATGGTGCTCGATGCCGACTACCACGAGGCGCGCTTTCGCCCTGCTCCGCTGGGTTTCGAGGCCGGCACACCGGCTGTTTCTGCGGTTATCGGGCTGGGTGCGGCGCTGGATTGGCTAAGCGGGCTGGATCAGGCCGCAGCGGCACGCCATGAAGCAGCGCTGCATGCCGAATTGCTGGCAGGCCTGCAAAGCCGCAAGGGCGTGCGTCTGCTCGGCGAACCACAACTGGCGCTGGCCTGTTTTCATGTCAAAGCTGTGCACAACGCCGACCTGGCCCACCTGCTCAGCGAACAGGGCATCGCCGTGCGTGCCGGACACCACTGCGCCATGCCGCTGATGAAAAGCCTGGGCCTCAGTGGCGCGATTCGTGTTTCGCTCGGCCTCTACAATAACGGCGCAGACCTGCAGCGCTTCTTCACCGCCCTGGATAACGCCCTGGAACTGTTGCGATGACGATGCGCCTGCCCACCTCCGCTGAAGAGGCTCTGAGCGCATTCAGTGCCTGCCCTGGCTGGGAGCAGCGCGCGCGCCTGCTGATGCAATGGGGCGAACGCCTGCAGCCACTGAGCGATGCCGAACGCGTCGACGCGCACCGCGTGCATGGCTGCGAGAGCCTTGTCTGGCTGATCGCCGAACACCGCGGCGAACACCTGCACTTTCGCGCCAGCAGCGACGCCCGTCTGCTGCGCGGCTTGCTGGCTGTGTTGCTGGCGCGGGTCGAAGGCCTGTCTCGCGCCGAGCTGGCCCGTGTCGATCTGGTCGACTGGTTCAACCAGTTGGGGCTGCAGCGGCAGCTATCGCCCTCGCGCAGCAATGGTCTCAACGCGGTGCTGCAGCGTATGCGCGAGTTGGCGGGGCGCTCCGCCTAAAAACCATACGTCACGGGGCGCTTGCCGCCACGCCATCGCGTAGGAGCCCCGCCCCGGGGCGAAGCTTTCAGTCGCGCTTGCCCCTCTCGCGAATCGTCAGCCCACGCAGGAAATTGCGCAGCACCTGATCACCACACTCACGGTAGTGCTTGTGCTCCGGCGCGCGGAACAATGCACTGAGCTCGCTCTTGGACATCGGCAGGTCAGCCGCCTGCAGGATCGCCTGGAGGTCGTCGTCGCGAAGTTCGAAGACCACACGCAGCTTCTTCAGCACGATATCGAACGCCGAGCAGTCGAAGGCCAGGTCACGGTGATGGAAAAACACCACCTCACCGCGTACCAGCGGGTCGCTGCACACCCCGTAGTCGAGCCGGCTGGGGCTGCAGTTGTACGGCATGATCGCGTGCAAAGCGCCGCGCAGCAGCATCAGCACGCCCCAGCTCGACGTAAGGCGCCCAGTCCCCCGTACCGATACGCAGCGTTTTGAGCCCGGCCTGCGCAGGCGGCCAACACAAGGCCAAAAACAGCGCAACAACAGCGCCGCACAGTCCCCAGGCATGACGGACGCGGCCAGAACGCATCAAACAGTAAGGCACCGCTCACTTCGACGCGTGCAATGGTCGATCTTCTCCAGACCATCGATACATCAGTGCATAGCGTTGCACTGAACCGACTGGCATTGCCGCCAGCCGTGACTCACTCACCGCGCTGACGTTCGGCAGGCCGGCGTGCTCCGGCCACCAGCTTGTCCACCATCTTGGCGGTGGCAGCCATGGCGAAGGTGGCGGTGACCATCATCACCGCACCGAAACCACCGGCACAATCGAGACGTACCCCCTCACCGACGAAGCCCTTGGCCTGGCACACGCTGCCATCGGGCTTGGGGTAGCGCAATTGTTCGGTGGAAAACACGCAAGGCACGCTGTAGTTGCGCCCCGGCGTACGGGAAAAGCCATAGTCGCGGCGCAGCAGGGAGCGCACCTTGGCCGCCAATGGGTCGTTGAAGGTCTTGTTCAGATCGGCGACCTGCACCTGGGTCGGGTCGATCTGCCCGCCCGCGCCACCGGTGGTGACGATCTGGATCTTGCGCCGCTTGCACCAGGCGATCAGCGCCGCCTTGGCCGGCACGCTGTCGATGCAGTCGATCACTCCGTCTAGCTGTTCGGTGATGTACTCGGCCATGGTCTCGCGGGTGACGAAATCGGCCACCGCATGCACCACGCAGTTGGGGTTGATGGCGCGGATACGTTCGGCCATGACCTCGACCTTGGCCTTGCCCACGGCGCCGTCGAGCGCCTGGATCTGCCGGTTGGTGTTGGTGATGCAGACATCATCGAGGTCGAACAGGGAAATCTCGCCAACCCCGGAACGCGCCAGCGCCTCGGCCACCCAGGAACCGACACCGCCGATACCGACCACTGCCACATGCGCAGCCGCCAGGTGCTGATAGCCCTCCTGGCCGTAGAGCCGGGCAATGCCGCCGAAACGCTGATCGTCTGTGTTCATCTCACCACCTTCAGGAAGGCGCGCATTATAGGGACAGCGCCCCGCCCACCCAAGCCCGCCGTGCAGGTCAGCCGTCGGCCTGCCCTGTCACGCGGCATTGACCGCGGATACGCCGTGCGGCCGTCCCTCATCCGGCGCTTCGCGCCACCTTCTCCCAGAGGGAGAAGGGCATCAAGGATGGCGTCGCCACGCGACTTTCACGGTAATATGGCCAGCTTTCACGCCAGCCGCTGTACCGGAGCCGCCATGACCGCCCCCCTCACCCCGACCCTGGAACTCGCTTTCGACCTGATTCGCCGCCCGTCCGTGACCCCGGTCGACGAAGGTTGCCAGGAACTGATGATGCGTCGCCTGGCTGCCTGCGGCTTCGAGATCGAACGCATGCGCATCGAAGAGGTGGAGAATTTCTGGGCCAAACGCGGTGGCGACGGCCCGGTGCTGTGCTTCGCCGGCCACACCGACGTGGTGCCCACCGGCCCGTTGGACGCCTGGCAATACCAGCCATTCGACGTGCGCGTCGATGAAGAGGGCATGCTTTGCGGCCGTGGCGCGGCGGACATGAAAGGCAGCCTGGCGAGCATGATCGTCGCCGTCGAGCGCTTCGTCGCTGACTATCCTCAGCACAAGGGGGCCATCGCCTTCTTGATCACCAGCGACGAGGAAGGCCCGGCCCAGCACGGCACCAAGGCCGTGGTCGAGCGCCTACGCGAGCGCAACGAGCGCCTGGACTGGTGCATCGTCGGCGAACCGTCGAGCACCACCCTGCTCGGTGATGTGGTGAAAAATGGCCGTCGTGGCTCGCTCGGCTGCACCCTGACCGTCTACGGCAAGCAGGGCCACGTGGCCTACCCGCACCTGGCGAAGAACCCGATTCACCTGGCTGCACCGGCGCTGGCCGAGCTGACTGCCGAGCACTGGGATCACGGCAACGACTACTTCCCGCCGACCAGCTTCCAGGTGTCCAACCTCAACTCCGGCACCGGCGCGACCAACGTCATCCCCGGTGAACTGAAGGCAGTGTTCAACTTCCGCTTCTCCACCGAATCAACCGTGGAGGGCCTGCAGCAGCGCGTCACCGCCATCCTCGACAAGCACGGCCTGGATTACCACCTGGAGTGGGCGCTGTCCGGCCTGCCCTTCCTCACCCAGCCGGGCGAGTTGCTCGACGCCGTCGCCGCCAGCATCAGGAATGTCACTGGCCGCGAAACCACGCCGTCCACCAGCGGCGGCACCTCGGACGGTCGCTTTATCGCCACCCTGGGCACCCAGGTGGTCGAGCTTGGCCCGGTCAATGCCACCATCCATCAGATCAATGAGCGCGTACTGGCCAGCGATCTCGATCTGCTCACCGAGGTGTATTACCAGACCATGGTCAAGCTTCTCGCATGAGCCTGATCTGCCCCATCTGCCAAGCGCCGCTCGAGCAAAACGGCAACGGCCTGGCCTGCGCAAACCGGCACAGCTTTGACCGCGCCCGGCAGGGGTACTACAACCTGCTGCCGGTGCAACACAAGAACAGCCGCGACCCCGGCGACAACGCCGCCATGGTCGAGGCGCGCCGGCGTTTTCTCGAGGGCGGCCACTACGCCCCGCTGGCCGCACGCCTGGCCACACTGGCGGCCGAGTACGCGCCCGCACGCTGGCTGGATATCGGCTGCGGCGAGGGGTATTACACCGAGCAGATCGCCCGCGCCCTGCCCCACGCCGACGGCTACGCCCTGGACATCTCCCGCGAAGCAGTCAAGCGTGCCTGCAAGCGCGCGCCGCAACTGAGCTGGCTGGTGGCAAGCATGGCCCGCGTGCCATTGGCCGATGCCAGTTGCCAGCTGCTGGCCAGCGTCTTCAGCCCGCTCGACTGGTCCGAGGCCAAGCGCCTGCTTGCCCCCGGCGGCGGCCTGCTGCGCATGGGTCCGACTCGCGTGCACCTAATGGAACTGCGGCAGAAGCTGTACGACGAGGTGCGCGATTACGACGACGAAAAGCACCTGGCACTGATTCCGCCTGGCATGCACCTGGCGCACAGCGAAACCCTGGAATTCACCCTGCATCTGGCCGACGCCCAGGCCCGCGCCGACCTGCTGGCCATGACCCCGCACGGCTGGCGCGCCAGCGCCGAACGCCGTGCAGCGGTGATCGCCGCGCCCTTCGATGTCACCGTTTCCATCCGCTACGATTGGATCGTCAACACTCAGGAATGAACCCTATGCGCCAACCCGACATCGAGATCTACCTCAAAGACGCCGAACGCGACGCCGTGGCGCAGTGGCTGGGTGAGGCACTCGGCCCATGCAGCGACTGGCAGCAGAAAGGCCAGACCTTCAAGTGCAGGGCCGGCGACGTGCCGGTGACCTGGCTGCCGAAAGCCGTGGGCAAATGGCACAGCCTGTATCTGGAAAGCGACACCACGCCCTGGGCCGACGACCTCGCCTGCGCCCGCGCCGCCTATGCCGCGCTCGGCGTGCAGGTACGCTGCGCACCGGGGACTTGGGTAGAAGACGAGAGCGATGAAGAGGCCGACCGCTGGATCAAGGTCGATGCCGATGGCGAAACCGAGATCATCTGGCGTACAGAGTAAAAGCGGCCGCTTGGCGCAAGCGCCAAATCTGTAGGAGCGGCGCCCCGCCGCGAATCTGGGCGGCACCGCCTGACAAAGCTTCGCCCCGAGGCGGGGCTCCTACGCCAAGCTGCGTGGGGTCATTATCTTCGCCCGTAGCCCGATGAAATCCGGGGATCAGCGCATGTCCCGGATTTCATCCGGGCTACAGTGTTCTTCACCTTCGCGGCCCAAACGCCACAAACAACAAGGCCCGTCATCGACGGGCCTTGTGGCATTACAAGCGTGGCGGTCAGAACGCGGAGACGTCTTCCGCCTGCAGGCCTTTCTGGCCCTGGATCACGCCGAACTCGACCTTCTGGCCTTCGACCAGGGTGCGGTGCCCTTCGCCACGGATGGCGCGAAAGTGAACGAACACATCCGGGCCGCTTTCGCGCTGGATGAACCCGTAGCCCTTGGAATCATTGAACCATTTGACGGTTCCGGTCTCACGATCTGCCATTACCCACTTCTCCAAACTCGCTGTGTTTTTATTGTCACGAAGGCACATTACGGCTCGGTAAAAACGTTCTTCCCAGTGCTCGTCTACCCCGGCAACCGCGTCGGGAACAGGCAAGCAGTTCGCGTTCTTGCTGCAGCCGAAGGGCGAGTATAAAGCATGAATTGCGACTGAAAAGCACTTTTTAAAAACCGCAGAGAACTCGGAAGATATGCGGCTTACAGCTTGTTTTATGGGTTTTTGGCCAATAGATCGCGTAACTTCTTCGCCAGCCGCTGAACCTGTTCAGACTCCAGCCGATAGGCCCAGTCACGGCGCGCTGTCACCTCTGCGGCCTCGAAACCTTCAGCTTCGCCAAGCACCAGCCAATAGTGCTCGGCTTGTTTGTATAACGCACCCTCAAGCCTCTGTTCGTTGAAACCGGTGAGGCTGAATTGCAGCACCGGCGCCTGCTTGAAGCTGATCTGCGCAAGCGGAGCGGCATCGGCGAACTGCAGGTTGGAGAACACCAGGGCAACACTGTTGGCCGCGCCCTCGAAGCTGAGCGTCTGCTCCTTGCGCAGTTCGGCGATAGCGAAGTTGTATTGCTGGGCATCGTCTCGCGTCAGCGTAAGTACCTCGCCGTCGGCATAGCGCAACTGTAGACGCGCGATGCTGGTGAAGGGAATATCGCTGACACGTCGATCCAGCCAGTCCAGCTCACGAATCGGCACCTGCAACTGTTGATCGATCAGCCAAACCTGATCTTCACCGGCACGGCGCACCAGTTGCCCACTGCCTTGCTGAGACGGATTACCCAGACGCAGCCCCAGGTCGGGATGGCCGGCGAACTGCAGCTTCAGACGCAGCGCCTGCTCATCAGGCGCGCCCTCCTCGGCCAGCCCCAGACGGGCATGCCATTGCGGGTTGGCGGTTTTGGCCTCCTGCGTGCGCGCCTCACGCAATGCCCGCAGCAGTTCGGCCAGCGCTTGCGGCGCCGCCGGATAGTCGGCCTTGGCCGGCACCACCCAGGTGTCCCCACGTCGCTCGATACGTACCGAGGGCTGCCCCGGCTGCTCGATCTCCAGCGCCTGCAGCGTATTCAGATAGCCCTGCTCGGCTGCCAGCCAGGGCGCCGACTCGATTTTCGCCGTGCTCTGCTGCTGGCCGCGCTGCACGGCCAGGTAGCCCAGCACGCACAGCAGCACAATGACGATCAATGCGATCAGACCTTTACGCCCCATGATCTCCTCACTATTGAGAATGACTAACCTCATGGATGTCGCTTTACATCCACTGCAGCGGCGCAGGGTGGATCACGCTTCAGCGATCCACCGTTGCGGTGGGTGCAAAACTACGCCCGGTTCGTGGGAGGCGCTTTAGCCGCGACTGTCGCCGCTGACGCGCCTCCCACAGCTGATAACCGTCACGCGCGACGACGGCGCCGCCACAGCCACAACGCCAATACGCCCAGGGTCAGCAACGCCGGCACCAGAGCGATGTTGATAATCTTCAGCGTGCGGCCAAGTGCCTCGATATCGGCGTTGAGTTGATAGCGCACATCGCGCAGCTCCTTGCGAATCTCCAGCTTCTGCTGGATGAAGCGCTGCAACGCGCCCTGCTGCTCTGGCGTCAGCTCCAGTGCCTGGCTGGGATCGTCGCTGCGCTGCAGCGCCGCCAGTTGCTGCTCGGTCTCGGCCAGCCGTGCCTGCAAGGCCTGCTCCTTGTCACGGAAGCGCTGTTCGGCAGCACGTTTCAGCTCCTCGACCACCACGAACGGGCGGCTGAAGCGGCCACGCGAACGCACGCTGATCAGCGCCTCGGAGCCGGTCAGGTTGTCCAGCGCGTTGATGGTGAAGCTGCCGTTGTCGGCCCAGGGCTGTGGCATGCGCTGGCCGAAAAACTCCTGCACCTGCACCCACATGCGATCGGTGAGCATATCGGTATCGGCCACGGCGATGACGTTAATGGTGTCCGCCTGCTTGAGGCCATCCTTGCGCCCTTCGATGCCGTCGGGGAAGGCCGTCTGCGCCGGGCCGTCGATACGTGCAGCGATGGTGTAGCGCTCGCCGGTCGGCTCCAGTTCACGGATCAGCTCTTCGGGATTGCTGAGCATGGCGAAACGCTGGGCGTCGAAGGGCATGGCGTATTCGGAACTCTGCATCAGCGGCGTGAAGCGCGTTTTCGCGCCTTCCAGCGGTTCGAGGATGCCGGCGGTGGCGACGGTGACGCTCTCCAACCCGGCGGTGGCAATGTCGTTCTGGTCCAGCGCCTTGCGCGGCAGGCTCAGCCAGGCGGCGTGGCGCACCGGGCGCTGGCCCTGGCCACGGTTGACCGACATGGCGTAGGCGCCATCGCCGAGGACCTTGTCCGGCACCAGGCGCAGCCCCCAGGCCTTGAACAGTGACTCGATGTTCGAGGCCTTGTCCACCGCCACTTCACCCGGCATATCACCGGTATCGGCCTCGGCATAGGGATCGACGAACACCATCAGCTTGCCGCCGCGCAGCACGAACTGATCGATGGCGTACAGGGTCTGCTCGGGCAGGCTCTTCGGATGCACCAGCCACAGCACCGAGACGCTCTCGGGAATCTGGTCGACATCGGCCTTGAGTTGCTCGATCTGGAACAACTGGCGCACCTGCTCCAGCACCATCCACGGCGGTGTCGGCTGCCGCGCCATCATGTCGAAACCGCCGGTCATCGACAGCCCGGAGAGCACGCCAACCACGGGCAGCTCCGGCTTCGCCAGGGTCTGCACCAGGCGGCTCAGCTCGTATTCCAGGTGCTCCTCCTGATCCAGGGCGAAGAACGGGATCACCTGAGTGTCATCCAGGCCATTGGTGCCGGCCAGGCCGAAGTAGATCGCGTCGCCGCCCTGCTGCAGCGGGATGCCCTGCAGGCCGAACTCGGCGGCCTTGTCCTCGTCCTCGGAGAACGGCTCGGGGTCGATGATGTGCAGGCGGATCTTGCCGCCGGCCTGGGCCTGGTAGGCCTTGAGCATCTCCTCCACGCGCTGGGCATAGGTACGCAGCGCCGGCAGGTTCTTGGCCACCTTGTCCGAGTAGAAGAAGTACAGATTGATCGGCTCGTCCAGCTCAGAAAGGATCTGCTTGGTGCCGTCGGAGATGGTGTAGAGCTTCTGCTCGGTCAGGTCCAGGCGGGCACCGCTCAGCCCCAGGCCGGCCAGCAGGTTGAAGGCGAGAAAGGCCACCGCGATCAGCAGCAGCCCGGCGCCGGAATAAATCAGCTTTTTCATGGGCGCTCCTCAGTCGGCTTTCTTCAGGTCGATGACCACAGCGGTGGCGGTCAGCCAGGCGGCGATCAGCGAGAGGAAATACAAAAGGTCGCGCAGATCGATCACGCCCTTGCTGATGGCGTCGAAGCGCACCAGGAAACTCAGCGAGGCGATGGCGTCCACCAGCCACTGCGGCGCCCAGGCGAAGGCGTCGAGCACCATGGGAAAGCCGCTGACGATAAACAGGAAGCAGGCGCTGACCGCGAGGATGAAGGCGATCACCTGATTCTTGCTCAGCGCCGACATGCACGAGCCGATGGCCAGATACGCGCCGGCCAGCAGCCAACTGCCAATGTAGCCGGTGACGATGGCGCCGTTGTCCGGCTCGCCCAGGTAGTTGACCGTGATGATCATCGGGAAGGTCAGCAGCAGCGCGATGCCGGCGAACACCCAGGCCGCCAGGAACTTGCCGGTGACCGCCTCGAAGCGGGTGATCGGCAGGGTCATCAGCAGCTCGATGGAACCGGACTTGCGCTCCTCCGCCCACAGGCGCATGGCGATGGCCGGCACCAGGAACAGATAGAGCCAGGGGTGGAAGTTGAAGAAGGCCGAGAGATTGGCCTGGCCACCCTCGAAGAAGCCGCCCAGGTAGAAGGTGAACACCCCGGACAGCACCAGAAAGATGACGATGAACACATAAGCCAGCGGCGTGGCGAAATAACTCGCCAGCTCGCGCTTGAAGATCACGGGCAACTGGGTCATGGCTGCTCTCCCCGGGTCAGCGTGCGGAACACTTCATCGAGCCGACCGCGTTCCACATTGAGTTCACGTACCTTCCAGCCGCGCTCGGCGATCAGTGCATTGACCTGCGGGAAGATCACCTCGCCCGGCTTCGCCAGTACGCTCAGGCTATGCTCGCGGGCGTTCTCCTCGACGCCGGCAACACCCGGCAGCGCCGCAAGGGCGGCCTGGTCCAGCGCCTCATCAGCCAGCAGCGTCACCGCCTGGTGATAACGTGAGCGGCTTTCCAGCTCCAGCGGCGTGCCATCGGCCAGCAGACGGCCCTCGGCAATGATCACCGCGCGGGTACACAGCGCCGTGACCTCTTCGAGGATATGAGTGGAAATGATCACGATCTTGTCGTGGGCCAGCCCCTGAATAAGCTGGCGCACCTGATGCTTCTGGTTGGGGTCGAGGCCGTCGGTGGGCTCATCGAGAATCAGCACACGCGGGTCATGCAAAATCGCCTGGGCCAGGCCAACGCGGCGCTTGAAGCCCTTGGACAATGTCTCGATGCTCTGCTCCAGCACCTTTTCCAGCTCCACCTGCTGCACCGCGCGCTGCACGCGCTGCTTCTTCTCGGCACCGCGAAAGCCACGCACCTCGGCGATAAATTCGAGAAAACCACGCACCGTCATGTCGCCATAACACGGCGCGCCTTCGGGCAGATAACCGATCTGCCGCTGGGCCTTGAGCGTCTGGGTCTGGATATCGAAACCGAGGATGCTCGCCGTACCGGAAGTCGGCGCAAGAAAGCCGGTGAGCATCTTCATGGTGGTGGATTTACCGGCCCCGTTGGGGCCGAGAAAGCCCAGCACTTCCCCTGGCTGGACCTGGAACGACAGGTCATCGACCGCCGTGTGCTGCGCAAAACGCTTGGTCAGGTTTCTTATTTCGATCATGGCCTCTCACCGTCGCGAATGGCCTGCGCTCAGCGAAACCACCGCCCCCGCGCAGGCCGCAAGAACGCCGAGCACGCAAACCGTCGGCCCGGACGAGGGCAAGACCGTAGCAAAACCGATAAGTTCAGTCAGCACGATGAAACAAGTAGTAAATGGAATATGTGATCAGCGATCCAGAGGGCTCAATACCGCGAGACCACCTCGATTGAGCACATGGGTGTAGATCATGGTGGTCTTCACGTCGGAGTGGCCGAGTCAATGTCATCAACTTAAGCCCCCAGCCCTGGCCGGGGCAAGAAATCCCGGGGCTTGGACGCGCGGTTACAGCAGTGCCTTCACTGGTTTTGCTCCCCAGTTCAGCGCATGTGCGACGTCGGAAAAACGCTCGTCACCCACCGTGCCGTGGGGCGCGGGCTGGTCGTCGAGCAGCACCTCGCGGCGGTTGTGCTTGAGTCGGGTCTTGGCGGTGTTGGCAGTGATGGTCAGCAGCCAGGTCTTGAGGCTGGCGCGGCCTTGAAAACCTGCCAGGCTGCGCGCCACGACGAACCTGGCATCCTGCACCACCTCATCGGCGTAGGGCTGCCGACGATGGCGTAGGCCACCGCGCGCATCGCGCCCTGATAGCGCGCAACCAGCTCGCGGTAGGCCTTCTGCTCAACGGCGAGCAGGCGGCCCAAGAGATCGGAATCGGACATAGCACTCCCATAGGTGATGCCTGCGCACAGGTGTGAACACTGCCGTGCGCCTCAGGCATACCTACAGAGAGTTCAACGCTTGCGCAAAATTACACTGCCGATCGAATAACCGGCACCAAAGGAGCTTAGAACACCCAGGCTGCCCGCCGGCAGGTCGTCCTGATGCTTGTGCAGGGCGATCACCGAACCGGCCGAGCTGGTGTTGGCGTAGGTGTCGAGAATCACCGGCGCCTCGTGTGGCTCGGCGTCGCGACCGAGCAGTTTGCGCGCGATCAGCAGGTTCATGTTGAGGTTGGCCTGGTGCAGCCAGAAGCGCTTGACGTCGCTGACGTTGAGCTGGTTTTCCGCCAGGTGCGCGGCGATCAGCTCGGCGACCATCGGGCAAACCTCTTTGAACACCTTGCGGCCTTCCTGCACGAACAGTTTGTCGCGCGCGCCGATGCCCTCTTCCGCCGCACGGTTGAGGAAGCCGAAGTTGTTGCGGATGTTGTTGGAGAACTGGGTCAGCAGCTTGGTGCCGACCACATCGAACTGGTGCTTGGAGGTGGCCAGGTCGGCACGCTCGATGATCACCGCCGTGGCGGCGTCGCCGAAGATGAAGTGGCTGTCGCGGTCGCGGAAGTTGAGGTGGCCGGTGCAGATTTCCGGGTTGACCATGAGAATGGCGCGGGCCTGGCCGGTCTGGATCGCAGTGGTCGCAGCCTGGATGCCGAAGGTGGCCGAGGAGCAGGCCACGTTCATGTCGTAGCCCCAGCCCTGGATGCCCAGCGCGGCCTGCACCTCGATGGCCACCGCCGGGTAGGCGCGCTGCAGGTTCGAGCAGGCGACGATCACCCCGTCGATATCGGCAACGGTCTTGCCGGCGCGCTGTAGCGCCTCTTTGGCGGCGCCCACGGCCATCTCGCAGAGGATGCCCCACTGCTCGTTATCGCGCTCGGGAATGCGCGGCACCATGCGCTGCGGGTCGAGGATGCCGGCCTTGTCGATGACGAAGCGGCTCTTGATGCCCGAGGCCTTCTCGATAAAGGCCGAACTCGACTCGCTCAGCGCCTCGACTTCACCACGGGCGATGGCCTCGGCGTTGTCGGCGTTGAACTGCTGCACGTAGGCATTGAAGGATGCCACCAGCTCGTCGTTGGAAATGCTGTTGGCCGGGGTATAGAGACCGGTACCACTGATCACGACGTTATGCACGCTCATTCCTCTTCTCGGCCGCTGGCGGCCTCAGGCAGTAGACCGGCGACAATGGCGCCGGCCAGAAATCGGGGGACATGGGCCAAGTTCTGAAGACGGTTGGCTCCGGGCTCCAGAGTGTGCCACAGGACGAAACGGTTCGTCCTTAGCGCTTAATAGTGTCTAAGCGGCCATAACCTGACCATATATAGCCATTTAGTCTAAAGTCATGTTCTGAACCGTCCTCTGGAGTCTGCATGAACCTTTCCTTGCTCAGCCGCTACGCTTTTTTCGCCTTCTGCGTGCTGTTCACCCTGGCCAGCCTGCCGTTCCTTGGCCATGAATGGCTGTGGCCGTTCACGCTGCTTACGGGGGTGCTCAGCCTGATCGGCATCGGCGATCTGCTGCAGACGCGCCATGCAGTCAGGCGTAACTACCCGATCCTGGGCAATATCCGCTACCTGGTCGAAGGCATCCGCCCGGAGATTCGCCAATACCTGCTCGAAGGTGACGCCGAGCAACTGCCCTTCTCCCGCGCGCAGCGCTCGCTGGTGTATTCCCGCGCCAAGAACGAAGGTGCCGACAAACCCTTCGGCACCCTCAGTGACGTGTACCAGAACGGCTTCGAGTTCATCAGCCACTCCATGCGCCCGGCGCCGCTGACCGACCCCTGCAGCTTTCGCGTGGAGATCGGCGGGCCGCAATGCAGCCAGCCGTACTCGGCGTCCCTGTTCAACATCTCGGCGATGAGTTTCGGCTCGCTCAGCGCCAATGCGATTCGTGCGCTGAACCAGGGCGCCAGGCTCGGCGAGTTCTACCATGACACCGGCGAGGGCAGCATCAGCCCCTACCACCGCGAGCACGGCGGCGATCTGGTCTGGGAACTGGGCAGCGGCTACTTCGGCTGCCGCACGGCAGATGGCCGTTTCGACCCCAAGCGATTCGCCGCGCAGGCCGCCAGCGCGCAGGTGAAGATGATCGAGATCAAGCTCAGCCAGGGCGCCAAGCCGGGCCACGGCGGCATCCTGCCCAGGCACAAGGTCACCGAGGAAATCGCCAATACCCGTGGCGTGCCCATGGGTGAAGACTGCATCTCGCCCTCGCGCCATAGCGCCTTCTCCACACCGACCGAGCTGCTGCAATTCATCGCCCAGCTACGCGAGCTGTCCGGCGGCAAGCCTGTGGGTTTCAAGTTCTGCCTGGGTCATCCGTGGGAGTTCATGGGTATCGTCAAGGCGATGCTGGAGACGGGCATCCTGCCGGACTTCATCGTCGTCGACGGCAAGGAAGGCGGTACCGGTGCGGCGCCGCTGGAGTTCACCGATCACCTGGGCGTGCCGCTGCGCGAAGGCCTGCTGTTCGTGCACAACACCCTGGTCGGCAGCAACCTGCGCGACAAGATCAGGCTCGGTGCCAGCGGCAAGATCGTCAGCGCCTTCGACATCGCCCGCGTGCTGGCCATCGGCGCCGACTGGGCCAACTCGGCGCGCGGCTTCATGTTCGCCATTGGTTGCATCCAGTCGCAGTCGTGCCACACCAACAAGTGCCCGACCGGCGTGGCCACGCAGGACCCACTGCGCCAGCGCGCGCTGGTGGTCGAGGACAAGGCTCAGCGCGCCTATAACTTCCACCGCAACACGCTCAAGGCGCTGGCCGAGATGCTCGCCGCCGCCGGCCTCGACCATCCTTCACAGATCGATGCCAAGCATCTGGTGCAGCGCCTGTCAGCGACCCAGATCAAGCTGTTCGCCCAACAGCACGTATTCCTCGCGCCGGGTGAATTGCTCAGCGGCGAGATCGGCGGCGAGTTCTACCAGCGCATGTGGCGCATGGCCCGCGCCGACAGTTTCGAGCCGGCACCGGCCTGACGGGGCACTGACACAGGTTGCCGGTGCTGACCCGCGCAGCGCGTGGATCAGGGCGTATCCGGGCGAATGTCGAAGCCGCCCTTGTTCTGGCTGACGATGCGCAGGTACTGCGTTTCCCCAGCTTTTACCGGCACCGCGACTTCACGCAGCAGGCGGCCCATACCACAGAGGGTGTTGTCCATGCGATCCGGGGTGATGCCGACGACGCGCGTGCCAGGCGGTACCTGGAAGGTCGCCACCTCGCCGACACCGATGCGCGCGGCGACCTTGCGATCCACTTCGATGGCCACGTAGCAGCCGCCGCCCATCATGCCGAAATCGCGGTTGACCACGATCTGAGCGCCATTCTCCTGCGCCTCCTGAAAGGCCAGCAGGCGGTCCTCCGGCACCGGCTTGATATCCTCTGGGTTACCTCGAAACGACGAACAGCCAGCCAGCAACACCAGGGGTAGAGCGATGAGGATCGAACGCATGAAGCCCTCCATGGGCAGATGAGTGCCGGCTGAGTATTGGGCTTGGCGCGTCTGTGGGCAAGGTATCGATGACAGCGATTTTCGCTAGCAAAAGCATCGATTTCTGAAATGAAGGGCGCAGTGTTTTCATCTCTTCCGAACCCGGCGCCAACCTTTCCAGGCGCCACAGATCGGAGATACGCAAGATGAAATTCGCAGCCTTCAACGCCACCCTCCTCGCCGTTCTGGCCCCCTTGGCCATCGCCAGCGAGAAAGCACCTGCCACTCCCAAGGTCGAAGTGCAGGAATACCAGTACGGCATGCAGCTGGATATCGACCAGGTCCTGCAGCGCACCGACAACAGCCGCAAGAGCGGTGTGGTACCGAGCGTTCTGGTCTACCGCGACAGCCAGGGTGAAGTGCACGCCGTGCGCTTCATGGAGTGGGGCGGGCTGAGCAGCCAGAACGGCTAAACCACCTGCCTAATGCCCCGGACGAGACGCTCGTCCGGGGCGACGCCGCTTCAGCCTTGCAGACGCTTGACCAGACGCGCCTGCAGCGCCTCCAGCTCGGCCGGGTCGGCCTTGTTGGCCGCGTGAATACCCAGCCCCTCGCCCTCGAAGCGCGGGATCACGTGCATGTGGATATGAAACACCGTCTGCCCCGCAGGCGCGCCGTTGAACTGCGCCACCTGCACGCCAGCCGGCTGCAGTTCGTCGACCACCGCCTGGGTGACCTTCTTCACCACGGCCATGACCTTGGCCAGGCTGGCATCGTCGATCTCGAGGATATTGCGTGCAGCAGCACGTTTGGGAATGACCAGACTGTGGCCCTTGGACTGCGGGAACAGATCGAGGAACGCCAGTACATCGTCGTCTTCGTACAGTTTGTAGCAGGGCAGGTCGCCACGAATGATCTGGGCGAAGATGTTCTGGGAATCGTAAGTACCGTGCAGGCTCATGCCGATGGGCTCCGTGCCGGGTGGAAGAAAACTCGCACCATACCGCCTCGCTCGCACACAGGGAACCAGGCAGGATTGTCCAAGTCGATGACTAGTAGTAGTTGCATCGATTTCCCGAGCGCACTCCACTCGTGCTCTGATTGCCACTTCTTCGGCCCATTCGACCAGGAATCGCCATGACCGACATCCGCTCCTTCCCCATTACCCACAAATGGCCCGCCCAGCATCCCGAGCGCCTGCAGCTGTATTCGCTGCCCACGCCCAACGGGGTCAAGGTGTCGATCATGCTGGAAGAAACCGGCCTGCCCTATGAGGCGCACCTGGTCAGTTTCGAGCGTAACGAGCAGTTCAGCCCCGAGTTTCTCTCGCTGACGCCGAACAACAAGATTCCCGCCATCCTCGACCCGAACGGGCCGGGCGGCCAGCCGCTGGCGTTGTTCGAGTCAGGGGCGATTCTGCTCTATCTGGCGGAGAAGACCGGCCAGCTATTGGCGCAGGATGCCGCTGCCCGCTATGAGACCCTTCAATGGTTGATGTGGCAGATGGGCGGAGTCGGCCCGATGTTTGGTCAGCTCGGTTTCTTCCATAAATTCGCGGGAGCCGAGTACGAGGACAAACGCCCGCGCGACCGCTACGTCGCCGAATCCGCACGGTTGCTCGGCGTGCTCGATCAACGCCTGCAGGGGCGTGACTGGATCATGGGTGAGTACAGCATCGCCGATATTGCCGTGCTGCCCTGGGTGCGCTGCCTGGTGGACTTCTACAAGGCCGGTGAGCTGGTGCAGTTCGAGCGCTTCGGCAACGTGCGCCGCGTGCTCGACGCCTTCCTCGCGCGGCCAGCCGTGCAGCGCGGCCTGAGCATTCCGGCGCGCGACTGATCAGCCCAGAGAACGCCTTTGCCCGAGGCGCCGGAGGCCTATAATCCGGCGCCCGCTCGTCCCATTCAGGTTTACCATGAGTTCTCCTTCCTCCAACCCTGCGGCCGCGTTGTCGCCGGGCGCGATTCTGTTGATTCAACTTGCCCTGGCCCTCGGCGGCTTCGCCATCGGCACCGGCGAGTTCGCCATCATGGGCCTGATGCCCAACGTCGCCGCCGATCTTGGCGTCAGCGAGCCGCAGGTCGGCCATGTAATCAGTGCCTACGCCCTTGGCGTGGTGGTCGGTGCGCCGGTGCTGGCCCTGCTTGGCGCGCGCCTGCCACGACGCATCCTGCTGCTGTTGCTGATGGGCTGCTTCGCCCTCGGCAACTTCGCCAGCGCCCTGGCGCCGAGCTACGAGCCGCTGCTGATCTTCCGCTTCATCGCCGGTCTGCCGCACGGCGCCTACTTCGGCATCGCCATGCTGGTGGCGGCCTCCATGGCGCCACCGCACAAACGTGCCAAGGCGGTGAGCCGGGTGCTGGCCGGCCTGACCGTGGCCATATTGATCGGCAACCCGCTGGCCACCTGGCTCGGCCAGTTCATGAGCTGGCGCTACGCCTTCGCCCTGGTCGGCATCATCGCCATCAGCACCATCGCCATGGTGGCGATCTTCCTCCCGGCCGACCCGCACGAACAGCGCAGCAGCCCCATGGGCGAGCTGCGCGCCTTCAACCGTGCACCGATCTGGCTGGCGCTGGGCATCGGCGCCATCGGCTTTGCCGGGATGTTCTGCGTGTTCAGCTACATGGCGCCCACACTGCTGCACGTCACCCAGGTCGGCCCCGGCTGGATTCCGCTGGCCATGGGCGTGTTCGGTGCCGGCTGCATCGTCGGTAACAGCGCCGGTGGCTGGCTGTTCGACCGCCTGCGCCTGCGCGCCGTGGCCTGGATTCTGGCCTGGAGCACGCTGGTGCTGCTGGTTTTCCCGTTCGCCGCGCACAGCCTGTGGACGATCCTGCCGGCGATCTTCGCCCTCGGCACCATGATCGCCCTCGGCCCGGCGCTGCAGACTCACCTGATGGACGTCGCCACTGGCGCGCAGACACTCGCTGCCGCCTCCAACCACGCCGCGTTCAACGTCGCCAACGCGCTCGGCCCCTGGCTCGGCGGCCTGGCCATCAGCGCCGGCATGGGCTGGACGGTCACCGGCTATATCGGCGCCGCCACCGCCATCGGCGGCCTGCTGTTGTTCGCCTGGGCGTGGCAGGTGCAGCAGAGAAACGCAGCAATCTGAACAGGTGCGTGAGGTGGCTCGGGCAAGGTATCTTCTACCTCCCGAGCCACCAACGAACCCGCCCGATGATTGTTCAGCGTTTACGTTTCGCCCTGATCGCCACCACCCTGCTCACCGCCTTGAACGCCCACGCACAGGTGGAAGTCGAAGCCAATGCCGGCCTGCTGGCCGTGAAGATTTCCGAAGAAATCGTGCCAGGCGACTACGAAAAACTGCTGCAGGGCTTGCGCGCCAACCCAGGCCAGCACACGCGCAAGGTCGCCTTGCTCGACAGCATCGGCGGCAGCGCGCCGGAGGCCATCCGCATGGGGCGCCTGCTGCGCGAAACCGGCTTCGAGGTGCTGGTGCCCTCCGGTGGCCTATGCCAGGGCAGTTGCATCTACCTGCTGGCTGCCGGCAAAAAACGCACCATCAACGGCCATGTCGCCCTGCGCCGACCGCCCTTCCCGGCCGGTGACTCGGCATTGGCGCAGGCCGCCCATGGCCGCCAACCGTTCAGCCCGGCCACGTACTTTCGCGACATGGGCGTCGACGTGCGCCTGGCCGAAGCGATCTACCAGGCTCCGCCCGGTCGTTTGCATCTGTTGAGCCAAGAGGATCTGGCGCGCTATCGCCTGCGCTAACAGGCTGTTGAAAAACTATCTGCGTTGCCACTGCTGCGTTAAAAACAGGCTCGTGCGCGAGTCCGGATCAAAATGCTCATTTACAGCTCGTAAAGTCGAGCGCGACTCCGACCGTTTTTCGCCTATTTTTGCCTTGCATTGGCTGCCTCGCCTACGTTTTTCAACGGCCTGCTAAGGTCACCGCCAAGAAAAACGCCACAAGCCCTGCAAGGCTTGCGGCGTTCTGGTTTACCCGTGAGGCATGGGTGTCTAGAACAGTCCCAGCCCCCAGGCTGCGCCAAACAGCACCAGGGAGAAGCCCCACATCCACCACAGCGAGTAACGGATGTGCCGGCCCAGATCCAGCCCGGCCAGGCCCAGCGCCAGCCACAGCGCGGGCGAGAACGGGCTGATGAAGGTGCCGATGATATTACCGATCATCAGCGCGTAGACCACGCTGGCCGGCTCGACGCCTTGCGCGCCGACCACTTCCAGGGTTACCGGCAGCAGGCCGAAGTAATAGGCGTCGGTGCTCAGCAACAGCTCCATCGGCAAGCCGAAAAGGCCCAGCACGATATGCATCTGCCCGACCATCGGCTCAGGCAGTACTTGCGCCAGATCCTGGGCGATGGCGGTGAGCATGCCGGTGCCGGCGAAGATGCCGAGCATCGAACCCGCCGCCAGGATGATCATGCCCATGCTCAAGGCCGCGGGTGCGTGCGCCGAGATGCGCTGCATCTGCACCTTGCCACCGGGGTAGTTGATCAGCAGCGCCAGGCACAGGCCGATCATGAAGATATAGCCGGCCGGCAATACGCCCGAGAACAGCGACACCAATACGGTCAGGAACAACCCGGCATTGACCCAGAGCAGGCGCGGGCGCTCCAGTTCGAGCTCCTCGGCGCTCGGCTCGTGCAGGGTGCTGACGGTTTCTACCAGCACGCCTTCATCATCACCTGTTTTGCCAGCGGCGATATGGCGCTGTTCACGCCAGCCCAGCAAGGCCGCCAGGGCGATCAACAACGCCACGCCGAGGCCCTGAATGATGATCAACGGGCGCCAGAGCTCGGTGACTTCGATACCGGTCACCGCCGCAGCGCGGCCCAGCGGGCCGGCCCAGGGCAGCATATTGAAGATGCCCGCCCCCAGCGCCAGCAACAGAAGCATCAGGTAAGGGCTCATGCGCAGTTGCTTGTACAGCGGCAGCAATGCAGGAATGGTCAGCAGGAAGGTGGTGGCGCCGGCACCGTCGAGGTGCGCCAGCATGCCGATGATGGCCGTGGCCACGGTCACGGCAATGACATTGCCACGGGTCAGACGCACCATGCCATTGATCAGCGGGCGGAACAGCCCGGTGTCCTGCAGCACGCCGAAGAAGGTAATGGCAAACACGAACATGGTGGCGATGGCCGTCACCCGGCCGATGCCATCGGTGAAGAAACCGGAAATCGCCTCGGGACCAAAGCCCGCGGCCAGAGCGCCGAGCAACGGCACCACGATCAATGGCAGAACAGGCGACATGCGCCCGATAAGCAGCAGCACAACCAGGCTGCAGATGGTCAACAGGCCAATCAAGGTCAACAAACCGCTTTCTCCTCTTTTTCTTGTCAGGCACGCGAAAGGCGCGTGCGGAGGCTAAGAGGCGAACCTTTCAGTAACCTTTAGGCGTTGGCCACCGGGCTGGGGTAAATGTCAGGGGATATTACGTGCGCGCAAGCAGGAGGCTGGTCTACCCCTTGAACGCCTTGACCCGTTCCAGCCAGGCTGGATCGAGCCGCGTCTGTTCGATGTCCAGCCCCTGCTGCTGCATTGCCTCGCGATGGCTGTCGATCTCACGCACCATTTGGCTCAACTCGCTGGAGTTGCCATCGAGCTGGTGCATCTGGGTCACCCCCAGGTGATAGAAGCGCAGCAGCTTCATCGCGCTTTCATCGCCCTGCGCCACACCCGCCCTGACGTGATGCATGACATTGGTGACACGCATCAGGCTGCGTTTGAGACGCCAGCCATACACGGCAGGCGCCATGAACGGCCGCGACCAGAGTTGCTGGCGTACCAGGGCGATGGTCAGGCCCAGGCCGACGAGTACCCCGAGCAGGTTCCATGTGAAGTTATCGCCGCCTGGCGTGCCGAATACCTGTGTGCTGGCGGTGGCGCAGAGCATTGCCAACGCCAGGAAAATCAGGGCAATGATCAGCGTGCTGCGACGCGTCTGCTGGCGGTAAAAGGACGGATCGATAGGCTGAATCTCGAACATGCGCAAAGGCTTCCGATGATGGCAGGTGGTGGGGAAAGCCTTATAGGGCGCAAGGCCATACCTGTCCATCGTCTTTATCGTTCACGGCATTACACCTGGAGGTTGACATGGAGGTGCAGAGCAGCATGGGCCAACTCGCCGACAACTCGCGTCAACTGTCGGGGATTGCCCGTGACGTGACCGAACGCGAGCGTCTGACGCAAAGCGACCGTACAGTGCAGGTGGTCACCGCGATCAACGAGCTGGGCTCAATCGTCAGCGAAATCGCCCGCAATGCCGAGAGCGCCGCCATAGAAGCTGCGCGGGTTGGTGAACAGGACCGAGGCTTCGCCGGGGTGGCCGATGAGGTACGTACCTTGCCCAGCCGCTTCGGCGCCTCCACCGAAGAAACCAGGCAAGTCATCGACCGTCTGCAAAACGAGTCACGCTCAGCCGTCGAGACCATGGCCAAGGGCCAACGACAAAGCGCGCTGTCGACGCAACTGGACAATCTGGTCGGGCGATTCCGGCTGTAACCGGGACGCTATTGCAACCTGGCAGAGCGCACCAACAGATCCTCGTCGATGCGCTGCAGCAGGTAGTCGTAGAAGGGGTTGGACGTCGCCCGCTGCAGGCTGTCCAGCCCCACCACCAGCACGCCATGCTCACCGCGCGGCGCCAGCGTACCCAGCGCCACGCCGTAGTTCTCGTCCGGAGTGGGATCACTGCCATACAGCGGGTCGCTGGGCGGGAACGGCAAGGCCACATGCGACAGCGAAAACAGCTGACTCGGGTACTCCACGCCCAGCGATACACGCTGTATCTGCTGGCTGCCGGCGGCGATGCGACGGGCTTCGACCGCACGGCCCTGCTCGGCAGCCACACTGACCACGGTCAGATCGTAGTCACGCGTGGCCGGTGGCAATAGCTGTTCCAGCAAGCCGCTCATGTCGGCGCGCAACAACGAGCCGGCCGCCTGCGAACGATTGATGTCGAAGATCACCAGCTCACTGCCATTAGCCGGCAAACGCTGGAACAGATTGCGTACCACGGCCGGCGTGCTCACCGTATTGTCGGCCAGCGACTGGAAGGCCAGTACCGGTGGCAGTCGCGACAGACGGCCATCGCCCTCGGCAGTGTCGAAGGCGTTCTGCACCTCGCGGGTCAGCTCGTAGGTCTGCCGCGCGGCCTGTACCGGAAAGGAGTTGTACTTGAACGGATTGAACTCCGGCAGCACGCTCATCCAGGACGACTTGGCGAAGGCCGGTAAAACGGCTGGCAAGGCAGCCAACCCAGCGTAACGGGCGTAGCTGGTGACACCGATCATCGGTGAAATCAGCACCAGGCGTTGCGGCATGGCCAGTTGCTCGTCCTCCAGCGCCGCCAGGCTGTAGCGCAGCGCCAACGCCCCGCCATTGGAATAACCGATCAGATACAGCGGCCCGTCTGGCACCTGACGCCGCGCTTCGCGTACAGCCAGACGCGTGGTGGCCAGCCATTGCTCCCAATGTGCAGCGGTAAGCGCCGCCGGCACCGTGCCATGACCAGGCATGCGCGGCACCACGGCGAGCAGGCCCTGCTCGCTCAGGTGCTGGGCAATGTGGCGCAGGCTGTAGGGCGAGTCGGTCAAGCCATGCAGCAACACCACCACACCTCGCGCCGGGCCTGGCGGCGACAGGATGAAGGAGCGGTTCCAGTCATGCGGCAGATTGCCGGGATAGACCGGGCTGTCGCTAGCGTAACGGCTATAGGGCGCTTCGCCGGACGCCGTGACCGGCTCGATCAGTTCATACCACAGCTGCTCGAACAGTGCCGCTTCGGCAGCTACATAGGTCTGCCAGTCGCCGTCGTCCAACTCACCGACATCCAGTTCCTGCGGCACCAGGCGGTGCCAGGGTTCCAGTTCGGGCAACGATGATAGCCCGGCGATACGAATGCCGAGCAAGGCCACCACGATCAACAACAGAACTACCAGCGTCCAGGCCATCACATCACGCATGCGCGATAAACGCATCCAGCGCCTCCCTTGAAATCTCTGGCCAGGAAAATCCGTCCCGGCGACCGGCTTGGGGACTGTAGTGCAAAGCCGCCCCGAATCACCACCAGCTTGCCTAAAACATATGGACTTCCGTATATTCGCCAGCCCGCATATAAAGACCAGCCCAATGCCCGAGCACCTCTCCCCGCCCACTCTGTTCAAATCCCTGGCCGACGAAACCCGCGCCCGCGCCGTGCTGCTGATCGTCGATCAGGGCGAGTTGTGTGTCTGCGAGCTGGTCTGCGCACTGGGCGACAGCCAGCCGAAGGTCTCCCGCCATCTGGCACAACTGCGCAACAGCGGCCTGCTGCAGGATCGCCGCCAGGGCCAGTGGGTCTACTACCGCCTGGCGCCAGCCCTGCCGCAATGGGTGCGCGACGTACTGGCCGCCACCCTGACTGCAAACCGCACCTGGCTGGAGCAGGACGCCAGCCGCCTCGCCAACATGGGCGACCGCCCTGCCCGCCTCGCCACCTGCTGCTGAGCACCTCGTCATGCTGATCGCTGTCGCCATCTTCCTGTTCACCCTGATTCTGGTCATCTGGCAGCCGCGAGGCCTCGGCGTCGGCTGGAGCGCCTCGCTCGGCGCCGTACTGGCGCTGCTCGCCGGCGTAGTCAGCCTGGCCGACATCCCTACCGTGTGGAATATCGTGTGGAACGCCACGGCGACCTTCATCGCCGTGATCATCATCAGCCTGCTGCTCGATGAAGCCGGCTTCTTCGAGTGGGCAGCGCTGCACGTGGCGCGCTGGGCCAACGGCAGCGGCGCGCGCCTGTTCGCCTTCAGCATCCTGCTTGGCGCGGCGGTGTCGGCGCTGTTCGCCAACGACGGCGCGGCGCTGATCCTCACCCCCATCGTGATTTCCATGCTGCTGGCGCTGCGCTTCTCGCCGGCTTCGACCCTGGCCTTCGTCATGGCCGCCGGCTTTATCGCCGACACCGCCAGCCTGCCGCTGGTGGTGTCGAACCTGGTCAATATCGTCTCGGCCGACTACTTCAACATCGGCTTCGGCGCCTACGCGGCGGTGATGGTGCCGGTGAACCTGGTCAGCGTCGCCGCCACCCTGCTGGTGCTGTGGCTGTTCTTCCGCCGCGACATTCCCACACGCTACGAAGTGGCGGCGCTGCAAGCGCCGAGCCAGGCGATCCGCGACCTCAGCACCTTCAAGGTCGGCTGGGCGGTGCTGCTGGCACTGCTGGTCGGGCTGTTCGCCCTGGAGCCGCTGGGCATCCCGATCAGCGCTGTGGCCGCAGCCTGCGCCGCGCTGCTATTCGCCGTCGCTGCCCATGGCAAACGCATCGCCACCGGCAAGGTGCTGCGCGAGGCGCCCTGGCAGGTGGTGATCTTCTCCCTCGGCATGTACCTGGTGGTGTACGGCCTGAGCAATGCCGGCCTGACCGCTGAACTGACGCGCCTGCTCGACGCTTTCGCCGCGTACGGCATCTGGGGCGCGGCGCTGGGCACCGGCCTGCTCAGCGCGCTGCTGTCGTCCTTGATGAACAACATGCCCAGCGTGCTGATCGGCGCGCTGGCCATCGACGCCAGCCAGGCCAGCGGCGCAGTGCGTGAGGCGATGATCTACGCCAACGTGATCGGCTGCGACCTGGGGCCGAAGATCACCCCCATCGGCAGCCTGGCCACCCTGCTCTGGCTGCATGTGCTGGCGCGTAAGGGCATCCGCGTGACCTGGGGTTACTACTTCAAGGTCGGCATCGTGCTCACCCTGCCGGTGCTGCTGCTCACCCTTTCGGCCCTGGCCCTGCGCCTGAGCCTCTGACCTGGAGTCATCACGATGAAAGTCCTGTTCATGTGCACGGCCAACAGCTGCCGCAGCATCCTCTCCGAAGCCATGTTCAACCACCTGGCGCCCAGCGAGCACCAGGCGGTGAGCTCGGGAAGCTTCCCGCGCGGTGAGGTGCTGCCGCGCACCCTGCTGACCCTGCGCGAGGCTGGCATAACCACCGAGGGCCTGAGCAGCAAAGGTAACGACGCCTTCGAAGGCTGCCCGCCGGATATCGTCATCACCGTCTGCGACAAGGCAGCCGGCGAAGCCTGCCCGGTGTACTTCGGCCCGGCGCTGAAAGCCCACTGGGGCCTGGAAGATCCGTCCCACGTGGAAGGCGACGAGGCCAGCATCGACGCCGCGTTCCAGGCCACCCTGGCGCATATCGAACGACGCTGCCGCGCCTTCCTCGCCCTGCCCCTGGCGGACATGAGCCGCGACGAGCTGCAGCAGGCGCTCAACCGTATCGGCCAGCTGTAAGGACGCACCAATGAACGACGACCTGCCCAATCTTGACCTCGACCTGCTGCCGGCCCAACCCAGCGACTCGGCTCCGGCGCCACGCATCCTGCTGCTGTACGGCTCCACCCGACCACGCTCGTTCAGCCGCCTGCTGGTGCAGGAAGCGGCGCGCCTGCTGCAGCATCTGGGCTGCGAGACGCGCATCTTCGATCCGTCCGGCCTGCCCCTGCCGGACGACGCCCCGGTCGAGCACCCCAAGGTGCAGGAGCTGCGCGAGCTGATGCAATGGTCAGAAGGCCAGGTGTGGTGCTCACCGGAGCGCCATGGCGCCATGTCGGCGGTATTCAAGGCGCAGATCGACTGGGTGCCGCTGGCCATGGGCGCGCTGCGCCCGACGCAGGGCAAGACCCTGGCGGTGATGCAGGTCTGTGGCGGCTCGCAGTCGTTCAACGTGGTCAATCAGTTGCGCGTACTCGGCCGCTGGATGCGCATGTTCACCATCCCTAACCAGTCCTCGGTCCCCAAGGCCTTTCTCGAATCCGGCGACGACGACCGCATGCAGCCGTCGCCCTACTACGACCGCCTGGTCGATGTGATGGAAGAGCTGGTGCGCTTCACCTGGCTGCTACGCGACCACCCCGAGCTGGTGGACCGCTATTCCGAACGCAAGGAGTCGGCCGAGGCGCTGTCGCAGCGGGTCAATCAGCGCAGCATCTGAAGCAGTTCAGTACGGCGACAATCGCGGCTCAAGCCGCTCCTACGGTGTGGAGCCGCAACAGGCACCACTGATAGGCTGCGCGCATGAACCTCGTTGCTCGCCTCCAGAACCTGATTGCCAACGACCCTCGGCGCCTGCGCATCCTGCAGCAGGTGCGCGGGCTCGACTTGCCCGATTGCTGGGTAGCCGCCGGCTTCGTGCGCAGCGCAGTCTGGGATCACCTGCACCAACGCACGCCCTCGCCGCTACCAGAAGATATCGATGTGATCTGGTTCGACCGCTGCCAGCTCTGCCCTGCTCGCGATGCTGAGCTGGAGACGATCCTGCGCCAACAGGACGAATCGCTGCAGTGGTCGGTGAAGAATCAGGCACGCATGCATCTGCGCAATGGCGATGCACCTTATGCCTCGGCTACCGAAGCGATGCGGCACTGGCCAGAGCCCGCGACGGCGGTGGCCATAAGACTCGATGAACAAGACAGGCTGGAGGTCGCTGCGCCGCTCGGCCTGGAGGATCTGTTTGACCTCGTGGTGCGACCGGCGGGGAGATTCAAGGGCGAGAAGCAGCCGATCTACCAGCAAAGACTGCGCGACAAGAACTGGCTAGCGACTTGGCCGAAGCTGAAGGTGCTTGGGTAAGCTGGATCAGGCTTCAGTGGCGACGGGCTGACAGGCGCCAGCAGAAGCTTCGCCCCGAGGCGGGGCTCCTACCCTGAGCGCTCGCCGAGACGGTCAAACATCCGGGTAAGCGAGGCGCCTGCGGGCAGATCAGCCTACTTCACTACTTCCAGGCGCAATAACAGCCCACCGCCAAGCCGCTGGCCAGCGACACATGGCACCTCTGGGTCAGCGAATCGAGCACCGGCTCGACGAAGCTGTTGCTGGAGTTGCACACCAACCCCTCACTGTAAGGCCCGGCATAGGCCTAACAGGCTGTTGAAAAACTATCTGCGTTGCCACTGCTGCGTTAAAAACAGGCTCGTGCGCGAGTCCGATCAAAATGCTCATTTACAGCTCGTAAAGTCGAGCGCGACTCCGACCGTTTTTCGCCTATTTTTGCCTTGCATTGGCTGCCTCGCCTACGTTTTTCAACGGCCTGTTAGGGCGGCCCGCGTTCGGAGAGGGGAAACTGGCAGTTTTGCGGTGCTTTCAACCCTCTCCCCTAGCCCCTCTCCACTAGGCGTGCCCCCAATAAATGGGTGAGGGGAGCCAAACGTGTGCAACCTTAAGTGAACAGCATTACGGCATAGGCCAGCTTGCCGTCACGATCCCAGATCGCCAGCGCCGGGCTGGCCGGCAGCGACTCCATGCCTTCGATGCCGGGCAAGGGCTTCATCAGCCCGCGCAAGAACGGCGCCATCTCACCTGTGCCCGGCGAATATCAGCACGACAAAGGCCAGCCCGGCCAGAAACAGGCCCAGGCAGCCACGGGCCCCAGCCCGGAGTTTTCTTCACTTGCGCTCATCTTTCTCGGTTTCCGCATTCATCAGCGGATAGCTCGCCCCAACGCCGGGGCGAGCGCCGATCATCAACTTTCAACCAGCGTCCACTGCTTGCTCAGGCGCTTGTCCGACACCGCCATCTTCGTCCCCAGTTGCTGGGCGAACAGCGACACGCGGTACTCCTCCAGCATCCAGCGGTACAGCGTGAGCTGCTCGTCGCGCTTGCCTTCCTGGGCATGTTTGGCAGCGCGGGCCTTGTACTGCTCCCAGTAGCCGGCCAGTTCACCCGTCCACACACGGTCGCGCTGCACCTGCGCGCCCACCTTGTCCAGGCGCTGTTCGATGGCCTTCAGATAACGCGGAATTTCCTTGAGCCACTCGCCCGGCGTTTCACGCACGAAGCCGGCATAGACCAGGTTGGCCAACTGCTGCTTGATGTCGTTGAGCGCCATGGCCTGGGCCAGGTCGATCTTGCCCTTGAAGCGCTTTTGTAGGCCATGGTTGAGCTTGAGGATTTCCAGCACCAGACGAGCGATACGTTCGGCATGCGCCGTCCAGTCGCCGCGCTTGCGTTCAGCCAGTTGCGCCAGCGCCGCACCATCGCGCGGCAGCGTGGCTTCGCCTTCGAGGATGCAGGCATCTAGGCTGGCCAGCAGAATGTCCTCGACCAGCGCCTCGACGCGGCCGATATCGCGGTACAGCAGGCCCAGCTCGGTCAGCCCCGGCAGCTTGCCGCGCAGAAACTTCGCCTGCTCGGCCAGTTGCTGCAGCAGCAGACGTTGCAGAGCACGGCGGTGCTGGAAGTCGGCCTCGGCCTGGGTCGGGAAGCGCCCTTCCTTGACCACACCCGCTTCTTCCACCAGCGCCGGGTAGACGGTCATGGAAAGCCCGGCGATCTTCTGCTGCGCCTTCTCGGCCACCTCGGCAAAGCCCTTGGCCTCCACCGCCTTCGGCTTGTCGCTCTGCTGCGGGATGGCCAAGGCTGCCTGGCTGGCCTCGGCGAAACGTGCGGTCAGTTCGGCCAGGTCGCGGCCTTCACCGAGGAACTTGCCGCGCGCGTCGACCACCTCGATATTCATCTTCAGGTGGTTTTCCAGGCTTTCAGCCGCTTCCGCCCACGCCTCGTCGGACACCCGCGCGCCGGTCATGCGCAGCAGCTCGGCGCCAAGCGCCTGCGGCAGCGAGCCCTGGCCGAACACCAACTTGTCCAGCGCGGCGCCGACGAAGTCCGGCACCGGCACGAAGTTCTTGCGCAGCGCCTTGGGCAGGCCGCGCACCAGGGCGATGCACTTGGCCTCCAGCAGCCCCGGCACCAGCCATTCCAGGCGTTCGGGCTGCAGTTGCGGCAACAGCGGCGCCGGCACGCGCAGGGTCACGCCGTCACGCGGGTGATTAGGCTCGAAGTGATAGCTCAGCGGCAACTGCAGCTCGCCAATGCGCAAGGTGTCCGGGTACTGCGCGGCGGTAACCTCCTTGGCATCGCGGGCCAGGGCGTCTTCCTCGCGCATGATCAGCAGTTGCGGGTCGGCGGCGCTGCCCTTCTTGTACCAGCTCTCGAAACTCGCGGCCTGGTAGATGTCCTGCGGGATGCGCGCGTCGTAGTAGCCGAACAGGGTTTCCTCGTCGGCGAGGATGTCGCGGCGGCGCGACTTGGCCTCCAGCTCGTCGAGGCGTTCGAGCAACTGGCGGTTGGCGGTCAGGCAGCGCACGCGGCTGTTGATCTCGCCTCGCACCAGCCCCTCGCGAATGAACATCTCGCGCGCCACCGGCGGGTCGATGGGGCCGTAATGCACTGGGCGGCGACCGACGATGATCATGCCGTACAGCGTGACCTGCTCGTACGCCACCACCTGGCCGCGCTTCTTCTCCCAATGCGGTTCCAGGTGGTTCTTCTTCACCAGATGCGCCGCCAGCGGCTCGATCCAGTCCGGCTCGATCTTGGCCACCATACGGGCGAACAGCTTGGTGGTTTCCACCAGTTCGGCAGCCATGATCCAATTGGGCTTCTTGCGCCCGATCACGCTGGAGGGGTGAATCCAGAAACGCCGCTGGCGTGCGCCGAGGTAGTCGCCCTCCTCGGTCTTCTGGCCGATCTGGCTGAGCAGGCCGGCAAGAATCGCCTTGTGCACGGCAGCGTAATTCTTCGCCCGCACCGCTGCCTCGCTGGCCTCGGCCTGCTGGCGGGCGATGGCGTTGACGCGGGTGTCCTTGGTCGGCTGCGGCGTGTTCGCCTTTTGCTCGCTCTGCGCCTCCGAGCGGTTCTGGCTGCCTTTGCCCATCAATTGCAGATCACGGGCGATCAGCACCAGTTGCCGGTGCGCGTCGCGCCATTCGCGCAGGCGCATGTAGTTGAGGAAATTCTTCTTGCACCAGGTACGCAGCGGGTTGCTGCCCAGCTCCTGGCGCTTCTCCTCGAAGCCGCGCCACAGGTTGATCAGCGCGGCGAAGTCCGAGTCCACATCCTTCCACTGCGCGTGCGCCTGGTCGGCGGCCTGCTGGCGATCCATCGGGCGCTCGCGCGGATCTTGCACCGACAGCGCGGCAGCGACTATGAGGATTTCCTCCAGGCTGCCCTGCTTGGCGCCCTCCAGCACCATGCGCCCCAGGCGCGGGTCGATGGGCAGGCGCGCCAGTTGCCGGCCGATGGGTGTGAGCTGGCTTTCGCGGTTGACCGCCGACAGCTCCTGCAACAGGTTGAAGCCGTCGCTGATGGCCTTGCCGTCTGGCGGCTCGATAAAGGGGAAGTCCTCGATGCTGCCCAGGCGCAGGTGCAGCATCTGCAGGATCACCGCCGCGAGGTTGGTGCGCAGAATCTCCGGGTCGGTAAATTCCGGGCGCCCGAGAAAATCCTCCTCGCTGTACAGACGAATGCAGATACCGGGCTCGACCCGCCCGCAGCGGCCCTTGCGCTGGTTGGCGCTGGCCTGCGACACCGGCTCGATGGGCAGGCGCTGCACCTTGGCGCGGTAGCTGTAGCGGCTGATACGCGCCGTGCCACTGTCGATCACATAGCGGATGCCCGGCACGGTCAGCGAGGTTTCGGCAACGTTGGTGGCCAGCACGATCTTGCGCCCGGCCATGGGCGCGAAAATCTTCTGCTGCTCGGCTGGCGTCAGCCGAGCATACAACGGCAGCACCTCGGTAAAACGCAGATTGGCCTTGCGCAGCACCTCGGCCGCCTCGCGAATCTCGCGCTCACCGGGCAGGAACACCAGCACGTCGCCGGGGCGCTTGCCCACACTACGCTCGTGCTCGGCGATCTCGTCCAGCGCGGCGAGGATGCCCTGGTCGATGGACAGGTCATCGAGCAGACGCTCGCCTTCCTCGTCCACCTCGGCCGCCAGCGGGCGGTACCAGGTTTCCACCGGGTAGGTACGTCCGGACACCTCGATGATCGGCGCATCGTTGAAGTGTTTGCTAAACCGCTCCAGATCGATGGTCGCCGAGGTGATGATCAGCTTCAGATCCGGGCGACGCGGCAGCAGGGTCTTCAGGTAGCCGAGCAGGAAGTCGATATTGAGGCTACGCTCGTGCGCCTCGTCGACGATGATGGTGTCGTACTTTTCCAGGAAGCGGTCGTGCTGGGTTTCGGCGAGCAGGATGCCATCGGTCATCAGCTTGATCAGCGTGCCGTCCTTGCTCTGATCCTCGAAACGCACCTGATAGCCGACCAGCTCACCCAGCGGTGTGCCGATCTCCTCGGCTACCCTTGTGGCCACACTGCGCGCCGCCAGGCGACGCGGCTGGGTATGACCAATCAGCCCATGCACGCCCCTGCCGATTTCCAGACAGATCTTCGGCAACTGCGTGGTCTTGCCCGAACCCGTCTCACCGGCGATCACCACCACCTGGTTCTTCTCCAGTGCGGCCTTGATCTCGTCGCGCTTGGCGGCAATCGGCAGCGCATCATCGTAACGCATCGCCGGGATGCTGCTACGCCGCGCCGCCACCTTGTCGCTGGACGCCTGGAAACGCTCCAGCCACTGCGCCAGCTTGGCCTCGTCGGGATGCTTCTGCAGCTCATGCAACTGCCGGCGCAAGCGATGGCGCTCGGCGATCATGACGTGGTCGAGTTTCTTCTGCAGCGTGGCGAGGTCAGTCATCTGGATCGAGGCAATCAGGGCAAAGGCGCGATTGTCGCAGATTACGGCTTATGGCGGGCAGGGTGGGCATCGCCGAGAAGGCGCGAGAAGATGCCCCTAGACACAAACAGCTCGGAACATCGCCGCAATGGTGGATGAAAAAAGCGCCATCCACCCTACGCTGAAACCACAGCGTAGGGCGGACAACGCGAAGCTTTTCCGCCATTTGCTCACGTGCACGTCGCAAACGGATCGCCGCCCATCAACCGCTGCACCCTGAGGGCACGGGCTGGGCACATATCTCGCGCTGGGTCTGAAAGCGCCGCAGCCCTGGCCAGCAACGCGTCTGTTGTTGCAACTTCTGCTTCGGGGGCTCGTCCATCACCAAGCCAGAGTTGTCTAACCGCCACGCCCCACTCTCGTCATGCAAGGAGATTCGCCATATGCCAGCTGCGCCCCCCAAACCTGCTCTCGCGCTGGGGCTGCTGTTCACCATTGGTACTCTGATGGGCCTGACCAGCAATCTGGTGAAGCTAGCCGGCAATGCCGGCTGGCAGCCGCTGGCCTATCTGTTCTGGAGCCTGCTCGGTGGCGGCCTGCTGCTGTTGCTGTTCGCCTGGCAGCGGGGGGAACGGCCCGGCATGAGCCTGCCTCAGCAACGCTACTACCTGGCCTCCAGCTTGCTCAGCATCGCGCTACCGAACGCCCTGCTGTTCAGCTCCATCGACCATGTCGGCGCTGGTTTCGCCTCGATGTGCCTCGCCTTCCCGCCGCTGATCACCTATCTGCTGGCACTGGCTCTGCGCATGGAGGGACTCAGTCGCATCCGCCTGCTGGGTATCTGCATCGGCCTGTCCGGCAGCCTGATACTGGCGTTGGGCAAACTGCATGGCGGCGATAGCCCGATCCTGTGGATACTCGCTGCGTTGTGTGTGCCGGTGTTCCTGGCACTGGGCAATATCTACCGCTCGCGCTACTGGCCACGCGGTGCCAGCCCGCTGTCACTGGCACCTGGCATGCTGCTGGGCGGTACCCTGCTGCTGCTGCCTACCGCCCTGTTCGGCGTCGACTTCGCGCCACATCTGGGCAGTGCCAGGGCCGTTGCTCTGCTGGCCGCGCAGATGCTGCTGTTCGCAGCGGTGTACGCACTGTTCTTCATCCTGCAGAAACTGGCCGGCACCGTGTTTCTCAGCCAGATCGGTTCGGTGGCTGCGATCACCGGCGCGGCCATCGCCATTGGCCTGCTTGGTGAACAGGGCAGCCTGAGCATGCTGCTGGCCACACTGTGCATCGTCGGCGGGGTGCTGCTGGTGGCGTGGCGCAGCGCGCAGGAAACCGAGAGCTGAGTCTGTCTGCCCAGATCCCGGTTACCTCATAACAGCGCGCTGGCCTGCTACGCGTCGTTACTCGATTCTCAGACGCGGAACTGGCCGACCAGGCCCTGCAGGCGCCCACCCAGAGCGTCGAGATCACGAGCGGCCTGCGCGCCCTGCGCCGCATCGCTGGCGACTTCGTCCACCGCGACGGCGATCTGGTGCACGCTGCGGTTGATTTCCTCAGCCACGGCCGTCTGCTCCTCGGCGGCGCTGGCGATCTGCGCATTCATCGAGTTGATGGTACCGATCAATACCGCGATGCTGTCCAGCGCCTCGCCGGCATGGCTGGCCTGCTCACGGGTGCTGTCACCCATCTGGCTGGCACGCAGCATTGCTGCGACGGCCTCACCCGTCGCGCTTTGCAGACGATCGATCATGCTCTGGATCTCGCCCGTGCTCTGCTGGGTACGGCTGGCCAGCGCACGCACCTCATCGGCGACCACGGCAAAACCACGTCCCGCTTCGCCGGCCCGCGCAGCCTCGATGGCCGCGTTGAGCGCAAGCAGGTTGGTCTGGTCGGCAATCGCGCGGATCACCTCCAGCACGCTGACGATACCCTGCACATCGCGCCGCAAGCCGTCGAGCGACTCACTGCTGCTGCGCACTTCCCCTACCAGATCATGGATGTGGGCGATGCTGCCATCGACCACCCGCTTGGCCTCCTGTCCCTGCTGATCCGTCTCGCGCGCAGCCTCGGCGGCGCGCTGGGCGCTCTGCGCCACCTCATGGGCCGCAGCGGACATCTCGTTGATGGCGGTGGCGACCTGATCGGTCTCGTGGCGCTGAGCGGCCATGGCCTGTTCGGAGCGCTGGGCCTGGCTGGATACGCCGCCGACCAGACCGAACAGCTGGTCGGTGGTCACCGACACCTGCTGCACCAGGGCATGAATCTTGGCGACGAAGGCATTGAAGGAGGTTGCCAGCTCGCCCAGCTCGTCACGACTGGTAACCGGCAGACGCTGGGTCAGATCACCCTCTCCGGCGGCCATGTCATCGAGCTTGCTCTTGATCAGTTGTACCGGCTTGGTGATCGATGCCGCCAGCGGCAGGGACAACAGCGCCAGCACCAGCAGCAGACCAACGGCAGAGCCGACCATGACCATCAGCAGGCGGTCGACGCTCTGCTGGAACTGTGCACGCGCGGCCTGGACGTCACGCTCCACACCGTCGAGATCGACCGAGGTACCGAAGACCATCTTCCACTTGGGCAGGTAGTGCGCGTAGCCGACCTTGGGCACCAGCACCTCGCTGTCGCCAAGAACAAAGCTGTAGTTCACGTAATGGCTGCCATCGGTGCCGGCCCGCACCAGCTCACGAATGGCGTATATACCGTTGGGGTCGCGGTAGCCACTGAAGTCCTCGCCGATGCGATCGTTGGTGTTGCCCTGCAAGACGCGGCGGATGTTGCTGTCGTAGCCCCAGAAGTAACCGTCCGCACCGTAGGACAGGCGCTTTAGCACCTCGACGGCCTGGGCGCGCGCGTCCATGTCGCCATCGGCGGATGCCTGATACAGCGGGGCAATCGCATTGAACGCCAGCTCGACGTATTGCTTGATCTCCGCCTTGCGGTCCGCCACCAGCTTGGCTCGGGTCTGGGCCTCCTGCTGATCGGCGAGATTGCCCAGCACGACGAAGGCAATGGAGCTGAGCAACAGAGTCAGCAAGCAGATCGGCCCCAAAGCCAGCAGCAGCACTTTGGAGCGCAAACGCAGAGAGAGGAACATTGGCACACCCCATTAATGGCACTTAGATACTAAAAGGCAGGTATTTTGCCAATTCTGTGACGTCAAAAGAATAGAAATTAACGAAAACTGGTATGACCAGGTGGTTTCCGTTGCGCAGAGCCATCTGCGACGCACTCCTTAGCTGTCGTGTTCTGGGTCGATCAAAGCATGTATGCAGGCGTTATCGACTTTTCGCCACCACACTCCGGCCCAGGTGTCAGGAATCGGGTAGGAGGCGGGGTCGCCCCCGCCGTCCTCCCACACCACCGTACATACGGTTCCGTATACGGCGGTTCCTGCCTACTGACAGACTGCGTCAGCGAGCTTGGTTCCGTTGATGTGTCGCCTGTGGTAACTAAGCGCCCAGACCGGCCCTCGGAGTTTCCGACTCCTACCTCCTGATGGTCTCGACCGCCGCTGTTCACGACGTTTCTGCTTTACGCTCCAACAGAGAGCACACCTGACTATCCACTCATGACAGGTTCAGCCCTTCATCGCTCCGGTTCCGAGCAACTACTACGGCCTCTGCTGACTTCTGTTCGCCCATCCCGCCACCTCTCGGTGCCGGTAGCACGTGGCAGGCCAAACAGATCTCCCAGGGTAATTCGCGCGACCTTCCTGCTTATGCCTGTCGGATTTACGTCGTAGCGTTCCGTGCAAGTATCGGGCTTTGGCAATCGTTGCTACCTCACCCCGCTACGCCGCCTCTATCCGCTTCCTGTACGTCAGACCAGCATTTTGCCTCGGGCTTCCTTCAGATTCGCGGTCACCCGCGACACCCTTGCCTTCAGCTAACACTTCCCCTTGCCGGGTGTGTAGAGGACTTTCACCTCCAAATCGTCCGACTCACCACCACAGTGAGCCGAACAGCGCCAGTCACGGCACTACGCGCCATGCCTGGCGCACAACAAAAAACCCGCCGTAGCGGGTTCTTCGTTGCGACCGGTGCGAATTACTTCTTGCCGAGTTTCTTCAGCTCTTCGTCGCGCAGTTCGCGACGCAGGATCTTGCCGACGTTGGTGGTCGGCAGCATGTCGCGGAACTCGACGGCCTTGGGTACCTTGTAGCCGGTGAGGTTGGCGCGCATGTGCTCCATCACCTGTTCCTTGGTCACGCTCTCGCCCGGCTTGACCACCACGAACACCTTGATCGCTTCGCCGGATTTTTCGTCCGGAATACCGATCGCGGCGCACTGCAGCACGCCCGGCAGGGTTGCCAGCACGTCTTCCAGTTCGTTCGGGTAGACGTTGAAGCCGGACACCAGAATCATGTCCTTCTTGCGGTCGACGATACGCAGGTAGCCGTCTTCCTGGATCAGACCGATGTCGCCGGTCTTCAGCCAGCCTTCGGCGTCGAGGATTTCGTCGGTGGCTTCCTGGCGCTGCCAGTAGCCCTTCATCACCTGCGGGCCTTTCACGCACAGCTCGCCGATCTCGCCGATCGCCAGTTCCTGGCCGTCGTCGTTGACGATCTTGCACAGGGTCGACGGCACCGGAATACCGATGGTGCCGAGCTGGATGGCGCTGAACGGGTTGACCGTGGCCACCGGGCTGGTCTCGGTCATGCCGAAGCCTTCGCAGATGGCGCAGCCAGTGACTTCCTTCCAGCGCTCGGCGGTGGCCAGTTGCAGGGCCATGCCGCCGGAGACGGTGAGCTTCAGACTGGAGAAGTCCAGCTTGCGGAAATCCTCGTTATTGCACAGGGCAACGAACAGGGTATTGAGGCCGACGAAACCGGTGAAGCGGTACTTGGCCAGATCCTTGACCACCGCCGGCAGGTCGCGCGGGTTGGTCAGCAGGATGTTGTGGCCGCCGATCAGCATCATCGCCATGCAGTGAAAGGTGAAGGCGTAGATGTGGTACAGCGGCAGCGGCGCGATCAGCACTTCGCAACCTTCATCGAGGTTGGCGCCCATCAGCTCCTTGACCTGCAGCATGTTGGCGACCAGGTTGCGATGGGTGAGCATGGCGCCCTTGGCCACACCGGTGGTGCCGCCGGTGTATTGCAGCACGGCGATATCGGTATTGCTCGGGTTGGCTTCGACCACGCTCTGACCACGGCCTTTGGCCAGCGCATCGTTGAGCTTGACCGCCTGCGGCAGGTTGTAGGCCGGCACCATCTTCTTCACGTGCTTGATCACGGCGTTGACCAGCAAACGCTTGAAGGTCGGCAGCATGTCGCCGACTTCGGTGACGATCACGGTCTTGACGCCGGTCTTGGGCACGACCTGCTCGGCCAGGTGGGCCATGTTGGCCAGGCAGATCAGCGCCTTGGCGCCGGAGTCGTTGAACTGGTGCTCCATTTCCCGCGCGGTGTACAGCGGGTTGGTGTTGACCACCACCAGGCCGGCGCGCATGGCACCGAAGACCACGACGGGATATTGCAGCACGTTGGGCAACTGCACGGCGATGCGGTCGCCGGGCTTGAGATCGGTGTGCTTTTGCAGGTAGGCGGCGAAGTCACCGGAGAGCTTGTAGATCTCGCCGTAGGTGAGCGTCTTGCCCAGGTTGCTGAAAGCAGGCTTGTCGGCGAAGCGTTGGCAGGACTCTTTCAGTACCGCGAGGATGTTCGGGTACTGGTCGGGATTGATTTCGGCAGCAACCCCAACGGGATACTTGTCCTTCCAGAAGTTTTCGGTCATGGAAGCCCACTCCTAAGCAACAGCTGATCTTCACCGCGCAACGGCGGTTGTTTGTTGTGTATTTAGCTCGCTTTCCCGCTGGCCCAAGGCCCGGAAGCGCGCCGAGAGTAGCAGCTTTGCCAGAGGCCCACCAGCACCTAAAACCGGCCATAGAGCCTAAAAAGTGACCAGCATACAAACATTAGTCACATGCACCATCTACTCGAAAGCTCGCATGAAAGGCCTCTAACTCGCACGTTACAGGGCATTCAGCCTAGCGCGAATCAATACCGGTGCAGGGCCGGAACGGCCTGAGTGGGCGAAGGTAGTTACGAAATCACAACAATTGGACTGCCATGTGGCAGCAGAGGCGGGAAGGCCCCTGCCCGGCAACGGGAAGGGGCCTTGGGGTCAGGCGATGTCGCGCAGCTCGCGACGCAGAATCTTGCCGACCGGGGTCATTGGCAGCGAATCCCTGAAGACGATGTACTTGGGCACCTTGTAGCCGGTGAAGTTTTCCTTGCAGTAGGCCTTGAGCTCTTCGGCGGTCACGCCGCCGTCGCGCGGCACCACGAACAGCTTGACCGCCTCCCCGGACTTCTCGTCTGGCACGCCAATGGCCGCACAGCTGGCGACTTTCGGATGCGCCATGACTACATCCTCGATCTCGTTGGGATACACATTGAAACCCGAGACGATGATCATGTCCTTCTTGCGGTCGACGATACGCACGAAACCGTCCGGGTCGATCACGGCAATGTCGCCGGTCTTGAACCAGCCTTCGGCGTCGAGCACCTCGGCAGTGGCCTCCTCGCGTTGCCAGTAGCCCTTCATCACCTGCGGGCCCTTGATGCACAGCTCGCCGCGTTCGCCCAGCGGCAGCTCGTTGCCGTCGTCATCGATCACCTTGAACGCCGTGCCCGGCACCGGAATACCAACCGTACCCAGGCGTGCCCTGTCGCCGTAAGGGTTGGTGCTGGCCACCGGCGAGGTCTCGGTCAGGCCGTAACCTTCGACCACGGTGCAGCCGGTTATCTGCTGCCAGCGCTCGGCAGTCGCCTTGACCAGCGCGGTACCGCCGGAGTTGGTGACCTTAAGGTGGGAGAAGTCCAGGTTCTTGAACTCCGGGTGATCCATCAGCGCAACAAACAGGGTGTTGAGACCCAGCAGCGCGGAAAACTTCCACTTGCCCAGCTCCTTGACGAAGCCGGGGATGTCGCGCGGGTTGGTGATCAGTACGTTGTGGTTGCCGTTGACCATCATGCACATGCAGTTCGCGGTGAAGGCATAGATGTGGTACAGCGGCAGCGGCGCGATCATGATCTCCTGGCCCTGCTTCATCAGCGGCGTGCCGTCTTCGCCGAGCTGCGACAGGCAGGCATCGACCTGCAGCATGTTGGCCACCAGGTTGCCGTGGGTGAGCATGGCGCCCTTGGCTACGCCGGTAGTGCCGCCGGTGTACTGCAGCACGGCAATGTCGTCGTGGCTGGCCTTGACCGGCGCCAGCGCCTGGCCCTGGCCCTGCTTGAGCACCTGCTTGAACGGGATCGCCTGCGGCAGATGGTAGTCAGGCACCATCTTCTTGACCTTCTTCACCACGGTGTTGACCAGCCAGCCTTTCAGGCTCGGCAGCAGGTCACCCATCCTGGCTTCGATCAGGTAGTCGATCTCGGTATCCGGCAGCACTTCCTGCACCAGCTTGCCGAACATGTTCAGGTACACCAGCGCACGCACCCCGGCATCCTTGAACTGGTGGCGCATCTCGCGGGCGGTGTACAGCGGGTTGGTGTTGACCACGATCAGCCCGGCACGCATGGCGCCGAACACGGCAATCGGATACTGCAGCACGTTGGGCATCTGCACCGCGATGCGATCGCCCGGTTTGAGGTCGGTGTGCTTCTGCAGGTAGGCGGCGAAGGCCGCAGAGAGGCGATCCAGCTCGGCATAGGTCAGCGTGACGCCGAGATTGCTGAAGGCCGGTCGGTCGGCGAAGCGCTTGCACGAGCGCTCGAACACTTCGATCACCGACTTGTAGCTGGACAGGTCGATGTCGTTGGGCACGCCAGGGGCGCGTTTGTCGTTCCAGAAATCAGGTTGCATTGTTCTTGTCCTCTTCCCCTGAAGTGATCTGACTGCCCGGAAAATAGCAGCTTAGAGCCGAGCCGCAAATAGCTCGAAGGCGTCATTGATGGGCTGAATTTCGCAATAAATGTTGTGATTCGTAACCGATCTTTACCACTTCGAAGAAAACCGCGGTGCTTTGCCTGGTGACGGCCAAGGTGCACAATGCCGCCAATCTCCGGCACAAGGATTCGCCATGCGCCACAATGCCTTTCCCCTGGCCACCCAGGACGGTCTTCACCTGCACGTCAACCACTGGCATGGTGATCAGCCGCCGCGCGCGGTGGTCATGCTGTCCCACGGCATGGCCGAACACAGTCTGCGCTATGCACGCCTGGCCGAAAGCCTGGTAGGCGCCGGCTTCGATCTCTATGCGCTGGACCAGCGCGGCCACGGCCAGAGCGCCGCTCAAGGCGTGCTCGGCCACTACGCCGACGAAGGTGGCTGGGATAAGGTGGTCGGCGACCTGGCCTCGCTCAATCACCATATCCGCCAGCGCTACCCACAGGCGCCGATCTTCCTGTTCGGCCACAGCATGGGCAGCTACATCGGCATGGCCTACCTGATGGGGCACAGCTGCAGCCTGCAGGGCGCCGTACTCTCAGGCTCCAACTACCAGCCGGTGGCGCTGTACAAGGCTGCGCGGCTGATCGCCGGTTTCGAGCGCTGGCGCCTGGGCCCCAAGGGGCGCAGCAAAGTCATCGACTTTCTCTCCTTCGGCTCGTTCAACAAAGCCTTCAAACCCAACCGCACGGCCTTCGACTGGCTCAGCCGCGACCCGGCGGAAGTGGACAAATACGTGACCGACCCGCTGTGCGGTTTCGTCTGCACCACGCAGCTGTGGTGTGACCTGCTCGACGGCCTGCAATACATCACCCCGGTCGAGAACCTGGCGCAGATCGATGCCAACCTGCCGCTGCTGGTGATCGGCGGCTCACGCGACCCGGTCAGCGACGGCAAGCGCCTGGGTGATCTGGCAGGCGCCCTGCGCGAGGCCGGCGTGCGCGACGTGCAACTGAAGATTTATCCCGAGGCCCGTCATGAGCTGCTCAACGAGAGCAATCGCGACGAGGTCACCACCCACCTGATCGACTGGCTGCAGCAGGCGCTGAGCCAGGATCGAAGCCCAATCAAGGAGTGCCCATGACCCAGGTAACCAACATCCCCTACGACGCCCTCGAAGTCGGCCAGCAGGCGAGCTTCGAGAAACAGGTCGAAGAGCGCGACGTGCAACTGTTCGCCGCCGTCTCCGGTGACAACAATCCGGTGCACCTGGACGCCGCCTTCGCCGCCGAGACCATGTTCAAGGAGCGCATCGCCCACGGCATGTTCACCGGCGCCCTGATCAGCGCCGCCATCGCCTGCAACCTCCCCGGCCCGGGCACCATCTACCTCGGCCAGCAGCTCAAGTTCACCCGCCCGGTGAAGCTCGGCGATACCCTCACCGTGAAGCTGGAAGTGCTAGAAAAACTGCCGAAGAACCGCGTGCGCATCGCCACCCGTGTGTTCAACCAGGACGGCAAGCAAGTGGTCGACGGCGAAGCCGAAGTGCTCGCCCCCAGCGCCAAGCAGACCGTGACCATGCCGCCGATGCCGCAGGTGACCGTAAACTGATGCGCTGCAAGCTGGTGCGCGACAGCTCTGGCGCGCACCAATTTTGTTCTTTGCTCACAACGCAAATGTAGAAATGCGCTTCAAAAAGGCATTTCTTTGTGCAAACAGCACAAAGCTTTTTTGACGAGCAGACCAAACCGAACGCACCTGCCACTCTGGCACGCCCCCTGCTATCGCCAAGGCCTCGACACCCACACCGGAGCCAGGTCCATGAGCCATGCCACCCCCGATAGCGATTACCCCCTCAGCGAGGTGCCCAACGGCGCACGTAAGGGGCTGTTCTCCACCGCCATCCTGCTGTTCGGCTTCACCTTCTTCACCGCCACCATGTTCGCCGGCGGCAAGATCGGCATGGCCTTCGACTTCACCACCCTGCTCTGGGCGGCGGTGATCGGTAACCTGCTGCTCGGCCTGTATGCCGCCGTGCTGGGCCTGATCGCCTGCCGCAGCGGCCTGAACTCGGTGCTGATGGGCCGTTTCTGCTTCGGCGAAGTGGGCAGCAAGCTGTCCGACATGCTGCTCGGTTTCACCCAGATCGGCTGGTACGCCTGGGGCACGGCGACCATCGCCATCGTCCTGGTGAAAATTCTTGGCCTGCCCGAAGGCCTGACCATACCGCTGATGGTGTTGTTCGGCTTCGGTTTCTGCCTCACTGCCTTCGTCGGCTACAAGGGCCTGGACATGCTCTCGCGCGTCGCCGTGCCGGCCATGCTGGTGCTGCTGGTGGTGTCGCTGTGGATCGCCACCCGTGATATCGGCGGGTTGAGCAGGCTGCTGGCGGTCGAGCCCAAGGAGAGCATGAGCCTGAGCGTGGCCATTACCCTGGTGTTCGGCACCTTCGTCAGCGGCGCCACCCAGGCCACCAACTGGACGCGTTTCGCCAAGAGCGGCCGCGTCGCGGTACTGGCCAGCCTGTTCGGCTTCTTCATCGGCAACGGCCTGATGATCGTAGCCGGCGCCTATGGCGCCATCGTCTACCAGCAACCGGACGTAGTCGAAGTGCTGGTGCTGCAAGGGCTGTCCATGGCTGCCGTGGTCATGCTGTTACTCAACCTGTGGACCACCCAGGACAACACCATCTACAACTTCGCCGCTGCCGGCTGCAACCTGCTGCGCACCGGCAAGCGCAAGACCGTCACCCTGGCCGGCGCCGGCATCGGCACCCTGCTGGCCATCGGTGGCATGTACGAGATGCTGATCCCCTTCCTGATCCTGCTCGGCTCGATCATCCCGCCGATTGGCGGCGTGATCATGGCCGACTACTTCTACGGCCACCGCGCGCGCTACCCGAAACTGGCCGAGGTGCGCCTGCCAGCGTTCAACTGGGTCGGCCTGGGTGCCTACCTGATCGGTGCGCTGAGCGCCTACTTCTCGCCCTGGGTCGCGCCGCTGGTGGGTATTGCCATGGCTGCCGTGACCTACGTCGTGCTGTTTGAACTGAACAAGGCCCTGGTCGGCCGCCAGCAGGTCGCCGGCGCGTGAGTCTGACCGTCGCCGACGTGCTCGCCCTGCCCGGCCTGGCCAGCATGCAGCTGCGTGCCGGCCAGGCCGGGCGCGACAATGCCGTGCGCTGGCCCTACGTGGCCGAGAACGAAGGCATCGCCGATTGGGTGATGGGTGGCGAGCTGATCTTCGTCACCGGCATCAACCACCCGCGCGACGAAGCCAACCTGCTGCGCCTGGTGCGCGAAGGCCATGAGCGCGTGGTCGCCGGCATGGTCATCCTCACCGGCGCCGAGTTCATCCAGGCCATCCCGCCCAGCGTCATCGCCGAGGCCGAGCGCCTGAACCTGCCGCTGATCGAGCAGCCCTACGCACTGAAGATGGTGGTGGTCACCCAGGCCATCGGCTCCGCACTGGTGCAGGCGCAGCAGCTCGGTCGCTCGCGCCAGCATGTGCTGGAACAGGTGCTCGACGGTGACTACCAGTCGCTCGACGTGTTGCTGCAACGCGGCGACAGCCTGGGCCTGGCGCTGCACGTACCGCGTCAGGTGGCGCTGTTGCGTCTCGACGGCAGCGAGCAGCTGTTCGGCGACTTGCCTGATGAAGACGCCGAGCGCCAGCTGCAGAGCCGCCAGCAACTGCTGCAACGGCGCCTGGAACAGAGCCTCGGCGAACTCGGTGACGCGCTGCCGCTGGTCAGCCAGGGCCGTCACTGGATCGCCCTGCTGCCCTGCCCCGATGCCCATGCCGAAGCCCGTGACCGCCAGGCCATGACCATGCTGCTCGACGAACTGCGCCCACAGCTCGGCCCGCTCCGTCTGTTCCTCGGCCTGGGCTGCGCCGGCTGCGATGCGCCACGTTTCGCCCAGGGTTTGGGTGAGGCACGCCAGGCCCTGGCCGTGGCGCAGCGCTTTCCCGAGCGCCTGGGCTTGTGCAGTTTCAATGAGCTGGGCGTGCTGGAGCTGCTCGGCGCGATCCGCGACCGCAGCCTGCTCGACCGCTTCGTCGAGCGCGTGGTCGGCCCGCTGATCGGCGACGACTCGCGCCACCAGCCGGTGCTGATGCCGACGCTGGAAGCCTGGTTCGCCGAGAACGGCAACCTGGCCCTGGCCGCGCAGCGCCTGAACGTTCACCGCAACACCCTGAGCTACCGTCTACAGCGCATCGAAGCGCTGACCGGCTGCTCGTTCGAAGATCCGCACGACCGCCTGAACATCAGCGTTGCGCTGTTGATCCGGCGCCTGTCGTCGCCTGCCTGAGAGGAAACCTGATGATCATCCACAATGCCCGCCTGCGCGGCCGCGACGGCCTGCACCGCATCACCCTGGACGGCGAGCGCATCGCCGCCATCGACGCCCAGCACGCCCTGCCCCCCATCGCCGAAGGCGACCTGGACGCCGCCGGCAATCTGGTCGTGCCGCCCTTCGTCGAGCCGCACATCCACCTCGACGCCACCCTTACCGCCGGCGAGCCGGCCTGGAACATGAGCGGCACGCTGTTCGAGGGCATCGAACGCTGGGCCGAGCGCAAGGCGCTGGTGACCCATGAGGACACCAAGACGCGCGCCAAAAAGACCATCGACATGCTGGTCGACCACGGCATCCAGCATGTACGCACCCACGTCGACGTCACCGACCCGACCCTCGCTGCGCTCAAGGCCATGCTCGAAGTGCGCGAGGAAACCCGCCATCTGATCGACCTGCAGATCGTCGCCTTCCCGCAGGAGGGCATCGAGTCCTATGCGAACGGTCGTGCGCTGATGGAACAGGCCGTGGAACTGGGCGCCGACGTGGTTGGTGGCATCCCACACTTCGAGAACACCCGTGACCAGGGCGTGTCGTCGATCAAGTTCCTCATGGATCTGGCCGAGCGCACGGGCTGCCTGGTGGACGTGCACTGCGACGAAACCGACGACCCGCAGTCGCGCTTTCTCGAAGTCCTGGCCGAGGAAGCCCGCGTGCGCGGCATGGGCGCACGGGTCACCGCCAGCCACACCACGGCCATGGGCTCCTACGACAATGCCTACTGCTCCAAGCTGTTCCGCCTGCTGAAGATGAGCGGTATCAGCTTCATTTCCTGCCCCACCGAGAGCATCCACCTGCAGGGCCGCTTCGACACCTACCCGAAACGTCGCGGCCTGACCCGCGTGGCGGAGATCGACCGCGCCGGAATGAACGTCTGCTTCGGCCAGGATTCCATCGTCGATCCCTGGTATCCGCTGGGCAACGGCAACATCCTGCGCATCCTCGAAGCCGGCCTGCATATCTGCCATATGCTCGGCTACGAAGACCTCAAGCGCTGCCTGAACCTGATCACCGACAATTCGGCGCGCGCGCTGAACCTGGGTGATCGCTATGGGCTGGAGGCGGGTCGCCCGGCCAACCTGCTGATCCTGTCGGCGCCGGACGATTACGAGATGGTGCGCAGCCAGGGCCACGCGCTGGTGTCGGTGCGCCATGGCAAGGTGCTGATGCGCCGTACCCCGGCACAGATCGAACGCGCCTGACGCTCAGATGTGTTGATGGTACCCACGCTCTGCGTGGGCACCTGCACCTGGGGCGCTCCGCGTCCCGCTTGGCGATGCCTGAACCGCAGCGGACGCAGAGCGTCCTAGACTGAGCTACCACGCGGAGCGTGGGAGCGATCAACTCATGATCGATAGCCTGTAAAGGGCTCGCGGCTAAAGCCCCTCCCACGCGCCCTACTCCACCCGCACGCTGGCAGTCATGCCGGCGCTTAGCACCATGCCATCCGGCACCTGATCGAGCTTGATGCGCACCGGAATACGCTGCGCCAGACGCACCCAGTTGAAGGTCGGCTCGACATCGGCCAGCAGTTGCCCATCCGGGCTGGCGTTGCGGTCGGTGATACCACGACTGATGCTTTCCACCTCACCGCGAATCTGCTGATCACCGCCCATCAGCCAGACCTCCACCGGCGCGCCAACCTGTATTCGCGGCAGCTTGGTCTCCTCGAAATACGCCTGTACGTAGAACGACTGGGTATCGACCAGCGCCATCACCGCCTGCCCGGCATTCACGTAGTTGCCCTGCGCCAGCACCAGGTTGGTGATCTGTCCATCGCGCGGCGCTTGCACCTCGCTGCGTGCGAGGTTCAGCTCGGCCACACGCAGGTCAGCCTGCGCCTCGCGATATTCGCTGCGCGCCATCTCGGCGTTGATCTGCGCATTTTCCAGCAGCTCGGCGCTGATCGCCTGGGCGCCCAGACGGGAACGGCGCGAGGCCTCGTGTTCTCGCAGACTCAACTGCTGGCGGCGAATGTCCACCACAGCCTTGACTTTCTCCACCGCCGCCTGATAGCGGTCTCGGTCGATGGTCATCAGCAGATCGCCCGCCTTGACCTGCTGGTTGTCGTGCACCTTGAGCTCGACTACCCAGCCAGACACGTCCGGGGCGATGGTCACCACATCGGCGCGCACACGGGCGTCGCGCGTCCAGGGCGAGTACATATAGTGCTGCCAGATCCAGGAACCGGCGAAGATCGCCGCCGCCACCATGGCCAGGGTGATGCCGACGCGAATGGTCGAACGCATGCTTTCTCTCCTCAATGCGCCAGGGCGACCATCACGGCCGCCAGCACGCAGACATACAAGGCACAATCGAACAGGGCTTCGTGCCAGATCCAGCGCGACAGCCCGACGCGCTGCAACCCCAGGCGCAACACGCCGGTCAGCAGCAGCGCCAATACCGCGTAGGCCGCCATCGGGCTCAGTAACACGCCGCCCAGCGACCATTCATGTAAACCCATTAGCCTCTCCTCTGAGCTGGCACCAGTGGCGCCAGCCGTTTTGCAATTGCAACAGCGCCGCTTCGGCCAGACGCTTGTCGATGCTCGGCGTGCAGGCGCGCAGGGCTTCCTGCAGTTCGGCCACCGGCGCGTTCAGATCGTCTTCACGGCCCGCTGCAGGACCACGTTCCAGCGCGTCCTCCAGGCGTTCCAGAAAGCGCTGCTGCGAACGAGCCAAACCGATATCGGCATTGGCCAGGCACTTGCGCAGGTGCAGCAGCTCGTCGCCCAGGTCGAGACCGGCGACGCCATCGTCCCAGCGGCTGCGCGCCTGGTCCGGCCGCGCCGGATAGTGCCGCGCCAGCTGCAGCAGACGGTCGGCCATGCGCCCGCCGAACCAGTTTTCGGCGCGGCCCAGGTCGCGACGAGTCAGACGCCCGAGATCGGTCAGGATCGCCTGCATCAGGCGCCGCCCATGCCAGACCGGATTGCGCAGCACCACCAGCTTGAAGGCCATCACCGCGCAGCCCACGCCTATCAGCATGCCCGGCGCTTCATTGAGGAAGAATTCGACGTTGTAGCCGACACCCGGCGCCGGCAGGCAGAGCACGATGAAATGCAGACAGAAGGAAGTGGATGTGGCGGCCGTCGCCGGCTTGGCCATGCCCAACACACCGAAGAACAGCGGCACGCCCAGCACCATGCAGAGCATCACGAAGCCATCGATCTGCGGCATCAGAATCTGCCCGACGAAGAACGCCACCGGCAGCGCGTAGAAGATGCCACGCAGAAACATCATGCCGATCTGCGGCGCGGCTTCGAGCCGGGCGAACAAACTGCACACGACACATGCCAGGAGCAGCGCGCCGATGGCATGGGTCCAGCCGGTGGCCAGCCAGAAGGCTGCCAGAACCAGAAAGGTCAAGGCGCTGCGCGAGCCATACACCAGTGCGCTCTGCCAGTCGTAATGCCAGGACAGGGCGCGCGGCGCATCGGTCGGTGCCCTGCCCTCCTCGACGGCGCGCAAGGCATGGCTCGCGTCCTCGACACGCAGCAGCAGCACCATCAAGCGCTCCAGACAGAGTTGCTGACCACTGCTCAGCTCTTCGTCCTGCGCTGCCTGGCGCAGTTGCTCGACCAACTCCGGCAAACCTGACGGTTGCCCCTGCTGCAGGCGCTCATCCACTACCTGCAGCCAGGGCGCAACAGCTTGTGCCTCGGTGCTGCTCAGTTGCCGCCACTGCCGCGCCACACCGCGGGCCAGGCGCAACATGCCGAGCAGATCGCGACTCAGCACCCGCAACGCAATGGCTCGCTGGCGGCCTTGCGCGCCCTCGAACCAGGCATGCTCACGCTGAGCATCGACGGCGACGATACGCGCCAGCACCTCCAGCAGCCCCTGGCGGGAGCCGGCCTCACCGGCCAGCGCCTGGCGCGATGCGACGACGCCGGCCTGCCACGTGTCTCGCGCCTGTTGCGCCAGTTGCCGCTCGACTCGCTGCGGCCAGAGCAAAGCGCTGCTCAGGGTGGCGCAGATGATGCCCAGGCAGATTTCCGTGCAGCGGGCGATGGCTTCGTCGAACACCACGTGTGGCTTGCCGATGGCCGGCAAGGCGATGATCGCGACCGTGTAGCCGGCCAGCACGAAGGAGTATGACCAGGCGCTGCGCAACATGGTCGAGGATGCCGTGCACAGCGCCAGCCACAAGGCGAACGCCAGCACGAACAACAGCGGCGCCTGGGCGAACAGCCCCATCATCACCACTGCCATGAAGGTGCCAACCAGCGTGCCGAGCAGTCGTGCCAGGCCCTTTTGCACCACCATGCCGGATAGCGGCTGGGCAACGATGAACGCGGTCATAAGTGCCCACTGCGGCTGCTCCAGGCCAAAACGCAGTGCGCACCACAATGCCAGACCACCGCCGAGCAGGGTCTTGATGGCGAATTGAACGGCTTGCGGGCTTGGTGCAAGGAACACCAGCAAGGAGTCACGCACGATGGCTACCTGAAGAAATCTCAGCTCTGAACATAGCTGTAGCGATTGGGTTCCGCCTCCGTGCGAAACTCAATTATTAGCTAGCTAACTATATCTGTCCAGAGGCGTGAGTACCTGCTACTCCAGGGTGCCTAACGAATCCGTGCTCTCGCCTGGGATGGCGAGCCAAAAAAAGGGCGACCGAAGTCGCCCGAATTGCCTTGCGTGCCCAGTGAACTGGAAGGATCAGCTCTGCTTGCGCTTGTGAGCATCCTTCCAGATGAAGTAACCAACGCCCCCGAAGAACGCGACCATCAGAAGTACGGTGCCGACTCCGGCGAGAACCACTGTATCGACGAACATGGCTGCCTCCTGTTGTGCCTGTCTGTCTGGGATGGCTTCACGTTATCAGCGCTGGCGGTGGGAAAATTGATCTGGGTCAATGGCCACAGAGCAGGTGTGGCCGGGCCTGGAGGAATACTGACCCAGGTCAAGAAATCGAGGGGGTTCGAGGCGGGGAACGCTGCACAACGGTGTGCGCAGCGGGAAGATCGGGGCGCTTTCAGCGCTTCTTGGGCTTGCTCTTGGACTTCTTCCTGGCCTTGCCCAGCGGCAGTACCTGCTCGAAGACCTGGCGCATCTCGTTGAGGCGCTTGTCGTTGAGATCGTGGATACGCTTGTCGCGCTCGGCGGCGAAATCGATCAGCTTGTCATCGTTGCTCATAGCGGAAACCGGATCAGGCGAAAGGTCAGGTTCAGGCGGGGTGCGCCGGCTTGGCGCGTCTTCGCCACTTGATGTTGCCAATGATGCTGGGTTGGCCCACGCATGACCAGTAGCGAGGCGTGCTCCAGCGTCAGCGAATGCTCGATGCGCGTGCTGCCAACGCGGCGCAGATCGAAGCGCCGGCTGCCGCCCAGATTGAGCGAGGCGATCAACGGATTGCGCCCCAGCTCCGGCTCGGCATCGCTGTGCCAGCCCATGGAGTCCTGGCCGTCGCGGTAATGATTGAGCAGCACGGCATTGAGCGATTGCCCGACTTCTTTCTCGATCCGTTGGCGAATCTCGTTCAACAGCGGCGTCCAGGGCAAGGGCTCGTGGATCTTCCCGGAATAGCGGTAACGCGCCTCGGGGTCGCCATACCAGGCCGTCAGCCGTGGCGTGCGGTGGTAACGGCCGTGGATGAACAGCTCCGGCTGCTGCCAGGGCGTCTGCTCGACCAGCATATGCAGCCAGTTATCGGCGAGCGCGGGGTCGACCCAGCCGGGCAGATAATCCAGCTCGGCATCGGCAAGTACGGGCAAGGGGTCGGCGAACAGCATGACGATCTACATGAACGAGAATGAAAGGAGTGTCTCAGACTTCAACGTCTACCCACAGCCCTTGCCTGGGCAGATCACCTAGCGCTTGCTCCACCTCTTCCGGTTCGGCCTCAGCCAGTTGCTCGGGGGTGTAGCCGCGCCGCTGGCGGCGGCGCTGTTCTTCGCGCAGCAGCTCCTCGGTTTCCTGAGGGTGGCGCTTGTCGAGGCTAAGCGCACTTTCCTTGGCGCTGCCTTCGGCCGGGGTCACCGGAGGAATCTCGGGCTTGGGCTTGATCACGTCCTGCGTGGCAGTGACCGGCACCAGGCTATGGGGGATAGGCGGTAGCACGTTGCAGCACCTCCTTTGGTCAGGCTGTCGGCCCCGTGAGCCGCGACTTTAGCCGGTGCTCGCTACACTTTTGACTAAGCCGCACGGCAATAGTGCCATGACCGCTTTGGCCGTGGCGCTGCATCCGTTACCATAGCCGGCTTTTTCACGCGGGAGACAGACAGGCATGGCGCAATATCAACCGGGGCAACGCTGGATCAGTGACAGCGAAGCGGAATTGGGTCTGGGCACCATCCTCGCCGAGGACGGCCGCCTGCTCACCGTGCTCTACCCGGCCACCGGCGAAACCCGCCAGTACGCTACGCGCAATGCCCCGTTGACCCGTGTACGCTTCGCCCCGGGTGACGAGATCACCCATTTCGAGGGTTGGAAGCTCACCGTGCAGGAAGTCGAGGACGTCGACGGCCTGCTGGTCTACCACGGCCTCGATGCCCAGCATAAACCGGTCACCATGCCGGAAACTCAGCTGTCGAACTTCATCCAGTTCCGCCTGGCCAGCGACCGCCTGTTCGCCGGCCAGATCGACCCGCTGGCCTGGTTCGCCCTGCGTTACCACAGCCTGGAACACAACAGCCGCCTGCTGCAGTCGTCCCTCTGGGGCCTGGGCGGCGCGCGCGCGCAACCGATTGCACACCAGCTGCACATCGCCCGTGAAGTGGCTGACCGTATCGCCCCGCGCGTACTGCTGGCCGACGAAGTGGGCCTGGGCAAGACCATCGAAGCCGGCCTGGTGATTCATCGCCAGCTGCTCTCCGGTCGCGCCAGCCGCGTGCTGATCCTGGTGCCGGAAAACCTGCAGCACCAGTGGCTGGTGGAGATGCGCCGTCGCTTCAACCTCGATGTAGCCCTGTTCGACGCCGAGCGCTTCATGGAAAGCGACGCCAGCAACCCCTTCGAGGATTGCCAGCTGGCACTGGTCGCCCTGGAGTGGCTGAAGGACGACGACAACGCCCAGGACGCGCTGTTCGCCGCCGGCTGGGACCTGCTAGTGGTCGACGAAGCCCACCACCTGGTCTGGCACCCGGAGCAAGCCAGCGCCGAATACGCGCTGGTCGAGCAACTGGCCGAGATCATCCCCGGCGTGCTGCTGCTCACCGCCACCCCGGAACAGCTCGGCCAGGACAGCCACTTCGCCCGCCTGCGTCTGCTCGACCCGGCCCGTTTCCACGACCTGCAAGCCTTCCGCGCCGAAAGCAGCCAGTACCGCCCGGTGGCCGAAGCCGTGCAGGAGCTGCTCGACCAGGGCACGCTCAGCGCCCAGGCGCGCGACGCCATCGGCGGCTTCCTCGGCGACGAAGGTCGCGAACTGCTGGACGCCATCGACGGCGGCGACGAAGAAGCCCGCGCCCGCCTGGTACGCGAGCTACTCGATCGCCACGGCACCGGTCGCCTGCTGTTCCGTAACACGCGCGCCGCCGTGCAGGGTTTTCCCGAGCGCGAACTGCACCCCTACCCGCTGCCGAGCCCGGACGAATACCTGGAGCTGCCGATCGGCGAGCACGCCGAGCTGTACCCGGAAGTCAGTTACCAGGCGCAGGAAGAGATCGACGAAGAGCAACGCTGGTGGCGCATCGACCCGCGCGTCGAGTGGCTGATCGACACCCTGAAGATGCTGAAGAAATTCAAGGTGCTGGTGATCTGTGCCCACGCCGAAACCGCGCTGGATCTGGAAGACGCCCTGCGCGTGCGCTCCGGCATACCGGCCACGGTGTTCCATGAAGGCATGAGCATCCTCGAACGCGACCGTGCCGCTGCTTACTTCGCCGACGAAGAATTCGGCGCGCAGGTGCTGATCTGCTCGGAAATCGGCTCCGAAGGCCGCAACTTCCAGTTCGCCCATCATCTGGTACTGTTCGACCTGCCGGCCCACCCGGACCTGCTCGAACAGCGTATCGGCCGTCTCGACCGCATCGGCCAGAAACACCGCATCCAGCTGCACGTGCCGTACCTGGAAAACAGCCCGCAGGAGCGCCTGTACCAGTGGTATCACCAGGCGCTGAACGCCTTCCTGGCCACCTGCCCGACCGGCAACGCCCTGCAGCACCAGTTCGGCCCGCGCCTGCTGCCGTTGCTGGAAAACGGCGACGACGGCCAGTGGCAACAACTGGTGGACGAAGCTACCGCCGAACGTATCCGCCTCGAAGGCGAGCTGCACAGCGGCCGTGACCGCCTGCTGGAGCTGAACTCCGGCGGCGCCGGTGAAGGCGAAGCGCTGGTCGAGGCCATCCTCGAGCAGGACGATCAGTTCACCCTGCCGATCTACATGGAAGAGCTGTTCAACGCCTTCGGCATCGACAGCGAAGACCACTCAGACAACGCCCTGATCCTGCGCCCCAGCGAGAAGATGCTGGATGCCAGCTTCCCCCTGGGTGACGACGAAGCGGTGACCATCACCTACGACCGCGAGCAGGCGCTGGCCCGCGAGGACATGCAGTTCCTCACCTGGGAACACCCCATGGTGCAGGGCGGCATGGACCTGGTGCTGTCCGGCTCGATGGGCAACACCGCAGTCGCGCTGATCAAGAACAAGGCGCTCAAGCCCGGCACCGTGCTGCTGGAGCTGCTCTACGTCAGCGAAGTGGTCGGCCCGCGCAAGCTGCAACTGGGTCGTTTCCTGCCGCCGGCTGCGCTGCGCTGCCTGCTCGATGCCAATGGCAACGACCTAGCCGCCAAGGTCGGCTTCGAAACCCTCAACGACCAGCTGGAAAGCGTACCGCGCGCCAGCGCCAACAAGTTCGTCCAGGCCCAGCGCGACGTACTGGCCAAGCAGATCAACGACGCCGAAGCCAAGGTCATGCCGCGCCATGTCGAGCGCGTGAGCGAGGCCAAACGCCGCCTGATCGCCGAACTGGACGAAGAACTAGCCCGTCTGGTCGCCCTGCAGGCGGTCAACCCAAGCGTGCGCGACAGCGAGATCAACGCCCTGCGCGAGCAGCGCGAACAGAGCCTGGCAATGTTCGACAAGGCTGCCCTGCGCCTGGAAGCCATCCGCGTACTGGTTGCAGGCTGACGCTGAACGCAGTGGGTGCAGGTATCGCCCTCACCCACCGTACAGCGGCACGATCTGCCACTCGCTTTGGCACCTCTCGCATTGGCAAGCGTCCAGCCACTGGCCATAGTTGCGCATCCGATAACACAGGGAGTCTTGTCATGCGCTGGTTGCTGCTCGGTCTGGTGGGTGCTGCGGTCTTTATCTACGGCCGGATCAGCGGTGATGTGCAACTCAGCCTGCTGAGCAAAGGCATCCCGGTGATCGCCCTGCTGCTCTGGCTACGCCAGGCACCCGCCGGCACCTACCGGCGCTGGATCGGCATTGGCCTGCTGTGTTCACTGCTCGGCGACATTCTGCTCGACTGGCCGCAAGACCTCTTCGTATTCGGCCTCGGCGCCTTCCTGCTGGCTCATCTGGCCTACCTGTACGCCTACTGTTCCGACAGCCGCCGACTTGCCTTGCCCGCCCTGCTGCTGGCACTGCTGGCAGGCGCAACGATGTTCGCCGTACTGGCGAGCGGCGGCTTGGGCAGCCTGCTGATTCCGGTGGCCTGCTATGCCATGGCAATCTGCCTGATGCTCTGGCGGGCCCTGGCGCGTCTCGGTCAGCCTGGCCTGCAAACACGTTCGGCCTGGCTGGCCGTCGGCGGTGCGACGCTGTTCATGCTCTCCGATAGCCTGATCGGCATCGATCGCTTCGTCGTCAGCTTCGACGCCGCGCCCTATGCCATCATCCTCACCTACTGGCTCGGCCAGTGGGGTATTGCCGCTTCGGCCTTCGAACGCACCAAGACCTAGCAGGCGATTGATACCCCTGCCAGGCAGCGGGAAAGCCCTGACGGCAGGCGCGCACTTGGCTAAAATGCCGGCCTTTCCCGCTACCCGTTGCGATTGCCGTGAGCCAAGAACCTGATCGTCTGTTCGCCCAACCTCTGCCCGAGGTGCCCGATTTCGTCTTCAACGAGGACGTGGTGCGGGTCTTCCCCGACATGATCAAGCGCTCGGTGCCCGGCTACCCGACCATCGTCGAGAACATCGGCGTACTCGCCAGCCAGTTCGCCCAGGCGCACACCACACTGTATGACCTCGGCGCCTCGCTCGGCGCGGTGACCCAGGCACTGCGCCGCCATGTAAAAGCGGACGGCTGCCAGGTGATCGCGGTGGACAACTCGCCAGCCATGGTCGAACGCTGCCGCGAATACCTGCACGCCCAGGACGCCATGTTCCAGGAGCTGCTGCCGGTGCAGGTGATCGAAGCCGACATCCTGGCCCTCGACCTGCAGCCCACCTCGCTGGTCACGCTCAACTTCACCCTGCAGTTCATCCCCCCGGAGCGCCGCCTGGAATTGCTCACGCGCATTCGCCAGGCGCTGCTGCCCGGTGGCGCGCTGATCCTCTCGGAGAAGCTGCGCTTCGAGGATGCCGCCGAGCATGAGCTGCTCACCCAGCTGCATGTCGCCTTCAAACGCGCCAATGGCTACAGCGAGCTGGAGATTGCGCAGAAGCGCAGCGCCATCGAAAAGGTGATGCTGCCCGACAGTCTCGAACAACATCGCGAGCGCCTGCTGGCCGCCGGTTTCAGCAAGGTAGTGCCCTGGTTCCAGTGCCTGAACTTCGCCTCGCTGGTGGCCCTGCCATGATGCGCGATCTGGATCTCGACGCCCTGCAGGCGCAACTGGCCGGTACTCCGTTGCAAGACTGGGCCTGCGAGTTGCCCGGCCAGCTCGACGCCAAACTGGCCATCGGTCACGGCGATCTGCCGCGCTGGTACGGTGCCGTGCAGGCGCTACCGGATCTGCCGGTGAGCGAGGTGGAACTGGTGCAGCGCTTCACCTTCGGCGGCGCCTGCGATGACAGCACGCGCGCACAATTGAAAGCCGCACTGCAGGGGCTGATTCCCTGGCGCAAGGGCCCGTTCGAGCTGTTCGGCGTGCATATCGACACCGAATGGCGTTCGGACTGGAAATGGCAGCGCGTCGCCCCGCATCTCGACCTGCATGGCAAGCGTATCCTCGACGTCGGCTGCGGCAATGGCTACTACATGTGGCGCATGCTCGGCGCCGGTGCCGACAGCGTGGTCGGCATCGACCCTAACTGGCTGTTCCTCTGCCAGTTCCTGGCGATGAAGCGTTACCTGCCCGATTACCCTGTCTGGCACCTGCCGCTGGCCTTCGAGGAACTGCCAGCCAAGCTGCAGGGCTTCGACACGGTGTTCTCCATGGGCGTGCTCTATCACCGTCGCTCGCCCATCGACCACCTGCTCGACCTCAAGGACGCGCTGGTCAAGGGCGGCGAACTGGTGCTGGAAACCCTGGTGATCGAAGGCGATACCGAACAGGTGCTGGTGCCCGAAGATCGCTACGCGCAAATGCGCAACGTCTGGTTCCTGCCCTCGGTGCCGGCCCTGGAGCGCTGGCTGCGCCGCGCCGGTTTCGAGGACGTGCGCTGCGTCGACGTCAGTCGCACCTCGGTGGAGGAACAACGTGCCACCGAATGGATGCGCTTCCAGTCGCTGCCGGAGTTCCTCGACCCAGCCGACCACAACCGCACCCTCGAAGGCCTGCCGGCACCGACCCGCGCCGTATTGATCGCACGCAAGCCGTAACGCCAGGCGCTCGTAGGACGGACCGGAACGCCGGCTCGTAGGGCGGACTCAGGAGCCTAAGCGAACAGTCCGCCATCGGCTTACCGGATATCTGCATGCACCGAACTCCCGCAACGGCGTACTGCTTCGCGACGACTGCATGGATACAGGAGTTAGAGCGACGCTAGAAGCCAAAGCCGAGTACGCCCTACGGTCTGCGGTGCGCCAATCGCCCCCTTAGCCGCGCTCGGCAGCGGCGACGATCAGCGCCTTCATCTCGGCGACAGCCTGCTTGAAGCCGACGAACAGAGCGTGAGAGACCAGCGCATGGCCGATGTTCAGCTCGTTGATCCCCGTGATCGCTGCCACCGCCTCGACGTTGTGGTAGTGCAGGCCGTGACCGGCGTTGACGATCAGCCCGTGGTTGAGGCCGCAGATCACCCCGTCACGAATCCGCGCCAGCTCCTGCGCCGCCTCTTCCGCCGTGTGGGCGTCGGCGTAGCGCCCGGTGTGCAGCTCGATGGCCGGCGCGCCGACGCGCATGGCCGCCTCGATCTGCCGTTCCTCGGCATCGATGAACAGCGACACTTCGCAGCCAGCCAGTGACAAGCGATCCACCGCTGCGGCGATGCGCGCCTCCTGACCGGCTACGTCAAGGCCGCCTTCGGTGGTCAGTTCCTGACGGGTTTCCGGCACAAGACACACGTGCGCCGGACGAATCTGCTCGGCGAAACCGAGCATGAAGTCGGTAATGCCCATCTCGAAGTTCATCCGCGTTTGCAACACGTCAGCCAGTACGCGCACATCGCGGTCCTGGATGTGCCGACGGTCTTCACGCAGGTGCACGGTAATGCCATCAGCACCGGCTTCTTCGGCGTCCAGCGCGGCCTTGACCGGGTCCGGGTAGCGCGTGCCACGAGCCTGGCGCAGGGTAGCGACGTGGTCGATGTTCACGCCGAGCAAAATACGATTGGCCTCAGTCACGCTTGGACTCCTTGAGCGTCATGAAAAGTTCACGGCTGACCAGAGGCCTGCCGCCAAGATGGGGGGCCAGCGCCTGGCGCATAAGACGCTTGGCGGCGGCCAGCGCGCCCGGCGTCTGCCAGTCGGCTTCGGCCATGGCCAGCAATTCGCGGCCCTGAAATACCCCGGGTTGCAGTTGCAGTACCGGCACCAGGCCGATGTCCTGCTGCCAGCGATACAACCCGGCCGGGTCGATGGGACTATCGTACTGATCCCGATCCAGGGCGAAACCATAGCCCAAGGCATCCAGCAAACGCCATTCGAACGCACGCAGCAGCGGCTCCAGCGGCCGACCGGCAGCCAGCGCCTGCAAAGTCAGGGCGTAGTGTTCGAGCATCGATGGATGCGGGTCTTCGGCGGGCAACAGACGGATCAGCAACTCGTTGAGGTAAAGCCCGGAAAATAACGCTTCGCCGGTGAGCAGCAAGGGTATACCGACGCTTTCCAGGCGACCGACGCTCTTCAGCTCGCCGCGCCCGCGCAGTTCCAGCTCCAGCGGGGCGAACGGCCGGGCAATGCTGCCGACCTTGCCGCGCGCGGCGCGCAGCACCGCGCGAATACGGCCCTGGGCAGTGAAGAAATCCACCAAGGCGCTGCTTTCCTTGTAGGGACGGCTATGCAAGACATAAGCGGCAAGCTGCACGTTGCAAGCCTCAGGCAAAAGCCGCGCAGCACTGAACTGGCGGCAGATGACTCAATCCAGGTACCCCAATGAACGCAGGGCGCGTTCGTCGTCGGACCAACCGCCTTTGACCTTGACCCAGAGGTTGAGCATCACCTTGGAGTCGAACATGGTTTCCATGTCCTTGCGCGCGTCGGCGCCGATACGTTTGATGCGCTCGCCCTTGTCACCGATGATGATCTTCTTCTGTCCGTCACGCTCCACCAGAATCAGACCGTGGATATGCAGAATGCGGCCCTCCTGCTTGAACTCCTCGATCTCCACGGTGATCTGGTACGGCAACTCGGCACCGAGCTGGCGCATGATCTTCTCGCGGATCAGCTCGGCAGCCAGGAAGCGGCTGGAGCGGTCGGTGATCTGGTCTTCCGGGTAGAAGTGTTCGGACTCCGGCAGGCGCTCACCCACCAGCTTCTCCAGGGTGTCGAGGTTCTGCCCCTGCAGCGCGGAAATCGGCACGATCTCGGCCTGCGGCAACTGCTCGGCCAGCCAGTTCAGGTGCGGCAGCAGCTCGCTCTTGTCTTCCAGCCGGTCGGCCTTGTTCACCGCCAGCAGGATCGGGCATTTGACGTGCTGCACCTTTTCCAGCACCAGCTGGTCTTCATCGGTCCAGCGCGTACGGTCGACCACGAACACCACTACATCGACGTCCTTCAGTGCGCTCGAGGCGCTGCGGTTCATGTAGCGGTTGAGCGCCTTGTCGTTGTGCTTGTGCAAACCCGGTGTATCGACGTAGACGGCCTGCACGTCGCCTTCGGTCTTGATCCCGAGCATGTTGTGACGGGTGGTCTGCGGTTTGCGCGAAGTGATCGCCAGCTTCTGCCCGAGGATGTGGTTGAGCAGCGTCGACTTGCCCACGTTGGGCCGGCCGACGATGGCGACGTAGCCGCAGCGCGTTACAGGTGCATCAGTCATTGCCATTCTCCACCCCGAGGGCGATCAGCGCCGCAGCCGCAGCGACCTGCTCGGCGATACGCCGGCTGCCGCCCTGGCCCAGGGTCTTTTCATTAAGCAGGGAAACCTGGCACTCGACCATAAAGGTGCGGCAGTGCGGCTCACCCTGAATGTCCACCACCTCGTAACGAGGCAGTTCACAGGCACGTGACTGCAGAAACTCCTGCAGCCGCGTTTTCGGATCCTTGTTGGTGTCGACCAGGGTCAGGCCATCGAGCTCGCCGGTCAGCCAGTCCAGCACGCGCTCACGCGCGGCGTCCATGCCGGCATCCAGGTAGATGGCACCGATCAGCGCTTCGAGCGCATCGGCGAGGATCGACTCACGACGAAAACCACCACTCTTCAGCTCACCGGAGCCCAGGCGCAGGTATTCGCCAAGTTCAAAACCACGGGCCAGCACGGCCAGCGTCTCGCCCTTGACCAGACGCGCACGCAGGCGCGACAACTGGCCCTCACGGGCTTGCGGGAAACGCTCGAACAGCGCTTCACCGGCGACGAAATTGAGGATGGCATCACCGAGAAATTCCAGCCGCTCATTGTTGCGGCCGGCGAAACTGCGATGGGTCAGGGCCAGGACCATCAGGTCCTGGTCCTTGAAGCGATAGCCGAGCTTGCGCTCGAGGCGGGAAAGGTCAGGGTTCACGGCATTCGTACACGAAATTCTTTATCGAAATTGACCACCAGATCGAGGTTCTCGATCAGCGGCTCACGTTTTTCATATTTGAGGTGAGCGCGGAATTCATTGTTCTCCTGCGTCACCTTGAGCACATCACGCAGGTTCAGGTCACGGATATTGTTGACCTGCATCCCCTTGCTGACGTGGTTGTAAAACTCGCCGACGGTACGAACATCTGCAGCCTTGTCGGTTTCGACCGAGGTGATGATCTTCTCCAGCGACATGTAATCCATATAGTGCGGCAACATCTTGAACGCGGTGCTGGCAAAAAACGCCACCACGGCCAGAACCACCAGCCAACCCAGAATGGAAAGCCCCTGCTGCGAGCGCGCGAAAGTCATGTGTATCCCCAATGAACGGTCTTGTCGGAAAGCCTGACGGCTACGCTATTTATAGCCTGTGGCGCTGTATTGAACAGCGCGCCAGTGCTCAATGAATCAGGCCGACCCGCGAGAAATTGGGCAGATTGCCGGTCTTGGGTTCCGGCCAGCTCATCCAGATGGCGAAGGCCTTGCCGACGATATGATCGTCCGGAACCATGCCCCACAGTTCCTGAGGGATATGGCGGTCACGCCAGTAACGGCTGTCGTTGGAGTTGTCGCGGTTGTCGCCCATCATGAAGTAGTGCCCTTCGGGCACCACCCATTGGCCACCGGGCTCGCGGCGCATGCGGGTCATTTCCTTGCGGATGGTGTGCTCGGCCTGGCCCAGGCGCTCCTGGTAGAGCATCGCACCACCGAGGCTACCCGGTTCTTCACTGATCAGCGTCTCGGCCACCGGCTCGCCATTGACCAGCAAACGCTTGCTCTGGGTGTACTCGATGCGATCCCCCGGCAACCCCACCACACGCTTGATGTAGTTGATACGGGGATCGCTGGGGTAGCGGAATACCATCACATCGCCGCGCTGCGGGTTGTCCACTTCGATGATCTTCTGGTCGATCACCGGCAGGCGAATGCCGTAGGCGAACTTGTTGACCAGAATGAAGTCGCCCACTTCCAGGGTCGGTTTCATCGACCCGGACGGAATCTGGAACGGCTCGACCAGGAACGAACGCAACACCAGCACGATGGCCAGCACCGGAAAAAAGGACTTGCCGTACTCGACCAGCAAGGGTTCCTTGCTCAGGCGCTCCAGCACCCTGTCGTCGGGATCGTCGACCCGCCCCTGGTACGCCGCAATCGCCGCACGGCGGCGCGGAGCCAGCAGAATCAGATCGATCAGGGCCAGGAAGCCGCAAACGGCGACCGCGATAACCAACAGGAGCGGGAAATTGATCGACATAGAGCCTTAGCTATCCAACCTGAGCACCGCGAGGAAGGCTTCCTGTGGAATTTCCACGTTGCCGACCTGCTTCATGCGTTTCTTACCGGCCTTCTGCTTTTCGAGCAGTTTCTTCTTACGGCTCACGTCGCCACCGTAACATTTGGCCAGTACGTTCTTTCTGAGCGCCTTGACAGTGGTGCGCGCGATGATCTGGCCGCCAATGGCTGCCTGGATCGCCACATCGAACATCTGCCGAGGAATCAGTTCCTTCATCTTCTCGGTCAACGCACGGCCTTTGTAGGCGGCGTTGTCGCGGTGCACGATCAGCGCCAGGGCATCGACCTTGTCGCCGTTGATCAACACGTCCAGCTTGACCAGATTGGCCGACTGGTAGCGGTCGAAATGATAGTCCAGCGAGGCATAACCGCGGCTGGTCGACTTCAGACGGTCGAAGAAGTCCAGCACCACTTCGTTCATCGGCAGGTCGTAGCGAACCTGAACCTGGGAACCGAGGAACTGCATGTCGCGCTGCACGCCACGCTTCTCGATGCACAGGGTAATCACGTTACCCAGGTGCTCCTGCGGCACCAGAATGGTGGCGGTGACGATCGGCTCGCGGAAGTCAGCGACAGCCGAGACGTCCGGCAGCTTGGACGGGTTGTCGACAGTGATGGTTTCACCTGTCTTGAGCTCGATCTCGTAGATCACGCTCGGCGCAGTGGTGATCAGGTCCAGGTCGTACTCGCGCTCCAGGCGCTCCTGGATGATCTCCATGTGCAGCATGCCGAGGAAACCGCAACGGAAGCCAAAGCCCAGCGCATCGGAACTTTCCGGCGCATATTGCAGTGACGAGTCGTTGAGCGTCAGCTTCTGCAGGGCGTCGCGGAAGTCCTCGAAATCATCGGAGCTGACCGGGAACAGACCGGCATAGACCTGCGGCTGGATCTTCTTGAAGCCCGGCAGCACTTCGACCTCGGGGGTCGAGGACAGGGTCAGGGTGTCACCGACCGGCGCACCGTGAATGTCCTTGATGCTGGCGATGATGAAGCCCACTTCACCGGCTTTCAGATCAGCGGTGGCAGTGTGTTTCGGGGTGAAGACACCGACGCTGTCGACCAGGTGCACCTTGCCGGTGGACTTGACCAGAATCTTGTCGCCCTTCTTCACCCGCCCCTGGCGCACACGCACCAGCGAGACCACGCCCAAGTAGTTGTCGAACCAGGAATCGATGATCAGCGCCTGCAGCGGCGCATCGATCTCGCCGGTCGGCGCCGGGATTGTCTGCACCAGGCGTTCGAGCACCTCGTCCACGCCCATGCCGCTCTTGGCACTGCAAGCCACGGCGTCGGTGGCGTCGATACCGATGATCTTCTCGATTTCGTCCTTGACGCGATCCGGGTCGGCCTGTGGCAAGTCCATCTTGTTCAGCACGGGCATCACTTCCAGCCCCTGCTCGATGGCGGTGTAACAGTTGGCAACCGACTGCGCCTCGACGCCCTGGCCGGCATCGACCACCAGCAATGCACCCTCGCACGCCGCCAGTGAGCGCGAGACTTCATAGGTGAAGTCCACGTGACCGGGGGTATCGATGAAGTTCAGCTGATAGGTTTTACCGTCCTGCGCCTTGTAATGCAGCGTGACGCTGTGAGCCTTGATGGTAATGCCGCGTTCACGCTCCAGATCCATGGAGTCCAGTACCTGAGCCTCCATTTCACGCGCGGTGAGCCCGCCGCACATCTGGATGAAACGGTCAGCCAGGGTGGACTTGCCGTGGTCAATGTGGGCAATGATGGAAAAATTGCGGATATGACTCAGGTCACTCACAGATCAACACTCAAAGAAGGCACGGGCAAGACGCTTGCCGAAAATAGCCGGGGATTGTACCTGATCCCTCATAACCGCGTCACGTCTGCACAGCGCTGGTGCAGATACGAAAAAGGGCGCCCGAAAGCGCCCTTCTGCCGTATTGCCGGAGGATTACTCGGCCAGCTTGAAGGTGATGAAGCTGGCACGCCCCTGACGTAGCACGCGCATGGACACCGAACGATTCTTCGGCAACTCCTGAGCTACTGCGGCGAAGGTGGCGGTGGAATCGATGGCCTGATTGTTCAGGTGCGTGATCACGTCACCAGGGCGCAGGCCGATCATCGCTGCCGGGCCGCTGAGCACTTCCTTGACCACCACGCCGCCCTTGAGGTCGAGGCCCTTCTTCTGCTCGGCCGTCAGCTCGACGACGCTCACCCCCAGACGACTGCTGCTGCGCTCGCCGCCCTGCGCCGAACCCGACGCGGCCAGCTCTTGCCCCTCTTCCGGCAGCGTGCCGATCGTCACATCAAGTTTCCTGCGGGAGCCGTCGCGCACCACGTTCAGCTCGGCCTTCTCACCGGGTTTCAAGCCACCGACCAGATGCGGTAGGTCAGCCGACATGATGATCGGTTTGCCGTTGAGGCTGAGGATCACATCACCGACCTGCAGACCGCCCTTGTCTGCCGGGCCGCCTTCCAGCACCTGCGCGACCAGCGCGCCAGCCGGCTTGTCGAGACCGAAGGACTCGGCCAGATCCTTATTCACTTCCTGAATCACCACACCGAGCCAGCCGCGCGTGACCTTGCCGTCTGCTTTGAGCTGATCAGCGACCTGCATGGCCACTTCCATCGGAATAGCGAAGGAGAGCCCCATAAAACCGCCGGAGCGAGTGAAGATCTGCGAGTTGATACCCACGACCTCGCCTTGCAGGTTGAACAGTGGGCCGCCGGAATTACCCGGGTTGATCGCCACATCGGTCTGGATGAACGGCACGTAGCTGTCGCTCGGCAGGTTACGTCCCTTGGCACTGACGATACCGGCGGTTACCGAATGATCGAAACCAAACGGCGAACCAATGGCCAGCACCCACTCACCAACCTTCAGCTCATCGGCCTTGCCCAGACGCACCACAGGCAAGCCCTTGCCCTCGACCTTGAGCAGCGCCACGTCACTGCGCGGATCGGCGCCAATGAGCTTGGCTTCCAGCTCGCTACGGTCGGACAGGCGCACGATGATCTCATCGGCATCGGCGACCACATGATTGTTGGTCATGATGTAGCCATCGGGGGAAATGATGAAGCCGGAACCCAACGACTGCGCCTCACGCTGGCGACCGCCCGGATTACGCGGCACCTGCGGAATGCTGCGCTCGAAGAACTCGCGGAACATCGGCGGCAGGCCTTCCAGATCAGGCAGCGCCGGATGGCCGGCAACGGCGCGCTCGGGCATCTTCTGCCGGGTACTGATATTGACCACCGCAGGCGAGGCTTCCTCTACCAGGTCGGTGAAATCAGGCAGGCTGGCCTGAGCCAACAGGCTATGCCCCCAGAGCAAGGCAACCGCCAGCAACGGCGCAATGGACTTGAGCTTTCTCATCGAACGACAACTCCCCATGTAAAACTCGAACACACTCAACACACTCAACACACCACCGGCGCAGGTACCAGCAGCGTACGTAGGACAACAGGTTGCAATGCAGGGTTCTCGGCAACGCGGGCGGCGCGCCAGCGCACCAACAGCCAACTGAGCAACAGACCACTCAGACCGGCGACAATCACCAACGACTCAGGCAGCATCAGACCCTCCGCCAGCAACGCAGCAGCGAACAGACCAAGAAGGGGAAGTAGGTAGACAAGAATCGAGCTGCGCACCAACAGATCTTCGCGCACCCCGATGATCACGGTATCGCCAACGGCCAGTTGCGCCTGGGTCAGCGCGCGAACATAACCGCGCTGACGCCCCACGCCGAGACGATCCATCAGCCCCTGACCACAGGCTGCATTAGCCGAACAACTGGAGCAGGTGCTCTTGCGCAGGGTCTCGACCCAGACAGCGCCAGACTCGAGCGCCACTACACGCCCCTGTTCCTCGATCATTGGCTAGCCTGTTCAGGGGCTCCGGCACGTACTGACAACGCAATGCGCTCGGCAGTGCCCAGAGGAATCTCACCCACGACCGTGACCATCACATCACCAGACTCTGTACTCATTCGCCTGGAAACGGCGACCGTCGGCCCCAACTGACTGCGGGCATCTTCGACACCGGCGCCCTGCAAAGGTTCGATGAACACCGAGAAGCGCGCCAGCCCGTCGCTGTACATCAGATAGGCGACAGGGGCATCTGCAGCAGAGCCACGACGCAGTTGTGCCGTATTCAGGACAAACCCCGGCGGCAGCCAATCCGAGCGCCAGCGACCGTCTGCCATGCTATCAGCAGGTTTTAGGCGCACCGGCTTGCAATTCGAGCTTGGCTTCATGGCATCCGCAACTGGCGTGGAAATATCCAGCTGAGTGAACTGGAAGCGTTCGAGGAGCTGGCCACGCTCGTTGAGCAAGAGCGATTTCAGCGGCAGACCGGTATCCCGATCCAGATGCAACTCAAAGCCGTATCGGTGCTGATCTCTGGGCGTCAGCGCCAGGACAATGGTCGGTCGGTTAGCGATGCGTGACTGGCCAACGATACGCATGTCATACCAGTTACCCAGTTGCTCTGCATCCAGATGACGCGCAGGCCATGACTGCCCATCACTGATCTGCTCCGCCAGTGCTCCGGTGATGCACTGCGCCTGCCCGTTGACTTTCAACACCTCCTGCGCAGGGCCGTCGAGCTGCAGAAGGCGCTCACGAACCTCGCCCCCCTCATCCACCCGATGCCAGACCGCATGCGTGGAAAAACTTCCATCGCGCTCATAAATGAACGTGCCCTGAAAGCTTTGCTGACGCTCGGCCACGGCGAGGCGACCGAGCAAATCCTGCACCTCGGAAGCCTGAACCGGCAGAGCCAGCAGACCTCCGAGAACGTAGAGGGGAATCGCGCGCATGAGACTCCTTAGCGCTTAGCGGTTTTCCAGACTCGCAGCCCGGGCATAAGGCAGAGCAGTTTCACCGGCCCCCATCACAGTTTCCTGCGCATGTTGACGCAGATAGCTGGGCAGACGCTGCTCATGCCAGCTGGCAGCCCCCACCTGGGCCGACTCACCAGCTTCCTCGCTTGCGTTGTAGCCGGCGAGTAATGCGGGACCTTGCACTTGCGGTATCGAGAGCACCGGAGAAGAACCCTGCTGAGCCAGTTGAGTACCCGCCAGGTCATCCTGATTGTAAAAACGCACACCTGCGAGCACTGCAACGGTTACCGAAGCAGCGACAGCCACACGCCCGACGCTACGCCAGATTGGTGTCTTGCGGGCCGGAGCGGCCTCCTCGGCCAGCGCAGCGGAAACCGCCGACGCGATATCCAATTGCGGCACCAGCAACTCACGATGCATGGCAGCACGGGCAATCTGGTAACGCGACCAGGTACCACGCAACTCGCCATCCTCGCTCGCTGCCAGCACTCGCCGCAGTTCCAGTTCGTCCGCTTCGTTATCCATCACCGCGGACAGCGATTCCTGCAGGGTTTCACGACTCATGGCGTCCTCTCTTGGCTGTCGCCGCTGTCTCAGGTTTCCTGCAACAGAGGCTGCAGGGACTTATCGATTGCCTCACGCGCACGGAAGATCCGTGAACGCACCGTACCTACCGGACACTGCATCACATTGGCAATGTCCTCGTAACTCAAGCCTTCGAACTCGCGCAAGGTCAGGGCCGTGCGCAAGTCGTCTGGCAGCTGGGCGATGGTTCGATGCACGGTGGCCTCGATCTCATCTCGCAGCAATGCCCGCTCCGGTGACTCGATGTCCTTGAGGCCATGATCGCCATCGTAGAACTCCGCATCATCGCTGCTGACATCGCTATCCGGCGGCCGACGGCCGCGCGATACCAGGTAATTCTTCGCCGTGTTGATGGCGATGCGATACAGCCATGTGTAGAACGCGCTGTCACCGCGAAAGTTTCCAAGCGCTCGGTAAGCTTTTACGAACGCTTCCTGAGCGACATCCTGAGCCTCGTGAGTGTCGTGCACGAATCGCACGATCAGACCAAGGATCTTGTGCTGATACTTCAGCACCAAGAGATCGAAGGCACGCTTGTCGCCGCGCTGCACTCGCTCGACCAGTTGCTGATCGTCTTCCTGGGTTAGCATGGACTCTCCTCATGACGCCTGGAGGAGGCCTGCAGCCGAAGGCCAATCAGCTTGCAAAGATAGACTCGGGCCTTACACAAAAGTTCTCCCCCCCCAAGCAAGCTTCCTGCAGAGTTGTTCTGCCCTCTGCCAGGAACGGCACCAGCGGAACCTCTCCGCTCGTGCAAATAATCTTATCGCCGCCCATCTCCACATCCGTCGCTGACGTCAGATGCAGGCACGCGCAAGCGCTCTCCCTTATATGGGCGACCCTCTATGGAACCTTAATGCCTAAAAAGGTTCCTGAGCACAGCAGTCGGTCATAAGTCATCTATTGTGCCGATACCCCTCTCTATATACTAGGGCTCGCTTACCTGCGGAACTCGGACATGAGCCAACATTTCCAGCACGACGTACTGATCATCGGTAGCGGTGCTGCCGGCCTGACCCTCGCCCTGACACTCCCCAGCCATCTGCGCATTGCAGTGCTGAGCAAAGGCAACCTGGCCAACGGCTCCACCTACTGGGCTCAAGGCGGCGTAGCGGCCGTACTGGACGACACCGACACGGTCGAATCCCACGTCGCCGACACCCTGATAGCCGGCGCCGGCCTGTGTCGTGAAGACGCCGTGCGCTTCACCGTGGAACACAGCCGCGAAGCCATCCAGTGGCTGATCGACCAAGGCGTGCCCTTTACCCGCGATGACGAAACCGCACGCGAGGATGGCGGCTTCGAATTTCATCTGACTCGCGAGGGTGGCCACAGTCATCGACGCATCATTCACGCCGCCGATGCCACCGGCGCAGCGATTTTCAACACGCTGCTGGAACAGGCCAGGCAGCGCTCGAACATCGAATTGCTGGAGCAGCGCGTCGCCGTCGACCTGATCACCGAGCGCAAGCTCGGCCTGGACGGTGAGCGCTGCCTTGGGGCTTACGTACTCGACCGTGCTCGCGGCGAGGTGGATACCTTCAGCGCGCGCTTCGTGATTCTCGCCACCGGCGGTGCCGCCAAGGTGTATCTCTACACCAGCAACCCGGACGGCGCCTGTGGCGATGGCATCGCCATGGCCTGGCGCGCCGGCTGCCGCGTCGGCAACCTGGAGTTCAATCAGTTCCACCCCACCTGCCTGTATCACCCGCAGGCCAAGAGTTTCCTGATCACCGAAGCCGTGCGCGGCGAAGGCGGCCTGCTCAAACTGCCCAATGGCGAACGCTTCATGCAGCGCTTCGATGAGCGCGCCGAACTGGCGCCGCGCGACATCGTCGCCCGCGCCATCGACCATGAAATGAAGCGCCTGGGCGTCGACTGCGTCTATCTGGATATCAGCCACAAGCCGGCCGAGTTCATCAAGAGCCACTTCCCCACCGTTTACGAACGCTGCCTGGGCTTTGGCATCGATATCACCCAACAGGCCATACCGGTGGTGCCGGCCGCACATTACACCTGCGGCGGCGTCGTGGTCGATCAGCACGGTCGCACCGACGTGCCCGGCCTGTACGCCATCGGTGAAACCAGCTTTACCGGTCTCCATGGCGCCAACCGCATGGCCAGCAATTCGCTGCTCGAGTGCTTCGTCTATGCACGCTCAGCCTGTGCCGATATCAGCGAACAGCTGGACACTGTCAGTATGCCGGCCAACCTGCCGGGCTGGGACGCCAGTCAGGTAACCGACTCGGACGAAGATGTGATCATCGCCCACAACTGGGATGAACTACGGCGCTTCATGTGGGACTACGTCGGTATCGTGCGCACCAACAAACGTCTGCAGCGCGCCCAGCATCGCGTGCGCCTGCTGCTCGACGAGATCGATGAGTTCTACAGCAATTACAAGGTCAGTCGCGACCTGATCGAACTGCGCAATCTGGCGCTGGTGGCTGAACTGATGATTACCTCGGCCATGCAGCGCCGTGAGAGTCGCGGCCTGCACTACACCCTCGACTATCCGGAGCAGCTGGCAGAAGCACGTGACACTATCCTGACCCCGGCGCCCCAGGCTCAGCCCAGCGCCGCCGGCTGAACTTCAGCCGCAAGCGCAGGCGCCGGTGCTGCTCGGGCGCCAACGCATCGCGGGCAATGCACAGCCCTCGACTGAAACGCTGACCTGGCAGGCGATAGCGCAGCACCACCGCCAGCGGCAACGCCAGGCTGTCCGGGCGCAGTTGCACCGCCTGCCAGCCTGCTGCAACGCTGTACAGATGCCAGCCGAATCCATCACGACGCAAACCCGTGATGGCCTGTGGCGCAGTCAACAAGACGTGTCGCGGCAGCACCCAGGCTGCATGCGCCAGGCATGCCACCAGTGACAGCAGCTTTGACCAGAGGGGAATGTCGGCCAGCCAGGGCGCCAGCAAGGCCAGCGCCAGGACCGACAGGTAGAGCCCCAGCAGCCAGCGTGAGGGCTGCCAACGGCACTCGAAGGCATCACTTGGGTTGGACACGGTCCAGGATCATGCGCACGATATGGCGCAGGTCAGCATCCTCGGGCTCGCCGCGCTGCATGAACCAGCCGAACATGTCCTGATCCTCGCACTCCAGCAGCTTGCGGTAACGCGCCTGGTTCTCGGCATCCAGGGTCGGGTATACCTCCTGGACGAAAGGCACCAGCAGTACGTCCAGTTCCAGCATGCCACGACGGCTATGCCAGAACAGGCGATTCAGTTCACTTTGCTCAACCATGCAACGGACTCCTCGAACGAGGGCGGCAGTATAACGGCGAATTGTCTCGCTGTTCACCGAGGCGCAGCGCAATTGCGCTGACAAGGCCCTACCACGCCCACTATGATGATGCCCCTGACCTTTATCCAGCGATTCGATTTGCACCATGGCCGATAGCGCTTACTTCACCCTCCTCGATCACGAAGGCCTGCTCGCCGTGCGCGGCGCGGACGCGGCCAAGTTTCTGCAGGGCCAGGTGACCTGCAACCTCAATTACCTGAGTGCCAGCCAATCCAGCCTTGGCGCCCGATGTACGCCCAAGGGCCGCATGCTCTCAAGCTTTCGTATCGTCCCGGTGGAAGACGGCTACCTGCTGGCCATGGCCCGTGAACTGATCGAGTCGCAGCAGGCCGACCTGCAGAAATATGCGGTGTTCTCCAAATCCAGGCTCAGCGATGAAAGCAGCGCCTGGGTGCGTTTCGGCCTGTCTGGCGGTGATGCCGTACTGAACGAGCTTGGCCTGCAGCTGGGAGCTGCCAGCGACGCCATCGCCCGTACCGACTCGTTGCTTGCCGTACGCCTGAGCGATGGCCGTGCCGAACTCTGGGCGCCAACCGAGGACGCGCAAGCGCTGCAAGCCAAGCTGGCCGCACGCCTGCCTCACGCGCCACTGAACGACTGGCTGCTGGCTCAGATCCGTGCGGGCGTGGGCCAGGTGTTCGGCGCGACACGCGAGCGGTTCATCCCGCAGATGATCAATCTGCAGGCCCTCGGCGGCGTGAGTTTCAAGAAAGGCTGCTACACCGGCCAGGAAATCGTCGCGCGCATGCAGTACCTGGGCAAGCTCAAGCGCCGCCTGCAGCGCCTGCGTCTGGTCGCTGCAGAGCTACCGGCCGTCGGCGTCGAATTGTTCTCACCGGTGCATGGCTCCAGCGTTGGCGAAGTGGTGCTGGCGGCCCAGGCCGGCGACGCCATCGAGCTGCTCGCCGTATTGCAGGAAGACGCCGTGAACGACGGCCGTATTCATCTCGGCAGCAGCGAAGGCCCGACGCTGACCCTGCTCGACCTGCCTTATCAGCTGGATGCCGACCAGGAAATCCAGCGCTGACTACACTTCACGGCGCCGCACCGGATCGCCTAAGAGAGCCACTTCATGAGCAAGCTTGCTGAAAAAGTCCAACAGGAACTGATCCACGCCATCGAGAACGATGAGCTGGTACTGCCCACCCTGCCCGAGGTGGCGTTGCGGGTGCGTGAAGCAGCGGAAGACCCGGACGTCGGTATTCCGCAGATCAGCAAGGTAATCGGCAATGACGCTGCCCTCACCGCGCGCATCATCAAGGTGGTCAACAGCCCGCTGCTGCGTAGCAACAAGGAAATCACCGACCTGCAGATGGCGGTAAGCCGCCTGGGCATCAACTACACCTGCAACCTGGCCACCGGTCTGGCCATGGAGCAGATGTTCCAGGCCACCAGCGACGTGGTCGACCGCAAGATGCGCGAAGTGTGGAACAAGAGCACCGAGATCGCCGGCATCTGCCATGTACTGTGCCGCCACTACACCCGCCTGATGCCGGACCAGGCCACGCTCGCCGGCCTGGTGCACCAGATCGGCGTGCTGCCGATTCTCACCTACGCCGAAGAACACAATGAACTGCTGGCCGACTCCATCAGCCTCAACCATGTCATCGAGCAGATCCATCCGATCATTGGCGACAAGATCCTGCGCACCTGGGAATTTCCCGAGCCTATCGCCATCGTGCCCAGCCAGTACCTCGACTTCACCCGCGACTCGGCCAAGGTCGACTACGTCGATATCGTCCAGGTCGCCACACTGCAGAGCTACCTGGGCAGCGAGCACCCCTACACCCAGCGGGACTGGAGCAAGGTGCCGGCGTTCGCCAAGCTCGGTCTTGATCCGCAGGTCGATATGCAGGCTGACGAAGACCTCTCCGCCGCCATGGAAGCGGCCATGAGCATGCTGCAATAAAAGCACCTAGCCACGGATGGCAAAAATATGACTATGGCGAAGCCTTCCAGCAAGCAGAAGCTGCTGGCGAGTTCGAGGTGATGCGCCTGAACGGCGATGAACAGGGACTACGCCAATTACTCGCCGGACGCATCGATCTGTTTCCGGTGGACAAGGTGGTGGGCTTCGACCTGCTCTATCAGAAATTCAGCGCAGCCGAACGCCAGCGCCTGAGCTTTCATGGCAAACCCCTGCGCAGCGACAGCCTGCATCTGCTGCTGTCACGCGAGGTGGCCGGCAATGCCGAACTGATGCAACGCTTCAATCGCGGCCTGAATCAATTGCGCGACAGTGGCAGGGTTTCCCAGTACCTATTGGAGATTCAGCAGCCGCTAAGCCTCAGCCACTGATAACGGAAACTCGACACGTACCCGCAGGCCATGCGGCTGCGCTTGATGCAGGCTGATACGAGCCTGATGGGCGCGACAGATCTCACCAACGATGGCCAAGCCGAGGCCTGCGCCATTGCCGAGGTTGCTACGTCGGTAGAAACGCTCGAAAACCTTCTCATGCTCGGCCTCGGGAATACCCGGCCCGTCATCCTCGACCTCGAGTACCGAGGGCGCCAGCGCGCGGATGATCAGGTTGCCGCCGGCCGGTGTATGCGCCAATGCGTTATCCAGCAGGTTATTCAGTAACTCGTTGAGCAACGTGGGCTCGCCATCGATCCACACCGACTGATCAGCCTCCAGCGCCAGCGCGACACCACGGGCATGAGCCAGTGGCGCCATGGCCAGCCCCAGTTCACGCGCCAGCTGACTGAGATCGATACGCTGAGCACCGCCTTCGGTAATGGCTCGTGCACCGCTCTCGATACGCGCCAGGGACAGCAACTGATTGGCCAACGAAGTCAGACGATCACCTTGCTGTGCCACCTGCTCCAGAGTGCTGCGCCATTCCTCAGGCTGATCGGCGCGCAAGCCCAGGGTGATACGTGCCTTGAGCGCCGCCAGCGGCGTACGCAACTCATGCGCTGCATCGGCAATGAACTGTGACTGTCGCTCGAATAGCCCCTGCAAGCGCTCATTGAACTGGTTCAGCGTTTCCACCAGCGGCAGCACCTCACGTGGCAGCCCGCCGTCCGGCAGCGGCTGCAGGTCATCGCTGACCCGCTCAGCCACTTCCCGGCGCAATGCCTCCAGTGGCCGCAGCGCCAGATTCACCGCCAGCCACACCAACAGCAAGGCACCGACCGACAGTAGCCCCATGCGCCACAGGGTGCCGAGCAACAGTTCGCGGGCCATGCGCTCGCGTGCACCCTGGGTTTCCGCCACGCGGATTTCGGCGATACCGTTTAGCTGCGGCTCGCTGACTGGCTGCAGAAAGCTGACCACGCGTACGCCCTGATTGCGGTATTCGGCATCGTAGAAATGCGCCAGCGCCGGGTAATCATCGGTACGCGGCGTACCCGATGGCGGCGGCGGCAGATCCTCGTAACCGGAAACCTGGTTGCCCTGCAGATCGAGCACCTGGTAGTAAATGCGCCCAGCGCTATCGTAGGCGAAGGTATCCAGTGCCACGTAAGGAATGTTGGCACGCAGTCGACCGTCCTCAGCGTATAGACCGTCGGCGACCGCGCGCGCCGATGCCAGCAGCGTGCGGTCATAGGCGGTATCGGCTGCACGGCGCGCGCTCCAATAGGCGCTCACGCTACTCAGCAAAAGAATCAGCGACAGCAGCAGCGCCAGACGCCGCAAAAGACGCCCGCGCAGGCTGACGCCACGACTCATGCCTCGACCGCCTCCAGCAGGTAGCCGAGACCGCGGAAGGTGACGATGCGCACGGCGCCGCCCTCGAGCTTCCTGCGCAGGCGATGGATGTAGATCTCAATGGCATCCGGGCTGGCATCCTCGTCAAGGCCGAACACCTGCGCCGCCAGCTGTTCCTTGCTCATCACCCGACCCGGCCTGGCGATCATCGCCTCCAGCACAGCCTGTTCACGGGCCGTGAGACTAAGCGCCTCGCCCTCGAGGCTGAAACGACGCGCCCCCAGGTCGTAGACCAGTTCGCCGCATCGTTGCAACTGCTCACCGCCTTGTACACTGCGCCGCAGCAGCGCTTTGACCCGAGCCTCCAGTTCGGTGAGCTCAAACGGCTTGGCCAGGTAATCATCGGCACCGAGATTGAGGCCATGCACACGGTCCCTGACCTCACCACGCGCGGTCAGCATCAGCACCGGCAGCGTCTGGCCACGGTCGCGCAAGCGCGCCAGTACAGCGAAACCATCCAGACGTGGCAGGCCGATATCGAGAATCACCAGGGCGTATTCCTCGCTGGTCAGCGCCAGATCGGCAGCGACGCCATCATGCAGCACGTCCACCGTCCAGCCGGCCCCCTTCAGCGCCTGAGCCACGCTTTCCGCCAACTGCGGATGGTCTTCGACCAGCAGAATCCGCACTGCCACCTCCAGCTGCAAGATCATGTGAGGCGCGCAGTTTAGCGCCCCTGCAGCGGCTGTGAATGGCTCAATTAGCAGAACGATGAGGTCATTCGTCGACGCCGGCAGACTCGACACCTCGCGCACTGACGAAAAACTTGCCGCATGAAAGGTTAATGAAAGCTTGCCCTCATAGCATCGGCAGAAGGTGGCTCGACCCACCTGCTCAAGCGACCTGGCAGTGGTGCCAGGTGGCGACAAGAACAAGAATGGAGACCACATGATGCTCGCAGCCTCACGCCAGGCCCTGCCGCCTGTTCGCCTGCTTTGCCTGGCCATCGCCGCTACCAGTGCAGCCCCCCTTGCCAACGCCGCCTTTATCGAAGACAGCACCGCCAGCCTCACGGCCACCAACATTTACCTGAATCGTGACTTCCGCCAGTTCGATGGCCAGAACAAGCGTGAAGAATGGGGTCAGGGTTTCCGCCTCGATCTGCAGTCCGGCTTCACCGAAGGCACCATCGGCTTCGGTATCGACGCCATGGGGCTGCTGGGTATCAAGCTTGACTCGGGCAAAGGTCGTACCGGTACCGACCTGCTGCCTGTGCATGACGATGGCCGTTCCGCCGATGATTTCAGCCGCCTGGGCCTGACCGCCAAGGTGAAGGTTTCTGCCACTGAGTTGCGCTATGGCTCGCATGTGCCCGAGCTGCCGGTGGTCAAGGCCAGCGATAGCCGTCTGCTGCCACAGGTATTCGAGGGCGGTCTGCTGACCTCCTCCGAACTCGAAGGCCTGACCTTCACCGGTGGTCGCCTGGACAAGGTCATCGACCGTGCCTCGACCGACTCCGAGAAGATGCTGCTCAACGCCAAGAACCGCCGCTTCGCCGGCGGCGTCGAAGCCGACCACCTCGACCTCGCCGGCGTCGACTACAAGTTCGCGCCTGGGTTCACCGGTCGTTACTACTTCGCCGACCTGGATGACGTCTATCGCCAGCATTTCTTCGGCCTGCTCAGCAGCCACAAGGTCGGTGCCGGCACCCTGAGCAGCGACGTACGCTACATTGTCAGCCGTGACAGCGGCGCAGCCAATGCCGGCAAGGTCGACAACCAGGCCTTCAACGCCATGGTCAGTTACGGCCTGGGCAACCACAAGTTCGGCCTGGGCTTCCAGGACATGAGCGGCGACACCGGCTTCGCCTACATCGACGGCAGCGATCCGTTCCTGATCAACTTCGTGCAGATCAACGACTTCGCCAACGCCGACGAGCGTTCCTGGCAGGCTCGCTACGATTACAACTTCGCCGGCCTGGGCGTTCCCGGCCTGACCTTCATGACCCGCTACATCCGCGGTGACGACGCACGCATCGCAGGCTCCGACGACCGTGGCGGCGAGTGGGAACGCGATATCGAATTCAAGTACGTGGTACAGAGCGGGCCGCTCAAGGACCTCTACGTACGCGTACGCAACGCCAGCTTCCGCTCCGACTTCGCCCGCGACGCGGACGAGAACCGTGTCATCGTCGGCTACACCCTGCCGATCTGGTAAACAATAACAAGACTCGCGAGGAATCACTCATGAAATCTGTCCTGACCCGCGCCGCATTGGCGACTGCCTGCCTGGCCTTTGCCAGTCAACTGCTGGCTGCCGAACCCAAGCGCCCCGAATGCATCGCCCCGGCCAAGCCCGGTGGTGGTTTCGACCTGACCTGCAAACTGGCCCAGAGCGGCCTGAAAGACGAAGGCCTGCTCAAGGCGCCGATGCGCGTCACCTACATGCCGGGCGGCGTTGGCGCCGTGGCCTACAACGCCGTGGTAGCCCAGCGCGCCAAGGATCCGGGTACCATCACTGCCTTCTCCAGCGGCTCGCTGCTCAACCTGGCCCAGGGCAAGTTCGGTCGCTATGACGAGAACGCCGTACGCTGGCTGGCCGCGGTCGGTACCGACTACGGCGCCATCACCGTACGCGACGACTCGCCCTACAAGAACCTCGATGACCTGGTCCAGGCTCTGAAAAAGGATCCGTCCAGCATCGTCTTCGGCGCCGGCGCCACCATCGGCGGGCAGGACTGGATGCAGACCGCGCTGATCGCCCGCCTGGCCGGTATCGACCCGAAAAACCTGCGTTACGTCGCCTTCGAAGGCGGTGGTGAAACCCTCACTGCCATGCTCGGCGGACACGTGCAGGTCACCAGCAGCGGCCTGGGTGAAGTCACCCCGCAACTGGAAGCGAAAAAAGTGCGCATCCTCGCCGTACTCTCCGATGAGCGCCTGCCGGGCAAACTGGCCGAAATCCCTACCGCCAAGGAGCAAGGCTACGACATCACCTGGCCGGTAATCCGTGGTTTCTACATGGGCCCGGAAGTCAGCGACGAACAGTTCAACTGGTGGAAGCAGCAGTTCGACACCCTGCTGGCCAGCGAAGAGTTCGCCAAGCTGCGTGAACAACGTGACCTGCTGCCGCTGTCGGCGACCGGTGATGAGCTCGATACCCTGGTGCACAAGCAGGTTGCCGAGTACAAGGCCCTGGCCGGTGAATTCGGCCTGATGCAGTAAGAACCCCGCGCACCCTGCAGGATGGGCTGGACCGCGCTAGCGGCTCGCCAACGCGCCCATCCTGCCATCGCTTCCACCCGACCTTCAACTAGGTAATCCGCCATGTACGTTCGCCTGTTTGCCGCGATCTGGCTGCTGTTGTGCGCCGTTCTTGCCGTTCTCGCCTGGGGTTTCCAGGCCCCCTTCGCCTATGACCCTGTAGGGCCACGGGCCTACCCCCTGCTCCTGCTGAGCCTGATGGCCGCCGGCAGCCTGTGGCTCGTCTTCAAGCCTGGCCAGTTGGAGCTGCGCTTCAACCTGCAGACGATCAAGCGAGGCCTGCTGTGCATCTGCGTGCTGCTTTCCTATGCCCTGCTGTTCGAGAGCCTCGGCTTCGTAATTAGTACCGCGTTGGGCGCGTTTGCCCTCGGTCTGCTGTTCTCCGGCCGCGTGCTGCCCTGCGCTATCAGCGGCGTGTTGATGGGCGTTGTGCTCTACAGCCTGTTTGACCTGTTGCTGGATGTGCCCCTGCCTCTGGGGCTGTTCGAAGCTTTTGTGGAGAGCTGAAATGGAAACCCTTAACTTTTTGATGCAAGGTTTTGATGTCGCTACCCGGCCAACCAACCTACTGATGGCACTGTTCGGCGCCTTTGTTGGCACCGTCGTCGGTATGCTGCCAGGCCTCGGGCCGATCAATGGTGTGGCGCTGCTGCTGCCATTGGCCTTCGCCCTCGGCCTGCCCCCAGAAACTGCGCTGATCCTGCTCGCTGCGGTATACCTGGGCTGCGAATATGGTGGGCGCATCTCGGCAATTCTGCTCAACGTACCGGGCTGCGCGGCCTCGGTCATGACATCGCTGGACGGCAACCCGCTGGCACGCCAGGGCAAGGCAGGCATCGCCCTGTCGCTGTCGGCAATGAGTTCCTTCGTCGGCAGCACCATCGCCACCTGTGGCGTGATCCTGTTCGCCCCGCTGCTGGCCAAGTGGGCGGTGGCCTTCGGCCCGGCCGAATACTTCGTGATGATGATTTTCGCCATCGCCTGCCTCGGCGGCATGGTCGGCGATAAGCCGGTGAAAACGCTGATGGCCGCCTTGATCGGCCTCGGCCTGGCGACCGTGGGCGTGGACTCGACCACCGGGGTGTACCGCTTCACCTTCGGCAGCGTCAGCCTGTCCGATGGCATCCAGTTCATCATCGTGGTGATCGGTTTCTTTAGCGTCAGTGAAGTGCTGCTGATGCTGGAAAAAACCCACAGTGGACAAAAGGCGGTCAAGACAGGTGGCCGTCTGCTGTTCAACTTCAAGGAGTTCTGCTTCAGCTTCGCCACCATGGTGCGCAGCAGCCTGGCCGGCTTCGTAATCGGTGTGCTGCCGGGCGCCGGCGCCACCATCGCCAGCGCCATGACCTACATGAGCGAGAAGCGTCTGGCCGGTGCCAGTGGCAAATTTGGCGAGGGTGACCTGCGTGGCCTGGCCGCACCGGAAGCAGCCAACAATGCCTCGGCCTGCGGCTCGCTGATCCCCATGCTGACCCTCGGCGTACCAGGTTCGGGCACCACCGCGGTGATGATCGGCGCCCTGACCCTGTACAACATCACTCCCGGCCCGTTGCTGTTCGAGCAGCAACCGGATGTGGTTTGGGGTCTGATTGCCTCGTTGCTGATTGGTAACGTGATCCTGCTGGCGATTAACATCCCGCTGGTCGGCGTGTTCTCCAAGATGCTGAGCGTGCCCAACTGGGTGCTGGTGCCGGCGATTACCGCCATCAGCATGGTCGGTGTCTATGCGGTGCACAGCACCACCTTCGACTTGGTGCTGATGGTTGGTCTCGGCGTATTCGGCTATATCCTGCGCAAACTGGACTTTCCGCTGTCGGCGATCATCCTCGGCTTCGTCCTTGGCGAGCTGATGGAAGACAATCTGCGCCGCGCTCTGTCGATCTCTGCCGGCGAACTCGGCATTCTCTGGAGCAGCCCGATCAGTCTGACCCTGTGGGTGCTCACCGCTCTGATGCTGGGCATGCCGGGCCTGCGCTGGTGGCGTGCGCGCCGTGTCGCACGGGCCGTCAATGCCTGAGCAAAGCTCCTGGACGCAGTGGCGCCGCTACTCAGCGACGCCGCTGGCTGGAGTGATCGGCGGCTACATGGCCAGCCTCGCCGGCTGGCCTTTGCCGTGGATGGTCGGTTCCTTGCTGGCGGTAATCGTCCTACGCTGCCTGGCCAATCGTGCCTTCAGTGAATTGCCAGGCGGGCGCAAGGCCGGCCAATGGCTGGTCGCCAGCGGCATCGGCCTGCACTTCACCAGTGAGGTGCTGCAGCAGGTGCTCAGCCATCTGCCGGTGATCATCATGGGGGCCATCGGCACGCTGATGCTGAGCCTGATCGGTATCGTCATTCTGCGCCGTGCCGGCGTCGACCGCGCCACGGCCTTCTTTGCCAGCATGCCTGGCGGTGCCAGCGAAATGGTCAATCTGGCCCTGCGCCACGATGCCCAGCCCGCACGCGTGGCGGCAGCGCACAGCCTGCGCCTGCTGCTGGTGGTGCTGCTGATTCCGGCACTGTTCACCTGGGGTCTGTCCGATGCCAGCGCGCCCCCACCGGCGCCAGTGGACTGGTTCTGGCTAACCGGCCTGCTCGCCGCTGGCGCTCTGCTGGCAATACTCTGGGGCAGGCTGAACCAACCCAACCCCTGGATGCTCGGCCCGCTGAGCGTCTGCGCCATAGCCAGCGCCAGCTTCGACCTGCATCTGGGCCTGCCACAGGGCCTCGGTCAGTTCGGCCAGTGGCTGATCGGCTGTGCCCTGGGCTGCCACTTCGACCGCGCCTTCTTCCGCAGCGCGCCAGCCTTCCTCGCCCGCGTCCTGCTGTTCACCCTGCTGGCGATGCTGGCCGCGGCCGGTCTCGGCGAAGTGCTGGGGTGGCTGGCCGGCGAAGACCACCTGTCACTGATGCTGGGCATGATGCCCGGCGGCATCACCGAGCTGTGCCTGACCGCAGAAGCCCTGCAGCTTTCGGTAGCGCTGGTGACTGCATTGCAGGTGCTGCGGCTGTTTCTGGTGATGTTTCTCGCCGAACCCTTATTCAAGCTCTGGTGCAAGAGCCACGCTTAGCCCGCCTCGTGCGGGCTTTTTTATCTCGCCTTGGGTACGCCATGCGCACCGGCGCTACCACTGCAACTGCAATTGACTCTCGAACTCGCGCACCTGACCACTCAGCGGATCGACAAAGCACAAACCCCGCGCCAGCAGCTTGAGCGGCTTGCTGTAGTCATCCGGCTGATTGCGCGACTCCAGCAACTGCGGATAGAAGTCATCGCCAACGATAGGTGCGCCAAGCCCGGCCAGATGCACGCGCAACTGATGCTTGCGCCCGGTCACTGGCGACAATTGATAGCGCCACAGTTCACCGCGTCGTTCCAGCACCTCGATGCGTGTTTCACTGTTGGCCTCGCCGACAACCTCCTGCATGCGAAAGAACGGCTCGCCATCGACCATGCGCGAACGGTGCAGGTAGGGAAACTGCAACTGCGCTAATGCCGGTGCGATGGCCTCGTAGCGTTTTTCCACCGCGCGCTGGCGAAACAACGCCTGATACTGGCCGCGACTGCCAGGGTTGACTGAAAACAGCACCAGCCCGGCGGTCAGCCGGTCGATGCGGTGGATCGGCACCAGATCGGGGTTGCCGGTACGCTTGATCAGCCGCACCAGCAGCGTTTGCTCGACGTACTCACCGGCCGGCATCACCGGCAGAAAGTGCGGTTTGTCGGCGACCAGCAGGTGCTCGTCTTGCCAGAGCACCTGCTCGACGAAAGGAATCGGTGTCTCGTTCGGCACTTCACGGAAATAGCGCACCTTGAGCCCGACCTGGTAGGGATGCGTGGCATCGATGGCCGCACCGTCAGCATCCAGCACCCGGCCGCGCGCCATACGCTGCAGCCAGGTGGTGCGATCAATGGCAGGAAAGTGATCGCACAGACAATCGAGTACCGTCGCCCAATCGCCCTGTGGCAGGTGAAGGGTGCTGGGCCGCATGGCAGGGCTGGGCATTGCAGAAGGTGCTCAATGAGATTCGGACGGGCGAATTAGGCCGCACTCGTGCCGCTCAGTCAAAGCCAAGCGCACCCCGGCTCGGCGCTTCGCGACAGCTCTGCCAGAGGTAGAAGGACACTGCGCGACTTTCGAGCTCACGCCTTGAGCCTGGGGCGCACTCTGGCTATGGTGGCTGCTCGTATCTGGAGAGACCCATGTCCATCACCCGCTCCCTGCTGACCAGCGTCGCCCTGCTCCCACTTCTGGCTGCCTGCCAGGTCTACACTGGCAAGCCGGAAGGCCCGCCCCCGGCCACCCGCCTGCAAGGCCAGGTACAGGTCGAGAATGGTCAATTGGTGTTCATGCCCTGCCAGGAGCAGCGCCGCTTCGTGCTGAGCGATGGCGACACCAGCGGCATCGAGCGTGAAGTCACACAACTCGGCAACGATGGCCACAGCAGCCTGTTCGCCGACCTGGCCGGACGCCTGGGCGGCAGCCAGGGCAAAGGCCATGATGGCCGCTTCGAGGTCAGCCAGATTTACCGCCTGCAGGGTGAGGGACATGGTTGTGACGATCTCAACTTCAAGCGCCTGAGCCTGCGCGCCAGCGGTAATGAGCCGTTCTGGCAACTGGAAGTCGGCAGCAAGGGGCTGGTGCTCAACCGCCCCGATCAGGAGCCACTGGCCCTGCCCTACCTGGAGGAACAGCTGCCGGACGGCCGCCTCAACTTCAGCAGCGAAGCCAACGGCCAGCGCCTCGAGCTGTGGCTGGCACCGCAGCGCTGCGTTGACGGCATGAGCGGCGCGGTCAACCACCTCAGCGCCGAGCTGCGCCTCGACGGCCAGGTGCTGCGCGGTTGCGCGCATTTCGGTGCCATGCGCAACTGACCAAGCACACGGGCCACCAGGGCGGTGATCCTGTACAATCGCCGCCCTTTGCCACCTTGCCGGATCACCACCGGCCCACCAGGACACCGCCATGCTTCGCCTGACCGAACTGAAACTGCCCCTCGACCATGCCGACGAGGCCCTGCGCCCAGCCATCGTCCAGCGCCTGGGTATCGCCGATGCCGACCTGCTGGCCTTCAGCGTGTTCAAGCGCAGCTACGATGCACGGAAGAAGTACGGCGATATGCCGTTTATCTACACCATCGATTGCGAAGTAAAGGACGAAGCGGCGCTGCTGGCGCGCCTGAGCGACGACAAGCACGTCGGCCCGGCGCCGGACATCACCTACAAGCCGGTTGGCCAGGCCGAGGCGCCGCTGGATGAGCGCCCCATCGTGGTCGGTTTCGGCCCCTGCGGCATCTTCGCCGCGCTGATCCTGGCCCAGGCCGGCCTGCGCCCCATCGTCCTGGAGCGCGGCAAGGAAGTACGCCAGCGCACCAAGGACACCTGGGGTCTGTGGCGCAAGAACGTGCTCGACCCGACCTCCAACGTGCAGTTCGGCGAAGGCGGTGCGGGCACATTCTCCGACGGCAAGCTGTACAGTCAGATCAAGGACCCCAACCACTATGGGCGCAAGGTGCTGGAAGAGTTCGTCAAGGCCGGCGCACCGGACGAGATTCTCTACGTCAGCAAGCCACATATCGGTACCTTCCGCCTGACCGGCGTAGTCGCCACCATGCGCGAAGAGATCAAGGCCCTCGGTGGTGAGGTGCGCTTCCAGCAGCGCGTCAGCGACCTGCTCATGGAAGACGGCCAGCTCACTGGCGTGGCACTGGAAAGCGGCGAGCAGCTCAACAGCCGCCACGTGATCCTTGCCCTCGGCCACAGTTCGCGCGACACCTTCCGCATGCTGCATGCCCGTGGCGTGTACCTGGAGGCCAAGCCCTTCTCGGTCGGTTTCCGTATCGAACATCCGCAATCGCTGATCGACCGCGCGCGCCTGGGCAAGTACGCCGGCCATCCGAAGCTCGGCGCCGCCGACTACAAGCTGGTGCACCACGCCAGCAACGGACGTTCGGTGTACAGCTTCTGCATGTGTCCGGGCGGCACCGTGGTGGCCGCCACCTCCGAACCGGAGCGTGTAGTGACCAACGGCATGAGTCAGTATTCGCGCAACGAGCGCAACGCCAACGCCGGCATCGTCGTCGGCATCACCCCCGAGCAGGACTATCCGGGCGGCCCGCTGGCCGGCGTGGAGCTACAGGAGCGTCTGGAATCGCACGCCTACGTGCTCGGCGGGCGCAACTACGAGGCGCCCGGGCAACTGGTTGGCGACTTTATCAAGGGCACGCCTTCCACCGCTCTGGGCGAGGTACAGCCGTCCTACAAGCCAGGGGTAAAGCTGGGTGATCTGGCGCCGTCGCTGCCGGACTTCGCCATCGAAGCCATTCGCGAGGCGCTGCCGGCCTTCGGCAAGCAGATCAAGGGCTTCGACCTGGCCGATGCGGTACTTACCGGCATCGAGACGCGCACCTCCTCACCGGTACGCATCACCCGTGGCGACGACCTGCAGAGTCTGAACCTCAAGGGTTTGTACCCGGCAGGTGAAGGCGCCGGTTATGCCGGCGGCATTCTTTCAGCCGGGGTCGATGGCATTCGCGTGGCTGAGGCGGTGGCCAAGGATATGCTCGGGTTGAATCGCTAAAACCCCTCTGCGGATCACCCACCCTGTAGGGTGGGTTAGCGGCGCCAAGCCTGCGAATGTCTGGTCACCGCCATCGTGGTGCGCCGCGTAACCCACCAGGCGATGTTCCTGCGCTGCGCCAATGGTGGGTTACGGCGCAACTCAATCTTGCGAGCTAATCAGCCTTGCCGACAGGCGCCTAAACCACCCTACGGTCACCCGCCAATTAGGCGCGGAAGGCGCCTGACAGTGGCTCAGTGATCATCGTCCCACGGCTGGCCATGAGTACGCTCGGTCAGCTCGACCTTCTGCTGCATCGCCGCCTTGGACAGGATATGTGCGCTGACCGGTGCGGTGATGAACAGGAACAGGGTGATCAGCAACTCATGCAGGCTGAGGCTGCCGGTATGGTGCGCAAAGAACAGCATCGAGGCGATCAGGGTACCGCCGACACCCAGCGTGGTGGCCTTGGTCGGGCCGTGCAGGCGGGTGAAGAAATCCGGCAGTCGATACAGCCCGATGGCACCGACCAGGGCGAACAGGCTGCCGAGGATCAGGCAGGCGGAAATCAACAGTTCCAGCCAGAAAGGCATGGGCATTCTCCCTTAATCGATGATGTCGCCGTGCAGCAGGTGTTTACCCACTGCGACCGTACCGACGAAGCCCATCACCGCGATCAGCAGGGCAGCTTCGAAGAACAGATCCGAGGCCAGCCAGATGCCGAACAGCACGATCAGCGCCAGTGCGTTGATGTAAAGCGTATCCAGCGCCAGGACACGGTCGACCACGCTCGGCCCCATGACCAGACGCGCAACGTTGAGCAGCATGGCCAGCGTAAGGATGCCCATGCACAGAAAGACTACGTTCTCGAGCATTCGAAAATCTCCAGCAGCGGTGCTTCGTAACGGCTCTTGATCTCGGCAATCAGCGCATCGTGGTCAGGCACGTCCAGGCCGTGCAACAACAGCGTCTTGTGATCAGAGCTGAGCCCGGCAGACACCGTGCCTGGCGTCAGCGAAATGATGCAGGCCAGCGCAGCCAGGACGAACTCATCCTCGATCTCCACCGGCAACTCGACGAATGCCGGGTGGAGCCGCGATTTCGGCCCCAGCACCAGCCTGACCACCTGCATGTTGGCCACGACGATGTCGTAGAACACCTTGCCAATGAACAACAACAGCCCCAGCGGCTTGCGTACCCTGGGCACGTTCAGCAGAAAGTCGCCGCACAGGTGCACGATGGCCCAGCCGAGAAACAGACCGAGCAGGACATGCCCCAGGTTGAAGGTGTTGACCAGCAGCAGCCAAAGCACCGTCAGCACCAGCATCATCCGCGGATGGGGGAAGAAACGCCTCATGCCGCACCTCCGGCAATGATCGACAGATAGGGTTGCAGATCGAGCAATTGCGCAGCAGCAGCCTCCAGGTAGGTCATGATCGGCGCCGCAGCGACCATCAACAGTGGACTGGCCAGCAGCAAGCCCAGCGCAGCCAGCAGGCTGACGCGGTCAGCCGGTTCGGCTTTCGCAGGTGCCGCGTCGGCGCCATGGCCCAGCCAGAACAGGCTGGTGCCGGCGCGGCTAAGCGCCACCAGCGTCAACAGCCCGCCGATCAGCACCACGGGCCACAGACTCCAGGCCTGCCAGCCGGGCTCGGCTGCGCGTAGCAACAGCATCTTGCCGAGGAAGCCGGAGAATGGCGGCAGCCCGGCCACGGAAATCGAGGCAAAGAAGAACAGGCTGCCCAGCACCAGTGGCTGACGCAGTACACGTTCCTGCTGCAGATCGCCACCGGCACTGTCACGCTGAGCGACCACCAGGCCGGCCAGGAGGAACAACGCCGCACTGATGAGCGTGCTGTGCAGCAGGTAGTAAAGCGCCGCACTCAGGGCCGCGACATTGCCGATGGCAAACCCCACCATCAGCGTACCCACCGAAATCACCACCAGATAGGCCAGCAGCGCCTGCAGTTGACGCGCCCCAAGGGCACCGATCACACCGAAGGCAATGGTCGGCAACGCCAGCCACCAGAGCAGCTCATGACCAAGATTGGCCAGCGGCCCGGCCTGTTCGCCGAACACCAGGGTGAACACGCGGACGATGGCATAGAAGCCCACCTTGGTCATGATCGCGAACAACGCGGCGACCGAAGCAGGCGCCGCAGCATAGGCACGCGGCAGCCAGAAGCACAGCGGCAGCACCGCAGCCTTGAGGCCGAAGACGATCAGCAGCAGGTAGGCGGCCGCCTTGATCAGCGGCGCATCGGCAACCTCGGCACTGGCCACGCGTACAGCCAGATCCGGCATGTTCAGGGTGCCGGTCAGGCCATACAGCAGGCTGACGCCGATCAGGAAGAACGACGAACCCAGCAGGTTGAGCACCACGTAATGCACGCCGGCCCGCACCTGATTGGCGCGATTGCCATGCAGCAGCAACGCATAGGAGGCGATCAGCAGGATCTCGAAGAACACGAACAAGTTGAACAGGTCAGCGGTGAGGAACGCACCATTGATACCCAACAACTGAAACTGAAACAGCGCATGGAAGTTCGGCCCACGCTCATCGTCGCCACGGCAGGCATAGATCAGCGCCAAGCAGGCCAGCACCGCGGTGAGCAGCAGCAATGCGGCGTTGAAACGGTCGAGCAGCAGCATGATGCCGAACGGTGGCGCCCAATTACCCAGGGCGTAGACCTGTAACTGTCCGGTTCCGGCCAGCACCACCAGATAGGCACAAACCGGCAGCAAGGCCAAGCAGCCCACCAGGGAAATGCCGCGTTTGAGCGTACGCGACCAACTGTGGCCAACCAGCAACAACGCCCCAATGAACAACGGCAGCAGAATGGGAAGGATGATGGCGTGACTCATGCGCGCGGCTCCTCACCATCGACGTGATCGGTTTTCAGCTCACCCAGCCCGCGCAAGGCCAACACCACGACAAACGCGGTCATGGCGAAGCCAATGACGATGGCGGTGAGCACCAGTGCCTGCGGCAGCGGGTCAGCGTGCTCGGCACTCTTGCCGATTACCGCCGGTACGCCAGTACCCAGGCGTCCCATGGAAAAGATGAAGAGGTTGACCGCATAGGAGATCAGGGTCAGCCCCATCACCACCGGGAAGATGCGCGCGCGCAGCAGCAGGTAGACGCCACTGGCCGTCAGTACCCCGAGGGTGATTGCGAATACTGCCTCCATATCAGATGACCTCCTTGCACGACTCGTCCTGACTGACATGGCCGATATTGGAAAGAATCAACAGAGTGGCGCCGACAACGGCCAGGAACACCCCGAGATCGAAGAGAATGGCAGTAGCCAGTTCGATTTCGCCGATCAGCGGAATATGGAAATGGCCGAACGCCGAGGTGAGGAACGGCGAGCCAAAGGCCCAACTGCCCAGACCAGTCAGGCCGGCAATCAGCACACCCCAACCGGCGGTGGCGTGATAGCTGAACTTCAGGCGCTGCTGCGTCCAGGTCACACCATGGGAGATGTACTGCAGAATCAGCGCCACCGAGGTGATCAAGCCAGCGATGAAGCCGCCGCCCGGCAGGTTGTGCCCACGCAGGAAGATGAACGCCGAAATCAGCAACGCCATCGGCAGCATGGCGCGCGCCAGGTTGTCGAGGATCATCGGATGCGCATCGGTCGACCACGGCCGCCCGTTCTTGTCGTGGCTCGGATGTGGCAGGTGCAAACCATACAGCAGCGCGTAGATACCAATGGCAGCAATCGCCAGCACGGTGATCTCACCCAGGGTATCGAAACCACGGAAGTCCACCAGGATCACATTGACCACATTGGTGCCACCGCCACCAGAGACGCTGTTCTCGAGGAAGAACGACGAAATGCTCTGATAGGGACGGGTCAGCACCGCATAGGTCAGCATCGCCACCATGGTACCGCTGCCCAACGCCAGGGTCAGATCACGCAGACCACGCAGGCTGCTCGACTCCGCCGGGGTACGGTCGGTCATGAAGTACAGGCAAAGTATCAACAGGATGATGGTCACCACCTCCACCGACAACTGGGTCAGTGCCAGATCCGGCGCCGAGAAACGGGCGAAGGCCAATGCCACCATCAGGCCGGCAGCACTGAGGATCATCAGCGCCACCAGGCGACGACGATGGAAGACCACAGTGAGTACGGCGGTGACCATCAAAATCAGCATGCCGGTGACGGTCATCGGATCGAGCGGGGTCATCGCCACGCTACCGGCCAACTGCTCCAGCGGCGACAGGGCAATCACCATCAGGGTCAATGCACTGCCGAGCATCCAGGCCAGATAGCGCTGCTGCGAGCCGCTTTCCAGCAGCACAGTGATGCGCACGGACAGGCGCGTCATGTAACGCACCACCTGATCGAAGGCATCCTTGGCATCGAGGTTGGGCAGCCCCTCGTACCAGCGGAACAATGGCTTGCGGCAGGTGTAGACGAGAATGCCGCCAAACAGGGCTACGAAGCTCATCAGCAACGGCAGGTTGAAGCCATGCCAGATGGCCAGGCTGTACTCCGGCAGCGCGCCGCCCAGCGTCGAAGCGGCAGCAGCCGCCAGCAACGGCGCCACGGTATAAGCCGGCAGGACACCGACCAGCAGGCAGAGGAAGACCAGCACCTCCACCGGCACTTTCATGTAACGCGGTGGCTCGTGGGGCGGGTACTTGGGCAGGTCGATCGGCTCGCCGTTGAAGAATACGTCATGGATGAAGCGCAGCGAGTAGGCCACCGAGAACACACCGGCCAGGGTTGCCGCTGCCGGAATCACCCAGTTGAAGCCGCCCAGCAGGTGCTGGTGCAGGGTTTCGGTGAAGAACATCTCCTTGCTCAAAAAGCCATTGAGCAGCGGCACGCCGGCCATCGCCGAAGCCGCCACCATCGCCAGCACGGCCGTATGTGGCATGTACTTCCACAAGCCGTTTATTCGCCGCATGTCGCGGCTGCCGGTTTCGTGATCGATGATGCCCGCAGCCATGAACAGCGAGGCCTTGAAAGTGGCATGGTTGATGATGTGGAACACCGCCGCCACAGCAGCCAACTGGGTATCGAGACCGAACAGCAACGTGATCAGGCCCAGGTGGCTGATGGTCGAGTACGCCAGCAAGCCTTTGAGGTCATGCTGGAACAGTGCCATGACCGCACCGACCAGCAAGGTGGCCAAGCCGGTCATGCTGACCATGTAGAACCACCAATCGGAGCCGGCCAGCGCCGGATACAGGCGCGCCAGCAAAAACACCCCGGCCTTGACCATGGTTGCCGAGTGCAGATAGGCCGAAACCGGCGTTGGCGCTGCCATCGCATGGGGCAGCCAGAAGTGGAAGGGGAACTGCGCCGACTTGGTGAACACACCCAGCAGCACCAGTACCAGCGCCAGCGGATACAACTCATGTGCGCGAATCGCGTAACCAGCCGCCAGCACCTGCGACAGCTCGAAGCTGCCGGCGATATGACCGATCAGCAGGATGCCGGCAAGCAGCGCCAGACCACCGCCGCCGGTGATCGCCAACGCCATGCGCGCGCCCTTGCGGGCCTCGGAGCGCGAACCCCAGAAGCCGATCAGCAGGAACGACGACAGGCTGGTCAGCTCCCAGAACATCAGCATCAGCAGCAGGTTTTCCGAGAGCACCACGCCGAGCATGGCGCCCATGAACAGCAGCAGGAAAGCGAAGAAGCGCCCCATTGGCTCGGTCTTGGCCAGGTAATAACGGGCGTAGAGGATCACCAGCAGACCGATGCCGAGAATCAGCAAGGCGAATAGGAAACCCAGGCCGTCGAGGCGCAGGCTGAGGTTCAGGCCAAGATGCGGCAACCACTCCAGCTTGACCCGCAGCACTTCACCGGCAAACACCGCTGACTGGTGGTTGAACAACAGGATCAGCGCCGCAACGGGCGCTATGGCCGCTGCCGCCGCGCAGGCGGAACGGCCCAGGCGATCAGCCAGCACGGGTAGAAACAGCCCCAGAAATGGCAAGGCGACAATCAACGCTAGCGCCATCGAAAAACCCCTTTAGCAGGCACGCCAGGTCAAACGACCCAACGACGAGAATTGGAGTCGCAACTCCCTGACGGTGACAGTCCATGCACCACAACGAAGCAGCTAAGTCGTTGTCGGCACAAGCATAACGGCCGATTATCCATAACTATCAGGGCAACGTCATGCATTGAATTATCATTAAACTCACTTGTTTACATACAGGCAGATACAGACCGACGCAGAGGCCAGAACCCCACTGTAACAAGACTGCCGGCAAGGCCCTCTACCCTCAGCACAAGTACCCTGCCCGGGTGGTGACGATGAGGCACAAAAAAGCCGGAGCAGCCCAAGCTACTCCGGCTCTTGTGCACGGCTCAGTGAGAAACGCGGCTGGTACCGTTGACGGTCATGATGCGTACGCGCTCACCGACACGAAACACCTGGTTCGGCTCGACTTCCTGCACGTAGGCACGCAGGGTGCCGTCATCTTCACGCACGGTGATTTCCACGCCCTGGGTTCGGGTCAGGCCTTCTTCAGCTGCAGCGCCGAGCAGACCACCGGCAACGGCGCCAACCACCGACAGAACCGTACTGCCGCGTCCGCCACCAAGCGTGCTGCCACCGATACCGCCGACCACAGCACCGGCACCGGCACCGATTGGTGTCTTGGTCCCTTCGATCTGTACCGGACGCAACGACTCGATGGTGCCCATGCGTACCGTTTGCACCGCCCGGGCCTCATCACGGCTGTAGGTGTCGCCGGTGAGACGTGACTGACAGCCGCCAAGAACCAGCAGTGCGGCCAGCGAGGTGATGAGCAGAGTAGGTTTACGCATAGCAATTCCTCCAGAGGTATCTCGTCTCATTAGACGCCGGGCACACGCAACTGTCACGACTGAGCCTGAACAATATTTGTTTCTGACAGACCCAGTTCAGCCAGTTCCCTCACTCAGGCACGCGCCAAGCGCCAGAGCCGGGCGATATCCGTGGTACGCGCCTGCAACTCAGCCGCCGCACCAGCCATCGCCTGCTCCAAGGACAACGGGCCAGGCGCCAGGCTGAACGCGGCCTCGATACCTGCCTCGTACAGCGCCTGATAGTTGTCGCCCAGGCTACCGGACAAGGCGATGACCGGCACCCCGGCCGCCCGCGCCACGCGCGCCACGCCAACGGGCGTTTTGCCATGCAGGGTCTGGGCATCCATGCGCCCTTCCCCGGTGATCACCAGATCGGCGTTCGCCATCGCCGCAGCGAGTCCGGACAACTCGGCCACCAGCTCGATACCCGGGCGGAAGCTCGCCTTGAGAAACACGCGCGCGGCAAAACCAAGTCCACCCGCCGCACCGACACCGGGAAACTCGGCGTGATCCTCACCCAGCGCGCTCGCCACGACAGCAGCGAAACGGCCAAGCGCTGCATCCAGTTGCACGACATGCTCAGGCGTCGCGCCCTTCTGCGGCCCGAACACTGCAGAAGCACCATGCGGGCCGCACAGGGGATTGTCGACATCGGCGGCGACCTCCACCTGCACATCGCTCAGGCGCGCATCCAGGCTACTCAAATCGAGCCTGTCGAGGTTCGTAAGCGCCGCACCGCCCGGCGCCAGCTCATGCCCCCGAGCGTCGAGAAAACGCATCCCCAGCGCCTGCAACAGCCCCATACCCGCATCATTGGTGGCACTGCCGCCCAGCCCGAGGATGATGCGCCTGGCACCCGCGTCAAGCGCCTCACGGATCAACTCACCGGTGCCGAAACTACTGGCCAGGCGCGCATCACGCTGCTCACACGGCACCCAATGCAGACCGCTGGCTGCGGCCATTTCGATCACCGCCGTGCCCTGCCCCAGCCAGCCCCAGTGCGCCTTGACCGGCGCCCCCATGGGGCCACGCACCTCGCATTCACGGCGCTCACCCCCGACAGCAGCCAGTACGGCATCGACCGTACCCTCGCCGCCATCGGCCATGGGCCGCAGCAAACACTCGGCTTCGGGAAAAACCTGCTGCCAACCGCGGGCGATGGCAGCGGCCACGTCGGGCGCGCTAAGGCTCTCCTTGAAGGAATCAGGAGCAATGACGATTTTCATGGTAGGTACCTCGAAAGGAGGCAGGCGACCTCTGGTCGCCTGCCGGTAAAGCCTGTTCTGAAAAAGCCATTTATCGTCGCTCCCGCGAAGGCGGGAGCCCAGGACGCTCAGATTCTAGATTCCCGCCTGCGCGGGAATGACGGCTTTTTTGCAGAGTGTCCCAAAGCGAATTACAGCAAAACCAGACTAAGCAGCCAGACAGCGGCCATACCGGCAATGCCCTGGATCAGGGTCGCCATGGTCTGGGCACGGTAAGCGGTTGCCACTTTCATACGGCTGAACTGGGTCACGACCCAGAAGAAGCTGTCGTTGGCGTGAGAAACGGTCATGGCACCCGCACCGATAGCCATCACGGTCAGCACGCGGCCCATCTCGCTGTCCAGGCCCAGGTTAGCCAACAGCGGTGCAACCATCGCCGAGGTGGTAACCAAGGCAACAGTAGAAGACCCCTGAGCACTCTTCAGCGCAGCAGCCACCAGGAATGGCATGAACAGGCCGATACCCAGCGCCGACAGGGTGTCGCCCAGATAACCGGTCAGCGCGGTGGCCTTGAGAATGGCGCCGAAGGCGCCACCGGCACCGGTGATCAACAGAATCGGCGCCGCCTCTTTCAGGCCGTGAGCCACATGATCATGAAACTGCTGACGCTTGCCTTCACCCTTGAGCAGCGAACAAGCCAGCACCAGGCCTACCAGCAGCGCGGCAACCGGCTGACCGAGGAAGCTGAGCACGTCGAAGAAAGCGCCAGTACCGAAGGGCTTGCTCGGGAAAGCAGCGACCGAGCCCAGGCAGATCAGGATGATGGGCATGAAGATAGGCGCAAACGCCTGCCAGGCACTGGGCAGCTTGCCATAGCGGGCACGCAGTGCGTCGAAATCGACGTTATCGGCGAGCAGTTCGCTCGGCGCTTCTTCCAGCAACTCGTGGTCGTTCTGTTTGAGAAAGCGATTGGCCCACAGCATACCGGCCACGGCGGTGACCGCTGCGACCAGCAGACCGACCAGAATCACCAGGCCCAGGGAGGTTTCCAGGCCCAGGTTGCCGGCCGCAGCGATCGGACCAGGGGTTGGCGGCACGAAGGTGTGAGTGGCGTACAGGCCGGTCGCCAGAGCGACGCTCATGGCCACCACGGAGACTTTCATGCGCGCGGCCAGGGCATTCTTCAGCGAGTTGAGAATGACGTAGCCGGAATCGCAGAACACCGGAATCGATACCAGATAACCGATGATCGACATGGTCAGGGTAGGGAAACGCTGGCCCAGCAGACGAATCACCGTCTCAGCCATGGTGATGGCGGCACCGCTGCGCTCGAGAATCACGCCGATGATGGTACCGAGAACGATGACGATACCGATATAACCAAGAATGCCGCCAAAGCCGGCCGTCATGGTCTTGATGATTTCGCCACCGGGTAGCTGGTAGGCGAAACCAGCGATCAAGGCAGCGGCCAGCAACGCCAGGAAAGGGTGCAGTTTCAAGCGGGTAGTGGACAGTACGATGAACGCGATCAGCGCCACCAGGATCAGGACCAGGCCCATGACCAGTCTCCTCGTTGTTGTTATGACCGGACTCGGTGTCCGACTGGGAATGCCGACAGGCAGGCAATTGTGGCTCAGCCTCTGACAACAGACCCTGTGCACCGGCACCAAAAATCGAGAAAGCCCCAGGCCATTTTCCGTTCACCTGCACAATATCGCTCAGCGGCCTGCCGCCCTAGCAGGCTGTTGAAAAACTATCTGCGTTGCCACTGCTGCGTTAAAAACAGGCTCGTGCGCGAGTCCGATCAAAATGCTCATTTACAGCTCGTAAAGTCGAGCGCGACTCCGACCGTTTTTCGCCTGTTTTTGTGGGGCCGCCATCGGTATTGCATTGGCTGCCTCGCCTACGTTTTTCAACGGCCTGTTAGCCATCCAGCAGGCCAAGCCCCAGCGACAACTGCAGGCGCTGATCGAAGCGATTGAGGTCCAGGCCACTCAACTCGCCTATGCGTTCCAGCCGATAGCGCAAGGTATTGCGGTGAATGCCCAGCGCCTGGGCACAGCTTTGCACCTGACCGTCATGTGCACACCAGGCCTCCAGTGTCGCGCGTAGCGTACCTTGTGAATCCTGCGCCAGCACCTGGCGCAGCGGCGCCAGCCAGCCCTGCAACAACCAGCTGTGGCGCTGGGCATAGAGCAGCGTTGGCAAACGCAATTCATCCAGACGCAGCAGGCGCCGCTCGGGAAAGCGTGCCTGGCCGTAGGCCTGCAGATCGCGCAGCACCAGGCTGGCCTGGCGCAGCTCGGTCAGGTCATGCAGCGGATCACTGAGCGCCAGCGAAGCCACACCCCACTCGCGTTCATCGGCCTGCTGCAACCAGGCGCGATCATCGCGTGTGGCGCTGTAGGGCCGGCACCAGAGCAACTCATGGCGCCCAAGTGGCGCGACCAGATGCTCGCTCTTGCCGCCCAATGTGGCGAGCAAACGCGCCTGGCGCGGCAAGGGATCGCCCTCTTCATCGAGGTGCAGCAGGCATATCTGGCGCGGCCAGGTCAGTTGCAACCCCAGGCGTTCGGCATCGGCCTCGAAAGCGGGCAGGCGCAGATGCGGGTCGAGCAACTGGCGCAGCCAGGCTTCCTGCTGATGCCGCTGCCAATGTCGCTCGGCCTGCAGCACGCGATGCTCGACCAGCATCTCGGCGGCCATGCGTACCAGTTCGGCATAAGGCCGTACGATGTCGGGTTCCCCGGTGATGCCGAGCACACCGATCAGACGCTCGGCATGCAGCAACGGCAGATTCACACCCGGTTTGACGCCACGCAGGCAGGCCGCCGCCTGCGCATCGATCTCCACCACGCGGCGGTTGGCCAGCACCAGTTGCGCACCTTCATGACGAGTGTGCAGGCGGCTGGGATCGCCGCTGCCGATGATCATGCCTTGTGCATCCATCACGTTGATGTTGTGCGGCAGGATGGCCATGGCGCGATCGACGATATGCTGCGCCAGAGTGGAGTCGAGTTCGAGCATGAAAAACGGCCTCGCGAATGAGGTCGTCATTGTAGGCACGCCTGCGGCGCCTTACGAAGTCTCCCTCGCAGCGCCGGCGAACCCTTCAGCTAGCCGGGATTCACTCCGCAGCTGGCGCTGCAGCGTTCTCCACAGGCTTGTCATCTGCTGGCGCTTTCGCCTTGGCCTGATTGCGCCGCGCCTCGACACGCTGGCGTCGGGCCTGCTGCCTGGCATGCAGCGCCTGCGCCGCGGTCACCACACCAACGGGCTGGCCTTGCAGATCGAGACGTGGCGCATTCTCGGTCATCGCCGACCAATAACGGCCGCCCCGGCACCAGGCGGCAATACCCAGCTTGAGCTGCTCGAGGTTGATCCCGAGCAGCGACAGATGCTGCTCGGCGTCCTTGAGAATACCCTCTTTCAGCGGCACCTTGGGCGCCGGATTGACCGGGAAGGCCAGGGGGAAGTGCTTTTGCAGGCGCCATATCGCCTCGACGGCCGGGTCCTTCTCACGCGCCCGGGTCTTGGCCGGTTGCTTGCGCTTTGGCGGCGTCGCGCGCTCGGTCTTTACCTGCTGTACCTGCTCTACCTGCTGTTTCTCGGCCCGCAGGCGGTCACGTAGCTCGGCTAATTGTTCAAAACCCATCGTTCGGTTCACAGCGTCCTGGTTGGTTCGTGGCGCAAGGGTAGCGTATGTGCTCGCTTCTTACAGCCTTATTGGCAGATAAAGCAGATCCACTGGCCGCTCAGGCAACGAAGCAGCACATCCGTCGGAGGCATCGGGCTTGCCAGGCGCCCACTGCCTCCTAACGAGTCTAGCGGGGCTGTGTGTCCGAAAAGCATCGCCATAGGCGAATGACCAGCAGCATCACCAGCCAGGTATAAATGGCGGCCATCAGATCATCCAGCACGCTGCCCAAACCGCCGCCTACGGCCTCTAAAAGATTCACCGGCGGCAGCTTGAGGGCATCGAACAGTCGAAACGACACGAAGGCCACCAGGAGCATCGGCAGGCGCGGCATCGAGGCGAGACCCAGTACAGAAACCGGGAAGACCAGATACTCATCGGCCACGATCTGTGGCAAATCCTCACCCCCCAGCCACATTGAAGACCAATGACACAGGGGGATGGCCGTGACCACCAGAACCATCATGATCGCGGCCTGACGTCTGGCCGGGTGATTCAGCAACCACCTGGCCAGAGGCAGGCCAAGTAGCGAGCCAAAGGTTCCGGGCATAAGGGGCAGTTGGCCCAGACCCAAGCCTGTTGCCAACTGTACGACCAGCATTTCAACCAGCATCACGCCTCCAGAGAGTGCGCCTGATGCGCCGACACACCGCACGACCTGCAGGCAGCGGCGAGGCCGGTGCCAGACCAGTCATGCCTGACACGCCCTTTCACATGTGCAGCCCGCGCAGCGCCATACCCCGCGGGCGGCAATCACTAGGCAGCAGTGGCCAGGGGCAGTATGCGCCCGAGAATATCGGCCAGCGTCACCACGCCCACCAACTGCCCGTCACGCATCACCACAGCCAGTTGCACACTCGATTTACGCATCAGTGCCAGCGACTCATAGACCGGCGTTTTGGCCTCCAGCACGAAAACCTGACGAGCGATTTCCGTAGCAGGTCGCGTATCCGGCTCCAGCAGTGTGTCACGCAGGTGCACCACCAGCGGCAGGCTGTCGCCCTGCCCCAGGATCAGGATACGAAGGTGGCCCGACTGCGCAGCGGCGAGACGCACATCGGCAACCGTTGCCTGCCATGTGACGTGAACGGGGACGGCATCACTGGTCACCAGCTCCTCGATCGGCAAGGTGCCCAGATCGATCAGACTGGATATCTGCTGCTGCAACCCAGGTTGAAGGGTTCCAACTTCAGCGGAGTGCTCAACCAACTTGCGAATGGTCGCGATGTCCTGCCCGCCTACCGCAGCGCTCTCGACCGGCTCGACACCGGACGCCTTAACCAGTCGGTTGGCAATACGGTTGACCCAACTCAACAGCGGGCGCAGCGGCCAGATGTAGGCGCGCGATACCAGGCCTACGGCAAGCGCCGAACGCTCCGGATGTGCAATGGCCCAGGACTTGGGCGCCATCTCGCCGACGACCAGATGCAGGAAGGTCACGACGAACAGCGCCAGGGCGAACGACGCTCCGCCAGCCGCCCACTCAGGTACACCCCAGACAACCAGTAACGGGCCGAGCCAGTTATCGACTGCCGGCTTGGTCACCGCGCCCAACGCAAAGGTGCAGAATGTAATGCCGAGCTGAGCCCCGGCCAGCATCAGGGTCAGATCATTCATCCCGCGCAGCGCGGCCCGCGCCGAACGGCTGCTGGGCGCCAGCTCCTCGAGACGATGACGGCGAGCCCCCAGCAACGCGAACTCGATGATGACGAACAGCGCACTGAGCACGATGAGGACAATGGTCACCAATGTGACGATCAGGGGATCATTCATTGGCTTTGCTCCTGCTTCAACGTCTCGACCAGCGTGACACGTACCTGCGTCGGCACGTATCGCTCAACACGCAGCACTTCGATCACTAGCTGGCGCTCGATGGGCAGGTCGGAAACAAGCTCCGAGGGATCCTCGGGCAAGGTAATGGTCACGATGTCGCCCTCGGCGGGCAAGGCGCCCAGCTCCGCGATCAACAGGCCTGCGATGGTTTCAACCTCTTCACAGGGCAGGTCATAGCCAAGCACACGCTCGACTTCATCCAGGTGCACATCACCATCCATGATCCAGATGCCATCACCGCCGGGTATGACCGGATCGGCGTTATCTTCATCATGTTCATCGTTAATTTCGCCGACGATTTCCTCGGCGAGATCCTCAAGGGTCAGTACGCCGACGAAGCTGCCATATTCATCGATGACGCAGGCCAGTTGGTTGTTGGTCTGAATCAGTTCGGCAAGCGCATCCGGTAGTGCCATCAGGGTGGGAATGACCATGGCCGGTCTCATCACCGTTTCGACCGTTTCATCAGTATCGCCGTCTGCCAGACGCAACAGTACATCGGTGAGTTGAACGACACCGACAGGCGTGTCTTCGTGAATGACCGGGTAGCGCGTATGACCACTGGCCATGAGTTCGCGCAGCTTGCACAGCGTCGTATCGGGAGTCAGCCAGTCAACCTGCGAACGCGGAATCATGGCGTGCTCAACGTCTTGCTGAGGGAAGTCCAGAATACGATCCATCATCAGCGACAGTTCTACGGGAAGATCTCCACTGTCGCGCGAGTCGGAAATGATGTGCGGCAGGTCGTCAGCAGAAACGCTCACATCCAGGTCATGTACCGGTTCGATCCGTAGCAGGCGCAGGAACAGATTGGCCGACTTGTCGAAGAAACCGATCAGCCAGCCGAAGACGGTCAGATAGATGAGCGTGGAGCGAGCGAGCCCCCTGGCCATGGGTTCAGCATTGGCGATGGCCAGGTTCTTGGGATAAAGCTCGCCGAAGATCATCTGGATAACCGTGGCAACCAGCAGCGCAATCAAGGTGCCGACGGTGACACCCACCTCGTATGCAACACCTGCACCGCCCAGCAGAACACCGAGCGACTGCCCTACCAGTGGCTCAGCCACAAAACCGACCAGCAGACCTGTCACCGTGATGCCCAACTGGGCACCCGACAGCATGAAGCTGGTTCGCTTCGTCACTTTGAGAGCGCGCTTGGCGGAGACGTTGCCTTCGGCTGCAAGCACCGCAAGGCGGGTGCGGTCGACAGCCATGTAGGCAAATTCCTGGGCGACGAAATAGCCGTTTGCCGCAATGATGGCCAGGATAACGAGAGTGCCGAACAGCAGGGTAAGTATCGGCTCGATCACCGCATCACCCCGTCATATTCTGTTTCAGAAGAGGGTCTACAATCGCTGGGGCTTGAGGTGTCCACATTGGATCCGAAGTGACAAAGGGACGCCCATTATATTACTTCCAGGGCCTCACACTACTTCGACGATCACCGCAGCGATGCGGGCGCAGACCCGCCACGCGTGGCTTACGCCAGTGGCAGGGCGATTCTTAACATTTGAACACACATCCAGTCGCGCCCCTGAACGGCTGGCAAGGCAGGTAACCAGGCGCCGACCATGGCCCCGGCTCACCTCACCGCCCCGCGTAACCATGCCCGGTGACAGGAAAGCCAGACGACCTGTCACCGATGCCACTGGCGCAAGCATCACGCCGGCATGCGCGTCAGGGGGCCAGCCGTTCGCGAACCCAGGCTTCGCCCAGCAGACGATAGTTGAGGCGGTCATGCAGACGGCTTGGCCTGCCCTGCCAGAACTCGATGCGTTCGGGCAGCAGGCGGTAGCCGCCCCAGTGCGGTGGGCAGTGGGGTGCCTGGTTGAGGAAGCGTTTTTCGGTTTCCGCTAGCAAGCTCTCCAGCTCGGCACGGTCGCGGATCACCCGGCTCTGCGGCGAGGCCCAGGCGCCGATGCGACTGCCCAGCGGGCGCACCTGGAAGTAACCGTCGGATTCGGCCGCCGTGACCTGCTCGACACGCCCTTCGATACGCACCTGACGTTCCAGGCTGGGCCAGAAAAAGGTCATGGCGGCGAACGGACGTGCTGCCAGTTGTCGGCCCTTGGCGCTGTCGTAGTTGCTGAAGAAGGTGAAACCGCGCTCGTCGAGACCTTTGAGCAGCAGCACCCGACAGTGCGGGCGACCCTCTTCGTCGACGGTGGCCAGGGTCATGGCATTGGGCTCGACCGGCGGTTGCTCGGTCTTGACCGCATCATCGAACCACTGACGAAAGAGGGAGAAAGGCTCCAGCGGCGCCTGAGTCTCGCTCAGGCCGTCGCGGGTGTAGTCACGGCGCATATCGGCCAGGGTTTGGGTCATGGCAGTTCCTCAGAACGGGGCCAGCCACCTATCCATAGGTTCCCGGCACCCGTCCGCGCGGGGTGGAAATGCCAGCAAGCTTACTCCGACTTGCTGACTTTTCCTTGATCTGCAGCAGCGACCTTGGGGGCATCCTTCAACTCGGGCTTGGCCGGCTGGCTGTACTTGGCGATCAGACCCTGCATGGTGTCACGCGAGGTCAGGAGGATTTCGACGCGGCGGTTGAGCGCACGGCCGGCTGCGCTGTCATTGGCGGCACGCGGCATGTCGGAGCCCAGGCCCATGACCTGCAGGCGGTTCTGCTTGAGGCCGCTAAGACGAAAAATCGAGGTAACGGCGCGCGCGCGCTGCTGGCTCAGCTCACGGTTGCTGGCGTCGTCACCGCTGGTGTCGGCATGGCCGAGGATGACCACAGCAATGTCTTCATCCTTTTCCAGCAATTTGGCCACGCGGGTGATCGGCCCCAGGCTGACCGGCAGCAGCATCTGCGGGCGATCCGGGTTGAACGAGCCCTGCACCGGGGCGGTGACCACCAGCAGGTTTTCGCGGCGCTCGAACTCGAAGTGGCTGCCCTTGACCGCTTCACGCAGTTTTGGCTCGTATTCGTCGAGCCAGGCACGGGTCACCTGTGGTGGCGGCATCACGGCTGGCTTGGCGACTTCCTTCTTTTCCGAGCCGGCGCAGCCCGCGATCAGCAGGCAGCAGGTAAAGGCAAAAATCTTGTTGGCACGCATGTAGCCCCCGGGGTCAAAAAAATCTAATGGTCGGTTCGTTATCAGGCTGTTGAAAAACTACCTGCGTTGCCATTACTGCCTCGCCTACGTTTTTCAACGGCCTGTTATGGTTGGTACTGAACGGTTGCCGCGAGTTTACCGTTTCGGTCAGATACAGTCCGCAATCTGTCGCGCAAGTTTCTGCGCGCGGGGGTCCATCAAGACGAACGGTCCTAGATTGTTGGTGACGAAGCCGAATGCCAGGTCTCGTTCCGGGTCGGCAAAGCCACTGGAGCCACCGGCACCGGGATGACCAAAAGCCTTAGCGCCCATGCCATAGGTGGCATTGGCCACGTCGGCCTGATCGAGCATGCAGCCCAGGCCGAAGCGGGTGCGGGTCAGCAGGGTCTTGTCGTCGCCGACACTGTGCTCACGGGTCATTTCGCCCAGCAATTCGGCATCGAGCAGGCTGCCGTCGAGCAGGCCGGCATAGAAACCCGCCAGGCTGCGCGCGTTGCCATGACCGTTGGCGGCCGGCTGCTGCATGCGTCGCCATTCCGGCTTGTTGGTGCTGGTCATGATCGACGGCGGGTTGGTGAACGAGCGCGTGCTCATGGCGCTGGCGTCGCTCATCATGACCTTGAGCAGACGCTGCGCAGCGGCATCGCCAAGATTGCCCTTGCCGCGAGCGATATGGGCGACGCGGTCGAACTCGCTGTCCGCCAGGCCGACATGAAAATCCAGCCCCAGCGGCTTGGCAATGCGTGCGGCGATACTCTCGCCCGGGCCACGGCCTTCGATGCGGCGAATCAGCTCGCCAATCAGCCAACCGTAGGTAATAGGGGCGTAGCCATGGCCCTCCCCCAACGGCCACCAGGGTTCCTCTGCCGCCAGCGCGGCGGTCATGGTCTGCCAGTCATACAACGCTTCGGCGGGCAGTGTCTGGCGCAGCGCCGGCAAGCCGGCCTGGTGGCAGAGCAGGTGACGCACGCTGATGCGCGCCTTGCCGGCGGCAGCGAACTCCGGCCAGTAGCGCGCCACCGGTGCATCCAGATCGAGCTTGCCCTCACCCACCAGTTGCAGGGCCACCACGGCGGCGAAGGGTTTGGTGCAGGAGAACAGATTGGCGATGGTATCGCTGTGCCAAGCCTGCTGGCCGTCCTTGTCCATGACGCCGGCCCACAGGTCGACCACGGTTTCCCCGCCGACTTTCACGCACAGGGCCGCGCCCCGCTCCTGTGTGTCATCGAACAGAGCAGCGAACGCCTCTTTCACCGCTTCGAAGCGCAAGTCGAAATAACCCTGAATCTGCACACCGCTCTCCCGTTCCGCTGCTTGGCTCTATGCTGCCAATAATCACAGCCGCCTATCATGCAATGTTCTGAAACTTCATAAAATAGCGATCTTCGATTGGTTTTTCCTATAATGAAACAAATGCGGCCTGGTATGACCGATACGCCCTGATTAGCGCAGCTAGGGTGTGTATAGGGTCGTCAGGACGTCTTGGATTCGACGCTCGGCACAGGAGAAACGAGTGCTCTACCTACTGTCCCTGATCGCCCTGGCTGCCGTACTGGCACCCGGCCTGACGCGCCTGTTGGGCGCCCGCACAGGCTGGCTGCTGATGCTGGCACCACTGGCGGCCTTCATCTGGTTCGTTCAACAGATTCCGTTGATCGCCGACGGCGGCGCGGTGATGCAGAGCGTCAGCTGGATTCCGGCACTGGGCATCAACCTGAGCCTGCGTCTGGACGGCCTCTCGCTGGTATTTGCCCTGCTGATCAGTGGCATCGGCAGCCTGATCGTGCTCTATGCCGGCAGTTATCTGTCCAGCCATGTCCACCTCGGCCGCTTTCACGCCTACCTGCTGGTGTTCATGCTGGCCATGCTCGGCCTGGTGCTGGCTGACGATCTGGTGGCGATGTTCGTGTTCTGGGAACTCACCAGCATCGCCTCCTTCCTGCTAATCAGCTTTCAACACGAAAAGGCCGTTTCGCGCCGCGCGGCGCTGCAGGCACTGCTGATCACCGGCGGCGGTGGTCTGGCGCTGCTGGCCGGACTGATCCTGCTCGGCGGCGCAACCGGCAACTGGCAGTTCTCCAGCCTCAGCGCCGCGCAGATCGAAGGCCACGTGCTGCTGCCGGCCATCATGGCGCTGGTGCTGCTGGGCTGCTTCACCAAATCGGCACAGGTACCCTTCCACCTGTGGCTGCCCAACGCGATGAACGCGCCGACGCCGGTGTCGGCCTATTTGCATTCGGCAACCATGGTCAAGGCCGGTATCTACCTGCTGGCGCGGCTCAACCCGGTGCTCGGCGGCTCGGTCGGCTGGGGCACGCTGCTGATCACCATTGGCGCCGCCACGGCGGTGCTCGGTGCTTTCCTGGCCTTCCGCCAGACCGACCTCAAGCGTTTGCTGGCTTACACCACGGTCACCGTACTCGGTCAGCTGACCATGCTGATCGGCACCAACACCAGCTATGGCCTGCAGGCGTTCATCCTCTATCTGGTGGCACACTCTCTTTATAAAGGCGCGCTGTTCATGGCAGTCGGCGCCATTGATCACGCCACCGGCACCCGCGAATTGGCACGCCTCGGCGGTTTGATCCGGTTCATGCCATTGACCGGCGCGGCGGTGGCCCTGGCGGCGTTCTCCAATGCTGGCCTGCCGCCGTTCTTCGGCTTCATCGCCAAGGAGTTCAAGTACACCGGCCTGATCGAGATGGGGCATATCGGCTGGGCGGTGACGCTGGTGATGATCCTGACCAACGCGCTGCTGTTCGCCGCTGCCGGCCTGGTCTTCCTGCAGACCTTCCTCGGCAAGCGCGGCGACTATCCGCGCATGCCGCATGAAGTTGGCTTGCCGATGTGGCTGGGGCCGATGCTGCTGGCCATCGGCGGTTTCCTGCTCGGCGCCTGGAATGCCTGGCCGGAAACCTGGCTGGTGAACAATGCGGTGCAGGCCGTGGCGCGTGGCCCGGTGGATGTACACTTGTATCTGTGGGGCGGTATCACCCCGGCGCTGCTGGCCAGCTTGTTGACCGTATCGCTGGGCGTGCTCTTCTACATACTGCGTGACCGGGTACGGCAGGTGCTCGATCGTGCAAATGCGGCCTGGAATATCAGCGGCGACCTGATCTGGGACCGCCTGCTCAAACGCGTCTTCCATTTCGCCGGGCTGCTCGCCGCGCGCTTCCAGCATGGCTCGCTGCGCCAGCATCTGGTGCTGCTGGCTCTGGCAGTCGGCGGCCTGTTGGCGGTCGGTCTGCTGCCGGCCCTGCCGCAACTGCTGCAGGGCAGTTACAGCCCGATCTCGCCACTGGGCCTGGCGGGCTGTCTGATGGCACTGGCCGGCGCCATGACGGCGGCATTCCTGCCCGGTCGCCTGACCTTGCTGGCCGCCCTCGGCGCCTGCGGTCTGGGCCTGGCGCTGGTGTTCATCTCGGTCAATGCGCCGGATGTGGCGATGACCCAGCTGATGGTGGAAACCCTCAGCCTCATCTTCCTCGCCCTGGTGTTTCGCAAGATGCCCACCGTGCCGGCCAGTGGCGCCCGCACCCCCTGGAAGCGCCGCCTGCATGCCGGCGTGGCGATTCTCTTCGGCCTCAGTGTGACTGGCGCCCTGCTGCTCGCAGTGAGCCTGCCGCTGCCAGGCGACATCGCCCAGTGGTATCAGGCCAACAGCCTGCCGGGTGGTCATGGGCATAACGTGGTCAACGTGATCCTGGTGGACTTCCGCGCTTTCGACACCCTCGGCGAAATCCTCGTGGTCGCGCTCTCCGCCCTCGCCGCAGCCAGCCTGCTGGGCACCGGCCGGCGCTTCGGTAACGAGCATAGCGGGGAAGATGCCTTCACCTCGCCGCTGCTGCGCCAAGGCCTACGCCCGCTGGCCTGGTTGATGCTGGCCGCCTCGCTGCTGGTGCTGTGGCGCGGTCACAACCTGCCCGGCGGAGGTTTCATAGGCGGCTTGGTGGCGGCCTGCGGCCTGATCCTACTGGTGCTGACCTACGGCCACGGGCAGATTCGCCGGGTGCTGCCCGTTGCGCCTGCACAGCTGATCGGTATCGGCCTGGGTTGTGCTGCGGGTGCCGGCATGCTTGGACTGATCGCGGGCAGCGCCTTTCTTACCGGTCTCTGGACCTTCCCTGGCGGCTTGCCGCTGGGTACGCCCTTGCTCTTCGATATCGGCGTTTTCCTCACCGTGTTCGGCTCCGCCCTGCACATGATCGACAAGCTGACGGGAGTTCGCCAGTAATGGAATGGTTAGCCGCAATCACTACCGGAGGCCTGGCGGGTCTGGGTCTGTGGATGCTCCTGGATCGCAACCTCAAGCGCGTCGTGCTGGGCGTCGTGGTCCTGGGTAACGCAATCAACCTGGGGGTTCTCACCGCCGGCCGTTTCTTCGGTGAACGCCCGGCCTTCGTCGAGGCCGGCAACGCTGCCAGCACGGCCAACCCACTGCCGCAGGCACTGGTACTGACGGCCATCGTCATCGGCTTCAGCCTGTTCATCTTCACGCTGGCACTGCTCAAACGCACCCGCGAACTGCACGGCGACAAGACCACCGACTCGGTCAGCGCAATCACCGAGCAACCGGCACCGGACTGGCACGACAGCGAGCACGAACAGGACGCCCATGGTACGGAGGCTCGCCGATGAATCACGCGCTACTGGTTGCTCCGATTCTCATCCCGCTGTGCAGCCTGTTGCTGGCAATCATCCTGCGCCGCCATCTGCTGGCCGTGCGCGTGCTCAGCCTGACGGGTGCCGTGCTGCTGCTGGCCGTTGGCCTGATGCTGGTGTGGCAGGCTGCGCAAGGCGTGGTGCTCAGTGGTCAGGTCGGCGGCTGGCAGGCGCCCTTCGGCATCAGCCTGGTAATCGACCGGCTGTCGGCGGTGATGATCGCCATCAGCGCCCTGGTCGCGCTGGTCACCCTGCTCTATGGCGTGGCCAAGGACAACGACAGCAAGATCGGTCGCGACTTTCATCTGTTCATCCAAGGTCTGCTGACCGGCATCTGCGGCGCCTTCATCACCGCTGACATCTTCAACCTCTATGTCTGGTTTGAAGTACTGCTGATCGCCTCCTTCGCCCTGATGGCATTGGGCGGTGGCAGCCGTCGGCTGGCCGGCAGCATGACCTATGTGGCACTGAACCTGTTCGCCACGCTGATTTTCCTGCTCTCCGCCGGCCTGGTCTACGGCGCCAGCGGCACGCTGAACATGGGTGAGCTGGCCATGATCATGCGCAGCGGTGAGGCGCCAGCGGGCGTAACGCCGGCGCTGTTGCTGATGCTGCTGTCGTTTGCCATCAAGGCTGCGCTGTTCCCGGTGTTCGGCTGGCTGCCGGCCACCTATCACGTCGCCCTGACGGCGGTTTCGGCGATGTTCGCCGGGCTCCTGACCAAGGTCGGCGTGTACGCGCTGATCCGCCTGGTGACCCTGCTCTGGCCGGAGCATGGCTTGCCGCATCAACTGCTGCTGTGGGTCGCCTGCGCCACCATGCTGGTGGGCGTGCTCGGCGCGGCGGCGCAGACCGAGGTGCGCCGTATCCTGTCGTTCCATATCGTCAGTCAGGTCGGCTACATGATCCTCGGCCTCGCCCTGGCCACCCCGCTGGCGCTGGCCGGTGCAGTGTTCTACCTGATCCACCATATCGTGGTGAAGGCCAACCTGTTCTTCATCGGCGGCCTGGCGGCGCGCATCTGCGGCTCCGAGCGCTTGGCTGACATGGGTGGGCTGTACAAGCGCATGCCGTGGCTGGCGCTGCTGTTCGCCATTCCGGCGCTGTCGCTGGCGGGCATTCCGCCACTGTCCGGTTTCTGGGCCAAGTTCCTGCTGGTCAAGGCCAGCCTGGATGCCGCGGCCTGGTGGGCGGCGGGCATCGCCCTGCTGACCGGCGTGTTCACCCTGCTATCAATGAACAAGATCTGGAACGAGGCCTTCCTCAAGCCTCATCCGCGCGGTGAAGAGGCGCTGCAAAGGGTGACTGGCATGCGCGCGGCCTGGGTGGGCATGAGCGCCCTGGCACTGCTGACCGTGCTGATCGGCCTCGGCGCCGGCCCGCTGATCGACTATGCCGTGGCGGCTGCCGCGCAACTCGCCGACCCGCAAGCCTATCTGCAACCCTTCACTGGCGCAGGAGGTACCTGATGCTGTTCATCATCCATTTGCTGGTCAGCGCCGGCCTGGCCTGGAGCCTCGGCGCCGCTCATCTCGGCGGTGGCCTGCTGGCCTTCGCCCTGCTCTACCTGCTCGCTCGCCTGCTGGGCCTGGCAATCGGACGCCTGCGCCGTTACGCACGCAGCCTGGAGCATGGTGTGAGCTTCTGCTTGTGGTTCATTGCCCAGGTGTTCCTCGCGACTTACCACGTCGCCACTCTGGTGCTGGCGCGTCGGGTCGATGTGGAACCAGCAGTTCTGGCCTACCCGGTGACCCGCCGCGAAGTGGACAAGGTGACCCTGCTCGGCACCCTGCTGACCCTGACGCCCGGCACCCTGGCCCTGGACTATGACGAGGAGCAAGGTCTGCTCTACATCCACACCCTCGATGCGCGGCGCCGTGAGGACATGACCGGCACCCTCATCGAGCTGGAACGCCGCCTGCTGGCCTGGCTCGACGCTGGCAAAGCCGAAGGAGTAACGCCATGACCCTACACCTGGCCGGAGCAGCCTGGGTATTGCCCTTGGCGGCTGCCTTGCTCGCCCTGAGCGGTTTGATCACGCTGTATCGCCTGTTACGCGGGCCGAGTCGCCCGGATCGCGCGGTGGCCATCGACGCCCTCACCCTGCTGGCGGTCGCCGCCATGGCCCTGCTGTGCCTGATGCGCGGTGAGGCGCTGTTCATCGACGTCGCCGTACTGCTGGCACTGGTGTCGTTTCTCGGCACGGCGGCCTTTGCCTTCCTGTTCGACGACGCCCATAGCCAGATGCCAGAAAAACGCGAGGAACGCCCATGAACGAGATCCAAGCCTGGCTGGCCTCGCTGCTGGTGCTCAGTGGCGCGCTGATTTCCCTGCTCGGCGCGATTGGCGTGCTGCGCCTACCCGACAGCTACAGCCGCATGCACGCAGCGAGCAAGGCCGGGGTACTCGGCGCGGTGCTGTTGCTGGGTGCAGTAGCCCTGGCCACTAGCGGCGAACTGGCCCTGGAAGCCTTTCTCGGCCTGCTGATTCTGCTGGCCAGCGCCCCGCTGGCTGCGCACGCCATCGCCCGCGCCGCTCACCGCGCCGGCATTCGGCCGACGCTGGGACGCCTGGGTGATGAGCTGGAGCAGCGCAACAGGGGCGGTGAATAAACCGCTTAATCTATCTGCCGGCGGAACGGTGGCAAGGCATTGAGAATGGCCTTGCCGTAACGCTGGGTAACCACACGGCGATCCAGCAGAGTGATGGTGCCGCGATCCGCCTCGGTGCGCAGCAGGCGGCCGCAGGCCTGCACCAGGCGCAGCGAGGCATCCGGTACGGCGATTTCCATGAAGGGATTGCCGCCATGCGCCTCGATCCACTCGGCCAGCGCCGCTTCCACCGGATCATCCGGCACGGCGAAGGGAATCTTGGCGATCACCACGTGCTCGCAATAAGCGCCCGGCAGGTCGACGCCCTCGGCGAAACTGGCCAGGCCGAACAGCACGCTTTCCTCACCTGAATCGACACGCGCCTTGTACTTGTTCAGGGTCTCCTGCTTGGACAGGTTGCCCTGGATGAACACCCGTTTGCGCCAGTCGCGATCCAGGCCGTCGAACACCTCCTGCATCTGCTTGCGCGAGGAAAACAGCACCAGCGTGCCGCGACTGCCGGCCACCAGGTTCGGCAGCTCGCGGATGATGGCCGCCGTGTGCGCAGCCGCCTCGCGCGGGTCGGCCTTGAGATCCGGTACGCGCAGCAGGCCGGCATCAGCATGATGGAAGGGGCTCGGCACAATGGCGCTGACCGCCGCCTTGGGCAGCCCGGCACGCATGCGATAGCGGTCAAAGGTCCCCAGCGCGGTCAGCGTCGCGGATGTCACCAGGCAGCCATGGGCGACATTCCACAGGTTGCGGCGCAGGGTCTCGGCAGCCAGGATCGGGCTGGCGTTGACCTCGATATCGAACAGCGCACCGCTCTCGGCCAAGGTCAGCCAGCGCGCCATCGGCGGGCTTTCTTCCGGGTCTTCAGCAGTGAAGGCCAACCATAGTTCCCAGTTGCCCTTGGCACGCGCCATCAGGCTGCCGAACAGCGGATACCATTCCTCGGCCTGGTGGCTGGCGATGCCCACGGCGCCTTCTCCATCCATGGCCTCCTTGAGCAACTCGGTAACGCTGGTGAACAGGTCGTTGAGCTTGGAGAAACCCTTCTTGAGTTCCAGTCCCAGTTCAGTCAGATGCTCCGGCACCACCCCGCCGACGAAGCGGTGACGGGGGCGCTCGCGCCCCTCCATGTCCTCACCAGCCTTGAAGTCGGCAATCTCTTCACAAGCCGAGAACATGAACTGCTGCTGGGTCTTGAGCTCACGGGCCAGCTCCGGCACCTGTTCGATCAGGCGGCCGAGATCGCCAGGCAATGGATTCTGCGCCAGCAGCTTGGTCAGGTTCTTGTCGATCTGGGTCAGCCAGTCAGCGGTCGAGCGCAGGCGGGTGAAATGAGCGAAGTGACCGATGGCCTTGTCCGGCAGGTGATGGCCCTCGTCGAATACATAGATGGTTTCGCGCGGGTCGGGCAGCACCGCGCCGCCGCCGAGCGCCAGGTCGGCCAGCACCATATCGTGGTTGGTGACGATCACATCGACCTTGCCCATCCCTTCGCGCGCCTTGTAGAAGGCGCACTGCTGGAAGTTCGGGCAATGGCGGTTGGTGCACTGGCTATGGTCGGTGGTCAGTTGCGCCCAGCGGCTGTCCTCCAGCTCTTCTGGCCAGCTGTCGCGGTCGCCGTCCCATTTGTTGCCAGCCAGCTTCTCGATCATCGCGGTAAACAGTTTCTGCCCCTGCTCGTCGACGTCGATGCGAAAACCTTCTTCCTCGAACAACTGCGCCGTGGCGCTCTGCGCGGCGCCATCCTGCAGCAGGTGATCGAGCTTGGACAGGCACAGGTAGCGGCCACGGCCCTTGGCCAGGGCGAAGCTGAAGTTCAGGCCGCTGTTGCGCAACAGATCCGGCAGATCCTTGTGCACGATCTGCTCCTGCAGGGCGACCGTCGCGGTGGCGATCACCAGACGCTTGCCGGCAGCCTTGGCCGTGGGAATGGTGGCCAGGCTGTAGGCCACCGTCTTGCCGGTACCGGTGCCCGCCTCGACCGCGACCACGGCCGGATCACCCAGACGTTTGCCCTCGTCATCGGTCTTGATGGTGCCGAGCACCTTGGCGATCTCGGCGATCATCAGGCGCTGGCCATAACGCGGCTTGAGCGACTTGGCTTCGAGAAAGCGCGAATAAGCGCCCTGGATCTGGGACTTGAGTTCGGTACTGAGCATGGATTCTGAAACGAAAAAGGCTGGATAAATTTTCAGTATTCGCGGAGCGGTCGCTATCATAGCGCGGCAATCGATCCAGCGCTGACTCGCGTGCCAATCGAATGAACCGACCTGCCAAACGGCCCCTCTGGAGATACCGCATGACACCCTACGCACCACTCTATGCGCTACACCTGCTGGCCGCTGTCGTCTGGGTCGGTGGCATGTTCTTCGCTTGGATGATCCTGCGCCCGGCGGCAGTGGACACACTCGAACCGCCAGCACGCCTGCGCTTGTGGCTGAGCGTGTTCAAACGTTTCTTCGTCTGGGTCTGGGGAGCGGTGGCAGTCCTGCCCCTGACTGGCATCGGCATGCTGCACATGAGCTATGCCGGTTTCGATGCCGCACCGCGCTATGTGCACATCATGATGGGCTTGTACCTGGTGATGCTCGCCCTGTTCCTGCGTATTCAAGCACTGCAGCTACCGGAGCTGCGTCGCGCCGTTGAGAGCGAGAACTGGCCGGCAGGCGGTGAGATGCTGGGGCGAATTCGCAGGCTGGTCGGCAGCAACCTGCTGATCGGCCTGGCGCTGATGACGCTGGCGGCCATGCGCCCGACATTCTGACTGCTGCTGCCTGGCGAACCCAGGCAGCAGCGATGATTCAGAAACGGAAGACCTGCACGGCACCACTGCGGCCCGCCGCACCTTCGCGCCCGGGCCGGCCGGGCTGGCCATCGGCCGCACCGTCTACGCCATAAAGCAGACAACCCTTGGCAGCGCCGCCACGTCCGGGACGCCCTGCCGTACCGGCTGCACCACCGGCACCGCCGTCGAGCAGAACCTGCATGCGCTCGACCTCGACATGATGCGGCACTTCCAGCACCACCTTGCCGCCCGGTGCACCATCGTGACCGTCAGTACCATCCTGACCATCGTGACCTGCGCTGGCCTGGCCCCAGGTGCAACCACCCGGCTGACCGTGCGCACCATCGAGCCCGGCATAACCTGGCCTGCCCTGACCACCACGCACATCCAGGGTCAGCGACTCGAATGTCAGCTTGTGCAGCTTGAGACTGATCTCACGCCCAGGTGTCGCCGGCCGGGTATAGGTACCGGCGGCGCCCTTGGCGCTGATCCAGGCGCCAGGCCCGATATCGGCATCGTCGATGACCAGGCGCAATGGTTGATCGCCAGACGCCACACCGATACGCGCATCACGCCCCATGAACAACTGGCCGATACGCAACTCCCTCACGCTTGCCGGCACCATCAGCGTTGCATGATCCGCCACCTCCAGCCGCTCGAGCTGCAGAGTGCTGCTGGCCACCGGCAAACGCATCAGGGTATTGGACGGTACGCTGATCTGCGTAGCGGCAGATGCAGTCCCCATACTCAGGCACAGCAACAAAACGAAACTACGCATGGGCAGCCTCCTCGAGCACAGCGGCTGCAACGGCATCACGCGGCTGCGCAGCCTTGAGCGGGTACAGATGGAAAATACCGAACAGCAGAATCTGCACACGCTCCAGCCAGGGGTTGGCCCGCGCCGCCACAAGGCTGGAAAACAGCCATAACTGCGCGACGTGCAAGAACGCCAGAAAACCCGCCAGCAGGTAAACGAGCTGTTCGAAAGGGGCCTCCAAACGCTTGCTCAAGGCGGCCCCGAAGACCAGCCAGAAGATCAAGGCCAACGCCTTGCCCATTCTCAACAATGCTTTCATCCCCGCCCTCGTGCAGCGCTTTTTCTAGTTAGCGCTGCACGTTACCCCCTCACCACCGGGACTGCCATAGCGACGACAGTTTTTTCATGACTTTGTTTGACGCACGCAAACTCCAGAAGCAGGCTCGAACAGTCCCACTCAGACCTTGCCACAGAACATCCCCTGGGCACGCGCCTCCCCGTGCAGCCGGAGTCGTACACACAAAAAAGCCCGGCCGGTAGAAACCGGTCGGGCCTTTGTGGATAACGCCTTGCCAGGCTTGAGCGAACGCCTTACGGCTGAGCTTCGACCTCAGCTTCAACCCGGCGGTTGATGGCACGGCCTTCAGCAGTGGCGTTATCAGCAACCGGACGGCTCTCACCATAGCCAACCGCCTGAACGCGGCCGGACTCTACACCGTACTGGTTGACCAGCACCTCGCGAACGGCATTGGCGCGGCGCTCGGACAGACCCTGGTTGTAGGCATCGCTGCCCACGGAGTCGGTGTGACCTTCAACCACGGTGCTGGTCTGCGGATACTGTTTCATGAAGTCGGCCAGCGCTTTGATATCGCCGTAGCTTTCCTGCTTGACCTGGGCCTTGTCGAAGTCGAACTTGACGTCCAGTTCGACGCGGACAGCTTCAGCCGGCTCGGCAACGGCAACTTCCTCGACCATGACCTCTTCTTCGACGACAGCTACCTGCTGAGCTTCGGCGCCATGCACCCAGCAATAGGCCGCAGCCATGCCGGCGCCTACCAGCGCACCACCGCCCGCCCAGGTAGAACTTTCGATTGCCCCTAATGCAGCACCACCAACACCGCCTACCGCCGCGCAGGTGGGCCAGTCGGTCTTCTGCAAGCCGGCGCAGCCGGTCAGCATGGTACTAGCCAGAATCAGGGGTACTGCGTTCCTTGTGATACTCATACTTTAGGTCTCCAATGTTCATCGGCCCATAACCGACTCGATAGTAGTAAAGACAGGAGTTGTACAATCCGCCAGCTATAGCAGCTTCTGCGGATAATTTTCTCTCACTCTAGGCCAGATACCGACACCACGTTAGTCTTTGCAGACTTTTCGAGGAAGTTCGATGACCGCCAGCCTTAGCACCCGTACTCCACAGCAGGCCATTGCGGCACTGCTTGCCCGCTACAACCCCGAGAAACTGCTGTTGCTCGGGGCAAGCGAACTACCCGCAGTCAGCGCCTTTCACGGCGCCCATCCGCAGTGTCAGGTCACCACTGCACCCGCGGCTCCCCTGGCGCCGGAACTGGCCGCACAGCGCTTCGACCTGGCAATTCTGATCGACTGTCTGGAGCACTTACCCAAACGCGAAGGACTGCAACTACTGGGTGGCATTCGCAACCTCAACGCCAGCAGGGTCGCCGTGTTGCTCGACCTCAAGGCAGGTGATTGGCAGGAAACCGACTTTTTCGCCCTGGCCATGCAAGCCAGTGAACAGTTCCAGCGCGAGGGACAGACCCTGCATCTGTTCACCTACGATCTGCTCGATTACAAGCAAGTTCCTGACTGGTTGAACGCAAAGTTCTGGGCCAACCCGGAAAATTTCGGCAAGTACTGGTGGTAGAGCGATGAACTCTCTCGACTCCAATTGCCCGTGTGGTAGCGGCAATCCACTGAGCCAGTGCTGCGGTCATTATCATGCCGGCACCCATGCCCCCAGCGCGGAACGGCTGATGCGTTCTCGTTACAGCGCCTATGTGCTGGGCCTGGTGGATTATCTGATAGCCACCACCCTACCCGCTCAACAGCAGGCGCTCGACCGTGAGGCCATGGCCGCCTGGAGCGCCCAGAGCACCTGGCTGGGCCTTGAAGTTGAGGGTGGCGAGGTGTTCGGCGGCAAGCCGGAGCACGCGCAGGTCACCTTCATCGCCCGCTGGCATGACGCACAAGGCGAGCATCGGCATCGCGAATGCTCCGCCTTCGTGCAGGTAGCCGAGCGCTGGTATTTCCTCGATCCGACAGCGCCCCTGAAAGCTGGGCGCAATGATCCCTGCCCCTGCCAGGGTGGGCAGAAATTCAAGAAGTGCTGCGCACCGTATCTGCACGGCTGACACGCATCACAGATGAACACGCCGTGACTGCCTGCACCACTCACGGCACTTGCCTGCTGGACGATCAGTCCAGCAGTTTCAGGTGCGAGGTATCCGGTGCTGCCGCAGGTGTCGAGGACTTGGCCTGGCCCATATCACTGCCGACCGGCGCCAGCGTGAATTGCGACAGGTCCACCGCCGGTGCAGCCGCGTCAGGCCGGGCATCCTGTAGATCGCTGCCCACCGGAGCGATACCGAAATCCGGTGCATCGACATCGCTGAACGCCGCCATGTATTCATCGCGCGGGGCAACCTGCAGGCGACCGACCCTGGCCACGGCAGGCGCACTCACCACAGCAGGTGGCGGCTCGGCAGGTGGCGGCGGTGCGAGCTCGACCTCCTCGATCAGCACGTCCATATCGACCACCTCCACCCGCGCACCGGCGCGCTCCAGCGTCGCCCGGTACTTCTCCGCCCCGGCAGCGTCGAGGTTGTTCTTGATCACGATGCGGCGCCCGGAGAACAACTGGGCAATACGCTGAGCATCAGCCTGGAACAGCCTGGCCAGATTGGCCTTGACCAGCTCCGGTTGGGCGCCCGGCACCAGCTGCCCGGAGAAGGCGATCTCATAGCGACTCATGGTCACACTCCTGTCCTATTCGCCGCTCAGTATGGCGCAGGTTCTTTTGCACTGACACTGCAGACGTCTCATTCACGCCTCATCGATTACCGACAGACCGCGACCGGCACCCTATCGCCTTGAAAATAATGGTTGTACCCCATTGCAGCCAAGCGCTTGCTTGTTACACTGGGCCGCAACGGGGGTATGAAATGCTTTCTCAGGCGCAAATGATAAGAATTACCAGCCTACTGATGTTTTTAGGCCTGCTTTCAGGCCTGACAGGATGTTCCACCTGGGTGACAGGTAGCTTCAAGGATCCGGACGTCCAACTCATCAACGTTGACGTGGTCAAGGCCAGGCTGCTCGAGCAGGAGTTTCGCTTGCGCTTTCGAATCGACAATCCCAATGGCGTCAGCCTGCCGGTACGCGGGCTGGACTATAACGTCCAGCTCAACGGCATCCAGCTCGCTGAAGGCTATTCCAACGAGTGGTTCACCGTACCCGCCCATGGCCACCACACCTTCGAGGTGCCGGTACGTACCAACCTCTGGCGTCATGTCCGACAGATCGTCAAGGCACTGGAAAAACCCGACGTGCCAATTCGCTACAGCCTCCGAGGTGAAGTAAAAACCGGCATGATGTTTGGCCGTAGCGTGCATATGGCGCGCAATGGCGAGATAATTCCCGGTGATTTCATCCCCGAATAACCTGTGCGAGTGACACCATGAGCAACCAACCCCACGTCCACGGCCCCGACTGCAACCATGATCACGATCATCACGATCACGGCCATGTACATGGCCCGCATTGCAACCATGGCCATCAGGAGCCGGTACGCAACGCGCTGAAGGATGTCGGCCGCAACGACCCATGCCCTTGCGGCAGCCAGAAAAAATTCAAGAAGTGCCACGGCGCCTGAACCGCGCATGGATGCCCTGCCCCTCACCCTGCTAGTCACCGGCCTGCTGCTGATTGCAGCGCTGGCGGCCTATGCCTGGCACCTTTGGCGCCGTGTATGGGCCAACCAGCGCGCCCGCGAGGAAGCACAACAGGAGCGTCAGCAGCGCATTGGCGGCGACCTGAACATCCTCGCCAGCAGCCTGCTCGACGAGCAACTGCCGCTGATCGAAGGCGCCATTCGCATCAAGGTGTTGCTCGACAACTACGACAGCAACCTGAGCAATGACAGCCGCTGCCAGGTGTTCCATCTGCTTTTCGAAGCCACCGCCGAAGTGCCTACCCATGCAGCCTGGAAGGCTCTGGACAAGACCGAACGGCGCCGCTTCGAAAAACGCTTCAACGAGCTGGAACTGCAGCACAAGGCCGCCGCACGCAGCGCCGCGCGCTGGTTACTCGATGAAGGGCTGAAGAAGCCTCAAACGAGCGTCTGAGGCCTCTTGCCAGGCTTCACTGGCCTCATTAACTTGGCGCCTTTGTGGCCGGCCAATTCATGACCGGCCTCGACCGTCCGCACACCAAGGAACTTCGCCATGCGCGCGCTGGCCCGCCTGACTCTTGCCGCCTCACTGATTAGCCTCGCCGGCTGCCAGTCCCTGCTCAACAGCCGTTATGCCGACAGCGTGCCGCCCACGCGTGGCGTTGAGCGCATTCAGGGCGTGGCCGAGAGTGCGTCGGTGCGGCGTAACGCCCTGGGCATGCCGCTGATCGAGTCGAGCACCTTCCACGATGCCCTCTTTACCCTCGGTTATGTGCATGCTGGTGATCGCCTCAGCCAGATGGTCGGCATGCGCCTGCTGGCCCAGGGCCGTCTGGCCGAAATGGCCGGCCCTGGCGTGCTGGAAATGGACCGTTTCATGCGCGCGGTCAACCTGAAAAAGAGCGCGGAAATCCTCTACGCCGATGCCTCGCCGCGCCTGAAGCGCTTCTTCGAGGTTTATTCGCGTGGCGTCAACGCCTATATGTTCCGCTATCGCAACCGCCTGCCGATGGATCTGGCCGAGTCCGGTTATCGCCCCGAGTACTGGAAGCCCGAGGACTCGGTACTGCTGTTCTGCCTGCTCAACTTCGGCCTGGCGGTGAACCTGCAGGAAGAGATCGCCGCACTGACCATGGCCCAGCAAGTGGGCGCCGACAAACTGCCCTGGCTGCTGCCGATCTACCCGGACGAGCCGCTGCCTTTTGCTGAAGCAGAAAAACTCGCCGGCCTCGACCTCAAGGGTCAGCTGCCAGGCCTGCAGGCAATTTCCCGCACTGCAGCGCAGATCGCCGAGCAGCACATGCTCGGCGTTGCTGCCTCGAACAACTGGGCCATCGCCCCGCAGCGCAGCCGTGGCGGCAAGAGCCTGCTGGCCAACGACACCCACCTGCCGCTGAGCATGCCTTCGCTGTGGAATTTCGTGCAGATCCGCTCGCCCAAGTACCAGGCTGCTGGCATCTCGCTGGCCGGTGTGCCGGCCATTGTGGCCGGCTACAACGGCAAGCTGGCCTGGGGCATGACCATGGTCATGGGCGACAATCAGGACATCTACCTGGAGCGCATCAAGCGCGAAGGCAGTCGTCTGATGTACCAGGCCAACGGCACGTGGCTGCCGGTGATGGAGCGCCAGGAAACCTTCTTCATCAAGGGCCAGCGCCCGATTCGTGAAACCCTCTATGAAACCCGCAACGGCCCGCTGCTCAATTCGGTACTCGGCGAACGCAAACATATGCTGCAGCCCCTGGCGCTACAGAGTGGTTACGGCCTGGCGCTGAAAACAACACAGTTCGAGCGCGACCAGAGCCTCGATGCCTTCTTCGACCTGTCACGCGCGCAGTCGGTGGACCAGGCCTTCGAAGTGACGCGGGAAATCCGCGCCATGCCGCTGAACATCGTCTTCGCCGACGCCCATCATATCGGCTGGCAGGTCACCGGGCGCTATCCGAATCGCCGCGAAGGTCGTGGCCTGCTGCCCTCCCCTGGCTGGGACGAGCGCTACGCCTGGGACGGCTTCGCCGACCCGATGCTGCACCCTTACGATCAGGACCCGCCGCAAGGCTGGCTGGGCACCGCCAACGAACGCAGCGTGCCGCCCGGTTACGGCATGCAACTTTCCAGCTCCTGGTACTACCCGGAACGCGCCGAACGCATCGCCGAGCTGGCCGGCAATGGCCGTCACGATGGCCACAGCATGATCGCCATGCAGTACGACCAGACCTCGCCCTTCGTCGCCAAACTGCAGGCCATGTTCAATGACCCGGCCATGCACGACTCGCTGCGTCAGGCCATCGCGGCCCTACCGGCTGGCCAGCGCGCACGTGCCGATGAAGCCCTGAAGCGCCTGCTGGCGTTCGACGGCAAGCTTGCCGCCAGTTCGGCCGATGCCGCCATCTACGGCGCCTTCCTGCATGAAAGCGCACGGCAGATCTTCCTCGACGAGCTGGGCCCGGACGACAGCCCAGCCTGGCAGGCACTGGTGCAAACCGCCAACACCTCCTACTCGGCGCAGGCCGATCACCTGCTTGGGCGTGCCGACAGCCCGTTCTGGAACGACATCCGCACGCCAGAGCAGGAAGACAAGCCGACCATCCTCGCGCGCAGCCTGGCCGCCAGCATCGAGCTGTTGGAAAGTCGATTGGGCGCCGAGCGTCGCAACTGGCAATGGGGCAAGCTGCACACCTATGAGTGGGTAACCGACACCACGCGCATGGCCCCTTACATGAGCGCCAGCCAACGCAGCAGCATCAACGCCCTGAAAGGCTATCTGGACCGCGGCCCCTACCCGGCAGGCGGCGATCACAGCACGCTGAATGTTTCCGCCTATGCCTGGGGCCAGGACTTCAATACTTTCCTGATCCCGGCCATGCGTATCGTGGTGGATTTCGCCGCCGACGAACCGCTGATTGGCGTCAACAGCTCGGGCCAGTCCGGCAACCCCGCCAGCCCACACTACGCCGATGGCATCGAAGCATGGCTCAAAGGCGGCTACATGAGCTTCCCGTTCAAAGCGGAGAATCTGGACAAGGTCTACGGCAACCAGCGCCTGCTGCTGATGCCGGCCAAATGATGACCGTTCGTCGGGCGGCGCTGAACCTTTTCCTCAGCGCCGCACTCTGACTAACCGACTCACTCCATAGATCATCGTTTTAAGGCGCCCCTGGCTAATGTCTGTCAGTTAAGCGTCGACGCTGCCAATGGGTAGGAGCGGCGCCCCGCCGCGAACCAGGGCGATACGCGATTGAAAAGCTTCGCCCCGGGGCGGGGCTCCTACGAAAGACCGCTTTGGCAAGCTTATCTGATCGGCATTGCGCCCCTGGCGCCTTTTCTTTTGTCTGAAGAAAAAAGATGGCTTTTTTCCATCACTGCATGGAACTTTCCGGACGCAGCAGTCTCAGAGTCTATGCATCGATTGAAATGCTCCCCTGGCGCCTCTGGCGCCTATTTTTTTGCCTGCGATTCAGAGAGGCTGCTGCCGTGCGCGAAACGGCAACAGCCCCTAAGCCAGCAGGCTGCGGTCGAAGATAAAGGCCTCCCCCGCGTGCGGGCTATGCGCCAGCAGATTTTGTGGCCGCCCCATCTTCGGATAATTCTTCTCGCCGGTATCACTGATCCAGCCCTGCGCTTTCATCCGCTCCAGCCTGCCGCGCAACGTGGTGTGCTGCACCGGCTCACCCAGGCACGCCTGGAACGCCATCAGCGCTTCGGTCACGGTAAAGCGCGCTGCCAGCAGGTAAAGCGGCAGCGAGCTGTACACCGACTTGCCACGCAGACGCTCGGCGGCCAGACGCACCAGTTGCGTATGGTCGAATGGCAAGGCCTGCTGCCCGGAAGTGACGGCGGCCAACTCGACGAACTTCAGATTTTCATCCTGCGGCACGACGTCAGGCGCTAGCAGTGCCAGGTAGCAGGTGCTCAGCGACCAGCCACGCGGATCACGCACGCCGTTGCCCACCGTGGTCACCTGCTCCAGATACTGCGGTTGCAGGCGCGCCTTGTCCGCCAGCGCACGAGCAGCGGCAGCATCCAGGCTGGCATCGGCGCAACGACCGTTGACCAGCACCCCCGGCAGCGCCCATTGCCCTATAAAGGGTTCGCGCTGGCGGCGCAGCAGCAGTACCTGCAGCGCGCCCTCCTCGCTCAGGCGCAGGGCGACAATATCCACCCCGGCCAGTACCTCCAGTGCACTCATCCTTCCCCCGCGTCTTCATGTACTTATTTCATCTTGACCAATAATTCGCCTTCTTTCACGCATGAATTGGCAAAAGCGCTTGACTACATATTCCACCAGATGGAATATGTAGTCGCTTAGCCACGCAAAGGAGCACCGCATGAAGATCGCCAGCTTCGACGTCGACGCCCAGAAAGGCTTTACTCCGCTGTGCCCCAACGAGTTGCCGGTGCCCGAAGGCGATGCCATCGTCCCGGCGCTGAACCAACTGGCTGCACGCGCCGAGCTACGCATCGGCAGCAAGGATGCCCATAGCCCGCAGGCGGCCTGGGTCGTCGACACGCACGATGAAATGCTGTGCCCCCTGCCGCTGGCCAACGCCGATCTGACCTGGGTCAGCCACTGCGTACCCGGCACGCCTGGCTTTGAATTACTCGACGGCCTGCCGGCACCGCTGGATTACGACTACTTCGTGTGGAAAGGCGTTGAGCCGGATCTGCACCCGTACGGCGCCTGCTATCACGACCTGGCCGAGAAGCGCAGCACGGGCGTGATCGAATTTCTCCGGCACAATGGTATCGACCTTGTATTGCTCGGCGGTCTGGCCCTGGATTACTGCGTCAAGACCACTGCCCTGCAGTTGCGCCGCGCCGGTTTCGAGGTGATCGTCCATCTGCCAGCCTGCCGCGCGATTGCCAGTGAAACGGCTGCAACCGCCTGCAGCGCCATGCGCGAACAGGGCATTCTGCTGACCGCCAGCCTGGATGAGCTGGACAGCGCCCTCACCAAGGAGCATCAGCCATGAGCGAGAGCATTTTCGCCGAGCGCATCGTGCAGAACCTGCTGGATACCGACCTGTACAAGCTGACCATGATGCAGGCCGTGCTGCACAACTACCCCAATGCCGAAGTGGAATGGGAGTTTCGCTGCCGCAGCCGCGAGGACCTGACGCCCTATCTGGCAGAAATCCGCTACCAGATCGAGCGCTTGAGCGATCTGAGCCTGAGCGTGGATCAACTGGCCTTTCTCGAACGCATCCCCTTCATCAAGCCGGACTTCATCCGCTTTCTCAGCCTGTTCCGCTTCAACCTGCGCTACGTGCACAGCAGTATCGAAGACGGCCAACTGAGCATTCGCCTGCGTGGCCCCTGGCTGCATGTGATTCTGTTCGAGGTGCCGCTGCTGGCCATCGTCAGCGAGGTGCGCAACCGCTATCGCTACCGCGAGGTGCTGCTGGAGCAGGCCGCCGAGCGCCTGTACGAGAAGCTCGACTGGCTCAAGGCCGAGGCTTCGCCGAGCGAGCTGAGCGGCTTCCAGCTTGCCGATTTCGGCACCCGCCGGCGCTTCTCCTACCGCGTGCAGGAGCAGGCGGTGCATATACTCAAGCGCGATTTCCCCGGGCGCTTCGTCGGTACCAGCAACGTGCACCTGGCGCGTGAATTCGACCTCAAGCCCATCGGCACCATGGCCCACGAGTGGCTGATGGCGCACCAGCAGCTCGGCCCACGGCTGATCGACAGCCAGATCGCCGCGCTCGACTGCTGGGTGCGCGAGTATCGTGGCCTGCTCGGCATCGCCCTGACCGACTGCATCACCATGGACGCCTTCCTGGCCGACTTCGACCTGTACTTCGCCAAGCTGTTCGACGGTCTTCGCCACGACTCCGGCGACCCGCTGGTGTGGGCGGAAAAAGCCATCGCCCACTACGAGAAACTCGGCATCGATCCGATGAGCAAGACCCTGGTGTTCTCCGACGGGCTCGACCTGCCCAAGTCGCTACGGCTCTACCGTGCACTTTCCGGGCGAATCCACGTAAGCTTCGGGATCGGCACCAACCTGACCTGCGACATCCCCGGCGTCGAGCCGATGAACATCGTGCTCAAGATGATCGCCTGCAACGGTCAACCGGTTGCCAAGATTTCCGACACCCCCGGCAAGACCCAATGCCGCGACGAGAACTTCGTCCATTACCTGAAACACGTGTTTCGTGTGACCCAGTGAGGAGCCAGACATGAGCAACCGCCAAGCCGAAATCGCCGCCGCCCTCGACGTGGTGCCGCCGTTCGCCGACGACGCAGCCTTGAGCGCCGAAATCGAAAGGCGCAAGGCCTTCATCAAGAACACCCTCAAGCAGTCCGGCCTCAAGGTACTGGTACTGGGCATCAGCGGCGGCGTGGACTCGACCACAGCCGGGCGCCTGGCTCAGCTTTCGGTCGAAGAGCTGCGTGCCGAGAGCGGCGATAGCGCCTATCGCTTCATCGCCGTGCGTCTGCCGTACAACACCCAGCATGACGAGCATGACGCGCAAGATTCACTGCAATTCATCCGTGCCGACGAGAACACTACAGTCAACATCGCCGACAGCGTCAACGGCCTGGCCCTGCAGGTCAGTCATCTGGAACAGCTGAGCCATGCCCGACGCGACTTCGTACTGGGCAACGTCAAGGCCCGCATTCGCATGGTCGCCCAGTTCGCCATCGCCAACGCCAACAACGGCCTGGTGATCGGCACCGATCATGCCGCCGAGGCAGTGATGGGCTTCTTCACCAAATTCGGTGATGGCGCCTGCGACCTGGCCCCGCTGTCTGGCCTGGTGAAGAAACAGGTACGCGCCATCGCCGCACACCTGGGAGCACCGCAGCATCTGGTGATGAAAACGCCGACCGCCGACCTGGAAGAGCTACGCCCGGGCAAACCGGACGAGGAAGCCCATGGCGTGACCTATGCCGAGATCGACGCCTTCCTGCATGGCGAGACCGTCAGCGACGAGGCCTACGCCACCATCGTGCGCACCTACGACGCCACCCGCCACAAGCGCGAGCTGCCGCTGGTGCCTTGATCGCAGAAGGCAGAAACGAAGAAGCCGGGCAATGCCCGGCTTCTTCGTATCAGGAGGTTCGATCAGGCCTTGGGCAGGGTTACACCGGTCTGCCCCTGGTACTTGCCACCGCGATCGCGATACGACACCTCACAGGCCTCGTCGGACTGCAGGAACAGCATCTGCGCCACACCTTCATGGGCGTAGATCTTCGCCGGCAGGTTGGTAGTGTTGGAGAACTCCAGGGTCACATGGCCTTCCCACTCCGGCTCCAGCGGCGTGACGTTGACGATGATGCCGCAACGCGCGTAAGTGCTCTTGCCCAGACAGATGGTCAGTACGTCACGCGGAATACGGAAGTACTCGACGGTGCGCGCCAGGGCGAAGGAGTTCGGCGGGATGATGCAGACGTCGCTCTTGATGTCGACGAAGCTTTTCTCGTCGAAATTCTTCGGGTCGACGATAGCCGAGTGGATATTGGTGAACACCTTGAATTCGTCGGCGCAACGCACGTCGTAGCCGTAGCTGGAAACGCCGTAGGAGATCACCCGACTGGCGTCCGCACCACGTACCTGGCGCTCCACGAACGGCTCGATCATCCCGTGTTCCTGGGCCATGCGGCGAATCCACTTGTCCGATTTGATGCTCATGGCGAGGTGTCCTGAGTGGGCTGTTACAAGAAAAAGTGAGCGCATCTTACCGATGCTGAAGCCCTGCTTCAAAGATTGCCGACGCACCCTCAACGCATTATTTGCAAAAAAGCTGCATCGAGCATTCGCACTTGGCGATAAAAACACGTATGGTGTCCTCACTGTGCTGCATGTGTCACCGCGAATCGCTACTTGATGCCTAGATCTCGATCCAAACATCGTCCGACTCCTAGTACTCGTTGCACTCAGTCCCGGCCTGGGCTTTTCCAGGGCTGTAATTACTTTTGTTAGGAGACATCACATGTCCAATCGTCAGACTGGCACCGTTAAGTGGTTCAACGATGAGAAAGGCTACGGCTTCATCACCCCGCAATCCGGTGACGACCTCTTCGTACACTTCAAAGCCATCCAGAGCGATGGTTTCAAGAGCCTGAAAGAAGGCCAGCAAGTTTCCTTCGTGGCCACCCGTGGTCAGAAAGGCATGCAGGCTGAGGAAGTTCAGGTTATCTAACCTGCACTACCCTGCTTGAAAAGAGCCCCGCCTAGTGCGGGGTTTTTTGTGGGCGTCTGCACACCTTACAGGAGCGGATTTATCCGCTAAATTCGCGGCCGAAGCCGCTCCAAAGTAGCTTTCCGTAGGAGCCCCGCCCCGGGGCGAAGCTTTTCAAATTTGCGCCACCCTGATTCGCGGCGGGGCGCCGCTCCTACAGATTCGATCCGCTGGTGCTTGAACTGAGCAGGGTGGTAGAGCTGCGCAGGATGCCCACGCCGCAGGGTAATTGGAAAGCCAAGTCCGGACCGAGTCGCCTGCATGACCCTCTCCCGCCCTGTCAGTCCTCACTGATCTCGATACTGGGCATGACCGGCTTGCCAGCCTGGGCGATGCGCGCACCGACCTTGCGCGCCAAATCCTGATAGATCATGGCGATCTGGCTTTCCGGATCGGCAATGGTGGTCGGCTTGCCATCATCGGCCTGCATGCGGATGGCCATCGACAGCGGCAGCGAGGCCAGCAGCTCGACGCCGTACTGCGCCGCCAGCTTCTCACCGCCGCCCTCGCCGAACAGGTGTTCGGCATGGCCGCAGTTGGAGCAGATGTGCACCGCCATGTTCTCGACCACGCCCAGCACCGGGATATGCACCTTGCGGAACATCTCCACGCCTTTTTTCGCATCGAGCAGAGCCAGGTCCTGCGGCGTGGTGACGATCACGCTGCCGGCCACCGGCACCTTCTGCGCCAAGGTCAGCTGAATGTCGCCGGTACCCGGCGGCATGTCCACTACCAGATAATCGAGATCGTTCCAGGCGGTCTGGGTGATCAATTGCAGCAGCGCACCACTGACCATCGGCCCGCGCCACACCATCGGCGTGTTGTCGTCGGTGAGAAAGGCCATGGACATCACCTGCACGCCATGGGCTTCGAGCGGCACAAACCACTTCTGATCCTTGACCTGCGGGCGCGTGCCTTCAGCGACGCCGAACATGATGCCCTGACTGGGACCATAGATATCGGCATCGAGAATGCCCACTCGCGCACCCTCACGCGCCAGGGCCAACGCCAGGTTGGCGGCGGTGGTGGACTTGCCCACACCGCCCTTGCCCGAGGCCACGGCGATCACGTTCTTCACCCCGGCCAGCGCCGGCACCTGCGCCTGGCCCTGGTGCGAGTCGATTACGCAGTCGACCTGCACCCGCGCACTGTCGACAGCATCGAGATTTTCCAGCGCCATCTGCAGCATCTGTGCCCAACCGTTTTTGAACAGGCCGGCGGCGTAGCCCAACTCCAGACGCACGGCGACGCGCGCGCCCTGAATGTCGACCTCACGCAGGCAACCGGCACTGACCGGATCCTGATCGAGATGAGGGTCGGTGAACTGACGCAGACAGGCTTCGACCGCTTCGCGGGTGACGGCACTCATGCAAGAACTCCAGAAGGCAGCGAGAAAACAGGCAAGCATCTTAACAGCAGCGATCCGTTTCACGCCTTACACCGCCATCAAGGGTCGCTACGGATGCGCTTTTGCCTGCGGTTTGTAGCTTGCAGCTTGCAGCTTCCTTTATAGTTGCCGACTTCTTTCGTTTCCCCCGTGCAGCCGATCACCATGACCGAAGCCCGCAAGATTCTCGTTACCAGCGCCCTCCCCTATGCCAACGGCTCCATCCACCTCGGCCACATGCTCGAGTACGTGCAGACCGATATGTGGGTGCGCTACCAGAAACTGCGTGGCAACCAGGCGATCTATGTCTGCGCCGACGATGCCCACGGCTCGGCGATCATGCTGCGCGCCGAGAAAGAAGGCATTACGCCGGAGCAGCTGATTGCCAACGTACAGGCCGAGCACACCGCCGATTTCGCCGATTTCGGCGTGGACTTCGACAATTACCACTCGACCCACTCCGAGGAAAACCGCGAGCTGTCCGCATCCATTTACCTGGCGCTGCGCGACAAGGGGCATATCGCCACCCGCGCGGTGACCCAGTATTTCGACCCTGAGAAGGGCATGTTCCTCGCCGACCGTTTCATCAAGGGCACCTGCCCGAAATGCGCGGCCGAAGACCAGTACGGCGATAACTGCGAGAAATGCGGCGCCACCTATGCACCGACCGAGCTGAAGAATCCGCGCTCGGCCATCTCCGGTGCTGTGCCGGTGCTCAAGGAATCGCAGCACTTCTTCTTCAAGCTGCCGGACTTCGAGGCCATGCTCAAGCAATGGACGCGCTCCGGTGCGTTGCAGGACGCAGTGGCCAACAAGATCGCCGAATGGCTCGATGGTGGCCTGCAGGAGTGGGACATCAGCCGCGATGCGCCCTACTTCGGCTTCGAGATTCCCGGCGAGCCAGGCAAATACTTCTACGTCTGGCTGGACGCGCCGATCGGCTACATGGCCAGCTTCAAGAACCTCTGCAGCAAACGCCCGGAGCTGGATTTCGATGCATTCTGGGGCAAGGACTCCACTGCCGAGCTGTACCACTTCATCGGCAAGGACATCGTCAATTTCCACGCTCTGTTCTGGCCGGCCATGCTCGAAGGCGCGGGCTACCGCAAGCCGACCGCCGTCAATGTGCACGGCTATCTGACGGTCAACGGCCAGAAGATGTCCAAGTCGCGCGGCACCTTCATCAAGGCGCGTACCTACCTCGATCACCTGAACCCGGAATACCTGCGCTACTACTACGCCTCCAAGCTGGGCCGTGGCGTGGACGATCTGGACCTGAACCTCGAAGACTTCGTGCAGAAGGTCAACTCCGACCTGGTCGGCAAGGTGGTCAACATCGCCAGCCGCTGCGCGGGTTTCATCCACAAGGGCAACAATGGCCTGCTGGTTGCGGCCAACCCGGAACCGGAGCTGTGGGACGCCTTCCAGGCCGCTGCACCGAGCATTGCCGAGGCTTACGAGGCGCGCGACTTCTCCCGCGCCATGCGCGAGATCATGGCCCTGGCCGACCGCGCCAACGCCTGGATCGCCGACAAGGCGCCCTGGGCGCTGAACAAGGTCGAGGGCAAGCAGGCCGAAGTGCAGGCTATCTGCGCCCTGGGTATCAATCTGTTCCGCCAGTTGGTGATCATGTTAAAACCCGTGCTGCCGAAGCTGGCCGCCGAGGCCGAAGCCTTCCTCAACGTGCAGCCGCAAACCTGGGCCGACCTGGCACTGCCACTGGCCAACCATCAGTTGAACCCGTTCAACCCGCTGCTAACCCGCATCGAGCCGGCCAAAATCGAAGCCATGATCGAAGCCTCCAAGGAAGACCTGGCCGCCGAAGCGCCCAAGCCTCAAGGCAACGGTGAACTGGCCAAGGATCCGCTGGCTGCCGAGATCAACTTCGACGCCTTCGCCGCCGTCGACCTGCGTATCGCCCTGATCGAGAAGTGCGAGTTCGTCGAAGGCGCCGACAAGCTGCTGCGCCTGTCGCTGGACATCGGCGACGAGAAGCGCAACGTGTTCTCCGGCATCAAGTCCGCCTACCCGGACCCGAGCCAGCTGGAAGGTCGCCTGACCCTGTACGTCGCCAATCTGGCGCCGCGCAAGATGAAGTTCGGCATCAGCGAAGGCATGGTCCTGGCGGCCGGCCCCGGTGGTGAGGAAATCTACCTGCTCAGCCCGGACAGCGGCGCCAAACCGGGTCAGCGCGTCAAGTAAGCACACGCTAGGCTTATCGCTGTCGAACAAGCCGGCCAATGCCTAATGCCAGTCAGATAAGATTGCCAAAGCGGCCTTTCGTAGGAGCCCCGCCTCGGGGCGAAGCTTTTCAATTGCGCATCGCCCTGGTTCGCGGCGGGGCGCCGCTCCTACGTATTCGCAGCGGCGACGCTTAACTGACTGGCATTAGGCCAATGCCGGCTTGTTTGCATCTACGCGCTTCCCGATAATAGGCGCCCTTTTCCTATGGCCTTTGCGCACTCGACGGCAACCCGATGACCGAACTCGTCCTGATCATGGTCAGCGCCATCCTGGTCAATAACTTCGTGCTGGTGCAGTTCCTCGGCCTGTGCCCGTTCATGGGCGTGTCGAAGAAGATCGAAACCGCCATCGGCCTGTCCCTGGCGACCACCTTCGTGCTGACCCTGGCCGCCATGTGCAGTTACCTGGTGCAGCAGTACGTGCTCAAGCCGCTGGACCTGGAATTTCTGCGCACCATCAGCTTCATCCTGGTGATCGCCGTGGTGGTGCAGTTCACCGAGATGGTGGTGAACAAGACCAGCCCGCTGCTCTATCGCGTGCTGGGCATTTTCCTGCCGCTGATCACCACCAACTGCATCGTCTTGGGCGTTGCCCTGCTCAACGCCAACAAGGCCGAGTTCACCTTCATCACCGCCACCGCCAATGGTTTCGCCGCCGGCCTGGGCTTCTCCCTGGTGCTGGTGCTGTTCGCCGCCATGCGTGAGCGCATCGCCATCGCCGACGTACCGAAATCCTTCCAGGGTGCGGCCATCGGCATGATCACCGCGGGCCTGATGTCGCTGGCGTTCATGGGCTTTACCGGGTTGATCAAGCTATGAGCCTGGTGCTGGTCGCCGTCCTCGCCCTGCTCGCGCTGTGCCTGATCGCCGGTGCCATCCTCGGTTTTGCTGCCGTGCGCTTCAAGGTCGAGGGTGACCCCATTGCCGAACAGATCAACGCCTTGCTGCCGCAAACCCAGTGCGGCCAGTGCGGCTACCCCGGCTGCAAGCCCTACGCCGAGGCCATCGCTGGCGGTGACAAGATCAACAAGTGCCCGCCTGGTGGCGAGGCGACCATCCAGGCGCTGGCTGACCTGCTCGACGTCGACCCCGAGCCGCTGGACGCAGTGGAAGGCGAGAAGCCGCAGATGGTCGCCTATATCCGCGAAGCCGAATGCATCGGCTGCACCAAATGCATCCAGGCCTGCCCGGTAGACGCCATCGTCGGCGCGGCGCGGCAGATGCACACGGTGATCGCCAGCGAATGCACCGGCTGCGACCTGTGCGTCGAGCCCTGCCCGGTGGACTGCATCGACATGATCGAAGTCGGTAGCACCGTACAGAGCTGGAAATGGGACAAGCCGCTGGCGCCCGGCCAGTTGATCGCCAGTGACCGGGAGCAGGCGGCATGAGCGCGCAGGAAAAGATCTGGGATATCCCCGGCGGCATCCACCCGGCCGAGCGCAAGGAACTGTCCAACCGCACGCCGATCCAGCAGGCGCCACTGCCCAAGCGTCTGCTGTTGCCACTCGTTCAGCATATTGGCGCCGCTGCCGAGCCCTGCGTTGCCGTCGGCCAGCGCGTGTGCAAGGGCGAGAAGGTCGCCAATGCCAACGGCGTAGTCAGCGTACCGTTGCATGCGCCGACGTCCGGCACTGTCGTCTTCATCGGTGAACAGCCCTACCCGCACGCCTCTGGCATGCTGGCGCCGGCCATCGTCATCGACAGCGACGGTCTGGACGAGTGGATCGAACTGACGCCACATCCTGACTACCGCAGCCTGGAGCCCGGCGAACTGCTGACGCTGATCCGCGAAGCCGGCATCAACGGCCTGGGCGGCGCCGGCTTCCCTACCGCGGTGAAACTGACTGCGCGGCCGACGCAGAAGATCCACACGCTGATCATCAACGGCACCGAGTGCGAGCCCTATATCACCGCTGACGACCTGCTGATGCGCGAGCGCGCCGACGAGCTGGTTTCCGGCATCGATATCCTGGTGCAGTTGATCCAGCCCGATCAGGTGCTGATCGGCATCGAGGACAACAAGCCCGAGGCCATCGCCGCCGTGCGCGCCGCCTGCGCCGGGCATGACTACCAGGTGCGGGTGTTCCCCACCAAGTACCCCTCCGGCGGCGAGAAGCAGCTGATTCAGATTCTCACCGGTGTCGAGGTTCCCTCGGGCGGGCTGCCGGCCGATATCGGCATCCTCTGCCAGAACGTCGGTACCTGCGCGGCCATCCACGACGCCGTGCTGTTGGGCAAGCCATTGATCTCACGCATTACCACGCTGACCGGCGAAGCGCTGGCGCGGCCCGGCAATGTCGAGGCGCTGATCGGCACACCGGTGGGCGAGCTGCTGGCGTTCGCCGGACTGGACACCAGCAAACTCAATCGCCTGATCATGGGCGGACCGATGATGGGCTTTACCCTGCCCTCGCTGGACGTGCCGCTGATCAAGACCAGCAACTGCCTGCTGGCCAGCACCGCTGCCGAGCTGCCGCCGCCACCGCCGGCCATGCCCTGCATCCGCTGTGGCGAATGCGCCGAGGCCTGTCCGGCCAGCCTGTTGCCGCAGCAACTGCACTTCTTCGCCCTCGGCCAGGAGCACGAACAGCTCAAGGCGCACAACCTGTTCGACTGCATCGAGTGCGGCGCCTGCGCCTACGTCTGCCCATCCAGCATTCCGCTGGTGCAGTACTACCGCGCGGCCAAGGCGGAAATTCGCGAGCTGGAACAGAAACAGCTTAAGGCCGAGCACTCCAAACAGCGCTTCGAGCAACGCCAGGAACGCCTGCGCCGCGCCGAGGAGCAGAAGGAAGCCGAGCGCAAGGCCCGTGCCGAGAAAGCCGCCCGCGCCAAGGCCGCACAAGCCGAAGCCCCCGTCGCAGCGGCGGCGCCAGCCGATGAAACGCTGAAGAAGCTCAAGATCGAAGCCAGCATGGCCCAGGTCGCACTGAAGAAGGCCGAGAAACAGCTGGCCGCCCACGACACGCCCGAACTGCAGGCACAGGTCGCCGAGCTGCGCGCCGCCGCCGAAGCGGCACAAAAGTCACTGGCCGATGCCCAGGCGACAGCACCGGCACCGGAGCCCAAACCTGCCGGTGACGAAGCGCTGAAAAAGGCCAAAATCGAAGCCGCCATGCTCAAGGCGCAACTGCGCAAGCTGGAAAAGCTCGAAAGCCCGGACGACGAGCAGCAAGCCGAACTCGCCCGCCTGCGTCAGCAGTTGGAAGAAGCCGAGAAAGCCCTGGCCTATATGGAAAGCCAGACACCAGCCCCCGCGGCCAAACCAGCCGGCGACGACGCCTTGAAAAAGGCCAAGGTCGAGTTGGCGATGAAACGCGCCGAGCTGAAGAAGGCCGAGAAAGCCGGCGCTGACGAAGCCGCCCTGCAGCCGCTGCGCGCCGCGCTGGCCGCCGCCGAACAGGCTCTGCATGCAGCCGAGGCGGCCTCGGGCAAGCCGGCGCCGGAGCTGGTGCGCACCGAACGCCCCGGCGTGGACGAAAAATTCAAGGCGCTGAAGACCGAGGTGGCCTTCGCCCGCGCCGAACTGCGCAAGCTGGAGCGTGACGAGAGCGCTGCTAGCGAGGCGCTGGAACAGGCGCGTAACCGCCTGGCCGAAGCCGAACGCAAGCTGGCCGAATACCAACCGTAATGATCGTCCCGGATTGCATCCGGGCTACAAAAGATACCCCGTCGCGTCGGAGCATCCGGGCGGCACAGACAACCGTAGCCCGGATGCAATCCGGGGAATGAACACCGCTGCGATCATCAGGAACGCAGCAATAGAATCACCGGAGCGCCGATGGCCCTGCCCCGCATCACATCGCCCCACGCCACGGGCAGCAACCGTACCCAGCAGGTCATGTTGCAGGTGCTGCTGGCCACCGTGCCGGGCATTCTCGCCCTGACCTGGCTGTTCGGCGCCGGCACCCTGTTCAACCTGCTCTGGGCCAGCCTCTGCGCCCTAAGCTTCGAGGCTGCATTGCTGGCGGCACGTAAACGCCCGATCGCCTTCTTCCTCAAGGACTACAGCGCCCTGGTCACCGCCGTGCTGCTGGCCCTGGCCCTGCCGCCCTACTCGCCCTGGTGGCTGACACTGGTCGCCTGCGGCTTCGCCATCGGTTTCGGCAAACAACTCTACGGCGGCCTCGGGCAGAATCCGTTCAATCCGGCCATGGTCGGCTACGTGGTGGCGCTGATCTCGTTCCCGGTGGAAATGACCAGTTGGCCAGCACCGCACGGCGTCGCCACGCTGGACGGCATTCAGCACATCCTCGGCATCGCCAATCTCCCGGATGGCTGGGCCCAGGCCACCGCGCTGGATGCCCTGAAGGTGAACAAGAGCCTGACCATCGACGAGCTGCGCGCCAGCAATGCAGCCTTCGGTCACTTCGGCGGCGCCGGCAGCGAGGCGGTCAATCTGGCCTTCCTCGCTGGCGGCCTGTACCTGCTGCACAAGCGCCTGATCACCTGGCACGCGCCGCTGGGCATGCTCGCCGCGCTGTTCGTCATGAGCCTGCTGTTCTGGAACGGCAGCGGTTCGGACTCCAACGGCTCGCCGCTGTTCCACCTGCTCACCGGCGCGACCATGCTCGGCGCCTTCTTCATCGTCACCGACCCGGTCTCCGGCGCTACCAGCAATCGCGGACGCTTGGTGTTCGGCATCGGCGTCGGCGTGTTGGTCTACGTGATCCGCACTTGGGGCGGCTACCCGGATGCGGTGGCCTTCGCCGTGCTGCTGATGAACCTGGCGGCGCCGACCATCGACTACTACACCCGGCCGCGTAGCTACGGCCACCGCAAGCCCAACAGCGGCTTCAAGCTGGGAGAATGAGCATGCTGCCGGAAATCAGCCGCTCGATGCTGAAGAACGCCCTGGTGCTCGGCCTGTTCGCCATCGGCACCGTCGGCAGCGTGGCCCTGCTGCAACAGGGCACCGCCGAACGCATCGCCAAGGCCGAACGCGAAGCGCAGGTGCGCGCCCTGGCCGAGATTCTGCCAGCCGGCAGCTACGACAATCACCTGCTGGATAACCGCATCGAGCTCAACGCCGCCGAGCTGGGCCACCGCAGCCCGCAGTCGGCCTACCTGGCCTTGAAAGGCGACCAGCCCAGTGCGCTGATCCTGCCGGTGACCGCACCGGACGGCTACAGCGGTGCCATCCACCTGCTGGTGGGCATCTTCGCCGACGGCAGTCTGGCCGGCGTACGCGTGCTCAGCCATAAGGAAACACCGGGGCTGGGTGACAAGATCGAACTGGCCAAGAGCGACTGGGTGCGCAGCTTCGAGGGTAAATCCCTGAACGACCCCAATGAAGACGGCTGGGCGGTGAAGAAGGATCGTGGCGAGTTCGACCAGTTCGCCGGCGCCACCATCACCCCACGCGCCGTGGTTAAGGCCGTGCATGGCGCCCTGCGCTACTTCGACACGCACCGCGCCCAGTTGCTGGGTCTGGCGGAGGACGAGCAATGAGCAGCTATCGCGACATCACCCTCAACGGCCTGTGGAAGAACAACCCAGCGCTGGTGCAACTGCTTGGCCTCTGCCCGCTGCTGGGAGTCAGTAACTCCACGGTCAACGCCCTCGGCCTGGCCCTGGCCAGCGCCGTGGTGCTGGTATGCTCCAACACCGCCGTGTCACTGGTGCGTGGGGTGGTCAACACTGCCGTGCGCCTGCCGGCCTTCGTCATGATCATCGCCGCACTGACCACCTGCATCGAGCTGCTGATGCAGGCCTACACCTACGAGCTGTACCAGATCCTCGGCATCTTCATTCCGCTGATCACCACCAACTGCGTGATCCTCGGCCGCGCCGATGGCTTTGCCGCCAAACACGACCCGGCCCGCGCCGCCTATGACGGTCTGATGATGGGCCTGGGCTTCGGCGTGGTGCTGGTGTTGATCGGCGCCATTCGCGAGCTGCTCGGAACCGGTGCACTGTTCGCCAACATGCATCTGCTGTTCGGTCCGATTGCCGCCGAGTGGAAGCTCACCCTGGTGCAGGACTACAAGGGCTTTCTGCTGGCCATCCTGCCGCCGGGCGCCTTTATCGTCCTGGGCCTGCTGATCGCCGGCAAGAACCGCATCGACCAGATCGCCGCCGAGCGGGCCAAGGCCGTCGCGCCCGAGGCGCCGGCACAAAGCCGCCGGGTTCGCGTTACCGGAGTCATCGAATGAACGCCGCCAAACGCCTGGAAATCTTCCGTCGCCTGCACGAGGACAACCCCGAGCCGAAGACCGAGCTGGCCTACAGCACGCCCTTCGAGCTGCTGGTGGCGGTGACGCTCTCGGCCCAGGCCACCGACGTCAGCGTCAACAAAGCCACGGCCAAGCTGTTCCCGGTAGCCAATACGCCGGAGGCCATCTACGCCCTCGGCGTCGAGGGTTTGAGCGAATACATCAAGACCATCGGCCTGTACAACAGCAAGGCGAAGAACGTCATCGAGACCTGCCGCATCCTCATCGAGAAGCACGGCAGCCAGGTGCCGGACAACCGCGAAGACCTCGAAGCCCTGCCCGGCGTCGGCCGCAAGACCGCCAACGTGGTGCTCAACACCGCCTTTCGCCAGCTGGCCATGGCTGTGGACACGCACATCTTCCGCGTCAGCAACCGCACCGGCATCGCCCCCGGCAAGAACGTGGTCGAGGTGGAGAAGAAGCTGCTCAAGTTCGTGCCCAAGGATTATCTGCTCGACGCCCACCACTGGCTGATCCTGCACGGGCGCTACGTCTGTACCGCACGCAAACCGCGCTGTGGCGCCTGCCGCATCGAAGATCTGTGCGAGTACAAGGCGAAAACTTCCGACGATTGATCGACCATAGAATCTGGCGATCCTCTGATTGAAAAAATCTTTTTTACCCGCTCAATTTTTGCCGCTATAAGGTGCGCCATTGGCCCCAGTAAATGGCCTGGAGTGGAAGAAATGAGCACAGACAAAGAAGACCTCGAGCTGGACGAAGACTTTGTCGCAGACGATGCAGACGATGCCGAGCCTGCGGTAGAAGTCGCCAAGACCAACCTGACCAAGCGCCGCATCATCGACAACTTCCTCGAAGAACGCCGCCTGCACAAACAGCTGGCCGAATACGACTTCGACATCTGAGAGCCGCTGCCTTCTACAAGAGCCCCGCAAGCCGGGGCTTTTGTTTGAGCGTCGAAATTGACAGACCTGAAACGACGAACCCCGGCACAAGGCCGGGGTTCGTTGGCAGGCTGAAGCGGTCGATCAGACCAGCTTGCGGCCCTTGCCGGCAGCGATGCGCATGCGCAGGGCGTTGAGCTTGATGAAGCCCGCCGCGTCCTGCTGGTTGTATGCGCCACCATCTTCCTCGAAGGTCGCGATGTTGGCGTCGAACAGCGAATCGTCGGACTTGCGCCCGGTGACGATGACGTTGCCCTTGTACAGCTTCAGGCGCACCACACCGTTCACGTTGGCCTGGGATGCGTCGATCATCTGCTGCAGCATCAGACGCTCCGGGCTCCACCAGAAACCGTTGTAGATCAGGCTGGCGTATTTCGGCATCAGCTCGTCTTTCAGGTGAGCGACTTCGCGGTCGAGAGTGATCGACTCGATGGCGCGGTGGGCCTTGAGCATGATGGTGCCGCCGGGGGTCTCGTAGCAGCCACGCGACTTCATGCCGACGAAGCGGTTCTCGACGATATCCAGACGGCCGATGCCGTTCTCGCCGCCGATGCGGTTCAGCTCGGCCAGCACCTGCGCCGGGGTCATGGCCTTGCCGTCGATGGCGACGATGTCACCGGCCTTGTAGGTCAGCTCGATGTAGGTCGGGGTGTCCGGCGCCGCTTCCGGCGACTTGGTCCAACGCCACATGTCTTCTTCGTGCTCGGTCCAGGTGTCTTCCAGCACACCGCCTTCATAGGAGATGTGCAGCAGGTTGGCATCCATGGAGTACGGCGACTTCTTCTTGCCGTGGCGCTCGATCGGAATGGCGTGCTTCTCGGCGTAGTCCATCAGCTTCTCGCGCGACAGCAGATCCCACTCGCGCCACGGAGCGATGACTTTGACGCCTGGCTTGAGCGCATAGGCGCCCAGCTCGAAACGCACCTGGTCATTGCCCTTGCCGGTGGCGCCGTGGGAGATGGCGTCGGCGCCAGTCTCGTTGGCGATCTCGATCAGGCGCTTGGCGATCAGCGGACGGGCGATGGAGGTACCCAGCAGGTACTCGCCTTCGTAGACGGTGTTGGCACGGAACATCGGGTAGACGAAGTCGCGGACGAATTCTTCACGCAGGTCGTCGATGTAGATTTCCTTGACGCCCAGGGCCTGGGCCTTGGCACGGGCCGGCTCGACCTCCTCGCCCTGACCGAGATCGGCGGTGAAGGTCACCACTTCACAGTTGTAGGTATCTTGCAGCCACTTGAGGATCACCGAGGTGTCCAGGCCACCGGAATAGGCCAGAACTACCTTTTTGACGTCCGCCATGCCATCACTCCACGGGTTGTACGGTAAAACCCGTGATTCTACTGGCCTCGCGCCGCAATTTACAGGGGCGCGACACACAGCGCTGCGCAAGCGACGACGACTGGATTCAGGACGGGCTGCTTCCGGGTGGGTCAACCGGCGTGGTGGCCGGGGCAGGCGCACTCTGTTGTGGCACTTCTGCCGCTGGCACACGTTCCAGACGCAGGGTCGCACGGCGATTCTTGGCGCGATTGGCGTCGCTGGTGTTCGGCACCAGCGGGTAACGCTCGCCATGAAAACGCACGGTGATCTGCTCGACCGGTATGCCGCCGGCCACCAGATACTCCTGCACCGCCAGAGCACGACGACGCGAGAGGTCACGGTTGGTCAGGCGATTGCCGCTGTTGTCGGCGTGACCGTCGATCTGAAAGCTGTTGATGGTGGGGTCAGCCTTGACGAAGTCGAGAATGATATCGAGCTTGGCCTTGGCCATTGGGTCGAGATCGATGCCGCCACCGGGAAAGCCAATCTGCACCTGACGAATCTGATCGAAATTGACCGGTAGCAGCTTGGCAGTGCAGGCCTGGTAATCGTCATAGGCCTTGTGGAACTTGACCGGCAGCAACCGTACTTCCAGGTTATCGCCGCCATTGAGCGTGCGATGGCGTACCAGCGGGCTGCGCCCTTCCAGCAGGCCGGTAAGCAGGCGTGCGCCCTGCTCCTGCGAGCTGTTGAACGGCACCTCGCCATTGCCGACGCTGACCACACCCAGATTGATGTCGCCGCGCCCTGGCTGCCAGGGCGCCGCTGCCGCCAGCAGGGTCGCCGAACCCGCGCCCATCCAGCGCTCACGGGCCTTGAGGCGGAAGGTGACCTGCTCACCCGCGCGGCGCACGAACTCGCCGCTGCCAAAGTTGCTGATCGGCTGGCTCAGGCGGCATTCGAACTGATCGCCCTCCACCGTCCACTCCACCTTCTCCAGCCGGGTCTGGAAGCTGATGGCGTGCGCTGGCAGGCACAGAGGCATGCCAGCCAGCAGGCTGATCAGGAGGTAATTGGGCGCACGCACGACAGGCTCCACGGCGGTTCAGGGCATTCTTACGGGGTATCGGTCAGGCGCGCGGAAACTTGACCCCCTGCGTTCGATTGTCGCGTCGGCGCGAGCGCGAGCAGACGCTTTTCAGTTAACATGCGGCCACGTTTTACCCGCCTGGAAGCCTTCATGTCCGACCGCCTGACTCTTCTGCGTCCCGATGACTGGCACATTCACCTGCGCGATGGCGCGGTGCTGCCACACACCGTCGGCGATGCCGCGCGCACTTTCGGCCGCGCCATCATCATGCCCAACCTGGTACCGCCGGTACGCAATGCCGCCGAGGCCGACGCCTATCGCCAGCGCATTCTCGCTGCGCGCCCGGCTGACAGCCGCTTCGAGCCGCTGATGGTGCTCTACCTAACCGACAACACCAGCCCAGAGGATGTGCGCGCGGCCAAGGCCAGCGGTTTCGTGCATGCCGCCAAGCTGTACCCAGCCGGCGCCACCACCAACTCCGATTCGGGCGTCACCAGCATCGACAAGATCTTCCCGGCGCTGGAAGCCATGGCCGAAGTCGGCATGCTGCTGCTGGTGCATGGGGAAGTGACCCGCGCCGAGATCGACGTGTTCGACCGCGAGAAGGCCTTCATCGACGAGCACCTGACCCGCGTGGTCGAACGCTTCCCCACCCTGAAGGTGGTATTCGAGCACATCACCACCCGTGACGCGGTGCAGTTCGTCGAGGCGGCCTCGGCCAAAGTCGGCGCCACCATCACCGCTCATCACCTGCTGTACAACCGCAATCACATGCTGGTCGGCGGTATTCGCCCGCATTTCTATTGCCTGCCGATTCTCAAGCGCAACGTGCACCAGGAAGCCCTGCTCGACGCGGCCACCAGCGGCAACGCCAAGTTCTTCCTCGGCACCGACTCGGCGCCGCACGCCAAGCACGCCAAGGAAGCCGCCTGCGGCTGCGCCGGCTGCTACACCGCCTATGCCGCCATCGAGCTGTATGCCGAGGCATTCGAGCAGCGCAATGCGCTGGACAAGCTGGAAGCCTTCGCCAGCTTCCACGGCCCGGACTTCTACGGTCTGCCGCGCAACACCGATAGCATTACCCTGGTACGTGAAGAGTGGACCGTACCGGCCAGCCTGCCGCTGGGCGACAACAATGTGGTGCCGCTGCGCGCCGGCGAAACCCTGCGCTGGAAATTGCTGGAGGCCCAGGCGTGAGCGAAGACAACTACGAAGACGAACTCGAACCCAGCCTGCCCTCTGGCCCGCGTACGCCCATGGCGGCGCGCTTTCGCGGCTACCTGCCGGTAGTGGTGGATGTGGAGACCGGCGGTTTCAACTGCGCCACCGATGCCCTGCTGGAAATTGCCGCCACGACCATCGCGATGGACGAGAGCGGCTTTCTTTATCCGGATCACACCCACTTCTTCCGTATCGAGCCCTTCGAGGGCGCCAATATCGAAGCGGCGGCGCTGGAGTTCACCGGTATCAAGCTCGATCATCCGCTGCGCATGGCGGTGAGCGAGGAGCATGCCCTGGGCGAGATCTTCAAGGGCCTGCGCAAGTCGATCAAATCGGCCGGCTGCAAGCGCGCGATCCTGGTCGGCCACAACAGCAGCTTCGACCTGGGTTTCCTCAACGCTGCGGTGGCGCGCTGCGGCATCAAGCGCAATCCCTTCCACCCCTTCTCCAGCTTCGACACCGCCACCCTGGCCGGCCTCGCCTACGGCCAGACCGTGCTGGCCAAGGCCTGCCAGGCCGCCGGTATCGAGTTCGACGGCAAGGAAGCGCACTCGGCCCGTTACGACACCGAGAAGACCGCCGAGCTGTTCTGCGGCATCGTCAACCGCTGGAAGGAAATGGGCGGCTGGGACGAGTTCGATCAGTAAGCCCCTGCGCGGCGATCAAACCCCATGAGAAAACCGGCGTCTGCCGGTTTTCTTTTGGTTCTTCGCATAGTTTTAGTTGGCACCGGACTGGCAAGTTTGTGTGCGTATTGCTCACGGGCTTAGCACTATCCATTAGCGCGCGTGCTGAGCGTCTGGGTTGCGCCCCTTACGGGCGCCACACCTTTCTTGCTTGCCCAAGAAAGGTGTGCCAAAGAAGGGCACCCCGACATCCGGGTTTCGCTACGCGAAACTTCCCTCGCTCCGGCGCTGCTCTGGGGGCCGGCTTACAAGGGCCGTCCCTGGCCCTTTAAGCCTCTCGCCGCATCCATGCGGCTCGTCCCCCTGCGCAACACCTCCACTCGGCCTCCTGAAGGGGACCAGGTCGCGAGCTTGCGATATCTCTGGAAGATCAAAGTCGGTAGCGTTTGGCTTTTGCTTTTGACGCACGATCTCACAGACGACGCCAAAGTCCCCTTCAGTAGGCCGAGTGGAATCGCCGTGGAAGGGGTTGAGCGACATGGATGTCGCGAGAGCCACGATGGGCCAGGGACGGCCCTTCGTGGCGTGCCCCTGGAGCGGTGATGGAGCGAGGGAACCCCGGCGCAGCCGGGGCCGTATGCAGGGGTGTGTTTCTTTGCTTAATTTCTTTGCACAAGCAAAGAAAGTAAGTCGCCCGTAAGGGGCGAAACCCATCAGATCAGACGACACGCTAACGGATAGTGCCAAGTCATCGACAGCTAACACGTAATTGCTCTCTCCCCGAACCCTAACGGCGGGTGCACCGTTCGTCAGAAGATGCGAGCATTCGCAATCGATCTTTGACAAGCATTCTCATTAACATTAGTATCCAACTCATCGAACTGAACCACCAAGACGAGCCTTGCTTATGTACGTCTGCCTCTGTGAAGGTGTCACCGATACGCAAATCCGCGATGCGGTCTACGAGGGCTGCTGCAGCTATCGTGAAGTGCGCGGCACACTCGGCATCGCCAGCCAGTGCGGCAAGTGCGCGTGCCTGGCCAAGCAGGTCGTGCGCGAAACCATCGCCGAAGTCCAGAGCAGCCAAGCCTCGCTGGCCTACCCTGCAGGCTTTGTCGCTGCCTGAACCTGACCCGCACATAAAAAACGGATTGTACAATCCGGTTCTTTTCGTCTCGCAGAAAGCCTCGATGCATCCTGTAGGCTACAGGCTGTCACGCTCCAGGTGATCGAGGTCCACCGCTTCACCCGGCTTGGCGTGCAGCCTGGCACGAATATCCTCGAAGATCACATCGTACTCGGCATGCGCCCGCATGATCGGGCTATGGTTGGGCGGCAAGCCATGCTTGGCCACCAGACGTGAGATCACGCTGGCGAAGTTGAAGGCGGTATCGCGGTGCATGTCAAAGACCTCCTCGAAGGCCTTGCCGTCGATCTCGCCGAGCAGACGCCCGTGCAACATCGGTCCCTCCCGCGAGTCCTTGCGCACCTCATAATAGAAATCGATGCTGTAACCGGGTTGTCCGCCCAGACCAGGCGGATTGCTGCGATGCAGGTGACCGGGTTCGAACATGGCGCTCTCTCCTCTGCCGTAACGCCGCTTGGTGCGTCCTGAAGGAGCACCCGAAGAGCGCTAGCCCGCTACTTCCAACCCTGCATGCGCCATTTCAGTGCAGAGTCAAATCCCCTGCCCTTTCCTGGACCAGCACCCAGGGGGCGACCACGACTGCCCACAACTGGGGGTCACGCGCGAGCAGATCCTCGGCACGGGAATCTTCGAGCTTGCACAACAGGCCTTGGTTCATCCATTGCGCAACTCGGGCCTGATCGTTCTCGGCCACAGCATGCGCGACCGCCACCAGATCCTGACTACCCTCGACCCAGAGCAACGCACCACGGGCAAAGAATGGCTGCAGTTCCTGCCAGCGAATCGGTGCCGTTTCACCGAGCAGCTTGGCATAGAGGGTGCTAGATTGATCCGTCATGGCGTATCCCGTGTCGATGGCGTTGAATGCAGGCGCGCAATGATAGCGCTGGCAACTGTGCTGGCAACTGCACGACGCTCGCCAGCCGACCCAGGCCACGCCGTTTTTCTATACATTACTTGCAATATGGCGACAACCCCGCGTTTCGCCTCCAGCTGCCGGCTTTTCAAGGCGCAAATCCGCGCTCTACACTGTTCCGGTACAGTTGCCGGAGGCATTACCGGGGTCAAAGAACCTGGTTCTGCAGCTTCGGCCGCAAGAACTACAACAACGAAAAACATAAGAGTGGAGCACTCATGAACAAGGCTAAGCGGATTTCCAAGCTGTTCGCGGCAATGGCACTGGCGGGGGCGGCCAGCTATTCGATGGCGGCCGATAACATCAAGATCGGCCTGGCCGGTCCGGTAACCGGTGCCGTCGCTCAGTACGGTGAGATGCAATTCATCGGCGCCAAGATGGCTATCGAGCAGATCAACAAGGCCGGCGGCGTCAACGGCGCCCAGCTCGAAGGCGTGGTCTACGACGACGCATGCGATCCGAAACAAGCCGTTGCCGTTGCCAACAAGATCGTCAACGACGGCGTCAAGTTCGTGGTTGGCCACCTGTGCTCCAGCTCCACTCAGCCGGCTTCCGACATCTACGAAGACGAAGGCATCCTGATGATCACCGCGGCTTCTACCAGCCCGGACATCACCGCTCGTGGCTACGAGCTGGTCTTCCGCACCATCGGCCTGGACAGCCTGCAAGGCCCGACCGCCGGCAACTTCATTGCCGACCACATCAAGCCGAAAACCGTTGCCGTCATCCATGACAAGCAGCAGTACGGCGAAGGCATCGCCACTGCGGTCAAGCAGACCCTGGAAGGCAAAGGTGTGAAAGTCGCCATGTTCGAAGGCATCAACGCCGGCGACAAGGACTTCTCCGCGCTGATCGCCAAGCTCAACCAGGCCGGTGTCGATTTCGTCTACTACGGCGGCTACCACCCGGAACTGGGCCTGCTGCTGCGCCAAACCAAGGAGCGCGGCCTGAACGTCAAGTTCATGGGTCCGGAAGGCGTGGGTAACAAGGAAATCTCGGCCATCGCCGGCCCGGCCTCCGAAGGCCTGCTGGTAACCCTGCCGAAATCCTTCGACCAGGATCCGAAGAACCAGGCGCTGGTCGAGGCATTCAAGGCCAAGAACGAAGACCCGAGCGGCCCGTTCGTGTTCCCGGCCTATGCGGCCGTTCAGGTCATCGCCGAAGGCATCGAGAAAGCCGGCGACACCGACACCGCCAAGGTCGCAGAAGCTCTGCGTTCCAACAGCTTCGACACCCCCACCGGCACCCTGGCCTTCGACGAGAAGGGCGATCTGAAGGACTTCAGCTTCGTGGTGTACGAGTGGCATCAGGACGGCACCAAGTCCGAAGCCAAGTAAGCTTCCCGTCTGAGCCAAAGCCCACTGCCTCCAGCAGTGGGCTTTGTTTATTAGAAGAATTCCGGCCTCGCGCTGCGCCACAAGCGCCGCTTTACGCAAGCGCCCAGGAGTTAGGCAATGCCTGATCTTTATCACTATCTACAGCAGCTGCTCAATGGCCTGACCATTGGCAGTACCTATGCCCTGATCGCCATCGGCTACACCATGGTCTACGGCATCATCGGCATGATCAACTTCGCCCATGGCGAGGTTTACATGATTGGCTCGTACGTAGCCTTCACGGTAATCGCCGGCCTGGCCATGTTCGGCATCGACGCAGTCCCCGTGATCATGGTCGCCGCCTTCGCCGCCACTATGATCGTCACCAGCGCCTACGGTTACAGCATCGAACGGGTGGCCTATCGCCCCCTGCGCGGTGGCAACCGCCTGATCCCACTGATCTCCGCGATCGGTATGTCGATTTTCCTGCAAAATGCCGTGTTGCTTTCACAGGACTCCAAGGACAAGGCCATCCCCAGCCTGCTGCCGGGCAACTTCATCCTTGGTGAAAGCGCCGCCAATGGCGTGGTGGTGTCCTACATGCAGGTGCTGATCTTCATCGTCACCTTCGTCACCATGGTCGGCCTGACGCTGTTCATCTCCCGCTCACGCTTGGGCCGCGCCTGCCGCGCCTGCGCCGAAGACCTGAAGATGGCCAACCTGCTCGGCATCAATACCAACAACATCATCGCCCTGACCTTCGTCATCGGCGCGGCGCTGGCTGCCATCGCCTCGGTGCTGCTGGGCATGAACTACGGCGTGATCAACCCGCACCTGGGCTTCCTCGCCGGCATCAAGGCCTTCACCGCTGCGGTACTCGGCGGTATCGGCAGCATCCCTGGCGCGGTGCTCGGCGGCCTGCTGCTGGGTGTGGCCGAAGCCTTCGGCGCCGATATCTTCGGCGATCAATACAAGGACGTGGTGGCGTTCAGCCTGCTGGTGCTGGTGCTGCTGTTCCGTCCCACCGGCATCCTTGGCCGCCCGGAGGTGGAAAAGGTATGAGCCCCACCACCATCAAGAGCCTCAAATCCGCGATTTTCAGCGCCCTGCTGGTGCTGATCATCTCCTACCCGGTCCTGGGCCTGAAGCTGACCACCGTGGGCATCAGCCTGCGTGTCGAAGGCGCTACCGCCTTCGAACTCTGGTGCATCGGTGGTGCTGCTGCGCTGGTCTTCCTCTGGCAACTGCTGCGTGACCAACTGACCCCGGCCTGGGCCAAACTGCCCAAGCTGCCAAGTGGTTCCGGGCAAATTGGCAACTTCCTCACCCTGCCCTCCACCCAGCGCTGGATCATTCTGGCCATGGTCATGGTGGCGCTGGTGTGGCCGTTCTTCGCCAGCCGCGGCGCGGTAGACATCGCCACGCTGATCCTGATCTACGTGATGCTCGGCCTGGGCCTGAACATCGTGGTCGGCCTCGCCGGTCTGCTCGATCTGGGTTACGTCGGCTTCTACGCCGTCGGTGCCTACAGCTACGCGATCCTGGCGCACTACTTCGGCCTGGGTTTCTGGATCTGCCTGCCGCTGGCCGGCATGATGGCGGCGCTGTTCGGCTTCCTGCTGGGCTTCCCGGTACTGCGCCTGCGCGGTGACTACCTGGCCATCGTGACCCTCGGCTTTGGCGAGATCATCCGTATCCTGCTGCGCAACCTGACCGACCTGACCGGTGGCCCCAACGGCCTGAGCATCGCCAACGAGAACAAGCCGACCCTGTTCGGTCTGTCCTTCGAGCGTCGTGTGCCGGCAGACATGCCCACCTTCCACGGCTACTTCGAGCTGGCCTACAACTCACAGTACAAGGTGATCTTCCTCTATCTGATCGCCCTGCTGCTGGTGCTGCTGACCCTGTTTCTGGTCAACCGCCTGCTGCGCATGCCGATCGGCCGTGCCTGGGAAGCCTTGCGTGAAGACGAGATCGCCTGCCGCGCGCTGGGCCTGAACCCGACCGTGATCAAGCTCTCGGCCTTCACCATCGGCGCCAGCCTGGCCGGTTTCGCCGGCAGCTTCTTCGCCGCCCGCCAGGGTCTGGTGACACCAGAGTCGTTCACCTTCATCGAGTCGGCGATGATCCTCGCCATCGTCGTGCTGGGTGGCATGGGCTCGCAGCTGGGCGTGATTCTGGCAGCCGTGATCATGGTGATGCTGCAGGAGATGCGTGAGCTGAGCGAGTACCGCATGCTGTTCTTCGGTCTGGTCATGATCTTCATGATGATCTGGCGCCCGCAAGGGTTGCTGCCGATGCAACGTCCCCACCTGGAGCTGAAGCGATGAGCCGCACGATTCTCGAAGTAAGCGGCCTGTCCATGCGTTTCGGCGGCCTGCTGGCCGTCAACGGGGTGGGCCTGAACGTCAAGGAAAAGCAGGTGGTCTCGATGATCGGCCCGAACGGCGCCGGCAAGACCACCGTATTCAACTGCCTGACCGGCTTCTACCAGCCGAGCTCCGGCAGCATCCGTCTGAACGGTGAGGCGATCGAGGGCCTGCCGGGCCACAAGATCGCCCGCAAGGGTGTGGTACGGACCTTCCAGAACGTGCGTCTGTTCAAGGACATGACGGCAGTGGAGAACCTGCTGGTGGCCCAGCACCGCCACCTGAACACCGGCTACCTGGCCGGTCTGTTCAAGACCCCTGCATTTCGCCGCAGTGAACGCGAGGCCATGGAATACGCTGCGTACTGGCTGGAGCAGGTCGACCTGGTGGACTTCGCCAACCGCAGTGCCGGCACCCTGGCCTACGGTCAGCAACGCCGCCTGGAAATCGCCCGCTGCATGATGACGCGCCCGAGCATCCTGATGCTCGACGAGCCAGCTGCGGGCCTCAACCCGCGCGAGACCGAAGATCTCAAGGCGCTGATCGGCATGCTGCGCGACCAGCACAATGTCACCGTGCTGCTGATCGAGCACGACATGAAGCTGGTGATGAGCATTTCCGACCACATCTACGTGATCAACCAGGGCACTCCCCTGGCCGACGGCACGCCGGACGACATCCGCAACAACCCGGACGTGATCAAAGCCTATCTGGGGGAGGCGTAATCCATGCTGAGTTTCAACAACGTTTCAACCTTCTACGGCAAGATCCAGGCCCTGCACGACGTCAGCATCGAGGTGCAGAAAGGTGAGATCGTCACCCTGATCGGCGCCAACGGTGCAGGCAAGTCGACCCTGCTGATGACCCTGTGCGGCAACCCGCGCGCCACCAGCGGCAGCATCCGCTACCTGGGTGAAGAGCTGGTGGGCATGGACACCCCGGAGATCATGCGCAAGAGCATCGCCATCGTACCGGAAGGCCGTCGCGTATTCGCCCGCCTGACCGTCGAGGAAAACCTGGCCATGGGCGGTTTCTTCGGTGACAAGGCGGACAACCAGGAGCAACTGGACAAGGTCCTGCACCTGTTTCCGCGCCTGAAGGAACGTTTCGCCCAACGCGCCGGGACCATGAGCGGTGGCGAGCAGCAGATGCTCGCCATCGGCCGCGCACTGATGAGCAAGCCCAACCTGCTGCTGCTCGACGAGCCGTCGCTGGGTCTGGCGCCGATCATCATCCAGCAGATCTTCGACATCATCGAGCAACTGCGCAAGGACGGCGTGACCGTGTTTCTGGTCGAGCAGAATGCCAACCAGGCGCTGAAGCTGGCCGACCGCGGTTACGTGCTGGAGAACGGCCACATCGTCATGCAGGGTAGCGGCGAAGAGCTGCTCAACGACCCCAAGGTACGCGACGCCTACCTCGGCGGCTAAGCGCTACCTGCGTCATCGGAACCGCCCTTCGGGGCGGTTTCTTTTTGCCCCTGCGTCGAATGGCCGCTTCGCTGAAGTCTTAAGCGGATATTTCCATCCTCTTGCATCAGGTTCGTCGAGTATTAGTCTCAAGTGCTCTGCCTTTGCGAGACTGCGTTCATGCGCAAATCCCTGCTTCTGCTACTGGTCACCACGGTGCTGCTCAGCGCCTGCAGCCGTGTCGGCCTGGCCTATCGCAACCTCGACTGGCTGATCCCCTGGAAACTGGGCGACTACGTAGCGCTGAACAGCGAGCAGAGCGCCTGGCTCAAACCTCAGCTGCAGGAACACCTGGCCTGGCACTGCAGCGTCGAGCTGCCGCGTTATCTCGACTGGCTGCAGCGCAGCCAGCAGGCACTGAGCAGCCGCGACAGCGAACTGATGGCCGACCAGTTGGCCGAGTTCGAGCAGGCCATGCAGCGCATCGCCGTGGAAATCACCCCCAGCACCACCGAACTGCTGCGCGGTCTGAGCCCGCGCCAGGTCGAGCAGCTATTGGCATCACTGGACGAGCAGAATGCCAAGCTGCGCGAGGAATTTCTCGAACCACCACTGACGGAGCAGATCAGCCGGCGCGCCGAGCGCATGGAGGAGCGCTTGCAACCCTGGTTCGGCAATCTCAATAGCGAGCAGCGCGAACGGGTGCAGCGTTGGGCAGAAGGTCTGGGTGAACAGAATCAGGTGTGGATGGATAACCGCCTGGCCTGGCAGCAGGCGCTGCGCGAGGCACTGGAGGTTCGTCGCGGCCATGACTTCGCCGAGCGCATGACCGCCCTGCTGCAGCAGCGCGAACGTTTCTACACCAGTGCTTATCAGGCCAGTTACGAGAAAAACCGTCAGGCCATGGCAGCGATGATCGTCGATCTGGTCGCCCTGGCCGACTCGCGTCAGATGGCGCGCGCCGACAAACGCCTGCAAAACCTGCACAGCGACCTGGCTGCGCAACAATGCACCACCGATCAGGCCGTGGCACTGCGCTGAAGCCCTGTCAGAGGGGTGGCAATTGCCAGTCGATGGGGCTCATGCCGTTCTGGCTGAGGAACTGGTTGCAGCGACTGAAATGACCATTACCGATGAAGCCACGGTGGGCCGACAGCGGCGACGGGTGCGGTGAGCGCAGCACCAGATGCTTGGTCGGGTCGATCAAACGTTGTTTGCTCTGTGCATGGCTGCCCCAGAGCAGGAATACCAGCTTGGGCTGATGCTCGCTGACCACCTCAATCACCCGGTCGGTAAAGTACTGCCAGCCCTTGCTCGCGTGCGAACCGGCGTTGGCGCGTTCCACGGTCAGAGAGGTATTGAGCAGCAGCACGCCCTGCTCGGCCCAGCTCTGCAGGTAGCCATGGGCGGGAATATCGATATTGAGATCGCGCTTGAGCTCCTTGTAGATGTTCAGCAGTGACGGCGGTGTTGGCACGCCCGGCTGCACCGAGAAGCACAGGCCGTGTGCCTGACCGGGGCCGTGGTAAGGATCCTGACCGATGATCACCACCTTGACCTGATCCAGCGGCGTGGAATTAAGCGCATTGAAGATCAGCGGGCCCGGCGGATAGATCTCCTTGCCTGCGGCCTTCTCTGCCCGCAGGAATTCACCCAGCGCCTTCATGTAGGGTTTGTCGAACTCCTCGCGCAGTGCGTGCTTCCAACTGGCTTCGAGCTTGATGTGGTCATCGGTCATGCGAACGTCCTGCGTGCCTTGAAACAAATGCAGGCACGCTAGTGACGGGGTTGCGGCAAGTCAAGGACATGAGCCTGCGACAGGTGTCAGCATGCTTTGCTAGCCTATTGCCCACCACCCTTGATGCTTTTGGGACTCCATGTCGACCATCACCGATACCCTGCGCCTGGCGCTGCTCAATCGTTTTCTCAAAGGCGAGGCCAAGATCCCGCAAATGCCTGAAGCAGCCATGCGTATCCGCAAGCTGCTGGACAACCCGATGACCTCTACCGAACAACTGGCGCGGGTGATAAATGGCAACCCGCCCCTGGCGGCTTACCTGATGCAGTTCTCCAGCTCACCGCTGGTGCGCGGCAATCGTCCGTGCGCCTCCCTGCGCGAGTTGCTCGACCGTCTGGGCACCCGCCAGCTGGCAGACCTGGTACTGGGCTTCAGCCTGCAACACCTGTTCAGCAGCACCGATGCGTTGTTACAACAGGTGTTTCGTTTGCGCTGGCGTCACGCGCGCGAGCGTGCGGCGCACTGTGCGGTGCTGGCGCAACGCACGGGGTTATCAATGGACGACGCCATGCTCGCCGGCCTCCTGCAGGACATCGGCAGCCTGCCGCTGCTCTCGGAGCTTGAGCATTGGCCGCAGGTCTCTCGTGACGCGGCCACGCTGGAAGGACTCTGCGAATCACTCTCCGGCAATCTGGGAGCGTTGATCCTCACGCGCTGGCAACTGCCACCTGCCGTCGTCGAGTGCGCACGCCAGTATGGACAATGGCAGCGCGAACATGATGGTCCTGCCGACCTGGCCGATCTGGTGCTACTGGCCAGCGCCCTGCAAGCGGCGCATGAACCAGAAGCACCCTTGCCCGCGCAGATCAAACTGGGCCTGGAACAGCCCCTGGCAACCTTGCGTCAGGAGCTGGCCGATGAACTGAGCCTGTGGAAGCGCCTGCTGGCCTGAGCCGGCGCTGACACGGAGAGTTCCCGGATTGCATCCAGGCTACGGCTCGCAAGCGCTGGCAGGCGGCCGTTATGTTAGCCCTGGTGCAGCGCCCGGTAATGACTGGGCGCCATCCCCACCACCTTGCGAAACAGCCGCGAGAAGTAATAGGGATCGTCGTAGCCAAGCTGCTCGGCGACCTGGCGCACCTCGACATCCCCGCGGTCGAGCAAGCGGCAGGCCAGGGCCATTTTCAGCTGGATGAAATCCTGGATCGGCGCATGACCGGTCAGCGCACGATAGGTCTTGGCGAAGTGAAAGCGCGACAGCTTGAACTGCGCCGCCAGTTCGTCGAGGTTAAGGCTGCCATGCAGATGCTCGCGCATCACCGCCTGCACCGCCTCGATATCCAGCACTCGCCCGGACTTGAGATTGACCCGCGCCGGCAGCACTGCCAGCGAGCTGAGCATCGCCTGCAAGCGGTGCGCGGCATGAATCGCGGGCGCAGCGTTGAGCCCCTGGCGCTGCAGGCCCAGTAATGCTTCGAAGTCCCCCAGCAAGCGCGGCTGCACCCCGATACGACGCTGCATCTGCGCGCCCAGCAAATGCAGGAAGTCCTGGCTGAGGCTGCCATCGTAATGCACCCAATAGATGGTCCAGGGGCTTTGCCCATCGGCGCCATAGGCATGTGCCACGCCCTTGGGCAGCAGCAGCAGATCGCCAGCCACGACCTCTAATCGTCCATCCGCCGTTTCCAGCCAACCCTTGCCCGAGCGGCAGTAGATCAGCAAGTGATCATCCGGCCGTGCACGCTGCATCTGATGCCCGACCGCTTCCGGATAAAAGCCCATGGCCAGCGGATAGCAGCCGGCGCTCAGGGGGTGGCGCTGCAGCAAACGGCGCAGGCGTGGCGGCGTGATGAAACGCTGTCCACCGAGTGGCAACGGCCAGTTTGAAGTTTCCACCCGCGCGCCCATACCAGAGACCTCGCCACACTTATGAATACCAAGATCGTCCATCCACTGACCAAGATCGTCAATCCACAAGCGCTTCGCCAAGGGCTATAACGGAGCTCAGACAAGAACAACAGGAGGCCACGATGCCCCATACCCTGCCGCAACTGATCGACGGTCAATTGCTGCAAAGCCAGGCCACGGATCTGATCGAAGTCACCGACCCTGCCACCCAGGAGGTGATCGCCCTCGCCCCCAAAGCCACCGCCGAGGAAATCGAGGCGGCAGTCGCCGGCGCGCAGAAAGCCTTCCTCGCCTGGCGCGAAGTGCCGGTGTCGGAGCGAGCCCGCCTGATGTTGCGCTACCAGCACCTGCTCAAGGAGCATCACGACGAGCTGGCGGAGATTCTCGCCCGCGAAACCGGCAAAACCTTCTCCGACGCCAAAGGCGACGTCTGGCGTGGCATCGAAGTGGCCGAACACGCCGCCAACATCGCCAGCCTGATGATGGGCGAGACGGTGGAGAACGTGGCCCGCGAAATCGACACCGCCAGCTGGATCCAGCCGCTGGGTGTGTGCGTCGGCATCACCCCGTTCAACTTCCCGGCGATGATTCCGCTGTGGATGTTCCCGCTGGCCATCGCCTGCGGCAACAGCTTCATCCTCAAGCCGTCCGAACAGGATCCGCTGACGCCCAATCGCCTGGCCGAGCTGTTCATCGAAGCCGGCGCGCCCGCTGGCGTGCTGCAAGTGCTGCATGGTGGCCGCGAACAGGTCGATGCACTGCTGGTGCACCCGCTGGTGCGCGCGGTGTCCTTCGTCGGCTCGGTGACGGTGGGCCAACATGTCTACCGCACCGGCACCCAGCACCTGAAACGCGTGCAGGCCTTCGCCGGGGCCAAGAACCATATGGTGATCATGCCGGATGCACCGAAGGATCAGGTGCTCAGCAACCTGCTCGGCGCCAGTTGCGGCGCCGCCGGGCAACGCTGCATGGCCATCAGCGTGGCGGTGTTCGTCGGCGAATCGAAACAGTGGATCGACGAGTTGGCCGAGCAGATGGCCGCGCTGCGCCCCGGCCACTGGCAGGACAGCGGCGCCGCCTATGGCCCGCTGATCAGCCCGCAGGCACGCCAGCGCGTGCTACATCTGATCGAACAGGGCAAGGCTGAAGGCGCCGAATGCCTGCTCGACGGATCGCAGTGCACGGTGGAGGGGTATCCGCATGGCAACTGGGTCGGGCCGACCCTGTTCCGTGGCGTGACGACGGAGATGGGCCTGTACCGCGAGGAAATCTTCGGCCCGGTGCTGGTGTGCATGCAGGTCGACACCCTCGAAGAGGCCATCGAACTGGTCAACGCCAGCCCCTACGGCAACGGTACCAGCCTGTTCACCCGCTCCGGCGGCGCAGCGCGGCATTTCCAGCATGCCATTGAAGTCGGCCAGGTGGGCATCAACGTGCCGATTCCGGTACCGCTGCCGTTCTTTTCCTTCACCGGCTGGAAGGGCTCGTTCTACGACGACCTGCACGCCTACGGCAAGCAGGCGTTGCGCTTCTACACCGAAACCAAAACCGTGACCAGTCGCTGGTTCGACGACACGCCGCTTGAGGCCGGGCCGAACATGACCATTCAACTGAAATGAGAACAGCGTTCTTATTAGACGAAAAGACGATCACGAGAACTGGACAAGCGGCGTAAAAAGACTCTGCAGAACAACAACAAGGAGAACTGCAATGCGCCACCTGTCTGCCACGCTGGCCCTGTGGGCCGCACTTACCGCCTGTGCGCAGGCTGCCGAGCCGATCACCCTCGGCCTCAATTACCCGCGCACCGGACCATATAAGGAAGAGGGATTGGCGCAGATGCGTGGAGCCCTGCTGGCCATCGATGAAATCAACGCTGCAGGCGGTGTACTGGGCCGACCTTTGCGCCTGTCCAGCAAGGACACCGCCTCGCGGCCGGCCAAGGCCGAGAAGAACGTCGATAAGCTGGCCGCCGAAGGTGCGGCGATGCTCTTCGGTGGCGCCTCCAGCGCGGTCGCCATCGCCGCAGGCAAGCGCGCCAAGCAGCACGGTCTGCTGTACTTCGGCACCCTTACCTACTCCAACGACACCACTGGCAAGGACGGCCATCGCTACATGTTCCGCGAGTGCAACAACGCCTGGATGAGCGCTCAGGTGCTCGGCCAGTACCTGAACAAGACCTTGCCGAACAAACGCTACTTCTACGTCACTGCCGACTACACCTGGGGCCACACCACCGAAGCTTCACTGCGCCAGGCCACGGCCAGTGACAACGTGGGCCAGCATGCCGGGGTTCGCACGCCCTTCCCCGGCGCGCGCCTGGCCGACTATACCGATGCCCTGACCCAGGCCGCGGCGAGCAATGCCGAGATCCTTGCCCTGGTACTGTTTGGTGAAGACCTGGTGCGTGCCATGCGCATTGCCCATGACCTGGGCCTGACCAGCCGTATGCAGATCGTCGCCCCGAACCTGACCCAAAGCATGGTCGAACAAGCCGGCCCCGGTTTGATGCAGGGTGTGATCGGTACCGAGCCCTGGACCTGGCGCGTACCGGCGCTGGAGAAATCTGCCCGTGGTGAAGCCTTCGTCGAAGCCTTCAGGACTCGCTACGAGATGTATCCCTCCAGCTCTGCGGCCTCGGCCTACAGCATCGTGCAGCAATGGGCCGATGCCGCCACCCGAGCCAGGAGCCTCGACAGCGAAGCCCTGATCAAGGCGCTGGAAGGTCATCGCTACACCTTGCTTAAGGATGAACAGCAATGGCGTGCCTTCGATCACCAGAATCTGCAGACGGTCTATGCCGTGAAGGTAAAAAACCGCGACGAGGTACTCAAGGACCCGCTCAAGCAGGACTACTTCGAGATCGTCGACCGCCTCGACGCCAGCAGCGCCCTGCCCAGCCTCGCCGACTGGCAGGCCGAGCGGCGCGCAGCCGGCCAACCCCTGACCTTGCAATGAGATGCCATGGACTTCGAACTCAGTGACGAACAACGCCTGCTTACCGACAGCGCACGTGCCTTCGCCGCACGGGAGCTGGCGCCCCACGCCGCCGACTGGGATCGCGAGCAGCACTTCCCCGTCGAGGTGATTCGTCGCGCCGCCGAGCAGGGCTACCTGGCCCTGTATCTGCGCGAAGAGGATAGCGGCCTGGGCCTGTCCAGGCTGTCCAGCTCACTGATTTTCGAACAACTGGCGGCTGGCTGCGTGGCCACCACCGCCTACCTGACCATCCACAACATGGCCACCTGGATACTCGCCAGCTTCGCCGACCAGACACTGAAGGATGCCTGGTTGCCGGGGCTGATCAACGGCCAGTCACTGGCCTCCTACTGCCTGACCGAACCGGACGCCGGCTCCGACGCCGCCAACTTGCGCACCCGTGCCCGCCGCGCTGGCGACGACTACGTGATCGACGGCAGCAAGTGCTTCATCTCCGGCGCAGGCAGTACCGACGTGCTGATCGTCATGGCGCGCAGCGGCGAGGACGGCGCCAAGGGCATCTCCTGCTTCCTGGTACCCGCCGACACCCCTGGCGTGCGCTACGGGCGCAACGAAGACAAGATGGGTTGGAAGGCGCAGCCGACCCGCACCATCACCTTCGAGGGCGTACGTATTCCCGCCAGCCACCGTATCGGCCCGGAAGGCGAAGGCTTCGTCTATGCTATGAAGGGCCTCAACGGCGGTCGTCTGAATATCGCCAGTTGCTCGCTCGGTGCAGCTCAGGCGGCGCTGCAACAGAGCCTGCGCTATGTCGAGGAACGCAAGCAGTTCGGCAAGCCGCTCAGCCAGTTCCAGGCCTTGCAGTTCAAGCTGGCCGACATGCTCACCGACCTCACCGCCAGCCGGCAGATGGTGCGCCTGGCCGCGCACAAGCTCGACCATGGGCATGGCGAAGCCAGCCTGTATTGCGCCATGGCCAAGCGCTTCGCCACCGACCACTGCTTCAACGTCTGCAACGAAGCCCTGCAACTGCATGGCGGTTATGGCTATCTGAATGATTACCCGCTGGAACGCTGGGTGCGTGACGCCCGCGTGCACCAGATACTGGAAGGCACCAACGAAATCATGCGGGTGATCGTCGCTCGCCGCCTGCTGCAACAAGGCGGCATGCTAGATCACCTGCTGTAACTGCTTAAATCCCTCTCCCATGAATGGGAGTGGAAAGATAATTGACGAGGAATCGTTATGAGCACAGCAATCGAAACCTATAAATCCGGCATCTTCGACCTGACCCACAAGCTCACCGTGGAGAAGCATGGCCATACCGCGCTGATCACCATCAATCATCCACCTGCCAACACCTGGGACCGCGACTCGCTGATCGGCCTCAAGCAGGTGGTCGGGCACCTCAACCGTGACGACGAGGTGTACGCCCTGGTGGTGACCGGCCAGGGGCCGAAGTTCTTTTCCGCCGGTGCCGACCTGAACATGTTCACCGATGGCGACAAGGCCCATGCCCGCGAGATGGCCCGACGCTTTGGCGAGGCCTTCGAGACCCTGCGCGATTTCCGCGGCGTGTCCATCGCCGCGATCAACGGCTACGCCATGGGCGGCGGCCTGGAGTGCGCGCTGGCCTGCGATATCCGCATCGCCGAACGCCAGGCACAGATGGCCCTGCCGGAAGCCTCCGTGGGTCTGTTGCCCTGCGCCGGCGGCACCCAAGCCCTGCCCTGGCTGATCGGCGAAGGCTGGGCCAAGCGCATGATCCTCTGCGGCGAACGCATCGACGCCGAAACCGCCCTGCGCATCGGCCTGATCGAGCAGGTGGTGGATACCGGCGAAGCCCGTGGCACCGCACTGCTGCTGGCCTCCAAGGTGGCGCGGCAAAGCCCGGTGGCGGTACGTACCATCAAACCGCTGATCCAGGGCGCACGCGAGCGCGGCCCGAACACCTGGCTGCCAGAGGAACGCGAGCGCTTCGTCGACCTATTCGATGCCGACGACACCCGTGAGGGCGTCAACGCCTTTCTGGAAAAGCGCGACCCGCAGTGGCGCAACAAATGACTCGTAGGGTGCGCCGCGCGCACCGGGACTCCACACGATGAACGTCACCTTCGAAGAACGCCCCAGCCCGCACGGCTACCGAATCGGCATCGCCACCCTAGATGCCGAGAAAAGCCTCAACGCATTATCGTTGTCGATGATCAAAGCGCTCGACGACCGCCTCAAGGCCTGGGCAGATGATCCAGAGATCACCTGTGTCATGTTGCGCGGCAACGGCCCGAAAGCCTTCTGCGCCGGCGGCGACGTGGTGCAGCTCGTCCACCAGTGCCGTGAACACCCCGGCGAAGTGCCGCCCCTGGCGCGACGTTTTTTCGCCGACGAATACCGCCTCGACCACCGCATCCACACCTACCCAAAACCCTTCATCTGCTGGGCGCACGGTCACGTACTGGGCGGCGGCATGGGCCTGATGCAGGGCGCCGGTATCCGTATCGTCACCCCGAGCAGCCACCTGGGCATGCCGGAAATCAATATCGGCCTGTACCCGGATGTCGGCGGCAGCTGGTTCCTCGCTCGCCTGCCGGGGCGCCTGGGTCTGTTTCTTGGCCTCACCGCCGCCAGCATCAATGCCCGCGATGCGCTGGACCTGAACCTGGCCGACCGTTGCCTGCGCGACGACCAGCAGGACGCCCTGCTCGAAGGCCTGGTGCAACTGAACTGGCGCGAACAACCCGCGGCGCAGCTGCACAGCCTGCTGCGCGCGCTGGAGAACGAAGCGCGCAGCGAGCTGCCGGCGGCCCAATGGTTGCCGCGCCGCGAGCGTATCGACGAGTTGCTCGACGTCGCCGACCTGCCCGCCGCCGTTCATGCCATCAGCGCCCTGCAGGCGGATGACGACGCCCTGCTCGCCCGCGCCGCCAAGACTCTGGCCCATGGCTGCCCGCTGACCGCGCACCTGGTCTGGGAGCAGATCCGCCGCGCCCGCCATTTGTCGCTGGCCGAGGTATTTCGCATGGAATACGCCATGAGCCTGAACTGCTGCCGCCACCCGGAATTTCCCGAAGGCGTGCGCGCCCGCCTGATCGACAAGGACCAGGCGCCGAAGTGGCACTGGCCGGATGTGGCCGCGATCCCAGACGCAGTGGTCGAGGCGCACTTCGCGTCGGTCTGGGAAGGCGAACATCCGTTGTCAGATCTTTAGCGTACGGATCGGTGCGCACAGCGCACCCTACATGTAGCCCGGATGCGCTCCGGGAGAGCTCACAAGCAGTCCTCGAACAATGACAATCGATGCGCGAAGCGCCCAATAGAAAGGAAAGCTGCCATGACCCAAACCGCCTTTATCGGCCTCGGCCACATGGGCCTGCCCATGGCCCGTAACCTGCTCCGGGCGGGCTATCCGCTGAAAGTCTTCGACCTGGTGCGCAGCGCCGTCGACACGCTGGCCGGCGAAGGTGCCGTGGCGGCCGATAACGCCACCGACGCCATCGATCAGGCAAAGGTGGTGATCAGCATGCTGCCGGCCAGACGTCATGTGGAAGGCTTGTACCTGGGCGACGACGGCCTGCTTGCGCGGCTGCCCGCCGGCACGTTGGTGATCGAGTGCTCGACCATCGCTCCGGAATCCGCGCGCAAGGTGCACGCCGCCGCCCGCGAGCGCGGTATCGCTCTGCTCGATGCACCAGTATCCGGCGGCACGGCTGGCGCTGCTGCCGGCACCCTGACCTTCATGGTCGGCGGCGAAGCCCAAGCACTGGAGAAAGCCCGGCCGATCCTCGCCGCCATGGGCAAGAACATCTTCCACGCCGGGCCGGACGGCGCCGGCCAGGTGGCCAAGGTGTGCAACAACCAGGTGCTCGCCGTGCAGATGATCGCCACTGCCGAAGCCATGGCCATGGGCGTGGCCAACGGCCTGGAGCCGGCCGTGCTGGCGGAGATCATGCGGCAGAGCTCCGGCGGTAACTGGACGCTGGAGAAATACAACCCCTGGCCCGGAGTAATGGAAAACGCCCCTGCTTCGAAGGGCTACAGCGGTGGCTTCATGGCCGAGCTGATGGCCAAGGACCTCGGCCTGGCCCAGGAAACCGCCAGCCACAGCGGCAACAGCACACCGATGGGTGCCCTGGCGCTGCAGCTTTATCGCCTACTGCTCAAACAAGGCAAGGGCAAGCAGGATTTCTCGGTGGTGCAGCAGCTGTTCGTGCAATAACGCCCGTAGGGTGCGCTGCGCGCACCGTGGCGTTTCCCGATAGGGCTGGTGCGCATGGCGCACCCTACGGAGCCGCCCCCATCGTAGGGTGCGCCGTGCGCACCAGGGCCATCGGAGCTCAGCGCAGCGTCTGCAAATGCAAAACACCAAACAGCAGCACCTGCAGGCGCTGCCACCACAACAGCGGCAGGCCCAGCAGGCGCGAGCCGAACAGCACCAGCTCACCCACATGCGCCAGCAGCACCACCAGGGCAGCCCAGTTGACCCAACCGCCAAGCAGGGTGGCGAAGGGGTAGAACAGATTGAGCAGCGCCACCAGCCAGAACATGGCCAGGGCGCCTTTGGCGAAAGACAGCAGGTTCATCGTGAGCCTCCGAATGGATGAACCTGAAGTGTGACCGGGCGGTTGGCAGGAGACCGCCCTTCTTTCGATGGGAACGCCCCGTAGGAACCTCGACTCACGGCGAATGGCAAGCACGACGTCAATCTTGCCGTACAGCCGCAATCGTTTCGCGCCGGGGCGACGCTCCTACAGCGCGAATGGTGAGATCGTGCCCTGTAGGAGCCGCGCCCCGCGGCGAATGGTAAACACAACGCCGATCTTGCCGCTTCGCACCGAGGGCTAACGCAGGGTCAGTCCGAACGCCTCGTCGCTGAAGTCGAAGCAATTGAGAAAACGACGAATCTCCAGCAGGTTGCCGTCGACCTTCACATCGCCGAGCAGCGCGCCCTTGACCAGGCCACCCTCACCGGTCAGCAGGGTTTCCATGAAACGCTTGTCCATGCTCAGGCGCAGAGCAGTGCCCTCGGGAATGCCCTTGTGCAGTTGCGCGACACCGCGCCGGACCTCCAGCGCCCACTGTTCGTCCACGTCGGGGAAGCTGAAGCCCAGGGTCAGCTCGATATCGCCGGCCTTCTCCGGGTCGACACGGGTCACCCAGTTCTGCAGGAAACTCTGCGGGGTGAAGCTGCGCACCATGTCCGGCGAGAGGAACACCTTGCGCATCTCCACCGAGCGCTGGCGAATGGCGTCGCCGTCGAGCTTGCCCTCCAACTCCATGGCACTCATCAGGTACCAGTTGCGCCAGTTGATGTTCATGCTGGCGTAACCCAGCTTGCGAAAGCTGCGCGCCTTGATTTCGCGCGCCAGCTTGTCGTCGTGGTCGACGCGGATGGCGTAGCCGGCCAGCTCGGCGGCCCACTGATAGTCGCCCTTCAGATAGGCGTTGCCGGCCTCCAGCAGCAGTTTTTCACGACCACCGGCCAGGGCGATCAGGCGCTCGGCCTGCTGCTTGGGCGGGGTCGGGTCGAGAGCCACCGGATCGCCCTGGAACCAGCCCAGATAGCCGTTGTAGATCTGCCGCACGCTGTGTTTCACCGTGCCGTAATACTCACGCAGGTAGGGCGTGTAACCGGCCAGGTGCGGCGGCAGTTTGACTTTCTCTACCAGTTCGTCGGGCGTCAGGCCCTTGTTCATCCAGCGCACGGTCTGGTCGTGGATATAGGCGATGCCATCGCGAGTCATGCGCAGCACCTCCTCGACCTTGTCCTGGCCGCTGACGGGCCGACCATGCAGCGGCACCATGTACTCGGCCTGATAGGCGCGCAGCTTGTCCAGGCTCTCGACCCACTGCACCGGGTCGCGGAATTTGGTGCCACGCAGCGTGTGGATGTTCGGAAGGGTCGGCCCCTGATCGACCTCGGCACTGATCAGCACGCGATTGTCCGGCAAATACAGGATGATCTCGTCCGGTGCCTCGCTCGGCACATGTAAAAACTGCACGTCGAGGCCGGCGATAGTGGTATCCAGGCGCTCGCCGAAGGTCACGGTCGGCGCGATGAAGGACGACGGCTCGGGCTTGGCCAGCGGGCCGATGCCACCGTTCATGCCCTCCTGATCGCTGGCCGGCAGGAAGGAACCGAAGCTGTATGCCGAACGTACGCCGAGGATCGGCCCGACCAGCGCGCCCTGCGCCACCACGTTCTGCAGCAGGGTCTCGTGGGCGTAGATCTGTACCTCGCCGCGCTCCACCTGCTCGCGGCTGACGAACGCCTGCACGCCGCTGATGTGATCCGGGTGGAAGTGGGTGTAGACCACGGCCTTGACCGGCTTGTCGGTGAGCTTGCGGAACTCGGCCATGATCTTGCGCGATTCGCTCACCGACTCGCCGGTGTCGACGATGATCAGCCCCTGCGGCGCCTCGATCATCACCACGTTGCCCAGTTGCCAACCGACCGCCGAATAGACGTTGTCGGCGACACGATAGACCTGCTGGGCGAACACCTTGGTGTGGGCAGCCAGTTCGGCGTTGATGCTGGGTTCGATACGCTCGGCCGGCAGCTCGGCATAGGCGCTCAATGGCAGGGCGGCAGCCAGCAGCAGGCCGCTGAAGCGAGAGAATGGGCTCATGGTATTGGAAGGTCTTGTTGTTGGAGTGCTGGCAGGTTGGCAAAGGCCGTCCGATAATTCCAATGCATTCGAATAGACCAGTTAATGCAGGAAGCGCATGAACGATCTACGCCAACTCCGCCACTTCGTCGCCCTCGCCGAACACCAACATTTCGCCCGCGCGGCAGCGGCCGTGCACCTCAGCCAGCCGGCGCTGAGCCGTAGCATCCAGGCGCTGGAGAGCCAGTTGGACTGCACCCTGGTGGATCGCCACAGCCGCGGCGTCAGCCTCACCGCCCATGGCCATCTGGTACTGGAACATGCACGTCGCCTGCTGGCCGGCAGCCTGGCGCTGAGCAACGCGGTCAATCAGCTGGGCAATCTGGAGGCTGGCGAATTGCGTCTCGGCGCCGGCCCCTACCCGGCCGCGCGGCTGATACCGCAGGCGCTGGGGCAGTTGCTGCAACACTACCCGCAGGTGCAGGTGAAACTGGACATCGCCAACTGGCTGGAACTGCGCGACAGCCTGCTGGACTCGACCATCGAGCTGTTCGTCGCCGATATCCGTGAATTGCAGGACGACGCTCAGTTGCGCATCGAACCGCTGCGCGTGCATCAGGGCGTGCTGTTCTGCCGCCCGGCTCATCCGCTGCTGCAGCGGCGCAACCTGCAACTGCGCGACCTGCTCGACTTCCCTCTCGCCGGCACACAGCTGCCACAGGTGGTCGAACGCAGCCTGGGGCAGGCCAGCGGGCGAGCGCAGCCGTTGAGCGTGCAATGCGACAACTTCCTGGTACTCAAGCGCCTGGTGGCCGACAGCGATGTGCTGAGCATGGCGCCCTGGGACGTGATCGCCGACGAAGTCGATAGCGGTCAGCTAGCCCTGCTGCCGCTGCTGCCTCAGGGCCTGCATCAGCATTCGGCCTATGGCCTGGTCAGCCGTGCCGGCCACAGCCTGTCGCCCGCGGCGCAGGCCATGGTTACAGCGATTCGCTTGGTGGATGAACAGACGCCGCGCGCTGGGCACGCGGCGGATTAAGGGGAGGCTTACCAGCGGCGCTCGCCGCTACGACGATGTTCGTTATTGCTGCGCCCGTTGGAGAAACGATGCTGCGTGTTGCGGCCTGCCTCCCAGCCGCGCTGAATCTGCCCGCTACGATGCTCCTGACGACGCTGGTCGCGGCGATAGTCATGTCGCGGCTGCTGGTGCTTGTAGCCGTCGCGATACCGGTGATCGTGGCCGTAGTGATGACGCGGCGGCGGCGCCGGAACGTAGCGCGGGGGCGCCGGGTAGTAGGTATGCCGACGCTCCTCGTAGTAGTAGCGTGGCGGCGGGTTGTAATCGCGCCGATAGCCGTCGTAGTACCGGTAGCCATGGCCGTGGTGATAACCACGGTCGTAGCCTTCGCCATAAACGGCGCAACCGGAAAGCAGCAAGAGCAACGCGGAAAACAGCATCTTGTAGGGCATGGCGGCCTCCTGTGACCGCTGGGTCGACGCCGACCGATGTCGGCCTCCGGGACGGTGATCCCTGACGCATCAGACAGCGCGCCCGCAACAGGTGCGATTCACTTCGTCGGCTGTGACCGACGGCGCAAAACCACAAGAGCACAGGACAATTGTCCTGTCGCTGGCATGGCATTCGCTTGCTCAGCGCCGCGGAAAGCCGATCCATGCACAGGATCGTCAGTGGTAGCGAATCGTAATGGCCGACTAGGGTCTGTTGCTGTTTCGCGCACGGCCGCGACGGAGCCAGTTTTTGCGTGGGGCTAGGCGCGAGACGCGAAGTTTGGTCGCCCAAATGAGCCGTCGAGTAACGACGTACCACGCAAAAACTGGCCCGTCCCTTCGGGTTGCGCGGCAAATTGCGCCATGCGTCGTTGCGGGATTTGGCAAGGGAACGACCATTACCTGCATCCCGCGCCTCGCGTGGCGCAATTTGGCGCAGCAACGCGGCTCGCGTCGAAACGGCAACAGACCCTAGGTTCAGAGGCAGATTATTTCACTGGCAAAACGGGAGGAGTCCATATACGGATGCAATCCGGGAAAACCAGCCACCCGGTTAAATGTCGATACACCCAACCTGTGGGAGCGGCGCCCCGCCGCGAACCTGCCTGACGCGGGCGCGCAAAGCTTCGTCCCGGGGCTCCTACGCAAGGCTGCCTTGCTCGCCTTGCCGGATTGGCATACCCCCAACTTTCATCCGCCCCACATACAGCACCGATCATGATCACAACTGGCGCTATCCACTTCCGGCAAGCTAGCATCACGCCATTAGCCCGCTCCCGGATTCACCCATGTCCCTGCGCCCCAAACGGCACACGCAAGCCTCGTTGGTCTTACTGCTCCTGTTCCTGCTTGGCAGCGGCTTTCTCACCACCTCGCTGCTGAGCTACTACGCCTCGCGCGACTCGATCCGCGACAGCATCATCAACACCGAACTGCCGCTGACCTCCGACACCGTCTATTCGGAAATCCAGAAGAACCTGGTGCGCCCCATCCTTATCTCCTCGATGATGGCCCGCGACACCTTCCTGCGTGACTGGGTGCTGGCCGGCGAACAGGACACCGGGCAGATGACCCGCTACCTGCGTGAAGTGCAGGAGCACTACGGCGCCTTCACCAGCTTCTTCGTCTCCGACAAGACCAGCACCTACTACCAGGCCAGGGGCGTGCTCAAGCAGGTCAAGCCGGAAGAGCCGCGCGATGTCTGGTACTACCGCGTACGCGGCCTCAAGGAACCCTACGAGATCAACGTCGACGTCGACCTGGCCAACGCCGACCGCCTGACCATCTTCATCAACTACAAGGTGCTCGACTACGACGGCAGCTTCATCGGCGCCACTGGCGTCGGTCTGGCCGTCGATGCCGTGGTCAAGCTGATCGACGAATACCAGGCGCGCTACGAACGCAGCGTCTATTTCGTCGACACCAGCGGGCGCATCACCCTCACTGGCGCCCAAGGCGGACCAATGGGCGCCCAGGTCGGTGATTCACTGGCCGACGTGCCCGGCCTCGACGGCCTGATGGAAAAACTGCCCACGCCGCAAAGCGGTCAGTTCGAATACCAGGAACGGGGCCGCGAGCACTTCCTCAACGTGCGCTACATCCCCGAGCTGGAGTGGTATCTGTTCGTCGACAAGCAGGACAAGGCCCTGGCCGGCATCCGCCAGGGGCTCTACATCAACCTGCTGCTGTGCCTGCTGGTCACCGCCATCGTGCTGACCCTGGTGAGCCTGGCGATTCGGCGCTATCAGCAGCGCATCGCCGCCCTGGCCACCACCGACAGCCTCACCGACCTGCCCAACCGCCGTGGCTTCGACATCCTCGCCGAACAGGCGCTGCAGGAGGCGCAACGCGACAGCAGCCCGCTGTGCGCCGTGCTGCTGGATCTGGACAACTTCAAGCTGATCAACGACCAGCACGGTCATCTGGCCGGCGACCAGGTGCTGCACGACTTCGCCCAGCAACTGCGTGGCACGCTACGCCAGTCCGACATTCTCTGCCGCTGGGGTGGCGAGGAATTCATCCTGCTGCTGAAGAACACTGACCGCCAGGCTGCCCACGACCTGGCCGAGAAACTGCGCCAGCACTGCGCCGAACAGCGCTATGAAGTCGAAGGCCAGAGCCTGCAAGTCACCGTCAGCCTTGGCCTCAGCCAGTGGCACGCTGGCGAGAGCCTGCACACCCTGCTCGGCCGCACCGACCGCGCGCTGTACCGCGCCAAGCAGGCCGGGCGCGACCGCGTCTGCGTCGACAACTGATGGACACGCAACACTGCCCGCTATGCGGCAAGAGCAACCAGTGCAGCGTCGCCGCCGGGCGTGACGAACCCTGCTGGTGCTTCGACGCGCAGATCGACCCTGCCGCGCTGGAGCGCCTGACACCCGAGCAACGTGACCAGGCCTGCCTGTGCCCAACCTGCGCTGGTACGCTGAAAGCCACTGAGCCCCGCGAGCGCGATTGAGCCATGCGCCTGGATCGCTTCCTCAGCAACTTCCCCCGCTTCAGCCGCCAGGACAGCCGCCTGCTGATCAGTGCTGGGCGGCTGCGTGTGGACGGTGCGGTGGTTCACGACCCGCGCCATGAGGTGCGCGACTTCCAACGCGTGGAGCTGGACGACGAGCTGCTGCAAGCCGGACGCAGCGCGCGCTACTGGATGCTGCACAAACCGGTCGGCGTGGTCAGTGCCACCGAGCACGACGAACACCGCACCGTCCTCGATCTGCTCGACGAACCGGACAAGCACGACCTGCACCTGGCCGGCCGCCTCGACCTGAACACCAGCGGCCTGCTGCTGATCACCAACGACGGGCGCTGGTCGCGGCGCATCACCCAGCCACAGCAGCGCAAGCCCAAGGTCTACCACGTCACCACCGAACAGCCGATCACCGCCGAATACGCCGAAGTCTTCGCCCGAGGCCTGTACTTCGCCTATGAAGATCTGACCACCCTGCCCGCCCAACTCGACGTGCTGAGCAGCCACCACGCGCGGCTGACCCTGTTCGAGGGCCGCTACCATCAGGTCAAGCGCATGTTCGGCCACTTCCGCAACCGCGTCGTCGCCCTGCACCGCGAACGCATGGGCGAAATCGTTCTCGACCCGCTGCTCGCCCCCGGCCAATACCGCGCACTGACGGAGGCGGAAATCGCCAGCGTCTGACGAGCCGACCAACGGCAGCCATAAAGCACGATAAAAATGTGACTTACCCTTGCACAGCTGCAAGCTAGCTGCTTGAATCGAACCACAAGTCTTTAGATGACCAACTGGTCACTACACGACAACGATGTGTTCTTTCAGTTACTGGCGCTCTGCGCCGACTGGATTCCTGCCTGGTAACACCGCCCTCTCCAAGGCCCTGAAAAAGCCTGGAGCGCTCGCCTGTTTCGATCCTAACTGCTTGAAATTACTATACTTATAAAAATCTCCAGCCTGACATCATGCTGTCACGCTCAGGCGCTTTTCTAACTGCTCAATCCAGCGCGAACGGTCGCCCGCTCGCCACGCTCACTTGCGCCAGGAGGAAACGACATGAGGCCAGAAACCGCAGTCGTCGAGATCAACAGGAAGCACAAGGTACACACGGAGTTCTACGGCAATCCGGCCGCAAGCAAGACCATCATCCTGGTCAATGGCTCCCTGGCGACCACCGCCTCGTTCGCGCAATCGGTCAAATACCTGCAACCGCAGTTCAACGTGGTGGCCTTCGATCTGCCCTATGCCGGCCAATCCAAGCCGCACAACACGGACTTCACGCCGATCACCAAGGAAGACGAAGCGGCGATCCTGCTGCACCTGATCAACCACTACAGCGCCAACTACCTGATGTCCTTCTCCTGGGGCGGCGTCGCCTCCATGCTCGCCCTGGCCCAACGCCCGGCGACGCTGGAGAAGGCCGCCATCTGCTCCTTCTCGCCGATCCTCAACGTGCCGATGCTCGACTACCTGCACAAGGGCCTGCGCTTCCTCGGCTCGGTAGACCGCGACAACGTCGCCCTGCTGGTCAACAGCACCATCGGCAAGCACCTGCCGTCGCTGTTCAAGCGCTTCAACCACAAGCACGTCAGCACCCTCGACGAACATGAGTACCGGCAGATGTACGCCCACATCAAGCAGGTGCTGAACATGGAAGCGCACTGCGGCAAGGAATGCCTGCAGGCCATCGACATCCCGCTGATATTCGTCAACGGCGACCGCGACGAATACACCTCGGTGGAAGACGCCTGCCTGTTCGCCCAGCACATCGACCACGCCCAGTTCGCCGTGATCAACGACGCCGGCCACTTCCTCGACATGGAACACAAGGCCGCCTGGCTACAGAGCCAACGCGTACTGCTGGACTTCTTCAACGCCCCCAGCAAACGCCTGCAACTGCCAGTCAAAGGCGACCTGCGCGACCTCCAGGCGATGGCGGTATGACGGGCACCACGCGCAAAGCGAATGCGCTTTGCGCTTCATTTCTGCCGCCGCTTCCGGTATAAAGGCACCCGCTGCGGGTGTCGTATAATGGTAATACCCTAGCTTCCCAAGCTAGAGCCGTGGGTTCGATTCCCATCACCCGCTCCAGACTCCATAAGCCCTTGATTCTTAAAGGATTCAGGGGCTTTTAGTTTCTGACTGCTTGCTGCCCTTCTGCTGATTGGTACAGAGGGCTGGTACAGTGGCGATCATGGCGCAACCCTGGAAACATCCACAGAACGGTATCTTCTACTTCCGCCGAGAAGTCCCCGAAGACATCCGCCGAGTCATCGGCAAGCGTGAATGGAAGGTCTCCCTCAAGACACGGCATCTCCCTGAAGCACGTCTTCGCTTCATTGGGGAAGCACAACGCTGCGAAGAAGCCTTCACTGCAGCGCGAGACCAACTCGCAGGGATCTCCCGCCTCTTACCCTCAGCTGCAATCAAGCTGGCCAACAGATGGGCTAAGGCTGTTCTGCAGGAATGGGAAACCAACCCCGAGAAGGTGAAAGACTTCTTGGCTGTGTCCGATACAGGCTCGGATCTCGACTACGTCCCCGCCTCTGACTTTGCGGGCATGGATACACCCGCGGCCCTCACCGAGGCGCTTTCCAGCTTCATCCGTAACACACTTCATCAGCTCAACCTGCCGCTTCCTGTACCAGCCGATCCTGCAAGGCGAGCACTTGAAGACGCCTTGGACACCTTGTTAAGGTCGATGCCGAACAACGCGCGCTGTTCGACAAGACTCTGGACGCCTACATTGCCTCGGCCGAGGCGCAGCATCAAGAACTGCTGAGCAAGAAGAAGCCGCCGGCTACGCATGGCGCAGTGCCGAAGCCCACCGCCTTGCCGGCGGACTACCGCGCGTGGACCGCCACCACGAGCCCGAGCACACCCGCTGCGCGTGCGGCTGTGCGCTCAAGCGCATCAGTGAGAGGCTGGACTACACGCCGGGCGTGCTCACGGTCGAGTGCCACATCCGCGGCAAGTGGACCTGCGCACAGGCGCCAGTCCCGGCGGAGATCATCGCCAAGGGCATCCCCCACCTCCGGGCTGCTCACGTAGGTGCTGGTCGCAAAGGACTCCGACCATCTGCGGCTTACATGGTCGTCCCTAGGCAAGCATGAATCAGCTGCGTGAGTGAATCGGGAGGTTTGCGCAGCTGATGGGTGGTCAGCACGTCTGCGCCGGCGTCTTCACCGGCACGAAGCGCATGTGCGGGCGGGTTGCCCATCGGCCGAACCGTTCTTGCGTCCCTTGCCAGCCATGCAGTAGGGCGTGATGAAGTGGCCTGCGATCAGCCGCGCATCCAGCCCATAGCCGCGCAGCTTGCGTGTTCAGTGATGCGCACCGCCGCAGGCCTCCAGGCAGCCGGGAGGCAACTGCGCGCACCGGGCCGCAAACTTGTCAGCGGCCAGCACCTTGGCAACCACCACGCGCGCATCCACCGCATGCACCTAGATAACCCGCTTAGCCAGATCCACCCCGACTCGGGCAATCTCGTTCATGGACTTCCCCTTTCACATGGCTGCAGATTGATGACTTGGGGAGCACCATCGCGGCGGCAGCCAACATTTGTTTCCTCGCTGCTTACGATTGACTCAAATCAATCGGCCAGCAGATCACTGAATGTTGACTCTTGATTTTCTGCATGTTAAGCGCAATGTCTTGCAAGGTCTTGAAAAAAATCCTCGATTGAGGCTGTACGAAGGCGGAACTTGTGGGGGTGGTATGACAGCGCGCCAGCAGGCGATCTTCACACTCGACGAGTTGGCTACCTACTTAAAGGTCGGCAAGCGAACGCTCTACCGGCTCGCCGCGCACGGGGAGATTCCGGCCTTCAAGGTCGGCGGGACGTGGCGGTTTCGTCAAAGTGAAATCGATCGATGGATCAATGATCAGACCCAAGCAGGCAGAAAGAAGGAGGTGATACGTACAGATGAGCAGCCGAAGTCAGCGAAACATCCCGTGTTGCCTGGGCGCACTATCCATAGCCGCAGGCAAACGGAGTGAGCGAGAGTCTTCAATTTTTCTTCTGGAGGTGTGACATGGACATTGATTTCAAGAAGTTGGCTCCCTGGAACTGGTTCAAGAAGGAGCAGGAAGAACAACAGAGCACTGCCTCGCTACCGGTGCAGCGCAATGACCTGCCGGTAGCGGGTGGGCCCGTCAGTCCCATCCTGCAATTGCATCGCGAGATCGATCGCCTCTTCGACGACGCGTTTCGAGGCTTCGGCTTTCCGGCGCTGGCCATGCCACGCTGGCCGTCGGACTGGCCGGGCCTGCTGAAGCCGGCGCTGGACATCCAGGAGACCGACAAGCAGTACAAGATCGCCCTGGAAGTGCCCGGCGTCGAGGAAAAAGACATCCAGATCACGCTCGACAACGACGTGCTGCTGGTGCGCGGTGAAAAGCGTCAGGAGCAAGAAACGAAAGACGGCGGTTTCCACCGGGTGGAGCGCTCCTACGGCAGCTTTCAGCGCGCTCTGAACCTGCCGACCGATGCCAACCAGGACACGATCAAGGCCGCTTTCAAGAACGGCGTGCTCACGATCACGATGGAAAAGCGCGAGGCCAGTGCGCCCAAGCAGGGCCGCTCGATCCCGATCAACGGCTGACGCCGATCGGCTTGTTCTCTACAGAAAAACCAAGTGAATGGCGAGGCGCCGTGACCTTCGGCGCCTCGTCAAATCAGTCCTCTCAAGGAGCATGAGCATGGCCAGAAAACAATGCTAGGTCTGCGGCCAGCCCGCCACGGTGCGGGTGGAAGCCAATCTCAATGGTCGCCACAGCACCATGCTGTTGTGTGACGATCACTATCGCCAACTGGCGCGCCAGCAAAAGCGCACCGTCTCGCCGCTGGAAGCCTTGTTTGGCTCGCGCAGCGGCTTGTTCGAAGACTTCCTCGGCAGCGACTTCTTCCGCATCGGTGACGATTCGCCGTCCATGGCGGCCGATACCGACGAGGTGGTCGATGCCTCGTTCGGCGAACCCGCCCCGGCCGGTACGGGCACCGCGCGCCGTCGCGGCAGTGGGCTCGCCAGCCGTATAAGCGAACAGTCCGAGGCCCTATTGCAGGAGGCCGCCAAACATGCCGCCGAATTTGGCCGCCCCGAAGTCGATACCGAACACCTGCTGCTGGCGCTATCCGACAGCGATGTGGTGAAGACCATCCTGGGACAGTTCAAGATCAAGGTCGATGACCTCAAGCGACAGATCGAATCCGAAGCCAAGCGCGGCGACAAGCCGTTCGAGGGCGAAATTGGCGTGTCGCCGCGCGTCAAGGACGCACTGAGTCGTGCTTTCGTGGCGTCCAACGAACTGGGTCACTCGTATGTCGGCCCGGAACACTTCCTGATCGGCTTGGCAGAGGAAGGCGAAGGTTTGGCCGCCAACCTGCTGCGCCGATACGGCCTCACGCCGCAGGCGCTGCGTCAACAGGTGAGCAAGGTGGTCGGCAAGGGGGCCGAGGACGGGCGCGCTGAGACGCCGACCAACACACCTGAGCTCGACAAGTACTCGCGTGATCTCACCAAAATGGCGCGTGACGGCAAGCTCGATCCGGTCATCGGCCGTGCGCAGGAGATCGAGACCACCATCGAGGTGCTGGCCCGGCGCAAGAAAAACAACCCGGTGTTAATCGGTGAGCCCGGCGTCGGCAAGACCGCCATTGTCGAAGGGCTGGCGCAGCGCATGGTCGCCGGTGAAGTGCCCGAGACGCTGCGCGACAAGCGTCTGGTCGAGCTCAACATCAACGCCATGGTGGCAGGCGCCAAGTATCGCGGCGAGTTCGAGGAGCGCGTGCAGAAGGTGCTCAAGGAAGTGACCGAGCACCAGGGCGAGATGATTCTCTTCATCGATGAAGTGCACACCATCGTCGGTGCAGGCCAGGGTGGCGGCGAAGGCGGGCTGGACGTGGCCAACGTGTTCAAGCCGATGATGGCGCGCGGCGAACTGAACCTGATCGGCGCCACCACGCTCAACGAGTATCAGAAGTACATCGAGAAGGACGCCGCGCTGGAGCGTCGTTTCCAGCCGGTGATGGTGCCCGAGCCGACGGTAGCGCAGACCATGATGATCCTGCGCGGCCTGCGCGACACCTTCGAGGCGCACCACAAGGTCAGCATCACCGAGGATGCGATCATCGCCGCCGCCGAGTTGTCGGACCGCTACATCACCGCGCGCTTTTTGCCTGACAAGGCCATCGACCTGCTTGACCAGGCGGCCGCACGCGTGAAGCTGTCGGCCACGGCTCGCCCAGTGGCGGTGCAGGAGCTGGAGTCCGAACTGCACCAGTTGCGGCGTGAGCAGGACTACATGGCCTCGCGCAAGCAGTACGACAAGGCCGCCGAGCTGGGCAAGCGCATCGAGGCCAAGGAGGCTGAGCTCAAGAAGCTCGTCGAGGAATGGGAACGCGAGCGCGCCTCGGGCAGCGCCGAAGTCAAGGCCGAGCATGTCGCGCAGATCGTCTCGCGCCTGACCGGCATTCCGGTCAACGAGCTGACGGTGGAAGAACGCGAGAAGCTGCTGCATCTGGAGCAGCGGCTGCACGAGCGCCTGGTGGGTCAGGATGAAGCAGTGCGCGCGGTGGCCGATGCCGTGCGGTTGTCGCGCGCGGGCCTGCGCGAAGGCGGCAAGCCGGTGGCGACTTTTCTGTTCCTCGGGCCGACCGGCGTGGGCAAGACCGAGCTCGCCAAGGCGCTGGCCGAGTCCATCTATGGCGATGAAGGTGCGCTACTGCGCATCGACATGTCCGAGTACGGGGAACGCCATACCGTGGCACGCCTGGTTGGCGCGCCTCCGGGCTATGTCGGTTACGACGAAGGCGGTCAGCTCACCGAGAAGGTGCGGCGCAAACCCTACAGCGTGTTGCTGCTGGACGAGATCGAGAAGGCTCACCCCGACGTCTACAACATCCTGCTGCAGGTGTTCGACGACGGGCGGCTCACCGACGGCAAGGGCCGGGTGGTGGATTTCACCAATACCATCATCATCGCCACCTCGAACTTGGGCTCGGACATCATCCAGCGTCGGCTGAAGGCCCGTAGCGCCGCCGGCGAGGAATACGAGAAGACCAAGTCCGAGGTGATGGACGTGCTGCGCGGACACTTCCGCCCCGAGTTCATCAACCGCATCGACGAGATCATCGTCTTCCATGCGCTGGGCAAGGAGGAGATCCGCCATATCGTCGGCCTGCAGCTCGATCGTGTAGCCCGCAACGCCGCCAGCCAGGGCGTGACGCTGACCTTCGATCAGACCTTGATCGATCACTTCGCGGAGGAAGGCTACAAGCCCGAGTTCGGCGCGCGTGAGCTCAAGCGGCTGATCCGCAGCGAGCTGGAGACGGCACTGGCGCGCGAGATGCTGGGTGGCGGTATCGGCAAGGGCGATCACGCCAGCGCCCGCTGGGACGACAAGGCCGAACGGGTGGTCTTCGAGCGTCAGGAGCCACCCGCGAAGCCAGCCGAGCCTGAAAAGCCCGATGCCGCGAACGTGGCCGAGGCACCGCCTAGCGACGCGAGCAAGCCTGCGCGCAAGAAGAAGAAGTCAGCGGGCGGCGAATCGTGAGCGATGGGAGGCTGTCGTGTCCGACCCCAATGGGCTGACATGGGCAGCCACCCTCGTGTCGCTGACGGTCGCTATCCCCACAGCGGGGCACGCGGTCATCTACAAGCGTGACCCTCGATCGGCCACGCTGTGGGTACTGCTGATCGCCTTGTTGCCGCTGGGCGGTTCGCTGCTGTATGGGCTGTTCGGCATCAACCGTTACCAGCGGCGGGCGCGGCGGCTCTTCCCGGGGGCAGATCCTGCTGTTCGGCAGGATCTCTCGCCCACGATGCCCGAGGCTGTATCGCCGCCACTTGCCGGTCTGGCCCACCTGGTGGGACGCGCCACCGGCCAGTCGCTGACCGGCGGCAACCGCATCGAGCCGCTTGTCGATGGCGAGCAGGCCTACCCGGCCATGCTCGCCGCCATCGAATCGGCGCGGTACAGCGTCGCCTTGGCCTCGTACATCTTCGACAGCCAAGGCATCGGGGCGCAGTTCGTCGATGCGCTGCGCCGGGCTCATGAGCGCGGCGTGCAAGTGCGGGTGCTGATCGACGACGTGTATGCCCGCTGGACGCCCCGCAGCGCCTACCGCGCCTTGCAGCGCGCCGGCGTTCCGGTGGCGACGTTCAACCCGACATTGATTCCCGCGCGCCTGCATGCCGCGCATCTGCGCAATCACCGCAAGCTGCTGGTGATCGATGGCGAGACGGGTTTCACCGGCGGCATGAACATCTTCAGCACGTATTGGCGGCCCGATGCGCCGGGCCAGGCCTGTCACGATTTGCACTTTCGTCTGCGCGGGCCGGTGGTAGAGCATCTGATACGGAGCTTCACCGATGATTGGTGCGATACCACGGGCGAGCGGCTTAGCAAGGGTTTCTGGGGCGAACCGCCCGTAACGGCTGATGAGCCGGGAACCAGTTGGGCGCGCGGCATCGAGGCCGGTCCCGACGAGGCCCTAGACAGGATGCGCTGGACCTTCATGGGCGCTTTGAGCGCGGCGAAGCATTCGGTGCGCATCTGGACACCTTACTTCGTGCCCGATCAGCCGATGATCGCGGCGCTGAGTACGGCCGCGTTGCGCGGCGTGCGTATCGACGTGCTGACGCCCGCAAACGGCGACCATCCCACGGTGCAATGGGCGGCGCGCGCCCACTACTGGCAGGTGCTGGAGCACGGTGTGCGCATCTTCGAACGGCCTGGCCCGTTCGACCACAGCAAGCTGATGCTGGTAGACGGAGCGTGGTGCTGCCTGGGTTCGGCCAATTGGGATGCGCGCAGTTTGCGCCTCAACTTCGAGTTCAATGTGGAGGTGTACGACACCGCGTTGTCTACGCGGCTGTCATCCCTTTTTGATGCCGCTCGTGATGCGTCGGGCGAGATATCGGCGAAGGCGTTGCGCGCCCGCCCGCTGGCCATCCGCTTACGCGACGGGTTGGCCCGTCTGTTCACCCCCATTCTCTAGCGACACGACTTGCGAGGAACATTGCCCATGGAAAAGAAAGATCAATGGAACATTGGTTACTGGATCGTCGCCGTCCTGTTGCTGCTGACGCTGCAGAACTACTGGCAGGCGGCCAAGACCGTCGGGCCCGTGCCCTACAGCGAATTCGAGAAGGCGCTGGCCGAGGGGCGCGTCGCCGAAGTGCTGGTGTCGGACCGCACGGTGACCGGCCGCCTGAAATCGCCGGACAGCCGGGGCAAGACCACCATCGTGGCCACCCGTGTCGAACCCGACCTGGCCGAGCGGCTGTCCAAGTACGAGGTGCCCTATGCGCGGGTGGTGGAAAGCACCTGGCTGCGTGATGTGCTCTCCTGGATTCTGCCGGCGGTGGCCTTCTTCGGCGTCTGGTTCTTCCTGTTCCGCCGCTTCGCCGAGAAGCAGGGCATGGGTGGCTTCCTGAGCATCGGCAAGAGCCGTGCCAAGGTATTCATGGAGAAGAACACCGGCGTGACCTTTGCCGATGTCGCTGGCGTCGATGAAGCCAAGGCGGAGTTGGTTGAGATCGTCGATTTCCTCAAGAATCCGCAGGAGTATGGACGGCTCGGGGCGCGCATCCCGAAAGGTGTGCTGCTGGTCGGCCCGCCCGGCACGGGCAAGACCCTGCTGGCCAAGGCCGTGGCGGGTGAGGCGGCGGTGCCCTTCTTCTCCATCTCCGGATCAGAGTTTGTCGAGATGTTCGTCGGCGTGGGTGCAGCCCGTGTGCGCGACCTGTTCGAACAGGCGCGCGGGCAGGCACCGGCGATCATCTTCATTGATGAACTGGATGCTTTGGGCCGCGCACGCGGTGTCGGAGGACCGACCGGCGGACACGAAGAGCGTGAGCAGACGCTGAACCAGTTGCTCACCGAAATGGATGGCTTCGACAGCTCGGTCGGGCTCATCATCTTGGCAGCCACCAACCGGCCGGAGATCCTCGATCAGGCGCTGCTGCGTGCCGGTCGCTTCGACCGTCAGGTGCTGGTGGACCGTCCCGACAAGAAAGGTCGCCTGGATATCCTGAAGGTCCATGTCAAGAAGATCACCCTGGCTCAGGGTGTAGATCTGGAACAGGTGGCGGCGCTGACCACCGGCTTTTCTGGCGCTGATCTGGCCAATCTCGTGAACGAAGCAGCGCTGAACGCGACGCGGCGCCGCGCGCAGGCTGTGGAACTGCAAGACTTCACCGCCGCCATCGAGCGCATCGTGGCCGGCCTGGAAAGGAAGAACCGTGTGCTCAATCCGAAGGAGCGGGAAACCGTGGCCTATCACGAGATGGGGCATGCGCTGGTGGCGCTGGCGCTGCCCGGCACCGATCCGGTACACAAGATTTCAATCGTTCCGCGTGGCATCGGTGCACTCGGCTACACCTTGCAACGGCCCACCGAAGACCGATTTCTGATGACACGTGCCGACCTGGAGAACAAGATCGCCGTGCTCCTGGGAGGGCGCGCGGCTGAGAAGCTCGTGTTTGGCGAGCTGTCCACAGGGGCTTCAGACGATCTCGCGCGGGCCACCGACATCGCCCGCGACATGATTACGCGCTTCGGCATGGATGAGGGCTTGGGGTACGTTGCTTTTGAGGCACAGAGGCCGCGTTTTCTTGATGCGCCTGAACTGGTACAGGGTGGCTGCCGGGTAGCCGAATCAACTCAGACACGCATCGACCAAGCCATCCGTGACATCGTGATGGGTGTGTTTGATCGTGCATACCGAATTCTCGAAATCAACCGAGAAGTGCTGGAGCGGTGCGCGCGCGAACTGCTCGCACGGGAAACGCTGGATGAATACAGCATCCGGCAACTGACGCAGGGGCTACAGCTCGAATCCCCATGTCACAGCGGCCCAACTGCCGGAGCCATGACTTCCTCTGTGTCCCAGGAGCCACCTCATGAGTGACAGCATTCATATCGTCTGCCCACACTGCCAATCCATCAATCGCGTGCCAGCCAACAAGTTGGCAGAGAAGCCCAATTGCGGGCGGTGCCAGCACCCGCTGTTCACCGGAGAACCCATTGATCTGACCACAGCGACCTTCGCCCGTCATCTGGAGCGCAGTGACCTGCCGCTGCTGGTTGACTTTTGGGCGCCGTGGTGCGGGCCGTGCAAGATGATGGCGCCGCAGTTCGAGCAGGCAGCCTCCCTGCTTGAACCCAAGGTGAGGTTGGCCAAGGTAAATACCGAGGCCGAGCCTCACCTGGCCGCCCAGTTCGGTATTCGCAGCATTCCAACCCTGATTTTGTTCCGAGGGGGACATGAGGTTGCACGTCAGGCGGGCGCCATGGGCGCGCAGGACATTATGCGCTGGGTGACATCCCGCTTGCCGCAATGACCCGGCGCGCACCACCCTGCTTATCAGTTGTTCGATCCTTGAAGAAAGTGCGTAGCCGCGATACATAGCGACCCCAACCGCACAATCTTTGACGAGATACGCTCCGAGTTGCAGAAACTTTGGAACCTCTGTTTCCCCCATAAGGAGCGTCACCTTTGAACGAGACGCCTCAAATCTCAGCCCGACACGGTGACCAGATTAACCAGAATATCCATTCTGGCAGTTGGCATCTCGATCTTGGCTCGCAACTTCTCACTTGCTCCGATGAAGCCTGCCGCGTGCTCGGCCTGGATGTTGGTGCGCCAATAGCCTTCGAGCGATTCCTGCAGTGCATTCACCCTGAAGACCGCTCCCTCTTCGATAGGGCATGGGATGCTGCCATGTGCGGGGAGTCCCTTGATCTGCGGTGTCGCATCGTCAGCGGAGGGCAGGTTCGCTGGATACACCTGCGGGCAACATTCAAGGGCGACGCCTCTGGTCGACCCAGCGCGGCAGACGGGACGGTAGAGGACATCACCGATCTCAAGAGGGTCGAGCAGGCGCTGAACTCTATGCGCCTACAGCGAGAAGAGTTGGCCAGCCATGTTCCCGGTATGCTTTACCAATACCGTCTTCGTCCGGACGGCAGCTCGCACTTCCCTTATGCCAGCGCGAGGATACAGGAAATATACGGGGTTGCACCGCAGGATGTTGTTGAAGATGCCACTCCTGTGTTCGCGGCGCTCCATCCTGAAGACCGCGACCGTGTGTATGAAACCATACAGGCGTCGGGGAGGTCACTTGCACTTTGGCATGACGAGTACCGGGTGCAGCTTCCAGACGGTCGGGTGATCTGGGTCGAAGGCGAGGGGTCGCCTGAAGCCATGCCTGATGGGAGCATCCTCTGGCACGGCTATATCCATGATGTCACCTCACGCAGAAGATCCGCGGAAGAGCTTCGCCTTGCGGCTAAAGTTTTTGCGCACGCAGGAGAGGGCATCCTCGTTACCGACGCTCAGGGCCACATTGTCAACGTCAACCGGGCGTTTTCCGTGATCACGGGTTATGCGCGGGAGGAAGTATTGGGCCAGACACCCCGCCTACTCCAGTCCGATCACTATGACGATGAGTTCTATCAGACCGTTTGGCAGGCTCTGCTTGAGCACGACTACTGGCACGGAGAGCTCTGGTGTCGACGCAAGAACGGTAGCCAGTTTGCCGCGCTGCTGACGATCAGTGCAGTCCCGGATATGCAGGGCCAGATCGAGCATTATGCAGCCATGTTCTCCGACATCACGGCGCTGAAGCAGAACCAGCAACAGCTTGAACGCGTTGCTCATTACGACCTGCTAACCGGCTTGCCCAATCGACTATTGCTTGGAGACCGCCTTAAGCAGGCCATTGGTCAGACACGTCGGCGTGGTATGCACCTGGCGGTTGTCTTCATCGATCTGGATGGATTCAAGAAGGTCAACGACCAGCACGGCCACGCAGTCGGCGACAAATTGCTGTCTATCCTGTCCAGGCGTATGACGCAGGTGTTGCGCGAAGGCGATACCTTGGCCCGTCTTGGAGGAGATGAGTTTGTCGCCGTTCTGGTCGACCTGCCGGAAAACTCTTTCAGCCTACCAATTCTTGAGCGCCTGATCGAGGTAGCGGCACAGCCCGTACCGATTGGTGACGCACGGTGCGAGGTGAGCGCGAGTATCGGTGTGAGCTACTACCCGCAAGGCGAAGATATCGACGCCGACCAACTGCTGCGGCAGGCAGATCAGGCTATGTATCGTGCCAAGCAAGCCGGCAAGAATCGATATCACGTTTTCGATTCGGAGACGGATAATCAGCTGCGCAACCGTTATGAAGGGTTGGACAGCATAGCGAATGCCCTTGCCAATGGGCAGTTTCTGCTTTATTTCCAACCCAAGGTCAATATGCGCACCGGTGAGGTACTGGGCGCCGAAGCCTTGATCCGCTGGCAACATCCGGCGCGTGGCTTGTTATCTCCTGCCTCCTTCATACCCATCATTGAGAACCATCCGCTCGGGATTGACGTGGGGAAATGGACCATCGAGGCTGCGCTGACCCAGATCGAAGTTTGGCGCAAGGCCGGCCTTCATGTCCCGATCAGCGTGAATATCGGTGCACGGCACTTGCTGCAACCGGACTTCATCATGCATCTACAGGGTATGTTGTCACGACATCCCGGCGCCCAGCCGCAAGACCTTGAACTGGAAATCCTCGAAACCAGCGCCGTGGAGGACTTCGTTCAAGTGTCTCAGTTGATGGCGCTGTGCGAGAGGATGGGATTGCGTTTTGCCCTCGACGATTTCGGCAGCGGCTATTCATCGTTGACCTATCTGAAGCGCCTGCCCGCGCACCTGCTCAAGATCGACCAAGGTTTTATACGCGGCATGCTCGAGGATCCGGACGATATCGCCATCCTGGATGCGCTACTGGCACTGGCAAGGTCGTTTGGCAGGAACTGCATCGCGGAGGGAGTCGAATCCATTCAGCATGGTGAAATGCTGCTGCGTCTGGGATGCGAGTGGGGCCAGGGTTATGCCATCGGGCATCCGATGCCGGCGCATGAATTCGAGCAATGGCTACACACCTGGCAGGTACCCTTATCCTGGAAGGGATTCAAACCTGACAGTCGCTCCGCGCTGCCCGTGCCGTTCACATACGCCGACCACCGGGCCTGGATTTCCCAGATGATCGACTATCTGTCAGGTAAGGCCCAAGTGCCGCCTCAATCCGAAGCACTCCAATACTGGCGGGATCAAAGTGGTCGCCCTACGTTCTTCGGCAAGGATCCTGATGATCCGGTCGATGTCCTGCATCAGAGCATCCAGCAGCTAGCGCACACCCTGAGTGAAATGAAAAATGCCGGCCGTGTCGAGGCATTGAGGGCTGGCATCGACAAGTTGCAACATTTGCAGGCGGAGCTGCTGGGATTGCTGCCGCCAGACCAGAAGCCGGATTGATGCCATGCATGGGACAAAGGGTTGATGTGCAAGAGGCTGACCCACCCATCGGCGGCGCCACGGGCGCGCAGGACATTATGCGCTGGGTGGCTTCGCAATTGCCTCGGCAATCCAGGTGTAATCGAGTCGTCTTCTCGGACTCACCGTTCCATTAACGTTTCATTGAAAGAGAGAGCAACGTTTATGCATAAAGAATCTGGCCACACGGCCCTTGACGAGATGCGCTCCCAGTGGCGGTTGATGACGGTTTACGAGCGCTTCGAGCAGGTCATCGCCCTCGTTCTGTCGGCGGTGATTGCCGTCATCATCGTGGTGTCGCTGATTCAGTTGATTCGGCTCGTCTTCACGCTGCTCGTCATGGATGCACTGAATCCAACGGATCATAAGGCTTTTCAGCTGGTATTCGGTGCCATCATGACGCTCCTGATCGCGATGGAATTCAAGCATTCGATCGTCAAAGTGGCGCTGCGTAAGGAAAGCATCATCCAGGTCAAGACCGTCATTCTGATCGCGATCCTGGCACTGGCCCGCAAGTTCATCATCCTTGACCCCAACATTGATCCTGCCAAACTGGCCGCCCTGGCGGGGACGATACTGGCCTTGGGTCTGACCTATTGGCTCATGCGTGAACGCGACGACCGGAAGACCGAGTGATTGGACCATGGCTCTTTATCGTCTAGACGGTCGACACGATGCCAGGTCGAGACACCGCTGGCTCAATCGCTTTCAAACCGCGCTGCTGGTTTTGACCCTGGTGGGGATCGCGGCTGCCGCTGGCAGTCTGCTGTTCGGGGAAATCGGCCTGTGGCTCGCGCTGTTTGCCGTTGCAGGCACGTTGTTGCTGGAACCGGCAGCCGCACCCGCCTTGACCTTGCGCCTGTACCGCGCACGGGCTTTGCGCCCGCACGAAGCCCCGGAAATTTGGGCTCTGTTGCGCGAGCTGTCCGCCCGTGCCGGTTTGCCCGCCACGCCGGTACCGCACTACGTGCCCAGTGCCGTCGTCAATGCCTTCGCCACCGGCTCGAAGCAGCATGCATCGATCGCCCTCACCGATGGCCTGCTGCGCAACCTGAATTCGCGCGAACTGGCGGGTGTGCTCGCGCACGAGGTCGCGCACATCGCTAATGAGGATATGCGTGTCATGGGGCTGGCGGATTCCGTCAGTCGCCTCACGAGCCTGCTGGCTATGGTCGGACAGATCGCTATTGTGTTCAGCTTGCCCGCACTGCTGGCCGGCGCGGTGGCGGTCAATTGGCCTGGACTGCTTCTGCTGATCGCCTCGCCCCAGCTGGCCCTGCTCGCACAGCTCGGCCTGTCTCGCGTGCGTGAGTTCGATGCTGACCGCCTCGCGGCGGAACTGACTGGCGACCCGCACGGGCTGGCGTCCGCGCTGGCGAAAATCGAGCGGGTCAGCCGCTCCTGGCGTGCCTGGCTGCGGCCGGGATGGGGCAATCCCGAGCCTTCCTGGTTGCGCACCCATCCGGCCACGCAAGATCGTATCTCACGCCTGCTGACGTTGGCGCCTGAACCAGCAACAGCCTTGCCGTTTCACGCGTCCCATTTCTTGCCGGAATCCACTGTGACGCCGCGCCCGCCGCGCTGGCGCCCGAGCGGGCTATGGCGCTGATTGCCTATCAACAGGAGACTTCTCATGGCCTACCCCGACCCGTACCCACGCCCCGCACCGGATCCCTTCATCCGGCGCTGGCTCTTCATCACTGCGTGCGTTGCAGCACTCATGCTGTTCTGGCAGTTCCTGCCCGCCATCGAAGCCTGGTTCAGCCCGCGCCAAGCCGCTGAGCGCACCGTCACGCCGCGTGGCGATCTGGCCGCTGACGAACAGGCTACCATCGAACTGTTTGAAAAATCACGCGCCTCGGTGGTCTACATCACCACCGCGAAGCTGGTGCGCGACGTCTGGACGCGCAATGTCTTCTCCGTGCCGCGTGGCACGGGATCGGGCTTCATCTGGGACGACGCCGGCCACGTCGTCACCAACTTCCACGTCATCCAGGGCGCGTCCGAAGCCACCGTAAAGCTTGCCGACGGCCGCGACTACCAGGCCGCGCTGGTGGGGGCGAGCCCAGCGCACGACATCGCCGTACTCAAGATCGGCGTCGGTTTCAAACGCCCGCCTGCCGTGCCGGTCGGCACCAGCGCCGAACTCAAGGTTGGACAGAAGGTGTTTGCTATCGGCAACCCCTTTGGCCTGGATTGGACGCTCACCACCGGCATCGTCTCCGCGCTCGACCGCTCGTTACCGGGAGAAGCGGGCGGCCCGGCCATTGATAACCTGGTTCAGACTGATGCCGCCATTAACCCCGGCAACTCGGGCGGCCCCCTGCTCGATTCGGCAGGGCGGCTTATCGGCATCAACACGGCGATCTACAGTCCCTCCGGCGCCTCGGCCGGAATCGGTTTTGCCGTGCCGGTGGACACCGTCATGCGGGTAGTGCCGCAACTGATCAAGTCCGGCAAATACATCCGCCCGGCGCTGGGCATCGAGGTGGATGAACAGCTCAATCAGCGCCTGTTTGCACTGACCGGAAGCAAGGGCGTGTTCGTGCTGCGTGTCACCCCCGGCTCGGCAGCGCACAAAGCCGGGCTCGCGGGTGTCGAAGTCACGCCGCAAGGCATCGTGCCCGGCGACCGCATCATCGGTGTTGATGGCAAGGCGACGGACGATGTGGCTAAGCTGCTCGCGCGGCTAGACGACAGGAAGGTCGGCGATGTAGTGGTCTTGTCCGTGGAACGGGCCGGCAAATCGCGCGAGGTACGTGTGGAGCTGCAACCCGGGAATTGATTGAACTGAACCTGTGGATCAGGCGGTAGTGCAGCGTCGCGGCGATTGAGGCTCTCAGGTCTCTTCGGCCAGGTAGCGTTCCGCCTCAATCTCCGAAGTGTCGGATGCGATCTGTCTATCCGAATAGGCAGGCATGCAACGCCGGAACCTCTTGCCAATCATCGAAGGAGAAAGCGAGGCGCAATCCGCATGAGGTGGACACATGCCAGGAACGGAGCGAACAGGAGGCCGCATTGGAACTCAGGTTACTGCGCTATTTCGTTGCGGTCGCGGAAGAACAGCATTTCGCGCGAGCGGCCGAGCGCCTTGGCGTTGAGCAATCGCCTGTGTCGCGCACAATGCGCAATCTCGAAGCCACGCCCGGCGTGCAGCTGTTCGACCGCAGCCTGCGCCAGACGCGACTGACCTGGGCCGGTCAAGTGTTCCTCGGTGAGTGCCGGCGTGTGCTGACCACCGTGGAGCAGGCGGTGAGTGCCGCAAAGGCGGCGGCGCAGGGCTATCCAGGGCGCGGCAAGCGGCCATTGTCAAAGGCCTGCTGCCATCATATAAGCCACTGAAAAACATGAAGTTTTAACTTCACAAGGCAATCCGTGACGGCTACTCTGCCGCCCCATGATTCGACGCCTATTGCCCCTGCTCTGCTGTTTCACAGCCGTTTCCCTGCACGCTGCACCCGCCACCTTCGCCGAGGCCAAGCGCCTGGCGTGGCCGCTGTATGCCCAGCAAGCCACCGAGTTCTACTGCGGCTGCAAGTACAGCGGCAATCGGGTCGATCTGCGCTCCTGTGGTTACACGCCACGCAAGAACGCCAATCGCGCCCAGCGCATCGAGTGGGAACATATCGTCCCGGCCTGGGTGATCGGCCATCAGCGCCAGTGCTGGCAGAAAGGCGGGCGCAAGAACTGCGCGGCCAACGATATGCAGTTCCGCAGGGCCGAGGCCGACCTGCACAACCTGGTACCGAGCATCGGCGAGGTGAATGGTGATCGCAGCAACTACAGCTTCGCCTGGCTGCCACAGAAACCACATCAGTACGGGCGGTGCGAGACGGTGGTGGACTTCAAGGCGCGCAAGGTGATGCCGCGCCCGGCCATTCGCGGGATGATCGCGCGCACCTACTTCTACATGTCCGACCGCTACAAGCTGCGTCTGTCGAAACAGGATCGGCAACTCTATGAAGCCTGGAGCAAGGCCTACCCGCCTAGGGTCTGGGAGCAGCAGCGCAACCAGCAGGTCGCCTGTGTGATGGGCTGGGGCAACCCTTATGTGGGCAAGGTGGATATGAGCCGCTGTGCGCCACGGCGCGGATGACACCCAGTTGACGCATCGCGCCCGCTACGCACGACGCATGCGCGTTGATCCGGCGGCGAGCAGCTCTTAAGCTGCCACACATTGCGCCTACAAGGATGTGCCATGATTCCCGTAAACCCCGCCGCCATGCTGCTTGGAGCGCTGCTCCTGCTGTTTTCCATGATCTGCGTGCCCGGCCTGCTGGGCCTGCTCGGTGCCAGCCTGCACCCACGCGCCAGAGCGTTCATGCTGGCCAGGCGCAAGCGATTCGGGTTTCTCGCCCTATTCTTCCTCGTCGGCAGTTTGCCAGCCCTGCAACTACTGATCTGGCAGGTGCAGAGTTCGTATGAAGCGCGCGCACTCGATCAGCGTCTGGAGTCCGAGCAGGTACTCGGCGAGCTGGTGCTACCCGCCGGAACCCAGGTGAAGCTGGCACGCCTGAAGCCCGCCGACGACTTCAGAGGCGAACCTCTCCCACATGGGTTGCAAAGTCTGCAGCACGCCGAGTTCACCAAGCAGCCGGTAACGTACGCGGCGCGCCGGTAAGCAGTCTGCATCTGGACGATATGCGCGCCAGGGTGCGTCTGGCAGAGGATGCGCGGCTCGACGATTGGCTGTGCTCGGCGACGGAGGATGTCACCTTCAGCTATCCGCTCGGCGCCCGCTTCAAACCGGCAGACTGGCAACTGGATAGCTGCACCCTGGCAGCAGGCAGCGAGGTGGCGGACGTCGTCTGGCCGCAAGCGATCACCGTACAGGCACTGGAGAAAGGGCGCTGGCAGCTGGCGCCCGGCCACGCGCCGGTTCACCTCCAAGGGCTCTACTTATGGGTCTGGAACATCTGGCTCGACGGTCCCTACGGCGCGCTGCAAGGCTGGGACGGCCTGTTGGTCGAACCACTCGAACTTGGGCCGATGCATTACCCGGCTGACACACGGGTACGCGCTTACCGCGGCAATCTGCTGTTCAGCCCTTACGATGACTCGCCTGCGCAGGATCGACGCGACGGCCAATTGCTCGAGCCGAACATGTCGGTGGAGCAGAACGCAGCCGGCGAGGTGTTGGGCGTTCATGACAATGAGGACGTCGGCGTGATCGACTGGTTCACGCTGACGCCCTGAAGGCATCGCGGCTGAAGCCGCTCCTACACACCTACACCTGCGGACTACGCAAGACGCTGCAACTCGCGCCGCACCATGTTGGCGAACTCCGGCGGGCTGAGCAGGTACAGCTCCTGTGCTACCCAGGGCAGCCAGCGCCCCTGTAACTCGGCCTTGCGCGCCAGCAGGCGCTGGGCCTCGGCTTCGGCGCGGGCCTGGTGCTCACGGTGGTAGTCGGCGCGGCTCGGTTTTTCTGTGCTCACGGTACTGCCCTTTTCCTCATATCGGGCAGAGCAGGCATAATTGCCGCCTGTTCGCCCATTTCGACCATCATCAATGCGCATCCACGTCAGTTTCATCGATCGCGTCGGCATCACCCAGGAAGTCCTGGCGCTGCTTGGCGGGCGTAATCTGAACCTCGATGCGGTGGAGATGGTACCGCCAAACGTCTATATCGACGCGCCGACCCTGAGCGCCGAGGTACTCGAAGAGCTGCGCGGCGCGCTGCTGCAGGTGCACGGCGTGCAGAGCGTTGAGGTGGTGGACATTCTTCCCGGCCAGCGCCGCCGTCTGCAGCTCGATGCCCTGCTGGCGGCCATGCCCGACCCGGTGCTGGCGGTGGATGATCGCGCCACCGTACTACTGGCCAACCCGGCACTGATCGACATCTGCGAGCGCCCGCCCGAGGGGCTGAGCATCGCCGCGCTATTCTCCGACGACGCGCTGCAACGCTCGCTGCTCGCCGCCGGTTTCCATCAGCCGCTACGCGAAGTGAACTTCGCCGGCCAGCCACTGCTGCTCGACGCCCAGCCGATCACCGAAGACGGGCGCCTGACCGGCGGCCTGCTCACCCTCTACGCCCCGAGCCGCATGGGCCAGCGCCTGGCCGCGTTGCATCATGATCACGCCGAGGGCTTCGACTCGCTGCTCGGCGAGTCAGACGCCATCCGTGCGCTCAAGGCCCGTGCCTTGCGCGTGGCATCGCTGGATGCACCGCTGCTGATCCACGGCGAAACCGGCACCGGCAAGGAGCTGGTGGCGCGCGCCTGCCATACCGCCAGCGTGCGCCGCACCGCGCCCTTCCTCGCCCTAAACTGCGCCGCTCTGCCGGAGAACCTGGCAGAGAGCGAACTGTTTGGCTACGCCCCCGGCGCCTTTACCGGCGCCCAGCGCGGCGGCAAGCCGGGGCTGCTGGAGCTGGCCAACCAGGGCACGGTGTTTCTCGACGAAATCGGCGAAATGTCGCCCTATCTGCAGGCCAAGCTGCTGCGCTTTCTCAGCGACGGCAGCTTCCGCCGCGTCGGTGGCGATCGCGAGGTGAAGGTGGACGTGCGCATCCTCAGCGCCACCCATCGTGATCTTGAAAAGATGGTGGCCGAAGGCAGCTTCCGCGAAGACCTGTTCTACCGCCTCAACGTGCTCAATCTGGAAGTGCCGCCGCTACGCGAGCGCGGCCAGGACATCCTGCTGCTGGCCCAGCACTTCATGGCCCAGGCCTGTGCGCAGATCCAGCGCCTGCCCTGCCGCCTGGCGCCGACCACCTTCCCCGCCCTGCTCGCCGGGCGCTGGCCGGGGAACGTGCGCCAGTTGCAGAACGTGATCTTCCGCGCCGCCGCCATCTGCGACAGCAACTGGGTGGAGATGGACGACCTGGACATCGCCGTGACCGAGGTGGCGCCACGGGTACAGGGCGAGGTCGGTAGCCTGGAACAGGCCATGGACGAGTACGAAAAAGCGCTGCTGGAAAAGCTCTACGCCAGCCACCCCTCCAGCCGCCAACTGGCCGCGCGCCTGGGCACCTCGCATACCGCCATCGCCAAGCGCCTGCGCAAATACGGCATCGGCAAGCTGTAACAGGCCGTTGAAAAACGTAGGCGAGGCAGGCAAGGCAAGGCAAGGCAAAAACGGCCGAAAAAGCGCAGTTTACGCGTTGTAAATGAGCATTTTGACTGGGCTCGCACGCGAGGCCGTTTTTAACGCAGCATTGCCAACGCAGGTAGTTTTTCAACGGCCTGCTAATGCCTGCCGCCGCGTAGGGTGGGTTAGGCGCCTGTCATACATCCCGATGAACAATTGGGTTCGCCGCGCCGTAACCCACCATTGGCGCAACACGGAAGATCGCCCGGTGGGTTACGCGGCGCACCACCACCGAGTTGTCAGCACGCCCGCTGCCCAGCGCCACTCACCCACCCTACGCGCTAGACACCTCGTTCGTAGGGAGGGCCGGGCGGCGATCCGCACTCAGCCCACCAACACAGTTCGTAGGGTGGGCTTTAGCCCACCAGCACAGCCATAGAACATTGGCACAACCTGCAGGATCGCCCGGCGGATATCAAAAGCTTCATCCACCCGCTGTGGGGCTTTAGCCACGACAGCCTGGACAAATCGCCGCTGAAGCGTCTCCCACACGCCACCCTGCCGAATCCCGGGGCTGCCGGCACGATCTTTCCGGATTACATCCGGGCTACACGCCAGGCAGAGCGTGGCTTACAGCTCACCTGTAGCCAAATCATTCCATCGTAACGATTTCGTAACAACATGAGCAAAGCCCCATTCCCGCTGGTGCGACCTCGACTTTGCCAGAAACGACGCCGACTTTCGGAACGATATCGTTCCACAGAGCTTTCATCAGTCGCCGTTAAAATATCTAAGCAATTGATTTTATTGAAAAAAATATCAATGGCACCAAGCTTGCTCTAGCACCTGCAGTCGACCCGCACCGCTGCGGGTTACCCGTTGCCTGCCACAGAAGCAGGCCACCTTTGCCCTTGAGGAGTTCACATGAGCGAGTTGCGTTTCACCGCCGATCACGAATGGCTGCGTCTGGACAACGATGGTCTGGTTACCGTCGGCATCACCCATTACGCCCAGGACGCGCTCGGCGACGTGGTCTACGTACAACTGCCGGAAGTGAAGGCCTATGCCCAGGGCGAGGAAGTGGCCGTACTGGAGTCGGTGAAGGCCGCCAGCAACATCGTCATGCCGCTGGACGGCGAAATCATCGAGGTCAACGCCGACCTGGAAGGCAGCCCGGAGTTGGTCAACGAATCGCCGCTGGACAAGGCCTGGTTCTTCCGCATGCGCCTGACCGACAACGCCGTGCTCGCCGACCTGCTGGACAAGGCCGGCTATGATCGTCTGTTGAACGCCAACGCCGACGCCTGAGTGACCGCCATGACCAAGCTCGACACCCAGAACGAATTCATCGCCCGCCACATCGGCCCGCGCGATGCCGACACCGCAGCCATGCTCGAACTGCTGGGCTATGACTCGGTCGACGCGCTGACCAATGCAGTGATCCCCGAGTCCATCAAGGGCACCAGCATCCTCGGCGAGCAGCCGGGCCTGTCGGAAGCCGACGCCCTGGCCAAGATCAAGGCCATCGCCGCGAAGAACCAGCAGTTCAAGAACTACATCGGCCAGGGTTACTACGGCACTCACACGCCGAGCCCGATCCTGCGCAACCTGCTGGAAAACCCGGCCTGGTACACCGCCTACACCCCGTACCAGCCGGAGATTTCCCAGGGCCGCCTGGAAGCGCTGCTGAACTTCCAGACCCTGATCAGCGACCTTACCGGCATGCAGATCGCCAACGCATCGCTGCTGGATGAAGCCACCGCTGCCGCCGAGGCCATGACCTTCTGCAAGCGTCTGTCGAAGAACAAGGCTGCCAACACCTTCTTCGTGTCCCAGCACTGCCACCCGCAGACCCTCGACGTACTGCGCACCCGTGCCGAGCCGCTGGGCATCGACATCGAAGTCGGCGACGAAGCTGCCATCACTGACGCCAGCGCCTACTTCGGTGCGCTGCTGCAGTACCCGGCGAGCAACGGTGACATCTTCGACTACCGTGCCCTGGTCGAGCGCTTCCACGCCGCCAACGCCCTGGTGGCCGTGGCTGCCGACCTGCTGGCCCTGACCCTGCTCACCCCACCGGGCGAGTTCGGCGCCGACGTGGCCCTGGGCAGCGCCCAGCGTTTCGGTGTACCGCTGGGCTTCGGTGGTCCGCACGCTGCCTACTTCGCCACCCGCGACGCGTTCAAGCGCGACATGCCGGGCCGTCTGGTCGGCATGTCGGTGGACCGTTTCGGCAAACCGGCCCTGCGCCTGGCCATGCAGACCCGCGAGCAGCACATCCGCCGCGAGAAGGCCACCAGTAACATCTGTACCGCGCAGGTGCTGCTGGCCAACATCGCCAGCATGTACGCCGTGTACCACGGCCCGAAAGGCCTGACCGCCATCGCGCAGCGCGTACACAGCTTCACCGCCATCCTCGCCCTGGGCCTGACCAAGCTGGGCCACAGCGTTGAGCAGCAGCACTTCTTCGACACCCTGAGCATCAAGACCGGCGCCAAGACCGCCGAGCTGCATGCCAAGGCCCGTGCTGCCGGCATCAACCTGCGCGAGATCGACGCCGAGCGTCTGGGTCTGTCGCTGGACGAAACCACCGACCAGGCCGCCGTCGAGGCGCTGCTGGCACTCTTCGCCGGCGATCAGTCTGCCCCTGCCGTCGCCGACCTGGCCGCACAGGTCGCCAGCCGCCTGCCGCAAGGCCTGCTGCGCCAATCGGCGATCCTGCAGCACGAAGTGTTCAACCGCTACCACAGCGAAACCGAGCTGATGCGCTACCTGCGCAAGCTGGCCGACAAGGACCTGGCCCTGGATCGCAGCATGATCCCGCTGGGTTCCTGCACCATGAAGCTCAACGCCGCCAGCGAGATGATCCCGGTGACCTGGCCGGAATTCGGTAACCTGCACCCCTTCGCTCCGGTCGAGCAGGCTGCCGGTTACACCCAACTGACCACTGAGCTGGAAGCCATGCTCTGCGCCGCCACCGGCTACGACGCCGTGTCGCTGCAGCCCAACGCCGGTTCCCAGGGCGAGTACGCAGGCCTGCTGGCCATCCGTGCCTATCACCTGAGCCGTGGCGACGATCAGCGCGACATCTGCCTGATCCCGCAATCGGCCCACGGTACCAACCCGGCGACCGCCTCCATGGCCGGTATGCGCGTGGTGGTGACCGCCTGTGACGCACGCGGCAACGTCGACATCGCCGATCTCAAGGCCAAGGCCGAAGAGCACAAGGATCGCCTGGCTGCGATCATGATCACCTACCCGTCCACCCACGGTGTGTTCGAGGAAGGCATCCGCGAGATCTGCCAGATCATCCACGACAACGGCGGCCAGGTTTACATCGACGGCGCCAACATGAACGCCATGGTCGGTCTGTGCGCCCCGGGTCAGTTCGGCGGCGACGTCTCGCACCTGAACCTGCACAAGACCTTCTGCATCCCGCACGGCGGTGGCGGCCCGGGCGTCGGCCCGATCGGCGTCAAATCGCACCTGGCGCCGTTCCTGCCGGGCCATGGCCACATGGCACGCAAGGAAGGTGCAGTCAGCGCCGCGCCGTTCGGCAGCGCCAGCATCCTGCCGATCACCTGGATGTACATCACCATGATGGGCGGCAACGGCCTCAAGCGCGCGTCGCAGATGGCCATTCTCAACGCCAACTACATCGCCCGTCGTCTGGAAGAGCACTACCCGGTGCTGTACTCCGGCGAAGGCGGCCTGGTGGCGCACGAGTGCATCCTCGACATCCGTCCGCTCAAGGACAGCAGCGGCATCAGCGTCGACGACGTGGCCAAGCGTCTGATCGACTTCGGCTTCCACGCCCCGACCATGTCCTTCCCGGTTGCCGGCACTCTGATGATCGAGCCGACCGAGAGCGAGTCCAAGGAAGAGCTGGATCGCTTCTGTGACGCCATGATCGCCATCCGTGAGGAAATTCGCGCGGTCGAGCAGGGCCGTCTGGACAAGAACGACAACCCGCTGAAGAACGCCCCGCACACCGCGCTGGAACTGGTAGGCGAGTGGAATCACGCCTACAGCCGCGAGCAGGCCGTGTACCCGGTCGCCAGCCTGATCGAGGCCAAGTACTGGCCGCCGGTGGGCCGTGTGGACAACGTCTACGGCGACCGCAACCTGGTCTGCGCCTGCCCGTCCATCGAGGCGTATCAGGACGCGTAAGCACCGCCCCGTAGCCCGGATGAAAATCCGGGGAAGCTGTCAAAAGCTCCCGGATTACATCCGGGCTACATCCACCCCGTTTCTTTCGGCTCCCCTCACCGGGGCGGGCTGACTTCATCCCGAGAAAAACGATAAAGAGGGCCTCACCATGTTCAGCAAGCACGACCAACTGCAGGGCTATGACGACGCCCTGCTCGCGGCGATTCAGGCCGAGGAACAGCGCCAGGAAGACCACATCGAGCTGATCGCCTCGGAGAACTACTGCAGCCAGCGCGTGATGCAGGCGCAAGGCAGCGGCCTGACCAACAAGTATGCCGAAGGCTATCCGGGCAAGCGCTACTACGGTGGTTGCGAGCATGTGGACAAGGTCGAGGCACTGGCCATCGATCGCGCCAAGCAGCTGTTCGGCGCCGACTACGCCAACGTCCAGCCGCACTCGGGCTCTTCCGCTAACAGTGCCGTGTACCTGGCGCTGCTCAACGCCGGTGACACCATCCTCGGCATGAGCCTGGCACACGGCGGCCACCTGACCCACGGCGCCAAGGTGTCGTCCTCGGGCAAGCTGTACAACGCGGTGCAGTACGGTATCGACGAGAACGGCCTGATCGATTACGCCGAGGTCGAGCGCCTGGCCGTCGAACACAAGCCGAAGATGATCGTCGCCGGTTTCTCGGCCTACTCGCGTGTGCTGGACTTCCCCCGCTTCCGCGCCATCGCCGACAAGGTGGGTGCACTGCTGTTCGTCGACATGGCACACGTCGCCGGCCTGGTCGCCGCTGGCCTGTATCCGAACCCGATTCCCTTCGCCGACGTGGTCACCACCACCACCCACAAGACCCTGCGCGGCCCGCGTGGCGGCCTGATCCTGGCGCGCAAGAACGAGGAGATCGAGAAGAAGCTCAACTCCGCCGTCTTCCCTGGCGCCCAGGGCGGCCCGCTGATGCACGTGATCGCGGCCAAGGCGGTGTGCTTCAAGGAAGCATTGGAGCCAGGCTTCAAGACCTACCAGCAGCAAGTGATCGACAACGCCCGCGCCATGGCGGCGGTGTTCGTCGAGCGCGGCTATGACGTGGTCTCCGGTGGTACCGACAACCACCTGATGCTGATCAGCCTGGTCAAGCAGGGCCTGACCGGCAAGGCCGCCGACGCGGCGCTGGGCGATGCCCACATCACGGTGAACAAGAACGCCGTGCCGAACGATCCGCAATCGCCGTTCGTCACCTCCGGCATCCGCATCGGTACTCCGGCGGTGACCACTCGCGGCTTCAAGGAAGGCGAATGCCGCACCTTGGCCGGCTGGATCTGCGACATCCTCGACGACCTGGAAAACCCGGCCGTGATCGAGCGCGTGCGCGGCCAGGTCGCCGACCTGTGCGCCACCTTCCCGGTCTACGCTGACTGATACCCGACTTACCACGGGCCGCGCGGCGGCCCCAACCGGTGCGCGCGGCGCACCCAACAGGAAACCGACATGACCACTGAAACTCTCGCCAAGACGCCCCTGCACGCCCTGCACATCGAACTCGGTGCACGCATGGTGCCCTTCGCCGGCTATGACATGCCCGTGCAGTACCCGCTGGGCGTGATGAAGGAACACCTGCACACCCGCGACGCCGCCGGCCTGTTCGACGTCTCGCACATGGGCCAGATCCTGCTGCGTGGCGAGCACGCCGCGCGCGCCCTGGAAACCCTGGTGCCGGTGGACATCATCGACCTGCCGCTGGGCATGCAGCGCTACGCCATGTTCACCGATGCTCAGGGCGGCATCCTCGACGACCTAATGGTCGCCAACCTGGGTGACGACACCCTGTACCTGGTGGTCAACGCCGCCTGCAAGGATCAGGACCTGGCCCACCTGCAGAAGCACATCGGCGAGCAGTGCCAGATCGAGAGCCTGTTCGAGGAGCGCGCCCTGCTCGCCCTGCAAGGCCCGAAAGCGGCCGACGTACTGGCCCGCCTGGCCCCGGAAGTGAGCAAGATGACCTTCATGCAGGTGGCCCGCGTGCGCCTGCTGGGCAGCGAGTGCATCGTCAGCCGCAGCGGCTACACCGGCGAAGACGGTTTCGAGATTTCCGTCGCCGTCGATCAGGCCGAAGCCCTGGCGCGCAGCCTGCTGGCCGAAGCGGAAGTCGAAGCCATCGGCCTCGGCGCGCGTGACTCGCTGCGCCTGGAAGCCGGCCTGTGCCTCTATGGCCACGACATGAGCAGTGCCACCACGCCGATCGAAGCCAGCCTGCTGTGGGCCATCTCCAAGGTACGCCGCGCCGATGGCGAGCGTGCCGGCAACTTCCCGGGCGCCGAGCGCGTGTTCGAGCAGCAGCAGAAAGGCGTGGCGCGCAAGCGCGTTGGCCTGCTGCCGCAGGAACGCGTGCCGGTACGTGAAGGTGCGGAAATCGTTGATGCCGACGGCAGCGTGATCGGCCAGGTAAGCAGCGGCGGCTTCGGTCCGACTCTCGGTGCACCGGTCGCGATGGGTTACGTCAATGCCAGCCATACCGCTATCGACAGCGACGTCTGGGCCGTGGTGCGCGGTAAGCGCGTGGCGATGAAAGTGGCCAAGACTCCATTCGTGCCGCAGCGTTATTATCGCGGCTGACCCTCGGCATGGCACGGCTGACCCGCGCCATGCTGCGCGTCATTTCAAAGCCAGCCGCCACGGCTACATGAGGCTGGCGGTTTCCACCCACCTACAGGTTCGCCCCCGCAACCTCAGTGAAATCCGCGGCGCTGGCCAAAGCGCCCGGATTGCATCCGCTCCGTGGCTCCATGCCCGCAGCCGGATGAAACCTGCCCAAGCGCCCGCGGTGTCTGGCACGCGCGCCTGGAAGACGTCTACCAGCAGAGCTACGTGCCCACAGCCAACCGGTCGGTGACTGGGTACTGGGTGCCAACCTGGGCTATGTCGCCGGCAAGGAAGAAGGCGCGGCCAAGGCCGACAACCTGGACAACAAGGTCTATCAGGGTGAACTCACTGCCAAGACCGGAAACAACAGCTTCATGGTTGCCTACCAAAAGCTCAGCGGCGACACCAAGTTCATGCGTATCGATGGCGCCAGCGGCGGCACGCTGGTCAACGACGGCTTCACCAACAGCTACGACAACCCGGAAGAGCGCTCCTGGCAGATCCGCCACGACTACAACTTCGCCGGCATCGGCATTCCCGGCCTGCCCCTGATGAACCGCTACGTCAGCGGTAGCAACATCGACGTCTACACCAATGGCGTGAAAACCCGCGAGAACGCCGAGGAATGGGGCCGCGAGTCCGAGCTGGCCTACACCATTCAGGAAGGCAACCTGAAGAACCTGAGCATTCGCTGGCGTAACTCCGATGTGCGTCGCGACGCGGGTCAGGATCTTCACGAGAACCGCCTGATCATCAACTATCCGCTGTCTCTTCTGTGGTAGCGGACGCATCACTGCGTCCTATTGACTCCTGTGTGTTAACGGCACTTTATGCCCGTCCTCGTGACGGGCTTTTTTTGGGTTTTTCGCGTTATCGCGGGGAAGATACGCTTGACACCGGACTGGCAAGTTTGTGTGCGTACTGCCTGCTGACTTAGCACTATCCATTACCGCGTGTACTGAGCGTTTGGGTTGCGCCCCTTACGGGCGCCACACCTTTCTTGCTTGCCCAAGAAAGGTGTGCCAAAGAAGGGCACCCCGACATCCGGGTTTCGCTACGCGAAACTTCCCTCGCTCCGGCGCTGCTCCGGGGCCGGCTTACATGGGCCGTCCCTGGCCCATTAAGCCTCTCGCCGCATCCATGCGGCTCGTCCCCCTGCGCAACACCTCCACTCGGCCTACTGAAGGGGACTTGGGCGTCGTCTGTGAGAACGTGCGTCAAGAGCAAAAGCCAAACGCTACCGACTTTGATCTTCCAGAGATGTCGCAAGCTCGCGACCTGGTCCCCTTCAGGAGGCCGAGTGGAATCGCCGTGGAAGGGGTTGAGCGACATGGATGTCGCGAGAGCCACGATGGGCCAGGGACGGCCCTTCGTGGCGTGCCCCTGGAGCGGTGATGGAGCGCGGGAACCCCGGCGCAGCAGGGCGGGGGCGCCTAGCTCGGATGGTGGGGTGCCCTTCTCTTTGGTCACTTTCTCTTGGACAAGCAAGAGAAAGTAACTCGCCCGTAAGGGGCGAAGCCTATCAGGCCAGACAACACGCTAAGGGATAGTGCCAAGTCATCGACAGCTAACACGTAGTTGCCAGTCCGGTGTCAACCCGCACTTTCCCCAAAATATGCGAAGAACTTTTTTGTCGGTCTCCCCCGCTGCCTTCGCGGGATGGGCGCTGTACCACTGCATGACTCGCAAGGTGCGACTTGTTGCGTGACAAAGCGGTACTGCCTACCTCAGGGTCGCGACCATTTGCGCCAGCACGCTCAACACGTCCTGCCCCAGCTTTTGAGAACGCGCGCCGTTCCAGCCGGTGCGCGGCTGCGGGTTGTCGTCGTGGTCCTTGAACGGCATCTCGATGGTGAACGACAGGCAGTCGAAAGCCTGGCCAACGGCGTTGCAGGCCAGGGTCATATTGGCCTGGCCCGGCTCGTCACGCGGGTAGCCGAAACGGGTCTGAAACTCGGCGCCGATACCCACCAGACGGCTGCGAAAGTCCTCTTCCAGCGCGGCCAACCGTGGACTGTAACCGGGGTTGCCCTCGCAGCCGGCGCTGAACACATGGGGGATTTCCTCGTCGCCGTGGATATCGAGGAACAGGTCGACGCCGATACGCTGCATGTGTTGCAGCACGAACAGCACTTCCGGGCTGCGCTCGGAGCTGGCCGACTGCCAGGCACGATTGAGGTCCTGCCCGGCATGGTTGGTGCGCAGGTGACCGCGATAGGCACCGTCCGGGTTCATGTTCGGCACCAGATAGAATTCGGCCTGTTCCAATAACGCGGCCATCTCGGCATCCTGCGGATTCTGCAGACGTTCGATCACCCCCTCCATGAACCATTCGGCCATGTGTTCGCCGGGGTGCTGCTGGGCGATAATCCACAGCTTGCGTGCAGCACCGGTCTGGCCGCCGATGCGCAGGAGCTGGATATCGCGGCCCTCCAGGCTTCTGCCGCTGGCCACCAGTTCGGCGCCGCGCTCCAGCGCCGTGGCGATCAGGCGCTCATGGCGCGCTCGCGGGTAGGGCTCGAAATAGGCGAAGCGCACGCTCGCCTGCTCGGCCTGTAACTGGAAATGCAACTGTCCGTCCTCGAAACGGGTCGGCACGCGGAACCAGTCCTGCTGGTCGTAGCTGGCCACGGCTTGATAGCCATCCCAGGCGCGGTTGTAGGCCGACTGCCCGGCATTGCTCAGACAGAAGCCATAACGTTGGCCAGGCTGCAGCTCATCGACCTGAAAGTGAAACCACTGGAAATGATGGCTGTTGAGGTCCGGGCGCATGGCCAGCAGCACGCGCTGCGGGTCACTGGCGTCGATGACCTGGATGTTGCCACTGTCGAAATCCGCACTGATCTTCATGACTGCCCCATAAGCGAAATCAGCGCTCAGGATTGCAGCTCATGGCGCGCCTGTGAAGCCGCCAACGACAGACTGATCGGCCAGAACGAACTAAGGTCGTCAAGGTGAGCCTAATAGCGACTCACCTGTTTATCGCCTACGGAGCCCTCTGCCATGCCCAGCCCATTCAACCTGCGTCACGTCACCACCGCCCTGCTCGCCCTGGCGCTGCTGGCCGGCTGTGCTGGGCGTGAACCTGACGCAGCCGCGCCGACAGAACAGCCGCAGGTCGAACAACCCGTCCCACATAATGAACAGGAGCAACTGCGCCAGCAGGCCCAACGCGGCGATCTGGACAGCCAGTTCCAGCTCGGTAGCAGTTATTTCGTCGGCCAGCCGGAGAAGAACCTCAAGCAGGCCGAATACTGGTGGAAGCAGGCTGCCGACAAGGGTCACGCCATGGCGGCCGTCAGCCTGGCCTACCTCTACACCGGCCGTGATGCGCCGGAACTGGCCAACCAGCAGAACATGCTCAAGTACCTCAACCAGTCTGCCGCTGCCGGCAACCCGATGGCCCAGCATGTGCTGGGTAACCTCTACCGTCGCGGCGAAGGCGGCGTACCACGCGACCCCGACCAGGCCCAACGCCTGTACCAGAGTGCCTGCCAGCAGAACTACGAGCCGTCCTGCCTGGCACTGGGTCGCCAATAATCTGCTGATGGCAACGGCACGGACACAACCCGCTACTCCGGCACCTCGACGCTGACGTGAATGGCGTCGTGGCGCCAGAACTCCAGATCACAGTCGATGATGCGCCCATGCTGGTCACGATTGACCCGGGTGATGCGCAGCGCCGGGCTGCCCGCCGCCACCTTGAGGCAGGCCGCGGCCTCGGCGTGCAAGGCGGTGGGCACCATCTCGAAGCGCACCCGACCATAACGAATACCGTATTCACTGGCATACAGGTCGGTCAGCGAGCGCGTCAGGTCGAAGTCGAGGATGCGAGGGAAGTAGGCCGGATTGAGGTAGTGCTCGACATACAACACCAGCCGCCCATCGATACGCCGCGCACGGCACACCTGATAGACGCTCGACAGTGCCGGCAGCTCCAGCACCTGACAGATATGCGCACTGGCCGGCAGCAGGCGCGCACTCAGCACCTCGGTCGCCGGCACACGCCCCTGCTCGGCAACCATGGCATGAAAGTGAGTACGCACCAGCGGGTTGTAGACCACCCGCTGCGGCGAAACGAACCAGCCCCGACGCTCCTCGCGATAGATCAGCCCCTGCGCCTCCAGTTGGCCCAGCGCCTCGCGCAGGGTGATGCGCGTGGTATCGAACAACTCACTGAGCTTGCGCTCGGCCGGCAACTTGCTGCCGGAGGGCAACAGACCCCGGTCGATCTGCTCCTGCAACGCGCGGCAGATGATGGTGACGGCCCGTGGCGCTTCTTCGCGCATCAAAATTTCCCCTTTTGGACTAGTCCAGCCCCATGACAGGGCAACAATCACTTGCTCAGACGGGTTACAAGACTAGGCAGTCTAGATGACTGATAGATGACAGCCATGCTGCAAGCACGCCGCATGCCACCGTCACATCCACTCACGGCCCGCGAAATCAGTCACTTATCCATGGTCTACGCTTGATGAGCGCGCCAGCTGACTGCACCTAGACATCTGCCAGCCATGGCCGGACATAAAACTGTCATCGAAGGCGCTTAGATTGGCTCGGGTATTGCTGATCTAGACCAACACTCTCACTGCAAAGGAGTTTCCAATGAAACAACTGCTGCTGGCTTCACTGATGGGCTCGGCCATCGCCCTGGCGACCTCCGCCATGGCCGAAGGCACCGACTTGCAGGCACTGGAAAAGGCTGCACGCGCCGAAGGCGCGGTGAATAGCGTGGGTATGCCCGACAGCTGGGCCAACTGGAAAGACACCTGGGCCGATCTGACCAAGCTCTACGGCCTCAAGCATCAGGACACCGACATGAGCTCGGCGCAGGAAATCGCCAAGTTCGCCGCCGAAAAGGAAAACGCCACCGCCGATATCGGCGACGTCGGCGCCGCCTTCGGCCCCATCGCCGTACAACAAGGTGTGACCCAGCCGTACAAACCGAGTACCTGGGCGCAGATTCCGGATTGGGCCAAGGATGAAGATGGCCACTGGATGCTGGCCTACACCGGCTCCATCGCCTTTATCGTCAACAAGCAACTGGTCAAGGACATCCCACGTTCCTGGGCCGACCTCAAGACCGGCACCTACAAGGTCTCGGCCGGGGACGTCAGCACCGCTGCACAAGCCGTGAACGGTGTACTGGCGGCGGCCATCGCCATGGGCGGTAACGAGAGCAACGTGCAGCCGGCCCTAGATTTCTACGGCGAACTGGCCAAGCAGCGTCGCCTGTCACTGGCCAACCCGACCATCCAGACCCTGGAAAAGGGTGAAGTGGAAGTCGGCATCGTCTGGGACTTCAACGGCCTATCCTACCGTGACCAGATCGACCCCGAGCGCTTCGAGGTGCTGATCCCGTCTGACGGTTCGGTGATCTCCGGCTATACCACCATCATCAACAAGTGGGCGAAGAACCCCAACGCCGCCAAGCTGACCCGCGAATACATCTTGAGCGACGCCGGGCAGATCAACCTGGCCAAGGGCAACGCCCGCCCGATCCGCGCCGAGCACATCGAGCTGCCGCCTGAAGTACAGGCCAAGCTGCTGCCGCAGGAACAGTACGCCAAGGTTCAGCCGATCAAGGATGCCGCGGCCTGGGAGAATACCTCCAAGATGTTGCCGCGCCTGTGGCAAGAGCACGTGATCATCAATATGAATTGATGCGGCCGCGCCACCATTGATCCGTAGCCCATCAGATGAAATCCGGGGCAATCGCTAAGTACGCCCCCGGATTGCATCCGGGCTACGACCGAACGAGAGAAAACCATGAAGCACAACGTCATCCTGGTGGTACTGGATGGCCTGAGCTATCAGGTGGCCCAGCACGCGCTGGGCCACCTGTTGGCTTATTGTCAGGCCGGGCGCGCCGCGCTGTACAAGCTCGATTGCGCGTTGCCGGCACTGTCCCGCCCGCTTTACGAATGCATCCTCACCGGCGTCGCGCCCATCGACAGCGGCATCGTCAATAACGATGTGGTGCGTCTGTCGAACCAGCGCAGCGTCTTTCACTACGCCCGTGATGCCGGTCTGACCACAGCCGCAGCGGCCTATCACTGGATCAGCGAGCTGTATAACCGCGCCCCGTTCCAGGCGGCCCGCGATCGCCATACCAGCGATGAAGCCCTGCCGATTCAACACGGCCACTTCTATTACGCCGACCATTACCCGGACTCGCACCTGTTCGCCGATGCCGACAGCCTGCGTCAGCGCCATAGCCCCAACCTGCTGCTGGTGCACCCGATGAACATCGACGACGCCGGCCACAAGCACGGCCTCGACAGTTCGCAGTACCGCAATGCAGCGCGCATGGCCGATGTGCTGCTGGCCGAATACATCCAGCCCTGGCTCGACGCCGGTTACCAGATCCTGGTAACGGCCGATCACGGAATGAACAACGACCGCAGCCACAATGGCCTGCTGGCGGAAGAGCGCGAAGTGCCGCTGATCGTTCTCGGCAGCGCGTTCAGCCTCGATCCTGCAGCCCGCCCGCAACAAACCGAGTTATGCGGCACCATCTGCCAGCTGCTCGGCGTGGCCCACGACAAACCCTGGTGCAGGGAGCTGCTTGCATGAAGTCGTCCATTTCCAGCAAGGGTTGGGCGCTGTTGTGCTTGGTGCCCTTCGCCCTGTTCTTCCTCGCCTTCCAGATCGCGCCGCTGGCCTGGGTGGCGAGCAACAGCCTGAACACTGCCGATGGCTGGGGTCTGGGTAATTTCCAGCAGGCGTTTTCTTCGGCGTTCTATCGTCAGGCCATGCGCCACAGCCTGGAGGTGGCCTTCTGGTCGAGCCTGTTCGGCATCATCATCGCCATCATCGGCAGCTATTCGCTGCGCCAGGTCAGTAGCCGCCTGCGCGACTTCGTCATGGCGTTTTCCAACATGACCAGCAACTTCTCCGGGGTGCCGCTGGCCTTCGCCTTCATCATCCTGCTCGGTTTCAACGGCGCGCTGACCATCCTGCTCAAGCAGATGGGCGTGATCGAGGACTTCAACCTCTACTCCAAGACGGGTCTGATCGTCCTTTACACCTATTTCCAGATTCCCCTCGGCGTGCTGCTGCTCTACCCGGCCTTCGACGCCCTGCGCGAAGACTGGCGCGAGTCGGCCGAGCTGCTCGGCGCCAGCAATTGGCAGTTCTGGCGCCATATCGGCCTGCCGGTGCTGACCCCTGCACTACTTGGCACCTTCGTCATCCTGCTGGCCAACGCCCTGGGCGCCTACGCCACGGTGTATGCGCTGACCACCGGCAACTTCAACATCCTGCCGATCCGTATCGCGGCGATGGTCTCCGGCGACATCTTCCTCGATCCGAACATGGCCAGCGCACTGGCGATGGTGCTGGTCGGCCTGATGACCCTGATCACCATCGTCCACCAATGGCTGCTGCGCCGGAGCTACCATGTCGCCCGCTGAAAAACGCTCGCCGCTGTTCCACCAACTGGTGGTCTACCTGCTGTTTCTGATCCTGCTGCTGCCACTGCTCGGCACCCTGGTGTATTCGCTATCCACCAGTTGGTCGGCGACCATCCTGCCCAGCGGCTTTACCTTCAAGTGGTACGTGGCGCTGTGGAGCGATGCGCGCTTTCTGGCCGCCTTCGGCCGCTCGCTGCTGGTGTGCTTTGGCGCGCTGGCGTTGTCATTGCTGCTGATCCTGCCGCTGCTGTTCGTGGTCAACTACCACTTCCCCAAACTCGACGCGGTGATGAACGTGCTGATTCTGCTGCCGTTCGCCATTCCGCCGGTAGTGTCTTCGGTGGGGCTGATGCAGCTGTTCGCCGCCGGCCCGCTACCGATTCTCGGTACGCCATGGATTCTGATCGGCTGCTTCTTCACCATCGCCCTGCCATTCATGTACCGCGCCATCAGCAACAACCTGCAGGCGATCAACCTGCGCGACCTGATGGACGCCGCCCACCTGCTCGGCGCCAGCACCTGGCGCGCCGCGTTCATGGTGGTGCTGCCGAACCTGCGCAAGGGGTTGATGGTGTCGGTGTTTCTGTCCTTCAGCTTCCTGTTCGGCGAGTTCGTCTTCGCCAACCTGCTGGTCGGCAGCCGCTACGAGACGCTGCAGGTGTACCTGTACAACATGCGTAACGACAGCGGCCATTTCACCAGCGCCCTGGTGATCTCCTATTTCATGTTCGTGCTGCTGATGACCTGGGCAGCCAACCGTCTGAACAAGGACAAATCATGAGTTTTCTGCACATCCAGAATCTGCACAAAAGCTACGGCCCAACGCGGATCTTCACCGACATCAATATCGAGATCGGCCAGGGCGAGTTCATCACCCTGCTTGGCCCCTCCGGCTGTGGCAAGTCCACCCTGCTGCGCTGCATCGCCGGCCTGACGGCGGTCGATGGCGGGCAGATCCTGCTGGGCGGCGAGGACCTGGTACCCGTTGCGCCGCAAAAGCGCGGCATCGGCATGGTGTTCCAGAGCTACGCGCTGTTCCCCAATATGACTGTGCAACAGAACGTCGCCTTCGGCCTGCGCATGCAGAAAGTCCCAGCCGCCGAGGCCAGCAAGCGTGTCGCCGAGGTGCTGGAGCTGGTGGAGCTCAACGACTACGCCAATCGTTACCCGCAGCAGCTCTCCGGCGGCCAGTGCCAGCGCGTGGCCCTGGCCCGTTCGCTGGTCACTCGCCCGCGGCTGCTGCTGCTCGATGAGCCGCTGTCGGCCCTGGATGCGCGCATCCGCAAGCACCTGCGCGAACAGATCCGCGCGATCCAGCGCGAGCTGGGCCTGACCACCATCTTCGTCACCCATGATCAGGAAGAGGCGCTGGTGCTGTCCGACCGCATCGTGCTGATGAACGGCGGGCAGATCGTCCAGAGCGGCGACGCCGAAACCCTCTACACCGCGCCGGCCGATGCCTTCGCCGCCGGTTTTATCGGCAACTACAACCTGCTCGACGCCGATGCCGCCAGCCGCTTGCTGCTGCGCCCGGTCAACAGCCGCGTGGCGATTCGCCCGGAGGCCATCCAGATCGCGGCTCAGGGGATCGAGGGCACCATTGTCAGTCACAGCCTGCTCGGCAACGTTATCCGCTACCGCGTCGAGGCCCGTGGCGTGGAGCTGCTCGTGGATGTGCTCAACCGCTCCGCTGCCGACCTGCACCACGATGGCCAAAGCGTCAGCCTGGCCATTGGCGCCGATGCGATCCGGGAGGTGGCGTGATGGCTCTGGCGATCTTCGACCTCGACGAAACCCTGATCCACGGTGATTGCGCCAGCCTCTGGACGCAGGAAATGGTCAAGCTCGGATGGGCCGATGGTGAATCCTTCATCGCCCACGAGCAGGAGCTGATGCGCCAGTACGCCGCCGGCACCCTAGCCATGGAGGACTACATGGCCTTTACCCTGTCGCCGCTGGTCGGCCGCACGCCGGAGGAGGTCGCCCATGTGGTCGAGCCCTTCGTCGAGGACGTGATCGAGCCGATCTTCTACAGCGACGCCAGCCGCACCCTGGCCGCGCACCGAGCCGCCGGTGACCGCCTGCTGGTGATCTCCGCCTCGGCGCACTTTCTGGTCAGCGCCATTGCCGAGCGCTTCGGTATCGACGAAGTGCTGGCCATCGATCTGGAACAACTACACGGTTTCTACACCGGCCGCACCCAGGGCGTGCTGACCTATCGCGAAGGCAAGGTCACCCGCCTCGAAGCCTGGCTAGCTGAACAGGACGAAAGCCTGGCCGGTGCCAGCTTCTACTCCGACTCGCGCAATGACCTGCCGCTGCTGCAACGGGTGGACAAGCCCTTCGCCGTCAATCCCGACCCGACCCTGCGCGCCCACGCCGAACAGGCCGGCTGGCCGATACTCAGCTGGCGCTGATCCGGGCCCTTAGGGTGCGCTGTGCGCACCAACCCTATATGACGCGCCAGGTAAACAAAGCGAAGCCCTTGGGTTCCAAGGTGCGCACAGCGCACCCTACCCGACTACGGGCTCATGATCCCTTCGCAGGCCTCAATCAATGCCGCGGCCAATTCGCGCGCGTAACCGGGCAACTGGTTGCGCGCGTGCAGGGCCACCTCCACCGGCGCCACCGGGGCGAAGCCTTCGGCCTCGCCCAGCTCGCGATGCTCGGCTGTGATCAACCGGCGCGGCAGCAGGGTCAGGCCCAGGCCACCTTCGGCCGCGGCGCTGACGCCGGGCAAACTGCTGCTGACATAGGCGATACGCCAGGGCTTGCCCATGGCATCCAGCGCGTGGGTCATCTCCAGGCGATACAAGCCGTTGGGTGGAAACACCGCCAGCGGCACCGGGTTGCGCGCCAGCACCGGGCGCACGCGGCTGTCGAGCCAGGCCAGCGGCTCGGCCCAGCTGGCCAGGCCCTTGGCGCTGCCGGCGCGTTGCTTGATCAGCGCCAGGTCCAGCTCGCCGGCGTTGAACGCGCGCCAGACATCGTGGCTGAGGCCGCTGGTGATCTCCAGGCGAATCCCCGGATGCGCGTCGGCGAAATCGGCCAGATAGGGCGTCAGGCTGTTGGCGGCGAAATCGTCCGGCACGCCGAGGCGTATCTCGCCCTCCACCGCGCTCTGCCCCAGAGCGAGCATCGCCTCGTCCATCAGTGCGACGATGCGGTTGGCATACCCCAGCAGGCGCTCGCCCTCGGTGGTGGTCACCACGTAGCGGCCGCTGCGGTCGAGCAGCTCGGCGCCGAGCTGCTCTTCCAAGCGCCGCACCTGCTGGCTGACCGTGGACTGCGTCAGATGCAGGCTGGCAGCCGCGCGGGTGAAGCCACCGGTCTGCACCACGGCGAGAAAACTGCGTAACAAAACGGGATCGAGCATGTCGCTTGCCCATCATGAAATCCACTGACAGGCATTCTACTATTTAATTTCCGAATCGAGCTGCGACTTTCTATAGTGCACGGGAATCAAATTTCCGTGCAGGGGCACCCTGCGCCATTCACCCGCCGAGGCACCTTCTCGATGAGCAAAACGCCCTACTACTACGCCCCGCATGGCGGTCATCCCGGTCAGGAACAACTGCTGACCGACCGCGCCATGTTCACCGAAGCCTATGCCGTGATCCCCAAAGGCGTGATGCGTGACATCGTCACCAGCCACCTGCCTTTCTGGGACAACATGCGCATGTGGGTCATCGCCCGCCCGCTGACCGGCTTCGCCGAGACCTTCTCGCAATACATCGTCGAAGTCGGCCCGAACGGCGGCAGCGACAAGCCCGAGCTGGACCCGAGCGCCGAAGGCGTGATCTTCGTCGTCGAAGGTACCTGCGACCTGAGCCTCAACGGCGCCCAGCACGCCCTGCGCCCGGGCAGCTACGCTTTCATTCCGCCAGAAAGCGATTGGTCGCTGCGCAACAACGGCAGCGAGGCGGTGCGCTTCCACTGGCTGCGCAAGGCCTACCAACCGGTCGAAGGCGTGCCGTATCCGGAAGCCTTCGTCACCCACGAGCAGGACATCGAGCCGATCGTCATGCCCGGCACCGAAGGCCGCTGGAGCACCACGCGCTTCGTCGAGATCAGCGACATGCGCCATGACATGCACGTCAACATCGTCAACTTCGAACCGGGCGGCGTAATCCCCTTCGCCGAAACCCACGTCATGGAACACGGCCTGTACGTGCTCGAAGGCAAGGCGGTGTACCGCCTGAACCAGGACTGGGTCGAAGTGGAAGCTGGCGACTTCATGTGGCTGCGCGCCTTCTGCCCGCAGGCCTGCTACGCCGGCGGCCCGAGCCGCTTCCGCTACCTGCTGTACAAGGATGTGAACCGCCAGATGCCGCTGACCCTGGGCGGTCTCAAGCGCTGAGCTCCATCGCTCTGTAGGAGCGGCTTCAGCCGCGAAGCAGTCACGGCGATACGCCATAACGACAAAGGCCACCCGAAGGTGGCCTTTGTCGTTCCAGCATTGCGATCAGCTATGACGGATCAGGTGATCGAAAGCACTCAGCGAAGCCTTCGAGCCTTCGCCAATGGCGATGACGATCTGCTTGTACGGCACAGTGGTCACGTCGCCCGCTGCAAAGACGCCAGGAATGTTGGTTGCGCCCTTGCTGTCGACGATGATCTCGCCGAAGCGGTTGAGTTCGAGCGTACCCTTGAGCCAGTCGCTGTTGGGCAGCAGGCCGATCTGTACGAAGATGCCTTCCAGCTCGACGGTGTGCAGTTCTTCGGTGGTGCGATCCTTGTACACCAGACCGGTGACCTTCTGACCGTCGCCCTTGACCTCAGTGGTCTGCGCGCTCTTGATCACGGTGACGTTGGCCAGGCTGGCCAGCTTCTTCTGCAGCACGGCGTCGGCACGCAGGGTGTCGGCGAACTCCAGCAGGGTCACATGGCTGACGATACCGGCCAGGTCAATCGCGGCTTCAACGCCGGAGTTACCACCGCCGATCACCGCCACACGCTTGCCCTTAAACAGCGGGCCGTCGCAGTGCGGGCAGAAGCACACACCCTTGGCTTTGTATTCCTGCTCGCCAGGTACACCCATCTCGCGCCAGCGCGCGCCGGTGGAGAGGATCACGGTCTTGGCCTTGAGCGACGCACCGTTGTCGAACTTCACCTCATGCAGCCCACCTTCGCTGCTGGCCGGCACCAGAGCCGAGGCACGCTGCAGGTTCATCACGTCGACTTCGTATTCCTTGACGTGCTCTTCCAGGGCGCGCACCAGTTTCGGGCCTTCGGTTTCCTTCACCGAGATGAAGTTCTCAATGGCCATGGTGTCCAGCACCTGACCACCGAAGCGCTCGGCGGCTAGACCGGTACGAATGCCCTTGCGTGCGGCGTAGATGGCCGCCGCAGCGCCGGCCGGGCCACCGCCGACCACCAGCACATCGAAAGCTTCCTTCGCACTCATTTTCTCGGCATCGCGATTGGCGGCGCCGGTATCGATCTTGGCGAGGATCTGCTTCACGTCCATGCGGCCGGAGGCGAAGACCTCACCGTTGAGGTAGATGCTCGGCACGGCCATGATCTGGCGGCGCTCGACCTCTTCCTGGAACAGCGCACCGTCGATGGAGACGTTGCGGATATTGGGGTTGAGCACGGCCATCAGATTCAGCGCCTGGACCACGTCCGGGCAGTTCTGGCAGGACAGCGAGAAGTAGGTCTCGAACTCGAACTTGCCTTCGATGCTCTTGATCTGCTCGATAGTCTCGGCGTCGAGCTTGGACGGGTGACCGCCCACCTGCAGCAGTGCCAGCACCAGCGAGGTGAATTCGTGGCCCATGGGGATACCGGCGAAGGCAACGCCGGTGTCTTCGCCCGGACGATTCAGGGCGAAGGACGGACGGCGGGCATCGTTGCCGTCGGTCTTGAGAGTGATCTTGTCGGTCAGGCCGACGATGTCTTGCAGCAGCCCGAGCAGTTCCTGGGATTTTTCGCCGTCATCGAGGGACGCGACGATCTCGAACGGCTGGGTGACCTTTTCCAAGTAGGCCTTCAACTGGGCTTTAAGATTGGCGTCCAACATGGCGTAAATTCCTCAAATACGAAAATTCGGGCAATAAAATGCCCGGACGGATCGCGCCCGGGCATCGGGCACCAAAAGGGCCGGATACTGGCCCAAACAGCGCAGAGTTGGTCCTTTCCGACCTGAGACAGGGGAAAGGAAGTCGGCAAATTTAGATCTTGCCAACCAGGTCCAGCGAAGGAGCCAGGGTCTTCTCGCCTTCCTTCCACTTGGCCGGGCAGACTTCACCCGGGTGAGCGGCGGTGTACTGGGCGGCCTTCAGCTTGCGCAGGGTCTCGCCGACGTCGCGGGCGATCTCGTTGGAGTGAATTTCCACGGTCTTGATCACGCCTTCCGGGTTGATCACGAAGGTGCCGCGCAGGGCCAGACCTTCTTCGTCGATGTGGACGTCGAAGGCACGGGTCAGCTGATGGGTCGGATCGCCGATCAGCGGGAACTGAGCCTTGCCAACGGCCGGCGAAGTTTCGTGCCATACCTTGTGCGAGAAGTGGGTGTCGGTGGTCACGATGTAGACCTCGGCACCGGCTTTCTGGAACTCGGCGTAGTTGTTGGCAGCGTCTTCGATTTCGGTCGGGCAGTTGAAGGTGAAGGCAGCCGGCATGAAGATCAGCACGGACCACTTGCCCTTCAGGGACTGCTCGGTGACTTCGATGAACTCGCCAGCGTGGAAAGCGTTGACCTTGAACGGCTGTACTTGAGTATTGATGAGGGACATCTCTGACTCCTTCTGAGGTTTGTGTGAGGGTTGAAATCTACGGTCGCTATATTAGCTACCTAACGGAAAAAAGCTTATTGATTACGAGCATGATATCGATTGAATGCACCAATCGATGGATCAGCCCGCGCCACATGCGGGCTGCAGCTGTGGTTCAGACCAGGCCGGGATCAATCAGCAACGCGAGTTTACCCGCGACCTGGTTACCGGCGAGTGTCTGGAAAGCTGTTTCACTGTCTTCGATGGCAAAACTGCGCTCAAGTTGCGGCTTCAGACGCCCTTCGGCGAACAACGGCCAGACCTGTTGCTGCAGATCACGCAAGAGGTCGGCCTTGAACTGATCGTCGCGATTGCGCAGGGTCGAGCCGATCAGTTGAACGCGCTTGCCCAGCACCTGGGCCAGGTCCAGGGTGGCCTCGCGCCCGCCCATCAGGCCGATGTTGATCCAGCGACCGTCACGCGCCAGTACCTCCAGATTAAGCGCAGCATACTGTCCGCCGACCGGATCGAGAATCACATCGAACGGCCCGAAATCACGCAAGGCTTGCAGATCTTCGCCACGCAGGGCGCCTCCCTGCGCACCAAGTGCTTCGCAGTAGGCCAAGCGCTCGGCAGAGCCGACGCTGACCCAGCACGGGCTGCCGAATGCCTTGCACAGCTGGATGGCGGCCGAGCCGACACCGCTGGCGCCGGCATGCAACAGGACTTTCTCACCGGGGCGCAGAGCGCCGAGCTGGAAAAGATTGAGCCAGGCCGTGGCGTACACCTCCGGCACCACGGCAGCCTCAACCAGGGTCAAACCCTCAGGCACCGGCATGGCGTGACGTGCATCAAGCACCACCTCCTCGGCCATACCACCACCGGCGAGCAGGCAGCAGACGCGATCGCCCACCTGCCAGGCGCTGCCGCCACCCACTTCGACAATCACCCCGGAGCACTCCAGGCCCAGCGCCTGGCTGGCACCCGGTGGCGGCGGATAGAGCCCGGCACGCTGCAACAGATCGGCCCGGTTAAGCCCAGCGGCCGCCACCTTAACGCGGATCTGCCCTGCGTCACAGGTTTGCGCCGGTTGCTCCACCCACTCTGCACGCCCTTCGACGCCTTGCAATGCCTTCATGCTGCCTCCATAGTGCAAGTGAACCGAGCCCAGCGCTGACCGCTGGGCTTTTGCCTAGCGCCAACGGAACCTGGCGCCCTCAAATACGGCCTAATATGCGTTATCACCTGCCACTACGTCGAATCAGCATGAAGCGCTCCCTAGCAAGCACCGCCCTCGTACTCGGCCTCAGTGCCCTGCCGCTGGCGGCCAAGACCACCACAGTGACCAGCTGGGACTATCTGCAGCCGGATCGCGAGCAGGTGATTGCCAGCCTCAACGTAGTGGAGCTGCTGCGCCGCCACCACTACAACAAGCCGCCGCTCAATGATGAGCGTTCGATTCAGATCTACGACAACTACTTGAAGTTGCTCGATCCGTCCCGTAGCTATTTTACTGCGGCCGACATCGCCGAATTCAACCAGTGGCGCACCAAGTTCGATGACCTGCTGAAAAGCGGTGACCTCGAGCCAGGCTTCGCCATCTATCGTCGTCACCTGACCCGCCTGGAAGAGCGCCTGAACTTCGCCCTGGCCGAGCTGGGTAAAGGCGTCGACAAGATCGATTTCACCATCGATGAAGAGTTGCAGATCGATCGAGAGAAAGCCCCATGGGCCAAGGATCGCGCCGAGCTCGATGAACTCTGGCGCAAACGCGTCAAGGACGAAGTGCTGCGCCTGAAGATTGCCGGCAAGGAAACCAAGGACATCCAGGAGCTGCTCACCAAGCGCTACAAGAACCAGTTGTCGCGCCTCAAGCAGACCCGTGGCGAGGATGCGTTCCAGGCCTACATCAACGCCTTCGCTACCACCTACGATCCGCACACCACCTATCTGTCACCGGACAACGCGGAAAACTTCGACATCAACATGAGCCTGTCGCTCGAAGGCATCGGCGCCGTCCTGCAAAGCGACAACGAGTACGTCAAAGTGGTGCGCCTGGTGCCTGCCGGCCCGGCCGAAAAGAGCAAGCAGATCGCTCCGGCAGACAAGATCGTCGGCGTCGCCCAGGGCAATGATGAAATGGTCGATGTGATCGGCTGGCGCCTGGATGAAGTGGTCAAGCTGATTCGCGGCCCGAAAGGTTCCACCGTGCGCCTGGAAGTGATTCCGGCCAGCAATCCGCCCAGCGACCAGACCAGCAAGGTGGTCACCATCACCCGTGAAGCGGTGAAACTGGAAGAGCAAGCAGCCAAGAAGAAGGTACTGGAACTCAAGCACGAAGGCCGCGATTACAAGCTCGGCGTCATCGAGCTGCCGGCCTTCTACCTTGATTTCAAGGCCTTCCGCGCGGGTGACCCGAACTACAAGAGCACCACCCGTGACGTCAAACGCCTGCTCGACGAGTTGCAGGCCGAGAAGGTCGACGGCGTGGTCATCGACCTGCGCAACAACGGTGGTGGTTCGCTGCAGGAAGCCACCGAACTGACCAGCCTGTTCATCGAACAGGGCCCGACCGTGCTGGTACGCAATGCCGACGGCCGTGTCGACGTGCTCGCCGACGAGAACAAGGGCGTTTACTACAGCGGCCCGCTGGCCGTGCTGGTCAACCGCCTGTCCGCCTCGGCCTCGGAAATTTTCGCCGGCGCCATGCAGGATTATCACCGCGCACTGATTCTCGGTGGCCAGACCTTCGGCAAAGGCACCGTGCAAACCATCCAGCCACTCAATCACGGCGAGCTGAAACTGACCCTGGCCAAGTTCTATCGCGTGTCCGGCCAGAGCACTCAGCACCAGGGCGTGATCCCGGACATCACCTACCCGGATGTCATGGACACCAAGGACATCGGCGAAAGCGCACTGCCCGCTGCCCTGCCCTGGGACAGCATCCCCCCGGCGATCAAACCCGAGCTGGACCCGATCAAGCCGTTCCTGAGCGAGCTCAAGGCGCGCCATGAGCAACGTACCGCCCAGGATCCGGACTTCGTCTTCACCCGTGACCGCCTGACCCTGGCCAAGAAGCTGATGGCCGAAACCACCGTCAGCCTCAACGAGCAGACCCGCCGGGCACGTCAGGCCGAAGTCGAGGCCAAGCAGCTGGCTCTGGAAAACAACCGCCGCCAGGCCAAGGGCGAAGAGCCGCTCAAGGAACTGGAAAAGGAAGACGAAGACGCGCTGCCCCTTGCCGATGACAAGAGCACGCCGGAAGACGACGCCTACCTGGCAGAGAGCGGACGCATCCTGCTCGACTACCTGGGCCTGAACCCCTCGCTGGCGCTGCATTGAGACGCTTCAACCAACGTCATCAAAATGTCATCGAACTGTCGTGAAATGCAAGGGCCGGTTAAACACCGGCCCTTTCGTTTCCGCCAGATCGAGACCACCATGACCGTCACCGAGCAGTTGAGCGCACTGGGCAACATCCTCGCTCACGGCGACCTCAGCAGCCTGTTCCAGCCTATCGTCTCGCTGTCCGAACAGCGCATTCTCGGCTACGAGGCACTGACTCGCGGCCCGTCCAACAGCCCGCTGCATTCACCGCTGACACTATTCCCCGTGGCTCGCCATGCGGGTCGCCTCAGCGAGCTGGAAATGGCCTGCCGCAAGAGCGCCTGCAGAGGCTTCAGTGATCTGGGCCTGGAAGGCAAGCTGTTTCTCAACGTCTCGCCGGAGTCGCTGCTCGACCCCAGCCATCAACCAGGGCGTACCCTGAAATTGCTGCAGGCTTTCGGTATTCAACCGAGCCAGGTGGTGATCGAACTCACCGAGCAGTCCCCCACCGAAGACTTCGCCCTGCTCGACAACGCCCTGCACCACTACCGCGCCATGGGTTTTTCCATCGCTCTGGATGACCTAGGCGCGGGCTACTCCAGCTTGCGCCTGTGGTCGGAGCTGCGCCCGGACTACGTGAAGATCGACCGCCACTTCATCGATGGCATTCATCAAGATGCAGTGAAGCGTGAGTTCGTCGGCTCGATCCTGAAGATGGCCGAAGCCTCGCGCGCTCAAGTGATCGCTGAAGGTATCGAACTGCCCGAAGAGCTGGCCGTACTGGCAGAGATGGGTGTCGATCTGGTGCAGGGCTATCTGCTCAGCAGGCCGCAGGAAAAGCCGCCACGCGATGCCCGGCAACTGCTGCCCCAGGTCCTGAGCAATCAGGTCAGCCTCAGTGAGGACAGCCATGACCTCAGCGCCCTGCTCAACGACCAGCCCGCGGTCGATCAGCACACGGCCATCGCTGAAGTGCTGGATGTATTTCGCGCCCAGGCCAACCTCAACTCCCTGGCCGTACTGGACACGCAGCGCCAACCGGTCGGTATCGTCCACCGTCACTCGCTGTCCGAAGCGCTGCTCAAGCCCTTCGCCACCGATCTGTTCGCGCGCAAGCCGATCAGCCGCCTGATGAGCCGGGACTTTCTCGCCGTGGAGCTGACGCAGTCACTGCAAAAGGTCAGCCGCCTGCTCACCAGACGTGCACGCCAACGTATCGAGGAAGACTTCATCATCATCCAGCACGGCCGCTATCTGGGCCTGGGCCGGGTGATCGACGTACTCAAGCTGATCACCGAGCAGAAGCTGCAGCACGCACGCCACGCCAACCCACTGACTCTGCTGCCAGGTAACGTACCGATTCAGCAATGCCTGAGCCGCTTGCTGCAGCAGCAACGTGAAGCGGCAGTGTGTTACGTCGACATCGACAGCTTCAAGCCCTTCAACGATCTCTACGGCTACGCCAAGGGCGACGAAGTGCTGCTGTGCCTGGCGCAATGCCTGAACGAGCGGATCGACCCGGCACGCGACTTCGTCGGGCATATCGGCGGTGACGATTTCATGCTGGTACTGGGCTCGAACGACTGGCGCGACAAGCTTGGCAGGCTGTTCGAGGATTTCCAGAGTCAGTGTCGGCGCTTCTACCGCGATGAACACCTGCAAGCCGGCTGCTTCATTGCCCACAACCGCCACGGCCAGCGCCAGGAATATGCGCTGTTGTCACTGTCGATCGGCGTGGTGCATGTGAACGCTGAAGATTGCGCGCAGCTCGATGCCTCACGCCTGGCCGAAATGGCTTCCGAAGCCAAGCGTCAGGCCAAAGCCGTGCCCGGTTACAGCCTGCATATCCTCGCAGGCTCAGCGGCCTGAATCAGCCATGCCGGCATAGCGCTCGGCAGCCTGCGCATCAGCCTCCAGGCCGGGCGCGCCCTCACGATATAGCTGGCTGAGGCGACGAGCGGCCAACGGATGACCAGCCGCCAGCGCCATCTCCCACCAACGCACGGCCTGCATGGCATCCGCCGCCTGACGCGTATCAGCCTGCAGCGCCTGCACGCCCAACTGATAGGCAGCCTTGCCGTCGCCGCCATTGGCCGCCAGGCGCAACAGCCTCAGCCCCTCCTCACGCGCGCCAAGCCCCTGGCCGCGAAACAGCAGAATATGGCCATAGAAACTCTGCGCCGGCACATCGCCCAGGTTGGCCATACGTCCGTACTGCCCCTGCATCCACTGCCACAGACGCGGCTGCCGCAATGCCGCAGGCCAGTGGAAAAGACGCCGTGCCAGCCAGTAGCCAAGGCGTGCGCGCAACATCCAGAGCCATCTAGACATCGGCGGGATAGTCGAACTCGAACACGCGAGCGACCTCCGAGGCATGCCAGGATGCCGCTGCCACGCCATCGCTGGCCCCGCTAAAGCGCCCAAGATGGGTCACGCAGTCGAAGAATCCTGTACGTGGCAGGCGACTGGCGCCCTGGCTGATGACCAGTGCGCTGCGCAGCGGACGCTCGGCACGCGCATCCAGCGCGGCCAAATGCTCCAGAGCAGCGGTGAGGGTTTGCATAGCTGGTGTTGGCAGGTCGAGCCGCTCGATCAACGCCCGGTAGGTGAGCAGGTGGCGCTGACGGCGCGCATCGTCCAGCTCGGTCAATAAGGCCTGCCAATGCTGGCGGCTGATACGCACGCTCAAGACCAGCCCTCCAACCCCAGTTGCCACGCCAGCGAACGCATGATCGCGGCATCGGGCTGGCGTTCGCCGCTCTCGATCATCGCCAGGTAATGCGGGCTGATGCCGACGCTGCGCGCCAGGCTCTCTGCCGTCAGGCCCTTGGCCTCACGCAGCCTGCGCAACTGATCGAGTCCGGGCCGCTGCTGCTCTGCCACTGGCTCAGCAGCGCTGGCTTGCGCGACCACCGGTTCGCGCCCGGCAGCGCGCAACAGAGCCTGATAATCGGCCCAGGGCAACACCGCGTACTCTGGCTCGCCATCACGGGCAATGATTTGCACAGTCATGAATCTCTCCGTTGGAAAGCAGGGCCGACGACCTCGACCCCTTCCTTGCAAATGGCCATCTTAACAGGCACCCGACGACTGAGGCGCAAACCTGCGACCAAGATATCAGCGCCAGGCTGGTGCTGCGCGCGCCATCCTGCCTGCTTGAGAGGCGATTCGCAGAAGCGCCGGCATCAGTTGCGTTGCGTTTCTACCCTTTGCGCCACAGGCAACTGCTCGATCAGCGCCAGGCGCTCGGGGCTCTGTGCCTCGCGCCAGGCCCTGAAGGCCTCCAGCTCGCCATGCCAGGTGCGCATGACCCAGGCCAGCACAGCCAGATCGTCGATGAAGCCAAGGCCAACCAGCCAGTCGGGAATGGCATCGAGCGGCGCGATGACATAGAGCAACGCCGCCACGATGGTCAACAACGCCTGCCGGCTGATCTGCCGGTACTCGCCCTTGAACCAGGCCAGGCTAAGGGCGCGAAGCAGTTGCAGGTCATCCCTGAATACGGCGAAGCGCTGCCCTTGAGGGGTACGCTTGTCACGCAGCGCATGCAACAGCTCCGGCAGCCGACCTTCACGCAGAAAACGAGCAGCCTGCGGCAGGTAGCGGAGCAATTTCCAGGGTGTTTTCATTCGCTCTCCTCGGCAAGCCAGGCGTTTTCTGGGCTTGCCCCGCTTACCCACAGAACCTGTGGATAACTCTGTGCAAAGACTTTCGACAAGCCTACCAAAGCCCCGTGGCATGGGGCCTAGGGTTAGATCGGATATTTTTTATACAGCATATAAAATTCAATAAAATCAACAAGTTGCATATTGCGAACAAGATGCTTGCAAGTTTTGCACGGGCTTGTTAGGAACCCTTTGCATGATGTGCATAAGCGTAACACTCAGGGCGCCTCGTAGCGGCTGAGCCCCCCCAGAAACGACAACGCCCCGTCAAGACGGGGCGCTGTACGAAAGTACCAAGTGTTACTGTTCGGTCGGCTCGGCGGCCTGATCCTTGATACCGATCAGCTCCAGGTCGAACACCAGCACCGAATTGGCCGGAATGGCCGGGGACGGGCTCTGCTCGCCGTAAGCCAGCTCGCTGGGGATGTACAGCTTGTACTTCTCACCCACGTGCATCAGTTGCAGGCCTTCGACCCAGCCTGGGATCACGCCGCCAACCGGCAGATCGATGGGGCTGCCACGTGCGACGGAGCTGTCGAACACAGAGCCGTCGGTCAGCTTGCCTTCGTAGTGAACGGTCACCACATCGCTTTCCTTCGGCTGCTGGCCGTCGGCCTTCTTGATCACTTCATATTGCAGACCGGAAGCGGTGGTGACGACACCTTCACGCTTGCCGTTCTCTTCGAGGAATTTCTTGCCGGCTTCGGCAGCTTCCTTGTTCAGTGCCGTCATACGTTCTTCGGCACGGTTCTGCAGGAAGGAGAAGGCTTCGATCATGTCTTCATCCTTGATGCGCGGCTCCTTCTTCGCCAGCGCGTCTTCGATGCCCTGAGCGACGGCCTTGGAGTCCAGATCGTCCATGCCCTCTTCAGACAGGCTACGCCCCATGTTCAGGCCGATGCCGTAGGAGGCTTTCTGCGCCGGGCTCTTGAGTTCGACTTCGCTGGTTTGCGAGTCGCAACCGGCAAGCACCAGGCCCACCAGGGCAACCGCTGCCGCCAAACGATGCTGTTTCATGCTTGTTCCTTGTAGATGCGCCCGAAGGCCGTCGTGTGAAAGAGCGAGCTTAGCAGTACGCCGCGATCACTGGCTACGGCATAGGAGCCGAGCAATGCGCATAAGTTCAAGCAAACAAAGGGTTTTTCGAAGATTTCGGCGAGAGCCGTAGCATTGTCACAGGAGGGGATGAAACGAGGAGAAGAATGGCGCAGCGGACGGGACTCGAACCCGCGACCCCCGGCGTGACAGGCCGGTATTCTAACCGACTGAACTACCGCTGCGCGTAACTGCGAGATTGGTGGGTGGTGACGGGATCGAACCGCCGACCCTCTGCTTGTAAGGCAGATGCTCTCCCGGCTGAGCTAACCACCCCATTCACTCTCGAAGTGGGGCGCATTCTAGAGAGCGAGGCGAGCCTTGGCAAGCCCTCTTCGCAAAAAAATTTACCGCCGCAGCAAGAACTTAGCTACGACCGGCGAATTTCCTCGCAGACTCGTTGTCAGGGTTGGCCTGGACACGCCAGCGGAGAATAATGCGTGTTCTGTGCCGGCGGTCAGCGTTATTGGCCCGCCACCTTCATCCGTCGCTGCGCGCCAGCTTTCCCCAACGGGAGAGTTCAAGGATGGTGCCAATCCGCGACTTCATCATCAATGGAGAATCACCCGCTCATGTGGTTTCGTAACCTGCTGGTCTACCGCCTCACCCAGGACATTCCTTTCGACGCCGAAGCGCTGGAGACCGCACTGGCCAGTAAACCGGCCCGTCCCTGCGCCAGCCAGGAACTGACCACCTACGGTTTCACCGCCCCCTTCGGCAAGGGCGCCGATGCGCCACTGGTGCATGTCAGCGGCGACTTCCTGCTGATCGGCGCACGCAAGGAAGAACGCATCCTGCCCGGTTCGGTGGTGCGTGATGCGCTGAAGGAGAAGGTCGACGAGATCGAAAACACGCAGATGCGCAAGGTGTACAAGAAAGAGCGCGACCAGATCAAAGACGAGATCGTCCAGGCCTTCCTGCCGCGCGCCTTTATCCGCAAATCCGGCACCTTCGCCGCCATCGCGCCGAAGCAGGGCCTGATCCTGGTCGACAGCGCCAGCGCCAAGAAGGCTGAAGACCTGCTCTCCACCCTGCGTGAAGCCATCGGCTCGCTGCCGGTGCGCCCGCTGTCGGTGAAGATCGCGCCGACCGCCACCCTCACCGACTGGCTGAAGAACCAGAGCGCTGCCGAAGGCTTCTTCGTCCTCGACGAGTGCGAGCTGCGTGACACCCACGAAGACGGCGGCGTGGTGCGCTGCAAGCGCCAGGATCTGACCAGCGAGGAAATCCAGCTGCACCTGTCCACCGGCAAACAGGTTACTCAACTGTCGCTGGCCTGGCAGGACAAGCTGTCGTTCGTGCTCGATGACAAGCTGACCATCAAGCGCCTGCGCTTCGAAGACGTGCTGCAGGAGCAAGCCGAACAGGACGGCGGTGACGACGCCCTGGCTCAGCAGGATGCCAGCTTCATCCTGATGATGATGACCCTGGTGGAATTCCTGCCGGAGCTGTTCACCGCACTGGGCGGCGAAGAGATTCCGCAGGGGATCTGAAGCAGGACGCAGGTCTGTAGGAGCGGCGCCCCGCGCGAATCAGGGCGGGGCACGCTTGGATAAAGCTTCGCCCCGAGGCGGGGCTCCTACGAAGAGCGGCTTTGCAGGCCTTGCCGGCGTCTGGCAAGTGCCCGGATGCAATCCGGGCAACAGGCGCCTGCCTCAGACCAGCGACTCGAGACTCTCGGTAAAGGCACTGGCGCCCTGCTCCGCCGTGCTGAAGTTGTGGCGCATGAAGGCGAACAACTCGCGCCCGCAGCCACTGGCTGGTGCAGGTCGCCCGGCCGGCTCGCGCGCGGCGAATTCCGCCTCGTCGATCTGCAGCTGCAATACTCCCGTCGTACCATCGAGGCGTATCAGATCGCCGTCACGCACCCGCGCCAGCGGCCCACCATCGAAAGCCTCCGGGCAGACATGAATGGCTGCCGGGATCTTGCCCGAAGCGCCGGACATGCGCCCATCGGTAACCAGTGCCACCTTGAAGCCGCGATCCTGCAGCACACCCAGGTAAGGCGTCATCTTGTGCAGCTCCGGCATGCCGTTGCTGCGCGGCCCCTGAAAACGCACCACGGCGACGAAATCGCGCTCCAGCTTGCCGGCCTTGAAGGCTTCGACCAGCTCCAACTGATCCTCGAACACCAGCGCTGGTGCTTCCACCACCTGATGCTCTGGTGCCACCGCGGACACCTTCATCACCCCACGCCCCAGGTTGCCCTGCATCAGGCGCAAGCCGCCTTCTGCCGAGAACGGCCGCGCCACGGGACGCAGCACGCTTTCCTCCAGACTTTCGCTCGGCCCGTCGCGCCAGACCAGCTTGCCGTCCTCGAGGAAGGGCTCACGGGTGTAGCGTGACAGGCCGCGTCCGGCCACGGTGTTGACCTCTTCATGCAGCAAGCCGGCGTCGAGTAGCTCACGAATCAGGAAAGCCATGCCGCCAGCGGCCTGGAAGTGATTGATGTCGGCCTTACCATTTGGGTAGACGTGCGCCAGGGTCGGCACCACTTCGGAGAGGTCGGCCATGTCCTGCCAGGTCAGCAGAATGCCGGCGGCGCGGGCGATGGCCGGCATATGCAGGGTATGGTTGGTGGAACCACCGGTGGCATGCAGGGCGACGATGGAATTGACCAGGCAACGCTCGTCGACGATCTCGCCGATGGGCATGAAACTCCCGCTCTGCTTGGTCAGGCGGGTGACCTGCTGCGCAGCCTCACGGGTCAGCGCATCACGCAGCGGCGTGCCCGGATTGATGAAGGAAGCGCCTGGCAGGTGCAGGCCCATCACCTCCATCAGTAGCTGGTTGGTATTGGCGGTGCCATAGAAGGTGCAGGTACCTGGCCCGTGGTAAGCGGCCATTTCCGCCGCCAGCAGCTCGTCGCGGGTCGCCTTGCCCTCGGCGTAACGCTGACGCACGTCGGCCTTCTCCTTGTTGGACAGCCCCGAGGTCATCGGCCCTGCCGGCACGAACAGCGATGGCAGATGACCGAAACGCAGCGCGCCCATCATCAGCCCTGGCACGATCTTGTCGCACACGCCCAGATACAGCGCCGCATCGAACATGTTGTGCGACAGCGCCACGGCGGTGGACATGGCGATCACCTCGCGACTGGCGATCCCAATCTCCATGCCCGGCTCACCCTGGGTCACACCATCGCACATGGCCGGCACACCACCGGCGAACTGCCCCACCGAACCCCGCTCACGCAGCGCCTGCTTGATCTGCTCGGGAAAGGTCTCGTAGGGCTGATGGGCCGACAACATGTCGTTATAGGCAGACACGATGGCCACGTTGGCCGCCTCCATCAGGCGCAGGGTCTGCTTGTCATGACCGCTGCAACCGGCGACGCCGTGAGCGAAGTTGGCACACTGCAGCTTGCCACGTTGCGGCCCCTCACTGGCGGCCGCACGGATCATCTCCAGGTAGCGCTGGCGCGTGGCGCGGCTGCGCTCGACAAGACGTTCGGTCACTTCAACAACGCGGGGATGCATGGGCAATCTCCAGGCTAGCTTCTAGCGTATGTTCGTATTTACAACAAAATACTGCCACTAAACGGGCTTGATTTCTAGAGAAACTGGAATAATCTTGTAATTACAACAACAAGTTGACGAGACCCTCACCATGACACTACGCATCGCCATCAATGGCTTCGGCCGTATCGGTCGCAACGTGCTACGCGCACTCTATACCCAGAATTATCGCCAGCACCTGCAGGTCGTGGCGATCAACGATCTGGGCGACAGCGCGATCAATGCCCACCTGTTGCAATATGACAGCGTCCACGGCCATTTCCCTGAAGAAGTTAAAGTGGACGGCGAAAGCCTGTGGATCAAGGGTGACCGCATCGCCGTCAGCGCCATTCGCAACCCGGCCGAGCTGCCGTGGAAAACCCATCAGGTCGATGTGGTGCTCGAATGCACCGGGCTGTTCACCGAACGCGACAAGGCCGCCGCACATCTTGCAGCCGGCGCGCGCAAGGTCTTGATCTCCGCGCCCGCCAAGGGTGCCGACGCCACCGTGGTGTATGGCGTCAACGAACAGGTGCTGACGCCGGACATGCAGATCATCTCCAACGCCTCCTGCACCACCAACTGCCTGGCGCCGGTGGCCCAGGTGCTGCAACGCGAATTGGGCATCGAGCAAGGCCTGATGACCACCATCCACGCCTACACCAACGACCAGAACCTGTCCGATGTGTACCACAGCGACCCGTACCGCGCGCGCTCGGCGACCCAATCGATGATCCCGACCAAAACCGGCGCCGCCGAAGCGGTCGGCCTGGTACTGCCGGAGCTGGCCGGCAAACTTACCGGCATGGCCGTGCGGGTGCCGGTGATCAACGTGTCGCTGGTCGATCTGACCGTGCAGGTCAAGCGCGAGACCACCGCCGAGGACGTCAACGCCCTGCTCAAGGCCGCCAGCGAGCGATCCCCGGTTCTCGGTTACAACGCGCTGCCGCTGGTGTCCTGCGACTTCAACCACAACCCGTTGTCATCGATCTTCGACGCCAACCACACCAAGGTCAGCGGCAAGCTGCTCAAGGTCATGGCCTGGTATGACAACGAGTGGGGCTTCTCCAACCGCATGCTGGACAACTGCCTGGTCCTGGCCCGCCTGCACTGAACAAGGAGGCTCGATGAGCCGTATCAGCTTCACTCATGCCCAATTGCCGGCGCGCAAGCGCATCGCCCTGGTGGCGCACGACCACTGCAAAGGCTTCCTGCTGGACTGGTGCGAACGTCAGCGCGACAAGCTGGCTCGCCATGAACTGGTGGCCACTGGCACCACCGGCCTGCTTTTGAGCAAGCGTCTGGATTTACCGGTGGAAAGCATGATCAGCGGCCCGCTGGGCGGCGACCAGCAGATCGGCGCGCGCATCGCCGAACAGCGCGTGGACATGCTGGTGTTCTTCTGGGACCCCTTCGAGCCACAGCCACACGACCCAGATATCAAGGCCCTACTGCGCGTGGCGGCGGTATGGAACATCCCGGTAGCCTGCAACGAGAGCAGCGCCAACTACATGCTCAGCAGCAGCCTGCTGGAACAGCAGCACGAGTACCGTATTCCTGACTATCAGGCGTACCTGGCGGCACGCTGCTAGAAATCCACCTTGCCCCGCCCCGCCTTGATCGCTCCGCGCTTGCTCTTGCCATCCAGGCGACGCTTTTTCGAGCCGAGAGTCGGCTTGGTCGGGCGGCGTTTCTTTTCCACCTTGCCGGCGCTGCGGATCAACTCGGCAAGACGCTCGAGGGCGTCGGCACGATTCTGCTCCTGGGTGCGATACTGCTGCGCCTTGATGATCACCACGCCATCTGCGGTGATGCGACTGTCGGCAAGCGCCAGCAGGCGCTCCTTGTAGAACGGCGGCAGCGACGAGGCCTGGCTGTCGAAACGCAGGTGCACGGCACTGGACACCTTGTTGACGTTCTGCCCGCCCGCGCCCTGGGCGCGGATGGCAGTCAACTCGATTTCCTCATCGGGCAGGTGAACACTGTTGGAGACGATCAGCATGGCCATGCTTTCTGAATAGGTATAACCATCAGCATACCTGCCACAGCTGTAATCTTTACTTGAAATTTCCCCACGGCATTTGCCGGGCGCCTCGGCTAACGTAACGGCCTGTCTTTTTCCGGAAACATTCGATGGACTCCATAACCCAGGCGGTACTTGGCGCCAGCATCCAGGGCGCGCTACTCGGTCGCTGGCAGGGGCGCAAAGCACTGCTATATGGCGCCACGCTGGCCACCCTTCCCGACCTGGACGTGATCATGGACTACGGCGATGCCGTGGCCAACATGACCTACCACCGTGGCTTCAGTCATTCATTGTTCATCCTCAGCGGCTTCGCCCTGCTGCTGACCTGGCTGATCAGGCGCTTTCGACCGCATCCCGGTTACTCGACCAGCCGCCTGTTACTCACACTGTGGCTGATACTGGTCACCCACACCCTGCTTGATGCCTTCACCAGTTATGGCACCCAACTGTTCTGGCCATTGATGCCGACGCCGACGGCCTGGTCCAGCCTGTTCATCATCGACCCGTTGTACACGGTGCCGCTGATCGCCGCCGTGGTGATCAGCCTGTTCACCGGGCTGCGCGAGCAGAGCTGGCGCGTACCGGCCGTGGCGCTGACCGTATCGACGCTGTACATCGGCTTCAGCCTGGCCGGCAAGTTCATGGCCGAACAGCGCGTGGAGCGTGAGTTGGCTCGCCAGGGCATCCAGGCCGAACAGCTGTTCATCACGCCAACGCCATTCAACACCCTGCTGTGGCGGGTCATCGTGCTGGATGGCGAGCACTATCACGAAGCCCTGATCGGCTGGTTCGATGACGAGCCGCCGCAACTGCAGCGCCTGCCGCGTGGCACTCATCTGCGTGAGCACCTGGCTGACGCCCCCATGCATCAACGCCTGGAGTGGTTCAGTGGCGGTGTGCTGCGCTATGACCAGATCGGTGATCGCCTGGTGGTCACCGACCTGCGCTTGGGCATGACCGGTTTTCATCCCTTCCGCTTCGATTTCGCGCAGAGGAAAGAGGGTCAGTGGCAGGTGCATGAGCGCATCGACCGCCTGCCCTTCAGTCGCGGCGAGTCCGAACACCTGGCCTTGCTGTTCAAGCGTATCTGGCAACCTGAGGTACACGTACCGCTGCTGGCCTGGGCCAGCGAATTGCAAAAGCCGCTGCTGACCGAGACCCGCTCACACTAGAAGCACTGGCAGCGTCGTCTGTTCGGCAAAGACTGCTGGACGGCCGGAAGGTCATCGATCATACGGCTCGCGGGTGACGCTCTGCATGCACGCCCAGGGCCGCGTCAGCCAAGGCGGGTTCGCCGGGGTAGATACAGGGCGGGAGACTCCCGCCCTGCATTGGACAACCGCACAGGTTTATTGCACTGAGACGTGCAGGTGGCTCGCACGCGTAGCCGATGTGCTTGCCCCCAGGGATGGCAGCGCGGTGGACGAATGAAGCGTCGTCCACCCTACCCCTTACTCCGCCGCCGGCTTCTTGCGCTTGAGTGGCGCACTGCCATCGGCGCTGACCAGCACTGAAGGCTTGCCAGCCGGGCGTGGGCCGCTCTTGCGCTTGGCGGCGGTGGCTTTCTTCGGATCTTTCTTCTCGGTCTTTTTCTTCTTGCTGCCAGCGGCCTTGCCGGACGCCTTGAGGTTCTTCGGCCCCTGGTAGACGCCTTTCAGCTCCTTGATGGTGCGACGTTCGAAACGCTGCTTGAGGTAGCGCTCGATGCTCGACATCAGGTTCCAGTCGGTGTGGCAGATCAGCGATACCGCCAGGCCTTCGCCACCGGCACGACCGGTACGACCGATACGGTGCACGTATTCGTCGCCGGAACGCGGCATGTCGAAGTTAATCACCAGATCCAATCCTTCCACATCCAGGCCACGCGCTGCCACATCGGTGGCCACCAGCACCTTGACCGCGCCCTGGCGCAGGCGGTCGATGGCCAGCTTGCGGTCCTTCTGGTCCTTCTCGCCGTGCAGCACGAAGGCCTTGACCCCGGCGGCGACCAATTTGCCGTAGAGACGGTCGGCCTGTACCCGGGTGTTGGTGAAGACGATGGCCTTGTCATAGGTTTCATTGGCCAGCAGCCAGTCAACCAGCTGTTCCTTGTGGTAGTTGTGGTCAGCCGTGATGATCTGCTGACGCGTACCTTCATTGAGCTGGCTGACGCTGTTGAGCATCAGGTGCTGAGGGTCCCTGAGCACCTTGGCGACCATCTCGCGCAGGCCGTTACCGCCGGTGGTGGCGGAGAACAGCAGGGTCTGGTGCGGGCCGCAGGCCTCGGCCAGACGCTGGGCGTCTTCGGCAAAGCCCATGTCGAGCATGCGGTCGGCCTCATCGAACACCAGCACTTCAACCTCCTCCAGGGGCAGGTTGCCGGCATTGGCATGCTCGATCAGACGGCCGGGCGTGCCGATGAGGATGTCGATCTTGCGCATCATCGCCGCCTGCACCTTGAAATCCTCGCCACCGGTCACCAGGCCGGCCTTGAGGAAGGTGAACTGGGCAAAGCGCTCGACTTCCTTGAGCGTCTGCTGGGCCAGCTCACGGGTCGGCAGCAGGATCAATGCACGAATGCTCAGGCGTTGTTTGGAATTGCCGTCGCCGAGCAGGCGATTGAGCAGCGGTAGGACGAACGCGGCAGTCTTGCCGCTGCCGGTTTGGGCAATCACCCGCAGATCCTTGCCCTCCAGCGCAGGCGGAATCGCTGCCGCCTGCACCGGGGTGGGCTCGACGAAATTAAGCTCGGCCACGGCTTTGAGCAGGCGTTCATGCAGGGCGAATTGGGCAAACACGGGGGCACTACCTCGAAAAATCGACAAAACGGTGCATAGCCTAACGGTTTCCGGCGCCGGGGCCGAATTTCTTTGCATCCAAGGCATATTCATAGGCCGACGAACGGCCATCTGGTGCCATCCGGCAGCAGCAGGCAGGAACCGCACCGGCACTTCTGATATCCAAGGTGCATCGACAAACCAGGAGTCGAGCCATGCCCAACCAAAACCAAGCGACCCTCTGCATCAGCCTGTGCATTCTGCTGGCCTCGGCGCCAGTGCTGGCCAACCCGCCGCCCGGCAAGGGCAAGCCGGGTCACGCGCATGATGGCGTACAGATCGACCTGCGCGGCCCGCGCGTGGATATTGGCCAGGTGCGTATCATCCTTGGCGACAATCGCCAGTTGATCGGCCCGAGCGCTTCTCTGCCACCGGGCATCGCCAAGAACCTGGCACGCGGTAAACCGCTACCGCCGGGTATCGCCAAGAATTTCGACAGCCGCCTGGTATCACGCCTGCCCTACTACGAAGGCTACGAATGGAAGCAGATCGGCCGGGACGTGGTGCTGGTCGCCATCGCGACGGGGATCGTCTACGAAATACTGCGTAATGTCCTGGACTGAGCGCCTGCCGACAGGCGGTAAGGCGCATGACGAACTCGTACCGTCGGCGCCACTCCAACGTGCAGATGGCCCGCCGACAGGTGCAGACATGAACCCATCACTGATCTACCACGTCACTTGCAGCCTTGATGGTTACATCGCTCGACCGGATGGCCAGCTCGACTGGTTCGATGCATCACGCCAGGCCGATGAAGCGTACGCTTTCGAGTATTTCTATTGCGCTATCGATGCCCTGCTGATGGGCAGAGGCACCTACGAGGCACTGCGGGCACGGGGTGGCCCCTGGCCCTACTCGGGCAAGCCTTGCGTGGTGCTGACACGCCTTGCCCTGACACGCGCAGCAGAGGAAGTGCAACTCACCCATAGCACTCCCGCCCAGGCTGTAGCGGCTCTGCACGAAGCCGGTTTTCAGCGTATCTGGCTGGTCGGTGGCAGCCTGCTCGCCGGCAATTGCTACACCGCCGGGCTGATCGACGAAGTGATGATCAACCTGGTACCACACCTGTTGGGCGCCGGCATTCCACTGCTGGCCACGGGCATGGAACGCCACCTGACCCTCAACCAAGAGCGGCGCTTCAGCAGCGGCACCCTGCAGTTGCATTACCAGGTACTGAAGCAGGCCAGTCTGCCGGTCGTTGGCATCAACGCGGCCTGATACACTCACGCTGCTGCTTGCGTAGTAGCCGGGCGCTGTCCCAGCCGACCAGCAGTACCGCCAGCCAGATCGGCAGATAGGTCAGCCATTGCCCGGCATCGAAGTGTTCTCCGAGCAGCAGTAATGCCACGATGAACAGCAAGACAGGCTCGAGATAACTGAGAATACCGAACAGGCCCATCGGCAACAGCCGGCTCGAGGCCATGTAGGCAGCAAAAGCCAGGGTACCGATCAGCGCCATGACCGGCACCAACAGCCACAGCACTGGCCGCTCGCCAAACGCGTCTGCAGGCCCATACATGACGATCAGCCCGATCGCCAAGGGCGCCAGAATCAGCATTTCCAGAACGAAACCGGATAACGCATCCAGGCGCATCCAGCGACGCAGCATCATATAAGGCGGGTAGCCCAAGGCAGTCGCCAGCGTCAGCCAGGAAAATGCCTGAGTCCGCCACAGCTCATGCAGTACACCCAGCACGGCGCAGGCCACTGCCAACCGCTGCAGTGGGCGCAAACGCTCGCCGTAGAACACCCGACCACTGAGCACCAGGGCTAGCGGCAACAGAAAGTAGCCCATGGACACTTCCAGCATGCGCCCCACCAGCGGTGCCCAGAGAAACAGAAACCACTGCACGCCGATCAGCGCTGCCGCCAGTGGACAGGCCGCCAGCAGCAGCGGCTCATGCCGCAAACGCACGAATGTCTCACGCAGCAGGTGGGTCTGGCGTGCCGCCACCACCAGCAGCAGAATCAGCGGGACCGACCAGAGCACGCGCTGGGCGAATACCTGCACCCCATCGAGCGGGGTCAGCCATTGCACATAACCCGGCAATACGGCGAACAGCAGCGAGGCGCCAATCGATAACGCCAGTCCACGTCCGGAGAGATGCATCAGTGCACCTCGGCCGGCATGCGGCGCTCACGCCCCAGACGAACCAGCGGCAGCGAGGCTGCGATCACCGCACCGCCAAGTGCCAGACGCAGCCAGTCGGCATCGTGATTCCAGATCAGCAGGTTGACCAGCAGGCCAGCCGGCACCAATGCATTGTTCATCACCGCCAGGGTGCCACCATCGACCAGGCTGGCGCCCTTGTTCCACCAGTACAGCCCCACCCCCGAAGCCACCACGCCAAGCCAGAGCAGCACCCCCCACTGCAACGGAGTGCCAGGCAGGCGTTCACTATTGCCCAGCAAAAGGAACGCAGGCAGGGCAATCAGCAGCGCCCCCAGATAGAAGTAGCCGAAACGCCGGTACTGCGGCTCGCTCGAGGGATGCTTGAGCAACAGATGTTTGTACAGCACCTGACCGGCGGCGAAGGTGAAGTTGGCCACCTGCAGCAGCAGGAAGCCGAATAAAAAGCCGCTGCTGATACCGTCATAGCGGATGATCCCGGCGCCCAGCACCGCCACCACTGCAGCCACCAGCGCCCAGGGATTGAACCTGCGGTTCAGCGCATCCTCGATCAGCGTCACGTGCAGTGGCGTGAGAATGGTGAACAACAGCACCTCCGGCACGGTCAGCACCGAGAAGCTCAGGTACAGGCACACGTAAGTGATGCCGAACTGCAGCGCGCCGATCAGCAGCATGCCGCGCACGAATGCCGGGGCATGGCCACGCCAGCGGGTCAGCGGCACGAACAGCAAGCCGGCAATGACGATCCGCGTCAGCACCGCAAAATAGCTGTCGACATGACCGGCCAGGTACTCGCCGATCAGGCTGAAGGAAAACGCCCACAGCAGGGTCACTATCAGCAGATATCGCACAGCCACCTCCGAAGGAAGGCGGCGACCTTAGCGCGTTCCCCTGCGCCGGACAATCCATACGCCAGGGTAGGCGCTGTCCAGCCCCATAAAAAAAACCGGCCGTTCCCTCACGGAACGACCGGTATAGCACGCCCGCTAGCGGGCGCTCAGGAGCGTCGGGGGAGCGTCAGGCCACTTCAGCCAGCCTGGCCTTGGCCTGGGCCAGGCCTTTTTCACTGAACTCGGCGCCCAGGTTCAGGCCTTCGGCATGGATGAACTGCACGTCATGGATACCAATGAAAGCCAGCGCCTGGCGCAGGTAGGGTTCCTGATGATCCAGACCGCTGCCGGCGTAGATACCGCCACGCGCGGTCAGCACGAAGGCACGCTTGCCGGTCAGCAGGCCCTGCGGGCCGGTTTCGGTGTACTTGAAGGTGACGCCGGCGCGCAGCACATGATCCAGCCAGGCCTTCAGCGTGCTGGGGATGGCGAAGTTGTACATCGGCGCAGCCAGCACCAGCACATCGGCAGCCAGCAACTCATCGGTGAGTTGATTGGAGCGGGCCAGGGCAGCCTTCTCGGCATCGTTCTGCTGCTCGCTCGGGGTCATCCAGCCACCCAGCAGGGTGGCATCGAGGTGCGGAACCGGCTCGACTGCCAGATCGCGAATCTGGATCTGGTCTGCCGGGTGTGCGGCTTGCCAATTACCGATGAACTGCCGGGTCAGCTCGCGGGAAACCGAACCTTGCTGGCGGGCGCTGCTTTCGATAACGAGAACACGGGACATGTCTGAGGCTCCATCGAGAGAGTTGAGAGTCGATGGAGCACAGAGTAGAGACTCAGATTTCGATTAAAAAGCGCAAATATCCGCTTACATATATCGATTAAATTGATTTATAGACCTGCCGCGTCTAGGCTTTCATCACCTCAGGTTGCAGGTCAGGTTGACCCGCAGGCGAATCACGCTCCGGGTGAACTTGACCGTCATGTTGTTGCTGGCGCCAGGTGCCAACACGGTACGCCGGGTACGTGGTGCCTCGGGGCCATTGCGAAACACAGCCGTGCATTCGGCCTCGCTCTGCCCGTAGTTGTAGAGCATCAGCGCCGACATGTTGTGATCGATTACCTGTGTGCTGGCCGAGACCTCGGCACCATTGAACTGTTTTTCTACCTCGATGGGGTAGGCATGGGCAGCCAGCGGCAGACAGGCGAACAGCAAGCAGATTATTTTTTTCATCGGTGCTCTCCAACGTGGGATCGCCAGTGTAGGTGGAGATCGTCGGCGATAACAGCCGACTCAGGCAGGATGATGCAATGAAAGCTCCTCGCGTAACCCTGGATCAATGGCGCACGTTGCAAGCTGTGGTGGATCAGGGCGGTTTTGCCCAGGCCGCCGACGTGTTGCACCGTTCGCAGTCCTCGGTCAGCTATACCGTGGCGCGCATGCAGGAACAGCTCGGCGTACCGCTGTTGCGTATCGACGGTCGCAAGGCCGTGCTCACCGAGGCCGGCGACGTGCTGCTGCGCCGTTCGCGGCAACTGGTCAAGCAGGCCAGCCAACTGGAAGACCTTGCGCACCACATGGAGCAGGGCTGGGAAGCCGAGGTGCGCCTGGTGGTGGATGCAGCCTATCCCACCGCAACCATCGTCCGCGCCCTCACCGCCTTCATGCCGCAAAGCCGTGGTTGCCGCGTGCGCCTGCGTGAAGAAGTGTTGTCCGGGGTCGAGGAGGTGCTGCTCGAAGGCACTGCCGATCTGGCCATCAGCGCGCTGAACATCACCGGCCATCTGGGTATCGAGCTGGGCGAAGTGGAGTTCGTTGCCGTCGCCAACCCGGAACACCCACTGCACCGTTTGCAACGCGAATTGAGCTTTCAGGACCTGGAAGGCCAGATGCAGGTGGTCACCCGTGACAGTGGCCGCCTGCAGCCGCGTGATGCCGGCTGGCTGGGCGCCGAACAGCGCTGGACGGTTGGCAGCCTGCCGACCGCGCGCACCTTCGTCAGCAGCGGCCTGGGCTTTGCCTGGCTACCGCGCCACCTGATCACCCGGGAATTGCAGGAAGGCCTGCTGAAACCGTTGCCGCTGGCACAGGGTGGCATCCGCAAGCCACGCTTCTTCCTCTATAGCAACAAGGACCGTGTCCTCGGCCCGGCCACGCAGATTCTCATCGAGCTGATCAAGAATTTCGACGCGACGCCTCTGGATGCAGCCTTTGCGGCACCGCAGCCAGCCAACTGAGAACTCCGTCATGCCCTATTTCGACAACGAAGGCTGTCAGCTGCACTACGAGGACTATGGTCATGGACAGCCGCTGCTGCTGGTGCATGGCCTGGGTTCGAGCACGCGCGATTGGGAATACCAGATTCCGCTGCTGGCCCGGCATTACCGGGTGCTGGCGCTGGACGTGCGTGGCCACGGCCGTTCGGACAAGCCGCGCGGACCTTACCGCATCGCCGACTTCGCCGATGACGTGGTCGCACTGATCGAGCACCTGCAACTGCCACCGGTGCATCTGGTGGGCATCTCCATGGGCGGCATGATTGGCTTCCAGCTTGGCGTCGACCGCCCCGAACTGTTGCGCAGCCTGACCATCGTCAACAGCGGCCCCGAAGTGAAAGCCAGAAACGCGCGCGAATGGCTGGAAATCGGCAAGCGCTGGACGCTGTCGCGCCTGCTCAGCCTGGACACCATCGGCAAGGCGCTGGGCAAGCTGCTGTTCCCCAAACCGGAACAGGCCGAGCTGCGGCGCAAGATCGCAGAACGCTGGCCACAGAACGACAAGCACGCTTATCTGGCCAGCCTCGATGCCATCATCGGCTGGGGCGTGCGCGAACGACTTGGGCGCATCACCTGTCCTACCCTGGTGATCAGCGCCGACCACGACTACACACCGGTTGAACGCAAACGTGAATACGTGGCAGAAATGTCCAACGCGCACCTGCTGGTGATCGAAAACTCGCGCCATGCCACACCGCTGGATCAACCGGAACGCTTTAATAACGCCCTGCTCGCCTTTCTCGGCGAGATTGCCAACAAGGAAAACTGACCATCATGCTCAAGCAACTCGTTCTCGCCACCGGCGCCCTGCTGCTGTCCTCCAGCCTGCTGGCCGCCGACAACCCCAAGGTACTGCTGACCACCAGCCTGGGCGAAGTGGAAGTGGAGCTGGCCGCCGACAAGGCACCGATCAGCACGCAAAACTTCCTCAAATACGTCGACAACGGCTTTTACAACGGCACCCAGTTCCATCGGGTGATTCCGGGCTTCATGGTTCAGGGCGGCGGTTTCGATGCCGATATGCGTCAGAAGGACACCGACGCACCGATCAAGAACGAGGCCGACAATGGCCTGCACAACGTCCGTGGCACCCTGGCCATGGCGCGCACGCAGGTACGCGATTCGGCCACCAGCCAGTTCTTCATCAACCACAAGGACAATGCCTTCCTCGACCACAGCGCGCGTGACTTCGGCTACGCCGTGTTCGGCAAGGTCACCCGTGGCATGGACGTGGTGGACAAGATTGCCCAGGTACCGACCGGCAATCGTGGCATGCACCAGAACGTACCGCGCGAGCCGGTGCTGATCATCGAGGCCAAACGTCTGTAAGCCACTGAGTAGCCCGGATGCAATCCGGGGGATTGCAGCACACCCTCCCCGGATTGCATCCGGGCTACGAGAGCGCCATGAACGACAAAGCCGCCCAGTGGGCGGCTTTGTCGTTTAACGGCAGCGCTTATTTCTCGACGAAGGCGCGCTCGATCAGATAGTCCCCCGGCTCACGCATGCGCGGGGAAATCTTCAGGCCAAAGCTGTCGAGCACTTCGCTGGTCTCGTCGAGCATGCTCGGGCTGCCGCAGATCATGGCGCGGTCATCCTGCGGATTGATCGGCGGCAGGCCGATGTCGGCGAACAGCTTGCCGCTGCGCATCAGGTCGGTCAGGCGGCCCTGGTTCTCGAACGGTTCGCGGGTCACGGTGGGGTAGTAGATCAGCTTCTCTTTCAGCGCATCGCCAAAGAACTCGTTGCGCGGCAGATGCTCGGTGATGAACTCGCGGTAGGCCACTTCGTTCACGTAGCGCACGCCATGAACCAGAATCACCTTCTCGAAACGCTCGTAGGTTTCCGGATCCTGAATCACGCTCATGAACGGTGCCAGGCCGGTACCAGTGGACAGCAGATAGAGGTGCTTGCCGGGGTTGAGGTCATCGAGCACCAGGGTGCCGGTGGGCTTCTTGCTGATGATGATCTCGTCGCCTTCCTTGAGGTGCTGCAGCTGCGAGGTCAGCGGACCGTCCGGCACCTTGATGCTGAAGAACTCCAGATGCTCTTCCCAGTTCGGGCTGGCGATGGAATAGGCGCGCATCAGCGGGCGACCGTTTTCCTGCTGCAGGCCGATCATCACGAACTGGCCATTCTCGAAGCGCAGGCCCGGATCACGGGTGCACTTGAAGCTGAACAGCGTATCGTTCCAGTGGTGGACGCTGAGCACACGCTCGACGTTCATATTGCTCATGATGATTTCCTCGAAAAACGACAGCGCCAAAGGCGCGATTGCGCGGGATTTTATTCGCGGCAACAATATCTGTTAAGTGGATTATCAAGATATAGGTTATCGGTTATATCGATATGCGATTTACCCTCAGACAACTTCAGGTATTCGTCGCCGTGGCGCAGCATGAGAGCGTTTCCCGCGCCGCGCAATCGCTCGCATTGTCGCAGTCGGCGACCAGCACCTCGCTGACCGAACTGGAACGGCAATCCGATTGCCAGCTGTTCGATCGCGCGGGCAAACGCCTGGCGCTCAACGCCCTGGGCCGGCAGTTGCTGCCCGAGGCCGTGGCGCTGATCGATCAGGCCCGCGAGATCGAGCGCCTGCTCGGCGGCAAGAGCGGCTATGGCTCACTGAACGTTGGCGCCACCCTGACCGTGGGCAACTACCTGGCCACCCTGCTGATCGGCAGCTTCATGCAGCGCCATCCCGAATGCCGGGTGAAGCTGCAGGTGCACAACACCGCCCATGTGGTGCAACAGATCGCCCATTATGAGCTGGACCTGGGCTTGATCGAAGGCGACTGCCAGCACCCGGATATCGAGGTGCAGCCCTGGGTCGAGGACGAACTGGTGGTGTTCTGTGCGCCACAGCATCCGCTGGCCAAGCGCGGCAGTGCCAGTCTGGAGGAGTTGACGCACGAAGCCTGGATTCTGCGTGAACAGGGCTCGGGCACGCGGCTGACCTTCGACCAGGCCATGCGCCATCACCCGCGCAACCTGAATATCCGCCTGGAGCTGGAACACACCGAGGCGATCAAGCGTGCGGTGGAATCCGGCCTGGGCATCGGCTGCATCTCGCGTCTGGCGCTGCGCGACGCCTTTCGCCGGGGCAGCCTGATGCCGGTAGAAACCCCGCAACTGGATCTGCGCCGGCAGTTCTACTTCATCTGGCACAAGCAGAAGTACCGCACGGCAGCGATGCGCGAGTTTCTCGAGCAATGTCGCGCGCTGACCGCAGGCGTCAGCCGTAGCGACCAGATCGTCCTGCCGCCAATCGTCTGAGCCTCACCCCAGCAGAATGATCGCCCAGACCGAGGCGATCATGCCCAGCGCCAGCAATTGCGCAGCGCTGCCCATGTCCTTGGCATTTTTCGACAGCGGATGGCGCTCGAGGGAAATGCGGTCGATGGCGGCCTCGATGGCCGAGTTGAGCAGTTCGACGATCAGCGCCAGCAGACAAACCGCGACCATCAAGGCCCGCTCGGCGCGACTGACCTCGAACACAAAAGCCGAGGGGATCAGCAGCAGATTGAGCAGCACCAGTTGACGAAATGCCGCCTCACCGAGAAATGCGGCGCGCAAGCCATCGAGCGAATAGCCCGCTGCATTGAGGATGCGTTTCAGGCCCGTCTGGCCCTTGAATTCGGACATGCGCCCTACCCCTGCGAAAAAGGCACGCAGCTTACTGCATCCGCCGTCGGAGAGCCTATACAGGAGAGGACAAGCTGAGCCCGATCATGCGGCTGCGCTTGCGTAGACCCTGGCGCAGCAGGTTACGTCTGGCTAAGCGGGGATCGATTCCATCTGCTGCAACAGCAACGCCGCCTGAGTGCGGGTGCGCACGCCCAGCTTGCGGAAGATCGCCGTCACATGCGCCTTAACGGTGGCTTCGGATACGCCCAGCTCGTAGGCGATCTGCTTGTTCAGCAACCCTTCGCAGACCATGGTCAGCACCCGGAACTGCTGTGGCGTGAGGCTCGCCAGGCCGACACTCGCGGCCTTGGCCTCATCGGAAACCGGCGCACCTTCTTCAGCCAGTGCGGGCCACCAGGTATCACCATCGAGCACATGGCGCACGGCCTGCTGCAGGGTTTCCAACGGGCTGGATTTGGGAATGAAACCGCTGGCGCCGAACTCGCGGGAGCGGTTGACCACCGAGGCCTCTTCCTGGGCGGAGATCATCACCACGGGGATCTGCGGGTACTGCCCGCGCAACAGCACCAGCCCGGAAAAACCATAGGCACCCGGCATATTGAGATCGAGCAGAACCAGATCCCAGCCACTCTTGGCGGCCAGATGGCCCTCGAGTTCGGCAATGCTGGCAGCCTCGACCAGATGCACCTGCGGCCCCAGCCCCAGGGTCAGTGCTTGCTGCAGCGCGCTGCGAAACAGTGGGTGATCGTCGGCAATCAGGATTTCGTAGGCGGCCATGGGCAGATCCTGTTGTTGTTATGAATGGCACGGAGGTGAGTATGGCAGTGCTTTTCGCCTGAAGATCCGTTCAAGGCTGCACATCCAGCAGCACAGACTCACCCACTCGGACCGACGGCGGCGCTCAGCATGCCGAGCTGTGACGGGGTGGTCAAGCGCAATGCTTTGCGGCAGGATGCGCAGCTTTACTGCCGAGATCCCCGAATGCGAAGCCAAGCCCTGCGCGCTGACCTGTTGATGCTGATCACCGCGATGATCTGGGGCAGTGCCTTCGTCGCCCAGCGCCTGGGCATGGATAACATTGGCCCCTTCCTTTATACCGGCCTGCGCTTTGCCCTGGCCTGCGTGGTGCTGCTGCCCGTGCTGGCCCTGCTGCAACGTCGCCAGCAGCATCGTCCCGCCCCGGTGAATCGCAACCTGCTGGTCGGCGGGGTGATCATGGGGCTGGCCCTGGCGCTGGGAATCAACCTGCAGCAGGTCGGCCTGCTGTTCACCACGGTGACCAACTCCGGCTTCATCACCGGCCTGTACGTGATCGTGGTGCCGCTTCTCGGCCTGCTGATCGGCCAGCGCAGCAGCGCCGGCATCTGGCTGGGCGCCAGTCTGGCGGTGGTCGGCATGTTTCTGCTCAGCGTCGGCGAAGGCTTTACCGTGGCTTCCGGCGACTGGCTGCAACTGGCCGGCGCCTTCGTCTGGGGCGTGCATGTGTTGCTGGTGGGCTTCTTCGCCAGCCGTCACGACCCGCTGCGTCTGGCCTTCATCCAGTTCGCCACCTGCGCGCTGATCAGCCTGTTGCTGGCGCTGCTGTTCGAGACCGCGACACTGGACGGCATCATTGCCGCCGGCCCGGCCATTCTCTACGGCGGCCTGTTCGGCGTGGCGGTGGGCTTCACCCTGCAGGTGGTGGCGCAGCAACATGCCATCGCCTCGCACGCGGCGATCATCCTCTCGCTTGAGGCCGTATTCGCCGCCATCGCCGGCGCCCTGCTGCTGGGTGAAATACTGGCACTGCGCGGCTATCTGGGTTGCGCCCTGATGTTCGGCGGCATGCTGCTGGCGCAGCTGTGGCCCAAGCCACTGCCAGGTGAACTCAGCGGTACGTCTGCAAACGCTGATGCAGCGCGTCGTTGAGATCCAGCGGCAGACGCCGTTTGGCCGCCAGGTAATGCTGACTGAAGGCATCCAGATAGTCGTCCAGTGCCTCGCCGGCACGCTGATCACCGGCCAGCTCCAGGCACAGGGCAGCCACCTCGGCCGTGCACAGGTGCTCACCACGGGTAGAGCGGCGCAGGCGATAGCGCGATAGTTGCGCCGGCGTCAGGCTCAGCACCGGCAGCGCGTCCAGATAGGGGCTCTTGCGAAACATCTTGCGCGCCTCGGTCCAGGTGGCATCGAGCAGCACGAACAGCGGCCGCTTGCCGGGCGCCAATGTCACCTCCTCGACCACGCGCGACGGCGCCACGTACTCACCGGGAAAGACCAGATAGGGCTGCCACTGCGGATCGGCCAACAGCTCCAGCAGCGCCGGCTCGACAGCGGTTCGTGCCCAACAGAAGGCATGGGTCTCGGGTACCACGTCAGCGATCAGCCAGCCGGTATTGCTCGGCTTCAGCGCCTCGATGTCGTGCATCACCAGGCACATGCCGGCATTGGCCCGGACCTGCGGACGCCAGGCGCACAAGCAGTGCGTCGGCTGCACCCGACAGTGCGGGCAGCGCTCGGCACGCGAGCCACGCGCGACGAAAGGCTTGATACTGCGCGCCAGGCGCTCTGCGCGCAGGCGGGCGACGGCATGTGGGGCTGGATCAGTCATGGAAGGCGCAACGGCGATTGGGCGCGCGATTCTAACACCTCGCCCGCACCGCTGGCGGGCCAGAACCAGTAGACTGCAACCGTCACAGGCCAATGGCCATTGCCGCGAACATTCACGGCAGCGGTCTGTCCAAGGCTGTCCACGCCTTCAGGAGTTACATCACATGCTGCGTTACATCCTTCCTGCCCTCGCACTCAGCCTGATGCTTGCCACCGCCCAGGCCGCCTCGCTGAAGGAAATGGAGCTGACTCGCACCCTGGAGCAGGTCGCCCGACAGAGCAGCGAGGGCACGCCACGGGCGATCAACGAGGACATTCTCGATCAGGGTTACACCGTGGATGGCCACACGCTGATCAACCACCTCAGCGTGCGCCCGGCACATGCGGCAAACATGCGCGGCAACCCGGACATCGTGCGCAGCCAACTGGCAGCCAGCGTCTGCCGCAATCCGGGCTATCGCAGCCTGCTGGCCCAGGGCGCGCAGTTGCGCTACCAGTTCAGCGAATACCGCAGCAACCGCCCGGTCACCGTCGAAACCTTCGACAAGGGTGATTGCGGCCTGTAAGTGCTGGCCAGGTTCAGCCTCGCTGCGCCCGGCGCTGGGCGTCATCGGCGCGTAACTCGGCGAGCAGGACCCCCATGTAGCGTGAGCGTCGCCCCCCCTTCGAGGCGACGCACGCACGCCTCCTGCAGACTCAACGGGTTGATCCGTGCCGCCTCCTGCAGCATGCGATAGCAGGCCGTTGAAAAACGTAGGCGAGGCAGCCAATGCAAGGCAAAAATAGGCGAAAAAGCGGAGTTTACGAGCTGTAAATGAGCATTTTGAGCCTGTTTTTAACGCAGCAGTGGCAACGCAGATAGTTTTTCAACAGCCTGATAGAGGTTGGTGTCGAGTTCCACAATCAGCCTGGGCATACCTGCCCCTCCCTTGCAATTGCCCCAACCCGGTGATTCAGCGCAGGACGTTGGGATCTCCCGTGCCGGCCAGCGCGGCCCGTTCCTCGGCCGTCAGCCAGGCATCGACCGTTATGCCCAGCACCTCGGCGACACTCTGCAACACATGCGCCCAGGTACAGCCGTTGGCGAACAGCATGCCGGCTTCGTCGAAGGTGCCGCCGCGGTTGCGATAACCCAGTGCCCGACAGAACGCGCCCTCGCCCAGCACCGTGGACAAATGCCCCCGTGCCACCTCCGGGCGCATATGGCTGAGCAATACGCGCCGCCGGTACGCAGCGGGGAACAACGCTTCATGTTCTGCAGGCGTAGCCAGCGCCGGTGCTTCCCAGGTATCACGCGGCGCCCGAAAACGTCCTGGCTCCTGCAAGTAAATCAGACGCCAGGCCACCGCATGCTGACTCAGACGAACAGCAGCACGGCGCATCGCGTGTAACTGGTAACTGCCGCTGGCAATCAGCAGCACCGGCTCGCCCTCGCCCTCGGCAGCCACCAGCAAGGCGCCATCACGGGCCAGTTGTTGTGCTTGCGCGGCCGTGAAGCTGCAGGGCTGCTCGCGCTTGGCCACCACCAGGCAAGCCAACCTGCCGCGCGCCTGATAGATGCCTGGCAGCAGCGCCAGCAGCGAATTGTGGTCGGCCGGCAGCAGCACGCGCACGACATCGTGCATCTCGCCCAGCAGCGCTTCACAGAAGGTGGTGTCCTGGTGCGATTGCTGGTTCTTGCCGTTCTCCCAGGTGTGCGAAGTCGCCACCAGCGGCCAACCCAGCCAGCCAGCTGGGCGCCCGACCTCTTTCTGCTGGCGGGCGAAGATCAGGCTCTGACGCACCGCGCCGAGCATCTTCACGCAGAACGCCTCGTAACTGGCCACCAGGTTCAGACCGCCCTGGTTGGCCAGGCAGGCGGAAACCACGGCCTCCTCGTTGAGCGCCGTGATCACCGCGCCATGCACTGATTCCAGCTCGCTTTCCGGCTGGCTGACACGGTGCTTGAGCGCCTTCAGCACGCCACCCAGGCGGTTGCTGGCCAGTTCGTCCGGGTTGCCAACACGGGCGCGTAACTGCGGATTGGCCCGTACCAGATCGACAAAGTAGCGATCCAGCGCGCTCATGGGCGAACAGGCAGCGTCGTGAAAATGCAGCGCTGGCTGTACCGGCTGCGCGGGTTGCCGACGAGCCAGTGGATTGTCTCGTTCAGGCTCACGCCCTTTGCCGGCAGCGAACAGGCTGCAGGCCTCGGCCAATGCCTGCGGCTGCACCCACAACGCCGCTGCATGCTGGTTGAACAGTTCGCGTGCGTGCGCATCGAGCGCCGGGCTGGCCGGTAGCGGCAGGTTGTGCGCGGCATTGCTGCCAGCGCCATAGAAGCCATAGCCCTTGGTGGTTTCGGCAATGCCGTAGGGCATGGGCAGGGGATAGTCGATCAGTTCGCGATTACGCTCATCGACCCGATGCGCCAGGCGCTGCTCCATTTCCCACAGCGCACAGACGAAGGCCGCCGGGTCACGCCCATCGAAGCTCAGCGGATCGAAACCACAGCCGCGCAGATGCCGGCGAAAGCCCTCCAGTCCCTCCAGCGTGCCGAGTTCGGTACGCTGCTCGATACGCCGGCCGTTGGCGATCATCACCGGCAGCGCCACGCCACAATCCTCGGCGCGCCACCAACGCGGCATCCAGTCACTGCCGCGCTGCTCCTCGGCAGCACCGTCGGAGAGGAAAGCCACCAGTTTTTCGCCCGGCAATGGCAGATGCGCGTACTGCAACTCGGCAAAGCCCAGGTAACCGCCTTCGGCGATACCACCAGCGGTATGCGGATTGACATGGCTGCCCAGCGGCACGCCAGGGCGGCCGTCCGCCGCCTGCGCATAGCTGTAGAAGTCTGCCGCCAGGCGGCTCATGCCCGTTTCATCACAGGCATAGCGCTTAGCCTGCTCGGGATGCTGGTTGCCGGTCAGCAGGTTCAGCGCCTCGATGGCTGCCACGCAATGCCCCTGCCCCATCAGCCAGCCACGCGTCTCACCGGTCAGCGCGTTGAGGGCCAGGTAACCGGCGTAGGCCGGCACCATATTCAGCGCGCCACCGGTGTGGCCTTCCGGCACCGGCTTGAAGTCATCGGCCTGCAGCGGCTGACCATCGAGCCGAACACGCCGGGCATAGGTCATGTGCACCACCAGCCAGAGGCCAGCTGCGGTCAGCGCATCCAGCGCGCGAAACTGGCGGTAGACGCTTGGCAGATCGGGCTGCAAACCGCTTTGCACCAGCTGATGGGCAAGACGAAAGACCGCAGCGCTGGTCTGCGGGCTATGCTGAACAGGTCCGTGGCCTGCCTGCCAGTGGGCGAAGTCGGGGTATTGCTGGGCGTGTTGAGCCAGAGTCGCGGCATCGGGCAATAGCTGAGGCTGAGGCATGGGTCATCTCCTGAAAATTCACTTGCAGTTTAGGCACCCGGAGCCCTACATCGAGTGACCTGCATCAAACCACGCGACGCTTCAAACCGGCAGACTCGCCACATCATCACAACAAGGAATGAACCATGGCCCTGCTCACTTTTCTCGGTGCAATCCAACAAGTTACTGGCTCCTGCTACCTGGTGGAGAGTCGCGACGGCGCCAAGGTCCTGCTCGAATGCGGCATGCACCAGGGGCGCCGCCAGGAAGAGGATCAGAACCGCAGCGCCTTCCCCTTCGACCCGCGGGAGCTGGATGCGGTGGTGATCTCCCACGCCCACCTCGATCACAGCGGGCTGCTGCCGCGCCTGGTCGCCGAGGGTTATCGCGGCCCGATCCACGCCACCGAGGCCAGCTGCGAACTGCTCGAGCTGATGCTGCTGGATTCGGCCTTCCTGCAGGAGAAGGACGCCGAATGGGAAAACCGCTGGCGCGCACGCCAGGGCAAGCCGGCGGTCAAGCCGCTCTACACCATCGCCCATGCCGAGCAGGCGCTCAGCCAGCGCCGCGCGCATGCCTACGGCACAACGATCGAGGTGGCCAAGGGCGTGCAGGTCACCTTCCACAATGCCGGCCACATTCTCGGCTCGGCCATCGTCGAAATGCAGGTGCAGGATCACCACCTGCAGCGTCATCTGGTGTTCTCCGGCGACCTGGGCAATACCTGCTCGCCACTGATGCAGGCGCCGACCCAACTGAACAAGGCCGACGTACTGCTGATGGAGTCGACCTACGGCGACCGTGATCATCGCCCCAGTGACGAAACCCTGGAGGAGCTGGCCGAGATTCTGCAGCAGGCGCACAAGGAAGGTGGCAACGTGCTGATCCCCTCCTTCGCCGTCGGCCGCACCCAGGATCTGATCTACTACCTCGGCCGTTTCTATCAGGAAGGCCGCCTGCCGCAGCAGGCGGTATTCCTCGACAGCCCCATGGCCATACGCGCCAATGCCATCTACAGCCGCTTCCATGATCAGTTCGCCGCCGAAGACCGCGCCGCACTGGCCGCCAAGGGTGTCACCCGGGTAGAGGACTGGCTACCGATCCTGCGCTGCACGCCAACGGCAGAAGAGTCGATGGCGATCAACCGGATCAAGAGCGGTGCGATCATCATTGCCGGCGCCGGGATGTGCAACGGCGGGCGTATCGTCCACCACTTCAAGCACAATCTGTGGCGCGAAAACTGCCATCTGGTGTTCCCCGGTTTCCAGGCCAAGGGCACGCTCGGCCGCCTGATCGTCGACGGCGCAGAAACGGTCAAGGTGCTGCACCAGCGCATTGCCGTGAAAGCCAGGGTGCACACGCTGGGCGGTTTTTCTGCGCACGCCGGTCAGTCGCAGCTGATCGACTGGGCCAGCCAGTTCGAGCATCACCCCGAGCTGTACCTGGTGCACGGCGAACTGGAGAAGATGCAAACCCTGCAACAAGCGCTGCGCCAGCGCCTGAACTGGATCGCCAACATCCCCGAACCCGGTGAGCAGATCGCCCTGTAACCGGCGCTTACGAAAAGCAGGCAGCGAAACGGCAACCTGGCTGTGGCAAGCGTCATGAAACGCCATAATCACGAAATCGGTACGGGCGCGAGCCGCATCAGCCTCGCGCCGGCTCAAAACAGGAGAGCCTTCATGCCTTACGAAGCGGACGACTATCTGTCGCGCCACGTGCAAACCAGCGAAGTCGACCTGACCCGCAAGGTCGACGAACTGGTGGCACTGGCAGCCCCCGGCAACAGCCCGAACCTGCAGCTGTATCGGGAAATGCTCAGTACCGTGATCCATATGGCCCAGGCGGACCGCAACCGCTGGGACGCCAAGATCATGCTGCAGACCATGCGCGAGATGGAAAATGCCTTCGGTGTACTGGAACAGCTCAAGCGTCGGCGCAAGGTCACCGTCTTCGGCTCGGCCCGCACGCCAGCCGATCATCCGCTGTACCTGCAGGCTCGAGAACTGGGCGCACGGTTGGCGCAGCGTGACCTGATGGTGATCACCGGCGCAGGCGGCGGCATCATGGCCGCCGCCCATGAAGGCGCCGGCGTGGAGAACAGCCTGGGGTTCAACATCACCCTGCCCTTCGAACAAACGGCCAACTCGACGATACGCGGCAGCAACCACCTGCTGTCATTCCATTTCTTCTTCCTGCGCAAGCTGTTCTTCGTCAAGGAGGCCGACGGTCTGGTGCTTTGCCCCGGCGGTTTCGGCACGCTCGACGAGGCGCTGGAAGTGCTGACCCTGATCCAGACCGGCAAAAGCCCGCTGGTACCGGTGGTATTGCTTGATCAGCCGGGTGGCAGCTACTGGAAGGACGCCCTGGGCTTCATGCGCCGTCAGCTTGAAGACAATGGCTACATCCTGCCCAGCGATCTGAACCTGATGCACCTGGTGTACAGCGCCGAAGAAGCGGTGGATGAAATCGTCAACTTCTATCGCAACTTCCACTCCAGCCGCTGGCTCAAGGATCGCTTCGTGATTCGTCTCAAGCACCCGCTCAACGAGGTGGCTTTGGCCAAGCTGGACAGCGACTTCGCCAGCCTGTGCAAGGAAGGTGGCTTCACCCAGCAACCCTACTGCGAGCAGGAGCGCGACGAACCGGAACTGTGTCACCTGACCCGTCTGGCCTTCGCCTTCAACGGTCGCGACTATGGCCGCCTGCGCGCGCTGCTCAATGTGCTCAACGAACCGGAGAATTGGGCAACCTAAGCTGATCAGTTGCCGTAGCCCGGATGCAATCCGGGGATATTGGCCTCTCACCATTCCCGGATTGCATCCGGGCTACGTAAAGCAAGAAGCCCAGCATTGGCTGGGCTTCTTTTTACTGCATCCCTATCAGGCATTACCGGCGACCTTCATCCGCGCCGCCTGAGTGAAATCGAGCATGCGCTTGAGCGGCTTGATCGCCTTGGGAATCAGCGCCGGGTCGACATGAATCTCGCCGGAGCCCTGACGCAGACCGGTGAGCACACGTTCCAGCGTATTCATCGCCATCCACGGACAGTGCGCACAGCTGCGGCATGCCGCGCCGTTGCCGGCCGTCGGCGCCTCGATAAAGGTCTTTTCCGGGCACAGCTGCTGCATCTTGTAGAAGATGCCGCGGTCGGTGGCGACGATGAACGTCGAGTTGGGCAGGGTCTGCGCGGCCTTGATCAGCTGACTGGTGGAACCCACAGCATCGGCCAGCTCGACCACGTTCTGCGGCGACTCCGGGTGTACCAGAATGGCGGCATCTGGGTACAGCGCCTTCATATCCAGCAACTGCTTGGATTTGAACTCTTCATGGACGATACAGGCGCCGTCCCACAGAAGCATGTCGGCACCGGTCTCGCGCTGGATGTAGTTGCCCAGATGCTTGTCCGGCGCCCAGATGATGGTCTCGCCGTTGTCCATCAGGCTCTCGACGATCTCCAGCGCGCAACTGGAGGTCACCACCCAGTCGGCACGCGCCTTCACCGCCGCCGAGGTGTTGGCATACACCACCACGGTACGCTCCGGATGCTGATCGCAGAAGGCCGAGAACTCGTCCACCGGGCAACCCAGATCGAGCGAACAGGTGGCCTCCAAGGTCGGCATCAACACGCGTTTTTCCGGGTTGAGGATCTTCGCCGTCTCGCCCATGAACTTGACCCCGGCCACCACCACGGTCTGCGCCGGGTGCTGATTGCCAAAGCGGGCCATTTCCAGGGAGTCGGAAACGCAGCCACCGGTTTCCTCGGCCAATGCCTGAATCACCGGATCGCAGTAATAGTGCGCCACCAGCACCGCGTTCTGCTTTTTCAGCTCGGCGGCGATTTCGCGGCGATAGAAAGCCTCTTCCTCGGCGGTCAGCGGTTTGGGCTGTTTGGCATCGAGGTGGGCCTGAACCAGAAGGCGTTCGGAAATCTGCGTCATATCATCGAACCTGCGGCGCTCTTGAGCGAGCTGCGAGTATAGCCCCTGACTTCCCATCACCACAGGCGATGCAGCATCAGCCAGAGGACTTTTCCGAGAGCAAAAAAAAACCAGTCTGACGACTGGCTTTTGCGATCTGGTGGGTCGTGTAGGATTCGAACCTACGACCAATTGGTTAAAAGCCAACTGCTCTACCAACTGAGCTAACGACCCAACGCGAGGCGCATAATACTGATTTAATTCAGGAAATCAACACTTCGCGAAAACTTTTTCAGAAGTAACGCGTGGCATCGGGCACGCCAGCGGCGACGAAACCTGCCGCGCGCAGGCGGCAGCTATCGCACTTGCCACAGGCGCGGCCCTCGTCATCGGCCTGGTAGCAGGAGACGGTCAGCGCATAATCCACGCCCAGGCGCATACCGGCCTGGATGATTTCGCCCTTACTCATCTGCTGCAGCGGCGCACGGATGGCAAAACCCTCACCCTCCACACCGGCTTTGGTCGCCAGGTTGGCCATGCACTCGAAAGCCTCGACGAATTCCGGGCGGCAATCGGGATAGCCTGAGTAGTCCACCGCATTGACGCCGATGAAGATGTCGCGCGCCCCCAGCACCTCGGCCCAGCCCAGCGCCAGGGAAAGGAACACCGTGTTGCGCGCCGGCACATAGGTCACCGGAATACCTTCGCCCGGTGTTTCCGGAACCGCGATGCTGCTGTCGGTCAGTGCCGAGCCACCGATGCCGTTGAGATTCAGGCCGATAACCTTGTGCTCGACCACACCCAGTTGCCGGGCGACGCGCTCGGCCGCCTGCAGTTCGGCGCGATGACGCTGCCCGTAATCGAAGCTCATGCTGTAACAGGCGTAGCCCTCGGCTCTGGCCATGGCCACCACGGTGGCCGAATCCAGGCCGCCGGAAAGGAGAATGACCGCTTTCTTGTCGTTCATAATCAATGTCCCGGCTCGTCGTTCCAGAGAATCTTGTGCAGTTGCAGTTGCAGGCGCACCGGCAGGTTGTCCGCCACTATCCAATCGGCCAACGCCCGCACGTCCACCTGTTTATGGCTAGGCGAGAACAGCACCTCGCCGGCCCGGGCCGCCAGGTCGTACTGGATCAGCCTGGAAACGGCCCAGTCATAATCCTCGCGCGAGCAGATAACGAACTTGACCTGATCATTGGTGGTGAGCCACTCGATGTTCTCGTAACGGTTGCGCTGCACCTCGGCCGAACCGGGCGTCTTCAGGTCGAGCACCTTGCTCACCCGTGGATCGACGGCCGAGACGTCGAGCGCGCCACTGGTCTCCAGCGACACCTCGTAACCGGCATCGCACAGACGTGTGAGCAAGGGGATGCAGTTCGGCTGGGCCAGCGGCTCGCCGCCCGTCACGCAGACGTAGCGCGGCCGATAGGCGGCCACCTGATCGAGGATACTGTCCAGGGTGACGATCTCGCCGCCGCTGAAGGCATAGGCGGTATCACAGTACTGACAGCGCAGGGGGCAGCCGGTAAGGCGCACGAATACCGTCGGCAAGCCGGCAGTACGCGTCTCCCCCTGCAACGAATGGAAAATCTCGGTAATACGCAGGGTTTCTTGCATGGTAGCCACGGGCGTGATGACGAAACAGGCCATCCGCCTCCGTTGCGTGAAAAGACAGGAATGCCGACAGCAGCCGCCATTCGACGATGCCTGGTGACAAGGACATCAGCCGAGCTGAAACCCTGTCATCAGGCGAGGGGGCATTCTAATGGAAGCCGGCAAACTACGGATAAGAAAAGGCTATGTCTAAGTTAACTGTTGCATATCCCTATACCCCAACGCCTCTTTCAAGCAAATCAATGGGTTGAGCTGTGTTTTGTAGCGCTCAAGCAGGCGGCGCCAGCCCAGGTAGTTCGTTAGGTACTTGGTGGCCACACCATGAAAAGGAATCATCCAGCTCTTGAGTCGGCTGTCGTAGGCATTCACGTTCTGGATGTGGAAAGCACCATCAACCCGTCGATTCTGGCTCGGGTTAATCGGTCGGTGAGTGATGCCTTCAACCTTGGCGAAATGGGCGTAGACACTTGCGCTGTCAGTACAGAGAATCGCATCCGCGTCTATCAGCGGGCGTAGCCGCTCCCCTATGTGCTGTGCATCCAGCTTTTCCAACTTGAAGTCTGCCTGCTGACCACTGCGATCTCTTACCACCAGCACAGGAATTTGCTCGGCAGACAGTCCGCGTCGTTTGGCGCTGCCACCGCGCCGACGAGGCGGTCGAGGCAGTTCGCGTTGCCCCTTGAAGGACTCCAGGAAGAAGGTTTCATCTGCTTCGACAATGCCTGACGCGTGCTGGGCCTGGTGATCGGCAATCCGAGAAAGAAACCTATGTCGCCACAGGAAAGCTGTGTTTTTGCTGACGCCACAATGAACGGCGGCCTTGCGCACGCTCAGGCTCTGGGTCAGTGCGTCCGCATAGTCTTGCCAGAGATGGCGCTTTCTCAGTCGCGCCATTGGGGTGCCCGTCAGGGCATTGCTGGTTTTGCCGCAAACCTTGCAGCGGTATCGCGGCAAGTCACCACTGGAACCCCAGGGGCGCAGTTCCCGCGATTGACAATGCGGGCAATGGCTTGGGGCCTTGATTGCGTCCTGCGAGTGCCTGGCAGCTGGCAAGAGCTTGGATCTCAACTGGTCGCGTTGCTCTGGGTTGAGGCTGGAGAGCTGTGCCATCCACCGCGAAAACTGAACCGCTTTCATGATAGATCCCTCATGCTGGGAAAGATCACGATTCAGTTTAGACCACTGCAACAGCTAACTCAGACAGAGCCTAAGAAAAACCCGCGACTGGCGCGGGTTTGTTTATCGAATCTCGAACCTACAGTCGCTGCAGATCACGCTGCGCCAGCTGCGCTGCTGAGCTGCCCGGGTACTGCGCAATCACCTGCTGCAGAATGCCGCGTGCCTTGTCATTGTTACCCAGACGGCGCTCGACATCGGCTAGCTTGAACAGCGAATCCGGCACCTTGGCATGGTTTGGATAGGCCTGAGTGACCTTGGCAAAGGCCTGACCGGCAGCCTGCAGGTCGCCCTTGGCCAGGTTCACTTCGCCCAGCCAGTACTGTGCATTACCGGCGTACTGGCTATTGGGATAACGATTGAGAAAGGCAGCGAATGCCTGTGATGCCTTGTCGAAGTCCTTGGCCTTGATCAGGTCGAAGGCGGCATCGTAATAGAGCTTTTCCTTGGCCGGGTCACCCGGCTCGGCGCTGGCCTGCTGCTGTGCGGCAGGTGGCGTCGGGGTGCCAGTGGCGTTGATCGCGCCAGTGACTGAATTTTGTACAGGAGCTCCACCGGCAGCTGCGCCGGAAGAAATGCGTTGATCCAGATCCTGATAACGCTCCAGGCCTTCCTGCTTGAGGCGCTGGATTTCATTCTGCTGCTCTTCGACCATGCCGCGCAGCTGAGCAATTTCCTGCTGCATCTGCTCGAGCTGGATGAACAACATGCCCTGTGCAGAAGCGGGCGCTTGCGCACCCGCTCCGACAGAGGCGCCGACCGTACCATAACCCGCCGGTGGATAGCTGCTGCCTTGTTGCATGGAGCTGCTTTCCAGTACGGGAACTTCCGCCATCGCCGCGAGCGGCAAGGCGAGCGTCAGAAGGGTCAGGATACGGCGGCAATCACGCATGGCAGCTTACTTACGCAGCTCTACGCGACGGTTCTGAGCCCAGGACTGCTCGTCGCTGCCAGTGGCAACCGGACGCTCTTCGCCGTAGGAAACGACTTCCAGCTGAGCCGGGGAAACACCCTGCAGAACCAGGTAGCGTTGAACGGCCTTGGCACGACGCTCGCCCAGAGCCATGTTGTACTCACGGGTACCGCGCTCGTCAGCGTGGCCTTCCAGAACGACGCGAGCGCCGTTGGCTTTCAGGTCCTTGGCGTGTACGTCCAGAGCGCGCATGGCTTCGGCTTTCAGGTCGGAGCTGTCGAACTCGAAGTAGAAAGTGGTGATAGCGCGCAGAGCCGCTTCTTCGCTCAGGCTGCCATCGACAGCGCCAGTGTTGGCACCGTAGCCAGCGTTCGGGTCTACCGCGCCTTCGCCAGCAGCGTCGCCGCCTTTGGAGGAGCAACCTACGGCAACGGCGAGAGCCAGGGACAGTGCAGCGAACTTACCGAATTTCAGCATTTCCATCATGTAACTCCTAATGAACCCCAGTTGTGTTAAGCAAAAAGGTGTAGCACCGCATCAGTTCAGGTAAGGGGACCAAGAAGGCTCTCGAACTTCGCCTTGAGCGGTAGGAAGAGGGAGCCTCACGCGTCCATTGGTGGACGCCAACATCAAGACTCCCCGGCCCTGCTGGCGGGTGGCGTAGATTATCATGGTGCCATTGGGCGCAACAGTGGGCGACTCATCCAAACTTGTGTCTGAAAGTATGCGCAGACGGTTGGTTTCCAGGTCCTGGGCAGCCACCTTGAACACGGTGAAACCTTCCTGGCGATGGATCATCACCAGGGTCTTTTCATCAGCCGACAATTTCGGGTTGGCGTTGTAGTTACCGACGAAGGTCACTCGCTCCACTGCCCCGCTATTGATGTTGGTCTTGTAGATCTGCGGACGCCCCGCACGATCCGAGGTGAAGTAAAGAGTCTGACCATCCTTGCCCCAGAAGGGTTCGGTATCGATGGCGTAGTGGTTGGTAATGCGGCGCATCTGCCGGCTGCCCATGTCCATCACGTAGATTTCCGGGTTGCCGTCCTTCGACAGCACGAACGCCAGGCGATTGCCGTCCGGCGACCAGGCCGGCGCGCCGTTGAGGCCTTCGAAGTTGGTGATCTGCTCGCGGCGGCCGGTGTCGATGTGCTGCACGAAGATGCGCGGACGGCGCTGCTCGAAAGAGACGTAGGCGATGCGCCGGCCATCCGGCGCGAACGACGGCGACAGGATCGGCTCGCGCGACTGCAGCAGGGTCACCGCACGGGCGCCGTCGTAGTCGGAGCGCTGCAGGGTATAACGGGTGTTGTTGGTGCCCATGCGCTCGGCCGTGACGTAGAGCAGACGGGTGGAGAACGCGCCCTTGACGCCGGTGAGCTTCTCGAACGACTGATCAGCGATATGGTGCGCCATGTCGCGCAACTGCTCGGTGCCGCCACCGACATTGCCGGTCATGACCTGCTGTTCGGTGTTGACGTTGAACAGCGCGTACTGCACCTGCAGCCGACCACCATTGGGCACGATGTTGCCGACCAGCAAGTACTGGGCGCCCAGTGCCTTCCAGTCGCGGTAGATCACTTCGCTGGCCTGGGTCGGCAGACTGATCATATTCTGCCGAGGGATCGGCTCGAAATAGCCGGAGTTGCGCAGGTCGTTGCCGATGATCTGCGACATGTCTTCGGGCAATACCGAACCGCCCTGCCAGCCAAAGGGCACGACGGCGATGGGCGTGGCGCGGTCTGCGCCCTGGGAGATCACCAGCGGGTCGGCCGCCTGGACGCTACCGACCAGCATGACCAGCCCCAGCAGGGCGATACGAATCAGGTTGTTCACAGAGCTCAATCCTCCGGTTTGAAAATGACGCGACGCTGCCTGTACCGACTGTCGAAGGTAGCGCGATCCAATTGTTGCATCTCGGGAATACGCCCGACGTTACGTACAGCTGCCACGGCCGAACTATCGAACGGCGCATCACCACTGGAGCGCGATACGCTGGCGTTGGTGATGGTGCCATCGGGCAACATCTGGATCACCAGCTCGACACTCATGCCACGACGGGCCGACATCGGCCGCTGCCAGTTCTCGGTGATCAGCTTGATGATCAGATCATCGAGGTTGCCGGCCACCTGATCGCCATGGGTTTCGGCCAGCGCCTGCTGGTTCTGCACATTATCCGAGAGCAACTCAGCCAGCGCTGCAGCCTTCTGCTCCTCGGCGGCCTTGCGCCGTGCATCTTCAGCCTTGCGTTTGGCATCCTCGGCCGCTTTCTTTTTCGCGGCTTCGGCGGCTGCCTTTTTCTTCGCCTCTTCTGCAGCGGCCTTTTTCTTGGCCTCTTCTGCAGCGGCCTTTTTCTTGGCCTCTTCAGCGGCTTTTTTCTTCGCTTCTTCCTCAGCGCGTTTCTTGGCGATATCGGCCTGGCGCTTCTGTTCGGCGGCTTTCTCGGCCTCGGCCTTCTTCGCTGCCTCAGCCTTCTTCGCTGCCTCAGCCTTGGCAGCTTCGGCTTTGGCCTGCTCAGCCTGTTTTTGTTCCTCGGCACGTTTGGCGGCTGCGACCTTCTGCTCCTCGGCCTTCTTCTGCTCCAGCCTTTCGGCCTCGAACTGCGGCGCGGAGGTTTTCTGTGCTTCGCCGGCGACCTTTTGCGTGGTCTGTGTAGTGGCCTGACTCTGCGACTGCAACTGGTACAGCGTAGCCTGAACCACCGGGCGCGCCGGTGGCAGCTCCGGGGTGAAGGCGACACTGACGAACAGCATGGCAAAGATGAGTACGTGCAGACCCACTGCCCAGACTACAGGCCAGAAGTAGCTTTCCGACTGCGTGCGCTCGTGCTGCATCAAGGCGCCTCGGTTATCAGTCCGACATTGCCGACACCGGCCTGCTGCAAGCCGCCCATGGCCGCCATGACCGTGCCGTAATCAACCGACTTATCACCGCGCACGAACACCTGCACCTGCTTACCCTGACGGCGATTCTCACTGATGATGGCCGACACGGCCTGGGTCATCTGTTCGAGATTGACGGCACGTTCCTGCTCGGTATCGACATCGACCTCGCTGCCCATGTTCCAGTAGTAGGTCTTGTCGGCCTTGATGGAAATGGTCAGCACCAGGGCGTCGTTATCCTGCGGCAACACCTCGCTGCTGACTTTGGGCAAGTCGACCTTGACCCCCTGATTGAGCATCGGCGCGGTGACCATGAAGATGACCAGCAGCACCAGCATCACGTCGATGTAGGGCACCACGTTCATCTCGGCGACCGGCTTGCGTCTGTTGCGAATTCTCGCCATGGTAAAAACCTGTCCTCTTCGCTCGCCTTATTCTTCCGAGGTATGCACTTTGCGGTGCAGGATGGCCTGGAACTCGTCAGCGAAGGTGTAATAACGACCGATCAGCATCTCGCCACGGGCAGAGAAGCGGTTGTAGGCGATGACTGCCGGAATCGCCGCGAAAAGGCCGATGGCGGTCGCGATCAGCGCCTCGGCAATGCCCGGGGCAACGGTAGCCAGCGTGGCTTGCTGCACCTGGGACAGGCCCAGGAAGGAATTCATGATGCCCCATACGGTGCCGAACAGACCGATATACGGGCTGGTGGAACCGACGGTTGCCAGGAACGGCAGAGCGGTCTCCAATTTTTCCTCTTCACGGGAGATGGCCACGCGCATGGCACGCGACACACCATCCATCACAGCATCCGGGTCAACGCCCGGCTGCTGACGCAGGCGCGAAAACTCCTTGAAGCCGGCGCGGAAAATCTGCTCCAGGCCAGAGTCCGGATCCGGGTTGCTGCCGGCCTGGCGATACAGTTTGGACAGGTCGATGCCAGACCAGAAACGGTCCTCGAAGTTATCCAGCGCGCGCTTGGCGGCACGAATAGCGGTGCTGCGCTGGAAGATCATCACCCAGGATATGACGGACGCCGCCACCAGGGTGAGCATGACCAGCTGCACCACCAGGCTGGCATGACTGATCAGGCTCCAGACCGACATATTGTCTACGTTGGCTTCCACGCTTACTCTCCTGCTGCAATTGGACCCGGCGCCTGCGTCCCGGCGAACGCATGTCGCAGAGGCTCGGGAATGGCCCGGGGTTTCAAGTTGTCGGCGCGCACACAGGCCACCAGAAACTGCCCTTCGCAGAGCAGCACATCATCCGCAGCCCGCCTGACCTGTTGACGAAAGCGCAGGCTGGCACGGTTCAATTCGATTACATCGGCGCTGATCACCAGCTGGTCATCCAAACGTGCCGGCGCGTGATAACGCGCCTCGGCCGAATGCACGACGAACAACAGGCCCTCACCGGAAAGCGTCGACTGGGCATAACCCAGCTCACGCAGGCGCTCGGTACGAGCCCGCTCCATGAATTTGAGGTAGTTGACGTAGTAGACGATGCCGCCCGCGTCGGTGTCTTCGTAATAGACCCGGCAATGGTGGCTGAACGGCTGGACTCCATTTTGCGCGCGCATACTCTAGTCCTCGGCCTGCGGCTTGCCAATCCGGCCTGGTAACAATTTTTTCGTCATTCGTCACCTGCACTGAACAGATCGTCGGCGACCTGCTCGCCGACGCGCCTGGGAATGTTGAGGCCGAAGTGCAGATAGGCATGACGCGTGACCACACGCCCGCGCGGCGTGCGCATCATGTAACCCTGCTGAATCAGATACGGCTCGAGCACATCCTCGATGGTATGGCGCTCCTCACCTATCGCCGCCGCCAGGCTGTCCAGCCCTACCGGCCCGCCGTCGAACTTCTCGATCATGGCCAGCAGCAAGCGGCGGTCGGAATGATCGAAACCGCGTTCGTCGACATCCAGCAGATTCAGTGCCTGGTCGGCAATCGATGGGGTGATGTGGCCAGTGCCACGTACCTCGGCAAAATCGCGCACCCGGCGCAGCAGACGATTGGCGATACGCGGCGTGCCGCGCGCGCGACGGGCAATCTCGAAGGCGCCCTTGGCCTCGATGGGCAAGCCGAGAATCCCGGCCGAGCGCGCAACGATGGTGGCCAGGTCATCAACGCCATAGAACTCCAGGCGCTGAACGATACCGAAACGGTCACGCAGCGGATTGGTCAGCATGCCGGCACGGGTGGTGGCACCGACCAGGGTGAAGGGCGGCAGGTCGAGCTTGATCGACCGCGCCGCCGGGCCTTCGCCGATCATGATATCGAGCTGGAAGTCTTCCATGGCCGGATACAGCACTTCCTCGACCACCGGCGACAGGCGATGAATTTCGTCGATGAACAATACATCGCCACTTTCCAGGTTGGTCAGCAGCGCAGCCAGATCCCCCGGACGCTCGAGCACCGGGCCGGACGTGCTCTTCATCGAGCTGCCCATTTCCTCGGCAATGATATTGGCCAGGGTGGTCTTGCCCAGGCCTGGCGGGCCGAAGATCAGCGTATGGTCGAGCGCTTCCGCCCTGCCCCGCGCCGCCTGGATGAACAGCGCCATCTGTTCGCGCACGACGGGCTGGCCGATGTAGTCGGCCAGGCGCAGCGGACGAATGGCCCTATCCTGCTGCTCTTCGCGCTCGCGGGGGGCGGCGGTAATCAGGCGATCGGCTTCGATCATCGAGGCATTCCACTATAAGTCCATTGAATTGCACTGCCATGCGGCAAACCATGCAGCGTTTCCCAGCAGAAGGCCGGTGGATGAAACAGGCGTCATCCACCCTACGCCATGCCGCGCAGCGCGCGCCGGATCAAATCCTCACTGCTCATGCCATCCTCCTTGACAGCAGCCACAGCCCGACTGGCTTCCTGCGGTTTGTAGCCAAGAGAGATCAGCGCGCTGACCGCGTCGTTCTCCGCACTTGAGACTGCCTGAGCCAGTTGAGGTTCAGCCACCAGAGGCGCGATGGACGGTATCGACTCCCAGGCCTTGAAGCGATCCTTGAGCTCTACCAGCAGTCGCTCGGCGGTTTTCTTGCCGACTCCTGGCACCTTGACCAGCGCTGCGGTGTCCTGTGCCTGCACGCAGCGCACCAGTTCATCGACTTCGAGCCCCGACATCAACGCCAGCGCCAGCTTGGGGCCGACGCCATTGAGACGAATCAGCTCACGGAACAGCTCACGCTCACGCTTCTCGAAAAAGCCATAGAGCAGGTGCGCATCCTCACGCACGACCAGATGAGTGTGCAGGGTCAGCGGCTCACCCACTGCAGGCAGACGATAAAGGGTCGTCATCGGCACTTCCAGCTCATAACCGACGCCATTCACATCCAGAAGCAAATGTGGCGGCTGCTTTTCCGCCAGGGTGCCGCGCAAACGTCCGATCACCACTGTATTCCTTTGATCCGATTACAAACGAAGACGGCCGCCACGCCGCTTGGCGCCGGCCAGCCCATGGGGAATGAGACTTTGTCGATGGTGGGCATGGCACAGGGCGATGCCCAGGGCATCGGAGGCGTCGATCTGCGGCTTTTGCACCAGCTTGAGCAGGTGCATGACCATCATCTGCACCTGTTGCTTGTCCGCCGCGCCGGTGCCGACTACCGTCTGCTTGACCTGGGTGGCGGTGTATTCGCTGACTTCCAGCCCCGCCTCCACCGCTGCGACGATGGCCGCACCGCGCGCCTGCCCCAACTTGAGCGCCGAGTCGGCATTACGCGCCATGAACACCTGCTCGATGCCCATGGTCACCGGGCCATGGGTGCGAATCACCTCGCTGACGCCGCGAAAGACGATCTGCAGGCGCTCGGCCAAAGGCCCATTACCCGTGCGAATGCAGCCCGAGGCCACGTACTCGCAACCGCGCCCGGTATCGCGAACCACGCCATAGCCGGTAATGCGCGAACCGGGATCGATTCCTAGGATGAGGGTCATGTCGGCAACTGTCTATTTATCCAGTTGGCGAGTATACGGGCGTCCTCATGCGCCGTCACTCGTGACGCACCTGAGGAACCAGAGAAAACCGCAGAAGGGGCGCTGGGCAGACGCAGGGGGAGCGTAGGGTGGGCTTCAGCCCACCAGGGCCGCTTACCCATAGCGGACACACACGGACGCCACCCTACTCACCCTACACATCCGGGCTACAGCTTCAGCCGAGCTGCTCCATGATCTCTTCAGCGACTTCGGCGTTGTGATAGACGTTCTGCACGTCATCCAGATCTTCGAGCATGTCGATCAGCTTGAAGACCTTCTGCGCCGTTTCCAGATCAGTGATCGGCGCGCTGATCGAGGGGATCATGGCGATTTCCGCTTCCTCGGCCTTGAAACCAGCAGCGCTCAGTGCTTCGTTGACGGCATGGAACTCGGTGAAGCTGGTCGACACCAGGGCCGAACCGTCCTCTCCCATTTCCACATCGTCGGCACCGGCTTCCAGCGCTGCCTCCATCAGGGCATCTTCATCGACACCCGGCGCGAAGCTGATCTGCCCCTTGCGCTCGAACATATAGGCAACCGAACCATCGGTGCCGAGGTTGCCGCCGCATTTGGTGAAGGCATGCCGCACTTCGGCTGCGGTGCGGTTGCGGTTATCGGTCATCACCTCGACGATGATCGCCACACCGCTGGGCGCGTAGCCTTCATAGCTGAACTCGACGACGTTATCGGCTTCGTTGTTGCCGGCACCACGGGCGATGGCGCGATCGATCACCTCGCGCGACATGTTATTGGTCAGCGCCTTGTCCACGGCCAGGCGCAGACGCGGGTTATCCGCCGGAATCGGGCCGCCGTGCTTGGCAGCGACCGTCAGCTCACGAATCAGCTTGGTGAAGATCTTGCCCCGCTTGGCGTCCTGACGCCCCTTGCGGTGCTTGATGTTGGCCCATTTGGAATGACCAGCCATAACTCACTCCATCTATAAGGTTTCACGATTACCGGGGCGTAAGAGTTTGAGTCTCTCCACCCCATAACGAAGAAGCCTGGAATCTCCAGGCTTCTTTGACAGGCTTATTCGGCCTTGGCTTGCTCGCGCAGGCGAATGTGCAGCTCGCGCAGCGACTTGTTGTCGACAATACCCGGCGCCTGAGTCATGACGCAGGCCGCACTCTGGGTTTTCGGGAAGGCAATCACTTCGCGGATCGACTGTGCGCCGGTCATCAGCATCACCAGGCGATCCAGGCCGAAGGCCAGACCACCATGGGGTGGCGCGCCATACTTGAGGGCATCGAGGAGGAAGCCGAACTTCTCCTGCTGCTCCTCTTCGCTGATGCCGAGCACACGGAACACGGTCTGTTGCATAGCCTTGTCGTGGATACGGATCGAACCGCCACCCAGTTCGGTACCGTTGAGCACCATGTCGTAGGCACGCGACAGCGCGGCACCCGGATTGGCCTCCAGCTCTTCAGGGCTGCAGCTCGGCGCGGTGAACGGGTGGTGCATGGCGGTCAGGCTGCCGTCGTCGTTTTCCTCGAACATCGGGAAATCGACGACCCACAGCGGCGCCCACTCGCAGGTGAACAGATTGAGGTCATGACCCAGCTTGATGCGCAGCGCGCCCAGGGCTTCGCTGACGATCTTGGCCTTGTCGGCACCGAAGAACACGATATCGCCGTCGACAGCGCCAACGCGGTCGAGGATGACGTTGATGTTATCCAGCGGGATGTTCTTGACGATCGGCGACTGCAGACCGTCAACGCCGGCCGCACGCTCGTTGACCTTGATATAGGCCAGGCCCTTGGCACCGTAAATGCCGACGAACTTGGTGTAGTCGTCGATCTGCTTGCGCGGCATGCTCGCCCCACCCGGTACGCGCAGCGCGGTTACGCGGCATTTCGGGTCGTTGGCCGGGCCGGCGAAAACCTTGAACTCGACGTCCTTGAGCTGATCCTCCACATCCACCAGCTCCAGCGGAATGCGCAGGTCCGGCTTGTCCGAGCCAAAGCGGCGCATGGCTTCGGCCAGGGTCATGTGCGGCAGCTCACCGAACTCGACGTCCAGCACCTCCTTGAACAGGTTGCGCACCATGGTCTCGGTGATGCCCATGATGTCTTTTTCATCGAGGAAGCTGGTCTCGATGTCGATCTGGGTAAATTCCGGCTGGCGGTCGGCGCGCAGGTCTTCGTCGCGGAAGCACTTGGCGATCTGATAGTAGCGGTCGAAGCCGGCGACCATCAGCAGTTGCTTGAACAACTGCGGCGACTGCGGCAGGGCGAAGAAGCTGCCAGCGTGGGTGCGGCTCGGCACCAGGTAGTCGCGCGCACCTTCAGGAGTAGCGCGGGTCAGGATCGGCGTTTCGACGTCAAGGAAGCCGTTGTCGTCGAGGTAGCGACGGATGCTCGAAGTGATGCGCGAGCGCAGCTTGAGCTTCTCGGCCATTTCCGGACGACGCAGATCGATGAAGCGATAGCGCAGGCGGGTTTCTTCGCCAACGTCGGTGTACTCATTGAGCGGGAACGGCGGAGTTTCCGCTTCGTTGAGCACTTCCAGTTCATAGCCCAGCACTTCGATGGCGCCGGAGGCCATGTTCGGGTTGACCGCACCGGCCGGACGCAGGCGCACCTTGCCGGTGATCTTCACCACGTATTCGCTGCGCACGCGGTCGGCCTTGGCGAAGCTCTCGGCACGATCAGGATCGAATACCACCTGGGCCAGGCCTTCACGATCACGGATATCGAGGAAGATCACCCCGCCATGGTCACGGCGACGATGTACCCAGCCGCAAAGGGTGATTTCCTGGCCATCCAGGCTCTCGTTCAACTGGCCGCAATAGTGGCTGCGCATCATGATCGTGTTTCGCTTCTCTAAGGTCTTGGATAGGTCAGGCAGCCCCCAGCGCCCTGGGCAGGAGCCACACCGCAGCAAACGTCCAACTGTACGTCGCACGCCGATAAAGAGCGGGATTATATAGCGTAAATCGCCATGACGCAGCCGCCCGGCAGATGGCTTCTATAATCGATGAAGCCTCCCGCCAGGAGAACGACCATGCGCAGCAACCTGCCCAGCGACCTGCTGGAAGACTTTCGCCTCGAAGCCGCCGAGCAGCTACCACGCTGCGAACCACTGCTGATCGAGTTTGAACGAGCGCCCAAAAGCGCGGAAAGACTGCGCGAGCTGTTTCGCCTGATCCATACGCTCAAAGGCAACTTGGGTTACGTCGAGCTCAACACACAGATGCCGCCACCACAAGCCATCGAGGACGTACTCGACGCCCTGCGTTGCGGCGCCATGACCTTCGACAGCCTGCTGGGCGATATCCTGCTGCTTAGCCTCGACCGGTTACGCACCTTGCTGGATCAGGCCCTGGAAGGTAGCGATCATAAGCCTGACAGCGGACAGATCCGGCAACTGTGCAGCGCCCTGCACGCATTGGCCACAGCCCCAGCCGAGCAACAGGACGAGCGGATGCGACCCATTGAAAATGAACCGTTCGTTATCGACAACATCCAAACATCGTATTCATTGATATAAGCCAGGTTCATCCTGGCAGCCCGCGTGTTAGCCTTCACTCATCATGCGGGCCACGCCCGGACCAACTGAAAGGAGAAATCATGGAAATCAATATCGGAATCGCCGAACAGGATCGCGCCGCCATTGCCGAAGGCCTTTCGCGCCTGCTTGCCGACACCTACACGCTGTATCTGAAGACCCACAACTTCCACTGGAACGTCACCGGCCCGATGTTCAACACCCTGCACCTGATGTTCGAAGGGCAGTACACCGAACTGGCCCTGGCCGTCGACGCCATTGCCGAACGTATTCGCGCTCTGGGCTTCCCGGCACCGGGCACCTACGCCGCGTACGCTCGCCTGTCGTCGATCAAGGAAGAAGAAGGCGTGCCCACGGCAGAAGAGATGATCAAACAGCTGGTTCAGGGCCAGGAAGCCGTGGTGCGCACTGCTCGCGATATCTTCCCGCTGCTCGACAAGGTCAGTGACGAACCGACGGCTGATCTGCTGACCCAACGCATGCAGGTACACGAGAAAACCGCCTGGATGCTGCGCAGTCTGCTCGCAGCCTGACCCCCAAGGCCCGGTTATCCGGGAATGCTGTTCACTTAAGGTTGCACACGTTTGGCTCCCCTCTCCCATTTATTGGGGGCACGCCTAGTGGAGAGGGGCTGAGGGAGAGCGCTGAAAACACCGCAAAACTGCCAGTTTTCCCTCTCCGAACGCGGCCCGCCCTAACAGGCCGTTGAAAAACGTAGGCGAGGCAGCCAATGCAAGGCAAAAATAGGCGAAAAAGCGGAGTTTACGAGCTGTAAATGAGCATTTTGAGCCTGTTTTTAACGCAGCAGTGGCAACGCAGATAGTTTTTCAACAGCCTGCTAACCCTCTCCCCAAAGGGGCGAGGGGACTCATCGCGTCCGACCATTTCTTATGTGAACAGCATTACGCTCATCCGGGCCTTTTCATTAGGCACATAGTTATCCCCTGATCTATGCTCTGGCCATTAGCCAGCGAGTTCCTGCCGCAATGAGTCAAGCAAACAAACCGCCCAGCATCATCACCCTCTACCCGGAAGAAACCCGCGAGGCGGCGGAACTACTGAAACAAGCGGTGCCGCTGATGATGCGCCACGCCATACCGCCCAACCCGGTGCACTATGCACTCTGGTACACCTACAGCAGAGGCAGCGAACCCGAGCTCAACCGACGCCTGGACAAGGTGGTCGAGGACTTCGACGTATTCCCCCCGGAAACCGCCAGCCGCCTGTTTCGCGACTACATCATCCGCGGCGAACTGGAAGAAGCACGCGCCGGCCAGCAACAAGTCATCGAGCTGGTCGACGATATCGAAGGCGAAGTCTCCAGCAGCGTGATCGGTAGCCAGCACTACCAGCAGAGCCTGAGCCAGGGTCTCAGCGCCCTGCAGGAGCCGATCATCGACGATCTGCCGGGCGTGCTCAGCGAGCTGCAGGAAAGCACGCAACTGATGCACGACCAGCAGGAAAAATTCCTCTATCGCCTGCGCGCCGCACAGCAGGAAATAACCCATCTGCGCAGCCAACTGGAGCGCGCCCACCTGGCTGCAACGCTCGACAGCCTGACCCGCGTATTCAATCGCCACGCCTTTACCCGCCTGCTGGAACGCGCCCTGAGCGAGTCAACAGACGGGCTGGCGCTGCTGATGCTGGATATCGATCATTTCAAGCAGTTCAACGACCAGTACGGCCACCCCCTGGGCGACCGCGTACTCCAGCATGTCGGCCAACTGCTGCGCAACCTGTTGCCACCCGAGGCTTTCGCAGCGCGCTATGGGGGCGAGGAGTTCTGCGTCGTGCTGCGCAATTGCGCCAGCCTGAGCGAAGTACTGACCTTCGCCGAACAATTGCGCAACAAGATTCAGTCCCTGCGGGTCAAGGTCAGACGCACCGACCAGGTTCTCGACAGCATCACTGCGTCCTTCGGCTGCGCTCTGGCCGAAAACGGTGACACGTTCGAATCCCTCCTGACCCGTGCCGATGATGCGCTCTATCGAGCCAAGCGTGCAGGACGCAATCAGGTACACCCCGCGATCAGCGAAGCGATAGTAAGCGCTTGATTTGAGAAGCCATCTTCTTTGCTGTTAAATAGGCCGGCCTGCCATATCACCTTCCTGTGGCATGGCCAACCTTGCATACCGGCGCGCGCCATGGCCGTTCAGCTGGCCACTAGCGAAGCGCGCTCCCTCCGCAACACCTTGAGTCATCATCAATTAGTGAGTTCATCGAAGATGTTGAAGATTGCCCATCTCGTTACAGGGTTTGCTGCCCTGCTGCTTTGCGCCGTACCCGGTTTTTCCACTTCATTGCTGACCACCCCTGATGCCGTCTACCTGGCACTGACTGGCCTGCTCAACCTGCTGGCCGCCTCGCAACAACAGAGCGCTCCGGCTGCACGGCAGCAACTGCTCGGCCTGTCTTCTGCACTGCTGATACTGGCCACGGTGATACAAAGTCTGATCCTGCTTGCCCCACTGCCCAACATTGGCGGTCAACCAGCCATCTGGCTGCCACTGCTGACCCTGCTCGTCGCCGTGGCGCTGAACCTTGCCGCACACCTGAAGCCCGCCCCTCGCAGCCCAGAACAACGCGCACCCTCGCAGCCTACCAGCGTCAGCAGCAGCTTCGGCGATGACGATCGCGAGACTGGCACGGTCAAGTGGTTCAATACATCCAAGGGCTTTGGCTTCATTTCCCGCGACTCGGGCGAGGATATCTTCGTGCACTTTCGCGCCATTCGCGGCGAAGGCCACCGCGTACTGGTCGAAGGCCAACGTGTGGAGTTCTCGGTCATGCAGCGTGACAAGGGCCTGCAGGCCGAAGACGTGATCGCAGCGCCCCCTGCGCGGCGCTGAGCAGCACCCAAAGCAAAGCCCGGGAAACCGGGCTTTTTCACATCAATAGTGCGGAGGCGGCGCTTGGTCTTCGGCAATCCCCGCCTGCCCACTCAATTCCTCCTGGCGACGCGCCAGAACCTTTAGCTGCAACTGCATGCGCTCGATACGCTTGCCCTGCTCGACCAGCTCATCACTCAATGCCTGAATGGTGTCATCCTGAAAAGCCAGGCGGCTTTCCAGCTCCATGATCCGCGACTCAAGGCTCATGCAGGCTCTCCGGCAAACTGAAAATCCCTGGTCAGCACCAGCCGCAACCTGGCGATGATCTGCTCGACCTGACTCGCCTCGTAAGGCTGCGCCGGATGCCGCCCCCAGACCGGCGCGGGCCAGGCAATGTCATCGCGCCGACGCACGATCACATGCATATGCAGCTGACTCACCACATTGCCAAGCGTGGCGACATTCATCTTGTCGGCGGCAAAAGTATCCTTGAGGGTTTCGGCCAGCAGCGTGGTTTCCTGCCACAGCTGACGCTGATCGGCCGCATCGAGCTGGAACAGCTCGCTCACTTCCTCACGACGCGGAACGAGGATGAACCAGGGGTAGTGGGCATCGTTCATCAACAGCAGACGACTCAATGCAAAGTCCCCGACCAGCAGGCAATCCTGCTGAAGACGTGAATCCAGAGCGAACATGGCGATTCTTCTCCTTTGAACAGATCACTCAAGCGTAGCGCCTGAGCCACGCGATGGCGCGCAGCATACGCGGGCCCATCGGACAATTCATCCGCAGCCCCTGCACCAGCGCAAGGCACTCGATACTGAGACGCACCGCAGCCGTGCAACATGATGCTTCTACTCATAATGCATGCCCCCAGGCGTTACCCCATGCAGGCCCTGGCCAGGCCCAAACAGGCCCCTGACTGCGAACTGCCGACAGCACACCCAGTCGCGACAAACCCGCGCCACCCTTGAGTCCGCTGACCTGATATAAGGCCCCACACAGCGTAAAAACAAGGTTTTACAGAGCACATCCGGTTTTGAGCACGACTCTTGCTAATGTCCAACACAATGCCCGGCAAGCCGTGCAGTCGTTGAATAACAGCGGTACCCGGCACCGCAGAACCGCGAAAGCGTCGGCCAGCCGTAGCACGCGCTGCAGAGCTACACATTTGCGACATTCACTCAACTCCATGCGACACGGAGCCGCAGAAGTCGCACTGAATAGACTGCAACTATCGCCAACCTTGGCTGCGTGCTATAAGTTAGCGCCGACACAAAAAGAAAGAGCCGCCCATATAAAAAACAGTGGGCAGCGCAACTCTTCCAAACCAAAGGAGCAATCACGATGCAAGTGATGAAGTGGAGCGTAATCGCCCTGGCAGTCGCCGCGGGCACCAGCCAAATGGCCGTGGCTTCTAGCCAGTCCGAGTCGAACGGCTTTATCGAAGACAGCAGCTTCAACATCTTTAACCGTGCCCTGTATCACAATCGTGACTACAAAAACGGTGCCGACACTACTACTGATGGCGCCTCTGCTAAGCGCAACGGCTACAGCGAAGAGTTCGGCCTCGGCATCCGACTGCTGTTCGAGTCCGGCTTCACTGAAGGCACCGTAGGTGTTGGCTTCGATGCACACTCCCTGAGCAGCATCAAGCTGGATACCGGCAAGGGCCGCGCCGGCATTGGCCAGTTTGATCGCAATGGTCTCGGCCAAGCAGAAGACACCCAGTCAGAGGTTGGTGGCGCAATCAAATTCCGCGTTTCTGATACTGTTCTGAAGCACGGCAACATGATCGTAGAAAGCCCGGTTCTTTCGACCGATGACAGCCGTATTCTGCCTGAAGTCGCTACAGGCACGATGATCACCAGCAACGAAATTGAAGGCCTTGAATTGACCGCAGGTCGCTTCACCGCCATCAGCAGTCAGCGCAGTACTGATCGTGACACCTACGGGCTAACCTCAATTAATCTGCTTGGCGCCAACTACAGCTTCACTGACAATTTCAGTGGCGCCATACACGCATCTGACGTTGAAGACCACTATAAGAAATACTACGTAAATCTTAACTACAACTTGCCTCTGGCAGAAGAGCAAGCCCTGAACTTTGACTTCAATGCTTACCGCACTTCCGACACCGGCAAGAAGCTTAGCGGTGAAGTTGACAACACCATCTGGAGCCTGGCTACCGCCTATTCATTTGGTGCTCACACTGTAACCATCGCTCATCAACGTTCTACTGGTAACACTGGCTACGTCTATGGCTTTAATGGTGGTGTCGATGCATCCGGTACCATTTGGCTGGCCAACTCTGTCCAGTACTCCGACTTCGATCGTGAAGACGAGAACTCCTGGCAGGCTCGTTACGACATCGATATGGCCACTTTTGGCGTACCCGGTCTGAGCTTCATGACCCGCTACATCACCGGTACCAACATCACCGTTCGTGACAGCAAAACCGGTGTAATCACCGCCAAAAATGCCAAAGAGCATGAGTTCAACGTTGAAGCGAAGTACGTTGTTCAAGAAGGTGCCGCGAAGGATCTGTCCTTCCGCGTTCGTAGCGCTATCTATCGCGCAGACAGCGATCAGAATGGCAGCTACGGCTCTGACAACAACGATGTTCGTCTGATCATCGAGTACCCGCTGAGCGTTCTGTAATCCAGTCCGTTTAGTCGCTACAAGAAAAAGCCCGACTTAGGTCGGGCTTTTTCTTGCCTGCTGTTTATAGGCATTAGCCCACACCCTTAGACTCACAACGGTAAGGCATAGGTCCCTGTTACATGGGCCACCAGTTCTTCCTCGTTGCCCGCAGAGTACAAAGACACCTCGCACACGGCCTGACGGCGACTCAAGCGCAGAATACGCGCTTCGGCCAGCAGATCCACCGGCCTGGGTTTAACCAGAAAGTTAATGTTCAAATTCGAGGTAACGGCCATCTCCACCCGCCCCAACCGGCCCAGCACCACGGCATACATGGCCGCGTCGGCCAAAGCCATGATGGTTGGCCCGGACAGGGTGCCACCGGGGCGAATCAGCTTGTTATGAAAAGGCACCCGCGCCAGCACGCCCTCGCTATCCAGGCGATCAATACACAGGTTGATATCCTCGGCCATGGGCAGCCCCGCCCGGATCAGCCCCTGCACCTGCTCTGCACTTAAACCTGCCATCCCACTCTCCTGCGTTTTACCGCATCCTGTACGCCGCTATATAGGCACCGTACAATGCCGGCCATTGAAATCCTCTTGCAACAGACAGAACAGCCAATTATGCGTACCAGTCAGTTCCTGCTCTCGACCCTGAAAGAAACCCCTTCCGATGCCGTGGTGATCAGCCACCAGCTGATGCTGCGTGCCGGCATGATCCGCAAGCTGGCCTCCGGCCTGTACACCTGGCTGCCGATGGGCCTGCGCGTACTGCGCAAGGTCGAGAACGTGGTGCGCGAGGAGATGAACGCCGCCGGCGCCCTGGAGGTGCTGATGCCCGCCATTCAGCCGGCCGAGCTGTGGCAGGAGTCCGGGCGCTGGGTGCAGTACGGCCCCGAGTTGCTGCGGGTCAAGGATCGCCATGATCGTGAATTCTGCGTTGGCCCGACCCACGAAGAAGTGATCACCGATCTGGCCCGCAACGAGCTGAACAGCTACAAGCAGTTGCCGATCAACCTGTATCAGATCCAGACCAAGTTCCGTGACGAGATCCGTCCGCGCTTCGGCCTGATGCGCGGCCGTGAGTTCATCATGAAGGACGCCTATTCCTTCCATGCCGACCAGGCGTCGCTGCAGGAAACCTATGACCGCATGCATCAGGCGTACTGCAACGTGTTCAGCCGCCTGGGCCTGAACTTCCGTCCGGTGCAGGCCGATACCGGCTCCATCGGCGGCACCGGCTCGCACGAATTCCATGTGCTGGCCGACTCGGGTGAAGACGATATCGCTTTCAGCAATGTCTCCGACTACGCCGCCAACATCGAGAAGGCCGAAGCCATTCCACGCGAGAAAACGCGCGGTGCTGCGACCGAAGCGATGCGCCTGGTCGATACCCCCGATACCAAGACCATCGACGCGCTGGTGCAAGGTTTTGGCCTGGCCATCGAGAAGACCATCAAGACCCTGGTGGTGCACGCCGCCGAGGAAGGCAAGCTGATCGCCCTGATCGTGCGTGGCGACCACGAACTCAACGAGATCAAGGCCGCCAACCTGGAGCAGGTGGCCAGCCCGCTACAGATGGCCAGCGAAGCCGAGATTCGCGCAGCCATCGGCGCCGGCCCCGGCTCGCTGGGCCCGGTCAACCTGCCGATCCCCTGCATCATCGACCGCAGCGTAGCGCTGATGAGCGATTTCGCCGCCGGTGCCAACATCGAAGACAAGCACTACTTCGGCGTCAACTGGGAACGCGACCTGCCGCTGCCGGAGGTTGCCGACCTGCGCAACGTCGTTGCCGGCGACCCCAGCCCGGATGGCCAGGGCACCCTGGAAATCAAGCGCGGCATCGAAGTCGGCCACATCTTCCAGCTCGGCACCAAGTACAGCGAGGCGATGAACTGCCAGGTGCTCGGCGAGAACGGCAAGCCGGTCACCCTGACCATGGGCTGCTACGGCATTGGCGTATCGCGCGTGGTGGCGGCCGCCATCGAGCAGAACTTCGACGAGCGCGGCATTCGCTGGAACGATGCCCTGGCGCCGTTCCACATCGCCCTGGTGCCGCTGCGCTACGAAACCGAGCAGGTGCGCGAAGCCACCGACAAGCTGTATGCCGAGCTGACTGCCGCCGGCTATGAAGTGCTGCTGGATGACCGCGACAAGAAAACCAGCCCCGGCATCAAGTTCGCCGATATGGAGCTAATCGGCATTCCGCACCGCGTCGTGGTCAGCGACCGTGGCCTGGCCGAGGGCAACCTCGAGTACAAGAGCCGCGCCGAAACCGACCCGCAAGCCGTGCCGCTGGCCGAGATCCTGCCTTTCCTGCAAGCCCGTATCCGCCGCTGATCACGCCCTACCGAGACATCATGCACACGAGCAACAACCTTCGCCTCATCGGTGCCGCCCTGTGCGGCGCCCTCTTCCTCAGCGGTTGCGCCAATCAGTTGCCGCAACGCAGCGAGCATGAGGAGCGTATCGAACGCAAACTGCTGGATCACCAGTTGCAGATTGATGCCGGCGAACCCAGAGTGCTTGAGCTGCCGCAGCGCCGCGTGCGTGTGCATGACCAGAAGAGCTACGAGGTCACGGCCTTCGAGGTGACCCGTCGCTACGACCGTTACACCCCCTACCAACCCTGGCGCGAACTCTACGAAGTGCCAATGGGCGCAGTAGCCGTGGTAGCCGGTGTGGGCGCCAACATCCTCAATGTCGTATTGCTCGGCAGCCTGCCGGAAACCGCGACCCGCGACTGGATCAGTTACGGCATGGCCGGGCTCAACCCGTTCATGAACGCCGAGTCCAATGGGCGCGCTGAGCAGAACCTGGCGAGCGTCAACGAGGTGCAGCGCGACAGGCGCATGGAATACACCAACCTGCCCTGGAGCGAGCGCCCGGTGCAGGTCAAGGCGGGTGACCAGCAGTTCGAGCTACTCACCGACAACAGCGGCGTGCTGCGCCTCAACCTGCTGGACAGCCCCTTCACCGAACAGGACATCGGCCGTCTGAACATGCTGCAACTGAGCGTTGAAGACCAGCTTGGCGATGACATCGCACGCGCAGAAGCAACGCTCATGGTCAGTCATACCCTGCGCGGCAAACTGCGTGAAGCGCATGACCTGATCTTCGATGATCTCGAAGGTGACGACGTCGAACAGTGGGTGCATCGAGTCAAACGGCTGTCCGACCTGGGCCTTGAAGAAGAGGCCAGTGAACTGGAGCAGAGCCTGATCGAGCTGACACGCAATGACCCCGAACTGCAGGAAGCGTTCCTCAAGGCCTTGCTTCAGGACGCCGGGCGCCTGGCGGCGGATCCGGCAGCCAACTGATGATCAACAGGTCGCCTGCCGGCCTTCAGCTCACAGTGGCTTGAGCAATAACAATAGGGAAACGGGCTGAACACTTTCAGGGTGAAGCGGCTCCTGCAGCCACTCCAGGCGCCAGCCGGTTTCGCCCATCAGCGCCAGCCAGGATTGCAGCGTCCGAAAGAACCAGGGCATGGGCGCCTGGAAACCTTCGCCAAAACCGGCAAAATCCTCGACCCTCCAGCCATCCTGATAAGGCTCACCATGGCTGGCACGCCACGGATGCAGGGTCTGAATCAGCAGACTGCCGCCTGGGGCAAGCAGGCCGTGCAGGCTGCGCAGAACAGGCTGCAGTGGTTCTTCGAGCAGGGCGAAATTGCACACCAGTACCTCGAAACGCCCGAGCTGATCGGCATGCGCGTCCAGCTCGGCATAGCCACAGACGCGATACTGACTGCGCCCATCGCACGCCGCGCGCGCCGCGTCGATCAGCGGTGCAGAGGCATCGACCCCGACCGCTTCGATGCCATGCTCAGCCAGACCACGGCACAACCAGCCCTCACCACAGCCGATATCCAGCACACGCCTGGGTTGTAATGCCAGCACGGCCTGAATGATGGCGGCATCGGTAACCAGCCGCCGGCTCTCGATGCGTTGCTCACGCACCGCAGCCGCCCAGGCATCGGCATTGGCCTGCCAGCTTTGCTGAAGTTGTTCCCGGTGATCGCGTTGCATGGTGCAGCCCTGCATCGATGCGCTCTGGCGAGTCTAGCAGGCCTGCCCGCTGCGGCGTACCACTCGGGCAATCGATAAAACCGCCGGCCAGGCAGCCCGCCAGCGTCTAAGCTGTCATCAGGACAGAATAAAGGACGCAGCCCTGGCGAGCTGAGGTCAGCAGCCGGCCAGGCGCCTCGCAACAATGCTGACAGGCCACGCCGGTGATCTATGGGTGCAGCATGGCAAGGCAAACCACGGCAGCATGACCTGGTTGCGAAAACAGGGCGTTACTGGCGCCTGACGTTCTACCTTGTGCTGGTGGTTCTGGTACTGGCCACTACTGCCCTGCTGGTATTCGAATCACGCAGCGCCCATCTGCAGTCACGCGAGCTGAGCCGTTATGCCGCAAGCCTTACCTACCAGGTCGAGCCTGGCCCCAGCGAACGGATCCTGTACCCAAGCGACGGCCCCTTCGACAAACGCCAGGGTTATGCCCATCTGCCGCTGATGCTGGAACGCCTGCACCAACGCGATTATCAGATCACCGAACAGGCGCGCTTCTCCGACGCCCTGCTGGCCTACAGCCGTCGAGGGCTGTTCCCGCCCTTTACCGAGAAAAGCCAGAGCGGCCTGAGCATCAGCGACTGCCGGGGTACGCCCTTCTACGAATTTCGTTACCCGCAGCAGGGCTACGCCGACTTCGCCAGTATCGCGCCGCTGGTGGTCGATAGCCTGCTGTTCATCGAGAACCGACACCTGCTCGACGCGTCGCAACCGCTGGCCAACCCGGCGGTAGACTGGCCACGCTTCGCCATGGCCGCACTGTCGCAACTTGGCAAGATGCTCGACGTGCAGGACCAGTCCGCTGGTGGCAGTACCCTCGCCACGCAGTTAGAGAAGTACCGTCACTCTCCCGATGGCTTGACGCTGTCTGCCGGAGAGAAGCTGCAGCAGATGTTTTCCGCCAGCGTGCGCGCCTATCAGCACGGACCACAGACGCTCGAGGCACGTCAGCGCATCGTCCGCGATTACCTCAACAGCGTACCGCTGTCGGCAGCCCCCGGCCATGGTGAAGTACACGGCCTGAGCACGGTACATCGTTACCTGCTGCCGCAGGCCGATGAAGCCACCTTCGCCGCCTTTCTGCGGACGCAACTGCCGCAGGAAAAGCTCACCGACCAACGTATCGCCCGCCTGTACAAGGAGTACGGCCCTGGTGCCTACAGTCTGCCGGATCAGGGCTATATCGCCCGTGTGCATCCGCTGGAGCTATGGCTACTGGGTTACCTGATCGACAACCCGCAGGCGAGTTTCAGCGACGCCGTGGCAGCCAGCATCGACGAGCGCCAGGAGGTCTACGGCTGGCTGCTGCGCACCCGGCACAAGAGTGCTCGTGATAGCCGCATCCGTATCATGCTGGAGGTAGAAGCCTTCTCCGATATCCACCGGCGCTGGAAGAACCTCGGCTACCCCTTCCAGCATCTGGTGCCATCACTGGCTACCGCCCTGGGCAGCTCCGGTGACCGGCCGGCAGCACTGGCCGAACTGATGGGCATCATCCAAAACGACGGGATTCGCCAGCCGGTGCTGCGCATCGACGAACTGCATTTCGCCGCTGGCACGCCTTACGAAACACGGGTCGAGCGCGATATTCATGGCGGCAAGCGGGTGATGCAGTCCGAGGTCGCGGCGGCGCTGCGCAATGCCCTTTCTCAGGTCGTCGAGGGTGGCACCGCCCGGCGCCTGCAAGGCACCTTTCAACTGCAGGACGGCCAAAGCCTGACGCTTGGCGGCAAAACCGGAACCGGTGACAACCGCATCGAAAGCGTAGGCCCGGGAGGACGGGTGATCAGCTCGCGCGCCATGAACCGCACGGCCACCTTCGTGTTCTTCCTCGGCCCGCGGCACTACGGCACCCTCACCGCCTTCGTCCCCGGACGCGAGGCCGAGCGCTTTACCTTCACCTCGGCGTTGCCGGTGCAGGTGCTCAAGGGCATGGCGCCGATCCTTGCGCCCTACCTCGAACCGGGCAGTTCCACCCTGTGTGATACGCCGATGAGCGCAGCGCAGATAAGCCGGCGGTAATACCTGGTAACCACAGCCACCTGCGTGTGGTGAAACCGGGCATCGGATGTGCAGTCCATGGCTGCATTATCCATTGCCGTTCATGAGTATGCCGATGCCCTCACCTTGGTTAGCTCTGCTGCGCCGCCGTCGCCTGAGCCTGATGTTTCTGGGCTGCCTACTGGTATTGCTACCGATCGGCTGCGCCAAGCTGGAGCAGACCGAGCGCGAACTGGTGTTTCGTATCGAGCCAGGCACCGCGCGCTGGTTCAGCGGCCTGCCCGCTGGCGTCGAGGACGTGCAGCTGCAATCGCCAGCGCTCGCAGCCGATGAAAGCCTGCACGCCTGGTGGTGGCCCGCGCCGCGCAAGGATGCCCCGGCGCTGCTCTACCTGCATGGTTCGCGCTGGAACCTGACCGGCCAGTTGTTTCGCATCGAGCAGTTGCACGCCATGGGCTTCTCAGTGCTGGCGGTGGACTACCGGGGCTTCGGCCAGAGCCGTGGCCCGCTACCCTCCGAGCGCAGCGTCTATCAGGATGCACTGATCGCCTGGGAGCACCTGGCGCGCCTGCAGCCAGATGCGAGCAAGCGGTTCATCTACGGCCACTCCCTCGGCGGCGCAGTGGCCGTCAACCTGGCCCATGAACTGGCCGATGACAAGCAGTCGCCGCAAGCGGCGGGGCTGATCGTCGAGTCCAGCTTCACCAACCTGGGCGATGTGGCCACCGCAGTGAGCAATACCTCGCTACCGGTGCGCTGGCTGCTGTCGCAGGAGTTCGACTCACTGAGCAAGATCGGCGCGGTCGGCGTCCCCGTGCTGATCGCCCACGGGCGTGATGACCGCTACGTGCCCGCCCGTTTCAGCGAGGCGCTGTTCGATGCGGCCCGTGAGCCCAAGCAATTGCTGCTGATCGACGGCGCCAACCACAACAACAGCCTGCGCATGGGCGCTAACAGCTACCGGCAGGCCTTGCAGACGCTGGGGCTCGAACTCAACTGATGAAGCTGAACGCCCTCAGGGCCTGAACTGCTGCAGGTAGAGCTGCTCGATCTTGGCCCGTGCCCAGGGCGTCTTGCGCAGAAAGGTCAGGCTCGACTTGATGCTCGGCTCATGTTTGAAACAGCGCACGTCGACCTGGCGGGCCAGCCCCTCCCAACCGATGCGCTCCACCAGAGCGGTGAGTATCGCTTGTAAGGTCAGGCCGTGGAGCGGGTCATTGCTGGTCATGAGAGCGTCCGTCAAAAAAGGTGCGCCTATCTTAGTGCCATAAACGACAAAGGCGATGACTGCCGGGCAGTCATCGCCTTGTGTTCAAGCCAGCTGGATCAGACCGACTTGTACTCGCTCTCGGCCTGGTCGAAGCGGTTCAGCATCGACTGGCTCGGCGCCTTACCGATGCGGCTGAAGATGACGATGGCCAGGGTGGCGAGGATGAAGCCCGGGATGATTTCGTACAGCCCCAGACCGATCCAGTTCTTCCACACGATCACGGTGGCCGCGCCGACCAGCATGCCAGCCAGGGCGCCGTTACGGGTCATACCCTTCCACACCAGCGACAGGATAACCACCGGACCGAACGCAGCGCCGAAACCGGCCCAGGCGTAGGACACCAGGCCCAGTACACGGTTTTCCGGGTTGGCAGCCAGGGCGATGGCAATCAGCGCCACCAGCAGCACCATGGCACGGCCGACCCAGACCAGTTCGGTTTGCGAGGCGCCCTTGCGCAGGAAGGCCTTGTAGAAGTCCTCGGTCAGGGCACTGGAGCATACCAGCAACTGGCAGCTCAGGGTGCTCATCACCGCGGCCAGGATGGCGGACAGCAGGATGCCGGCGATCCACGGGTTGAACAGCAGCTTGGCCAACTCGATGAACACGCGCTCCGGGTTCTCGGCGACCGGGCCGGCAACTTCAGGATGCGCCGCGAAGTAGGCGATACCGAAGAAACCGACAGCAACGGCGCCCGCCAGGGTCAGGATCATCCAGGTCATGGAAATGCGGCGGGCAGCCGGGATCGATTTGACCGAGTCGGCCGCCATGAAGCGCGCCAGGATGTGCGGCTGGCCAAAGTAGCCCAGGCCCCATGCCAGCAGGGAAATCACGCCAACGAAGGTCGCGCCCTTGAGCATGTCGAAGTTGGTCGCGTCGACCGCCTCGATGGCGACCATGGCCGGGTCGAAGCCCCCGGTAGCGATCATCACCACCACCGGGGTGAGGATCAGCGCAAAGATCATCAGCGTGGCCTGCACGGTGTCGGTCCAGCTAACCGCCAGGAAACCACCGATGAAGGTGTAGGCGATGGTCGCTGCAGCGCCGGCCCACAGGGCGGTGCCGTAAGACATGCCGAAGGTACTCTCGAACAGGCGGGCGCCGGCCACCACACCCGAGGCGCAGTAGATGGTGAAGAACACCAGGATCACCAACGCCGAAAAGATGCGCAGGATGCGGCTGTTGTCTTCGAAACGGTTGGTGAAGTAATCCGGCAGGGTCAGGGCATTGCCGTTATGCTCGGTCTGCACGCGCAAACGGCCGGCGACGAACAACCAGTTGAGATAGGCGCCGGCAATCAAGCCGATGGCGATCCAGCTTTCCGACAGACCGGCAACGAAGATCGCACCCGGCAAGCCCATCAGCAGCCAGCCACTCATATCGGAGGCACCAGCAGACAGCGCGGTCACGAAGCTACCGAGGCTGCGGCCACCGAGGATGTAGTCGGAAAGGTTCTTGGTACGCAGATAGGCGATCAGGCCGATCAGTACCATGGCTGCGATGTACACCACGAAGGTGACGAGCATTGGAGTACTAGCTGTCATTGGGGGGATCCCCTCTCGTTTGTTGTTCTTGGGCACCGTGCCCGGTTTGGCAAAGCGCATCCGCCTGAGCGGATACGGGGCTCCGGTCTCTGTTCCTCGTCACGCCGATGCCTGGCGAGCACGATCAGGGACAGATACCGGCGCAGTGAAAATCTCCACCACTTCGTCACTGCATCGGCAAGTGCATGAGCACTTTCCCTGACCTCCCTGGCTTACGCCTGCGGCCACCGAATCGCGTTACCACCCCTACTTCGGCTGCATCCACGTCTATTATCGGTCTAGCCCAGCAAAGCTGGTCTGACCAATCGGCGCAGACAAAACGGTCGTAACGAAAGTGAAGGGCGGAATTTAGTGGCAGAGGTGAACGGGCTTCTTGCTGAAAGCTCTGGAGTTTTTGCAGAAATCTCCGACACGGGGAACTTCCGGCAAACAGCTGTTTCGGCGCCAGCACGATAACCTGATCGCTCGATCAGTCCCCACTGGGCTGGCGAAAAGGCAGATAACCGCGCGCCTGTTCCGCGTAAGCCCGCACGCCAGAGCGCTCCTGTTCGAGAAACTCGGCGACTGCAGCATACAACCCCGGGTGACAGAGATAATGCCACGAACGGGTGATGACCGGCTCGAAACCGCGTATCAGTTTGTGCTCCCCCTGGGCCCCGGCGTCGAAGCGTTGCAGACCTTCGGCGATGGCTAGCTCCATTCCTTGATAGAAGCAGGTTTCGAAATGCAGGCGGTCGAACTCGGCCAGGCAGCCCCAGTAGCGACCGAAGAAGGTTTCGCCATCGACCAGGCTGAAGGCCATCGCCAGCGGCCGCCCCTGCTGCCGCGCGAACACCACGCGGATCATCTCCGGCATGCGCTCGGCCAGTAGGCTGAAGAAATCCCTCATCAGATAGGGTGCCTGACCGCGTACATGATAAGTGTTGGCGTAGCAGTGGTAGACGAAATCCCAGTCCGCCTCGCTCAACTCATGGCCGCGTCGCCAGTCGAAATCGATGCCCTGCCCCGCGACCTGTTCTCGTTCCTTGCGCATCTGCTTGCGTTTGCGCGAGCTGAGCGCATCGAGAAAGTCCTGGAAATCCCGGTAACCCCGATTGTGCCAATGGAACTGGCAACCCAAGCGCTCCAGCCACCCCGGTCGCCGCACCATCACGGCATCACAGGCCGGACTGGTGAAATTGATATGCAGGCTCGACAACTCTTCCGCACCCAGTCCGGCCGTGAGCGCATCGAGCAATTCCCCGGCCGCATGGGCATCACCCAGCAAGCGCGTCCCGGTTACCGGCGAGAACGGCACGGCGCCCAACAGCTTGGGGTAATAGCCGATTCCGGCACGGCGACAGGCATCGGCCCAGCCGTGATCGAACACGTATTCGCCGTAGGAATGCTGTTTCAGATACGCCGGCAGCGCCGCCTGCACCTTGTCGTGCTCATCGCACCAAAGCCGGTGTGAGGGCTGCCAGCCACTGCGCCCACCGACGCTGCCGCTGTCCTCCAGCGCACTGAGAAAGGCATGACGCAGAAAAGGTTGTGAGTCGGCCAGCAACGCATCCCACTGGCCTGAGGGAACGCTGGATAGTGAGTCGGCCACGAACAAGGTCACAACGGCACTCCGAAAAGGGATGGTTTTTCGCTGAGCGAAACAGATCATCAACATACATGAATAGAGCAGAGCACCCGCTCGGGGCGAGAGAAAAGATGATGAAACCTCAACCAGGCGAACGTGACCCTGGCACTTTCTCGAAACTTTAACAGTACCTCTATACCATGACCGTGGGACTTCTCCGACCGCGTTAAAAACGCACTGAAAAGACACACAAATCCGCCCTAAACATCTGTTTTTAAAAAAGTTCCCCTGACTCGAAAATGTCACACGACAGCAAGCCTTCTGTCATATCGGATTTCCATAATTGCCTCCGTCCAAACAGACGATGTCATGCCGCAGGCAATGACGGCGTTTCATAAAACGAAGGAGCTTTTCGATGAAGATGAAGTTGATTGCGGTTGCTGTTGGTGCTGCTCTGGCGGTACCCGCTGTGGCAATGGCAGATGTGACCGTCTATGGCCGTGCACATGTTTCGGTGGACTACCTTGATGACGGCGCCGACTACTCTGAAACCAACCTCTCCAGCAACGCCTCGCGCCTTGGTTTCAAGGGCAACCATGAGATCAATCCGAATCTGAAGGCCTTCTTCCAGATCGAACAACAGATCAACTTCACCACTGGTGGCAACGATGGCAACAGTGCCGACTTCGCCACCCGCGACACCTTTGTCGGCTTGAGCGGCAACTTTGGTTCGGTACAAGTGGGTCGTTTCGACAGCCCGTTCAAGGTCGCTCGCGGTCCGGCTAACCTGTTCGGTGATCAGGTCGGTGACATGCGCAACCTGACTCGATTTGGCAATGGCCGTTTCGATGAGCGCTATGACAACACCATCCAGTACACCACGCCAAATCTCGGTGGTTTCAACGCTAAACTGGCCTATTCGATGTATGAAGGTCAGTTTTCATTCGAGGATGTGGACAGCGATGCCCTCAGCATGTCGTTGAACTATGCTGGCGGTCCGCTGGAGGCCTCTCTGGCATACGAGAAGGTGGAAGAAGATGCCAGCCGTGGCGAACGTGACGGCATTCGTGCTGCTGCCGCCTACAAGCTGTTCAACTCCTTCAAGCTGGTGGGCTTCTATCAGACCGTTGATCATGACTCCCCGATTCAGGCTGATCGTGATCGTTGGTCGTCCGACGTTTATGGTCTGGGCGGCGAATACAGCATCTCTGACAAGACCGCATTGAAAGCAATGTGGATGACCCGTGATTCTGACGCAGATAATGCCGATGCCGATATGTGGGTAGTGGGCGTCGAGCACAAGCTGGACAAGGCCGTGCGTGTCTATGCCAACTATGCAGTAATCGACAACGATGACAACTCCGCTCAGGTACCATGGGAGCAAGCTCGTTCGGCAAATAACAGAGCTTTCGCGGCAGGTGAAGAAGCCTCTGGTTTTTCCGTAGGCATGCGCTACGACTTCTGATCCCTTCGCGGACAGGAATAAAAACAAACCGGGCAGCTCCGAGAGGAGCCGCCCGGTTTGTCATTTAACTGACACTTAGCAGTCTTATTCTTGTTTCCGGAATGTCATCGACCCCAGCCCACCGAGCATCGGCGGGCGTTCGTAATTAGGAGTTTTCATGCGCCGCTTGTTCGTAATCGCCATGGCTGGCCTGTTGGCCGCCTGTGCCCAGCAACCCAAAATCCAGATGTATGCCGGCGCGCCGCTGCCGCAAAACCAGGTACTGACCGTAGTAGTTCCCGGCGAGTTGGAAATCCGCAGCATCAACGGCCAGCCTTACTCCGCCGCAAATGCCTCATCCGGCCTGGATGACAAGGAACTGCTCCTGCAGCCGGGCGCCTATCAAATTCATGCCTTCTACAAGAACGGCTTCGACATCGCCGGTGGCATGAGTCATGAGGTAGTACGCGGCCGCACCGCCATCTTCAACATCGAAGGCAAGGCTGGTGAACTTTGGCGCCTGGAGTTCAATCGCCCAAAGAGCCTGGCCGAAGCCAAAGAGTTCGAGAATGACTTCCCCGCCTGGGCCGTGAACACACGCACCGGCGAACGCAAGGACGCCGAAGCAGGTAATCGCAACGTTTCGGCATTTAGCGTACTGATGGGCTCCAGCGAAGTCGCTGCGCAGGCCACCAGCGTCGCACCGCTGGGTGCCACCGCAGCGACCGCACCACAGGCGGTCGCTCTGACTCCAGCTCCGGCCCAGGCCGCTGCCCTGCCGCATAACGACGCCACACTGACCACCCTGCAGCAGATGTGGAACCTGCTCACGCCGGAAAGCCGCAGCGCCTTCCTCAAGTGGGCTCAGCAGTAACCCAAACCGACGGCGCTCCCGCCACGCGGGAGCGCGCTCGACAGCTCCGGTATCTGCCATTTATAGCTGTACCGAAAACTCTGTCTCAGCTACGCAACATTCCCTCTCGCTCCCACGCACAGCGCACACGTAACGCACCTTCCTGCGGGCTGTGAAAGCCGTTGTCGGATTCCCAGCGGAAGGTGTGCAGACCACCCAGCTCGGTATCCAGGTGCACCACTGCACTGGCCCAATACAGCCGCTTGAGCAACGCCTCGAAAGCGTCGATCCACAGGTTCCACTCGTACTCGATCGCGCCGTAGCTGGCGCCGAAATGGATCACCTGGGTCTGGTACAACCCCGCCCCCGGCGTCTCGCAGAAGGAAAACATCTCGCGCCCGAGAAAAGGCCACAACTCGCCAGCCGGCAATTCCGCCAGCACGCCATGATTGGTTTCACGGCGCAGGCGACGCAGCTCGGGGTCATCCGAGGGCCAGTCGCGGATGCAGCCATAGACGATGGATTCGGACTCCACACCGGCACTCCTGAAAAAGCAGAACGCCTTCTAACACAGCCCGCCTGGGCAGGAAAGGAACTGCGGCCAATTGCTCAATGCCGCTGCCGGCGATTACGCCCCAGCAACCACGCCACCAGCGTCATCAACAGGGCCAGCGCGGTGAGTACCGCGAACGGTAAACGGTAGCTGCCGGACAGGTCGCGGGCCAGCCCGGTGAGAATCGGTGTCAGGCTGCCAAGGCTGTAACCGGTGAACAGCATCATCGCCGTCCAGCGGCTGACGGCCAGCGGTGAACCGGCTTCGTACAGCGGCAGCACCAGTGACAGGGCGAAGGAGCCGCCCATCGAGAAGCCCATGACCACCGCCCACAATTCGGGAACGAAACGCGGCATGAAGGTCACCATCGCCAGACAGCCACAGGTGACCAGCCCGCACGCCAGCAACAGCGGGTAACGGGCGTTGTAGCGCTGAGCCAGCCAGGGCAACAGGAATGAACTGGGCAAGCCCATGAGCATGGCCAGGCTGAGCAGCGAGTTGCTGCGCAACATGCTCAGCCCGGCTTCGTGGTAGCGTGCCACGGCCCAGGTGGCGATGGCATAGAACAGTCCGGCCTGAATGGCGAAGAAACAACTGATCAGCCAGGCGCGCGGCTGACGCCAGGGCAATCCAGCGCTCTCCTGGCCTTCGGCTGCGCCGGCCTGGTTGGGCAACCACAGCCAGAGCATCACCCCGAGCAACGCCGGCACGGCCCACACCGCCAGGCCCAGGTGCCAGGCATCGCCGAACAGCGCCGTGGCCGGCGCAGTCAGCACTGCACCACCGGCACCACCAATGGCCATGCCCAGCGAATACCAGCCGACCACACGCCCCATCTGGCTGGCGAAATGGCGCTTGATAAAGCCTGACAGCAAGGGGCCGGCCACGGCGATGGCAGCACCCAGCGCGATGGCACTGCCGATCAGCACCGCACTCTGATGCGCGGCCAGACGCGACAACAGCGCCAGGCCAATTACTCCGAGACAGACCACGATGGTGCGCTCCAGCCCCCAGCGCATGGCCAGGCGCGGCGCCAGGGGCGCGAGCAGGCCCATGCACAATACCGGCAAGGCCGTGGTCAGGCTGATGAAGCTGCGGCTTAGCGACAGCTCCATGGCGATGCGCTCGATCAGCGGCGCGAGGGAAGTGATGCCAGGGCGCAAATTGATCGCCGCCAACACCAGGGCAACCAGCAACAGGGCCCGAGGGACTGGTTTCACGAGTTATCCGAGGTCATGACGGCAGGCAGGCCGGGGGCGGCAACCCTACCCCTGCAGGCCGCGCCAGGCAAGCCTACAGAAGGAAATAACTGACCTCATGGTCAGCTGGCGGACTTGGCCTTGCCACGCATCTTCTCGGCCATGTTGGCCATCTCGTCATAGAGCGCCTGCGGGTTCTTCTGCTTCAGCGCCCAGGCCATGCGCCCCATTTCATGCGGCAGGATCATGAAACTGCCCTTGGCCACTTCAGCGTGGATGTAATCGGCGATATCCGCTGCGCTGATCGGCGAACTCTCCAGCAGCTTGCCGACCTGAGCCTTCATCGCCGGGGTCGGGCCGCGGAAGGAATCCAGCAGGTTGGTCTGGAAGAAGGACGGACAGACCACATGCACGCCGATCTCCAGCTGGCGCAGCTCCACCAGCAGGCTTTCCGACAGGGCCACCACGCCGGCCTTGGCCACGTTGTAGTTACTCATGCCCGGCCCCTGCATCAGGGCGGCCATGGAAGCGATATTGACGATCTTGCCCTTGCTCTTTTCCAGCAGCGGCAGAAATGCCTTGCAGCCCTTGACCACGCCCATCAGGTTGATCGCGATCTGCCAGTCCCAATCCTCCAGCGACAGCTCGCTGAAGAACCCACCAGAGGCCACACCGGCGTTGTTGACGATCACATCGATACCGCCGAACTGCTCTTCGCAGGCTTGCGCCAGGGCGGTCAGCTGGCTGTAGTCACGTACGTCGCAACGGCGAGTGAAGCCATCGCCACCGGCCTCACGCACCAGCTTAAGGGTTTGCGCCAGCCCGGCCTCGTTGACATCAGCCAGCGCCAGGCGCCAGCCCTCACGCGCCCAGCGCAGGGCCATTTCGCGGCCCAGACCGGAACCGGCGCCCGTGATCATCATGCGGTTTTGCATAGCAGCCCTGCCTTCATTGATTGGTTACGATGGCTGCCAGTGTAGCGAAGGCGATAAAGCCACCATGCCTTCATCAGATTTATGAATAGGCAGGGCAAATCACGATCACGTTTTCCTGCGCCAGCGCCCGATCAGCCAGGCATATACGGCAGCGTTGACCAGTACGACGATGGCCCCCAGCCACAGCTGAATAGCCGGGGTGAGCCCGGCCGGATAGATCAGCGGTATCAGATAATGCTCGATGAAGCCGCCCTCGTAGCCGGCCTGCCCGGCCATACGGCGCAACTGGTTTTCCCAGGGCGTCAGCGGGCAGCCCAGGTGCAGGCATTCGACGATTACACCCCAGGCCACCGCCGGCACATGCAGCCAGATCAGGCTTGGCCAGCGCAGCAGCAACAGGCCGCCGAGCATGACGAAGAGGATGAAGCCCAGGTGGATCACCACCAGCGCGTCGGCAGCCATACGCCAAAACATTGCGCCTCCTTTGAGCGGCGAAGATAAATAGATAAAAATCGCCTCAAAGCCAAAACCTCATTGAGCAGAACTATTACAACCATGCAAACGCCGCATTTCCCGACTCGAGGGCGTGCGACTAGCCTTGCCTACATAAGAAATGATTCTCAAGTAGGTGCATCATGCTCAAGACCCTGACCTTCACCATCATGCACTTCTGCATCGCCTTCGGCGTCACCTACGCGCTGACCGGCAGCGTTGCCGCCAGTGGCCTGGTGGCCGCCATCGAACCGCTGTGCAATTCCGTGGGTTTCTACTTCCACGAGAAAATCTGGCAGCGCTTCGAACGTAAGCGCAAACCTGCGGCCCAGCGCCCCAGGCATGCCTGGCTGCATCACCAGGCCTGAAACCTGCACCGGCAGTGAGTCAGCCTTGCAGCGACTCATCTTTCCCTGCGATAAGGCAGGATGGACTGGCACTTTGCCCCGCATGCTGCTGTCATACGCCGGCGGTTCAATCCAGACGATCTCTTATTCGAAGGGACTCAGTACATGCTCAGCCTTGCCCGACTTGCCGCCCTGTTCAGTGGCCTGGTTTTCTGTGCTTCGACGCTGGCCGCCGATGTGGACGCCGAGAGCTACGGTTATCCATTGGCCAACCCGTTCGAGGCAACCATCGCCACCACACCGCCCGAGCTGCGCCCGGCGCTGCCGGCCGATGCAGACATCCGGCAGCGCGACTACTCGGTACGCCTGCGCCCGGATCGACAATTCGAGTTGCTGGAGAACCTCTGGCCAGTGACCCGGCTGCGTTATCGCCTGGCCGAGCAGAAAGGCCGCGCGCCGCTGATCTTCATCATCGCCGGCACCGGCGCACACTACGCCAGCGGCACCAACGAATACCTGAAGAAACTCTTCTATGGCGCCGGTTTCCATGTGGTGCAGCTGTCGTCACCAACCAGCTATGACTTCATGGCTGCCGCCTCACGCTCTGCCACACCCGGTTACAGCCCGGAAGATGCCGACGACCTGTACCGCGTGATGCAGGCTGTGCGCGCCCAGCACCCGAAGCTCGATGTCAGTGAGTTCATGCTCACCGGCTACAGCCTCGGCGCGCTGCACGCCGCGTTCGTCAGCCAGCTCGATGAAACCCGTCGCGCCTTCGACTTCAAGCGGGTGCTGCTGCTCAATCCGCCGGTCAATCTCTACACCTCCATCACCAATCTGGACAAGCTGGTACAGACCAGGGTGCAGGGCATCGACAACAGCACCAACTTCTATGATCTGGTGCTGGGCAAGCTGACCCGTTACTTCAACGACAAGGGCTACCTGGATATCAACGAGGCCATGCTCTATGACTTCCAGCAGTCAAAAGAGCGGCTCTCGGACGAGCAGATGGCCATGCTCATCGGCACCGCGTTCCGTTTTTCTTCTGCCGATATCGTCTTCACCTCGGACCTGCTCAATCGCCGCGGCCTGATCACCCCACGTGACTACCGCATCACCGAGGGCACCAGCCTCACGCCCTTCTTCCAGATGGCCCTGCGCTGTGACTTCGACTGCTATATCGCCGAGCAACTGATACCCATGTGGCGCGCCCGCTATGACGGCGGCAGCCTCAATCAGTTGATCAACAAGACCAGCCTGTATGCCCTCGAGGACTACCTCAAAGGCAGCGACAAGATCGCCGTGATGCACAACGCCGATGACCTGATCCTCGGCCAGGGCGATATCGGTTTCCTGCGCCGCACCTTCGGCGACCGCCTGACCCTTTACCCGCGTGGCGGGCACTGCGGCAACCTCAACTATCGCGTCAATGCCGACGCCATGCTGGAGTTCTTCCGTGGTTAAGCACAGCACCCTGACCATCGCCCTGCTGCTGGCCGGCGGGCAGGCCCTGGCCGCCAACCAGGTCGACCCTGACGGTTTCACCAACCCGCTGCAGCACCTGCAGTTCAACCCGGGGCTGGACCAGCAGGAATTCGAGCGCGCCTCCAGTGACGCCCTGCAGGTCTATGACCCCCTGGAGTCATGGAACCGCCGCGTCTACCACTTCAACTACCGTTTCGATCAGTGGGTCTTCCTGCCCGTGGTCGACGGTTACCGCTACGTCACGCCGAGCCTGGTACAGAGTGGCGTGCACAACTTCTTCAACAATCTGGGGGAAATTCCCACGCTGGCCAACAGCCTGTTGCAACTCAAGGGCCAACGGGCGATGAACAGCACTGCACGGCTGCTCTTCAATACCATCATCGGAGTCGGTGGCCTGTGGGACCCGGCCACCAAGATGGGCCTGCCACGCTTGAGCGAGGACTTCGGCCAGACCCTGGGGTACTACGGCGTACCGGCCGGCCCTTACCTAATGCTACCGCTGCTCGGCCCGTCGAACCTGCGCGACACCGGCGGCCTGGTGGCGGATTACAGCCTGGAGAGCGCGGTCAACTACCTCGATGTGGCCGATGCCAGCGCCGACAATCCCGGCATCACGGCGCTGCGTATCATCGACACCCGTGCCAATACCGGCTTCCGCTATGGCCAACTGAATTCGCCATTCGAGTACGAGAAGATTCGTTACTTCTACCACGAGTCGCGCAAGCTGAAGATTGCCGACTGAAGCCTGGGCCATGCATCGAATTAATCGATGCATGGCCGGCAAATTTTCCACCCAAATATCGATTCGATGCGACTAGCATGGCGCCATTCCTACCTCCCAAGGAGCTCGCCATGACTTCGCCACGCCGCGTCATCAGCATCCAGCCTGGCCAACCCGCCTCGGACGGAGCGGGGGTGCGCCTCAACCGCGTGATCGGCGGACCGGGCCTGGAGCGCTTCGATCCCTTCCTGATGCTCGACGAGTTTTCCACCGACAACCCCGACGACTACATCGCCGGTTTCCCGCCGCACCCGCATCGCGGTTTCGAGACCATCACCTACATGCTCGAAGGGCGCATGCGCCATGAGGATCACCTGGGCAACGTCGGCCTGCTCGGCAGTGGCGGCGTGCAATGGATGACCGCCGCGCGCGGCATCATCCACAGCGAAATGCCCGAGCAGGAGTCCGGCGCCATGCGCGGCTTCCAGCTCTGGCTCAACCTGCCGGCCAAGGACAAACTGGGCCAGGCGGGTTATCGCGACATCCCGGCCAGCGAGATCCCGCGCATCAACACGGCATCCGGCGTCGAGGTGGTGGTGATCGCCGGCGAGTTCGACGATGGCGAAATCCGCCAGGCCGGCGCCGTGCAGCGTCCGTATACTGAGCCGCAACTGTTCGACCTGCATCTGCCGGCCGGCAGCCAGGTGGCACCACGTCTGGCCGACGGGCAGCGGGTCATGCTCTACGTCTACCAGGGTTTGCTCGAATTACCCGAGGCCGGCGCACAACCGACCAGCGCCGGGCGCCTGGTACGCCTGTCTGACGCGGGCGCACTGCAGCTGGCCAGCGCTCATGGCGCACGGGTGCTGCTGATCGCCGGCACACCACTGAACGAGCCCATCGTCCAGTACGGGCCGTTCGTGATGAACAGCCGTGAGGAAATCGAGCAGGCTCTGCGTGACTTTCGCGATGGTGTGCTGGCCTGAGGCGCAGAAACCGGACGCTATGCAGGATGCGCCGCTCGACCTGACCTCCAGGGCTGCGCGACTCAGGCAGGCTGCGCCACATCGACCAGCCCGAGAAAACGGCAGAGGTCGGCCTTACGTGTCATCGCATCCTGATAACCCAGTTCGATCAACTCGCTGCAGTAACCGGGCTCGAACAGCAGGTAGCTGAGCACCCCCGCTCCACCGGCTTTGGTTGCACCCGGACCACGCAGAAACAGGCGCAGCGCCCTGGGCAGCTCGCGCTGATGACGCGCGGCAATCTGATCCAGCGGCTGGCTCGGCGCGATCACCAGCACATCCACCGGGTTCAGGCCCAAGCCACGCGGTCGCCGCTCAGGCGGCACCAGCGCACTCATCTGGTTGAGTCGTTCAAGCAGTTCGATGTCGGTTTCCAGATTATCGATGAAGGTACTGTTGAGCATGTGCCCGCCAATTTGCGCCAGACTCGGCGGGCGATTGGCCGGGGGGAACGGCACAGCGGCCGAGGCATTGCTCTGCGCGTTGCCACTCACACCAATCACCAGTACGCGGCTGGCGCCCAGGTGCAAGGCGGGGCTGATCGGCGCCGCCTGACGCACCGCGCCGTCGCCGAAGTTTTCGCGGTTGATTTTCACCGGCGGGAATATCAGCGGAATCGACGCACTGGCCAGCAAGTGTTCGATGCGCAGCCGCGTCGGCACCCCGACACGACGGTGGCGAAACCAGGGGTCGATGGTCGCGCGGCCCTGATAGAAGGTCATCGCCTGACCGCTTTCATAGGCGAAGGCTGTCACCGCCACGGCCCGCAACTGTCGATGACGCACGGCAGCCGCGATGCCGGAAAAATCCAGCTCGCGCTCCAGCAGCTCGCGCAACGGCGAACTGTCGAGCAACGCCACCGGCACATCGCGGCCCAGGCCGAGCAGACTATGCCCGACGAAACGCGCCGCCTGGCGCAGCACGCCCGGCCAGTCGCTGCGATACACCATGTGCGTATGAAAGCCCTGCCAGACCGAGGTCAGGCGCCGCACGGCTTCGCCGAACTGCAACGCGCCACAGGCCAGGCCAACGGCATTGATCGCCCCGGCCGAGGTGCCGACTATCACCGGAAAGGGATTGTGCGAGGCATCCGGCAGCAGATCGGCAATGGCTGCCAGCACCCCGACCTGATAGGCCGCCCGCGCCCCGCCGCCGGAGAGGATCAGCCCGGTCACGGGCGCATCGGGGCGGGCAATCACGGTCATCGGGCGATCCTGTTTTTCGTTGCAGTATAGATGCGCTACTTGCGCTTACCGTACAGCTTCGGTTCCCCCTCGGGGCGCGTCTTGAACCGCCGATGCGCCCACAGGTATTGCTCCGGGCAGGCACTGACTACTTGCTCGACCCACTGATTGATGCGCAGGCAGTCTGCCTCTTCACTTTCACCTGGGAAATGCTCCAGCGGCGGATGAATGACCAAGCGATAGCCGCTGCCGTCCTCCAGGCGCCGTTGCGTGAAGGGCACCACGCGCGCCTTGCCCAGGCGGGCGAACTTGGTGGTGGCGGTAACCGTCGCCGCCTGGATGCCGAACAAGGGCACGAAGATGCTCTGCTTGCGCCCGTAGTCCTGGTCCGGCGCATACCAGATGGCGCGACCGGCACGCAGTACCTTGAGCATCGCGCGAATATCCTCGCGCTCGATGGCCGTGGCATCGAGGTTATGACGCTCGCGGCCACGGCGCTGGATGAAGTCGAACAACGGGTTGTCGTGCTCGCGGTACATGCCATCGATGGTGTGCAATTGGCCAAGCAGCGCCGCGCCGATTTCCAGAGTGGTGAAATGCACCGCCATGAGAATCACGCCCTGCCCCTCGGCCTGTGCCTGCTGCAGATGCTCGAGGCCTTCGACGTGCGCCAGCCGCGCCAGGCGCGCCTTGGGCCACCACCAGCTCATGGCCATCTCGAAGAAGGCGATGCCGGTGGAGGCGAAGTTTTCCCTGAGCAGACGCTCGCGCTCGGCAGCGCTCTTGTCAGGGAAACACAGCTCCAGGTTGCGTGCGGCGATCTGCCGGCGCGAGCTGGCCGTGCGGTACATCAGCCAGCCCAGCGCCCGCCCCAGTTTCAGTTGCAGGCCATAAGGCAGTTGCACCACCAGCCACAGCAGCCCAAAGCCCAGCCACAGCGGCCAGAAGCGCGGATGAAGAAAATAGGCGCGAAAGCGGGGGCGATCCATGAGGCGTTTCCGATCACTTGCAAAGCCACGCATTCTAACCCAGTTTTCCCGGCCAGCTCGGCGTCATCCATGCCACCTGAGTCATTCGCCACAGCGCAGCGACAGACAAACACCCCCAACCTGCGGCCCCGGCTCTGGCCTCACTGACGTGCGCGGCTTGCGGCATGCGGTCTATGCCGTTATAAGTCCGGCATCTTTCGACTCGCCAGAAGGCCCATCGCACCACCATGAGCCAAGCCGACCTCCTCGCCCAAGACCCCGTATTCCAGCTCAAGGGCAGCATGCTCGCCATCACCCTGATGGAACTGGCGCACAACGACCTCGAACGCCTCGACGCGCAACTGACGGAAAAGGTCGCCCAGGCACCGGCTTTTTTCAGCAATACGCCATTGGTACTGGCCCTGGACAAGCTGCCGGAAGGCGAAGGCGAACTGGATCTGGCCGAGCTGATGGCCGTCTGCCGCCGCCATGGTCTGCGCACGCTGGCCATCCGCGCCTCGCGCGAAAGTGATGTCGCCGCTGCCGAAGCCATGGATCTGCCGGTACTGCCTCCCTCCGGCGCACGCGAGCGCCCTCTCGATCCGGCGCCGAAGAAGGTCGAAGAAAAACCAGCCGAACCCGAGCACAAACCCAGCCGCATCATCACCACCCCGGTACGTGGAGGCCAGCAGGTCTACGCCCAGGGCGGCGATCTGATCGTCCTGGCAGCGGTCAGTGCCGGGGCGGAACTTCTCGCCGATGGCAACATCCATGTTTACGCGCCCATGCGTGGCCGCGCACTGGCTGGCATCAAGGGCAATACCCAGGCACGGATTTTCTGTCAGCAAATGGGCGCCGAAATGCTGTCGATTGCCGGCCATTACAAGGTCGCCGAAGACCTGCGCCGTGACCCGCTGTGGGGCGATGCGGTACATGTCAGCCTGTCAGGTGACGTGTTGAACATCACCCGCCTTTAACGGATACTGCGGCCACTTTTTTTACGGACACAAAAAGGCATCTGGAAGCCTCGATTGGCTGACGGATTCCCGCGTTTTATTCATTTTTAGGGTGAATCACCTTGGCCAAGATCCTCGTAGTCACTTCCGGCAAGGGTGGCGTCGGTAAAACCACCACCAGCGCTGCCATCGGTACCGGCCTCGCCCTGCGCGGGCACAAGACCGTCATCGTCGACTTCGACGTCGGCCTGCGTAACCTCGATCTGATCATGGGTTGCGAACGCCGCGTGGTGTACGACTTCGTCAACGTCGTCAACGGCGAGGCCACGCTGACCCAGGCCCTGATCAAGGACAAGCGTCTCGAGAACCTGTACGTGCTGGCAGCCAGCCAGACCCGTGACAAGGACGCACTGACCCTGGAAGGCGTCGAGAAGGTCATCAACGAGCTGTCGCAGAATTTCGAATACGTGGTCTGCGATTCGCCCGCCGGCATCGAGAAAGGCGCGCACCTGGCGATGTATTTCGCCGACGAGGCCATTGTCGTGACCAACCCGGAAGTATCCTCGGTACGTGACTCCGACCGCATGCTCGGCCTGTTGGCGAGCAAATCGCGCCGCGCCGAGAAAGGCGAAGAGCCGATCAAAGAACACCTGCTGCTGACCCGTTACAACCCCGAGCGCGTCACCAAGGGCGAAATGCTCGGCGTCGAAGACGTCGAGGAAATCCTCGCCATCCGCCTGCTCGGCGTGATCCCCGAATCCCAGGCCGTGCTCAAGGCATCCAACCAGGGTATCCCGGTCATCCTCGATGACCAGAGCGATGCCGGCCAGGCCTACAGCGACGCAGTCGATCGCCTGCTCGGCAAGGACGTGCCGCACCGCTTCCTGGATGTGAAGAAGCAGGGCTTCCTGCAGCGCCTGTTTGGAGGTCGAGAATGAATATTTTTGACTTCTTGCGTTCGCGCAAGAAGGAAACCACCGCATCCATCGCCAAAGAGCGCCTGCAGATCATCGTTGCCCACGAACGCGGCCAGCGCAGCCAGCCGGACTACCTGCCTGCCCTGCAGCAGGAGCTGGTGGAAGTGATCCGCAAGTACGTCAACATCGATTCGGATCAGGTGCAGGTCGCCCTAGAGAACCAGGGCAGTTGCTCGATCCTGGAGCTGAACATTACCCTGCCGGATCGCTGAAAAATCTATTTGGACTTGCTGCGCGTCGGCCCTGCTGCGTTAAAAACAGGCTCGGAAAGCCGCTTGCGGCTAACGCACTTTAGTGCGACCCCGAAGGGGCGAGCGAAGCGAGTAATGCTCATGTACAAAAGTACAGTCGACCGCGACTCCGACCGTTCCTCGCCTGTTTTTGCGGGGCCGCCATCGGTATTGCATGGCTCTAGCTCGCAGCGCCCAAGATAGATTTTTAACTGGATCATGCGAATGGCGGCCTTACGGCCGCCATTCGCTTTTATCGCCCAATCCAACCAGAACGCCCCATGCCGCTAAGCCAGATCGAAATTCTCCACCAGGACGCCGCCCTGCTGGTGATCAACAAGCCCACCCTGCTGCTGTCGGTGCCCGGCCGCGCCGATGACAACAAGGATTGCCTGGTCACCCGCCTGCAGGAAAATGGCTATCCCGAGGCGCGCATCGTCCATCGGCTGGACTGGGAAACCTCCGGCATCATCGTCCTGGCCCGCGACGCCGACAGCCACCGCGAGCTGTCGCGGCAGTTCCACGACCGCGAGACCGAGAAGGCCTACACCGCGCTGTGCTGGGGCCAGCCACAGGCCGACAGCGGCAGCATCGACCTGCCGCTGCGCTACGACCCGCCGACCAAACCACGCCATGTCGTCGACCACGAACTGGGCAAGCATGCCCTGACCCACTGGCGCATCGTCGAGCGCTGCGGTGACTGGTGCCGGGTCGAACTCACGCCCATCACCGGCCGCTCGCACCAGTTGCGCGTGCACATGCTATCCATCGGCCACCCGCTGCTGGGCGACCGCCTCTACGCCCATGAACAGGCGCTGGCTGCCCATGAGCGCCTGTGCCTGCACGCCAGCATGCTCGCCCTGACTCACCCGCAAACGGGTGAGCACATGCGCTTCGAGTGCCCGGCGCCATTTTGATCGCGCGCAGTAGGGTGGATGACGCTTTTTCATCCACCTTTCTGACTGCCACAACCTGCGCCCAAGACCCCGCAAGCGCCAGCAGATAGCCTGAAACTATCGCCGCAAACGAGTGCGCGACCGGCACAGGGCGATGCAAATTGGTTACACTCGCGCCATCGTTGCCCGGAGTCCCTATGCGCGAAGAACTGATCCAAGGCCTGCTCGATTTTCTCAACGCCTCGCCGACCCCTTTCCATGCCACCACCAGCCTGGCCATGCGCCTGGAAGCCGCCGGTTATCGTCACCTCGACGAACGCGCGCCCTGGCAGACCGAAGCCGGTGGTCGCTATTACGTGACCCGCAACGACTCCTCGATCATCGCCTTCAAACTCGGTAAACGCCCGGCCGTCGACGGCGGCATTCGCCTGGTCGGCGCGCATACCGACAGCCCCTGTCTGCGCGTCAAGCCGAGCCCGGAGCTGCAGCGCCAGGGCTTCTTCCAGCTCGGCGTGGAAGTCTACGGCGGCGCCCTGCTCGCCCCCTGGTTCGACCGCGACCTGTCGCTGGCCGGTCGTGTGACCTATCGCCGCGACGGCAAGGTCGAAAGCCAGTTGATCGACTTCTACCAGCCCATCGCCGTGATTCCCAGCCTGGCCATCCACCTCAACCGCGAGGCCAATCAGGGCTGGGCAATCAACCCGCAGAACGAACTACCGCCGATCCTGGCCCAACTGGCCAGCAGCGAAACCGCCGACTTCCGCGCCCTGCTCGCCGAACAGTTGGCCATGGAACACGACTTCAACCCGGACGCGGTACTGGATTACGAGCTGAGCTTCTACGACACCCAGAGCGCGGCCATCGTCGGCCTCAATCAGGACTTCATCGCCAGCGCGCGCCTGGACAACCTGCTGTCCTGCTACGCGGGCCTGCAGGCGCTGATCGATTCGGACGACGAGGAAACCTGCGTACTGGTCTGCACCGACCACGAAGAAGTGGGCTCCTGCTCCGCCTGCGGCGCCGATGGCCCCTTCCTCGAGCAGGTACTGCGCCGCGTACTGCCAGGTGGCGACGATTTCGTCCGTACCATCCAGCGCTCGCTGCTGGTATCGGCCGACAACGCCCACGGCGTGCATCCCAACTATGCCGACAAGCACGACGGCAACCACGGGCCCAAGCTCAACGCCGGCCCGGTGATCAAGATCAACAGCAACCAGCGCTACGCCACCAACAGCGAAACCGCCGGCTTCTTCCGCCATCTGTGCCTGGAGAACGAAGTGCCGGTGCAGAGCTTCGTGGTGCGCAGCGACATGGGCTGCGGCTCCACCATCGGCCCGATCACTGCCAGCCAGCTGGGCGTGCGTACGGTCGACATCGGCCTGCCCACCTTCGCCATGCACTCGATCCGTGAACTGGCCGGCAGCCACGATCTGGATCACCTGGTGAAAGTGTTGACCGCCTTCTATTCCAGCAGCGACCTGCCTTGAGGCCCGAGATGATCGAACATATCCGCAATAGCCTGCAGGAAGCCCAGCGCGCGCTGGAGGCCTTCCTCGCCAACGAACAGACCCTGGGCAATATCCAGAAGGCCGCCGAACTGCTGGTCGAGAGCTTCGAGCACAAGGGCAAGGCCTTTTCCTGCGGCAACGGCGGCTCGATGTGCGACGCCATGCACTTCGCCGAGGAGCTGACCGGGCGCTACCGCAAGAACCGCCCCGGCATCGCCGCCGTGTCGATCAGCGACCCCAGCCACATCAGCTGCGTGGCCAACGACTTCGGCTACGACTTCATCTTCTCGCGCTACATCGAGTCGCACGGTCGTGAAGGTGACGTGCTGATCGCCATCAGCACCAGCGGCAAGAGCCCCAACGTGGTCAAGGCCGCCGAAGCTGCCAAGGCACTGGGTGTGAAGGTGATCGCCCTGACCGGCAAGCCCGGCTCGCTGCTGGAAAGCCTGGCCGACGTGTGCATCTGCGCCCCCGGCGGCGATTTCGCCGACCGCGTGCAGGAGCTGCACATCAAAACCCTGCACATTCTGATCGAGCTGATCGAGCGCAAGCTCAGCCCGCAGAATTACGCCTGAACACCGTAGCCCGGATGCAATCCGGGAGTTTTTGCCCCCGGATTGCATCCGGGCTACGCGACTGGTGGGCTGAACCCCACCCTACTTAACGCTATGCGGCGCGCAGGCGCTTCGGGGTCAGGCCCATGTAGCGGCGCATTGCCGTAGTCAGGGCGCTCTGGCTGGAGAAACCACACTCCTCGGCGATCCGCACCAGCGGCAGGTTGCTCTCGCGCAGCATACGCGCAGCGCGGTCAAGACGGGTCTTGAGCAGGTACTGGTGCGGTGTGAGGCCGACGCAATCCTTGAACTGAGCGTGGAAGTGGCTGGGGCTGAGGCACATTTCCTGCGCCAGCTCGGCAACGCTGATGCGTCGCGCCAGATGCGCGTCGATGTAGTCATCCAGGCGCTGCAGATCCAGGGCGCCCTGTGGCTGTCTGCGCTGCTCACCGAACAGACGCAGGTGCAGAGCACGCAGCAGTACGCCACCGAGAGAGCGGGCGAGGATCGAGTCGCTGCCATAGCGCTCCAGTTCGGCGCCGGCATAGGTCAGCAGGTGCTGGAAATCGACATCGAGGGCAGGATAGCGCGGCGTTTCGAACAGGCGATGGAGTAACTCGAGGTCTTCGCTGGGGGTATCCTGCTCGTCCAGGTCGAGGATCAGCATGCGGTTCTCACCCATGCCGGCGAACTGATGAGGCGCATCGCCCGGTACCAGACAGGCGCGCATCCGGCAGACTTCCCCGCCGCGGCCACCGACCTCGAATTCGGCGCGGCCGACCAGGGACATCACCAACTGATGATGATCATGGGCATGTTCATGGGCCTGTTCATCCAGGCGAATCACACGGGCTTGCAGCATCGCTAAAGACTGGCGGCACGAAACAAGGGTTGCACTTTACTCCTTTTCAAGGGAAAACGCCGCAACCACCCATCAGCGAACAGGTTGCACCTATAGCAACCAAACCACCAGAGCGCACCATCACGTGTCAGCGCGTGCCATTAGCGTGCCCGCACACTATCCTGTCCGCCCATGTTCCGCAGCCTTGCTGCCTGGCAGGAGAGTTGCTTTCAAGCTGCGACAAGCACAACAAGCGAGCCACGATGAATGAAGCCACGCTGATACTCCTGTCCCTCCTCGTCCCGCTGCTGGCGTTGGGCTATGGGCTGGCGCATCGCACGCAAAAGCGTCTGCGCAACGCCAGCAAGCAGGCCGACACCGAGATCGTGCAGCGCTGCCTCGACCTGCTCCAGGCGCTACAGAAACACCGTGGCCTGGGCGCGCAGCAGGATGCCGATGGCATCGTCCAACGTCACGCACTGGCGCAGCAACTCGATGGGCTTTGGCTGGACTGGCCCGGCGCCAGCCAGCAACTGCCACCGCTGCAGCAGCACTGGCCGCAGTTACGCCGCAGACCGGCCGATTTCGATGCGCATTGCCGGCTGATCGAAGCACTGTTACAGGTGATCGAACAGCTTGAAGATCGTCTCTACCGCCAACATCACCCTGGCGTTCGCGGCCTTGGTAAAGCCTGCCGCTCACTCGAAGACCTCGCCAGGCTGCGCGGTCTCACGGTCCGTGCAGCCAATTACGAGCGCTGCCCGCCCGGCCTGCAGATGCAACTGCACTTTCTCTGCAATCGTCTGCTCGATCAGGAGCAGGACCCAGCGCTGCTGGCCCTGATCGATCGCCTGCAAAGCGACCTGATCGAAGCACCGCGAATTCGTCTCACCCCAGGCGAATGCTTTGCCTTGCTCACTCCGCTGATCGAACAGCGCCTGCTGGGCATTCGCCTGACTCTTGAGTGAACCGTTGAAATAACTCCGCGGTCGCCCCATGTAAGCGCTAAACGTACACGCAAAGGTGCTCCATGAACGATCAGGACAACACCCCGGAAGCTGTCGAAGTTCACGTCCAGGCCGATAGCACCGGCCTGGTATTGCCCGCGCAGCAGTTGCCGGACAAGCTCTACATCATCCCCATCCACAACCGCCCGTTCTTCCCGGCACAGGTGTTGCCGGTGATCGTCAACCAGCAGCCCTGGGGACGTACCCTCACCCGCGTCGTCAACACCGAGCACAAGTGCATGGCGGTTTTCTTCGTCGACACGCCACCGGACGAGAACGGCGAGTTCGACCTGAGCAGCCTGCCCGAGCACGGCACCCTGGTGCGTGTGCACCATGTCAGCGAGGAGGGCGGCAAGCTGCAGTTCGTTGCCCAGGGTCTGACCCGTGTGCGTATCCGTGGCTGGCTCAGCCGCCGCGGCCCGTATCTGGCCGAAGTCGAATACCCACAGGCCCCCAACGACCCGCGTGACGAGGTCAAGGCCTACGGCATGGCACTGATCAACGCGATCAAGGAGCTGCTGCCGCTGAACCCGCTGTACAGCGAGGAGTTGAAGAACTACCTCAACCGCTTCAGCCCCAATGATCCGTCGCCGCTCACCGACTTCGCCGCCGCGCTGACCACCGCCCCAGGCCGTGAGCTGCAGGAAGTGCTGGATACCGTGCCCATACTCAAGCGCATGGAGAAGGTGCTGCCGCTGCTGCGCAAGGAGGTCGAGGTCGGTCGCCTGCAGAAGGAGCTGTCCGCCGAAGTGAACAAGCAGATCGGCGAGCGTCAGCGCGAATTCTTCCTCAAGGAGCAGCTCAAGCTGATCCAGAAGGAGCTGGGCATCAGCAAGGACGACAAGAGCGCCGACCGTGAGGAGTTCCTCGCCCGCCTGGAAGGCAAGACCCTGCCCGCACAAGCGCAGAAGCGTATCGACGAGGAACTGAACAAGCTGTCGATCCTCGAGACCGGCTCGCCGGAGTACGCCGTTACGCGCAACTACCTGGACTGGGCCACCGCCCTGCCCTGGGGCATCCATGGCGAGGACAAGCTCGACCTCGGCCGCGCGCGCAAGGTGCTGGACAAGCACCACGCCGGCATGGACGACATCAAGGAGCGCATCACCGAGTTCCTCGCCGTCGGCGCCTTCAAGGGCGAGATCGCCGGCTCCATCGTGCTGCTGGTCGGCCCGCCCGGCGTGGGCAAGACCAGCATCGGCAAGTCCATCGCCGAATCCCTCGGCCGGCCGTTCTACCGTTTCTCGGTGGGCGGCATGCGTGACGAGGCGGAGATCAAGGGCCACCGCCGCACCTACATCGGCGCCATGCCCGGCAAGCTGGTGCAGGCGCTGAAGGAAGCCGAGGTGATGAACCCGGTGATCATGCTCGACGAGATCGACAAGATGGGCAGCAGCTACCAGGGCGACCCGGCCTCGGCGCTGCTGGAAACGCTGGATCCGGAGCAGAACGTCGAGTTTCTCGATCATTACCTCGACCTGCGCCTGGATCTGTCCAAGGTGCTGTTCGTCTGCACCGCCAACACCCTCGACTCGATTCCTGGGCCGCTGCTCGACCGCATGGAAGTGATTCGCCTGTCCGGCTACATCACCGAGGAAAAGCTGGCCATCGCCAAGCGCCACCTGTGGCCCAAGCAGTTGGAGAAAGCCGGCGTACCGAAAACGCGCCTGTCCATCAGCGATGCGGCGCTGCGCGCGCTGATCGAAGGCTATGCCCGCGAGGCTGGCGTGCGCCAGCTGGAGAAGCAACTGGGCAAGCTGGTGCGCAAGTCGGTGGTGAAACTGCTGGACGATCCCGAGGCGAAGATCCGCATCGGCGCCAAGGATCTGGAAGAAGCCCTCGGCATGCCGGTATTCCGCAACGAGCGGGTACTGGACGGCATCGGGGTGATCACCGGGCTGGCCTGGACCAGCATGGGCGGCGCCACTTTGCCGATCGAAGCGACGCGTATCCACACGCTCAACCGCGGCTTCAAGCTCACCGGCCAGCTCGGCGAGGTGATGAAAGAGTCGGCGGAGATCGCCTACAGCTACGTCAGCTCGCATCTCAAGCAGTTCGGCGGTGACCCGACCTTCTTCGACCAGGCCTTCGTCCACCTGCATGTACCGGAAGGCGCCACGCCCAAGGATGGCCCCAGCGCCGGCATCACCATGGCCAGCGCCCTGCTCTCCCTGGCGCGCAATCAGGCACCGAAGAAAGGCGTGGCCATGACCGGCGAGTTGACCCTCACCGGCCAGGTGCTGCCCATCGGCGGCGTGCGTGAGAAGGTGATCGCGGCGCGCCGGCAGAAGATCCATGAGCTGATCCTGCCGGAGGCCAATCGCGGCAGCTATGAGGAATTGCCGGACTACCTCAAAGAAGGCCTGACCGTGCATTTCGCCAAACGCTACAGCGATGTGGCCAAGGTGCTGTTCGACTGACCAAGGCGCCTCTACAGCTCGCATGCCGCCCCCCGGTGCGGCTATGCTGGCGCCAGGTTTCGTCGACTGGAGTTCGTCATGCACGCCACCTTGCGCCTGCTCACCCTGCCCGCCCTGGCCCTGCTTACAGCCTGCGCTCATCAATCCGGCACGCTGGAATTGAAGAAGGATCGGCAGTGCCCGCTGACGCTGAACAAGGGGCAGCAACTGATTCTCAGCCTGCCGAGCAACCCCACCACCGGCTTTCGCTGGGAGGTTCGCGATGGCGCGCAGAGCGTACTGCAAAGCCTTGGCCCGGAGGTCTACAGCAACCCGGAAGACAGCGGCCTGGTCGGTGCTGGCGGCCTCTCCACCTGGCGCTTCACGGCGCACGAGCCTGGCGAAGGCCGGCTGCTGCTGACCTACCAGCAACCCTGGGAGCAGAATGTGCCGCCAGCGCAAACCTTCGAGTGTGAGATACGGGTCAAATGAAACAGGGGCGCATCAAGCGCCCCTTCTCATACGGCTTCAGCCAAGGCATGGCGAAAAACCATACCGCAGGAGCCCGCTCGCGGGCTTCTACGAAAAGCGACACTGCGCAATGTGTGTGCGCTTCCCCCTAAACAGCCTCAGCTCTTGAGTCGGTAGCCGGTCTTGAAAATCCAGCCCACCAGCAAGATGCACAGACCGAGAAAGCCGAGAATCATCGCCAGGCTGACACCAACGTTGACGTCCGACACGCCATAGAAGCTCCAACGGAAGGCGCTGATCAGGTACACCACGGGGTTGAACAGGGTCACCGTCTGCCAGGCCGGCGGCAGCATGCTGATCGAATAGAAGGCGCCGCCGAGGAAAGTCAGCGGCGTGACGATCAGCGCCGGGACGATCTGCAATTTCTCCCAGCCATCGGCCCAGACGCCGATGATGAAGCCGAACAGGCTGAAGGTCAGCGCGGTGAGCACCAGGAAAGACGCCATCCACAGCGGATGCTGAATCTCGAAATCGACGAACAGCCTGGCGGTGAGCAGGATGATGATGCCGAGGATCACCGACTTGGTCGCCGCCGCGCCGACATAGCCGATGAGAATTTCCAGGTACGAGACCGGCGCCGACAGAATCTCGTAGATACTCCCCGAATACTTGGGCATGTAGATGCCGAACGAGGCGTTGGAAATGCTCTCGGTCAGCAGCGCCAGCATGATCAGCCCGGGGATGATGAAGGCGCCGTAACTGACGCCCTGCACCTGGGTCATGCTCGAACCGATGGCCGAGCCGAACACCACGAAGTACAGCGAGGTGCTGATCACCGGCGTGGCGATGCTCTGCAGCAGGGTGCGCCAGGTGCGCGCCAGCTCGAACAGGTAGATGGCCTTGATGGCGTACAGGTTCATGTGCGCGACTCCTTGATCAGACCGACGAAGATTTCTTCCAGCGAACTCTGGCTCGACTGCAGATCCTTGAAGTCGATGCCGTGCTGGGCCAGGTCACGCAGCAGTTCGGCGATGCCGGTGTTCTCGTGCTGGGCATCGAAGGTGAACACCAGGGCATGGCCCTGATCGGTCAGCTCCAGGCCATAGCGCGCCAGCTCGGCCGGCACGCAGGACAGCGGCTGCTGCAGGTGCAGGGTCAGCTGTTTCTTGCCCAGCTTGTGCATCAGCACCTGCTTGTCTTCCACCAGAATGATCCGCCCCTTGCTGATCACCCCGATGCGGTCGGCCATTTCCTCGGCCTCCTCGATGTAGTGGGTGGTGAGGATAATGGTCACGCCGCGCTCGCGCAGACGCCTGACCATGTTCCACATGTCGCGGCGCAGCTCCACATCGACACCGGCGGTGGGCTCGTCGAGGAAGAGAATCTGCGGCTCGTGCGACAGCGCCTTGGCGATCATCACCCGGCGCTTCATACCGCCGGACAGTTCCATGATCTTGGCGTTACGTTTGTCCCACAGCGACAGGTCCTTGAGCAGTTGCTCCAGGTAGGCCGGGTCGGGCTTCTTGCCGAACAGACCACGGCTGAACTTGACCGTCGCCCAGACGGTTTCGAACACGTCGCTGACCAGCTCTTGCGGCACCAGGCCGATCTGCGAGCGGGCCGCGCGGTAGTCGCGGACGATGTCCTTGCCACCGACCAGCACCTTGCCCTCGCCCGGATTGACGATGCCGCAGATGATGCTGATCAGGGTGGTCTTGCCGGCGCCATTGGGGCCGAGCAAGGCGAAGATCTCGCCCTGGCGAATCTCCAGATCGATGCCTTGCAGCGCCGCATGGCCGGACGCATAGATCTTGTTCAGTTGCTGGATGGAAATGACCGACTGCACGGTGGATTGTCCCTTGCCTGCGGAAAACGCCACAGTTTACAGGGCTTGCCAGCGAGAGGAGAAAAAACGGCGCACTTGTGGTGCGCCGGGGATGCTGCAGGTGAGGTAAAAACGATTACAGCGCTTGTGGCGATGTAACGATAGGCCAGGCGGCAGCGCCGCCCGGCGTATTCGGTGGCGAGACCGATCAGAGCGGCGTCAGCAGCTTGCCGGTGGCGATGAAGGCGCGCAGGTTGTCCAGCACAAGATCGGCCATCTGCTGGCGCGTTTCGACGCTGCCACTGCCGACGTGCGGCAACAGCACCACGTTGTCCAACTCACGTAGCGCGGCTGGAACCTGGGGTTCATGCTCGTAAACGTCCAGCCCGGCACCGGCGATCACACTCGTTTGCAGTGCCTTGATCAACGCCGCCTCATCGACCACCGAACCGCGCGCCACATTGATCAGAAAACCATCCGGACCAAGTGCTTCAAGCACCTCGGCGTTGATCAGATGATGGGTGGCCTTGCCGCCCGGGCAGGTCAGCACCAGGAAATCCGCCCAGCGCGCCAGCGCCAGCAGATCCGGCTCATGCGGGTAAGGGCTGCCCTCGACCGCACGGCGATTGTGGTAACGCACCAGCATGGCGAACCCTGCGGCGCGCTGGGCAACCGCCTCGCCGATACGACCAAGGCCGACGATACCCAGACGTTTGCCGCTCACACGCCGTCCCAAGGGGAAACTCGCACCGCTGCCCCAATCGCCACTGCGCACGAAGCGATCCGACGCGGACATGCACCGAGCGCTGTCGATCATCAGCCCCATGGCCAGGTCGGCGACACAGTCGTTGAGCACGTCCGGCGTGGTGCTGAGGACGATGCCGCGATCACGCAGCAGGTCCAGCGGATAGGGGTCGTAGCCCACGCCGAAACTGCAGATGGCACGCAGATTCGGCAGCAGCGCGAGCTGGTCAGCCGTGCAACCGAAACGGGCAGAGGACACCATGTAGATGAACTGCTCGCCCTGTTCGCGCAGGAACGTCAGCGGCTCGGCCTGTTGCCACAGCGCGCTGACCTCGTACTGCTCGGCCAGCTCGCGGTTGAAACGCTCGCTCAGCGGGCCGATCTGCAGCACCTTGGGTTTGCTCATGACGATCCCCCGTTCAGGTCACCGGCGCCAGGTTGAACAGTACCAGATCGTTGTGCAGACGCAGGCGTTCGGCGCGTTGATCGCCACGCCGCAGCCGTAGCTGTGCGACAGCGCCACCACGTCATCGACATTGGGGTACTTGGGCTGGACTTCCTTGCGTACGCGCTCGACCACATGATCGAGCACGCCGACCACGCATTGCACCGTGGTGGTCACACCAAGGATGTTACGGCTGCCACTGTCGACGTAGATGCACAGCACCACAGCGCTCGACAGCAGCAGGCCAAGCACCTTCGGCAGCTTGCGCGCCAGGGTCAGCGAATGACCGCGACGCAGCATGCCGTCGGACAGCAACCCGCCGAGCACACCACCGACGCACCCGCTGATGGCCGGCCGGCGTTCCGAGTCAGCCAAAGTCATCAATCCGTAGGGTGGGCTTTAGCCCACCGATTGTAGCCATGGTGGGCTAAAGCACACCCTACGGGACAGCAGGATCACGGAACGGCGTCGGACTTAGCTCAACGCACCAGGCAGGGTTTCTTGTTATTGAAAGTCCAACCGGGGATCAGATACTGCATGGCCATGGCGTCATCGCGCGAACCCAGGCCCTTGGCCCGATACAGCTCGTGCACCTTGGCCAGCGCGTCACCGCCATCGACACGCACTGGATCTGACATTCGTGCTCTGGCAGGTGTTCAGCGCGTTACACCCCAAACCCTGCGCAATCAACGAAATCCTGCGTACCTGATCCACACCGCCCCCTCCCAGGGGCGGCTTCCTTTCCCTCGCGTCGTCGCGGCAAGCGTGCTGCTACTCGGCACGAAGCGATGCTCGCCCAGGCACCACTGAAGCTGCCCTCCCGGCTACGGGCTCACTACCTGAGCAACGCAACCTGTCTAGACATATCACAAATCTGCAATATTCATCTTCTACGCTGAGCATGTCCCGTTACGCCTGACTTCCGAGGCATTCCATCATGTTCCTGCAAAAATCCCTGCGCGCGCAGATTCTCGCTCTGCTCGGCGGCAGCCTGACGCTGATCCTGATCACCGCACTGGCCTGCTTCAGCTTCCTCTCCAGCGGCATTCAGTCCTATCGGGGCCTGCTCGATGGGCCGCTGGAATCTTCACGCCTGATCGACGCGGCCAACGTCGAATTCAAGATCCAGGTGCAGGAGTGGAAGAACGTCCTGCTACGCGGCCAGGACAGCGCCAACCTGCAACGCTACTGGAGCCAGTTCGAAGCGCAGGAGCGCAAGGTGCAGGACATTCTCGGCCAGTTGACCCAGGTCGCCGCAGCCGACCCGGCCTTGAAGACGCAGGTCGAACGCCTGCGCAGAGAACATCAGGCGCTCGGCGGCAATTACCGCAAGGGCCGCGACGCCTTCGTGGCCGCTGGTGCCGATGCCAGGGCCGGCGATGAAGCCGTCAAAGGCATCGACCGCGCCACCAGTGAGCAGATGACTGCATTGGTCGAGCAGTTGCGCCAGAACAGCCTGAGCCAGGCCGAGCAGATCAACGCCAGCGCCGCACGCACCATTCTCAGCGGCACCCTCGTGATGCTGGCTGCCGCCTTGATCATCACCCTGTTCAGCCTGTGGCTGATAAACCGTAATCTGATCACGCCCATCCGCCACCTGATCGGTCATGTCGACCAGCTCAGCCAAGGTCGCTTCGGCCAGCGCGTGGAGAGCAACCGCCAGGATGAACTGGGCCTGCTGGCCCGCGCTGCGAATACCCTGCGCGACTTTCTCGCCAGCACCAGCGAGCGTCTGCACCAGAGCACGCAGAACCTCGACAGCGCCAGCAGCGAGCTGAACGCCATTGCCTCACGCATGACCGAGGGCGTCAGCGAGCAGTTCGAGCGTACCGATCAGGTCGCCACCGCCATGCACGAGATGTCCGCCACCGCCCAGGAAGTCGCGCGCCATGCCGCTGACGCCGCGCACGCGGCCAACGATGCCGACGACTCGGCCCGCCAGGGCAGCACGGTGATGCAATCGACCATCGCCACCATCACCGACATTCGCGGCGAGATCGCCAATACCGCCGAGGTGATCCGTCGCCTGGAAAGCGATAGCGGACGCATCGGCAAGGTGCTGGAAGTGATCCGAGGCATCGCCGAGCAGACCAACCTGCTGGCCCTCAACGCGGCCATCGAGGCGGCGCGCGCCGGCGAGCAGGGTCGCGGTTTCGCCGTGGTGGCCGACGAGGTGCGCACCCTGGCGCAGCGCACTGCCGAGTCCACCGCCGAAATCAACCAGATCATCGACACCGTGCAGACCGGCGCGCTGAATGCCGTGCGCGCCATCGAGAGCGGCCAGCAGCGCAGTGAGCAGGGCGTCACCCAGGTCACCGAGGCCGGCGCCATGCTGCAGCGCATCACCGAGGCGGTGGAAGCCATACGCGACATGAACCAGCAGATCGCCACCGCCGCCGAGGAGCAGACCTCGGTGGCCGAGGACATCTCGCGCAACCTCACCGAGCTGACCGCCATCGCCAGCGCCAACCAGGACAACGTTCAGCGCACGCAGAAGGCCAGCCGCAACCTGCATGACATGTCCGGGCAACTGGGCGAAGTGACTCGCCGCCTGGGTTCCTGAGCCAACCTGCGAACCGGCGTGGCACGCAGCACGCGGCTCGCCCCGGCGCCGACAGCCTGCGCAGCAGAATGAACGCCGTAACGCGGGCTGCGGCCCGCCAGCGCGCTGGCGGGGAAGGTACGCAGGGCGGACAAGCATTCGACCTGTCCGCCCCCACTGAAAACAGCCAAACGACAAAAGGTCGCAATTAACCCTTGCCATTTATGTAATAGTAATTATTCTCAGTTACGTAATGACGGCCAAGGAGACCTGCCATGACCTACCTGATCGATGCCTGGCTGGACCGACCGCATCCCTACCTGCGCATCCTCAACCGCGAAACCGGGGAAGTCTGCGCCATGCTGGAAGAAGAAGCGCTGGACGAGCTGCGCGACCAGGGCGACCTGGACTTGCACGAGCTCAGTTCCAGCGAGCCCATCGTGCTCAAAGAGCTGGTGCGCAGCCTGTTTCTGTACTGCTACGCACGGGCCCTGCGTCCATCCTGAAAGACAAAACGGCCCTTCTGCGCTGCAGAAGGGCCGTTTCGTACGTAGCGTAGGGTGGACGACGCTTCACCCGTCCACCGTGGTCGTGGTGGACAAAAACAGCGCTTGCAGTGGTTCGGTGCGCAAAGCGCACCCCACAACTACAAACCTCTTGCCGGCATCGCGAGCTAGAGCGATACAAGGCAAAAACAAGCGAGGAACGGTCGGAGTCGCGGGCGACTGTACTTTTGTACATGAGCATTACTCGCTTCGCTCGCCCTCCGGGCCGCGCTGAAGCGCGTTAGCCGCAAGCGACTCTCCGAGCTTGTTTTTAACGCAGTAGCGCCGAAGCGCAGCAGGCCGTTAACGACTCTTACAGGATGTCGAGCAGCTCGACATCAAACACCAGCACACTGTGCGGCGGGATGCTGCCGACGCCCTGGGCGCCGTAGGCCAACTCGCTCGGCACGTGCAGGCGCCATTTGCTGCCGGTGCCCATCAGTTGCAGCGCCTCGACCCAGCCCGGAATCACACCACCAACCGGAAACTCAGCCGGCTGGCCACGCTCGTAGGAGCTGTCGAACACCGTGCCGTCGATCAAGGTGCCATGGTAGTGAGTACGTACCTGGTCTTCGGCCGACGGCTTGGCGCCCTCGCCGGCTACCAGCACTTCGTACTGCAGGCCGGAAGCCAGTACGGTCACGCCCTCACGCTTGGCGTTCTCGGCCAGGTAGGCGCGACCTTCGCCGGCAGCGGCTTCAGCCTTGGCGGCCGCCTCGGCCTGCATGATTTCGCGGATGACCTTGAAGCTGGCGCCCAGCTCGGCCTCGGAAACGCGGCTGGCCTGGCCGGTGAAGGCGTCGGTCAGACCGGCGAGAATGGCGTTCAGATCGACCCCGGGCGGCGGGTTGTCACGCAGCTGACCACCGAGTTGACGACCGATGCCGTAGCTGACGCGGCCTTCATCGGAGGACAGATCGGGGCTGAAGTTGAATTCGGACATGAAGGGCTCCGCTTGGGGCTGGGAAAAAAGGTCGGCCAGACTAGCACAGAAGCCAGGCGCGGCGTCACGGCGCTACGCATTGCCCGTCGCAACTGAATCCGCGGGAGACGCATGAGCGGCGACACTCTCTCCTGCGTAGGTGCGCCCGCGCCGACAGCGCTCGGAGCAGTAGCGCACCTCGTCCCAGCACCGCGCCCACTTCTTGCGCCAGGTGAACGGCAGGCCGCACACCGCGCAGGTCTTCACCGGCAGCTCGCTCTTTTTCACAGCATCTCTCCGGCATCGAGTTTTGCCAGCAGTCGCTCGCCCCAATCCCACAGTGCCTGCTGCTTGGCTTCGGGCATGCGCGCCAGATTGCGATAGACCATGCCGATGCGCGGATTGCGCTCCAGCGGCTCGCGATGACGCATGAGAAAGTGCCAGTACAGCGAATTGAACGGGCAAGCCGACTCGCCCGTGCTCTCGCTGACCTTGTAGCTGCAGCCCTGGCAATGGTTGGACATGCGCTTGATGTACTGGCCGCTGGCGCAGTAGGGCTTGGAGCCGAGGTAGCCGCCATCGGCGTGCATCACCATACCCAGGGTATTGGGCAGCTCGACCCAGTCGAACGCGTCCATGTACACGGCCAGGTACCAGTCGCAGATGGCCTTGGGCGCAATGCCGGCGAGCAGGGCAAAGTTACCGGTGACCATCAGCCGCTGGATATGGTGCGCGTAGGCATGCTCCAGCGTCTGGCCGATGGCCTGGCGCATGCAGTTCATGCGCGTCTTGCCGGTCCAGTAGAACGCCGGCAGCGCCCGTGAATTGCCGAAGCGATTGCCCTCGGCGTACTCCGGCATGCGCAGCCAGTAGATACCGCGTACGTACTCGCGCCAACCGATCAACTGGCGGATGAAGCCTTCGGCAGCGTTCAGCGGCACGTCACCAGCGCGATAGGCCGCCTCGACATCGGCACAGAGCTGGCGCATGTCGAGCAGGCCAATGTTCAGCGCGGCGCTGATGCGTGAATGAAAAAGAAACGGCTCGTCATCGGCCATGGCGTCCTGGTAATCACCGAAATCAGCCAGGCCACGGGCGAGAAAATGCTGCCAGAGACGCTCGGCCTGTTCGGCAGTCACCGGATAGTCGAAACCATCCAGACGGCCGTAGTGATGGGTAAATCGCCGTGCCACCAGCGCCAGCACCTCGGTCGTGATGGCATCCGGCTCGATGCGCAAGGGTGCCGGCGGATGTACACCTTTGGGCAATGCCTTGCGGTTATCGGCATCGAAGTTCCAGGCGCCCCCCTCGGGCGTGCCATCGGGGTTGAGCAGCAGACCGCTGGCGCGGCGCATCTCCCGGTAGAAGAACTCCATGCGCAACTGCTTGCGCCCCTTGGCCCAGTCGGCGAAGGCCTCGCGGCTGCAGAGAAAGCGGCTGTCCGGGTGCCAGTGAATCGGTACGCCACAATGACGCAGCGCCTGCTCCAGGCGCCAGTCGCCGCATTCGGTAAGGTGCACCTCGGCCGGGTTGAGCCGCTGCGTCCAGCGCAGCAGTTCGCCCGGCAGGGAGCCGCTGTTGTCAGGGTCATCGAGGGCCACGTAATGCACCCTGATGCCCTGCTGACGCAGCGCCTCGGCAAAGTGGCGCATGGCGCTGAAGATCAACGCGATCTTCTTCGGGTGATGCGGCACATGGCTGGCCTCTTCCATCACCTCGGCCAGCAGTACGTGATCCCGTAACGGGTCGATATCTGCCAGGCCTCCGAGGCCTGGGGTGAGCTGATCCCCCAGGATCAGAATCAGACGACGTGCACTCACAGCGGCACGATCTCCATGGTGGGGTGACGGCGCAGATGGCCGAGCAGGATGTGATACGTATCGAGATTGAAGCCGCCCTGCCGCTCGGCCAGTAACGGCGCCGCCAGTTCGGGACGATCGACCGTGCCGAGGTGACGCCACTGATCGAGCACATGCCACTGGCAGAGCCCATGGCGCTCGTCGCGCTCGACCAGCGCAACCGGCCCGGCCCAGGGCCAGGCCTGGGTCTGCAGGCGCTCGGCACCAGCCAGCAGTCGCGTATCGTGACGCCGGCGTGACTCTGCGCCACAGCAGGCGCCCGCGCAGCGCCCAAGCTGGTAGGCGAAACAGGCACCGTCGCCCTCCTCCAGGCCGAGGACACGCAGGCACAAGTGCCGCTCGCGGGCCTGTTCCAGCAACCATTGCCGGGCATGATGGCGCGAACGAAACAGCCCGGCATGGCGCCCCCCAGGCGTCAGCGCCTGATGCTGCAGCAGATCGAGCTGCAGAGCGCCCGGCTCGCCCAGCAGCGCCCAGGTCAGCAACTCGCGCTGCTTGCGCAGACGGCGGTTGTACAGGGGCTGCAGGCGCTTGATTTCGTGCGACTCGAGCAACAACGCGCCCAGCTCGCCGGCAGTCGGGATGACCCGCACATCACGGATCTGCTGGATCATCTGCAGGCTGCGGCGGTCGCGGTGGTCGTTATTGAAGTGCGACATCACCCGACGACGCAGGTTGCGGCTCTTGCCCACGTACAGCTGCGCATCGCCATCGCCGAGAAAGTAGTACACGCCTGGACGTTCCGGTAAGGCCGCAAAACGCTCTGCCGGCAGCAACGGAGGCCGTGCCGCACTGCGTAGCTGGCTCGCCAGCGCAGTCGGCGCAACACACTGCAGCAAATGCCGGAGCACACTCAGCACGGCCTCGGCGTCAGGCACGGCACGATCACGGAAGAAGCGCTTAATCGCGAAATGCGCGCAGAGCGCATCGAAGCCGGCACTGGCCAAGTACGGCAGGGCCACCCTGGCCAGGCGCAGTATGCAGAGTTGCGGCGGGCGCAGCGTCTTCCAGTCAGGCAGTACCCGGCGCAAAAAAGCCAGGGCAAAACGCAGGTTGTAGCCAACCAATACCCGCCCCCGGATAGCCTCGGTGATCGCCTGTGCCTGGCTCTCGATACGCGGCTGGCCGCACAGTTCAAGTGGATGCAGGCCACTCAGGCGCAATAGCTGCGGCGGCAGGGCGATATCGGGCTCGAACAACCAGTGCAAACGTGCGCTGACGTTACCGTCGCTGTCGACCTGGATGATCGCCAGCTCCCAGATGACATCTCGCCCCGGATGCACGCCACTGGTCTTGACCTCCACGACGGCCAGAGCCCTGCCCTGCACCGTCATGGATATCGCGCAAGGCGCAGTCACCAGCCGGAGCGAAAGGCGATGGGCACACGCAGGCTGTTATCAGCCGATGGCATGCCGCACATTTCGTCATGCACCGAGCTGTGCACCAGGAAGAACGGCAACGTCGGCATCTCCTGCAGCACGTCACGCGCATGCTCCACAGAACGCAGGTTCAGCGTACTGCCCTGCTCATTGAGAATCGGATGGGCGCGCCCCGCCATCCGTGCCTCGAGCAGGTAGATACCCCCTTCAAGGGAAATCAGATTGAGTTCGTCGATACGCCCAGCCTGGGCGTGCGTTGACAGATCATGCAGATTCATAAGGCTTGCCTCCTGCTCGAATTGTACAAGAACTTATACAAAATTGATTCTTGTACAACAACAGAAAAACTCAAGCCCACAACGCAAACCGCCCGTCTGCTTCAGACGGGCGGCTGTGCAATGCCTGCCGCTTCGTCAGTCGTGCTTGGTGACCTTGTCCAGGTAGCCCATGGCGAAGGCCGAGCCCACGAAGGTCAGGTGGATGATCACGTACCACTTGAGGTACTCCAGATCGTAGTTCTTCGCATCCATGAACACCTTGAGCAGGTGGATGGAGGAAATCGCCACGATGGAGGCCGCTACCTTCATCTTCAGCGAACTGGAGTCCATCTTGCCGAGCCAGCTGAGCTTCTCGGTGCCTTCATGAATATCCAGGCGCGACACGAAATTCTCGTAGCCGGACAGCATCACCATCACCAGCAGGCCGCCGACCAGCGCCATGTCGATCAGCGACAGGAGCTTGAGAATAACGTCGGCTTCGGTGAGGGAAAAGATCTGCGGCAGGATGTGATACAGCTCCTGAAAGAACTTGACCGACAGGGCCAGCACAGCAAGAGAAAGGCCGAAGTAAATGGGCGCCAGCAACCAGCGCGACGCGTACATGGCGTTTTCAACAAAGCGTTCCATGGAGAACTCACTGAGAGGGAGGGGAAAAACGCGGCGAGTATACCCATCGCCCAGCTGGCACAGAAGACGCACCGCGCACTGTGGATAAGCACAGCTACAGACTGATCGGAAAACGCCAGCAGGAGGGCTGATTAGGAAGGAATCAGCTCTGCCCGTCGGTTTCGGGGCGACGCTGCAATGATCCGCCGGCGCTTGGCCGTTGACCATTGACCCGACGCAGTTCAGCCAGCAGATGCAGGTGCCAGATCGGCGGTTCAGCGCAGGCGACGTAACCTTGCGAGGCCAGGCTATCGGCGATCGCCGCCAGCGCCTTCTCAGCGCTGCAAGGCCCGTAGAATGGGCCTTGCGCCTTGATTGCAGAGGGCTGAGCACCTGACATGCCGGCTGCGCAGAGCAGTGTCCAGCGGCCGTTGTCTCCGGCCAGCGGCTTGATCACGCACTCGATGCGCACGGCCAGGCCCAAGCATTGACGGGTAAGGCAGAGGCTGCGCGACATGGCGACGACCCTCGCTAAATCCAGTCTCCAGCCTACACCCCGAACGCCGACACTGGGAAGCCGGAGTTACCCACACATTCTGTGGATAACTCTGTGCATGAAGCGTGAGTAATGAGCGTTGCGCGCCTGCCCCGAGTGATACGGAACAATCGTGCAAGATCTGATCAGCTCGCGGCGTCGGCCTCGCCCTTCTTGCGCCGCGGCACCTTGGCCGGCTTGGCGGCTGCCGGCTCCTCAGCGGGCTTGGCTTCCTCTTCCAGACCGATTTCGGCGATATCACGCAGGCGCTCGACTACCCGGGCGTTGACGCTGCCCTTGGGGAAGCGCCCTTTTTCGTCCGGGTGCCCGGCCGGCTCGCCAACCAGCAGGCTCAGTGCCTCGTCGACATGGCGCACGGCATAGACGTTGAACTGGCCGGCACGCACCGCCTGCAATACGCGGTCATCGAGCATCAGGTTGGCGACGTTGGAGTGCGGGATGATCACCCCCTGCTCGCCAGTCAGGCCGCGCGCCTCGCAGAGGCGGAAGAAGCCTTCGATCTTCTCGTTGACCCCGCCGACCGCCTGCACCTCGCCGAACTGGTTGATCGAACCGGTGATGGCGAAGCACTGCTTGAGCGGCGTGCGCGACAGCGCCGAGATCAGCGTGCACACCTCGCCAAGCGAGGCGCTATCGCCGTCGACATAACCGTAGGACTGTTCCAGGGCGATGCTGGCGGAAATCTCCAGTGGGAATTCCTGTGCATAGCGGCTACCGAGGAAGCCGGTGAGGATCATCACGCCCTTGGAGTGAATCGGCTGACCAAGGCTGACTTCGCGCTCGATGTCGACGATGCCGCTGCCGCCCGGATAGACGGTGGCGGAAATCCGCGCTGGCACACCAAAGGCCGAATCACCCACTTCCAGCACGGTCAGACCGTTGCACTTGCCGACGGCAGCGCCGCAGGTGTCGATAAGGATGATGCCAGCCAGCATGTCGTCGATGATCCGCGCCGAAACGCGCCCGGTGCGGGTGGCCTTGGCCTTCAGCGCGCGTTCGATATGACCGACGTCGGTGATGCTTTCCCCGGCGAGCTGGCGAATGAAGTCGGCCTCGCTGACCAGCTGGAACAGGTCACCGATACGCGCCGATAGGCGTCCCTGGTGCTCGGCCAGACGCGCGCTGTGGGTAGCCAGGCGCGCCACCGCGGCACCGGTCAGCGGCGCCATGCCCTCTTCCGAGGTACGCGTTTTCATCAATTGAGCGAACTGCTCCAGGCTGTCGTCGGCGAGCGGGATGTCCTCGTCGAAGTCGACCAGCACACGGAACATTTCCTGGAAATCTGGATCGGCGTCCTGCAATGCGTAATACAGCTGGCGCGAGCCGATGATGATGACTTTCAGCTGCAGCGGGATGACCTGCGGGTTGAGCGTGACGGTGGCGATGCGCCCGAGATCGCCCAACGGCGACTCCATCTTCAACTGGCGCGAATGCAGCGCGCGCTTGAGCGCTTCCCAGACGAAGGGCTCACCGAGCAATTTTTCCGCCTCGACCACCAGGTAGCCGCCGTTGGCCCGATGCAACGCGCCGGGGCGCAGCTGACGGTAACTGGTATACAACGCGCCCTGATCGGAGTTGTATTCGATACGGCCGAACAGGTTGTCGTAGGTCGGGTGCGACTCGAACACCACTGGTGCGCCGCCGTTGGCGTGATGACCGACCACCAGGCTCGGGCAGTAGATTTCCTCCAGCAGCTTGCGCAGTTGCGGGTCGGCCTTGTCGACATCCACCAGCTGCTCGACGGCGGTTTTCAGCAGGTTGATCTGCATGGCCTGCAGATAGGCGCAGACACCCGCGTTCTCGGCATACTTCTCCGACAGCGGCGCCAGCAGCGGCTGCAGGGCCACGGTGATGGTCTCTTCATTGAGCTGACGCAGCAGATTGCTCGACTCGCGCTTCCACTGCGGCAGGCTGGCCAACTCTTCGTTGAGGCGCTCTTCGAGCACGGCGATATCGGCGTGGAAGCGCTCGCGCTGAGTCTCGGGCAGTTGCGCGAACTCGGCTTCATCCAGTGCCTTGCCGTCGGCCATCGGGGTGAAGGCGATATTGGTGCTGTCGCGGTACAGGGCCACGCCCTTCTCCAGCGACAGTTTCTCAATCACATCCAGCGCCTGGTCGTAACGCTTGTTGAAGGTGCGGTCGATGGCACTCTTCTTCTGCTGGTAGGTCGGTGTCTCGAACACCGCCGGGAAGGTGGCCAGCAGGTTGTCGATCAACTGATTGATATCGGCGATGAACGCACTCGCGGTACCCGCCGGCAGCTCCAGCGCACGCGGCTCGCGCGGCTCGTCGAAGTGGTTGACGTAGACCCGGTCAGCCGGTGTCGCCATGCGCTTGGCCTCGGCCTTGAGGTAGCGCTGCACGAAAGAGAAACGCCCGGTGCCGGGCTCGCCCATGACGAACACGTTATAACCGGGGCGCGGCATGGCCACGCCGAACTGCAGCGCCTCGACCGCGCGTGACTGGCCGAGAACACCACGGAAGGGTTCGAGATCATCGGTGCTGCTGAAGTTGAACTGCTCGGGGGCGAAGGGGCGGGTCAGCGATTCGGGGGCAAGGCGCAAAGCATCGAGGCTAAGCTTGGACATTGGCAATCCTTTATAGCGGGCGGAAATTCCGCAAAACATGGGGTGATTCTGGGCCTGTGGCGCGAAAGGGATCAAGGTTTGATTCAGCTCAGGATGAAAAATCCGAGCACGGATAAGCTACCCGTCACCCTCCTTGCGCGAAAACCACCATGTCCAGTCCCCCTCACCTGCATCTTCCCGTCCTGCATGCCGCCCGCCAGGACTACGCCGCGCTCAATCACCGACTCAGCGTACGTGAGGCGCTGGAAGACATCCGCACCCAAGGTCTGGGGGAGCGCATCATCTATTTTTATGTAATCGACGATGAGCAGCGCCTGATCGGCGTGCTACCCAGCCGTCGCCTGCTTACCGCACCACCGGACGCCCGGCTGAACGAGCTGATGGACAGCACCGTCATCGCACTGCCCGATCACGCCACCATTCTCGATGCCTGCCAATTGCTGATTCGGCATCGTTTCCTGGCACTGCCTGTGGTGGACGAGCAACAGCGCCTGTGCGGCCTGGTGGATATCGCCCTGCTCAATGAGGAAAACCCGGATCTGCGCCAGCGCAATCAGGCCGATGCACTGTTCGAAACCCTTGGTTTTCACGTTACCCAGGTTGGCAAGGCCTCGCCGCTATGGGCCTTTCGCCTGCGCGTGCCCTGGCTATTGGCGACCATCGCCAGCGGCACCCTCTGCGCCCTGCTGGCCAGCCTCTACGAACTGACCCTGGCCAAGAGCATCGTCCTCGCTTTCTTCCTTACCCTGGTGCTGGGCTTGGGCGAGAGCGTGAGCATGCAGTCGATGTCGGTGACCATCCAGGCGCTGCGCAGCGTCCGCCCCAATCTGAGCTGGTACCTGCGCAGCCTGCGTCATGAACTGCCGACCGCCCTGCTGCTCGGCAGCACCTGCGGCAGTCTGGTGGCGATGATCGTCTGGCTCTGGCGCGGCGAGGCCTGGACCGGACTGATCATCGGCTGCAGCATCCTGCTGTCGCTCTGCGCCGCCTGCCTGCTCGGCCTCAGCGTACCCACGCTGCTGCACGCCCTGAGGCTCGACCCGAAGATCGCAGCAGGGCCGGTGACCCTGGCAGTGACCGACCTGTGCACCTTGCTGTTCTACTTCAGCCTGGCCGCCTGGTTGCTGTGACCCTCCCTATCCTCGGCACAACGCAGGCAGTATTCGGCCACCGGCAGCGCGGCCAGACGCGCCGCCTCGATTGCTTCGCCGCAGCACAGGCACTCGCCATAACGCCCCTCGGCCAGGCGCAGCTGCGCCTGGTGCACCAGCAGCAGTCCCTGCTCGGCCTCGGCCAGCAGGGCTTCGAGCACCTCATCGTTCTGCCGCTGCTGCGCCTGCTCGGCGAAATCCGCTGAGTGGCTGCGCGCCAGATCGCGCCGAATCGCCTCGGCACGGGTCGTGTAATCATGCAGCAGCGCATCCTGCACAACACGGTGAGCCATGAGCAATCTCCTCGCGTATGAAAGAAGCCTCAGTGTGATGCACCACGCAACGCCAATGACTGACGCCGGTCAGCACTTGCGCGAAATGCCGACGTCGACTGCCTTGACAGCAGTCGACCGCGTGACCAAAGCTCGACCATCGCCATAATCAGAAGAACAGCGACCTTGAAACGGACATTCGCCGCCATCGCCCTAAGCCTGAGCCTGCCGCTGCATGCCGCCACCCCCGAACAACTGGCCAGCGCCCCCTACTGGATCGCCCTCGGCCACTACGAAACCGGCAAGCTCGGCGGTTGGCGCAGCTATGTCGACGACGACGACTTCTTCCTCGCCGAAGAAGGAGCCAGCAACCCGGCTGCCGAACTGCAGGCCACCCTTACGGCGCTGTATCAACCTGCCGAGCTGGGCGACCGCCACCCGCAGTGCATCTACCCGGCGCGTACCCGTTGGCTCAAGGCCCAGTTGCAGCTCGATGACCTGCCCAGCCCCGACTGCGCCGACTATCGGAACTGGTTCGCCGATGTCAATCCGCACAGCACGGTGCTGGTGTTCCCGGCCGCCTACCTGAACAGCCCGTCGTCGATGTTCGGCCATACCCTGCTACGCATCGACCAGCCGGATATCGACAGCCACAACACCGCACTGCTGAGTTACGCGCTGAACTTCGGCGCCTTCATCGAAGGTGACGACAACAGCATCCTGTATGCCTGGCGCGGCCTGATGGGCGGCTATCCCGGCCTGTTCGCCCTGGTGCCCTACCGCGAGAAGCTCAGCGAGTACAACCGTCTGGAAAACCGCGACCTGTGGGAATACCGGCTGAACCTCACACCGGAAGAAACCGCGCGCATGGTCGAGCACGTCTGGGAGCTCAAGCAGATCCGCTTCGACTACTTCTTCTTCGACGAGAACTGCTCCTACCGCCTGCTGGAGCTGCTGGAAATCGCCCGCCCCGGTATCGAGCTGACCGAACACTTCCCGCTCACCGCCATCCCCACCGATACCGTGCGCGCGGTCAAGGATGCCGGGCTGATCGAACGCATCGACTATCGCCCGTCGCGTGAACGCGAGTTGCTGGCACGCGCCGAACCGCTCGATAGCGACGAACAAGCCTGGGTGCTGCACCTGAATGAAAACCCAGCACAACTGGACGATGCCGACTTCCTCGCCCTGCCGGCAGAACGTCGCGCGCTGATCCAGGACGCCGCCTTCCGCCTGGTGCGTTACCACGCCAACGATGAAGAACGCAGCAGCAACGCCCAGCGCAGCTTCCAGTTGCTCGGCGCGATCAACCGCAACCCGCCGCCACCGCTGGAAGTCGAGCGCCCGCCGTTGCCCGAGGAAGGCCACCAATCGCGTACCTGGCAACTGGCCGGCGGCAGCCGCGATGATCGCGCCTTCGCCGAATACGGCCTGCGCATGGCCTACCACGACCTGAACGACAACCTCGACGGTTTCCCGCTCGGCGCACAGATCGAGATTCTTCAGCTCAAGCTTCGCCAGTACGAGAACAATCACTGGCAACTGCAGCGCCTGGACCTGGCCAACATCCGTTCGCTGACACCGCGTAATGCCCTGCTGCAGCCGCTTTCCTGGCAGATCGGCGGCGGCCTGGAACGCGTGCTCGGCGAAAATGGCGACACCCCGCTGGTCGGCCATATCAGCGGCGGCGCCGGTGCCACCTGGCAATTACACCACGACCTGCTCGGCTTCGCCCTCGGCACTGCACGCCTGGAATACAACGAGGACTTTGCCGCCGTCGTCTCTCCGGCACTCGGATTCAATAGCGGCCTGCTGTGGCGCAACCCGCTGGGCAACCTGAGCCTGGAAGCGGCTGGCGATTACTTCCATAACGGCGAAGTACGCCGGCGCCTGTCGCTCAACCAGCAATGGGAAGTCTCGCGCAACCTCGGCCTGCGCCTGAGCGCCCAGCGCGAGTTCAGCCAACTGGCCACCCCCGTCAACGAGGTGAAACTGGAGCTGCGCTGGTATCACTATTAAATGGCAGCGAGCGGATTGCAGGCTTCTATACTGAAATTCCCATCGCCCGTTTCAGGAGAGTCACCATGCGTCGCACACTCTTGTTTCTCGCTGCTGCCCTGATCAGTCTGCCGCTCTGGGCCATGCACTGCCCGCAGGACATGGCCAAGATCGACGCACTGCTGCAAAGCGACCCACCCTCCGGCCCCGAGGTGCTGGCCAAGGTGCAGGAGTTGCGCGCCGAAGGTGAAGCCCTGCACAAGGCCGGCGATCATGCCGAGTCGGTCAAGGTGCTGGGCGAAGCCCTCGATCTGCTGGCCGCCAGCGAATGACGCACGCCGGGCTTGCTCAATAGCCGCTGTACAGCAAGCCCAGCGCGACCTGACGCACCTCTTGCAGATCCACCGGCTTGCTCAGGCAAGCCGATGCGCCGCGTGACCTGGCGTCTTCGAACAACCGATCATCGGCCACTGCGCTGATCACCATCACCGGCACATCACGCAAACGTGGCTCTGCGCGCATCGCATCGAGAATATCCAGGCCGTTGCCGTCGGGCAGGTCGATATCCAGCAACACCAGCGCAGGCTCACTGTCCTGCAATTCGGCCAGTACCCGCTGGCAGGAACCCACGCCCCTGACCTCGGCAAACCCTCGCAAGGATGCCTGGAGAATCTTCATACAGGCCGGGTGATCCTCCACGCACAGCACCTGTACCAGACTTTTCACGGCCTGCGCCGGCGCTTCGGCTGCCTCGTCAGCCTGTCCGTCAGGGCTGGCTGCACTGGGTATGTCAAGCCAGAAGCGACTGCCCACACCCGGCTCGCTGCGCACGCCGATCTCGCCATTCATCAACGTGGCCAGTTCGCGGCACAGCACCAGGCCGATACCGGTGCCGGGAATGTTCGAACTCTCCCGGCCGAGGCGCTGAAATGGCTGGAACAGCTGCGCCTGCTGCTCGCTGGAAAGCCCTGGCCCGGTGTCGTCGACCCACAATCGCACACCGTCGGCACGCACCTCGTAGCCCATGCGAATCATCCCGCGCGGGCTGTTGTACTTGATCGCATTGGACAGCAAGTTGAGCAGAATCTGTCGCACCCGACGTGGGTCGCCCTGCACGAACAAGGGCGGCACGGCGGCCTCCATCACCTGCAATTGCAGGTGCTTCTGCTGAACTTCGGGCTGTACCAGCTCAGCACAGCCCTTGAGCAGCGCGCCGATTTCGATGGGTTGCAGTTGCAACTGCTGACGCCGACTTTCGATGCTCGACAGATCGAGGATGTCATCGACCAGCAACGTGAGATGGCGGCTGGCACTGACGATCTCGCGCGCGTAATCGTTCTCCAGCCTGGCGTCCTGCTTGTCCTGTAGCTCCATCTCGATCAACTGCGCGAAGCCATGGATGGCATTGAGCGGCGTGCGCAGCTCATGGCTCATACTCGACAGGAAGCGACTCTTGGCCTGACTGGCGGCGTGTGCTTCCAGGCTGGCATGACGCAATTCCTCCTGCACCTGCTTGAGGCGGGTGATATCGACATGCGTACCAGCGATACGCAGCGGCCAACCACTTTCATCGCGCGTCAGCACCTTGCCTCGAGTGAGCAGCCACAGATATTGCCCATGACAGTCGAGATAGCGGTATTCGGCATCGAAGAACTCTTCTCTGCTGTCAGCGAACAGCTTGCGCAGGTGGCGTAGACGCTCCACATCATCCGGATGCACACGCTGATTGAACTCACTCAACGTCAGGTGCCTGGCCCCAAGCCCGAACCGCCGCACGAAGCGCTCGCTGAGGTCGATGGTCAGATCACGGGTATCGACCTGCCAGAGGCTTTCAGTGGTGCTCTCCAGCACCAGTTGCAGGATGCTCTGAGCTTCCTGGCGTTCCTGTTCGCTGGCCTGCAGCTGTTTGCCCGCCTGCTGTACGGCCTCTGCCAGACGGCTGACCTCGGTGATATGGCTGTCTGGAACAGCAGGCAGATATCGGCCCTGGCCGAGGCTGGTCGCCATATCGACAACGCCATCGATGGGGCGCGCCAGTTGTTCGCTCAGCTTGCGTGAGCGCAGCCACATCAGGCCGAAGAACAACAGATAGAACGCTGACAGCCCGGCAATCAACAGGTAACCGATCTGCATGTAGCGCTCGGCCAACTGATTGGTGTCATGGAAGATCTGCTCTTCATCCACCACCAGCAGCAGACGCCAGCCGGTCTGCGGAATCTCACTCCAGGCGACCAATTGATTACGCCCGCCGTGCTGCACTTCCTGCACGCCGCCATCGCCCTGCTTCATCGCCTGCAGCAACACGGTCATGTCCTGATGCTTGGCCAGGTTGAAATCTTCCGGCTTAAGAACCTCGCGACGCACAGCCTCTGCGTAGGAATACTGGGTCAGCTCACGCAGCCCGAAGTCCTGCTCCCCCGCCTTGGGCAACGCCATGATGTCGTGGTCCTGGCTGACCAGCATCGCGTAGCCCTGCCATGGCACGTTGAGCTCGGCAATCTTGCCCAGCAGCTGGCCCACGGTCACGTCGAGGCCGACCACGCCCTCGAGAAAATCACCGCGGTACACCGGAGCGATGGCCGACATCATCCAGCCAAGGCCCGCCGGGTCGAGGTACACCTCGGTCCACATCACCTTACGTTCGGGGTTGTGCTTGGCGTCGGCCAGGTAATAGAAGTTGTAATCGGGTATCACCATGTCATGGGGATACTGCGCGGGCGTATCGAACCAGGGATAGATACGGTTGTAACTGTCCCAGGTATTGAAATACAGCGCCGCCACCAACGGGTTGGCCTGCTGGATCGAGCGCATCAGCGGATCGAGTTGCGACAGCCGCATGGCCTTGGCGTGATCCTGCTGCGCCAGCGGCGTACTGTTGGCATAAAAGGATGCTGCGCGCCCGTCATCGCTGCGGGTATAGAACACGCCACTGTCCGTGACTGCGTGGCGCTGATGCTCGAGCTCATCAGCCTGGAAGCGCGTATCGAGCAACGCCTCGTACGCGGCCTCACGATAAACATGCACCAGCGACTCGATGGAGCGCAGGCGCCCATCGATGATCTGTCCTTCACGTTGCGCGGCACTGGCCAGATCCTTGACTGCCGTTTCCTGCAAGTGTTCGATCTGCGCATCACGAATCGCCTGATTGCTCAGCAGATACACCGCGATCAGCACCGACTCCACCAGAATCAGCGGTATGAGCGCACTTTGCACAAACGCCCGCCAGATCCACTGACGCAGAGGGTAGCGGCTAGAACTCGGCATTGAGGCTCCTTCCGGGGGCAAGCGCAGACAGACGCAGAGCGCCATCATAGCGCCCTGCGATGGAATCCGCAGTCGACGCAGAGGAACCTTTGCCGTAAACTCCAGTCCTATCCGTAACCGCAAAGCTTTGGGGCCGATTAGGATTCGACGCCGGTAGCGAAGCTCGAGGTGCATGCCGACTTGGTAACAGAAGTCGTAAATCAACTGTTGCAACTTTCTATAGTTGCCAATGACGAAAACTACGAGGGCTACGCTCTCGCTGCGTAAGCGGCGCGACTAGTCCTTCTGGTAGCTTCGGCTCCAGCGATCACTAGGGGATGCCTGTAAACCTGAAGTGATTGTCATGCAGAACAGGATCGCCGCGTAGTACGTTGTGGACGAAGCGGCTAAAACTTACACAACTCGCCCAATGCACCCTGCCCGTCGGGCGGCTGAGGGTTAACTCAATAGACACGGCTAAGCATGTAGTACCAACAGTGGAGAACTGGCGGACGGGGGTTCAAATCCCCCCGGCTCCACCAAACACCCTTCCCAGGAAGACCCAGAAAAGCCGTAAAGCCTAGAGAAATCAAAGCTTTACGGCTTTTTTATTACCCGCATTGTCCCACCTGATCCCGGGGCATCCCACGGTTGACGGGGGCATATATGGGGGCATAAAACACTCTTCAGCTCGCTCGGAGAGGATGTGCCCCCAATGCCCCTGAAAGACACCAACTGTCGCAACGCCAAGCCTCAGGACAAGCCATACCGCCTGTATGACGAACAGGGCCTGTACCTGGAAGTACAGCCCAACGGAGGCCGTTATTGGCGATTGAAGTACCGTTTTCTGGGAAAGGAAAAGCGCCTAGCGCTTGGCGTTTACCCCGAGGTCGGCTTGCAGGAAGCTCGACGAAAACGCGATGACGCTCGTGCCCAGCTTGCCGGCGGTCAAGACCCTTCACTGCAACGGCGTATTACCAAGGTGGTCAGCCAGCTCGACCACCAACACACCTTCGAATCGGTCGCGACGCAATGGCTCACTATTCGGGAGGGTTCTTGGGACCCGGAGTACACCCGCACGGTTAGGCAGCGCCTTGAACTCAATGCTTACCCTTGGCTGGGGAAACTTCCGATTAGCAGCATCAGCACCCCCATGCTGGTCGAAAATCTTCAACGTATCATCAAGCGCGGCGCATCAGAGACGGCGCGCCGTGTAGCGCAGATCTACAAACAGATTTTCGAATTTGCCGAGGCTGCAGGCATCACACCACCCAACCAGATTGGGAATCTGTCGCGCACGCTCCCAGCCAAGAGGGTAAAACACTTTTCAGCTGTGACCGATCCAGAAAAACTCGGCGAATTGCTAAAAGCCTTGGATAGCTACACAGGTACTTTGCCTGTTTGCTGTGCGCTAAAACTGGCACCTCTTCTATTCTGCAGACCTGGCGACCTACGACACATGGAATGGTCTGAACTCAACCTGGATGGCGGCGAATGGATCATTCCCGGGCATAAAATGAAAGGCCTCACGACCACCAGGCTGGATCGACCAGATCATCTGGTTCCACTCAGCCGGCAGGCGGTTTCCGTGCTACGCGAACTGCAACCACTGACTGGCAAGCACCGTTATGTTTTCCCATCAGCCCGGGGCGGTGATAGGCCGATGTCCAATAATGCAGTCCTCAGCGCCCTACGCCGTATGGACATCGGCAGCGACGAGATGACAGGGCATGGCTTTCGAGCGACAGCCAGAACCATCGGCGCAGAGGTGCTGGGGTTTCGCCCCGACCTTCTGGAGCACCAACTGGCACACACAGTCAAAAACCCGCTGGGACGAGCGTACGACCGAACCTCGTTTCTGCCTGAACGCCGCGACATGATGCAGCGTTGGTCGGACTACCTGGATGCAATAAAGGCCTGAATCGGCCTCGACCAGCGACAACGGTCTCCCAGGTTGGGGGTTGCACATCGCAGCATGATGATGCTATAAAAATCCCACGGGCGTTCATTGGACGTCACGGCATAAATACCGCATTAGGCGGTTAATTGAGTTCAATTAGCTCCCCCAGCAGTGGACTCCAAGATAGCGCAGGACATCCTAGGCATTGTTGCGCCTACATCCTGCTAACAGAGTTCTGCTCAGCCTCTCCGCAGGTGCGCCAGGCTCCCCCCGCGTCAGCTCATAGCTGAGCCGGATAAAAAATCCTCAAAATAGGTTCTCCTGAAAATTTTGCTGTTTTGCAGCCGGGAGGACACCTTCTACATCCCTAAAACATTGCGTATCGCAGCCCTGAGGACGCTGCGGCGCCACCGTTTGAGCACTGAAAAATGGCACAACGTACCGCACCAGAGGTTGAGGAACTCCGTTTTTTGCGTTTACCCGAAGTTGAAAAAGCTACCGGAAAAAAACGCTCCACCATTTATCGTGATATTGCCTCCGGCAAGTTCCCCGCCCCATATGATCTGGGCAGTAGCAGGTCAGTCGGCTGGCTCAGCACCGAGATATCTGCCTGGATCCTGAGTCGTCCGCGCGTACAGCTGCGTGGGGTGCATAACAATGACTGACGTACCATCCCCACTGCGCGCGCAGACCCAGTGGTTTCATTTGTTCAAAGCAATGGTCGATCACGGTGAGGTGGCCCGAATCGGCCCCCACGCGTTTACGGTTTATGCAGTGATTAAGGCACATGCCAATTATCACTCCGGCATAGCGTATCCGGGCATCGAACTGATCGCTGAAAAATCCGGCGTCAGCCCAGCACAGGTCAAACGTGCACTGGGAGTGCTCCAAGCAGCAGGCCTTATCACAAAGACAAGAAACGGCCGATCCAATCACTACACCCTACGCGAAAAAATCCAGGTCACTGAGGCTGACCTACTGCACACTGTAGCAACCTGGGACTACGTGCCAAGCCGCACCCAACACGCCGTTTCCGAGCTCAAAAAAGCAATGCTCTCCGGCGATTTCGCAGGCACTCAGATCCTGAACATCGAGCGACTAAATATACAAATCAACCTGGCCGGAGGTAATTCCCAGATCGAGGACACCCGAAGCATCAACCTAGATCAACTTGACCCCAGCATCGCCAAAACGCTACGCAAACATCTCAACCGGTCGCAATGAAGTTATACACAGCTCAGAGTGATACGTATCACTCTGAGCTGTGTGCGCACCTGAAGGGGCTCTCTCAGCTCCCTATCGAGGCTAAACTCAGCTCACCCTGAGCCACTAAAGAGAGAGAGAAATAAGCTTATAGGGATGGTCTGAAAAAGACTTCCGAATCTGGTGAAATACGCCGATCCCGCCAGTCAAGTTTTTCCATGAAGCAGATGACCTTCGCCGACGCCGAGTACGCCGGCAAGCGCAAGCAGACCCGTAAGGAATTGCTCCTGATCGAGATGGATCAGGTGTTGCCGTGGAAGGGATTGATTGCCCTGATCGAGCCACACTACCCAAAGGGTGAAGGTGGTCGTCCAGCCTATCCGCTGATGGCGATGCTGCGCGTGCACCTGATGCAAAACTGGTTCGGTTGGGTTCTACCCCGTTGACACGGACACTTTCGAGTAAGCTCACACAGAGCTGAAGGAGTGCTCATGAAGCGCAAGAAATACAACCCCTTCTCGCCAGAGCGCTGTATCAGGACACGTTCAGCAGTGTGAATCGCCCCAGGGTTCATTGAGCCCACAACGAATACTCAGCCAAGCCGTTTCGCTGGAACGAAACCGCTGAGTCCATCATCAGCTCGGTCCAACGGGCCACGCTGGCCGCAATTAAGGTTAAGTTACTGAATTAGCCGGACAGCCCAATAGCTGGATGTTAGACCTCCCACAATGTGAAAGAATGCAGGTCGTATGATCGGTGCGCGGCGGTTACCTTTAGGCAGTAGCGCATTTTTGATATTGAGCTTTGAGTGGGGTCTCACATGGCGGTAAGGCTGGAGTTTCTAACCCAAAACCCTGAAGAGATGGAGCTGGCGATACGATATTGGGCCACGGACAAGGAAGGTGCGTTTCTTGAGCGAGTTGCCGACCTGGTTCCGTTTCGGGAGATCATTCAGTCCGGCCAGATTGCTAAAAAAGTACGTGAGTACTGCATCGCCTTCGACGAAAACCAGAGCTGCTACCTCTGCGAGCGACCCATACGTATCAATGGCCGAGCAGATGTCAAAAAGATTCCCCAGAGTTCATCCATTCCTTGTGAGAGCTGTGCCGATGAGCAAAACAGAAAACGCGCCGAGTTGGAGGCGCAGGATCAAGCAGAGGTAAATAGGCGGCTCGCCGCTCTGATTGAGAGAAATGCCTCATCTACCCTCAATTACTCCGGCCTACCCGATGACGTTGTACTCATCCTATTAGCAATCAATGCTGTTGTGGCACCTCGTCTCGCAGATGGAACCTTTGGTATTGGCGATTGTGAAGACCTGGCACCGTGGGATCCCGGTGAGTTTACAAAACAACTCTATCGAGATGGATTTCTCTTGGAAGATCCGAGAGCGGCAAAAACGGGAACCTATTACCTCAAGAGTGGAGATCTTTGGCACAAGACCTATCAGCTTGAGCTATTCCTTCCCCCAGACACGACGCGTGGGCGTGGAAACGGGGCATTGAATCTGCTGGAGGAGCATTGTTTTTCCGATCCTGAGTCGCTTATCAAGCTCTGGCTGGATTACTCCGTTGGTGACGTACTGCGTTACCTTTTTGATCAGTGCAGCGTTTACAACCACGATCTTGATGAAGAAGCGATAGATACGATCAAAAGCACTGTCAGGCATGGGTTGCAAACGTATAGCGTTTCTCAGCTGTGGTCGGTCATGTGGAAGGTTGTTAGAGACGCGGCAAGCCTTGCTAACCGGGAGTACTACAACCGAACAAAGGCGGCAGCAACCATTCCCAAAAAAATTCGAAAACTTCTAGAGCTCGCCGATCAGCAGGGTGGAATCAGCAGGTGTTGGGACAGGCCGGAGTATCATCTTGCAGGCTCTCTTGGCATGATCTTCTCGAACCTCTTTGGAGTCGATGAGTATTCGCCAGGCGCGAAGGTCATTGAAATGTTCAACCGTATCGGCAGGCCTGCTCAGCCTCAGGGTGACGATAATTTACGCTCACTAGCTGGCGGTTTCATGCGTAGCGCTTTGGATGGTCCAAACCCTTGGTTGGTAATGAGTCGTTTTGCCGACAAAATTCGAGATGGGTTGACTACCGAAGATGCGATGGTGGAAGTTTTCAATCAGCACAGCGAAATGTTTGCATAGCTCTTAGATGTTTGAATTGGCTTCAATCCTGGGAGACAGTATCGAATCTCTTCTGAATCACCTAACTACACAGAATGGCACTTACTTAAGCCAATATTCCGCAGGACAGCCCGCTTTTGGCCGCAACCTGCCGTATCCTCTGCTTTCGGCCAGAAGCTGCCTTTTGATACGGAAAAGAATTCTTCATGTGGGACTGGGTTAAGTCCTAACCCAGCCCCGCTTCGCATGACTCAGATTACTCGTTTGATAGCGATGTAATCGCCCTCGGTGCGCAGCGTAACGGTCACAGGTTTGTTGGTGCGATTGCGCCAGAACCAACCGTGATTACCGTCAAAGGCTGCCTCCAGCACACCCTTATCTTCGGGTGTGGCGCGTCCCTTGCCATAGCCATGGTAGAACTCACGCGGTGCATTGTAGGGGTCGCCATGGGTGTCGTAATTCACCACGCCGCCATTAGCCGTCCAGAAGTAGTTGACCTTGGTGCCCTTGAGCATCTCCACTTTGATCTCGGCGCCCTGGCCGGGAGCTAGGGAAAAGCTCATTTCATGCTTCTGTCCCTGCTTTTCAGGCTCCACCACCTCGGCCGCTGCTGGCTCGCTAACCACAACGGTCTCAGCTGCAATCTCCACTGCAGCAGGCGTAACAGGCGCAACGGCACTGACAGATGTTGCGGCATCCGCAGCGGCCTCTTCGGCCAACTGCAGTTTGACTTCGGCCATCTGGGTCAAGCCCAGCAGTCGGCCGGCTCCAGTCGGATCGATGGCGTATTCCGCCGGCATAACCACAGTCACCAGCAGCACGGCGGCGGCGATCAGCGCCAGTACGGTTGAGCGCAGCAGCTGGCGGCTGGTCGGCAACTCGCTCTGGGTTGGAAGTTGGCTATTGAACATATTGAAAATTCCTTACTGAGAGACGATCAGGCCGGTGAGCTGGTAACCCATCAAGAGGAAACCGGCGCTCATCATGGCAACGTTGGCGGTGTAGGCATGGCGCCAGAAGCTGGCGGTACGCCGCCAGTAGCCCATGACAATCAGAATGGCGCTCAAGGCCAGGAGCTGGCCGATTTCAACGCCGACGTTAAAGGCAATCAGATTGGGAATCAGGCCGTCGGCCGATATTTCGTATTCCTGAATCTTGGTCGCCAGGCCAAAGCCATGCAGCAGACCGAAAATCAGCGTGGCGCCTTTGGTATTGGGCTGATAGCCAAACCAGCGCTGAAATGCGCCCAGGTTATCCAGCGCTTTGTACACCACCGAGAAACCGATAATGGCGTCGATCACATAGGCGCTGATGCTGACTTCCGCGAGTACCCCAAACAGCAGCGTCACGGTGTGGCCCACGGCGAACAGGGTGACGTAGAGGCCCACGTCTTTCAGGCGATAGAGAAAGAAGATCACCCCAAAGAGAAACAGCAGGTGGTCGTAGCCGGTGATCATGTGCTTGGCACCCATATAGATGAATGGCAGCAGCATCACCCCGGTGCTTTCCTGGATAAAGCCCTTATCGCCCTCGGCAACAGCATGGGCCAGTGCCTCAGGCATACCGAGAAACAGTAATGCCGCGAACAGCAGCAGGAGTAACGAGCGCGTCGGACGCACAACAGATGCGCCCATTGCGCTCATAGATAGCGAATGCATGGTTAAGTCCTAAATTAAAGGGAGCTTGGGCCGCACAGCGGCCTGTATCAGAGAATGAAGCTGGCCCGTGGGGGCCGTTCAATCAGAAAGAGCGGGCCCGGAGGAAAGAAATAGCGCGGAGCTTCAATCGGCAAGCGGCCTTCTGACACGGCATCAAGGCTGAGCAGGCTGCTCAGGTGCGGCGTTTCATGCACATGGTCTGCAGTAAGCGGGGAATGGAAATGATCGGAACAAGCGGCGCAGGCAAAGGCGCCGTCGCCGTGCGCATGGAAATGCGCATGCCCATTGTCGGCCAAGACGGACTGAGAAACCCCAATAAATAGCGCAGAGGTATGCCCGGCCCAGGCCATCAGAATGGCAAGAGCAAGGGCAAAAATAACCTTGGCACTGATGGGTTTACTGAGCATGCACTGGCTCGGTTGAGGCTTGAATAGTGAATTTTTTGACAGGGCTGCAGGTTTGCCATATCCCCCCCAGGGGGATAGCATGCGAGGGTAATTCATCGACGCACGAGACTCAAGGCATGAGCGAGCAGGCACACGCCCATCAGCACCAAAGTCATAGCGATATCATCAAAAGGTTGAAGCGGGCTGAAGGCCATCTGCGCAGCATCGTCGGCATGATGGAGGACGGTCGTCCTTGTGTTGACCTAGCCCAGCAATTGCATGCGGTGGAGAAAGCAGTCTGCCAGGCCAAGCGCACCCTGATTCAGGATCATATCGATCACTGCCTTGAACATGCCGTAACTGCGGCCAGCGAGCGTGGCGAGAACACCGCGCTGGACGACTTCAAGCTGATCACCAAATACCTTTGAGCGACTGCCGCCAGCCCTGCGGAGCCTGACATGACCTGGATTTTTACCAAGTACCTGATCACGGCTCTGGTCGTGATCCTGGTGTCTGAAGCCGCCAAATACAGTGACCGCATCGGTGGGCTGATCGCGGCCCTACCGATGGTCACTGTCCTGACTCTGATCTGGTTGTATGTCGAGCAACAGCCAGAACTGAAAATCGCCAATCATGCCTGGTACACCTTCTGGTATGTAATTCCTACCCTGCCGGCACTGTTGGTATTTCCGCTCCTTTTATCGCGATTGGGCTTCTGGTTGGCATTGGCAGGCTATGTAGTCGCTACGGGGCTCTGCTTTGCTCTGTTCGCAGTGGTGATGCGACGCTTTGGCGTGCAGCTGCTGTAAGGCTGAAGCGTACTAATTGCTCCGCTTGTCTCACTGTTTTTCCTGATATCCCGCGTGACTGCAACTCCAGAAAGAGATGGATTCATTTCATGGGGCAGACTGTCTGCTTTTGGCCGGCAGCTGCCTTTTACCTGATTCGATACCAGCCAAAAGCGGACCTTTGCCTAGAAGAAAATAACTATCCAAATCGCTTAGCATCACGACTGGCGACTACATTTCTGTCATGCCCCTTGGGGCACCTCTGGCTGCGCTAGCGACAGTTCCCTGCCCTTCTGTAGCCTGCGGCGATGGCCGCTGACTCACTTGCAAAAATCTCCCGGTTCTTGGGGGCCACTTTGTCGTAGCTCGGGCAGCCCCGCGGCAAGTGATACACCCGGCTGTTCCGGTTCCCGATGATCGCGTCGCCAGCCACAGCACTAGCGGATTGGGTAGTAGGGATGCGGGTATCAATCTGGCTCACGAGCCCCTCACGCGATGGCTTGTGCCCCAGCGTCCAAGCGCGTACGCCGGTAATGAACGGGTTGTGGTGCCCCATGACTCTAGCCGTGCGGCTGTTCCATTCGCGCTCCCACGCCGACACCGGATGCTGGCGATCCCAAGCCATTAGCAGCTGCTGTTGTTGTCTCGACATTGAGAGGCCGTAGCGGTCGTACATGTAGAAGGTCGACCTGGCAACTAGGCCCTTGACCTCATCACGCGGCTCGGCCGCACGTCCCTTGAAGTCCACTCTGGTAGTGCATGCTCCGTACTGAGGAGCGCCGCCAGCCACCCGCCCGTACTGGTAGTTACTTCGGTCGCCGTTAACCTCGCCCACGGATGGGTAGAGATTGAAAAGGTCGGCCTCCATTGCTCTGAACACCGGGTCGTCCGCCACGCAGTGCTTCCGCCCTCCGTTCTGCCAGCACTGCCGCTGGTGGCCGAAGACCCAGGCTGGGACGATGTGCTCCCATTCGATCCGCTCCGCGCGTGTCTGCTGAGTCCGCGTCTCGTAGCCGCACGAGGCGGCGTCAATTCGCCCGCCTGACTTGCCAACCCACTCCCATGCGCAGCCGCAATAGAGGTCGCCGAGCCCAGTAGACGCCTGGTCATAGAACACCTTGTTCTTGGCGACGGTTTTCGCAGCAGAGAACGTCGATGGCGCATTGGCGAAGGCAAGTGAGGAGATAAAGAAGGCGGCCAGGCACGCCACGATCAGACGCTTCATTGGAACCACTCAGAGCAAAACGAAGCGGCATTGTACGGGTTAAGCCGGCGGCGGCCAGTACACTCAGGGATACGCCATCAGCGAAGCGAAAGGCAATCTCAGCCAAGACTCCGGCTAGGTACGGAACAGTGCAAAAGCGGGGGGATAAAATCAGAGATGTTGCGCCGACGGAAACTCAGGAGCGTGAACTACCCGTGTCATTGAAAAAATCATCCCGAGCAACAAGCCCGAAATCACTAAGATCCTGGTCGTCGTCACCGAACATGAAGTTCACCATCCGCTCTCGTCTGAGTCCGGAAATGGTTCTGAAAAAGCAACCCTCGCAAAGATGCACCTCATAGCGCTCGCCATCGTGGGTCGAGCCATAGCCCCAACTGGCTCGAAGAGTGCCGAATTGCAATCCATACCCTTCGACGCGCGTGCTCTCGCCACAAACGTCGCACAGAACATCGCTGACCGACTCAGTCTGCTCCATCGCTGTGATCTTCATTGGTAACCTCGACCTTGGCCAGTAGACATCGCTTATGCGACACAATACTTCAACAGGAGCCTGCTCGGCGGTGGAGTGCTATCGCGCATTCGATCTTAGCTCAGCTCGACTGAGGACGCGCGGCAGCTCCCGGCCAGGGCAGCTGCCGCTCACTCAGGTAAGCCGCCAGGCTTTGTCGTTGTGACGCCTTCGCATACACCCTCCTCCTGTCACTTTCGATTGACTGCGCACTGCCGCTAACAAATACTGTTTATACATCCAGTACTCAAGGTGACTTCCGTGGACAGCGTTTCGATCCTCGGCCCCGTTGCACCCTCCCTGACAGCCATTCCATTTTTCCTGCCGACCATCCCCGCTGGGTTTCCTAGCCCCGCTCAGGACCACTTGGAGCAGCGAATCTCGCTCGACGAGCTATTCCGCCTGCACCGTCCACAGATCTATCTCGCTCAGGTTTCAGGCCATAGCCTGACTGGCCTCGGCATTCTCGACGGCGACCTGGTGCTGATCGACAAAGCACTGCAACCGCGTCGCGAAGACGTGGTGATTGCCTGCCTTAACGGGGATCCGTTGATCAAGATTTTCGACATTGAGTCGCAGCAGGTGGTGCTGCGCTCTGCTAATCCGGCTTACCCGCCGCGTTACGTGCTGGAAGGTGAAGAGCTACACATCTGGGGGGGTTATATAGGCCTGTGCCGGCGGGGTCGAAACGGTGGCTGAGCACGTCTTCGCGCTGATCGACTGCAACAGTTTTTACTGCAGTTGCGAGCGTGTTTTTCGTCCCGATCTGATGCGCACGCCCATTGTGGTGCTGTCAAATAATGACGGCTGTGTTATCAGCCGCAGCCCAGAGGCCAAGGCGCTAGGCATCAAGATGGGCGAGCCTTGGTTCAAGGTTCGTAAGTCCTACGAAGCAGCTGGAGGAGTTGCGTTCAGTTCAAACTATGCGCTGTACGGCGACATCAGCGAGCGGGTCATGACCGTCATCGAAGGGCTGGTACCGAAGCTGGAGGTTTACAGCATCGATAAGAGTAAGTTGTATAGTGCGGACGCCTAAGCTATTGAGTTCTATCTATGGACATTGTTAAGCGTCCCAGGGGCGTTGAATGGCGACGCTAGAGCGCATTCATTTCGTGCCCCATTACCTCGTGCGCAGAGAGAACGCCGTCGCATACTCCCCCAGTAGCAGCCGGCCATCCATTGAGGGCTTGCCCCAAATCTTTTGGGCAGACTATGCACCTTGGAGGGAGGCAAACCTGTGGGCAGTGGAGCGAGCAACGACTGGTGACGCTTCTCTTAAGACCGTTGCCAGTAACATGAATGGCCTTCTCAATTACGCTAAATTTCTTGAATCTCGTGATTTGCAGTGGTTCGAGTTTCCCGCTCGCAAAGCTGACCGCTGCCTGGTGCTATACCGAGGGGCGTTGATCAAGATGCGCGATGCCGGCCAGATCAGCCCATCCACGGCGTCTGAGTACATGCGCAATTGCATCATGTTCTATCGGTGGGTAAGGCATAGGGAGCTTCTTTCTCCACACGTCCAGCTGTGGCGGGAAAAGCCCTACGTCGTTAAATACTTCGACCGGGTGGGGTTCGAGCGAACGATCAGCGGAACCACCACCGACCTCAGCATCCCGAACCGTAAGCGCCCAGGCCAAACGCTTGAAGATGGGCTGTTGCCAGTCTCGGAGACCGATCGCGATGCAATTCTGGATTTCGCCGCAGAGAACGCCACGCCCGAGCTCTACCTCATGTTGGCCCTTGGATTTTTTACCGGGATGCGGCTCGGCAGCATCTGTGATCTCAAGATTCAGTCTCTGGAGCGCGCCGCCCCCGACCCTTCCGCTGAAGGGCTTCTACGCCTTGCAGTTGGTCCAGGCGCAGCTCCGCCAGTGCACACGAAATTCGGTGTGACTGGCCAGGTCTGGATACCCGAAGCGTTGCGTGATGAATTGCTGGAATATGCCAAAGGCTGGCGGAGGATGGAACGAGAGGCGAAAGCCTCGCCCGAGAATCGTGATTTGCTGTTCTTGACCCGCTTTGGTAACGCCTATGGCAGGCGCGGCACCGATCAGTCATCTGCTGTGAATGTTGAGATGTCCGAGTTTCGAAAACGGGGCGTCAAAGCAGAACTACAGGTGCTCCGTAAATTCCGCTTCCATCAGTCGCGCTGCACCTTCGGTACCGAATTGGCACGTCTGGCGCTATCGGCTTGTGCCGATGTCGCTATTGTAATTGCGACGGTCAGCGACGCGTTGCTCCATGGGCCTAACTCTGAAGCCACCACCTTCAAATACATCCGATTCGTACAGGCACTGCCGATCAAACAAGCCCTCTCAAATAGCTTCATGGCGGCATTTAGCGGGATCGGCGCTGGGGCGCGGCACGATGGATAGTTCCGAATTCGACCTCACTTTCCCGATGCTTGAGTATGGGGCCACTGAAACGCCCTGGGACCTCCGGCCGCTGCTGTTTCGCGGAGGTGCAGCAGCAAAGGTGAAGCATGTGGGCCGCCAGATCGCGCAGGGCGAACTCGGCAGTCCCTTGCCGGAACGTTTCGAGCTGGTGACGCAGCTGCATGAGCACATGACTGACGACCTTGCTGGTGGCGGAAGTCGCTTCTCGGTGCAGAACAAGATCAGTGCATTGCGCCGATTCTTTGCCTGGATCGATTCAGAAAACGTGAATCTCAGTCTCGAGACGGCGGCCGACACGTTCATTCGTTGGACCGATCACTTGCTCCAGCGTCATCGAGTCGAACGCAATTTCAGCGATGGGTCCCTGTACGATCTCACCAGGCTCACGGCGACGATGCTGGACCGAGCATTGGACCGCCAAGCAAGCCTGAGCAAGAGCACACGTATTCGCAAGCCGCGCGGCAAAGGCAAGGTACATACGAGCAAAGCGGACAAGCAGAATCTGCAAAACACCTTCGCATTCGGACACCTTCTAGCTGACGTATGCGAGGCATTGACCTGGAGGGGGACAATGGCCCCCCTCCCAGTTTGTATTTCGTTACGCACCGGCCAAGTGCTGGAACTATGGTCGGGATTGCAGAGCCCCGAGAAAGTAGCGGCCCGCCGTACCAGGCCGCAAAACCAAGCGCAAATCGAAGCATCCCTGGCGGCGCGTGCCGCCCACGATGCAGATCGGACACTGCGGACCCGTTTCCCCATCGTCAATTTACGGATCGAGAGTGAATTGCTGATGTTCATCGCCCAGACCGGTCTGAACCTCCAGCAAGCACATACCCTGCGGGTTGAGCAGTTTCATTACACCAGCCACATAGACGGCTACCAGGTACGTACCTACAAAAATCGACGGGAAGGAGAAGTGCTATTCGAGATCTTTGCCAGTTATCGAGAGTGGTTCGAGCGCTATCTCGAATGGCGTTCCGAATGGTTTCCCAATGAGCCGGATGGTTTGCTCTTTCCGCTTATACGTAGCGGGGGACGAATCCTAGAAGAGGCGACGCAGTTCACGAACGTTACGCGCATCTGCCGCGAGCTTGGCATACCGATAGTGAGACCGCGAAAACTGCGCGGGACGCGCATCAACTGGTTGCTTCGGGAGTCCCAGAATCCCCAACAGGTTGCGGAGTTGGCCCAGCATACGGTGCAAACGCTGATACGCGTGCGGATTCCACGCCATTCGGACACTCAGCCCACGCTGATCCGGACACCTGTTCCACGATCATTCGGACAGGCAGTCGGAGCGCAGCGACGCAGGGGTTGCATTGTTAGTCTGAGGTGCCCGGTGTCGTCAATTTCTTCACCCGCTTTCTCATCGATTCGCCCTTGAGGTTGATCCGATAAGCGTTGTGCACCAGGCGGTCGAGGATGGCATCGGCCAGGGTTGGATCGCCGATCAGTTCGTGCCAGTTGTCCACGGGCATTTGGCTGGTCACGAGGGTCGAGCGCTGGCCGTAGCGGTCGTCCAGTAGCTCCAGCATGTCACGGCGCTGTTCAACGGTGAACGGGGCCAGACCCCAGTCGTCGAGGATCAGCAGGTCGGTCTTGGCGTAGCTGCTCATCAGCTTGGCGAAGCGCCCGTCGCCATGGGCTAGGCCCAACTCTTCCAACAGGCGCGGCAAGCGCAGGTAACGCACGCTGTAACCCTCTCGGCAGGCCTGGTGTGCCAGGGCGCAGGCCAGCCAGGTCTTACCGACGCCAGTCGGGCCGTTGATAATCAGGTTGAGTCCGTCGCGCAGCCACTGACCACTGCTCAGCTGGAGGATCAGCGCCTTGTCGAGTCCGCGCGGGCTGCGGTAGTCGATGTCTTCGAGGCAGGCGTTGTGCTTGAGCCGGGCCTGGCGCAGGCGGCTACTCAGGCGCTTGTCGTCGCGTTCGGTCAGTTCGCGGTCGACCAACAGGCCGAGGCGTTCCACGAAGCTCAGGCTGTCGATGTCGGGGGTTTTCAGTTGCTCGGCGAGTGCCTTGAGCATGCCGGTCAGGCGCAGGGTCTGGAGCTTGTCCAGGGTCGGATGGGGCAGCATGGTGGGATTCCTTATGTTCAGTGGTAGTAGCCGGGGCCGCGCAGGTTGGCGTGGTCGTCCGGCAACAGGGGCAGGTTGGCTTGAGCCAACGGCAGGCTTTCCAAACCCTGGCGCAGGATCGATTCGAGGCTCTTGTAGCTGCACGCACCGAGGCTGAGGGCGCGACGGCAGGCCAGCTCCAGACGCACTTCGCCATGGGTCTTGCCCAGGCGCAGGATGCCCAGGCAGGCCCGGTAGCCTTGGGTTGGGTGGATGCGCCGTTCGAGGATGTGGCTGATCACGCCGGCCGTGTTCGGCCCGGTCTGCTCGGCCCAGCGGATCAGCCGTTGCGGCGTCCACTCGGCGTGCTCGCGATGGCTCTTGGGCATGTGCTCGGCCTGTGTGCTGTGCCGGCCCTTGTGCGGTGAGCGAAGGTGGCTGGCCACCCGCTGATTGGCGTGGAAGCACTCCACCGTGCGCGCTGTCAGGCGTACTTCCAGTTGTTTCTTCACCAGTTGGTAGGGCACCGAGTAGTAGTGCCCATCGACCTCGACGTGGTAGTCGATGTGCACCCGCGCCTTCTTCCACTCGGCATAGACGTAGGGCTGCTCCGGCAGTGGGCGCAGCGCTGGACGATCCAGGGCTTCGAAGGCCGAGTGCCGGGAGCCCGGCAGCTTGCGAAACGGTCGTCGGTTGAGCCGCTCCAGCAATAAGGCGATGGCGCTGTTGAGTTCGTCCAGGGAGAAGAACTGGCGGTTCCTCAGCGCGGCGAGGATCCAGCGCTCGACCACCTGCACGCCGACCTCGGCCTTAGCCTTGTCGCGCGGCTTACGCGCCCGCGCCGGCACCACCGCCACGCCATAGTGCTCGGCCAGATCGCGGTAGCTCGGGTTGATGTCCGGCTCGTAGCGATGGCTCTTGCTCACCGCGCTGCGCAGGTTGTCCGGCACCACGATCTCCGGCACGCCGCCGAGGAAGGCGAAGCAGCGGGCATGTGAGCCCAGCCAGTCAGGTAACTGCTGCGACCAGGTGGCTTCGGCGAAGGTGTAGCTGGATGCACCAAGCACCGCGACGAACACCTGCGCCTGGCGGATCTCGCCGCTGTGGCGGTCGATCACCGGCACCGTCTGCCCGGCGTAGTCGACGAACAACTTCTCGCCGACGCGATGCTCCTGGCGCATCACCACGTCCAGCTTGCCCTGCCAGGCCCGGTAGTGCTCGCAGAACCAGCTGTACTGAAAGCCCTGCGGCTGGTTCAGGCGGTACTCCTGCCAGAGCAGCGCCAAGGTCACGCCCGGCCGGCGTAGCTCGGCATGCACCCAAGACCAATCAGGCAGTGGCCGCTGCTCGCTGGGCACTGCCGGCGCCGGTGGGAACAGCTGCTGCTCCAACTCCGCATCGGACAACGAACAGGGCCAGGCTAGACCGCTGGCGGCAAAGCGACAGAGGTAATCACCGGCACTGCTGTGGCCTATGCCCAGACTGCGGGAGATCTTACGGACAGACAGCCCGCAATCGAACTTGAGGCGCAACACCTCACGGATTTTACGCATGGACAAACGCTCCACGACGACCTCTCTGCTTCGAAAAAGAGGTCGATGGTAGTGAATAAATCCTGCGTAGCTGCCTGCCTGGAAAGTGTCCGGATGGCCGTGGAATCGGTGTCCGGATGCTCGTGGAATGAGTGTCCGGATCAGCGTGGAATCACTGTCCGGATGTGCGTGGAATGGGTGTCCGAGTCAGCGTGGAATCCGCAACGCGTATATGCCGACCCCCATCCGCAGATCGCTATGGTGGAAATTACGCGCTTCCATCAGCAAACCGATCCGTCCCTTTCACCTCCTGCTCCTGGTAGATGTGTATCGGCCACACCTGAACCAGTGGGCACGATGCCGAAGAATGGTCCGCGACCCGACTGCATCAATGCTGCCGGTTGCCTGTTCTGTACCCAGCACCGGGATATCGAAAGTGAGGATCATGTGTGGTCTCTCGGTAGCTTGCGCCACCTCAAATCGCTTGAACTGGCACGCTACCGCCCATCCAGTTCGGGTAAGCACCTGACGACAGAGCATCCGGCCCTGCTGGTGATCGATCGGCTGACGGCCAAACTGCGCTTCTTCGAAGAAAGTAGCGAGGTCCGCAGGCTTTGGGTCGAAGAAGCCAGAGCGCGCATAAGTGAAGGTGACTACCACCCGGCCTGGGATGGCTTCATCCGATTGGCAGAACTGCGACAAAGATCAGCATGACGAAAAATATTCTTTCCGAACTTGGCCTCGGCATCGACTCGCCCCTAGCGATTCCTGATGCGCCGAACTACCGTCCGCCGTGCTGGCCACCGCAGCGTGATTGGCCGGTCATCATAGATGCCGCTGGCCAGGTGGTGAGCCGTTGGGGCGATGCCATTTGGCGGCTCGACCCATGGGCGGGAAAACGGCTCACTCTCAATTTCGGCGATGGCCCAGCTAAGAAATATGTCGCCGCGATCGATCCTGCGAACGCCGATTTATTGCGGACCGTAATCGGCTGGTGGCTATACGGCCCCAATGGAGCCCGTGGATACCGAGGCCTGAAAACGCGCTTCGACCAGATGCGTCGGCTGTTCGTCTTGTGCACTCAAGAAGGCATTCTCGCATCCGAACTGAGTCATTTTCCGCGCGTTGCCGACCGTCTCCCGGAGGTGCTCCAGGCTTCCCGGTCCGGTGAGTTCTTGGCATTGCTGCACGAACTGTACGAGCGGCGGGATGCGCTGGGGTTCACCTTGTTGGATCGCGCAGGGTTGGCACGCCTCGCAGCGGCCATGCCCGACCACCAGAAGCTCCAGACCCCCTATATCCCGCCCCGCATTTGGCACTATCAAATCACACGCTTGCGCGAATGCCTGGATGACTTTTTGGCGCATCGAGGCCAAGTCGAGGAGTGCTTCCGCTTCTGTCTGGCTGCCTATCGGCACAACTCTGCCAGTCTCCAAGGACAACGCAGGCCACAATCGTTCTATCCGTTTCAGTGGCCGTCGGATGGATCAAACGGAAAGTGGACTGGGCGGCAGTACTACGGCCCATTCATCGACACCGCGCATCGGTTTGGCATGGTGGAACTATTTCGTCGCTGGCTGGGAGTGAGCGACGACGAAATTCGCATTCAAACTCTGAGTCGCTACCTCAACCTCGTGAGTCGATCTGGACTGTGCTATCTGCTGAATTTCAGCCTCATGCGAGTCGAAGAGGCTTGGAACCTGCGCGCCGATTGCTTGCACATAGAACGTGATCCGCAGTTTGGCGACATCCATGTATTGTGCGGACGAACGACCAAGACGATGTCGGATTCTGAGGCACTTTGGGTGACGTCCCCGTCAGCTCAGGTGGCAGTTGAAGCCATGCGTGTGGTCGCAGACCTCCGCGCAGAATGCGATTCTCCCCCCGGCGAGGCCTCGGTGCCGGATGATCCGGCCAAGCGCTATCTGCTTGATTATTGCCTTGAACCGTGGGGAACGAAGTTCACCAAGATCAACCGCACGATTCGGCCATCGATTCCGAGCTATGCCCATGTGCTTCAGTGGTTCGACAAGCTGTTCGACCGTGAGCAATTGCGCATTACGCCGGAAGATTTCGAATTGGCTCGGTTGGTGACGCCGACGCTGACCGACGAGTTTGCGGTCGGCAAAATCTGGCCGTTGGCCTGGCATCAACTCCGACGAACCGGCGCAGTGAATATGCAGGCATCCGGGCTGGTCAGCGACGCTTCATTGCAGTTTCAGCTAAAGCACGTCGCCAGAGCGATGAGTCTCTACTACGGGCAAAACCATTCCAGGGTACGGCTGGAAGAGAAGGCCCATACCTACTACGTCCGCACCATGTACGAAACTTTGGGTAGGCAGCTGCAACAGCTGACGAGCAACCGATTCGTCAGCCCCCACGGCGAGAAGCGAAAATCTGAGATTGTCCGCCTGATCTCAGCCTCTGATGCTAAGAAAGCGATCAATCTGGCTAAGAAGGGGACGGTCACTCATCGACCGATTTTGCTGGGCATCTGCACGAGCCGTACCCCCTGTCCCTATGGGGGCATCGACAATATCGCTCGCTGCGGAGGGGGCGACTCCCCCGGAGAAACCAAACCATGTGCGGACGTTCTCTATGACCCCGAGCAACTCGACGAAGTCGAAGTGTTGGAGGCGGTATTGGATGAGCGCCTGGCCGCTGCCGAGGTAGACAGTCCGCTAAGGACTTCGTTGGAAGCCCAGAAACGTAGTGTGGAGAATTATCGCCATGTCATCCGGCAAACATGAATCCGCTGACCCGGCTAAGCGAATGAGTGCCGGCGAGCAGTATCGCGCAGCGTTCGAGCGGCTGAAGAGCAACAAGCCCGAACGACTGCCGAAGGGGACGCCCGTAAGTCAGAACAACGTTGCCAAGGAGGCCGGCAGCGACCCCTCTGCACTGAAAAAAGCTCGTTTCCCCCTACTGATCGCTGAGATCCAAAAGTACGTGGAAGGACACGCTGAGCAACGTCCGCCATCAGTGCGCCAAGTCAGCTTATTAGCCCGCAGAAAAAATCGTGGACTTCGAGAACGGATCGAGGAAATCACGCAGCAGCGTGACCACCTAGCCAGCCTACTCAGTGAGGCCGACGCCACCATTCTTGAGCTGTACGACCGTATTGCGGACTTGGAGCGCCAACTGCCGGCCTCCAATGTGCTTCCTCTTGATCCGCGAGGCCACAAAAAACTTTGAAACGGAGAGCTCGCAATATTCGAAAGAAACACAGCCATGCCCGACCAGCCCGGCATGAAACGTCGGGCTAGCCGCCGAAGAGCTTCTTGCGTTGCGCGGTCCGCTCCCGGCGTAGATTCTCGTAGGCAGTTCGGCGTTTAGTCGCGTTTTTGATTAATTCCAGGACCTGGGCGATATCGCCGAGCAACTCCTCACGCGCGGGAAGCGGTAGTTGGCGCTCGCCTGGGGTGTCGTGGGCCTCGGTAGCTTCGCAGGCCCGCGCATACACTGCCAGCAACTGCTCCCACTCCTCTGCGGGGTGGCCAATGACAGCACCAAATGCTTCTACGCTCACCACATCGCTGAACGGCTGGACGGTATTGTTCAAAAAAACCTCGCGTATGGCGCGCTCGACAGTGCCTCGGAGGCTTGAGTATCCCGATGCGATTTGCCGCTCAAGCTCATCATCCGGGTCGCTGCCGACCGGAACGTTCAGCGCTTTCGCACGACTTTCGAGATCGGCCAGGCGGGCCTTGGTGTCCATCGTCGTCCACGTCAGCCCCTCGCTCACTAGTCCCGGCGACTCGTCCCAACCGATGGTCTTGTAGCTGGCCGAGCGATCAGCGCGCTGAAGCGCCATCGCGAGCTCGGTCAGGAACACCGCATCATGGGTGAACACCAGCACTTGGCGGGTCTCAGCCAGCGCTACCAAACGCCGAGCTATGGCCCGACGATATACGTGATCCAGCGACGTAGACGGATCGTCGAAAATAACGGTCGAAGTATGTGGCAGGGATTCGAGCTCGGCGAGGAACATAGCCATCCCCAACGCGCGCTGCTCGCCCTCTGACAGCACCTTGGAGGCTTTCGCCGTGATTTCCTGCAGGCGCAGCGTGACCTTGGTCACCCCCAGCTCTGTGCGCCCGCTCAGGTCGGGTTGCACCCGTCGCTTATAGCCCAGGGCTTTCAACTCAGCATTCATGGAAGCGGCCAGAGCCTCGGTCACATGCGTCGCCGCCAGGGACGTCAGTTTGCGTGACACTGCCGCTGGGTTGAGGGCGGCATGGCAGCGGCTCAATGTGGCATGGACCTGACTGTCCTGAACAAAGCGCTCCACCGCGCCAAGCTGGTTGGCGAGGCGTTGTCGGGCTTCTAGCTCTGCCAGTTCTTGGGTCAGCGCCAAGCGTACAGCGGGATCGGCAGAGGTCCGCAGGGTATTGGCGTCGACTCGGAGCGAAGCAGCTTTGGCGGCGAAGAGACTATCGAGGTTTGCTTCGATAGGAAGCGGTTCTGACTCGGGGGACCAGTTTCCAGTTTGCAGGGCTTGGCTAACCCAAGTATGCCGGGCGGTCCAGACCGATGCCGCTGCGGTGATGGCAGCGTGTAGGTCGGGCAGTCGCTCCTCCACGTCAGCCCGTGTTGGCACATCCAGAACGTTTAGATCGACAGCCTGCACCTTCCCTAGAGCGTTCATGCGCGCAAGCGTGGCGGCTTGCGCATCCGCCGTGGCGCTGTCGGCGACAAATGCCGCGAAACGCCGCATGCGCTCCGAGGCATCCGTTGAATAAGGTTGCTGGCAGAGTACGCAGTAAGCGTCCGGTTCCAGGTGCGGGAAGGGATGTTCAGGGTATGCCGTCTGCTGAGAGAAAGCCTCAGCGGCTCGGTACATCGTTTGCCAGAGTTCAGCTCCTGTGCCTTCCAGCAGCGTGGCGGTGGGTGAGGACGTTACCGGCAACTCCATGGCGTTCAGTGTGTCTCGATCCTGAAGACGCGCTTGCGCCAGTTGCATGGCGAGATGCGCGGTTTTTTCCGTTGTAATCAGTTCCTTTGCCCGTGCTATGGCACGATCATTCACCCAGCGCTGGACTTCCTCGGCTCGACGCTGCGCCTGGTCCAAGCGTGTCGCCAAACGTTCCAAGGCCAGCGCCTGCGGCACAGGATCGCTTTCCAGTAATGTCCGCTTCAGAAACTCCAGTCGCCGGAGTTCATCGTCACCGACCGTCCCTAATCGAGCAAGCACGGCGCGGTCCGAGTCCCCACCTAATTTGGCGATGTAGCGGCCGACTTCGGTGTCACCCTTCAGCGGTTCGAATTGCCGGGTATCCAGAGCCAAGGCATTGCGTTCGGTCCCAATCCGTGCCTGTAAATCACGCTGAAGTAGGACCAGGCGCGTCAGATGAGTGAGTCCGTAGGGCTGAAATGCAGGGGTCCCTTCCGCGTCGATGTAGTCATTGGCACAGGCCGCGTCGTAGACCGAGACCGAACTCAAATGCAAATGGGCCGGCCCGTTCTGGACCCAACGTGCGGTTTCCGGAGTGCCATCCACCAAAATGGCGAAATCTGCTGATGGCGGTCTAGCTGGGGTTGCCGCCCCAAAAGCGTCGGGCAGGACCTCCACCCGATGCCGAGCGTTGCAGGCATTCTTGAAGACGCGGGCGTAGCCGGATTTGCCGGCGCCGTTATGACCAAAGAAAATGGTCATGCCCTCCGGTGCGAGGTCAAAGGCACGACCGGACGGGAAGCCGTTTACCTGGTCTAGCCCCGAGACACCCACCAACCGCACGGTTGCGCCACTTCCGGCGCCTGGTACGTCGTCCAGCGTGAATGGCCGTGCTCCCCCCGTGGTTGCGTCTTCCCGTTCTTGCTCGCGAACCATTCGCAGAATGGTCTCGATGTCATCTTGGGTTAGTTCGGCCCGGGCAAATATCCGGCGCAGTGCTTCCTGCTGCCAGGGTCTGAGTCCGCCGGCCCACCCAATAATCTCGTCCAACAATGGCATATCCGTCTCCTTTCCAGATCCGCCGATTAAAGGCCGCGCCCAGTTGGATGGCAAGTGGCCAGCGCCTTCGAGGTGCTTCGCCGTGTTCCGTTTGCCTGCCTTCCTGACCGCCACCCTAGTGGCTTGTCCGGTCGTGACGCTACACGGGCAGAATTTCTGCATGCTGGCCAGTATCAAGCCGCTCTAAAGTCCGCTACCGGAAAGCGCTGTTTAGCGGTGAGAGACGGGGAAAGTGCGGAAGCTACTACCGACGCAAGCGATGTGGTGAGCAGTCCTCAGGTATGTGCGAAATTGCACTCCTCTTGACCACCAATTTGGGTTGGCGTTGACCACGGATTGCGTTCAACTTGACCAGGGCGTGTCACTGTCACGACCGTCAGAGAACGGCCAAAAGCGGCCTGTAGCAGGCAGCGTAAAAGGTCAGGAGCTGACGGCCACCGAACAATGTCTCCGTCCATGGCAGTTGGTTGCAATAGGTCTGAAGCGACCCTTGGCTCAGGATTGAATCGGTTAGCCTGCAGCTGCGCGAACCTCACCAATGCAGCTGCCTTGATGAGAGGCTTGGGCGCTGTGGCTTGCTTAGGCTTGTCTGCGCAGGTCAAAAAACTGGCAACCAGAGTTGAGACCCACCAGCCAACCAAACCTAGAGTGGCATTCCCGATACTTTCAATAACAGGGAATGCGTATGAAACTCAAACTCTTGGCGACGGTTCTAGTGGGCGTCGCTCTGACCGCCGGGTATCAGTACCTTGCCGTCCCCGACCTGCAGAAGAAAGATCCGGATGCAGGCCTCAGTCGCGACGAGCTTCGCAGCCGCGATGAGCGTGCGCAAGAAAACTGGGCCTACTCACTGGGCTTGCAGGCATATATCTGGGGGTTGCCGCTGACCATCACCGACCGCGAGCGCCTGCTGCGGCTTAACGAACGCAAACTGCGGTTCGTCACGGAACGCCAGATCTGTCCCTGCGCGCCCATCAACCAGATTGGCCACATGACCAAACTCGCCACCTCGGATGATGAACTGCCCTACACCCCGAACAATGACACCGTCTACAGCGGCGTCATGCTGGAGCTCAAGGATGATCCGGTGATCCTCAGCCTGCCGGAAGTCCACGACCGCTACTGGAGCGTGCAGGTCGTCGATGCCTATCTTGAAAATCTGCCCTATATCGGCACCCGTGCGACCCTGGGCAAGGGCGGCCACTATCTGTTCACCGGCCCGGATTGGCAGGGCGAGGTACCGCCCGGCGTCGAACTGCGTCGCTTGCCGACCAACTCCGGCGCCCTCGCCCTGCGCTACGGGGTGAGCAAGGAAGACCCTCAGGATCTGCCGCGCGTGCTGGAGCTGCAGAAACAGGTGCATACCACGTCGCTGAGCAACTGGAGCAGACCCGATGGCTTCGGCAAGGTGGTCGCGGTGAAGATGAACCGCAAGGAATACAGTGGCGACCTAGCCGTCTTCGAACGCATGGTCGACCTGCTTAATGAGAACCCTCCACGCCCTGGGCAACAGGCCGCCGTAGCTATGTTCCAGAGCATCGGCATCGAGCTCGGCAAGCCCTTCGATGCCAGCAAGCTGCACCCTGCCACGGTGGCTGGCCTTAAACGCGCCCTGCAGGACAGCCAGGACCTGATGACCTGGAAGGTGAAGTACCGCGGTACGCCCTATCCGACTCGCTGGAACAACCTGCACGAGGGCACCTACGGCTTCCACTTCATCAACCGGGCAGAAGGCGCGCTCGAAGGGCTGATGGTGCATGATCGCGAGGAAGGGGTGTATTTCAGCACCTACGAGGACGGCACCGGCCAGTTGCTCGACGGCCAGAGCCGCTATGTCCTGCACTTCGAGCGCGACGCACTGCCTCAACTGCAGAACAAGGGCTTCTGGTCCATCACCCTGTACGGCACGAATTTCCAGTTGGTGGACAATGCCATCGACCGCTACTCGATCGGCGACCGCACCCCGGGCCTGAAATACAACCCGGATGGTTCCCTGACCCTCTACATCCAGCACCAGCCGCCGGCAGGGCAGGAGAGCAACTGGCTACCGACTCCACAAACGGGTCTATTCCGCTTGAACTACCGCATCTATCTGCCCAATGAGCAAACACGCAATCCGCAAACACTGCAGCAATTTATTCCCGCCATTCAGCCTCAGGACCAGAGCTGATAGCGGCCAGGCTGGGTCCGCCTTATGCCCCAGCCTGAACTCTGCAAACTAGCGCGCCTTCCGTTCACGCCGGTACTGCCCAGGACTGCCACCTGTCCAGCGTTTGAAGGCCCGGTTAAAGCTGCTCTGATCAATGAAACCAAGGCTGAATGCGATCTCATTCAGACTCATGCCGGGCATGCCCAGATAGCGCAGCGCCAAGTCATGGCGGATCTCGTCCTGCAGCTCCTTGAACGAGGTGCCTTCCTCGGCCAGCTTGCGGTGCAAATTGCGTCCACTCATGTTCAGGCGCTCGGCAATCTGCTCAAGCCCGAACTGGTCGGTGCTCAGCAGGGCAATGATTTCCTTGCGCACCTGCAGGCTGACCTGCTCATGGCGCATGCGCCCCAGGTAATCGCGTAGCAGCTGCTCATTCATGCCAGCAATCATGGCGTTGGCCGCCGGCAGCTCACGGTCCAGCATGCCGGAGGCCATCAGCAGTACATTCGCCTCCGCGCCGAAGTGCAGGGGCACCCCGAAGAACTGCTCGAACGCATCCCGCTGCTGCGGAACCGGGCGGCGCAGATGCACCTCCAGCAGGCCATCCGCCGCACAGGCGCCGAGCAACTCGCGGAAGGTGCGGAACAACACCCCCATGAAGGCATCGATCGGAAAATAAGGCCGTTGCGCAGAGGTGGAACTGTCGGACCCGAGGATCAGCGCGACTCCCTGCGGCCCCTCGTTCACCTCGATCTCGGCGATGGTCGTCACCACCTGGACGTAACGCTGAAGACGCTGCAGAGCTTCGCGCAAAGTGGCGCTGGCCTGCAGGGCAAAGACCATGGCATTGAGGTGTGTGGGGTAGAGGTTGGCCGCCACCTGCAGTCCGAAGGCATCGTTGCCAGTCCGCTCCACGCTGAGCCGCCAGAGTTTCCACATATTGACCACCGCGACCCGAAACTCCGGATCGAGTACCGACGCCGGATCGATGCCCGCCTCCAACATTAGAGGCTCAGCCTCTATGCCATAGCCCTGCAGGGCACGCTGAATAGCCAGAGTCCATGTAGCGATGGTGGTGTGGACCAGTTCGTGGGGGGCGCTGCTCATCTGTATTCCTGTCTGAAAATGCCAAAAAAGCGGCAATGCACGCCAAGAAAGATAAGACGCTTCTTCATATCTTAAGCCTCCAGCCATGCGGAACAACCGTTTGCGCTCACAACAACAAAAACAATCCTCGAGGATTCTCATGCACAAATTTCGCAGAGGCCGCGGTGCAATCCTGTACCCGCTGCTAGCCCTCAATGGTGCGCTCTGCCAGGCCGCTACCTTCGAGCTGGACAACGGCATCAGCGGCCGTTGGGACACCAGCCTGTCAGCCGGCCTCAGCATCAGCACCAGCAATCCGGACAAGCCGCTACTGCCCATTGCCTACGGCGGGTCTGCAGCCGGCATCAACGGCAACGATGGGCGCCAGAACTTCAAGGCTGGCGACACCTTCTCCCGACGGGTCAAAGCCATCTCCGAGCTGGCTCTGAGCCGAGACAACCTCGGCCTGCAGATCAGTGGCAAGTTCTGGTATGACGACCTGCTGAAAAACGGGGACGCCCGCTTCAAAGACTTCGACGATTCGGGTTTTGATTCACTGGCCACGTTTTCCGGGGCCGAGTTGATGGATGCCTACGTCTGGGGTGAGTTCCAGCTGAATGACCGAGCGCTGGATATCCGCCTTGGTCAGCAGGTCCTGAGCTGGGGGGAAAGCACCTTCATCCAGGGCGGTATCAATGTGATCAATCCCATCGACGCAAATGCCCTCACCAGCCCAGGGGTCGAGATCAAGGAAGCCTTGATTCCAGTCAACCTGTTCAATCTGTCGTTGGGACTCAGCGACAACCTCTCGGCCAGCGCCTTCTATCAGCTGGAATGGCGTGCCACGGTACAACCGGGCTGCGGCACCTTCTTCGCTCAGTCGGATGCCAGCCAACCGGGCTGCGGCCCGCTGCACGCAGTGGCCGCGCTCACCGAAGCGCAGCAGGACAACCTGCAGTTGGTCTACCCGCGGCTGCCAGCTGGGGCCAACATGCGAATTCCTCGTCTCAGTGACGATAAGCCTTCAGATAGCGGGCAGTGGGGCCTAAGGCTGGACTACTTCGCCGAAGCGCTGAACAGCACCGAATTCGCCTTCTACGTGATGAACTATCACAGCCGTCTGCCCTATACCAACGCCGCCACTGCCGACTATTCGAAACGGCCCGGAAGCGGATTCTTCCTGCCCGGGGTCACCAACAACCCGGCTTATGGAGGCAGCATCGCCAATCCCTTGGCCCAGGCACCGCTCTATCAGATGGCCTTCCCAGAAGATATCCGCCTGTACGGGCTGAGCTTCAACACCTCGGGTCCCTGGGGAATTTCCTTAGCCGGTGAGATAAGCCACAGGCCCAACCAGCCGATTGCCATCAACGGCCAGGACTTTCTCTATGCCAGCGGTTTTCTCGATACCGAGTCGCCCATCGTCGATGAACTATTCGGCCTGGACATCGTGACCCCGGGCACCGGTCCCATCCTTGCTAAAGCCGCAGGTCTCTATGGAAAGCAAGTACAGGGTTACCAGCGCAAACCTGTGAGCCAGCTGCAATTGACCGCCATGCAAACCTTCAGCGACATCTGGGGCGCGGAGAACCTGCTGCTGATGGCCGAGGTCGGGGCCGTGCATGTGGCTGACCTGGAACCGGTGCAAACCATTGCCTACGGGCGCGATGCGGTCTACGGCTCTGGCGTGGAAGGCACCGCCATCGCCTGCAAGAACCCGGCGCTGAACAAAGACTATTGCCGGCTTGATGGCTACACCACGCCGTGGTCCTGGGGCTATGCCGCTCGGGCCAACCTGACCTACAGCAACCTGCTACCAGGCACCGTGGTCACCCCGTCGCTGGCCTGGCGCCATGATGTCAAAGGCTACGCGCCCTCTCCGGCACCACAGTTCATCGAGGGTCGCCAGGCCGTCACGCTAGCCGTGAACTTCGATTATCAAAATCGGTACAACGCGGCGCTCAGTTACACCGACTTCTTTGGGGGCGACTTCAACCCACAGACTGACCGGGACTTCATCTCATTCACCCTTGGCGCCAAGTTCTGAGGAACCACGCATGTTCAATCACTCTGCCACCCGCCACGTCCTCTTTGCATTGGGGCTGGCGCTCAGTCAACCCGTACTCTGTGCAGTTTCACCCGAGCTGGCTGCACAGCTTGATCTACAGCTGACCCCCATGGGGGCCGAACGCGCCGGGAATGCCGACGGAAGCATTCCCTCCTGGGACGGAGGTTTCAAGACATCGAGCATGGACCGAACGCTGGCTGACCCCTATAGCACCGAACAGATGCTGCAACGCATCGACTCCAGCAATATGGCGCCGTTCGCCAAATGGCTGAGCCCCGGCACCCAAGCGATGCTCCACCAGTATCCGCAGAGCTTTTACCTGCAGCTGTATCCCACACACCGTAGCGCGGCCTACCCCGAGTCCATCCTGCAGCAGAGCCGTCAGAATGCTACCCAGATCAGCCTCAATGCCAGTGGTAGTGGCCTGGAGGGCGGCTACGCCAGTGGCGTGCCATTTCCGATTCCGCAGCGGGCCGAAGAGGTCATCTGGAACCATGTCACCCGCTACCGCGGCGGCGCTGTCATGCGCGAGACGCATCGTATGCCAGTGCAAACTGACGGCAGTTATCAGGCCAGTCTCATCCGCCAGACCCAGGTCTTTGCCACCCATGTCAAAGACAACACCCCGGACAGCAATATCCTCTTCTACTTCATCGGCCAGACCCTGGCTCCTGCCCGCCTGGCCGGCAATATCGCCCTGATTCACGAGCCCCTTGATCAGTTACGTACGCCCCGTCAGGCCTGGTCCTACAACGCCGGACAGCGGCGTGTGCGCCGCGCTCCGACACTGGCCTACGACTCCCCACAGAACAGCGCGGAAGGCCTGGCAACTTCAGACAACATGGATATGTACAACGGTGCGTTCGACCGCTACAACTGGACCCTCAAAGGCAAACGGGAGCTGTTGATTCCCTACAACAATTACCACCTGCACGGCAAAGGCCTGAAATACGCTCAGATCATCCAGCCCGCCCACATCAACAGCGGCTATATACGTTACGAGCGGCATCGGGTCTGGGAGATTGAAGGTGAGCTCAAACCTGGCCAGCGCCACATCTATCAGAAGCGCACCTTCTTCATCGATGAAGACACCTGGCAAATTGCCCTGGCGGATCACTATGATGCTCGCGGAGAGCTCTGGAGAGTATCGACCGCCTACCAGATGAACTTCTACAACGACCTGGTGCCATGGATGACCGCTGAGGCCACACATGACCTGCAGTCGCGCCGCTACCTGCTGAGCGGTCTGAGCAACGAAGTCAAGCGCGAAGCCAGCTTCGGCCATGAGGCTCTGCGCCAAGACTTCAAGCCAGATGCCTTGCGCCGCTTGGGTGGGAAGAACTGAAGGATCGGTCTTCGGCGAGTCAGCCATTCGGCGTCGGACGACGATCTGCTGCAGGTTGACCGCCTTGCCATGCCCTTCCCTAACGGGCCAACCAAGCATCTTGGCGCTGGCGCACGGTGGCATCATGGGCCAGAAGCACCTCGATGAAGCATTGCGCAGCCAGTGATAGGCGCCTGCCGCGCAGACGAGCAATCCCGAAACGCCCACGCAGGCCAGGGTCAAGGCTGCGTAAAGCCTGCAAGTCGCCGCGCCGCAGTTCGTCTTCCACCATAAACCAAGGCAATATCGCCAGCGCCTCACAGCCCTGCAGGAGCTGCTTGAGAATGGCCGAGCTATCGCAGGTGATGGCCAGCTTCCACTGCTCACGCCAGGTGTTCTGCAAGGCTCTAGGTAGGCGCTTGAGCAGCTGCTCGCGAATATCCTCGGGAAGGTTGGGTCCGGCCAGTGGATACTTCAACAGCATCTCCAGACTAGGCTCGGGGTGCTCAAGCAAGGGATGACCGGCGCGGCACATTGGCAGCGTGTGGTGCTCACCAAGGGCTTGTATCGTATAGCTGGGGTCGTCTTCGATCTCGTGCAAGTCGGCCACCAGCAGATCTATTTCCCGGCGTTGCAAACGCGCGGGCAGTTCTTGCCAGGGTGCCAGCACCACCTCCAAATGCACGCCGGGGTGCGCGCGGTTCAAGATGGCCAGCACCGGGGCGACAAGCGCGGCGCCGGCAAACGGACCTACTCCCACACGCAACTCACCTTGCTCCAGGCCGCGCGCCAATTGCAGGTCACGCTGCAAGTCCTGGGCGTGCAGCAGCAGTTGCCGGGCATGCTGCAATAGCAGCTCGCCCATCGTAGTGGGGGTCACTTCGCGGTGGCTGCGATCAAACAACTGCTCGCCAACCTGCGCTTCCAGCGCTTGCAGGCTGCGGGTCAGCGCCGGTTGGGAGAGGTGCAGCGCCTCTGCGGCGCGGGCAAAGTTGCCATGTTCGGCCAGGGCCAAGGCATGACGCAGGTGACGGAGCTCTATATTCATGTCTTTCGCGCATCAAGGAGATGATTTGATTGCATTGGACGCATAATAGGGCGCACGCCATGCTCTGACCAGACACTCTCTGGAGAACGCCGATGAATCTGCCCTTTCGCTGGATGCTAACCAGCACCTTGTTGCTACTCAGTGCATGCAGCGACAGCCCTGCGCCCAGCCACAGCGCCGCCACGCCACGCACGCAAGCTGCCCAGGCCGAGGTGGCGCAGAGCTATGACCTGAGCCATGTCGAGGGCCTGGCCCAGGCACGCCGCGGCCTGATTGCCACGCCTCAGGGCCAGGTGCGCGATGCCGAAGGCGAAGTGATCTGGGACTTCGATAGCTTTGCGTTTATCCAAGGCGAGGCCCCCACTACCGTCAACCCCAGCCTGTGGCGGCAAGCGCTGCTGAATAACCAGGTTGGGCTGTTCAAAGTCAGCGACAAAATCTATCAGCTACGCGGCTTCGACCTAGCCAACATGACGCTGATCGAAGGCGACAGCGGCTGGATTGTCATCGACCCGCTAACCAGCCGGGAAACCGCCGCCTTCGCCATGGACTTCGTTGCGCAACATCTGGGCCCGCGCCCGGTAAGCGCGATGATCTTCAGCCACAGCCATGTCGATCACTTTGGCGGCGCCCTCGGCGTGATCAGCGCCGAAGACGCCAAGGTTCGTCAGCTGCCGGTGATTGCCCCGGCTGGGTTTATGGAAGAGGCCACCAGCGAAAACCTGATGATGGGCATCGCCATGTCCCGCCGTGCCACCTTCATGTATGGCAAGCGTCTGCCGCGCAGCGCCGAGGGCCTGGTGGACAACGGCCTGGGCAAGGCGGTGGCCTTCGGGCACATGGGCATTCTGCCGCCCACCCAACTGATCGACGGCCGCGAACAGACGCTGGACGTGGATGGGGTGCGCTTCGTCTTCTACAACGTACCCGGGAGTGAAGCCCCGGCGGAAATGACCTTCAGCCTGCCGGAGCTGAACGCCTTTGGCGGCGCCGAGCTACTCTCGCAAACCCTGCACAACCTGTACACCCTACGCGGCGCCAAGGTGCGCGATGCCTTGCAGTGGGCCAACTACATCGACGCCAGCCGCGCGCAAGCCGCTGGCGCCGAGGTACTGTTCAACCAGCACCACTGGCCAGTGTGGGGGCAGGACAACATCCAGACCTTCCTCACCACCCAGCGTGATGTCTACCGCTACCTGCACGATCAAACTGTTCGCCTGATGAATGCCGGCCTCACCGCGCCGGAGATCGCCGAGCAACTGCACCTGCCGCCCAGCCTCGACCGCCATCTGAACGTGCACGGCTACTACGGAACCCTCAAGCACAACGTGCGCGGCATCTATCAGTTCTACCTGGGCTGGTTCGACGCCAACCCGGCCAACCTCGACCCACTGCCGCCGGTGGCCGCCGCCGCCAAGTACGTGGCCCTGGCCGGCGGCCGTGAGCCGCTGCTGGCAGCCGCCGAGCAGGCCTATGCCGAGGGCGATTACCGCTGGGCCGCGGAGCTGGGCAAACATCTGCTCTATGCCGATCCGGACGACCAGGGCGCCCGCGATCTGCAGGCACGCAGCTTCGAGCAACTGGGCTATCAGGCCGAGTCGGGGCCCTGGCGCAACTTCTACCTGAGTGGCGCCTATGAGCTGCGCCACGGCCTGCCGGAAGAGGGTTTCACCCCGGTGATGATGCTCGACATGCTCAAACACACCGCGCCCGAGCGGTTCCTGGACGTGATGGCCACCAAGCTCGATGGCACGGCGGCAGCCGACAGCGCGCTGCGTATCAACCTCAACTTCACCGACAGCGGCGCGCGCTATCACCTGTGGATCGAGAACGCCGTGCTGCATCACCGCCGCATGAATGAAGACGAAGTCGCCGAGGCCGACGCCAGCCTCAACCTGAGTAAGGACTTCTTCTTGCAGATGATCAGTGGGCAAGCCGGCGCCGCTGCCCTGCTCAGCTCCGATCAGGTGTCGATCGACGGCAACCCCCTGGCCCTTGGGCGCTTCTTCAGCCTACTGGATCAGCCAGACGGACGCTTCCCCATTGTCACGCGGTAGTATTTGGACTACGCCAACCAATTGCGCCGAGACAGAGTGGCGGGCTTGGCCGTACCCGCAAATAGGTCCAGCTATCGTAGAGTCCTCGATAGTTAGACTTAAGCCCCATGTTGCTGTGAGTGGGGCTGGCCGCTTTCGCTCTGACTGGCTGCACAGGTGTTTTGAATCATCTTGGATAGGATGCTTCGGGCCGGAAGTAGCACCTAGCTAACGGCTGCTTTTGGCCGGTTTCTGCCTGTTGCGTCTCTGCTGCCCACTGGCCAAGTCGGATGCACGCGGTGGTCAGTACCAATGCAATTGACTGGTCAAATGGGTGCAATTGCGCAGGTATGGACTTCAAGCCCCAATTTCCTGGAAAAGAGGTTCTTTCTATGGACATCCGACATCAGAGATTGAGTAGCGGAATGTCTGAGCTGAAGTCATGTCCATGGCTGTTCTTCTTTCCTTTATATCGATGAAGCGTTTGCTGAATTGACAGGCATTCAGTCGGACCTGGTGCGCTTGGGCCGTGAGATCCGCTCCCAAGTTTTAGCCAGTACCGGCATTCCTACTGGAGTCGGCATCGCCTCGACCAAGACCTTGGCGAAATTGGCCAATTACGCTGCGAAAAAATGGCAGAAGCAGACCGGAGGTGTGGTGGATCTCACTGATTCCCAGCGCCGCGACAAGCTGCTGCGCGCCGTTGCAGTGAACGAGGTGTGGGGCATCGGCCGGCAACTGACCGAACGCCTCGGCGCGATGGGGATTCGGACAGCGTGGCAATTGGCTCAAGCAGATGCCTGGACCTTGCGGAAGAAATTCAGCGTGGTATTGGAAAAAACGGCACGGGAATTACAGGGCACTGCTTGCCTGGAACTGGACAGCGTCGCGCCACCGAAACAGGAGATTTGCTGCAGCAGAATGTTCGGCGAGCGTCAGAAAGACCTGGCCCCCATCCGAGAAGCAGTCGCCACATACGCAGCCAGGGCGTGCGAGAAGCTTCGTGCGCAAGGGTCTGTCTGCAGGAAAGTCAGGGTCAGCATTCGCACTGGCATGTTCAATCCGGACGAACTCAAATTTGCCAAGGGCATGCTGTGTGAGCTGCCCTACCCCACCGACGACACCCGACTGATCACCCAGGCCGCACTTGCCGGCCTCGATGAAGTGTATCGCCCAGGTTTTTCCTATGCGAAGGCCGAGGTACTGCTGATGGATCTCTGCGGACGCGGCGAATTCACTGACGACTTATTTGCTGCCAGTCAGCCTGCTGCTTCGGAAAAGGTGATGGCCGTTCTGGATTCGGTCAACGCCAAATGGGGGCGCGGTACATTGCGACCGGGCATAGTGCCGGCAAGCCCTGAATGGGGAATGCGCCGTGAGCTTTTGAGCCAGAGCTTCACGACGCGAGTGGATCAGTTGTGGAAAGTTTCTGCACGGTAAGCGGCGGCGTACGCTGGCCTGCTGAACAGCTCTTCCTGGATGGGAAGAGGCCTGTAACCACATCCAAAATCGGCTTACCGCACAGAGCGGGCATCACGCGGGAGGAGATCAGCTCCCAGTTTTCGGGTTTTGGTCTTTCACAGACGCCGAAGTAGCAGCAGGCACGCGCTCTCTCGCCTGCTTGCCCGTATAGATGCACATGGCCGAGTTGAAGGTGTTGAACGCGACCGCATGGTCAAAGTCGCAGAAATACGCGGGATGTTTGGTGGCAATCGTGTCTCCCGCCTGGCAATGGTTGCCGATGTACTCGACCAGAGAATCATTGTTCTGACCGAGGCAGGCATTACCAGTCGGCCGACCCCCCTTGGGTGATGTAAAGCTGCTGATGGCTAGCATCGCGCCTACTGCGATAACGGCTACGAAGATCGTCTTTTGCACAAGTCTGCTCCTTATGGCAATTCCCTGCCAAGGGAAGTCCCTCGGCTGCGGATCTCCATGAAATAGCAGCTTGGAAAAAACCCAAATCCGGTCTGTGTGCCAGTAACAGAGCGATAGCCGATACGGACGCCGTTTCAGGACGTGATTGGCGCACAAACCTGCATGAACCTCGGCCGTTCTTGCCTGAACGGAATTTGGGTTATTTCAAACACAGGAGATGCTGGAAATACTCATAACCAAGGAGCCAGCCATGAGCCTCTTCAGCGAACTTGTAGCCCTTTTCGCCTCAGTTTTTCAGCCAAAACCCGTGTACACGACCATCATCTATCCCAGCCAGGGAAAGCCTGTCGTGGTGCATGACGGCCTCAGTATTCGCCATGAGCGCCGATGGCAACTGGCCGAATCGCTGTTGGAGGACGAAGTCCCGAGCTTCTCCTTCAGCTCTCTGCACAACGATCCCACGAACCAAACCGAGCCGGTCGAGCTGTTTCAAGCAGAAAGTTTCTCCTCGGATTTGCTCGCCAGCAGCTTCCAGCCCATGGACACCATGTGCGTCAACCCAGCCAACGGCATGCCCATGATGGACAGTTGCTTCGATGTTATGGGGAACGCATATGGCACTGACATGATGAGCGACAGTATGTCGTTCGATCATGCCAGTGGCCTTGGCAGTAGCTTTTCGGCCTTCGGTTTTGACTGAACCCAGGGAAGATATTCAGGGGGGGATTGGAGATGTCGCCATTGGGATTCGGAGTGAGCTTTATTCTGGCTTTTGCAGTGGGAGTTTCCTGGTTGGCTTGGGCGTTCGATGCTCGAATAGAGCGCAGCAGGCGGGTTCGGCAGATTACATTGCCGCTGGACTACACAGACTCCGGCAACCGCCGTAGGCCACGCACCAGAGCGCGACCAGTGATGACCCTAGCAGGATTTCTGCTGATTCTGCTGTCGGTAGCTGGTGCGGCGGTACTGGGCCGTCTGGCTACCATGCAGCCGGGCGAGGCAGCCGCGGTATTCATCGCCTTCCCACTGCTGAGGGGGCTTTGGGGTCATATCATGGGGGTTGGCCCAATTGTCTGCGTGGTCATTGCGGTACCCGGCACGTATTGCATCAGAAATGGCCTTGGGACAGAGCGGCGTTGAAGCGAGGCTGCCGTTTGACCGCCACTACGGCAACGGGCTCGCGCTGAAGTTGGGGCTAGATATTGAAATATGGACGTCGCGTTGCCGTCACGCCTCCACTGCGGCAACGGTCCGACTCTCACACGGTTGTTAATCACCGTCTGATGGCCTGAGGGAAGGCGCTCCTTGCGCTCGTCATCGGTCAATTGGAACTGATCAGCCACGCGCTCGCGCAACTCATTCAGCGGCAGTGGTGCGCCGTTTTGCACGGTGGCCAGCACCGGCCGCATTACACTTTGAAAATCCGGAATTGCCATCGTCACTCCCTAACCTGGTTGGCCGTTTAGATGCGGCGTTCGCCGCTCTGATCCAGCCCCGCCTGCTGCGTCAGCATCTTCAGAATCACCAACGCAAACGCCCGGCTCTTGGTCTCGTTATCCAGCACTTCCAGCGACATTTTTTCGTGGTCGGTCATGGCGTCCAGCACGGTGTCGAGTACGCGCTTGGGGAACAGGCCGTGCATCACTTGCTCCACCGAGTGGTTGTTCACCTGAGCCATCACATCTTCCTGGCGGCTGATGCGGTTGGCGATGCCAGTGAGGAATTGCAGCTGGTCTTCATCGCTCACTTCGGCACCGAAGATATCGTTCAGCGCCTCGATGATTTCCGATAGCCGTTTCTTCTCCGGGTCGTGGGGCTTGCCGCTGCCCAGTCCCGTGGCCGGTTCGAGGCCGTAGTCGCCTTGCTCTTCGCTCAGGCGCAGTTGGTGCTCGGCGCGCTTGGTCAGGCGGTAGTGGGTCAGTTGCAGTTCGCCCACGTCCACGTCGTCCTGATCGAGGCGATCCACCCGCAGCAGCGGGTGCAGGTGCTTGGCGTATACGCACAGCTGCTCCAGCTCGCGATCCTCATAGGGAATGATCTGCGAGAGGAACTCGTACAGACGCACGAAGCTCTGCAGGTTCTTCTTGAACAGGTCGAGCTGATCCACCTGCTCGCCGGCTTCCTTCACGGCCGCCTCGGCCTTTTTCAGGCCGGCGCTGTCGCCGTTCTTTTCAGCGGTACGCTTGAACTCCAGCGCCTGCTGGCGTGATTCCTGGGCCAGCTTGTAGCGCTTGGCGAAGCGCTCCTTGGCGGGCGCGCAGTAGTAGCTGAGCTTGCTGGCGGCGGCCTTGGGGTCGAAGAAAGCCAGCGCGAATGCCGCCACTTCCTCCCAGTGGTAAATGCCCTCGGCATCCAGCTTCTTCTGCAGGTCATAGATCAGCTGCGGGTCGGTCACATCAGTCAGCTCGGCCTTGGTGTAGTACGGCAGAAAGGCGTCGAGAATGTCCTGAGGATCGTTGAAGAAATCGAGGATGAAGGTCGGCTTGCTGTCGCCAAAGGTACGGTTCAGGCGCGACAGGGTTTGCACGCAGTCCACGCCCTGCAGCTTCTTGTCCACATACATGGCGCACAGCTTGGGCTGATCGAAGCCGGTCTGGTACTTGTTGGCGGCGATCATCACGTTGAAGTCCTGGGTGTCGAAGGCTTCGGCCAGATCACGCCCGTTCAGGCCGGGGTTGAGCAGGCTGCTGCTTTCCGTCACTTCTTCAGGAATCACCTCATCCGGCAGCACGCTGCCGGAAAAGGCCACCAGCGGATGCACGTCGTTGTAGCCCATCTGCTTCACATAGGCCTGCACCGCCAGCTGGTAGCGCACCGCCTCCTGCCGGCTGCTGGTGACCACCATGGCCTTGGCCTGGCCGCCCAGCAGATGGCGGATATTGGCGCGGAAGTGCTCGACGATCACCTCCACCTTCTGGCTGATGTTGTACGGGTGCAGGCGCACCCAGCGCGCTAGCTTCATGCGCGCTTTCTTGGAATCCACTTCCTCGTCGTCGCCGTCCGGGTGGGCGATCTTCCAGGCGGTGCTGTAGGTGGTGTAGTTCTGCAGCACATCGAGGATGAAACCTTCCTCGATGGCCTGGCGCATGGAGTACAGGTGGAACGCCTCGGGCTTGTTGTCGGCGCTCGCCGGCAATGCCGGATTGGCCGGGCGACCGAACAGCTCCAGGGTCTTGGCCTTGGGCGTGGCGGTAAAGGCGTAGTAGCTGATGCGCTCGTTGGGCGCGCGGGCGGCCACGGCGGCATCCAGCAGCTCTTCGGCGCTGATCTCTTCCGCGTCCCCTTCGTTTCCAACAACAGCATCGCTGCCGAGAATCTGCTTGAGCTTGCTGGCCGATGAGCCGGTCTGCGAGGAATGCGCCTCGTCGGCGATCACCGCATAGCGGCCGCTGGCCAGCTTGGGGTACTTGTCCAGGGCATCGAACAGCGCCGGGAAAGTCTGGATGGTGACGATGATGATGCGCGTCTGCTCAGCAAGCGCCTCGGCGAGTTGCTCGGACTTGCTCTGGCTGCCGATATCGCGGGTGATGCACTTGACCACGCCCTGGGCGTGCTCGAACTGGTAGATGGTGTCCTGCAGCTGCTTGTCCAGCACGGTGCGGTCGGTAATCACAATCACCGAGTTGAACAGGCGCTGGCCCTCGGCATCGTAAAGCGAGGCCAGTTGATGCGCCGTCCAGGCAATGGAGTTGGACTTGCCCGAGCCGGCGCTGTGCTGGATCAGGTAACGCTTGCCCGGCCCCTCACTGCGGGTGGTGTCGATTAGCTTGTTCACCACTTCCCACTGGTGATAGCGCGGGAAGATCAGGGTTTCTTTGGTCACGCGCTTGCCATCGGCATCCTCTTTCACACTCTTCTGCAGGTGCAGGAAACGGCCCAGCACCTTCAGCCAGGCATCGGGCTGGAACAGGCGCTGCCACAGGTAGCCGGTGGCGTACTGGCTATCATCCGGCGCGGGCGGGTTACCGGCCCCGCCGTCGAGGCTGCCGAGGTTGAACGGCAGGAAGAAGGTTTCCTTGCCTGCCAGTTTGGTGGTCATCGCCACTTCGTCCTGGCTCACGGCAAAGTGCACCAACGCGCCGCGCTTGAAGGTCAGCAGCGGCTCGGGCTTGCGCGTCAGCGGGTCTTTGACCGGGCGGTCGTAGCGGTACTGGCGCTTGGCGTTTTCCACGCTCTGCTTGAACTCGCTTTTCAGCTCCAGCGTGGCAACGGGAATACCGTTGACGAACAGCACCAGATCCAGGCGCGGGTTGTACTCACCTTCACGGTAGTGGGGGGAATACGACACCTCCGGCACCACGCGCAGACGGTTGCACTGGTAGCGCTTGAGGGTGTCCGGGTTCATGCCGTGGTCGGGCTTGAAGCTGCAGGCCTCGATCTTTACCCCCGGGAGCTTGAAGCCATGGCGCAGCACATCCAGGGTGCCGTCCTGCTCCAGCTCGCGCACCAGCTTCTGCACCAGCACGGCTTCCGGGTTGTTGGGGTTGGCCTTGGCGAACTTGTCCCAACGCTCCGGCCAGGCCTCCTTGAAGTAGCCGAGAAAGTCCTCGGTATACAGCGCCGTGCGCCGGTCGTAACCACTGGCCGGGCCGGTGAGCCAGCCCTGGGCGACCATGGCGGTGATGATGTCGTGTTGAAACTGGGCTTCCCGGCTATCCGCCATAACGCTCTATGCTCCTTGCTCGGCAATGTGCGTGTTGTTCTTTAAAGCGGCCTGAGCAGCACGAAATGCTCCACCAGGCGCACCATCAATTCTTTCTGCTCCGGCAAGCTCTCGGCTACCAGCAGCGCCAACGCCACCAGCGTGTTGTCGTTGATCAACTGCTCCACCGGCCGCGCCAGCAGGTGCTGGTTCAGTTGCAAATACCAGAGAAACAAAAATGAGCCACTGCGCTTGTTGCCATCGGCCAGCGGGTGATTCTTGATAACGAAATAGAGCAGATGCGCCGCGCGGCTGGCCACGTTGGGGTAGAACCAGTCATCACCAAAGCCCTGCTCGATGCTGGCAATGGCTGAGGCCAGGCCATCGCCGCGCAGTTGGCCGAACAGCTCGGTCGCCTCGCCCTTGGCCATCAGCGTGGCCTTCAACTGCGCGATGGCCGCCAACACATCATCCAGCTCCAGGGCGCGCATGTCGGTTTGACGGGTGTTCTGCTCCTGCAGGCTTTGCTCGTCAAAGCCCTGCAACAGGCTCCAGCTGCGAGCATAGTCGCCGATCACCTGCAGCACGGCGCGACCCTGGTCGTTGACCAGTTGCTGGTTGGCCAGGGTGCGCGACAACAGGCTCACCGCCTGCTCAAACTCGATACCGCGCTCCGCCAGACGGCGCTGGTTAAGGGTGTAGCCCTCGACCAGATGCGCCTGCAACACCCGTGTAGCCCACTGACGGAACTGGGTAGCCCGCCTGGAGCTCACGCGATAACCCACCGAGATGATGGCATCCAGGCTGTAGTGCTTGATGCGCCGACGCACCTGGCGGGCACCTTCCTGGCGAACCACTAAGAAATCCTTAGTGGTTGCCGGCTCGGCCAATTCACCATCGTTAAAGATGTTTTTCAGGTGCATCAGCACGTTTTCAGGCGTGGTATCGAACAGCTCGCCCATTTGCGCCTGGCTCAGCCACAGCGTGTCGTGCTCCAGCGCGACCTGCAACTGCGCCTGGCCATCGGCCGAGGTAAAGATTTGAACCTGCTGACTTGTGGCCGACAGGTAGGGCGCGTCCTTGCTGTCCGCCATTTAGTTGGCCTCTGCTACGGCTATTTCGGGGGCTTGGCTACTGGCCGGTGGTTGCCAGTCGCGCACGTCGATTTTGCCGGTGACGGCGGCGGAGATTAGGGCGGAGCGGCGTTCTTGAAGGAGGGTTATCGTGCGCTCAGCGTAGGAGATAGTCTCATTTGAGCGTTCGAGTATTTCTCCCATCACCGCAGCAATTTTTTGCTGCTCTTCGAGAGGCGGAAAAGCAAATCTGTACTGCCTAAATTTTTCGGCAGGCAAATGCGATATTGTTGCTTTCGTATCGGACTCTTCAAAGACCCCCAACGACTTTGCCGCCATCAAAGTATAAAAAAAGAACTCGGCAGTATCGCTCTTCGGCGACTCCGGGCGCAGTCGATGCAACGCTTTCTGGTAGCCGATAATGCTATCAATATGCCTCCAAATTGCAGCTCGTCCCACATCCCCACCTTCACAAACAAGGAGATCGCCGAGGCTAACCGTATAACGTCCATACTCAGCAGGCTCAATATCCATTAACGGTAATTCATCGATATTGACTGCGCCCCATTGAACATCCTGATTTCTCAGATAGGGCACAGGATTGGCCCCTGTATTTCTCTTCTCATCGAGCATTTTTCCAAGCTCGACCGAGTAGCGAAAACTGAGCTTGCACACCTGCCAATGCGCCGGCACCTCGCCCAGCCACTCCACGCCGGAGTCTTTCATCGGCACCGTCGGGTCGAGGCCTTTAGTGACGGCGTGGGAGATCACGGCCTGGCGCTTTTCCTTGAGCAGTTCGATCAGGCGCTGCTGCTCTTCGATCAGCGCGTCGATGCGGGCGGTTTCGTGGTCGAGGAAGCGGGCGATTTGGGTTTGCTCTGCCAAGGTAGGAAAGCAGAATCGCTCTTGCAGGTAGGACTCAGAGTCAAGGTTCTGGATACCGGTGGTCTGTTTAATCGCCGGGAAATTAACTTTCCCCTGATAAAGGCTATCGAACGAGTAGCAGAGAAATCCGCTATCGAACCCATGCAAAGGGCGCATTCGAGCAACAAAGTTCGAGGTTATGGCCTCAAAGTCATGTTCAAACAGAACAACGCATCCGACCAATGTCTTCTCGCCACCACCAGACTTTTCGATCAGCAAATCACCAGACTGAAGAAGACGTGAAGCACGCTCCTTCTTCGTAATGCCGCGATACGTGAGCTTGTCGAGTCCAACGCGGCAGGTGGCGCGATCAAAGTCCGCAACACGAATCACTGCTAGGTCATTTTCCCCATCTGGCTCATCACCCCATAGGCCGTTGGTACAGCCATCGACCGAGCGCTTCAGGGAAAAGATTGCCCAATGCTCGGGGACCTCGCCCAACCACTCCACCCCAGAATCCTTGTACGCCGGATACGTCGGAAAACTCATGCTTTTACTCCTTCACGCGCATTCTTCGCTGCCGCCTGCCAAAACGGCTCGGTATCCCAGTGCCCCGGAAAGCCCATGTGCGGGCGGGACACCTGCGGGTACTGATCCAGCAGCGTGACCAGGCGCTCGGCCCATTGACTGGCGGGTGATACCACCCGCATCAGGGTTTCGATCACCACCAGTTGCAGGTAGAGCCGACGACGGGGATCAAGGCGCTGCCCAGGATGCTCCTGCGAACCGGTTTCGATGTGCTCCGGTATGCCCGGCCAGCCAGCCGGGGCTTTGCGTGGCAGTTCCGGGCGGCTGCCAAATTCACGATTCCAGACCCGGCCATGATGGGCGCAAACATTGCGCAGGTCTGACAGGCTGCGGAACCAGGAACGCAGCACCGGCATCTTCACGCCGAAGTGGCGCTCAATCCGCTGGGTATCCGCCGGCAGGCGCAGGTTGGCCAACAAGGTCGACACTTCCTTGAAGGTCAGCAGCTCCAGGGCCATCCAGATCGGCGGCTGACTGGGTGCGCCGTGGTACTTGCTGCGGTAGTGCGCCAGAAAAGACTCCACCTCACGCCCTTTGGCTGCCTGCTCCAGTTTGTCGAGCAGCCAGGCATGGTTGTAGCGCGTATCGAAAATATCCGCATTGAGATAACCATGCGGTTGGTGGTGTTCGGCAAGGGTATTGCCAAGTTGGGCACGCAGGGCAATTTCCAGCCGTTCGATGGCATCCAGCAGCAGCAGCCGAAGTTCCCGGTCAAACACATACAGGCGCAGCACGTCAGCAAAGTGGCTGTTGTGCAGGAACTGGTGCTCTGCTGAGCCCGGCTGGTAGAACGGACGTGTATACGCCGATAAGCGGAAGTAACTGATGTTGGCGAGATAGTGACGGGCGCTGGCTTCGTCATCAATGACCAGCCCACGGCTGCGCAGCGTGGCGATCTGCTCGTCGATGCTGTGGGCTGGCTTGTGGAAGCGGCTCATGCACGCCCCCCGGAAACAAAAAACCCGCCAAAGTGTGCTTCAGAGAGAGGCATGGCGGGTGTGTTGGGTGCAAGTATACCCAGCCGGGCAACATAGGCAAGCCATTCCTCCGGTCGGCTTTGGTTAACCGACTGGCTGTCATTGATAGCCGATCTCATGCCGACAGCCCTTCAATCATCTGTTTGATGCGATCAGTACAGGCTTTCAGGTCGCGGTCGATCTCTTCCAGCGGGCGCGGTGGCTGGAACACGTAGAAGTGGCGATTGAAGGGAATCTCGAAACCGACCACGCCGACTTCGCCATCCTGCTCATCGCGCTTGCTTTCGTCGATCCAGGCATCCGGCACATGGGGCTTCACTTCGCGCTCGAAGTAGTCGTACACCGACTCACCCAGCGGCACGTTCTCGTTGTCGCGCAGGCCTGCATCGGGCTCGGGCTGGCCTTTGACCATGCAGATATCCGCTTCGGGGTCGCGCTCGCTCAGAGCATTGAGGATGGCCTTCAGCTCCGGCGTGCTGGGCGATACATCGTGGGCGCTGAGTGCCTTCTTCAGCAGCTTGCTGAACTGCTCGCGATTGCGGTGCAGCACGCTGGCGTCAATTGATTGCAGGGCTTCGATCAGCCGTTGGCGAGCCGGGGCGTCCAGCTTCTCGATGGCTTTTTCTTCCAGCACTTTCTTGATGCGCTCGGCGCTGGTCTGGAAGTTCAGACGCAGCGGGCGCTCGACGGTGATGCGCCGGTAGCCGAAGGCTTCGACGGGGAAGATTTTGCTCTGCGCAGTTTCCTCGAAACGGCCATACAGGCGCACCAGCTCGTCGATCTGCTCCTCGGTGAGGTACTGGCGCTTGCTGCCCAGGGATTTGCGCATCTTGGCAAAGTGCTGGCTGCCATCGATCAGTTGTACCTTGCCCTGGCGCACAGCGGCTTTGTGGTTGCTCAGCACCCACACATAGGTGGCGATGCCGGTGTTGTAGAACATGTCGGTGGGCAGGGCGATGATCGCTTCGACCAGATCGTTCTGCAGCAGGTAGCGGCGAATCTCCGACTCGCCCGAACCGGCACCGCCGGTAAACAGCGGCGAGCCGTTGAGGATGATGCCGATGCGCGAGCCGCCCTCACGCGGGTCACGCATCTTGCTGACCAGGTGCATTAGGAACAGCAGCGAGCCATCGGACACGCGCGGCAAGCCTGGGCCGAAGCGGCCGTTGAAGCCTTTCTCACTGTGCTCGTCGGTGATCTGCTTCTGCACCTTCTTCCACTCCACGCCAAACGGCGGGTTGCTGAGCATGAAGTCGAAGCGACTGTCGGCCAACTGGTCGTCGGACAGGGTGTTGCCCAGCTTGATGTTGGTGACGTCCTGGCCCTTGATCAGCATGTCCGCCTTGCAGATGGCGTAGGACTCGGGGTTCAGCTCCTGGCCGTGCAGCGACACGGTGACTTGCTGGCTGATGGACTGGATGTACTCGTCGCCCTCGGAGAGGAAGCCGCCGGTGCCGGCAGTCGGGTCGTAGATGGTGACGATGCTGTTGGGCTTGAGCTTGTCGTCCTGCCCGGTGATCACCAGCGAGGTGGTCAGGTGCACGATATCGCGCGGGGTGAAGTGTTCCCCGGCGGTTTCGTTGGAGCTTTCCGCGAACTTGCGGATCAGCTCTTCGAAGATGATGCCCATGCCGAAGTTGCTGATGCGCTCCGGGCTCAGGTCGGTGGAGGCAAAGCGCTGCACTACCTGATACAGCAGGTTGGCGGCAGAGAGCTGCTGCACGAAGTCTTCAAAGTGGAAGTGCTCGAAGATCTCGCGGGCGTCCTTGCTGAAGGACTGCACATAGCTCATCAGGTCAGCGGCGGTCTGGGTGTCGGACAGCGTGCCGAGGGTCAACTTGGAAGCATTGAAGAACTGCTGCCCGGCCGCACGCAGCAACAGTCGCTCACGCACCAGGTCAGGCCGACCTTCCTGCGCATAGGACTCACGGATCACCGCTTCCTTGGTCGGCTCCAGGACACATTCCATACGGCGCAGCAGGGTAAACGGCAGGATGATGCGGCCGTACTGCGACTGTTTGAAGTCACCGCGCAGCAGGTCGGCAATCGACCAGAGAAAGGCGGCGGTCTGGGAATGGTTTTCCGTGTTCACGCAACTGCTCCTTGGAATACGTGCAAAAAAACGAGTCTACCTTGCCGAGCGCTATTCGATCACACCAATCTGGCTGTGTGCCTTCATATGCACAAGCGCCTAGACGAAAAGGAGCGCCTGCAGCGGACTATCCCTACCAAGGGATATGTCGATGGCCAAGGCTTGTTCTGGGATGAAGTTATCGCCTGAAGCTGGTCGATGAGCAGGATGTATAACTTAAACTCTCAGCCGGCCGCTTCCGCCTGCTGCGGAGCGAGCTGCCAAAAGCCTGGGAGCACTTTATCCGAACGGTCTTAGGCTCTTCCCTTGGAAGGGGTCAGTTGACGAACCAGCGACCGAATTTGTAAGTAGCCAAAACCGCGACAATTATGCCCATCCACTCGACCAGAGACGAACCACCGAAGTAATTGCTTACCTTCATAAACACGCTCAACACCAGCGTAAACAGAATAATTGTCAGCGGAATGCTGAGTATCTTCATCAAGACACCGCCACGTAGTTGGCTTGAAGGCGTGTCTGAATCCCATTGCTCCGAGAGACAAAAAGGGCAGCAGTTGGATATTGGCTTTCCACCGCCGATACGCCAGCCGTAACCGCCGGAAAAGCTGCGACTGAAAATTACACGCGGCACCATTAGACGGTTACAGCGCCTGCACAATACTTGACTCATGGGAAAGCTCCTCCTACCTTGCTTTTGGTAAAGAAAGGCTACCAATAAACAGATAAATCCCAAGACCTGTTCCACGAAACACGGCAATACGGCTTTAAAGCAAGGCGGACTTCATTCGCTTCGCGACACACGGCCCTCTTTCTCGCGCAGGTGCTCAAAGGTAATTCGATTTATCAAGCAATATTCAACCGGGTATCCGTTGATCTGCGTTCGGCGCAAACCATCAGCATCGATCAGTGAGCATGTTTCAACGTGGAATCGAAGCCATCCCGAGATGTACTTGGTGCTGACCAAACACACCACATCTCCAGAGATCGATATCCCCTGAATCTCAGCCCAGGTGTAAGTCACACCCTCACAGCTCAACCCCCAGTCTTTAACTTCAAGCAAGCGGTGCGCAGTAGTCGACCCAAACGGGACAGCCGTAAAAACACCATTGGGCAAAACGGGGGGCCAGTATTCCCCCGGCCGTATCTCTCGAAATACCAACTCATGCCCTCTCTTCAACGACCCGCAATCCAAACAAGAGCCTGCAGCGTTAAACGGTAAGCTCGAACGCCAAGGCCAACGGCACACACCAGGCCAATGACGCACATGCCTGCAAACACAACCTCATGCACCGCGCCCGTCCACGGCCCCATCTGAGGCAGCCAGCCAATCTCAATCATCAACGACCACCCTTCGCCAGGCGTGCGTGAAGCTCTCTCACGCGAGAAAGATCCGCCCTGATGTCAGACACCACCCAGATCGAGCACTTCACCACCACCAGCGTCACGGCAAAACCTGCCAGCAGAGAACCTATCCCTCCGACCAGCAAATGTGCTGTACTCATCGAACCCTCCTTGCTTGCCTTTGCGACCACGCAAACATCCTCCCCCGGCAAGCAAAAACCCCAAGCCTCAGATTCACCATCGAGGCACCACCCCGAAAAGCATCACTACGCGGTGCGACACGGGCTAGGCCTCAAAAAACGCCGTTTTCTTATGTTTATATGCGACAAGGTGGCCCTAAATCGTGCAACGGGTTTTTTCCGGTTTCTGCGTCAGAATGAAAAACCTGACCGGAAAATGCCCTGGAGGCCGCGTATTTGCTGTTTCCGGTCATTTTCCGTTTTCAGAAAAAGGCCGCAAAAACGAGCTGCAAGCTGCTGGCACCGGAAAATCCACCGGAAAAAATCAAAAACCTGACCGGAAAATGCCCTGCAGCCCACGTATTTACTGTTTCCGGTCATTTTCCGGTCTCAGAAAAAGGCCGGAAAATCCGGGCAGTGGCTGCAGAAACCGGAAAATCCACCGGAAAATCCCAAAAACCTGACCGAAAAATGCCCTGCAGCCCGCGTATTTGCTGTTTCCGGTGGATTTTCCGTTGCTGGAAATGGCCTCAAAAACAGCAATGTGACCACAGAGACCGGAAAAAACGGAAAACCTGACCGAAAACTCCCTGCATACCAGGCCATTACTGAGCCCGGTATTTTCCTGATCAATATTACGTGATTCTATTTCTCTATCCTGACTCTCAAACCGGAAAGTCACTCAGATCACATCTAAAATCACCCATAAAGTCACACGATTGTCTTTACTGACTCCAGCCGTCCTAATTATTCCACTCGAGACATAAACTTCAGACTAAAATATTAATAACACAAACACTAACTACACCTATGAGACAGCCAAATTAGCCCCCCCCCCTGAAAAGCATCCAAACCACTTCTCGACAAATGCCTCATGCATCAGCACCATATTTCCAACCCAAACAACCTGCAACACTGCAACACTGCAACCAATAACATCTACCACAAAGACAAAACTCTCAGTACAGCGTAAGTAAGCTGCATAGCTTTTGCTCACCCCTAGGATAATCTGAAGCAGGGCATAAATTCGAATCTTGCACTTTGTTTTAGAAGCCGCCGCTCATAAATTTACTCTTACATGTGTAAAGTAGGATCACAATCATCTAGATGATTCGCACTATTATGCTCAGATAGCTTCTCGAAGCCTGTTGTCCAGCAGCCGAGGTAGAATCACCTGATTCGCAAAGTGTCTAAATCGCAAAAATATCGCTATAGCCGGGTGATATAAGTAAACTCGTAAACTCCGCTTCCTCACCCATTTCTGCCTCGCCTGACCTTCGCTCGACGACTTTTCATACAGAACCTAACAACAACGCTCAGTACCTACGAGATCTGTCCCTAACTGAAAGCACAGAGCCACGCCTGTTAGGAATCAGATAGTCATTCCAAAAACAGGCCAACAGTAGCCTCCAGCCATTAATTAACGATAAAAACCGTTATCGTTAATTAATGATGCGTCGGGGAAATCCGAGCAACCTACCCCCATCCAGGGGATGCGCTGCACTTCCCCAGTCCTTTGGCGCTGCAGCATTTCAGGCGATCTCGCGTGGATCGCGGCAACCAACCGGCGTTTGTGTTTTCGCCCGGAGGTGACAGAAGTGATTGAACGACAAGCAAATACCAGTGCTTCCTCATCACCGACTGAAGGCTTTCCAAAATGAATAATCTGCTCACCACTCCCGAGCATGCCTCAGGTGCTGCACTCGCCGAGCGCCGGCTGACTGCTTCCGAGTTTCAGAAGTTGACCAAGGTTCCGGCTGCGGTCGAGTGGTTTGCTAACCTGGATAACCCGCGCACACGCCGCGCTTACCAGGGCGATGTGCCTTCCTATGGTTGCCCATGTAAAACGGCAACAGGCCCTAGCGCCAACGGCGAACAGGTAATCATCTTGTAATCGGCTTATCCACCGTCGCCACTGCGCTATTATAGGTGCCAGTACGGTGCCAGCACCGCTTTGACAAAAACATTAAAGAGCCCAAGGAATCATGGCCGAGACGATAAACATCGCGAAGATGGCGGAGAAGCTATCGAAGGGAATTTTCAACGAGTTTCTCTGGGGGCGCATGGAGCACACCAACATCAACTGGCCGTGCGAGCACCAAGAGGCGCACGAGGTGAAGACCCACCCCTCCGATGTCGTCTTCTGGTATGACGAGCCGTATTCGCAGTCTCGCACCTACGTGAACTGCGACCTCAAGAGCTACGCGAAGGGCACCATCAAAACCCAGGCCATCCGGGAGGCAATCGAGAGCCTAGCCATGAGCCTGCGGTGCGCCGAGATCAGCCAGAATTTCAGCGACGCCTACATCCATCCGGATGTGTCAGCGAACATCCAGGGACTTCTTTTCGTCTACAACCATGATAACGAGTATGACAAGGACTTCGCCAAGATCCTTGAAAAGGTGAAATGTGACGACTTGGACATCCCAAAGGGCTCCAAGATCGTTGTGATGGGCCCTGAGGATATTTACTGGCTGAACAACGTTCACCACGAGATCATCCACTTGCGCGGCGGCATCGGTCTACTACCAGAGCGGGATTACTGCAAGTTCTACTACCCCCATCTGGTTCGCAAGAAGAACGTCCAGCTCGAACATGCCAAAGCTGCGACGCTAGATATGCTGACCGCGCCTTGGATCATTTTGTCCTACGTGAACCCCAAAAAGGGGAGCAAGCAAGGCTTCGTGATCTTCATGCGTAAGCGAGGAATCACGACCGATGAGTTTCTTTACCTCATTGAGTACCTGATGCACTACCAAGTAATCAAGGCCGAAACAGAAGTCACGATCCGCCTGGTTGACCCACACCAAAACGCTTCTGCTAATTTCGCCAAGGCAAAAGACCAGTACATAACTGACTATCAAGGCGGGGACGATCTCCGGCAGATTCTGGATGCCATTGACTTCGGCAAACTTGAACACGTACGCACCACCTTCTGTGAACTGGAGCTGTCCCGCCAATGATCAATAATGCGCTTCAGTACTGTGCGACGGACAAGGAAATTCACGACGCGTTGATGTCGGCCAAGCAGAAAATCAACGAAAAGGTTCTGCTTGAACTGGCAAAGGACAGGGGGATTTTCTACTCCGCCAAGGACAGCCGGGATGACCTGGTCAGTGCCATCTCTCTCCTCCCCCACGACTATCATGATCTGAACACCCTATTGGAACAGCGGGAGCACTCGGGCCGACAGGAAAAGCTCACCTCGGTGACGCTGCCAACCGCTCTAACCGTGGAAGGAATCCGGGAAGTGCTCCGGGAATACATTGAGGAGTCTCCCGAGGATGAGAAGGTCACTCAACAGATAAAGGACGGCAACCAAGTCGTCGCCAATATTAAGTACTCCGACGTCGACTACGGCAAAACACGGCTCGTCCAGCGCACACCCAAAGAGGCCTCGATCGAGTTTCACGTCTCTGCGGGCAAGACGGTCATTCGGATGCCTGCCAACGATCGTGTGAAAACCATCTACACCAAGCTCAAGGAGAAGCTGGATACCAAGGCCAAAGCTGAAATCCCCGCAATCCGCATCGAGCTCGGCGAGTTCCAGTCACCTGCCCTGCGCACAGAGTTCTTTACATCCCTGATCAGCAATCTCACGGGCTTCTCATTGAAGAACGTAACCAGCGTGAAGGTGGAGCGCTTGCCCCAGGAACCTGAGGAGGACGAGCTCGACCTAGATGATGACCAAGAAGCTGAGGTGGCCAAAGACGAGGCATTGGCGCTGGTCAAGAACGTAGCGCTGAAAGGCGAGACGCTGCTAGCGTCCGAGGAGTACCAGAGCCTGACCAAGAAGGGTTTCTTTATCACCTCGATTATCTGGCGCTCTGTACTGCATAAGGCCCCACAACCAATGGTTGAATTTGAGGCCGCGTTTGAGGAGCCGATGCAAGGGAAAGGTTTCAAGTACTTCGTCCGAGGTGCCTACCGGCTGGTAGAACTCGAGTACACCAAGACGATCCGACCGGTCACCGCCGGAGACAAAGAAACTTATCTGGGCATCATCGAAGAAACCGCTGCGAAGGTCATCAAGGAACTCAGAGCACAGGCTCAAGCAGACGCTGAAACGCAAGGAGAGCCAGCATGAACAGGGTGAGGTGGCTGAATGCCCAATGGCCTTCATCGATTCGATCGGTAGGGAAGAGGCTCATCGACATGCCATTCACGGAGGAGAGAATGGATGGCTTCGCTATCGAGCGAATCAGGGATGACTTCATAGAGGGGCGTTACATCGAAAAGTACAGTTACCAAGAGGTGATATCGACCCCTTTTGGGAGTGAGGAGGTGCTTGATCGAATAGGGTATCGGACGACGGAGTTCACGCTTTTCGACTCCCCTCCCCACATTGAGCTCAGAAATTACCAGCGCAGTCTCAAGGAACTGATCAGCCGCTTACTTGAAGCCTGCAATTTCAATCTGGTAGTGACGCCTCCTTCGGTAAACCTGATCGAGTGGGTCTCGGCTCTGCAGGACGCGGTAGATCAGACAGTCACCGTCGACTCGCTCCAAGTCTCCGGTGTCGAAATAGATGAAGGGGTGACAGGGAAAATTTTGCTCAAAGGGGTAAAAGATGTACGCGATGCCACCGATGTTCTTCTGGCCGGCCGCAAACATGTGCTAGAAAAAGTCCAAGTAAAATTTTCGGACTTTAACAAAACCGTTGCCATCCAGCTGTCCAACAAAGGCACCGCGAAGCTACCTGCAGTGCTACCGAGCGATCTTCTACGTCATCTACGAGCGTCCTTTCCTCGCAACATCAGTTGAGTAGTCGCCAGATATCGCTATAGGAAGAGGGATACCGGCCCGCTAGAGCATAAATTGCAGTCCAGCAAACCTACGCAAGTAGTCGAGGACTTCTTTTGGCCGGTTCCTACCTAGCGTTCTGAGCGGGAGTGATTATTCAGAAATCTACAAACCAGTTGTAGAAGCGATACCCCGCAAGAACTGACACCGCGCATGTAGTTAGGCTCAATAAAGGCCATTGCCCTTCAACGCCCAGCCACCACTGCACTTTGAATAGAAACGCTCCCATCAACACACAGGCCAGAATACCTAGAGCCAGGCCAACCAACGCAAACAACCGAGCCCCTAATCCTGGATTTGCTCCGTGCCAGTTCTCACTCAGGCAAAAGGGGCAATGATTAATGATTCGACGAAGGCGAATAGCCCCAGAAACCACGGCTATATGTCGTTCTCGGAACCATCGCTTTGCCACAGTTGTGACATGGAACCATCGAGTGCCTCATACCGCACCTCAGCTGAGATCGCCCTAGCAGCCTGTTGAATTTCGCCGCGATGATTACGTCCACTGCTTCTGGCAGCAGCGGTCGCGCTCGTTTACTTCCCGTTTAGGGCGCCAATCGATGGAAATAGCCCGATTTGGCGTGCTCCAGGCGCACCTTCCCCGTCAACGCGCTCATGCCATTGAGCCTGTAGCCAGCAGCTTCGGCAGGCGCACCAGGTTGCTTGCCGCCATGGCCAGCTGGAACAGCGCGTCGACACGCTCAAGTCCGCGTTGCTTCACCTGGCGCAGCCCGGCCGCCGCCTTGAGCCAGCCGAAGTGGGTTTCGATCCAGGCGCGAATCTTCAGGCTCAGACCATAGCCGGCGTGGCGCGTGGTACGGCCATCGATGGCGCTGCGCCGACCATTGGTGTTCTGCGCAACATGGGGTGTCACGCCGAGGGCACGACAGGCGGCCACGAAGTCTGCCGTGTCGTAAGCCTTGTCCGCAGCCAAGGTGCGTCGACGGCGACCACCCAGCTTGCTCAGCATCGCCAGCGCGGCTTCGCGTTCGCCATGGCCACCGGCCAGAGTCACATGAGCACTGCGCACCAGGCCACTGCGGTGTTCCATCAGCACATGCCCCATGTAACTCAGCTGCGCGCCGGTGTTGTGGCTCTTTCGGTACAGCCGGGCATCCAGATCGCTGGTCGAGGCGTGGGTGTCGTTGCTGCGCTTGTGCCCCTTGAAGTCCGGCGGGGCATTGCGCGGGCCGGGGCCCGGGTCGTCTGGCGTATCGTCCTTGGGACGGAAACTCTTCTGAGAGGCCCAGGCTTGCAGCAATGTGCCGTCGACCGAGAAGTGCTCATCCGAGATCAGCCCCTGCTTCTCCGCCAGGCGTACCACCTCGCTCAGAAACTCGGCGGCCACTGCCTGGGCATTGAGGCGGTCACGATTCTTCGAGAAGACCGAGTGATCCCACACCGGATCATCAATAGCCAGGTCGCCGAACCAGCGGAACAGCAGGTTGTAGCCCAGCTGTTCCATCAGCATCCGCTCGCTGCGCAGCGAGTAGAACAACTGCAGCAACTGCGCGCGCATCAGCTTCTCGGGGGCGATCGAGGCGCGGCCGGTGTCGGCATACAAGGTGTCGAACAGGGCGCTCATCCGCTGCAGAGCGGTGTCTGCCAGCTTGCGGATGGCGCGCAGGGGGTGAGTCGCTGGCACGAAGTCATCGAGCTTGGCGACAGTGAACAAGGATTCCTGAGTGATATCGGCGCCACGCATGGAAATCGGGGTTCCCGGCAGATTGGAGCCAATATCGTAAACCTTACACGGCAAAGTCAGACAGGCCGTAGGCGAATTTCAACAGGCTGCTAGCTCGCTGATTTCATCCCACGATGTGCCGTCGGCATCCACGGCGAACACGCCATTGTTGGTGGAGCGGCCTCTGGCACCATCGAGCTTGATACCCACCTGGCCAATGGCGTCCAGACCGAAGCCGACCGTTCCCTCGGTAAAGCCGGACTGGATCTTCAGGGTGAACGCCTCCCCCTAGTCCTCCTGTTTTTCCATCCCGCCCTGCTGGCGGAAGTCGCGGCTTATGTAGAAAATGACCGCACCTCAGTACTGCAAACCATTGGCTTGTGCGATCGTCCTCAGAGTTTCGGCCAGTTGTGTACCATCGATGCCTTTGCCTTGTGCCTCTTCGACCCAACTGCGAGTGAGTTCCTGCCCAGCTTCACGCATTCTCTGGTACTCCGCCGGCTCAATCTGCGTCACGGTCGCGCCCTGCCCGCGCACCCGTTCGCGCGCCTTGATCGCCTCGCGCTCCCAGTTGGCACCCATGCTCATCGACAACGCCAAGCCACTGTTGCGGTCGATCACTGCACGCAGGTCATCGGGTAGGTTCTGGTAGCGCTTCTGGTTCATCAGCATGCCCAGCAGAGTGGTGGAAAAGATCGGCTGACCTTCCTCCGGCTCGGCATGGAAACGTGTGACTTCATCCAGCTTCAGTGCCGGTAAAACTTCCCAGCCCACCAGCGCGCCGTCGACGACACCCTTGGACAATGCCTCGGTCAGTTGCGCCGGAGGCATGCTCACCGGCGTGCCGCCAAGACTGTCGAGCAACCGAGCGGTCATGCGTGTCGAGGCGCGCAGCTTGACACCCTTGAACGACTCCAGAGTGGTCACCGGCAGGCGCGTCGTATGCAACTGCATGCCGCCATCGCTGTGAAGGGCCAGTACCTTGTAGTTCTTGAAGTCCTCCTGCAGCGCCGCTTCGTAGAACTCCCAGATGATCTTGGAGCCCAGTTCACCCTTGGCTGGCAGCATAAAAGGCAGCTCAACGGTTTCGCTGCGCGGGAATCGCCCGGTGGAATAACCGGGGGCGGTCCAGACCACATCGGCAACCCCCTTGAGTACCTGATCCGCCAGTTGCGCCGGCGTGCCACCCAACTGCATCGAGGGGTAGATCTGACAGGTAATACGTTGCTCAGACTCACGCGCCAGGGTGTCGCACCAGGGCTGGATGACATTGCGGTGAGCATTGGAGGTCGATGGAAGGAAATGCGCAACGCGCAGGATTACGGATTCGGCAGCCTGGCTCAGCGGAGCAGCCAGACAGACACCTAGCACAGTCAAGGTCTTTAGGATTCGCATGAAAGCAGTCCTGTTATTGTTGTAGTGGATTGGCGACAGTCTATTCTTCTGTTGAGGCCGGGCTGGCCCTGTCCCACCAGCCCGGAATGGATTCATGCAGACAGCTGTGACAGTTGCAGCGCCGCCTCACGCTCGGCTCGACGTTTGATGTAGACGCGCATGGCCACCGCAGGCGCATCACTGCCGACGGAAATCTCATAGTTGCTCTCGTCAATATCGTCGATCACCGCCTCCAACGCACCCAGCCCTTCGACGTCCTCATTGAAGGCGGCGAACAACTGCTCGTGCATGAAGTCGCCCAGCGCCGTGTCCTCCTGGGCAAAGTCGCGCCCATGGATGATGTGGTAATGCATGCTGTGGTCGGTTTCGGGGGTGAGGATATGCGCGGTATGGATGCGGAATACCGGACGCGTGGCTTCGGGCAAGGCGGTGTCGTAGAAGGTCACACTCACCCGGTGCAAACCCGGCGAGAGGAACTCCGAAGTGACAATGCGCGCGGCCGTCGGCCCGCTGATGCCGGTGGTCTCGCTCCATACCGGCGACAGGGTGGTTGGCATCACGCTGCGCACCAGCTTGTAGTAACCCTCCTGCTTGAGATCCAGCTCGAAGGGCGCGCTGGCGTAGTCCGGAGTACCAATGGTGTTGGCATGCAGGAACTGAAGGTGAGTCAGATCCAGCAGGTTTTCATGCATACTGATGTAGTTGCCGGGGTGATGGAAATAGCCGGAGCTGCACTCCCAATCCGGATTTTCCGACCAGGCCTGGTGAGGAATGCTGCTTTCATCGGCCAACGCCGGGTCGCCCATCCAGATCCATAGCAGCGGGCCTTTCTCTACCAGCGGATAGGCACGATTGCCAACGCCACGCGGGCAGACCTTCTGCGACGGGGTTTCGATCAGGTTGCCCTGCTCGTCATAACGAAAGCCATGGTAGGCGCAGACGATGGTGTCGCCCTGCAGCCAACTGCGCGACAGCGGGAAGGATCGATGCACGCAACGATCCTCCATTGCCACTGCTTTGCCGGCTTCGGTGCGGAACATCACCACCCGCTTGCCGAGCAGGGTACGCGCCATCAGCTCGCGGCCAACGTCCTGAGTAAAGGCGGCGACATACCACTCGTTGAAAATGAACGGAGTCTTGCGGGTAGCCATCTGCGCCGACGCCCGACGCGAGCTGGCAATGATCGTATTGGAAGGTAGGGTCACGGTTTTATCCTCTTTTCATCCAGCTCACAGATCCAGTTCCAGCGTAGGCGTATGCGCCCGTGAACAGCAGATCAGCATCAGGTCATTGGCTTCGCGCTCTTCGTGTGTCAGCACCAGATCTCGGTGATCCGGCGTACCGGCGACGACGCGGGTTTCACAGGAGCGGCACAACCCGGCCCGGCAAGAGAACGGCGGCTCAACACCTGCCTCCTCCAACGCCTCGAGAATGCTTTGCTGCTCGCTGACCCGTACCGAAAATCCGCTACGGCGCAGGATCACCTCGAAGCCCTCGGCATCCTCAAGCTGCGCGGCAGCCAGGGTCGCCGGTGGCGTGAACCACTCGAAATGCGCACGCTCGGCAATCGTCTCGGTAGCGCTCTTGACCGCCTGCATCAACGGATCGGGGCCACAGCAGTACAGGTGCTCGTCAGGAGCCAGAGAGGCTACCAGGTCGTCGATATCCAGTAGGCGCCCCTGCTGCTCGTCGTTGAAATACAGCCGCACCCGGCCACGGCCCTGATCGAGCGCCATCAGCGCCTCATAAAAGGCCGCACGATGGCGCCCGCGAGCGGTATAGATCAGCCGCCAGTCACGCCCCTGGCTTTCGGCCCAGCGCGCCATCGCCAGCAACGGCGTGATGCCGATGCCTCCGGCGACCAGGCAATAGCGACCGGCCTGGGTGTCCAGCGGGAAGTTGTTGCGCGGGCCAACCACCTTGAGCACATCACCCTCGCGTAGCGAGCCGTGAATGAAACGCGAACCGCCGCGACTACCGGCGGCAAGTCCAACACCGACTACATAACGCTGCCGTTCGCTGTTGTCGTTGAGCAATGAGTAGTGGCGGATATGCCCGCTGCGCAGGTGCAGCTCCAGATGCGCGCCAGGCTGGAAGGGCGGCAACTCGCCGCCAGCGCCGTCGACCAGTTCGACCGACAGCACGTCCTGGGCTTCTGCCAGGATGCGATTTACTTTGAGATTCAGGCTTGTAGTCATTGTGTCTGTCTTTGTTGTTGTAGCCACCGGCGTACGTCGTTCACACAACGCAAAGCGGTAATTGGCGATAACTCCAGACTACATGCGCGTGCTGGCGACACTGTCCTCCTTGAGGATGACAGGGCGTGCCTGACAAGTCCGAGTGATTGGGCGCACAATGCCGCCATAACGATAAAAGAGCGTGCGCACCATGATTAGCATCTGGAACACGTCGGGCGCCTCGGCGCAGCCCGACCTGCAACCTATTGTCGACCTGACCTGCCTCATGGGTAGCGAGCGCTTTCCCAACGCCCTGCTCGACTGCCTGGGCCATTGGGTGAAGTCGCAGCACTTCAATGTGCTGTTGATGGAGCCGGAGCAGCCCAGCCTGATGCTGGCCGGAACGTGCCACAGCGATGACAAGATGGTCTGGCGTTGCTGGAATGCCTACTCCAAGAACTTCCATAACTACGATGAACTGTTCAATCGCATGCAGCGGCAAAAGCCCAGAGATACGCCACTGATCGGCCACATCCTGGCCGAAGATATCCAGTTCAAGCCCTATCGCCAGGGCATCTACCAGAACAACGGCATGAGCGAACGTCTGTCCAGCCTGTCGCGGGATCACAGCGGTACACCGCTGTTGCTCAACCTCTACCGCCACCGCGACTCGGGCTACTTCAGCGATCGTGAAATCCACGCATTCGAGCAGCTCACCCCGGCCCTGCTGCAACTGGTCAAAGGCCACCTGGCTCTGCGTCGCGGCAGCATGAGCGTCGAGGACTGGCGCCCGCTACTATTACGTCGCGCGCCACAGCTCACCGAGCAGGAACTAGAAGTCTGCCTGCTGTTGCTGCAGGGACTCACACACGCGGGTATTGGCGCGAGCCTGGGAATCAAGGAGACCACGGTAAAGACCTATCGTAACCGTGCCTTCGACCGTCTCGGCATCCACTTTCGTAGCCAGCTGTTCGCCCTAGTGAATCGCACCTGAGGATCCATGTGCATGTGAAATTGCCTACCGCCAGTGGCAATCGCCAATAGCGTCAAATGCACCGCTAGGATTGGCGCCCATCGTTCTTAAATCAGGACGACAGCAAAGATACTGCCCTTGAGTGCAGCGGCGCATGCTAAGAGACAGGGCTGCTCGAACTCAACGCCATCGCCCGGTAATACTTGGGCGATATCTCGAATTGCTTCTTGAAGGTACGTCTGAAGTGCGCCGAATCGGCGCCCCCCACTTGTAGGCGATGGAGGTGATCGACTCACTTTTTAGAAGGCTATGTCTGAGTTAACTGTTGCACATCCCTATACCCCAACGCCTCTTTCAAGCAAATCAATGGGTTGAGCTGTGTTTTGTAGCGCTCAAGCAGGCGGCGCCAGCCCAGATAGTTCGTTAGGTACTTAGTGGCCACACCATGAAAAGGAATCATCCACTGCGATCTCTTACCACCAGCACAGGAATTTGCTCGGCAGACAGTCCGCGTCGTTTGGCGCTGCCACCGCGCCGACGAGGCGGTCGAGGCAGTTCGCGTTGCCCTTTGAAGGACTCCAGGAAGAAGGTTTCATCTGCTTCAACAATGCCTGACGCGTGCTGGGCCTGGTGATTGGCAATCCGCGAAAGAAACCTATGTCGCCACAGGAAAGCTGTGTTTTTGCTGACGCCACAATGAACGGCAGCCTTGCGCACGCTCAGGCTCTGGGTCAGTGCGTCCGCATAGTCTTGCCAGAGATGGCGCTTTCTCAGTCGCGCCATTGGGGTGCCCGTCAGGGCATTGCTGGTTTTGCCGCAAACCTTGCAGCGGTATCGCGGCAAGTCACCACTGGAACCCCAGGGGCGCAGTTCCCGCGATTGACAATGCGGGCAATGGCTTGGGGCCTTGATTGCGTCCTGCGAGTGCCTGGCAGCTGGCAAGAGCTTGGATCTCAACTGGTCGCGTTGCTCTGGGTTGAGGCTGGAGAGCTGTGCCATCCACCGCGAAAACTGAACCGCTTTCATGATAGATCCCTCATGCTGGGAAAGATCACGATTCAGTTTAGACCACTGCAACAGCTAACTCAGACAGAGCCTTTAGAAAGGGGTTGGACAGGTCATCCACACTGTGGTTGAGGCGCGAGCGCGGGATATAGCGACAGATGCTGTCGCCCTGTTCAAGCGGTACAGGTGACGCGCCGATATATTCAGGCACGCTGCCAGACCGACCGGATTGAGGTTGGACTAGGTCAGCGAGTCGTCGATGATCTTCTGTACAATGAAAGCCATACGCAGCGCCTCCCCTTCGGCACCGTCATCATGCTCGCCCTCTGGCTCACGGCATAACTGGTCTACCAGCATGTGCAGCATCTTGCCACTGGGGCAGGTTGCACTGACCTTACCGAACTTGTTGTCTTTGAGCACGCGCTCTACTTAATGTCGCGGTAGCGACAACGACGCATGTTCGATTAGGCCGAACGGGGTAATTTCACAAGAGCCGACCGAGTGCATCAACAGCAAGTCGCCGGGCACCTGGTCTGTCCCGGGCTGACCAGGGCAATTCTGATCGTTATCATGATCCGGCTTGATCGAATAACGGGCAATTAACCCGGCGTTGATCCGCAGATGCGCCATAGGCAGGCCGGCATGACACTGCAGAGATATCTCCCCGATGAACAGCGATCGGTTGAATACCATCTGCGTATCGAACTGACCACCGATTGCCTGCAGGGAAGCCATCCAGCTTTATAGCCCTTCTTGAGCCATGCTTTGGCGCACTCATGCGCACCTCCGCAAATGTCGTTTGTTTTTGTTGCGTAGTAGCTAACATGTTATCAATAAAGGCGTTTTTCTCCACCTAGTGCAGGTTAAGTCCCCAAAATAAACTCAGGAATACATTCATGAATTCCTCCTGAACCGCCACCCTCGGTAAGCGAGAAAGCCGCCCAAAACGGGCGAAGACGAGGAAATTCAGAGGGGACATGCCACTATGGGAAAATGCGGCGTGCGGTTTTTCAGAAAGCATTCGGCGAGGCATGCGCCCGTTCGGTGCAACGTTAGCCGAACAGGCACTCAGTAGGTGCGCAAGATGCGCTGTATAGCGATTAGCGCGGCAATCCGACCACCCGCCCTTCCAGCCATAGCGTGCGGCCGTCGAGCTCAGGGGCGAGGCGATCGTCCAGCGCCCACTGCGCAGAATTGCAGGCCCAGGCCAGTCCCAGCAGAAACAAACCGATCAAATGGAGACGAGAAACCAGCAGCGCCAGGCCCAGCGCCGCACAGACGAGAAGCAACCATCCCGGCGGCAATGCCAGAAGAAACCGAAGCGACAATAAGCCCAAAGCCAGCATCCCTGCGCGCATCGACGTGCTCCCTGCACATAGGCCGTTGCGGCCCGATGGGCAGGAAGTGTAGCTGGCCAGCGCTCGCTGCCCATTACAGGAGCGGATTTGTCTGCGTTTTTCAGCTAGCCAGAATCGCGGACAAGTCTGCTCCCACAGCAGTGCACATTCGCTCAGCCCAGGGCGATCACGTCCTTGAGGATCGTCTTGAAGGCCTCGACTTGCTCCGGAGCGTATCGAGCAAAGACCTTTTCCTGCTGGGCATCTGCGATATGCCAGAGCACCTCGGCCTGATCGATGCCCGCTGCGCTGACTGCATAGCCGTGTTCGGAATCCACCACCAAGCCCTTGCGCTTGAGATTTTCCATGGCCTCTTCGATCTCTCGCGCCGGCATCGCCACCAGTTGCAGCAGATCAGCGATGCCCAGGCACGCATCCTTCTCCAGCACCATCAGCATGCGTGCCTCACTGGTGCGCAGACCGGTGGTCAATTGCCGTGGCTGATAATCGGTCTGATAACTGCGCACAGCCTGGGTCATCAGGTAGTACAGGTTGTGGCTCAGGCGGCCCTGGAACGCAGTCTTGCCGACGCTTTCGCTCTTCTTGACCAAGCGCGGATGCGGCAGCACCGATGAATAGGCACCCTGGTGATAGAGCAAGGGCGCGCGCCCGAAGTCATCGAACGCCACCACCTTGCCGATCAGAATCCAGTGATCGCCACCGTCGACCTGCTGATGTATCTCGCACTGAAAACGAGCTGCACAATCGCTGAGTAGCGGAGCACCACCTGCCCCCTGCTCGACCTCGATACCAGCGAACTTGTCATCGCTCGGACGAGCGAACTGGTTGGACAGGTCGATCTGGTCGGCGGCGAGAATGTTCACCGCGAAATGACTGGCAGCCTCGAAGACCTCGTAGCTGGTGGAGCGCTTGTCGATGCTCCAGAGGATCAGTGCGGGGTCGAGGGATACCGAGTTGAAACTGTTGGCCGTGACACCGACGCGCTTGCCGGCGAAGGCGGCGGTCATGATGGTCACACCCGTGGCGAAATTACCCAGTGCACGACGAAAGGCGCGCGGATCGAAGCCCGCTTCTTGTTGGTTGTTCATGATGTTCCTCAGTGCCGGGGCGAACCCCGGCATGTCGATTCTCGAAGAGTGAAGTGATCAGGCGAGCACAACTCAGAAGCTGTTCACGACATCGCGAGCTAGAGCTTGTTTTTAACGCAGTAGCGCCGACGCGCAGCAGATCCGAGACAGGTTCTCAGACCATGCTCGGATCTGGTTCCAGCCCCATCAGCTCGCGACCGAGAATCTGTGCACAGACGTCGTAGTCGGTGTAGGCATGGGCGCCGGTCATGTGGGAGTCGCGGAACAGTCGCTGCATCTCGTTGTTATCGAACCAACTGGTGCCGCCGGCCGCCTCGAACAGACGATCCACGGCCTGGATGCACATTTTCACCGCATAGGCCTGGTTGGTGCGCCAGAAGGCCAGGGTGCCGCGATCCGGATACTCATGACGCTCGGCATGCTCAGCATGCTCCTGCCAGGTTTTCTCCAGGAAGGCGCGAGCGGCCGCAACCTGATGAGTGGACTCGGCCAGACGCATCAGTGCCGGGGTCGCGGTGCCTACATTGACGCCGGTGTAGGCGCGGACACGGTTCTTGGTCTTCTCGGTATAGGCCACCAGCATGCGCTCGGCAACACCCAGGCTGATCGCGGCAAAGCCACTGGCGAAGTACGGACGGTACGGTGCATAGAAGATCTTGCTGTCAGGGTACAGACCATAACCGGCAGAACGGCCTTCCATCATGTCCTTGGCGGCTTCGATACGATGATCGGGAATGAACACATCCTTGAGGATCAGGGTCTTGGTACCACTGGCCTTCATCCCGGCAACGAACCAGTCGTCACGGATCTCGTAATCACTGCGTGGCACCACGCCGAAGCAGTAGACCGGCGGCTCGCCTTCGCCGGCCGGGCGACGGAAACCGACGATGGCCCATTCGGCGTGATCGCAACCACTGCTCCAGCCCAACTCACCATTGAGGATGATGCCGCCTTCGACGTTCTGCGCCTTGCCGAACGGCGCGATGCTGCTGCTCGCCGTGGCATCACGATCCTTGCCCCAGACATCTTCCTGCAGTTGCTTCGAGAACATTGCCATCTGGTGGCTGTGGGTACACAGCAGGCTGAAGGCCCAGGCGGTGCCGGCACAGGCGCCAGCCAGTGCCACTACGCAATCGGCGAACTCGGGCAGGGAGATTTCCATGCCGCCATAGGCTTTGGGCTGGAAAGCGCGATGCATGCCGATGCCCTTGAGCATGGCGATATTTTCAGCGGGCACCATGCGGTCTTTTTCTGCCTGGGCAGCATTGGCGGCGATAGCGGGAAGGATTTCCTGCAGGGCATCAAGGAGAGGGTTTGGCTTTTTCATTGTTCGAGACCTTATTGTTGGAATACTCACATCCGGCCAGGCGCCGAAATAGCTCCCCACGAGCCGCATGAAGCCGTCGCAGGTGGCTGTTGGGAGAGGATTATGAGCACCTGACTCGACGGCAAAAATGGACGTTCCAAACTCTCGATTGTACTTTCCATGGCCCGGCGAGTAGTCCTCTGAATAGACGGGAACTTGCCATTTACCCGTTCGCCCACACTTTGTTAACATCGTAACGAACCTGCCATAATGGCGCCTCTTCCAAGGTATCGAGGCCATTTCCCATCATGCGTAACTGGCCCAACTCCCTGCGCGCTCTGCGGCACCGCAACTTTCGCCTGTACTTCACCGGGCATGCCATCTCCACCATCGGCACCTGGGTGCAGCAAGTGGCGCTGTCATGGCTGGTATACCGTTTGACCGACTCGGTTGCCCTGCTTGGCCTGACCACCTTTGCCGCGCTCTTGCCGCAATTGCTGGTTGGCCCGTTGGCTGGTGCCTGGATCGACCGCCATGACAAACGCCGCCTGCTGATCATCATCGAAGGGGCGCTGGCCCTGCAGGCACTGGCGCTGGCTGTGCTGACCGCCTACGACCTGATGGAACCACCATTGATCGTGGCCATGGCTGCGCTATTGGGTGTACTCAATGCGGTCGATACCCCACTGCGCCAGTCACTTCTGAGCCAGTTCGTCGATGACCGAGCGGATCTGCCCAATGCCCTGGCTCTGAATGCGACGTTGTTCACCCTGTCGCGCTTTATCGGTCCGCCGCTGGCCGGGCTGCTGCTGAGCTTCATCAGCGAGGCCACCTGCTTCGCCCTCAATGCGGCCTCCTACCTGGCACTGATGGCCGGGCTGGCGTGGATCCGCCTGGCACCTTCGCCACGTGCCAGCGGTTCGTTTCGCAACGTACTGGGCGAAGGCCTGCGCTATGCGCTGGATAGCCCAAAGGTGCAGCGCCTGATGATCAACGTGCTGGTGGTCAACCTCACCGCCTCCAGTTATGTGGTGCTGCTGCCGGTATTCGCTCGCGACATCTTCGCTGGCGATGCCACAACCCTTGGCTGGCTATGGGGCGCGGCCGGACTCGGCTCGCTGGCCTCCAGCGTACTGCTGGCCGGCAACCGCGCGCCACTGGCACTGCCCCGGCTGATCCTTGCCTCGGTCGTCATCAGTGGCGTGGCCATGTTGCTGTTCGCCCTCAGCACAAAGCTATGGCTATCCCTGACGGCGATGACCCTGCTCGGTTTCAGCATCACCATCAGCAATGTGGGCACCAATATCATTCTGCAGAGCGAAGCACCGGAAGCCCTGCGCGGCCGCATCGTGGCGCTGTACACCTCGATACGCTTCGGTTTCGATGCGATTGGCGGCCTGCTGGCAGGCTTCCTCGCCGCCTATTTCGGCGCGCCGGGCGTGCTGGCTGCGGCCGGTATTCTGCTGTTGATCTACTGGTCGCACAGCGCCTTCGAGCAGCGACGAGCGAGCCATCATGCCTGAGCCGATGAGCCAGCCCCTGCGCTCTCGGGATCGCCAAGATGGGCGTGGCTTGCAGGCTTGGCAGCGCTCACGACAGCTGTGCTAGCCTAGCGAAAATATCGTCCGTTCCCGGAACCACACCTTCGTGCCAGCCTTCGCCAATTCTCCGACTCCGCTACCGGAACTGCATATCCTCAGCCGCTGCGCCGAGCGTCTGCAGCGCGAAGCTGCTCGGATGAGCATCAGCGACCCGGATCTGGCATCCAGCGCCCTGCACAAGGTCTATAGCCCGCACCGCCTGTCGCTGCACGGCACGCAAGACAACTTCAACATGCACCTGGCTCGCCATGCCCTGGGGTCGATGGAACTGGCAAGCCTGGCGTTTGGCGCCGAGGTGGAACTGGAACAGGCGTGGACGACCGACTTCGTGCTGGTCAGCACCCAGCTCTGCGGGCACTCACGGATCAATACCGCCGGCACGAACATCGAGGGCTCTGCCGGGCTGATCGTCGTCGATTCGCCCGAGTGTCCGGTGACCAAGCGTTTCAGCCACGACAGTTGGCGCCTCAACCTGCGCATAGAACGCAAAGCCATCGAGGCACTGTTCGTCCAGCTATATGACCAGGTGCCGCGATCACCTCTCACGTTCCTCCCCTCTCTGCAGCCAGGCCAGCCACAACATGAGCGTTGGCTAGCGCTGTTGCAAATGGTGGCGAGTCAGGCGGGAAGCGGGCTTTCGCCGCAGATGCTCAAGCCTCTGGAGGAGATGGTCATGCTCATGCTGCTCACCGAGCTGCTTCCAGGAAACACGCCCAGCGTGCCCACGCTCGCGCCGAAACATGTAAGGCGGGCGGAGGAATACATGCGCGCTCATCTGGGGGAACCGCAAACCCTGGCCTGCATCGCACAAGCCTCCGGAACCAGCATCCGCAACCTCAACGCAGGCTTTCGCCAATACAGACAAACCACCCCCATGCGCTGGCTGCACGAACAACGATTGCTGGCGATTCATCACCATCTACGTCGCGCTGCCGAACATGAGACGGTGGCCAGCATCGCCCTGCACTGGGGCATCAACCACCTCGGGCGCCTGGCCAGTGACTACCAGCAGCGCTTCGGCGTAAGCCCCTCCGTGACCCTGCGCGGTCACTGAGCCCTATCCGACGTGGCCAAGGTGAAACAGCCTTAACGCCGGCCCGACGAAATTCCTGCCAGATCCGGAGTGCTCTCTGCCAGAAGCGGATAGGCGACCTCCTGCCCCCCCTCCTACGATGACTCCCGCTCGTTACCCATGCCCTGCCGCCTCTGGGCGAGATAACAACAATAAAACATCGAGGTTCCCCATGAAGCCTATGCTCACAAGTCTTTCCGTCGCGCTGCTCGCTTGCTACGCCGGTAGCAGTCTTGCCGACACCGTCACACTCAAAATCAGCCATTTCCTGCCCTCCAACTCCAACGTCCAGCAGAATGTCATCCAGCCCTGGTGCGATGACTTGAAGCAGGCATCTTCCGGGCGACTGGTCTGCCAGATCTATCCGTCCATGCAACTGGGCGGCACCCCGGCCAAACTCGCAGACCAGGCACGCCAGGGCGTTGCCGATGTCGTCTGGATGGCTCCAGGCTATACCCCCGGACGTTTCCCCAAGACCGAAGCCCTGGAGCTACCAGGAGTACTACCGCAAGGCGGTCTGGCTGCAGGCCGGGTTATCTGGAGTTTCTATCAGCAACACCTCAGCGACGAATACGCCCCCTTCAAGGTGCTGGCCATGCATTCCGATGGCGGGATGAACCTGCACACAACCAAGCATCAACTGCGTACCTCGGCCGACCTGCAGGGTCTGCGTCTGCGCGTTCCCAACCGCACCATCTCGCGCACCCTGGAAACGCTCGGCGCCGTACCTGTAGCCATGCCTCCGGCCATGGTCACCGAGGCGCTGTCCAAAGGTGTCGTAGATGGCGCTTCGGCAGTTTGGGAAGTGCTCGCGCCGACCAAGATGGACGAAATCACTCACCACCACCTCGACAGCCCGGCCGATCAACCAGTACTGGGCGCTACCGTACTGGGCCTGCTGATGAACAAGCGCAAGTACGACAGCCTGCCGGCCGACCTGCGCGAAATCGTCGATCAGCACAGCGGCCTTGCGCTGGTGGAACGCTTCGGCAAGGCCTGGGATGAAGCTGGCGAAGCCAGCCGGCAGAAAGTCATCGCAGCCGGCCACGAGGTCAATCGCATGAGCGAAGACGATTACCGCCAGGTGCTGGAGCGCCTGCGTCCGGTCGAGCAGCAGTGGGTCGCCGATATCGCCAAGAAGGATGTCGACGGACAGGCACTGATCGACGCCGCACGTGCCCTGACCTCACAAAGCCCACGTTGAACCACCGATGATTGCAGCCTGGAGACAATGATGCAGAACAACTATTACGAACGACCCAGCCGCTTCAGCGAAGCGGAATGGCAGGCCCGGGTAAAACTGGCCGCCGCCTACCGGATCTTCGATTACCTGGGCTGGTCCGAGTCCATCTACAACCATATTTCCTTGCGTGTCCCGGGCCCTGACAAGCACTTTCTCACCAACCCGTTCGGCCTGCATTATTCGGAAGTCTGCGCCTCGAACCTGGTGAAAGTGGATGTCGACGGCCAGGTGATCGGGCATTCGGACTGGCCGATCAACCCGGCCGGTTTCACCTTCCACGGCGTGATCCATGATCGCCTGGACGATGCCCATTGCGTGATGCATGTGCATACCACGCCGACCATGGGCGTGTGCTGCCTCGAAGAAGGTCTGGAGTTCAGCAATTTCTACTCGGCCCAGCTGTTCGGCAAGATCGCCTATCACGACTTCGAAGGCATCACCGTGCACGCCGATGAAGGTGGACGCATCCTCGACAGTGCAGGCGACAAGCCGGTGCTGCTGTTGCGCAACCACGGCCCAGTAGTCATCGGCGCAACGCTGGCTCAGGCCTTCTCGCTGATGTGGCTGCTGCAACGCGCCTGCGAAGTGCAACTGGCGACTCGCTCGATGGGCAAGCCACACCTGATCGACGAAGACGTGCTGCGCAAATGCGTGGCCGACTCGCTGAACTTCGACCCGAAGTATGGCGCAGGCGAAGATGCCTTCTGTGCGATGACTCGCCTGGTAGACCGCATCGACACCAGCTACCGACACTGAGCCACAACGCAGACGGGTAGTGTTCGTACTTCGCGAACACCACCCAATCCATCCCGTGGCCCTCGCGTATTCCCAGCGCGAGGGCCATCTACTTTGTCCTTCCCTTCTCTTGCTACAACCTGCCTGGCAGCCTCCTCTCTGCCGAACCTGTTCAGAGGTCTGCGCCCAGCGCAGTGCGAACGCTAGGTCTTGCCAATTGCTATGGCACGAGCTGCGTCCAGGCATCGTCCACGGCTTTCTTCTGCCTGGCGCTCAACGCTTCCAGGTAATAGAAGCTGCGTCTCTGGTCACCGGTAACCACCAGCTCCAGTCGCTCGCTGGCCAGTTGGGCCATGGCTGGCGAGTCGAGGCGCGCTACCGGATAAAAAAGAGTGTCACGGGCATTGCGGGTGTTGGTTTCGGCGCTGATCAGATAGTCGATGAAGCGATGCGCCGCCGCCACGTTCTGCGCATTGCTCGGGATCGCTACGGTATCGATGAACATCAACGCGCCCTCGCGTGGCATCACGAAACGCAACGACGCGCCGGCATCGGCCGCCTTCAGTGCATGACCGCTCCAGGCCATGGCCATGCACAGCGTGCCATTGGCCAGTTTTTCGATATAGCTGCTGTTGCCAAAGCTGGCGGCCTTGCCGCGCAGCGCCACCAGCTCGGCACCAGCCTGCTGGATCTGACGCGTACTGCTGAGCCCAAGGGCACGCCCCTTGTAGTTGAGCAGCAGCGACAGGGTTTCCTCGCGGGCATCGAGCAGGCCGATACCGCACTGCGCCAGGCGTTCGCTATTGTCGGCATCGAACAGCAAACCCCAGCTGTCCTCGGGCATCTCGCCTAGCGTGTCGACGACTCTGGAGACATTCAGCGCCAGCCCGACGGTGCCCCACAGATAGGGCACGGCATAACGGTTCTTGCCTTCGAAGCCACCGAGCGTGGCCAGCAGGTCGGGGTCGACCTGCCCGAGATTGGCCAACTTCTGCAGATCCAGAGGCTGCAGGCGCTTGGCGTCGATCAGCATCGGCAGATGAAAATGCGCGGGAAACACCAGGTCGTAACGACCGACATCGCTCAGCACACCTTCGCCGCTGGAATAGCTCGAATACTCGACCCGGACTCCACTCTGCTTCTCGAAGGCTTCGATGATGCCGGGCGCCAGCCGGCCCTCCCAGCCACGCACCTTGAGTACCTCCTGTGCTTGCACCAGACCAGTTCCCAGGCCGAGGCTCAGGGTCAACAGCATCCTCTTCAACATCGCGTAACTCCCTTTATTGTTATGGATAGATACGTACCGGCCTCAGAACCTATTCATTATCTTCAGGCTCACTTTTACCGATTACATCTGCACATTCTTGTCGTTGCCGATGAGGTGGTGGGCTGAAGCCCACCCTACCGCTGCCCGCTTCCACAGAGTGGGCCGGGCAGCGATCCGATTCAGGCCACCAATTCCTTACACTGTGCAGAACGACCCTGAACTGACTCTCAGGCAGCGCATGGCGCTGCCAATCACAAGCTCGCACAGCTATCCCATCGCGGTGCTTCGACCTCAGACGCGAAACTGATCCATCAGTCCCTGCTGATGATTGGCCAGGCGATTGAGGTTCTGGCTGACCTGAGCCGACTCCTGCGCCTGGGCGCTGATCGACTCGGTCACGTCACGGATCGAGGCGACGTTGCGGTTGATCTCCTCGGCGACCGAGCTCTGCTGCTCGGCGGCACTGGCGATCTGCAGGTTCATCTCGGTGATGGTGCTGACCGCCGCACTGATCCGGCGTAACGCTGCCACAGCCTGCTCGACCTGCTCGACGCTGCCCTGTGCCTGGCGATGACTGCTGTGCATGCTGCTGACCACTTCGCGGGTACCGCTCTGCAGGCCTTCGATCACCTGACGAATTTCCTCCACGGAGTCCTGAGTACGTCTGGCCAGGTTGCGAACTTCATCAGCGACCACGGCGAAGCCGCGTCCGGCATCGCCCGCGCGGGCGGCCTCGATGGCGGCATTGAGCGCCAGCAGATTGGTCTGCTCGGCGATCGAGCGGATCACCTCCAGCACCGAGCCAATCTGCTCGCTGCTGCTGGCCAACCCCTCGACCTCCTGCATGGCGACGTTCATTTCACCGGCCAGCAACTCGATGCTGGTAGTGGTGGTGCCAATCACTTGGAGGCCTTCGTCGCTGGCCTGATCGGCGTTGCGCGCCGCTTCGGCGGCTTGTGCGGCGTTGTGCGCGACATCCTGGGCAGTGGCTCTCATTTCCTGGAAGGCGGTGGCCACCTGGTCGACCTCACGGTACTGCTGCTGCATGCCAGCACTGGTCTGGCTGGCAATGGCGGCCGACTGGTCGGCGGTACTGCGCGCGTCGAGCACGCTGCTTTTGACGTCGGCGATGATCGGCTGCAGCTTGTCGAGGAAGCGGTTGAACCAGCCCGCCAGTTCGCCCAATTCATCCTGTTTGGCATAGTGCAGCCGCCGGGTCAGGTCGCCTTCACCGCTGGCGATATCCTTGAGCATCTGCGCCACGCCAAGGATCGGCCGGGTCACGCCGCGGGCAGTCAGCCACATCAGCAGCAAACCGGCGCCGACTGCCAGCAAGCCCAGCAGCAGACCGAACAGGCTGTCACTGGCACGGCGTTCGTCCAGTCGCTTGCCCAGAGTGGTCGCTCGCTCCAACAAGACCGACTTCGGCACCTCGAGCAACACGCTCCAGGCCTCGGCTTCGGGGATAGGTTTGAAGGGGCTGAGCTCACGCAACATGTCGCCGTGCTCCAGCTCGGCGTCGCTACCCGCCCGGATCAGGCCACGCAGCTCGCCGGCATACTCGGCATAGGCCTTGTCCAGCGCCTGGCCGAGCAAGCTGCCGTCGCGACTGTGCCCGGCCAGCAGAGCCGCAGGGCTGAAGATGCTGACGTGGCCCTGCCCCTCGTACAGCTCGCGGTTGGCCTCCAGACTGATCTGCTGCAATCTGTCGAGACCGATATCGACGCCCATCACACCGATCACCCGGCCGTCCAGCTCCAGCGGGAAGGCGATGCTGGTCATCAATACCGGCTTGCCATCCAGCTCGGCGTAATAAGGCTCCAGCACGCATGCCTTGCCGCTACGCAAGGCGCAGTGATAGCGGCGTCCATGCGGCGAGTCGCTGGTCTCGGCCAGGTGCTTCTCATCCATGACGCCGGCACGCAGGTCGCCAGGCTTGGGTTGAGTCCAGTACAGGGAGAAACGTCCAGCATCGTTGGTACCCAGGGTGCCGCCATAGGCGAACTCCGCGTCGCTGCCATCGAGGGCATCAGGTTCGAATACCACATAGAGACCGAGTAGATCGGAGTTGGCCTGCAGGCTGCTGTGTGCCTGGTAGGTCAGATCCTCGCGCAGATCGGAAGCCTCCACCCGACGCTTTTGCGCCTGCTCACGCAGGAACAGAATCTGCCGGGAAAAGCCTTTGCCGTACTGGTAGGCATCCATGAAATAACGCTGGATGCGCGCTGCCTGCAACTCGCCGCGCGCCTGCAGGCGCAACTTGGCACTGCTCTCCAGCATGCTCGCACTGGCCTGGCCGACCAGTGCCGCACTACGCCCGGACTGATACTGGCTGGCACCGACCAACAGGGTCACGATGGCCAGCAGGCACAAGCCAGCCAGCAGAGTAATTCGCCACTGAATAGACAGACGGCCGTGCGGCATGAGCTTTGGATCGAGCTTACTCATACGTTGCCCTCCCCAACCAGAGACAGGCGCAGCGCCAGCATGCAGCCCAGACCGCAGGCGCCAATCACCATGGCCATCGGCAGCGGACTGCCATCGTGCAAGACACCGACCAGCGCGCTGCACAGGGTGCCGATAGCGAACTGCGTGGCCACTGCCAGACCCGCGGCGGCGCCGGCCTGGCGCGAGAAGATCGACATCAGGCAGGCCAGGCAATTGGCGCCGATCATGCCGGTCACGCTGACGTACATCAGCAGGCAAACAACCAATGCTGGCAAGCCGCCCCAGCCGCTACTCGCGCACAGCATCAGCAGCAAAGCCGCAACCAGAGTGATCGCAGAGCCGATGCCGAGCATGCGTTGCGAGCCAAGCCGGCGTACCAGACGGGCATTGGTGAAACTCATGAGCATGATGCCGCCGATGTTCAAGGCGAACAGCCAGCCATACAGCTGCGGGGAAATCCCAAAGAAGCGGATGTAGACGAAAGGCGATGCGGTGATGAAGGCGAACATTCCGCCGAACGACAAGCCCATGCACAGGATGTAACCGACGGCCCGTGGCTGCCGGGCGATGTCCAGGTAGGCGCGAAACGCCAGCGCAATGGACGTACCGCGCGACTCTTGCCGATGGGTCTCGGGAATGCTACGCCACACCAGCAGCAGGCATATTCCGGCGAAGCCCAGGAGGATGACGAACAACACCCGCCAGCCACTCAGCAGAATCAGATAGCCGCCGAGCAAAGGCGCGATCAGCGTGGCGACCATGGTCACCTGCTGCATCAGCGACAGCACCCGTGCAGCGTCATTGAGGGGAAACAGATCACGCACGATGACCCGTGCCAGCACCGAGGCAGCCGCACCACCCAGTGCCTGCAACAGGCGCCAGAAGATCAGTTGTTCAGGCGCGCTAGCCAGGGCACAACCCAGGCTGGAGAGCATGTACAGGGCAATACCGCCCAACAGCAAGGGACGCCGCCCGAAACGATCCGACAGCGGCCCATAGAACAGCATGCCAATGCTGAAACCGGCCAGGAACAGGCCGATGGTCAATTGCACCTGGCCTTCGCTCGCACCCAGATCGCTGGCGATCAGCGGCAGGCTGGGCAGGTACATGTCGATCGACAAGGGGCCGAAGGCCACCAGGCTGGCGAGCAGGATGATCAAGCACCGTGGCTTGTTGACAAAAGACATGCGGGCTCCAGCGAACGGTGAAAAAAAGCCGCCCGGAGGCGGCCAAGATACACAGTGGAGATCAGAGCGTGAGCAGCCACAGGCTAATTCCGGGGAACGCCACCAGCAGCACGATGCGCAGCAAATCCGAACATAGGAATGGAATCACGCCTCGCGCAGTTTCCATCAGCGGCACATCACCTGCCGTGCGCTGCACAATCAACAGGTTCATGCCCATCGGCGGCGTGACCAGACCGATCTCCACCACCATCAGGGCAAGAATCCCGAACCAGATCGACTTATCCACCTGGGTCATGCCAAAGAAATCCAGGCCCATGATCACCGGGTAGAAGATCGGGATGGTCAGCAGGATCATCGCCAGCGAGTCCATAACCATGCCGAGCAGCAGATAAAGCAAGAGGATCGCGATCAAGACCAGCATCGGTTCCATACCGCTAGCCAGCACCCAGGCAGCCAGCTCTGCAGGCATCTGCGTCAGAGCCAGGCCGGAGTTGAGCAGATCGGCGCCGAGCAGTACGAGGAAGATCATCGCCGAAGTTTCCGCCGTACCCAGCAGGCTGGCACGAATACCAGCCCAACGCATGCCGCCCTGGAACACAGCGAGCAGACCACAGGCCGCCGCGCCGATCGAAGCCGCTTCGGTGGGGTTCGACCAACCGCCATAGATGCCGACGATGACCACGATGAACACGCCAATCACCGGTACCACACCGACGAAAGCCTTCAACCGTTCGGCCGGACTGGCCTTGGCTTGTTCATGCTCATGGTGACCTTCGCGAGCCACCATAATGCGCAGCACCAGCATGTAACCTACTACCGCAATCAACCCCGGAATCACCGCTGCAACGAACAGGCTGGCAATCGACTCCTGAGTCAGCACGGCGTAGATGATCAACGGTACCGACGGAGGGATCAGGATGCCCAGGGTACCGCCAGCCGCTACGGTGGCTGTGGCCAGGCGCCCGGAATAGTTGTAACGACGCAGCTCAGGCAGTGCGACATGGCTCATGGTGGCCGAGGTCGCCAACGAGGATCCACAGATCGCGCCGAAGCCCGCACATGCGCCAATCGCCGACATACCCATGCCGCCACGCCAATGACCGATGAAGGCCGCCGCGCAGCGGAAGATGGCCCGCGACAGACCACCATGAGTGGCGAACTGCCCCATCAGCACGAACAGCGGAATCACCGCCAGGTCGTAGTTGGACAGACGCGAATACACTAGGTTGTTGAGGGTGAACAGCAATGCCGACAGATCACCATCATTGACCGCCCAGAAACAGGCGACACCGCCCACCATCATGGTGATGCCGATGTGTACGCGCAGCACCAGCAAGGTCATGGTGATGGCCAGTGCGATCAGACCGAGACTCAGACCGCTCATGGACGACCTCCGGGACGATGGTACAACTCGAATACACGCGCGAACGCGCAAAGGGCTAGCAGCATCAGGCTGGGTACGATCAGCAGCAGGGGAATCCACAGCGGAATCGAAAGCAGTGTCGAGACTTCACCGTACTCCAGGTTGTCGAACATCTGCAGGCCTGTACGCCAGGCCAGCACCAATGCCACTAGCAGACAAGCGAGATGGGCGAAGGTATCCAGCAGACGCCGCAACGAGCTGGAAATACTCAGAGTGAAAGCGTCCACCTTAATATGCGCACCACGCAGTTCGCATAGCGGCAGGAACGCGGCAATGGCGATGGCGGAACCGATTTCCATCAGCTCGATATCACCACGAATAGGGGCGGACAACAGCTTGCGGCCGACGATGGAAACCAGCGACATGCCAATGAGTAATAGCAGCAGCATGCCACCGGCCAGGGCAAAGCCCTGGGCCGGATAGTACAGGGCACGGTACAAGCGACCGTGACCTGCGGGCGAACTGCCGTCAAAAGACAGCGACTCGTTCATGATCAGGATTACCGATTGTCAGAGGCCAGATTACGCACACCTTCGACCAGCGCCTTGCCGTCGAGCTTCCTGCCATTAGCCTCGCTGATCCATTGTTCCACAGCACTGTTCGATGCTTTCTGCATCTCGGCATAGGCTGCCGGCTCGATGCTGATCAGACCTTCAGTTGCAGTACCCGCCTCGGCCGCTTCGGTGGCTTTGTCCCAGGCTTCAGCGAAACGCTCGGAAAGTGCCTTGCCGCTGTTGCGTTCGATGATCTGCTGCAGGTCGGCCGGCAGGCTGTCGAACTTGCTCTGGTTCATCAGCATGGTCAGTACGGTGTAACCGAAGGCCGGTTGCCCTTCCGGAGTGACGCTGTGGAACTGGGTCACTTCATCTAGCTTGGTGGCCGGTACCACTTCCCAGGCTGCCAACGCGCCATCGACCACGCCTTTGGAAATGGCTTCGGTCATCTGTGCCGGCGGCATGCTCACCGGAGTCGCGCCCAGGCTTTCGATGGTTTTCGCCGCAGTGCGGCTGGAGGCTCGCAGCTTCAGACCCTTGAGGTCGGCCAGTGAATTCACCTGCTTGCCACGGGTGTGCAGGCTCATGCCGCCATCACCGTGTACCACCAGCACCTTGTAGCCCTTGAAGTCTTCCTTGGCGTACTGCTCGTAGAAGTCCCAGATGATCGCGTTGCCCACCTTGCCGCCGTAAGGCAGGACGAAAGGCAGCTCCAGCGCTTCGACACGGGGGAATTTGCCGGCCGAATAGGCAGGTGCCGTCCAGACGATGTCGGCTACACCATTGCGCGCCATGTCAGCCAGTTTGGCTGGCGTGCCACCGAGCTGCATCGACGGATAGATCTGGCATTTGATACGCCCCTGCGACTCTTCATCCAACTGGGCGCACCAGGGTTCGATGATGTTGGCTTGAGCATTGGAAGTGGAAGGCAGGAAGTGAGCGATCTTGAGGGTCGTCGTCTGAGCCTGAGCAGAGGCGGCAGCAACAGCCATAGTCACGCACAACAGGGTGGTGTGTAGATGTTTCATGGATAGCTCCGTTTTGTTGTTGTAACCATGCACTCGCTGGCGCGGCGCTGGCCTGGGTAAAGCGCTATTACGTTAATAAGCTAACGAACTCGCAGAGTTTGTCAATCACCACCTAGGTCTAGGCAAATTTTCAGATACGCCAGGATCGGCCAGAGAAATAAAAATATCCCTTTATAATCAGCACTTTATTCTCAATTCACCATCACCAACACATGTAAAAAAACATCAACACCCCCTGCAAGGCATTGTTAATATGTTAATCGAGTGCTAGGTTTTTCCTGCCATTCCCGTGCTGAAGGGACAGCACGGGAGGCTTCCAAAACAGCCTCAGAGATAAAAACAATGATCAGGAAATCCTACTCCCCACAGCTGCTTGCCGGCCTGCTCGCGGCTTCCGGCGCGATCAGCAGCAGCACCTTCGCCGCACTTATCGAAGACAGCAAAGCCAGCCTTGAGCTGCGCAACATGTACCTCAATCGTGATTACCGCGAACCCGGCACGGCCACTTCCTACGGTGAAGTGTGGGCACAAGGCTTCATCGCGCGTTTCGAGTCTGGCTATACGGAAGGCACGGTAGGCTTCGGCGCCGATCTGACCGGCATGCTCGGCCTGCGCCTGGATTCCGGTAAGGGTCGTGTCAACGGCGCCAGCGGCGGCGGTGGTATCGGCATGCTGCCGCTGGAAAGCGACGGCAGCCCGGTAGACGACTACAGCGAACTGGGCGTGACCGCCAAAGCGCGCATCTCCAAGAGCACTCTGCACCTGGGCACCCTGCAACCGGTACTACCGGTCGTGCAGTACAACAACACCCGCCTGCTGCCGGGCAACTACAGCGGCGCGATGATCACCTCGCAGGAAATCGACGGCCTGACCCTGCACGCCGCGCGCCTCACCGAGTACAACCTGCGCGACCAGAGCCATCGCCAGGACTTCCCCAATGACATCGACAACTTCGATTTACTTGGCGGCAGCTACACCTTCAATCCGCAGTTGACCGCCAGCTACTACTACGGTCGCTACGACAACACTTACAAGCAGCACTTCGCCGGCCTGGTGCATACCCTGCCGCTGGGTGAAGGCCTGAGCCTGCGCAGTGACCTGCGCTACTTCCAGACCGACTACGACGCCAGCGGCGTAGGCAACAACCGCTTCCTCAACGGCATGTTCACCCTCAGTGCCGGTGCGCACAAATTCGCTGCTGGCTTCCAGAACATGTCCGGTGACTCGGTACTCGGCGTGATCACCGGCTCCGATCCGTACAGCACCAACCTGTCCACCTACTGGACCTTCAACCGGCAGAACGAAGATGCCTGGCAACTGCGCTACGACTATGACTTCGCCGGCCTGGGCATCCCCGGTCTGACCTTCATGAGTCGTTACATCAGCGGCTACAACATCGAGAGCACTGCCGGCAACGATGGCAAGGAATGGGAGCGCAACAGCGACCTGATTTATACCTTCCAGAACAGCACGCTCAAGGGCCTGCGCGTACACCTGCGGAACGTCACCTACCGCGCCAACCAGGTAACTGGCCCAGGTGCCATCGACATCGACGAAAACCGCGTGATCGTCAGCTACACCCTGCCTCTGCTCTAATGCAGAGCAAGCCCGGCAGATCATCTGCCGGGCTTCATGGACATGCGCCCTCCCCCAAGATAGCGGACAAGTCCGCTCCCACAGTGGCATTGCTCCATGATTGCTCCTGTTACGCCAGCACAGGGCTTCACGCCCCGAAGTCGACACTCCGGCTGCGCTGACGATACTCGCCCGGAGTGATGCCGCCATGGCGGGAGAAGAAGCGGCTGAAATAGGCCGGGTCTTTGAAACCCAGCTGATAGCAGATCTCGTTGACGCTGCTACCGGTGAACAACAGCAAGCGCTTGGCCTCCTGCATCAATCGCTCGAACACCAGCCGCTTGGACGGCATGTCAGCGATTCGTCGACAGACATCGTTCAGGCGCGCCTCGGTCACACCCAGCAACCGCGCATACTCGTGCAACGGCAGATGCTCCAGATAGTGCCTCTCGATCTGCATATTGAAGCGCTGAAAGATCTGCAGATCCTCACGCCGAGCCGGCTGCGCAGAAAGCGAACGGGTGGACAGCCGCAGCAGGCTGATGAAGATCAGCCGGGTCAGCGCCTCCATGCTAGACGCGCGCCCTGGCCGGGTGTCAGAGAACTCGTCACGCAACTGATCGAACAACAGATTCAGCCGCACCACTTCGCCGTGGTAAGCCTCACCCAGATCGCCAACGGCAACACAGATTGGCGCGATCTGCGCACCACCAGTCAAGCCAACGGTCTCTTCGAGCAGCGGCCAGACCAGTTGCTGGCGCACGGTCAGCACATGACCATCACTCTCGGCATCGGTGACGAAGGCATGCGGAATGGTCGGCGGCGTAAGGAAGAACATCGGCCCTTCCTGCACGTAACGCTGGTCGTCCAGGTAGACACGCACGCTACCGCTCTTGACGTAGTGCACCTGGAAGAAACGGTCATGCCGATGCACCGGCATATTGCGTCCGAAAAAATCGGCCAGCCTGCCCAGTTCGTCGTAATGCACATCAGAGTCGGCATAACGCTGGTCGTAGACCTGCCCGATATTGATGTTGGGGATGGGTTGCGAATTACTCATGGCCGGCCCTCCGGGTTTCTCTGGCGCGGGGCGCCGCCTCGCACCCGATCAGGCATTCCCGAATGCATCGGGGCTGCGCAGCGAGACTTGCCCATGAAACTTGCCGCCTGTAGCCGCTCGTCAGGGCTTGACCTGCTTCAACTCGTTGAGCAAGCCCAGCAACTGCTGCAGTTTCTCGTCACCGAACTGCCCAAGCAGCCGCTGATAGTTACGCTCCATGTCCTCGCTCATGGAGATGAAGCACTGCTGCCCCTGCTCGGTCAGCCCGACGAAGACACGCCGCTGATCCTGTGCCGACTTCCAGCGGCGAACCAAACCATCGCGCTCCATGCGTGACAACACGCCGGTCATGCTCGGTTTGAGGATGCAGGCCTGATTGGCCAGTTGATGGATTTCCATTTCACCGGACTGGCGCAGGATTCGAATGATCCGCCACTGCTGCTCGGTTAGCCCTTGCTGATTGAGCGAGGGGCGAAAGAAGCCCATGGCTGCTTCACGCGCCTGCAGCAGGGTCAAGGTCAATGAGGGACGAGGGGCGGCCATGGTTGAGTCAGCTCTCCGGCAAAATCAGAAATAGATATGATTTTAAACAATTTCTAGCAGATGGACGCAAACACTGCCGAACGGTTCGCCCCCCCATGGCAAGCCGAGTCAAGCGAATTGGTAGCGCAGGATAATAATTTGCGGGCGGAGAACCGTTTAATGGTCACAGGCTCGAGACGCTGTGTAACCATGACTTGACCATAGTTAATATATTAATTATAACATTAGCATGTTAACGATTTACTGGTGACCATGCCGTCTATGGGCTACCACCAGCCTCTATCAACTGGGAACACCCAGCCCGATCCAGGAGTGAAGCATGTCCCGCGCCGCTAGCGAAATCGCCACAGGTACCCTGTTCGGCATCGCGCTGAACTACCAAGGCCTGTTGCAAAGCCGACTGGCTGAATTCAACGAGCCGCCTTACCAGAAGCCACCGGTCAAGCCGGTGCTGTTCATCAAGACGCCCAATACCCGCAACGCTGACGGTCAACCCGTGGTCGCCCCCGCAGGCGAGCGCCTGCAGCCCGGCCCGGCACTGGGCGTGGTAATCGGCAAGAGCGCCAGCCGTGTCGATGAGAAAGATGCACTCGCCCACGTGGCCGGCTATGTGATCGTCAATGAATTCAGCCTGCCGGAAGAGAGCTACTACCGTCCGGCGGTCAAGGCCAAGTGCCGCGACGGCTTCTGCTCGCTGAGCAGCGAAGTCATCGAACTGGCCGACCCGCACGCGCTGACCCTGAAGCTGCTGGTCAACGGCGAAGTACGCCAGGAAAACACCACCGCCAACTTCGTGCGCAGCGTGCCGCAACTGATCGCCGAACTCAGCGAATTCATGACCCTGCATGAAGGCGACGTACTGATCACCGGCACCCCGGAAGGCCGCGTCGATGTGCAGCCCGGTGACGTAGTGATCGTCGAGATCAGCGGCCTCGGTCGCCTGACCAACAGCATCGTGGCGGAATAAGGAGACCAATATGAAACACGCCCGTATTCGCTACGAGAACCAGATCCACGCCGTCACCGTCGAAGCAGACAACGCCGTACGCCTGGCCGATGGCCGCCTGCTCGCCGAAGCCGACGTCGAGTGGCTGCCGCCTGCCGAAGGCAGCATGTTCGCCCTAGGCCTGAACTACGCCGACCACGCCGCCGAGCTGGCCTTCAAGGCACCGACCGAGCCGCTGGCGTTCATCAAGTCGCCCGGCACCTACACCGGCCATAACGGCGTGACCTGGCGCCCGGACAACGTCAAGTACATGCACTACGAGTGCGAGCTGGTGGCGGTGATCGGCAAGGCCGCGAAAAACGTCAAGCGCGAAGACGCCCTGCAGTACCTGGCGGGCTACACCGTGTGCAACGACTACGCCATCCGCGACTACCTGGAAAACTACTACCGCCCCAACCTGCGGGTGAAGAACCGCGACTGCACCACCCCGGTCGGGCCGTGGATCATCGATGCCGCCGAGGTGCCGGATCCATCCAAGCTCAAGCTGCGCACCTGGATCAACGGCGAGTTGAAACAGGAAGGCAGCACCAGCGACATGATCTTCGACATCCCCTACCTGATCGAATACTTCTCCAGCTTCATGACCCTGCAGCCGGGCGACATGATCGCCACCGGCACGCCGGAAGGTCTGGCCGACGTAGTGCCGGGCGATGAAGTGGTGGTGGAAGTGGAAGGCGTTGGCCGTCTGGTCAACCGCATCGTCAGCGAATCCGAATTCTTTGCCGCCCGCGGCTAACAGACACAGAGATAACTCACATGATCAAGCACTGGATCAACGGCAAGGAAGTCGAAAGCAAAGAGACTTTCACCAACTACAACCCTGCCACCACCGAAGCCATCGGCGAAGTCGCCAGTGGCGGTGCCGAGGAAATCAACCTGGCCGTTGCCGCCGCCAAGGAAGCCTTCCCCAAGTGGGCCAACACCCCGGCCAAGGAACGCGCCAAGCTGATGCGCAAGCTGGGTGAACTGATCGACCAGAACGTGCCGAAGCTGGCAGAACTGGAAACCCTCGATACCGGCCTGCCGATCCACCAGACCAAGAACGTGCTGATCCCGCGCGCCTCGCACAACTTCGACTTCTTCGCCGAAGTCTGCACCCGCATGGACGGCCACAGCTACCCGGTCGACGACCAGATGCTCAACTACACCCTGTACCAGCCGGTCGGCGTGTGTGGTCTGGTATCGCCGTGGAACGTGCCGTTCATGACCGCCACCTGGAAGACCGCGCCGTGCCTGGCCCTGGGCAACACCGCGGTACTGAAGATGAGCGAACTGTCGCCGCTGACCGCCAACGAGCTGGGCCGCCTGGCTCTGGAAGCCGGCATTCCGCCCGGCGTGCTGAACGTGGTGCAAGGCTACGGCGCAACCGCCGGTGATGCCCTGGTTCGTCACCCGGACGTGCGCGCAATCTCCTTCACCGGCGGCACCGCCACCGGTCGCAAGATCATGCAGACCGCCGGCCTGAAGAAGTACTCGATGGAGCTGGGCGGCAAGTCGCCGGTCGTTATTTTCGATGACGCCGACCTCGACCGCGCCCTCGACGCCGCGCTGTTCACCATCTTCTCGCTGAACGGCGAGCGCTGCACCGCCGGCAGCCGCATCTTCATCCAGGAAACTGTCTACGACCAGTTCGTCGCCGAGTTCGCCGCCCGCGCCAAGCGTCTGATCGTCGGCGACCCGACCGATCCGAAAACCCAGGTCGGTTCGATGATCACTCAGGCGCATTACGACAAGGTCACCGGCTACATCAAGATCGGTATCGAAGAAGGCGCCAACCTGGTCGCCGGCGGTCTGGAACGCCCGGCAGGTCTGCCAGCGCACCTGGCCAAGGGTCAGTTCATCCAGCCAACCGTGTTCGCCGATGTCGACAACCGCATGCGCATCGCCCAGGAAGAGATCTTCGGCCCGGTGGCCTGCATGATCAAGTTCAAGGACGAAGCCGAAGCGCTGCGCCTGGCCAACGACACCGAGTACGGCCTGGCCTCCTACATCTGGACTCAGGACATCGGCAAGGCCCACCGCCTGGCCCGTGGCATCGAAGCTGGCATGGTGTTCATCAACAGCCAGAACGTGCGCGACCTGCGTCAGCCGTTCGGCGGCGTGAAGGGTTCGGGCACTGGCCGCGAAGGTGGCGAGTACAGCTTCGAGGTCTTCGCCGAGATCAAGAACGTGTGCATCTCCATGGGCAGCCACCACATCCCGCGCTGGGGCGTTTGATCGCGCCGAGCCGATACAGCTCCCCGTCTGCCGCACAGGCGGGGATACTGAGATGACACCGAACATTTTGCCGGACGTGCGAACAATCACAATCAAGCACGAAAGCGCCGATAGCAGGCCTTTCCAGCAGGAGAATCACCATGGGCAAACTCGCTCTCGCCGCAAAGATCACCCACGTACCCTCGATGTACCTCTCGGAACTGCCCGGCCCGCGTCAGGGCTTTCGTCAGGCGGCCATCGACGGCCATATCGAAATCAGCAAGCGCTGCCGCGAACTGGGCGTCGACACCATCGTCGTGTTCGATACCCACTGGCTGGTCAACGCCAACTACCACGTTCTCTGCGGCCCGCACTTCAAGGGGCTGTACACCAGCAACGAGCTGCCGCACTTCATCAGCAACATGGATTACGAGTTCCCGGGTAACCCGGAGCTGGGCAAGATCCTCGCCGCCGAGTGCAACAGCCTGGGCGTCGAGACCATGGCCCACGACGCCACCACCCTCGGCCCGGAGTACGGCACCCTGGTGCCGATGCGCTACATGAACCAGGATCAGCACTTCAAGGTGGTCTCGGTATCGGCGCTGTGCACCTCGCACTACCTGGCCGACAGCGCCCGCCTCGGCTGGGCCATGCGCAAGGCCGTGGAAGACCACTACGACGGCACCGTGGCGTTCTTTGCCAGCGGCTCGCTGTCGCACCGTTTCGCCCAGAACGGCCAGGCACCGGATTTCGCCACCAAGGTCTGGAGCCCGTTCCTGGAAACCCTCGACCACCGCGTGGTGCAGATGTGGGAAAACGCCGAGTGGGACGCCTTCTGCAACATGCTCCCCGAGTACGCCGTCAAGGGTCACGGAGAAGGCTTCATGCATGACACCGCCATGCTGCTCGGCGCACTGGGCTGGTCGAAATACGACGGCAAGGCCGAGGTGGTGACGCCTTACTTCGGTTCATCCGGCACCGGCCAGATCAACGCCATCTTCCCGGTTACAGCGCAGGACGGCTCTGCCATTCCCGCCGCCCAGGCCTCCAACCTGGCTGGCGTCGTATCCACCAGCCGCCTCTGACCCTGTAGGAGCGGCTTCAGCCGCGAAAAACACCGCTCCTGCTCTTGCGAGGACATCACGATGCCCCACCTGGTACTGCTCTACACCCCCGACGTCGAACGTGACGTGGATGTCGGTGCACTGTGTCGCGCCCTGGCCGACTGCATGCTCGAACAACGCGACGAGGCCGGCAAGCAGGTGTTCCCCATCGGCGGCACCCGCGTGTTGGCCTACCCCGCTGCCCATTCCGCGGTGGCCGATGGCAAGGGGGATTACAGCTTCCTCTACGCCAATCTGCGCATGGCCAGCGGGCGCAGCCAGGTGGTGCACCAGCAGGTCGGCGACAACCTATTGCGCGTGCTGCGCGCGCACCTCGACGGGCTACTAGTCAAACGCCCCACCGGCGTCACCCTGCAGATCGACGAAAGCTCCGGCCAGGTCTTCGACGCCAAGCACAGCAGCCTGCACCCCCTGTTCAACAAGATATTCTGAGGTTTATTGCCCATGCTCGATGCCAGCATCATTCAGCAGGCCGCCGCGCGCCTGGACACCGCCGAGCGCTCGCGCCAGCAGATTCGCCAGTTCTCCCTGGATTACCCAACCATCACCATCGAAGACGCCTACGCCATCCAGCGCGCCTGGGTCGAGCAGAAGATCAAGGATGGTCACAAGCTGGTCGGCCACAAGATCGGCCTGACCTCGCGTGCCATGCAGGTGTCGTCCAACATCACCGAGCCAGACTACGGCGCCCTGCTCGACGACATGCTTTTCGAGGAAGGCAGTGATATCCCCTTCGAGCGCTTCATCGTACCGCGTGTGGAAGTGGAGCTGGCGTTCATCCTCGGCAAGCCGCTGAAAGGCCCGAACGTAACGATCTTCGACGTGCTCGACGCTACCGAGTGGGTGATCCCGGCACTGGAAATCATCGACGCACGCATCCAGCAGATTGACCCGGAAACCAAGGTCACCCGCAAGGTGTTCGACACCATCTCCGACAACGCCGCTAACGGTGGCGTGGTGATGGGTGGCCGCGCCGTACGCCCCACCGAGATCGACCTACGCAAGGTGCCGGCGGTGCTCTACCGCAATGGCGTGATCGAGGAATCCGGCGTCTCCGCCGCCGTGCTCAACCACCCGGCCAAGGGTGTCGCCTGGCTGGCCAACAAGCTGGCGCCGTACGACGTCACCCTGCAACCGGGGCAGATCATCCTCGGCGGCTCCTTCACCCGCCCGGTGGCCGCCAGCCCCGGCGATACCTTCCACGTCGACTACGACATGCTCGGCAGCATTGCCTGCCGGTTTGTCTGAGCACTGGAGCCGGTCATGGACATGCCCATCAACACCTTCAAACAACGCCTGCAAAGCGGTCCAGCACAGATCGGCCTGTGGCTCGGTCTGGCCGACCCGTACTGCGCCGAGCTGGCGGCCAACACAGGCTTCGACTGGCTGCTGATCGACGGCGAGCACGCACCGAACGACCTGCGCGGCCTGCTCGGCCAGTTGCAGGCCGTGGCACCGTATGCGTCGCAGCCAGTGATCCGCCCGGTGATCGGCGATACCGCGCTGATCAAGCAGATCCTCGATATCGGCGCACAGACCCTGCTGGTGCCGATGGTGGAAAGTGCCGAACAGGCCCGTGAGCTGGTACGCGCCATCCACTACCCGCCAAGCGGCGTACGTGGCGTCGGCAGCGCCCTGGCGCGTGCCTCGCGCTGGAACAGCATTCCCGGTTACCTGGACAAGGCCGACGCACAGATGTGCCTGCTGGTGCAGATCGAGAACCTCGACGGTCTGGCCAAGCTGGATGAAATCGTCGCGGTCGACGGCGTCGACGGTGTGTTCATCGGCCCGGCTGACCTCAGCGCCTCCATGGGCCATCGCGGTAATCCCGGCCACCCGGACGTGCAGGCCGCCATCGAAGACGCCATCGTGCGCATCGGCAAGGCCGGCAAGGCTGCTGGCATTCTCAGCGCCGACCAGACGCTGGCGCGTCGCTACATCGAGCTGGGCGCCAGGTTCGTCGCCGTTGGTGTCGACACCACCGTGCTGATGCGTGGCCTGCAGACCTTGGCCGCGGCCTTCAAGGATGCACCAGCACCGTCCACCAGTGGCGGCGGCGTGTACTGAACCGACCCTCAGCATTCTCAAGAGAACGACATGAAACTCACCGATCTGAACCTGCTGCGTGAACAGGCCTATATCGACGGCCAATGGGTCGAGGCCGACAACGAAGCGCGCTTCGCCGTGACCAACCCGGCCAATGGCGAGCTGATTGCCGAAGTGGCTTCCGTCGGCCAGGCGGAAACCGCCCGCGCCATCGCCGCCGCCAAGGCCGCCCTGCCCGCCTGGCGCGAGAAGACCGCCAAGGAACGCAGCGCCATCCTGCGCACCTGGTTCAACCTGATCATGGAAAACCAGGAAGACCTGGCGCGCCTGCTCAGTTGGGAACAGGGCAAGCCATTGGCCGAAAGCCGTGGCGAGATCGCCTATGGCGCCAGCTTTATCGAGTGGTTCGCCGAGGAAGCCAAGCGCGTCTACGGCGACGTCATCCCGCATGACAAGCAAGGCCGCCGCCTGGTGGTGATCAAGCAGGCCATCGGCGTGGTCGCGGCGATCACCCCGTGGAACTTCCCCAACGCGATGATCACCCGCAAGGTCGGCCCGGCTCTGGCCGCCGGCTGCACCGTGGTGCTCAAGCCCGCCTCGGAAACCCCGCTGTCGGCCCTGGCCCTGGCGGTGCTCGGCGAGCGTGCCGGCATCCCGGCTGGCGTGCTGAACATCGTTCCCGGCAACAACTCGCGCGCCATCGGTGGCGAACTGACCGGCAACCCGGACGTACAGAAGCTGTCCTTCACCGGCTCCACCGGCATCGGCAAGCTGCTGATGGCGCAATGCGCCGAAACCATCAAGAAGGTGTCGCTGGAACTGGGCGGCAACGCGCCGTTCATCGTCTTCGACGACGCCGACCTGGATGCCGCCGTGCAGGGCGCACTCGGTTCCAAGTTCCGCAACAGCGGGCAGACCTGCGTGTGCACCAACCGCCTGCTGGTACAGAACGGCGTGTACGACGAATTCAGCAAGCGCCTGGTCGCGGCGGTGAATGCACTCAAGGTCGCCCCGGCTGGCGAGGAAGGCGCGCAGCAAGGCCCGCTGATCAACGCCAAGGCCGTGGCCAAGGTGCAGGAGCATATCGAAGACGCCGTGAGCAAAGGCGCCAAGGTGCTGGCCGGTGGCAAACCGCATGCTCTGGGCGGCAGCTTCTTCGAGCCGACCGTGCTTGGCAACGTCACCCCGGCAATGCTGGTGGCGCGTGACGAAACCTTCGGCCCGCTGGCACCGATCTTCCGTTTCGACACCGAAGCCGAAGCCATCGCCATGGCCAACGACACCGAATTCGGCCTGGCCTCCTACCTCTACACCCGCGACCTGGGCCGCGCCTGGCGTGTCAGTGAAGCGCTGGAGTACGGCATGGTCGGCGTCAACGAAGGGCTGATCTCCACCGAGGTCGCACCGTTCGGCGGTATCAAGCAGTCGGGTCTGGGCCGCGAAGGCTCGCACTACGGCATCGACGACTACATCGAGCAGAAATACTTGTGCCTGGGGATTTCCTAAGAGCCTGTTTACGATCTTGCGAGCTAGAGATACACAGTGGTGAAAATGGCCGAGGACGCGGAACTTACGTGTTGTAAATGAGCAGTCCGAGGCTGAGGAATCCCCACAAAATATCCATGCATATCAGTCGGATAGCTTGAAGATACCTGCATGAGTCGGGCAGTTTGGTAGTCGCCAAACCAACCAACCCCCGAGACTCATGCAGGCAGTACGATTCTTACACAAGGCATTTTCCCAAGCACTCCCCACCATCCACAGCAAGCGACTGAACGCCTTGATGAGCTGCGTCAGTGCCCTGTTGCATGGGCATCGCCTGACCCTGACCGATTTGGGCAGAGCAATGCCCAGCGAGGCTTACACCCAACAAATGCGCTCAGCAGAATTCCCAGCCAGAGAGAGCGATATCCCCGGGTAATTGTCTCTGCTGTTCTGCGATAGGCTCACTTCGACGCCGTAGGGATCGATACGTCAGCTACCGAAAATGAAGCCGGTGTTTGTGTTTTCGTCAGAGGATGGCAGAAGTGGTTGAGCTATCAATGCTTACCAAACCACGCTTCCCGCAACCGCTGACTGAAGGTTTTCAGAATGAATAATCTGCTCCCCACTCCTGGACTCGCCTTTGGCGTAGCGCTCGCTGAGCGCCGACTCACGGCCGACGAGTTCCAGAGTCTGGCTGAGGTACCGGCAGCAGCCGAGTGGTTTGCCAACCTGGACAACCCGCGTACTCGGCGCGCCTACCAGAGCGACATTGAGGACTTCTGCAGCTTCCTAGGCATCCATGCGCCCGATCAGTTTCGAGCGGTCACCCGTGCCCACGTCCTCGCTTGGCGCGGCCAGCTTGAGCAGCGTGGCCTGTCTGGCGCCACAGTTCGACGAAAGCTAGCAGCCCTGTCCAGCCTGTTCGATCATCTACTCGATGCCAACGCAGTTGCAGGGGGAAACCCAGTGCATGGGGTTAAGCGGCCAAAGATTGAAACCAACGAGGGCAAGACTCCGGCCCTTGGTGATTATCAGGCCAAGGCGCTGCTTGAAGCACCCGATCCGGCAACCCTGCAGGGACTGCGTGATCGAGCAATTCTGGCGGTACTGCTCTACCATGGCCTTCGACGCGAAGAGGCTGCCCGCTTGTCTATCCAAGACATGCAGGAGCGCCGGGGCATCAAGCACCTGCGCGTTCACGGCAAGGGCGGCAAGCTGCGCTACCTGCCGATGCATCCTGTTGCCATAGAGCGCATTCATGCGTACCTGGAGATTTCCAGGCATCACATGGAGCAACCTGCATCACCGCTATTTGTACCATTGCGGGGCAAGACCACAGGATCAGGCATGAGTGCCGATGGAATCTATTCCCTGGTAGGGCGCTATGCACGAGCCGCTGGAGTAGAGGTCGCGGGACTGGGTGTGCATGAGCTGCGTGCAACGGCTGCCACCAACGCGCTGGAAAATGAGGCCGACATCGCCAAAGTTCAGCAGTGGCTGGGGCACGCCAACATCAGTACGACGAAAATTTACGACCGGCGCGGATTACGAACAGAGGACTCTCCGAGCTTCAAGGTGCGGTATTGAGGTCGGGCAGCAGGGTGACAGCTAGCGGTCATCCGTACCGTATTTTTTGTCCAAATAGTCGGCCAAGGCATAGCCGATGATTCCGACGAATACTACAAAAACAACAATCCCAGTCACGGCGTGTGCGAGTGTCATGGCGGCCATTCTTTCGTATGCGCAATGCGCGAAGTGATCTGATGGATTTCAACCCAGGGGATACCAGGGATCTGGTGTCGCTTGGAGGAATTGGTTTGTCTGCACAGCCAAAGCAACATCTAGATTCAGGATAGCTTCTATCAGCTAGAACCCAAAAGGGGTCGCATGTGAGCCGGTGTTGCCTTAACGGCCTAAGATTTGTCTTTGGCGGTCTAGGGTCTGTTGCCGTTTCGCTCTAACCAATTGATCTATAAGAGCCAGCTCGTATCGTTGAAGCTCTAACCCGACATCGATACGAGCTTGCAATGCCCCGATTACTACTCAACGACGAGCATTGGTCGAAGCTGCGGGAAATTCTCCTGCACAAGGCCATCTACAACAAGCGTGATCTACGAATGACCGTGGAGGGCATGCTGTACCGCATGCGCACGGGATGTCCCTGGAGAGACCTGCCCAAGGCGTTTGGTAACTGGAATAAGGTCTACAAACGCTTCAACGCATGGTCTGCTGCCGGCAAATGGTTCAAGGTCTTCAAGATGCTGGTGGCGGAGCCCGACATGGAGTGGGTGTTCATTGATGGTAGCTATGCCAAGGCTCACCAGCACAGCGCAGGTGCTGCCAGCGCAAACGATGAAGCTATAGGGAAAAGCCGAGCCGGCAATACCAGCAAGATTCATCTGGCGGTGGACGCCCATGGCTTGCCCATCGAGTTTGAAATCACGGGAGGCCAAATCAATGACTGCACTCAGGCACCCGCATTGATTTCCAAGCTCCCAGCGGCAGAAACCATCGTTGCGGATAAGGGCTATGACAGCGAGAGAATCCGAGAGCAAGTTAAGCGACAAGGGGCCAAGGCCGTGATCCCGAGGAAGCGTAACTCTGTGAAAGGCAACGCGAATCTGGACAGAGGCCTGTACCGCAATCGCCACCTGGTGGAAAACGCTTTCGCCAGGCTGAAGCACTACCGGGCGGTGGCCTCTCGATTCGACAAGCTCAAGAGAAATTACGAGAGCGTGGTGGCCATGGCCTGCGCCTTCCTATGGTTGCCCATGTAAAACGGCAACAGGCCCTAGCAGATCTGAACCCGGGTGCGTTCAGAATCGACAGAGGCCGAAGTCAACAAGGGAATGTAGGGCTATTTCAGATCACGCCTTAATCCGGCAGGCAGAACCATCAGCAAGGGACGCCAGTTCAACTCCTTACCCACCATTCGTCGGGAGTTTTCCTTTGGGGGCATTTTAGGGGGCATCTTTTGATTAACCTATTTAAATATTCTTTTAAATCAATGTCTTATGATATATTTTATGATCCCCCCGGCTCCACCAAATACACATCTAAAGACGTCCACGGACGTCTTTTTTTGTGCCTGAAATCCAGCAAATACGGGGATTTCAGCGTTGCCACGATCCGATAGCGTCCAACTGGATCCGCGAAACCCGGTATTCCAAATAGTATTCCAAGCATGCAGGTGGTAATTTTTGGAATACCAAAACCTCTCATGGAATACCAATGTGCGCTCAAGCCTCTCGCCTTTCTGAGCTCAAGCTCAAAGCTGCCAAGCCCAAGGAAAAGGATTACATCTTGGTCGATGGTGATGGATTACAAATGCGAGTGAGAAGCAATGGCTCTAAGCTATGGAATTTCAACTACTACCACCCAGTAACCAAGAAGCGCATCAACATGGGCCTTGGTGCATACCCTGAACTGTCACTTGCCCAAGCAAGGAAAATGACCGTTGAAGCAAGGGAGCTTCTTGCCACCGGCATCGATCCCAAAGAAGAGCGGGACAATCTGAAGCAAGCCAAGAGGGCTGCAACCGAACACACGTTTCAGAACGTAGCTACCGCCTGGTATGAGCTGAAAAAAGACTCCGTGACACAGGCCTACGCCGAGGACATCTGGCGCTCACTGACGCTGCACGTTTTCCCGGACTTAGGTACAACCCCGATCTCAGCCATCAATGCACCACAGGTCATCAACCTGCTTCGCCCGCTCGAAACCAAGGGCAGTCTAGAGACCGTTAAACGGCTGACGCAACGGCTCAACGAGATCATGACCTACGGGGTCAACTCGGGACTGATCCATGCCAACCCGCTCAGCGGCATCCGCTCTGTCTTCAAGAAACCAAAAAAGAAAAACATGGCTGCACTGCTCCCAGATGAGCTGAACGAGCTCATGGTGGCAATTGCCAATGCCAGCATAAAAAGAACGACCCGCTGCCTGATCGAATGGCAACTTCACACCATGACCCGACCAGCGGAGGCAGCTACCACTCGATGGGCAGACATCGACTTTGAAAAGAAAATCTGGACGATCCCAGCTGAGCGGATGAAGAAACGCCGCACTCACATGATTCCGCTCACGGAACAGGCTCTCGCGTTACTGGAAGCAATCAAACCCTACAGTGGGCACCGTGAGTACGTTTTCCCCGCAGATAGGAACCCTCGCACCCACTGCAACAGCCAGACCGCCAACATGGCGCTGAAGCGCATGGGTTTTGAAGGGCGCCTGGTAAGCCATGGCATGCGCTCAATGGCCAGCACCATCCTCAACGAACAAGGCTGGGATCCTGAGTTGATCGAAGTAGCGCTTGCCCACGTCGACAAGGACGAGGTTCGCAGCGCTTACAACCGAGCGGATTACATCGAGCGCAGACGCCCGATGATGGCTTGGTGGAGCGAACACATTCAGGAGGCGGCGACGGGCAACCTTTCGATGTCAGCTATCAAAGAAAATCGGGACAGAAAGGTAGTTTCGATACGCTGATTTGTGCCAAATACCGTAAAGCAGACGGTAGTAACAGGCAGAAACCGGCCAAAAGCGGTCGTTCGTAACGGGCCAATTTCGACCCAAAGCTGTGAGTGACTCCAATACAATGTCGTACTCTGTTTCAGCTTCCACGCATCGCTTTAGCCATCGCTTGATCAACATGATCCCGCCAGTCGCGGTCACGCTTATCGTTGTCTCGCAGTTCTAGTTCAATGGCACTTTCCAGGCCCTCTTTGCATTGGCGGAACCCGTCGTCCCAACCTTGTGCGTATTGGGGGTGTTGCAGATAGCGCGGCACATCCTTGCGAAAGCTTTCGAGCGCTCCCGCAGCTTGTCTGCCGCTGCTGCAACCCGCCTCGAAACCGTCAATAAAGGGGGCTGGATAACCCTCAGCCATCATCTGCTCGCGGGTACTTTGGCAGCCACCTAACAAGATTGCGACGAGGCCCATGGCAATCAGCGCTGGCCAGGCAGACAAGCTTTTACCTGGCTTGGCTGAGTAGTCGAACGGCATGCTTGTAGAACCGTTCATGCTGCATCTTCGCGCAAGCGATGCACTGCCTGCGGCACCGGTTCGGCAGCACTTGAGGGTGCGGGCCGATACAGCAGCCAACGGTAGCAGAGCGTGCAGATCAGCCAATCGAACAACAGCGTCCATAGGTTGTGCGAGAGAAAATGCGCGCCCTGCATCATCCGCCCGATGGAAAACAGCGTGCCCAACCCCAAGGCTACCGCCAGCGCGATGCGGGCGGTTCGCGGGCGTCGATCACGTAGCGCAAAAAACAACGCAATCAATGAAAAGCCGGCCGACGCATGGCCGCCCGGCCAGCAGCGGCCAGGGTTGTCTGTTGCTGCACGCTCACCGACCAGCGGGCTGAAGGCCTCTGTTCCACCGAATTCGCTCAGGCTCCATGGACATTGCATGGCGGTGAGCTTTTTCAACGGTGTAACGATGCTGGTCGATACGGCTAACGAGAGCACCAAATAGCCCAGCGGGCGACGCCAAGCACGCCATTTCACTAGCAGCAGGCTTAGCAGAAAGCCTGCGATGGCCAGTACGCCAATAATAATCACCGCTTGTTTGGCGCGGTCATGCAGGATGTCTTCCAGCCAGAAATTATGCCGCCCTACAAACCCCAACCCGGGCTCATAGAACAGGTGCTCCAGGGCGAAGTCCACGCCACTGGGGTCAAGTAATAGGAGCAACGCCATCAGCGCCATGGGAATCCCCAGGCCAAGACGGAAATCAAAGTAGCGGGTGATGCTGGGTGTAGGTGTTTCAGCCATGACTGAACTCCAGTAAGGACAATGTCTATGCAGTGCCAGGATTAGCGTTTGCTGAGCCCCTCGTCCGGCAAGGACGTGGGATGCCAGGCAATCAGCCGTTTCTGGAAGGCATGACTGGCCCCCTGGTAATAGGCGATATCACGGCGCAGTAAGCTGTCGCTGATGGAGCTTGAAGACTCATGGCTTCGCCCGAGTGCGTCGTCGTGCCGGCGCATGCCGCGACGCGGGCTGAGAATGGCCAGGTCGGTGCCATCGAACAGGCCCAGGTGCTGGTAATTACCAATCAGTGCGCGACCAGGTGCTCGGTCTTCGCGCAGCACGTTGCGGCCAAAGAAGGTTGAGCTGTAGTCGACATTCAGCAGGCCCAACAAGGTCGGTGCCAGGTCGATCTGGCTAGCTACCTCGCTGAACTCACGCGGCTCAAACAGTGCCGGGGCGTAGATAAACAACGGGATGTGATAGTTGGCCACGGGCAGGTCTTCATGGCCGGCGCTGCCCGCTGTGTGATCCGCCACGAAGACGAATACGGTTTGGTTGAACCAGGGCTTCTCTTGGGCCTGCTGGAGGAACTGGCCAATCGCGTAGTCGGTGTACTTCACAGCGCCTTCGCGGCCATCACCAGACGGGATGTCGATACGCCCTTCGGGGTATGTATACGGCCGGTGGTTGGAGGTGGTCATCAGTTGCAGGAAGAAGGGTTTGCCTTGGGCATGGTCAGCGTCGGCGACCTTGAGGGTTTGCTGGTAGATGTCTTCATCGGACATGCCCCAAGCGTTCTTAAACGCCATATCGCTTTCGGCCACGCTGCTCTGATCGACGATGCGGTAGCCATTACCACCGAAGAAGGCATTCATGTTGTCGAAGTAACCGCGCCCGCCGTAGATGAATACGCTGTCATAACCGAGGGCATTGAACTGCTGGCCCAGGCTGCCATAGCCAGACTCACGACCGATGCGTTTGACGATGGAGCGTCCCGGCGTGGGCGGTATGGATAAGGTAATTGCCTCCAGGCCACGGTCGGTGCGTGTACCGGTGGCGTAGAAGTTACTGAAACTCAGGCTGCGCTGGCGCAACTCATCCAGGTTCGGGGTCAGACCTCGCGTATCACCAAAGCTGCCGAGGTATTTGGCACTCAGGCTTTCGATGGTCACCAACACCACGTTCAGGGGCTTCGGCTGACCTGGGTTGTCGATCAGCCGGCGAATGTCCTGCGGGTCGCTGCCAATAAAGCGGGCATTGGCTTCACGCACTTCATCGCGCAGCAGGCTGCCCACGGCGTGCTCGGGCAAGGTTGTGTAGAACTGCTGGTAGTCCAGTTCGTTATTGCGGAAGGCAGCGAAGAACTGAAAGGGACCGTTACTAGCGAGCTCTCGCTGGTAAACATTGCCCCCCATGCCAAGCGGAAAATCTTGGCCAATGACCAGGCTGACTGTGCAAGCTGCCAGAGCAAGGGAGCCAAAGAATAATAGGGCTTTAGGCTTGGGCTGTGGCTCCGCATTCAGCGCTGAAGCCAGTGGTCGCATGAGCGCGACGGTGACGCCGATAGCCAGAACGGCCAGCAGTGCGAGTAGCGGATAGATTGGGTAGGACTCAAGAATATTGTTGATCACTTCCTCGGAGTAGACCAGATAGTCCACCGCGATGAAGTTGAAACGTACACCAAACTCGTCCCAGAACAGCCATTCGGCCACTGCAGTGAACAACATGGCAAACAGGCTGATGCTGGTGAGTGCATAGAGAGCGGCTCTGTGGGCCAAGCTTCGCCAGAGGCGATTCGGGCACAGCAGCAGATAAAGAGCCAGAGGCAATGCCGCATAAAGCAGGAAGCTCAGGTCATAGACCAAGCCGATGGCGTATAGGCGCAGCAAATCCAAGGCGCCTACATCTGCATCAGCCAAATGGGACAATAGCAGTACGCTACGTGTAATGAAGAACACCAAAAGCCAGCTCCCCAAGAGCAGACTCAGATATCTCGGTTGGGCGTATCGAAGCTGTGGCATCGTATGATCCTGCTGGAGTAAACGGGCCGCAGTCTGCTGGTGTGAGCGTGAGAAGCACGTCAACGGTATGTGAAAAAAGCGTCAATTCATGTGTAGAGATATCGCCTATGCGCATTCTGGTCATCGAAGACAATCGGGACATTCTGGCCAATGTGCTGGATTACCTTGAGCTCAAGGGGTACACCGTGGATTGCGCTCAAGATGGGTTGAGTGGATTGCATCTGGCCACTAGCCAACCCTTCGACCTTATCGTGCTGGATATCATGCTGCCTGGCATTGATGGGCTTCAGCTTTGCCGGCGCTTGCGAGAAGAGGCGCGAAGCGACACCCCCATCCTCATGCTGACTGCACGGGATGCTCTGGATGATCGTCTGCATGGTTTGCGCGCCGGGGCCGACGATTATCTGATCAAACCTTTTGCACTTTCCGAGCTAGTGGCTCGTATAGAAGCCATCCTCCGTCGTGCGCATGGCAAACGTAAACGCCTGCTGCAAGTCGCTGACCTGGTCTATGACCTCGACACCCTGAGCATAACTCGGGCGGGAAAGCCACTGAAGCTCAATCCGCTTGGCATGAAGCTGCTTGAGGTACTGATGCAGAGAAGTCCTGCAGTAGTGCGCCGGGAGTCACTAGAAGAGGCACTCTGGGGAGATAATTGTCCAGACAGCGATAGCTTGCGCAGCCACATCCATCAGTTGCGTCAGGTGATCGATAAGCCATTTCCTATAGCTCTGCTACATACCCAACATGGAGTGGGTTATCGATTGGCGGAGGATACCAATGCGCACTAAGCAGCCACTGCTGCGCCGTATAGTTGCGGCCTTCGTACTGATGACAACATTGGTAAGCGGCGTATTTGCTCTGGGTATAGTCGCTATTGTGCATTTGATAGAAGAGCATCTGGTTTCTGAAGGGATGTACCGCGAGCTTCAGGAAGTCCTGCAGAACGACCTGGGTAATGGTCATTCGCCTCGTCTGGACTCCAGCACGCGCTTCTATGCATCCAGCATCGCTGGGTACGCGATTCCAAATGAATACGCCAACCTAGAAACTGGATTCTCTGAGATCGTCGATGGTGACCAGGCTTTCTATGCCTATACGCAAATCATCAACGGCGAACGCTACCTGCTTGTGCAGGAGCAACATGAGTTCGAGGCCCGCGAGAAGGCCCTATTCAGTGTGGTGCTGGCCGGCTTTCTAATTTCGGTAGTGGGTGCCTGGGGCTTGGGGTTGGTGATGGCGAAGAGGGTAATGACCCCTGTGAGCAGACTGGCTCAGCAAGTGCGCCATCGCGAACAACTGCATCCACTGGCTCCACCGCTGGCCCCAGAGTATGCCGACGATGAGGTTGGGCAGCTGGCCGCAGCATTCGACAGCACCCTAGGCCAATTGCGCCAATCGCTTGAGCGGGAGAGGCTTTTCACCAGTGACGTAAGCCACGAACTGCGTACGCCCTTGATGGTCATCGCCACCTCTTGCGAGCTACTTGAACAAGCCCCTCTCGAACCCCGTCAGCGTGAGCAGCTCGCTCGAGTCAATCGAGCCAGTGAAGACATGCGAGATCTGGTTCAGACCTTTCTGCAGCTGGCCAGAAGCAACGACACTGTATTTGCGGCCAGTTGCAGCCTTCAGCAAATTGCGGACGAGCAAGTCAGGCACTGGGAACCTCTGATGCACGAAAAGGGCTTGGTCTTTGAGTGTCAAAGTGAAGGGCTGGATTCGGGAGCCTACAATCCGACCCTGCTCCGCACTGTGCTGGCAAATCTGCTACGTAATGCTTGGCATTACACGGACACTGGGTATGTCCGGTTGGTCGTCGAAACTGGCGCATTCCGCGTAGAGGACAGCGGGGCGGGCATTCCCGAGGATCAGCGCGAACAAATTTTTCGACCATTCGTCCGCGGTGAGCACTCGCGAGGCGAGGGATTGGGGTTGGGGCTCTCTTTGGTTAAGCGAATCTGCTCACACCAAGGTTGGACTATCAGCGTTAAGGAACTGCCCCTTGGTGGGAGTTGCTTTAGGGTTGTGTTGCAGAATCGCGTTTGACGCTTTTTTCACATTCTTTTGACGGGGCCATCATGGCCCCGCTTCTATGGTGGCGGGCATTCCCCAGGAGGATGCCAGGCCATGTCAAAAAACACCCCCATCGAGCTCGAATTTTCCCGCAAATATGATCACCAGCACTCCGTTGAGTATCTGAACAAGCATCAGGATGGGCTGGCTCGACGTTTATCACATTGGCGTGACCTGCAGGTGGCTCGACAGGCATTGCGACTCGCGGGTGAACCCAATCTGTTGTTGGACCTGCCCTGTGGTGCAGGGCGCTTCTGGCCAATGCTGGCGCAGAATAAGAATCGAGTCATTCTGGCCGCAGATAACTCGGCAGATATGTTGGCCACTGCCCGTGCTGGGCAGCCCTCCGAAATAGTGGCGCGCATCAAGACGTTCCAAACCTCTGCATTCGACATTGACCTTGGAGCCAACGCAGTCGATTGCATCTTCTGCATTCGGCTCCTCCATCACATCGAAGCAGCCGAACACCGTTTGGCCATCCTGCGAGAGTTTCACCGGGTCACGCGCGACAGTGTGATCATTTCCCTTTGGGTAGACGGAAACTACAAGTCCTGGCGGCGTCAGCGCCTTGAACGTCGCCGGGCTGCAAGGGGGCTGGAAGGAAAGAACCAAAATCGTTTTGTGGTCAGGCGCGAGGAGATCGAAGCAGAGTTCAAAGCGGCAGGATTCAGAGTCATTGGCCATCGTGATTTCCTCCCGGGCTATGCCATGTGGCGTACATACGTTCTGCGCAAGCTGGAGGATTAGTCGATGGGCATTCTGATCAGCCATTCGCAACCAGCCCCGCAGAGCACCGAGTTCGATCGCTGGTGGCATAGCCAAGGTGTGTGGGTAGAGCCCACAAACAAGAGGCGTGGGGGTGAAAGCGGTGTGCTGCTGTTGCAATCTCGTGATCCCACGCGTCCACAGCTCTATTGCAAACGCCAGGCTGGACATACCTATCGAACACTATTGCACCCCTTGGGGCAGCCCACTGTATTACGCGAGATAAAGGCATACAGGGCTTTTGCGCATCTGGGTGTTCGTGTGCCGAAACTGGTATACGGGGCCGCTCGCATGCATGCAGGGCAATGGCAGGCCCTGTTGGTCACGGAGGCCTTGTCTGGCTTTATTAGCCTAGAGCAATGGTACGGCACTCATACACCGGATCAGTCATTGCGGGGATTGGTTATGAACCAAGTCGCCTCAATGCTCGCATCCCTGCACAGAGCAGGCTGGCAGCACGGCTGCTGCTACCCGAAGCATATCTTCGTCAAAATCGCGCCACGCAATACCGAGCCTCCCGTTGTTGAAACAGCAATCCTTGATCTGGAGAAGAGTCGGCGACGTCTCCGAAGCAAGGATGCTGCGCGCCATGACCTGAGCCAGTTATGGCGCCATCGCGGGCCAATCCCGGAGCCTGATTGCATTCACTTGCTACAGGAGCACGGCCGGCTTTTGGCTAAATCTTGCCATGAAGCGGGATCTGCCAAATGAATGATTTGGAAGCTGCCGAACTAGATGCACGCTCGCTCAAGGGACAGAAAGGGTTGACCCGTGTCGTGCGGGCTCTGGGTTATTCGATTGCAGGCCTGATTGCGGCCTTTCGAGGCGAGGCGGCGTTTCGCCAGCTATTGCTGCTCAATGCGCTGCTCATCCCTGTGGCAATAGCTTTGGATGTCAGCAGCGTCGAGCGAGCGATACTGGTTTGCGTGCTCCTGCTCGCACTAATTGTGGAGCTGATTAACTCTGCAATTGAGGCGACAGTAGATCGGGTATCTCTGGAGGTGCATCCACTTTCTAAGCAGGCCAAGGACATGGGAAGCGCTGCACAGTTAGTTGCGTTGATTGTCATCGCAGTGGCGTGGAGCAGCATACTGGCCTAACGGGAAAGGTTTAAAGGCTGCTTCTGGCCGACTGTAGCCTGTTGCCCCCTTGGTTTCGCAGCTGCAAAGCAGCCATTCGATTCGAAAAATTCTCAGCAACACATTACCGCAATGACATCCGCACCAAAGAGGTTCCCCCCATGTCGTTGCAATGCCCTCGCTGTCACTCCCCCAAAGTCGCTTCTTTCCATCACGCCATGAAGGCCGGCGCGGCCATCGGCGCCGTGGGCGGTATCGCTCGTGGCGTCAGTGCTGCCCTGGCCGGTGGTCGGGCCGGTGCGGCGCTCGGCGCACTCGCCGGCCCTGTCGGCATCACCCTCGGCTCGGTATCCGGCGCCATTCTCGGCGGCCTGGCCGGCGGCGTCGGCGGCTGTGCGATTGGCGCTCAGCTCGGCGAATCGCTCGACCGCCATGTCCTGGCCCACAATCTCTGCCTGCTCTGCGGTCATCGCTTCAACCTACCGGCCTGATCCGGCCACCGCTCTCCTCTTCCTTACCCATCAATGATTGCCGGTGCTGCGCTCTGCGCGGCGCTTTATGCCGGCCTGCACCTAAAGGAAATTCGTCATGGCTCATCAAATCGAACAAATGGCCTACGTTGGCGCTACTCCGTGGCACGGTCTGGGCAACAACCTGCCGCAGAAACAGCCCATCGAAGTCTGGCAACGCGAAGCCGGTATGGACTGGCAGATCATGGAAAGCCCCGTGCACTTCAAATCGGACGCCATCGGCCACCTGGGCGCGATCCATTCGTTCCCGGAGCAGAAAGTGCTCTACCGCTCGGACACCAAGGCACCGCTGTCGGTGGTCTCGCAGCGCTACCACACCGTACAGCCCAAGGATGTACTGGAGTTCTACCGGGATCTGACCGAGGTTTCCGGTTACGAGCTGGAAACTGCTGGCGTACTCAAGGGCGGTCGCAAGTTCTGGGCTTTGGCACGCACCGGACAGGGCGCTGCACTCAAGGGCAACGATCAGGTAAATGGCTATTTGCTGCTAGCGACCTCCTGCGACGGCACCCTGGCTACCACAGCAACGCCCACCACCATCCGCGTAGTCTGCAACAACACGCTGACTATCGCCCTGGACGGCACCAGTCGTGCGATCAAGGTGCCGCACAGCACACGCTTCGATGGCGATCTGGTGAAGAAGCAGCTCGGCATCGCCGTCTCGCAATGGGACGACTTCATGTACCGCATGCGCCACCTGGCTGAACGCAAGGTGCAGTGGCATGAGGCACTGGGCTTCTTCATGAACGTGATGTGCGAGACCAGCCCGACCGGCGCCCTGCCAGAGCAGCTGCCAAACGAGCGCGCTCTGCGCAAAGTGCAGGAGCTGTACGAAGGCCGTGGCCGTGGCAGCCAGCTGGACTCAGCACGCGGCACTGCCTGGGGCCTGCTCAATGCCGTGACCGAGTACGTCGATCACGAGCGCCGGGCACGCAGCACGGAGTACCGCCTCGACTCCGCCTGGTTCGGCCAAGGTGCCCAGATCAAGCAACGTGCCTTGGATACCGCCCTGCAACTGGTCGCCTGACCTTTTACTAATCCCACCCCATAACGCCCGACCCGCTTCGTTGCAGGTCGGGCGTTTCTATTTCTGAAAGGTGAACGCTATGAAAGCCACTTCATTGAATCGCAGTACCAGCAAGACTCGCCCGGCTCTGCGCCTGGTCAGCACCAAGGAGCTGCCACGCGAGGACTGGCTGCAGATCCGTAAGCAAGGTATCGGCAGTTCGGATGCCGCCGCTGCCGTGGGTCTGAACCCCTACAAATCGCAGCTGGAACTCTGGATGGAGAAGACCGGTCGCGATGCCGGCATGCCCAAGGCTGATCCTCAGGATGAGGAAAGTCCGATGTACTGGGGCAACGTGCTGGAGCCCATCGTGGCCTGGCACTACAGCAAGCGCACCAAGAATAAGGTACGCCGCATCAATGCCGTGCTGCAGCACCCTGATCCTGAACTGCCTTGGATGCTGGCCAACATCGACCGTGAGGTGATCGGGGCGGACGATGTGCAGATTCTGGAATGCAAGACAGCAGGCATAAATGGGGCACGACTCTGGAAAGAGGGCGTGCCTGAGTATGTGCAGCTGCAGGTGATGCACCAGCTCGCCGTCACCGGCAAGCAGGCGGCGGATGTAGCAGTACTGCTGGGTGGTCAGACGCTGGAGATCCACCGCATCGAGCGGGACGAGCAGATGATCGCTCGCCTGATCGAGCTGGAGCGCAAGTTCTGGCACTACGTGGAGACTGACACGCCACCGCCAGCCGATGGCACGGCTTCGGCTGAATCAGCACTGCGCTGCCTTTACCCTGAGGACAACGGCCAGGTCATCGACCTCAGCCAGCATGCAGGGCTCTCTGCTGCGTACATCGAGCTGAAAGCCGTTCGCCAGTCGATTGCCGACAAGGAGAAGCGCGAGGCCGGGCTCAAGCAGATGCTACAGCAGGCCATGGGCGATGCTAGCCGGGCGGAGTTCTCCAACGGTTACATCACCTGGCGCAAGGCCAAAGACAGTGTCGGCTTCGACGTCGCGCAACTGCTCAAAGAAAAGCCGCACCTGCAGGCCAAGTACCCACTGCTGAAGCCGGGTGCACGGCGCTTCCTGGTAGGCTGAAACCAACCTCATTCATCCCTTCCCTCCCCTTGGCCAGTCCATGCAGTTCGCGCTGCGTGGCTGGCCTTTTTTAATTTCCAGGAGACTCACCATGCTCAAAGGTCTGGCTATCACTCCACCAGTACTCGGGCGGATTTCCATCGGTAAGGTCATCGAGAAGAACGGCAAGCGACTGCCGGAGAAGGATGACCAATTCACCATCACGTCACAGGTGCAGGGTAAGGACGGCTGGCTGCTGCACCCGCTGAATGACGAGCTACGTCAGGGCAAGGACGACAAACTGCGCAGCATTCCGGTACGCCTGCTGTTCAACGAACCGGAGCTGAACTTCCGGGCCGACTACACGCTGTTCGACCGGCAATCGGGGCGCCCGGTTTGCGTCGGTAATGGAGAGACCTGCAAGCGGGTCACTCAGGACGGCATGCAATCGTTGCCCTGCCCTTCACCGGATGCCTGCCCACTGGCGAAAGGTGGTGCCTGCAAGCCCTATGGCCGGCTGAATGTAGTCATTGGCGATGAGGATCCGCTGGGCAGCTTTGTCTTCCGCACCACCGGCTTCAACAGCATCCGCACCCTGGCCGCTCGCTTGCACTACTTCCAGGCCATTTCGGGCAACCGCCTGGCATGCCTACCGCTGGAACTGCGCCTGCGTGGCAAGTCCACTCGCCAGAGCCATGGCACGCCGATCTTCTACGCCGACCTGACGGTACGCGGTGGGATCGATATGGCCGAAGCGCTAGTGACCGCCAATGAACTCGATTCGCGGCGTCAGGCTGCAGGCTTCGATCAAGCCGCCTTGGATGAGGCAGCACGACGCGGATTCGGCAACGGTGCCTTCGAGGACAGCGAAGAGGATGTCAGCGCCATCGTGGAAGAGTTCTACAGCGAGGGTGAAGCACCGGCTGCAGCAACGACCTATCCATCCAATCCCACCAAACCCAGCCTGGCTGAAAAGCTTGAGGCACAAGCTGCGCGTCAAAACTCGCCAACTGATCAAGACCAAGGAGGCCGTCATGCGCCTGCACAAGCTGAAAGCCAGTGACACAACCGGCACCTATCTGGTCGAGTCACCGGTTACGGAAACCGACATCATGCTGATGGCACGGCAGTTGGCGAATCTGCGGCTGCGCCGGGGGCGAGCACTGACCTCACCAAAGGAAGTGTTCAGCCACCTGCAGGCATTGCTGGCCGGATACGAGCATGAGGTGTTCGCCCTGCTCATGCTCGATAGCCAACACCGAGTGATTGCGTTTGAGGAAGTGTTTCGCGGCACCCTGGACGCAGCCAGTGTCTACCCCAGGGAGATCGTGAAGATCGCACTGGAGCACAACGCCGCCGCAATGATCCTGGTGCATAACCACCCTTCGGGTGACCCTGAGCCCAGCATGGCGGATCGCAACCTCACCACGAAACTGCAGGACGCACTGAATCTGGTCGGAGTCAGAACGCTCGATCACGTTGTGGTAGGCCAGGAGGATTGTGTGTCGTTGGCTGAGCGCGGCTACCTGTAAGGAGGTGCCAATGAAACTGCTGCTACGGACTGTTGCCTCGGCATTCATGTTTGCCGGGATCTTGGCCGGTTGTCTGGCGATATTGCTGCTGATGATTCTGATGGTGCGCTTTCCACCATTGCTGATTGCCGTGGTGTTGGCGTGCTGGATCTACCGGAAGCAGAAAGTAAGAATGAACCCTTGAACAGTGAGCCAGCGTGGGTAGTCGAAAGACTGCCTGCAATGGCTCTCACTTTTTCTTTTGCCCTGGTAGCTAACGCTCACATGAAGCAGCAGGTGGGTCAACACAGGCTTGAGGCGCTTGGTCAAACAGCGATCCTTGCTGGTTCTCCATCGTTACATCCACGCCTCACAAAGCGTCTCGGCCTGCATCAGCACCAGCTGGGCTGCTTCCTCCTGCTGATCCGGCGGGTACTTGTACTTACGCAGGATGCGCTTAACCAAAAGCCGCAGCTTGGCCCGCACGCTGTCGCGATTGCTCCAGTCCACGGTCACGTTCTGCCGCAGACTTTGGGTAAGCTCATGGGCGATCTTGGCCAAAGTCTCATCGCCCAGCTCACGTACTGACGACTCGTTGTTGGCCAACGCATCGTAGAAGGCCAGCTCATCGTCATTCAGCCCCAGCTGGTCGCCGCGTTTGCTGGCAGCGGCGAACTTCTTGGCCATCTCGATCAGCTCTTCGATGACCTGAGCGGTTTCGATGGAGCGGTTCTGGTAGCGCTTGATCACGCTATCGAGCAGCTCGGAGAACTTCTTCTCCTGGGCCAGGTTGCTGGAAAACTTGCTCTTGATCTCGCCTTCCAACAGCCGCTCCAGCAGCTCCACAGCGAGGTTCTTCTCCGGCAGGTTGCGCACCTCGGCCAGGAACTCGTCATCCAGCAGGCCGATATTGGGCTTGTCCAGCCCCACCGCTTGGAACACATCCACTACCTCGCCGGAGACCACGGCATTGCCAATGATCTGGCGAATGGCGAGCTCACGCTCTTCATCAGTTTTCTTCTTGGCACTGATCTCGCGCTTGGTCAGCAGCACCTTGATGGCCTGCAGGAAGGCGACCTCTTCACGTACCGCCTTGGCTTCATCCAGCGTGCAGCACAAGGTAAATGCCTTGCTCATGGCTAGCGCATTGTCGGCAAAGCGCTTCTTGCCATCCTCCAACCCCAGCACGTGGTTAGCGGCACCGGCCAGCAGCTTGTGCCCGCCCGTCAGGAAGTCGCTGTAATCGAAGCCATGCAGCAGGCTGCGCAGCACATCGAGCTTTTCCTCCAGCACGGCATAGGCCTCATGGGCATCGACCGTAGGCCGTCCCCGCCCTTTGCTCGCGGTGTACTCCTTGAGCGCTGCCTTCAGCTCATTGGCGATGCCGATGTAATCCACCACCAGGCCGCCCTGCTTGTCCTTGAACACGCGGTTTACCCGGGCGATGGCCTGCATCAGGTTATGGCCCTTCATGGGTTTATCGACATACAGGGTATGCACGCAGGGCGCATCGAAGCCGGTCAGCCACATGTCGCGAACGATGACCAGCTGCAGCGGGTCTTTCGGGTCCTTGAAGCGCTGCTCCAGGCTCTTCTTCACCTGGCTCGGATAGATGTGAGGGCGCAGCAAAGCTTTATCCGAGGCACTGCCGGTCATGACGATCTTCACCGCGCCCTTCTTCGGATCTTCGTCATGCCACTCTGGGCGCAGCGCAATGATCTCGTTGTACAGGTGAACGCAGATCTCGCGACTCATAGCCACAACCATGGCTTTGCCCGGAGCAGCATGATTTCGCTCCTCGAAATGCGCCACCAGGTCAGCCGCTACGCTCTTGATCCGAGGTTCAGCCCCTACCACTTTCTCCAGCGCCGCCCAGCGCGACTTCAGGCGCGACTGCTGATCCTCTTCCTCATCCTCGGCCAGCTCATCGACCTCATCATCGATATGCGCCAGCTCCGAGTCTTTCAACGACAGCTTGGCCAGACGTGACTCGTAGTAGATGGCCACGGTGGCGCCATCTTCCTTGGCCTGCTGCATGTCGTAGACGTGGATGTAGTCGCCGAACACCGCCCGGGTGTCGCGATCCTCACTGGAGACCGGCGTGCCGGTGAAGGCCACGAAGGTGGCATTTGGCAGGGCATCGCGCAGGTGCTGGGCATAGCCCACCTGATAACGGGCACTGGCCTCGGCCACCTTGAGGTCCGGCGTCTTCAATGAGGCACCAAAGCCGTACTGGGTGCGGTGCGCCTCATCGGCCACCACCACGATATTCGAACGCTCCGAGAGCACCGGGAAGCTGTCTTCATCCTCGCCCGGCATGAACTTCTGGATAGTGGCGAAGACAATGCCGCCACTGGGTCGGTTGCCCAGTTTCTCGCGCAGGTCACCGCGGGTCAGCGCCTGCACCGGCTGCTCTCGCAGCAAATCCTGCGACAGCGAGAACACGCCAAACAGCTGGCCATCCAGGTCATTGCGGTCGGTGATTACCACGATGGTCGGGTTTTCCATCGCCGCTTCCTGCATCACGCGCGCGGCGAAGCAGGTCATGGTGATGCTCTTACCCGAGCCCTGGGTGTGCCAAACCACCCCGCCCTTATGCGTACCACCTGGACGCGAGGCGCTGACCACCTGTTGGATGGCGGCACGCACGGCATGGAACTGGTGATAGCCGGCAATCTTCTTCACCAGCCGACCGTCATCCTCGAACAGCACGAAGTAACGCAGGTAATCCAACAGCATCGCCGGCTGCAGCACACCGCGCACCAGCGTCTCCAGCTCGTTGAACTCATCCAGCGGATCGACCGTTACTCCATCGATGGTACGCCAGCGCGCGAAGCGCTCGATGTCCGCCGATAGCGAACCCATGCGCGCCTCGCTGCCATCGCTGATGACCAGAATTTCGTTGTACTCGAAAACGTCCGGAATCTGCTCCTTGTAGGTCTGAATCTGGTCGAATGCCTTGACCAGGTCGGCATTCACATCTGCAGGGTTCTTCAGTTCAAGCAACACCAGCGGTAGGCCGTTGACGAACAGGATGATGTCGGGTCGGCGAATATGCTTCGGCCCCTGAATACTGAACTGGTTGACCGCCAGCCACTCGTTGGCGCGCACGTCCGCCCAGTCGATCAGGCGCACGAAGTCGCCACGCGTCTCGCCATCCTTTTGGTACTGCACCGACACACCGCTGACCAGCAGACGATGGAACAGGCGATTGGCCGCAAGCTGTGCCGGCACACCCAGGTCCAGCACCTGGCGCAGGGCATCCTCCCTTGCCGCCAGCGGCACTTGCGGGTTGAGTCGGGCAATTGCCGTGCGCAAACGCATGGTCAAAAGCACATCGCCATAGCTCGCACGCTCGGGGTTATCGCCGTCATGGGCGATGTCCGGCCCATAGAGGTGCGTGTAACCCTGCTCACAGAGCCAGCCGAGGGTTTCCTGTTCCAGTTGGTCTTCGGTCATTCCTGCACCTCAGTTGTTCCATTACGCCGAACGCAGCCATGGGTGGCCCTGCTGGCTCAAGCAGCGCGTGAAATCCACATCATCGGCCGCCCATAGCCAACACGTGGGAAGTTCAGCCCATAAGGTTTCAAGTTGCTTAATCGGCTCATTCATCACTGCGCCCTCAGCAGCTCACCAAACTCCGCCACTTGGATTTCTGAAGAGCCATGCAGCATGTCCTGCGCCAACGCCCGCCGCTTTTCCAACAACTGATCCAACGTCGCCTCGAAGGTCCACAAAGATCGGCGCCAACAACTGGGCCGAGGTGGCGCCGCTCCATAGGTTCAATAACGTCGAAGTATCCATCTGCCCTAGCCCTACTTATCAATAGCGGTGGGCCTCTTTGGGCCCTACTCAACATCCCACTTCTGGCAATCAGCCAGATCAACGCATAGCGTCATCCACCCCAGCCAGGGCAACACTGACCTCAAGTGCCAACTTTACAATCCGGCTCACAAAGCCCCGCTCGCTCTTATCGTTAATGCGCAACCAGGGCTCGGCGGAAATGGACCAGTTGCGCTCAGCGTCGACCAGTACATGATCGACGCCGCCAGTACCGGCGTACCATGGCCACCAGGGCAAGCTGCTACTCCCTGTGCCAAACGCTCTATCCATTGCCTGGGCTATTGCCACAACGTTGGCTGTATTGAGCTCAAGATCATCGCTGTCGCGACGTATGCCCCATATCAGCGAGTTCAGCCAATCGCCCCAAAACTCAAAACGCAGATGCAAGCGGTGCTCGGCGTTCAGTTTCACGCCAAAACCGGCGTAAAGCTTCCCAGTGGCAAGTTCCTTGTCCTCCCACACTAAAATCAGCCCTTCGGCCTTCAGGGCGTGCCCCAGAGACTCTTTGAACTCCGCCAGCAGCTGCGCTTTCACCTGATCGATCGACTGCGCGACCTTTAGCGCCGCTTCCAGGTGCTCCGGCTTTTGCAGGATCACCGTCTTGATTTGCTCTGCCTCGCTCACATCAATTTCTCCATTAACCTGCTTGCGCACGTAGGCGCTGAGGGCCTCTACAAACAGCCTTACTTTCGGGGCGCGGGCATGGCAGGCGGACTCATCCAGCCATTCAGCAATCTGTAAAAAATCCAGGCGCAAGAAGTTGCCGGTTTGCTCCAGCGCTTCACGCTGTGCCGGGTTCAAACTGGCTTCGGAAGGTTCCCAGTTGCAGGCATACACCAGCAGCCAATGCCCGCCTCGGGCCGACATCTGCAGAAAGCGTGCATAGTCTTCCAGTTGCTTGTCCTGGTCGGCGGCCCAAGGTTTGTTTTCGATGCCGATCACGCCACCGCGAAACTCAAGGTAAATATCTAGGAAGCGGCCGCTGTGGGTGCGCTGCTCTAGCTCAACGCGCAGCAGATCCTGCGGCTCAAAACCGGGTTGCCCCAGGCGCTGCAGCAGGCCACTCAAAAACAATTCGCCCTGGCCGTGTACACCTTTGGTATCCAGCAACAGGCCGAGGTAGCGCGACAGTGCCACCTCGTTATTGCGCAGGTGATCCACCAGGTTAAAGTCCGGGGCCAACTCAGCGGCGTAACGCTGTTTGGCTTCGGCCAGTGAAGCGGCGCGAATACGCACGGCATCCAGCAGATCGATAATGGTGGCCGGGGTGCTCATGCCAGCGCCTCAGACACGGCTTGCTCGGCACCGGGCAAGCGCAGTTGGCCGGAGATTAGGCGGGGTAACAGGGTGTCGCGGAGTTGGGTGAGGGATCGTATTTTCTGCTCATTGTTTTCTACTGCTGCATCAAGTGGCGCGACAACAGCCTCAAAAGCACTCAAGACTTCTGCAGATGGAACGACTACAGGCAGAGACTGGAAATCTTTCTTATTGATTGATCCGAATACCGTGCCTTCACCGTCGTACATTTCAAAATGCGGCTTGAGGCAACGAACAGCATAAAAAACAAAGCTTTGGTGGCCCTCAGGGTGGCGCAACCCCGCCACTCCCCGACCAAGTGCACATGCTTCAAGCGCAATATTTACATCACCAACAGGAGCCCGGACGCTGACGAGCGTATCGCCTGCACCTGCAAGTCTTGTGGGTTCAGTACAAAAAATCCGTTGCTTAGGAAAGCGAAACCCAAAGTCAGTCCGCCCCTGATAAAAAGGCAATCCTTCACCAGTCTCATTGTAAGTATCACCAGGCGGTGACTGTCCCATAGTAAGAACGAACGAAAGACCAACAGTTGAGTAACACCACCCCTTCGGCACCAAGCCCAGTTCGGACTCTTCGAAGCTGTCGGGGAACAGGGCGGCGGTGGGGGCGTCCATGGCTTGGGGTTCAAGCCCTTCGGCCTTGGCGCGCACGGGGTCGAAGTCGACGAACCAGGATTTGAACAGCGCTTGGGCGATGGCTTCCAGGGTGGCGTTGGTTTCGCGTAGCAGGGTAATACGCGCTTCTATGCCATCAAGTATCTCGGCAGTTTCTTGCTGACGCTCAATCGAAGGAAGGCTAATCTGAAGGCGCTTCTGGTCAGTAAGGCTTAGATATGGAGCCATATCAGTTGACCGGCACATACCCTGAAGTTGTGAGTTGAACTCTACCCCCCGAGACCATGCCCTTAGGTAACCTTGGCATAACACAGACTCATCTATAGAACGCCAGAAACTAAGATGGGGCGAATATACGAACTCAGGCATATCCTTAGTAACAAACGCAATGCGCCCAGTGCTATTACCTTTTGTTGTAACCACGACATCACCCAAAACAGACATCTTTCCTCTGAATTTGGAGCGGTCTACTGTCTTGAAATGATCAACGCTTTCAAAGTCAATATGGGTATCGCGAACATGCCCTGCACGTAGAAAGATCAGGCCATTTCCACCGAGTTCGTCATTCTTCGCACGATAACCGTCACCGATTACCAGTACTCCCTGATCAATAAGCTCCGAGAAAGATTTCGCCACATTTACGCGCTCACAAGAATCATGGGCACCAGCGTCAGAACTCATACCCCAGCCCCCCCAGCTTCTGCCGGATCAACTGATCGAGTTCCGCGCCCTTCTCCATCTGCTCGCCGAGCTGCTTTGTCAGGCGCTGCATCTTCTCGGCAAAGGCTTCATCGTCATCTTCCACCTCTTCGGCACCGACATAGCGGCCCGGCGTCAGCACATGACCGTGCTCGGCGATTTCCGCCAGTTTGACGCTGCGGCAGAAGCCGGCGATGTCCTGGTATTCAGCAATCTCGCCGCCCACATCCAGCGGCTCGCCGCGCCAGTTCGCCACGGTCTGGGCGATGCGTTCGATATCGGCATCAGTCAGTTCGATCTGCACACGGCTGACGTTGGTGCCGAGTTTGCGCGCGTCGATAAACAGCACTTCGCCGGGGCGGGCGGCTTTCTGTTTGGCGAGGAACCACAGGCAGGCGGGAATCTGCGTGTTGAAGAACAGCTGGCCGGGCAACGCCACCATCACCTCCACCACGTCGGCCTCGACCATGGCTTTGCGGATATCGCCTTCGCTGTTCTGGCTAGAGCTCATCGAGCCGTTGGCCAGCACGATACCGGCGCGGCCATTGGGCTTGAGGTGGTAGAGCATATGTTGCAGCCAGGCGTAGTTGGCGTTGCCTTGCGGCGGGGTGCCATACACCCAACGCGGGTCGCCTTCCAGGCTGCCGTGCCACCAGTCGCTGATATTGAACGGCGGATTTGCCAACACAAAGTCGGCACGCAGGTCCGAGTGCTGGTTGCGCACAAAGGTGTCGGCCGGCTCTTTGCCCAGGTTGAAGTCGATGCCGCGAATGGCCAGGTTCATCGCCGCCAAGCGCCAGGTAGTGGGGTTGGCTTCCTGACCGTAGATGGACACATCGCCCAGCTTGCCGCCGTGGGCTTCGATAAATTTCTCGGATTGCACAAACATACCGCCCGAGCCGCAGCACGGGTCGTATACCTTGCCGTGGTGCGGATTAAGCACCGCCACCAGGCTTTTAACGATACTGGCTGGCGTGTAGAACTGTCCGCCGCGCTTGCCCTCGGCGCTGGCGAACTGGCCGAGGAAATATTCATACACCTGGCCAAGCAGGTCGCGGGCTTTGCTGGTGTCGTCACCAAAGCCGATGGTGGAGATCAAATCCACCAGTTCACCGAGCTTGCCGTCCGGTAATTGGGCGCGGGCGTAGCGCTTGTCGAGGATGTTTTTCAGCCGTGGGTTTTCCGCCTCGATAGAGGCCAGGGCATCGTCGATGCGCTTGCCGATATCCACCTGTTTGGCGGCGGCGCGAATCGACTCCCAGCGCGCCACTTCCGGCACCCAGAACACGTTGACCTCGCGGTAGTAGTCGCGGTCTTCCAGCTCGGCGTTGAGCGCTTCTGGGTCATCATCGCCCAGGTAGTAGTCGTCGTTTTCATCCAGCAGCTTGTGCGTAAGCTCCTCGCGGCGGCCGGCGAAACTGTCGGAGATGTACTTGAGGAAGATCAGCCCGAGCACGATGTGCTTGTACTCGGCGGCGTCCATATTGGCGCGCAGCTTGTCGGCGGTGGCCCAGAGGGTTTTCTCCATGGCCTCGATGCTGGTGGCTTGCTGCTTGGGCGCTTTGGCCTTTTTCACCGCTGCGGCGGCTTGCACCACATAACCGGCTGAGGCTTCTTCAGTGTTCACCGGAGCTATGCGCTCACGGACTTTGTTCAACACCTGATCCGCCAAGCTGCTGCCCGAGGCTTGCGCACGCAACACGGAACCACCGCGACCACGGCCTTTGACCAGCACGCCCTGTTCGATCAGCACATCGCGGGCCGCCCAGAGCTGCTCTTCACTGATCTCCGGCAACTGCGCTTTTAGCCGCTCAAACAATGTTTGATTGCCAATGCTGCTGCCATCTACCGGCACTGCAGCCAGCAGGGCTTCGCCAAGTTGGGCCAAACCACTCATACAACACTCCTCAGGTCGCCGCAGCAGTGCGGCGATCAATACTCTGCTTGCGGCGCATCACCTCGAATAGGCGAGCTGCGACCGCTTTAAATCCAAAATTCAGCGGCCGAACCGGCCAGGTAATTTGCCGGTGGTTTTATCGTGCACCAGGGCATGGATCACCGGGATCATAAACAACGTCCAGAAAATCGATTTACGCCTGGCGCGGCCCGTTTTGGCGGTGAAGGACTCCAACAGGTTGAAGGAGAAAAACAGCGCCGTCGGGATTTTCACATAGAGGGCAAGCAAGGCTTTGAGCGGGTTTAAGTTATCCCGCACGCTGCGTACCAGGATAAACAGCAGCAGCAAGCCCTCCAGCACCAGCAGCACGATAAACAGGCCGGCGGTGAGCTCGTTCACAGCCTCTTTGCCGCCGCCCAGCAGGATAAACGCGGGCGTCATCAGCACGGGCAAGATGTAGAGTCCTGCGACGAGGATAACGTCGTAGTAGTTGCGATAAACCACCACCTTGCCCTTGGCGCCCAGCCAAAGGCCAATTGCGTAGACAACCAGCAAAGCGAGCAGAATCCAGACCCAGGCATGTTCCATTTGCGGCCACTGCATCTTGCTGCCTCCTAGGCTGTAACGGCTTTCAGCTCGGCATCACGCCAGCCCCACAGCAGGGCAAATACGCGCTTTAAGCCGTAGAGAAAAAGCAGCGGCAATAGGATGGTTTTGAGGATAAATACGGCCATCAGGTCGACCATATTGGGGACAGCGTTGTCCAGCTCATCTTTGGCTGCGCTGGCGTCGAGTTGCGACATCATCCCTTGGGTCTTTTCTGCCAGTGCACTGAAGCCATTTTTAAACGAATCAAAGAACCCCTGCTGCCCTTCTTCGGCAGGTTTACTGGCTGTGGGGGTTTCGGCCACGCGTGCAGAAACTGCCTCGGAAACACTGCCCACAGCCTCTGCGCGCTGATCGATGCCTTCACGCAGGAAAACAATATCAACCCAGCTATTGGCCAGGATGGCCAGCACGATGGCAAAACGCAGAAAAACCAAGGTTAAGACCGTACGAAACAACGGCCCGACTGCAGGGGTGATATTCAGCAGCGCAACAAGGGCAAAAGCCGCCACGCTGGCCGTTAGCAGAATGTTGAAGAACGCGCTTGAGGTGATGGCAATCAGCAGCTTCTGGATCAGCAGTGAGCCTATAGAAAGCTCCATGATGGCGGCAAAGCGTTCGACTAAGTCGTTGATCGGATCAAGCGCCTCTCCTGGCGACGCAGAGACTGAAAGGCCAACACCACCCTGGATCTCCACGCTTTGCAAGACCGATACCGCTGCGTTGATAAAACGGGCGACGGCATAGGTTGAAAAGGCTTGCACCAGTGCCTCATCAACATACTTACCGGAAGACCGGTCAAGCACCCCTGCCCAGGAAATAACCACCGCCAACAGCATGGCCGCTAAGGCCGGAACAAATGTGCGTGTGCCGAATTCGATCTTGTTCATTTTTAACCTCTATCCACTCAATACTGCAGCGCTTCAGCTGGGAAATCCTGCAGCTGAAGCGCCGAAAAATGCTGGGTTCGAAGGACTGGGGAGCGAGGTGACTGGAGACAAGTCCATTTGCAGCTGGCGTACCATCCCTGAATCGTTTTGCGACGCCGGTCACCTTATCCATTGGCCGCGCATGGGTAAAGCCATGCGCAGCGTTTTCGTCTATCACGCGTCTGGAACGCAGTTCTGCGACATGGGGATTTTGGCAATATCGCCACCGCCGGTGCAGATCAGGCTGATGCGCATACCGCGCTGCAACGTGGCGGCATAGTTGGCATGCGACTTTTTCAGCTCGAACTGCGGCTCCATAAACTGATTTACCCCACCGCGCAGGGTGATGTAGGGGTTACCGAACATATCGGTATTGATCGAGTCCACGGTGCCAGTGACTTTGAAGCGCTTGCCTTTGAACTGCTGGTCCGCCGCGACGGTGTTGCGGTCGTAGGCCTGGGCTAATTGCTGTGCACTGACTTCATGTAGCAGCACAGCGGCTTTGGCCGGCTGACTTTGACTGCTGGAGACAGCCACTGATTCGGTGCTGACGCCCTCACTCCCTGCCACACCGACTAGAAACAAGGCTAGCCAGGCAAAACCGATGACCCTGCTAGCCACGCTGTGCCCTTCACGCAGTAGAAACCAGGCAAACACCAGCGGTACCAGGAAAATACCCAGGCCTAGCCCGAATCCAACAGTGCGGCTCGCCGGTTGGTGTGACGTTTGACTTGCTGGCAATAGTTGCTCGGCAATCGGCGCGCCGCAGTGCGGACAGGCGGCTGCCTGGTCGCTGGCCATACGGTCGCATTCGCCACAATTGATCAGTGCCATGGTGTTTCTCCTTGATTGCTTGTCCTGCTCCGGCCTCTGCCGGCTTGCTTGTGGCAATCAAGATATGTAGCTTAAAGCGACGCATCTAGAGTGTTTACCTGTACAGGTAAAGTTTTCGAGCAGATGGAGAGGCCATGAAACGCAAGCAATCAATCGAGTCTGTGCGCTGGGATTTGGCGCTGCGCTACCGCCTGATCGAGACCGTAGCCTGGTGGGAAGGCCGCCTGACCACGAATCACTTGATGCAGAGCTTTGGCATCAGCCGCCAGCAGGCGTCAAAAGACATCAACACCTATATCAACGAGCATGCGCCCCATAACCTGACATATGACAAACATCTGAAGGGGTATGTACCGAGCGAGCAGTTTGCCCCGCTGTTTATCGATGACAGCGCCAGCGCCTATCTGCATCTACTCAATCAGAATTGTGATCGCGCCCCACATGTCGAGGGACTGGCCCTGGCCTATGCGCATACCGAGGTGCTGCAGGTGCCGGATCGCACAGTGCGTCCGGAACTGCTGCGCCCTCTCCTTCGGGCTTGCCGAGAAGGTCTGCGGCTAGAGTGCGAGTATGTGTCGTTCACCACACCTGAGGCCGAAGTTCGACTGATCGCCCCGCATACCCTGATCTACACCGGCATGCGTTGGCATGTGCGTGCCTATTGCGAGAAGAACCGGGATTACCGCGACTTTGTGCTAAGCCGCTTTCGTGGCGTGCCGGAGTTGATGGACGACAAAACCGAAAACACACGCGAGCAAGACCCGGGCTGGACTAACCAGGTGCAGGTCATCATTGAACCCGACTCACGCCTGAAGCCTGAGCAGCAAGCCATTATCGAAACCGACTACGGTATGCAGGATGGCCGACTGGTGATCGAAACACGCGGCGCATTGGTGCAGTACGTATTGCAGCGCTATCAGATCGATCCAACCAAGGTGCATGCCAAAGCAACGGCGCAGCAAATTGTGGTGGTGAATCTGGATGAGTTGCAGAAATGGTTGTATCTGTAGACCGCGTTATTCCGAGCTGGCTATCGGCTCCAGCATCCAACTACAGGCGAGATCCCAATGCTCTACGAAAACGCCCGTATGGAAACCTGTAGAACAACAGATGCCACCTTGGACCAGCCCTGAAAGGTACAAATCGAGGCGGGGTTTATCACTGTCGAATACCCTCAGAGTGACAAAACCTCGTCACACCGAGGGCAAGAACAGACACCGGACCACTTCTTGCTAACTGCTGATGGCTTCGATGGCAAGGCCACTCTCCATATGTTCGAGGGCTCAAATATTCTTGAAGGTGGCTGGGTTGAGGAAGGGGTAAGGGGCATGTGGGTATTCGTCTCAACGGAGAATAATTGTCCATAACAAACACGCCTGCGACCCATTGTGTCGCATGCGTGATTCACGATTGGTGCTGTCTGTATTTAGAGGAAGCACCATGGACCGCCTCATCAAGGAAAACCTCGAATCTCTTCTGCAGGAAACCTCAAATACCAAGCGTCTGGGTCGTCGAATTATCAGCCTGGCCGGTTTTCTCAGCCCTTCTGAACCACCCGAGCATCTACAGGAGCAACTGGGCAATCTGTCGCGCCTGCTGATCCAGCAAGATGCCTTCGATGCCCTGCTTGAGCCTGTCACGCTCATGTCCAGGGCAGGACTCACTGATACCCTAGATGCCCACGCCATGCGCGCGATGCTCGCCAGCCTGGAGGAGGCCCGCAAACAGATTGCGGCACTGGAGGACATTAACTACGCCCAACTGATCAGCTGGCTGGTCAACTTGGCGGTTAGCCGAAAGATCATTCGCCTGAAAGTTGCTGAGCGAGGGGAATGATATGTCGCCACCTGAAATCAAGCATTCGATGTACTGGCCACGTTTAAGTGTTATGGACTTTGTGACCCTTAAAGAGTCCATGCAGACCAGCTTCTCTGCGGAGTACCCGGTGTCCGCCCTAGGGTTGAGCGATCTGAATTTTGTCATCAATGCGCCGCTCGATTACCGCCCGCCCGCAAATGGCGCGCTCGCTACGCTTTACTTCGACCAGACCGACCGCGCTCGCGTCTTGCCGGAGAATACGTATCAGGTCAGATGCCCACACACCCTGAATGCGTGTGAATTCATCAGCTGGTCCGAGCAAGCCATCGATATGATTCGCTTGGCGCTGATGCACAACGGGGTTGTGGGCATAGATTTGATGGACCTAGTCAATAGCCTACGAAACAGTGCCAGTCGGAAGTTGGTGATACACATCATCACCTATGACGATCCCCTAGAAGTGCCATGGAAAGCGCTCCAGCAGTGCCGTTTCAAGACCCTTTTTGCCTCTCTGTTTGCAGGTCCGGATTTATCGTTGCGGAGTTACTCTGCCCTTGGCTGCGCCCTGGAAGAACTCAATCCGAACGTTGATGATTTGAAGCTGGCTGCAACCGCCAGCCACAAAAACGCCCTACCTGTGCTGATGCTCTTAGGAGAGCTTGAAATTTGAGGCCTTATCGCGCTGGGTAAAAAGCTACCAAGTCAGCATGCGACACATTACGTCGCAATGACCCATCACAATACCTCCATGGTCACAGGAGGACTCGCCATGCCAAAGCCCACTCGCAAATCCGGCCCTCACAGTCACGACACATGCCCGCTGGCTATAGCGTGGATGTTCAAGTTGATGCTCGACTGTTCTGGCCATCGTGGCTTTATCAACCACTGCTGCTTCAGTGATGATGATGTCGCCCGTGAGCTGGGGGTCTACTGGCTGATTGAAGATGACGATAATGATGATGAAGACGCGGTGCCGGTACCGGTCTTTCTCACCCATAGGTCCGGCCCCTCGAAAAAAGCTCGCAAACCTAGCTTCCACGAACGCACGCTGGCCGCGCTGCGTGCGGAGCGCAAGCTTTTCGACAAAGCCTTCCCTAACCCGTCACTGCCAGACAACCTCCAGGCAAATCTGGAGAACCTCGCGCGGCTAATTGGTCTGGATGAAATTGAGCAGAAGCTGATCGGCTTCTGCTCACTGATGAATACGGACACTCTGCTGGACGACTGCTGCAACCAGCTCGGCTACATCGGCTTTAACCGCCTTACGAGGGTGCTGAGCATCCTGCTGGACGTCCCGCAGAATGACTTGCGCGTACGGCTTTCGGCAGAGGGGCGCCTGGTGCAGTCGGGCTTGATTGAAACCAACCTGCGCAGCAGTGCGCGAAATCACCTGTCTGATTTGCTGGGCTTTAACAACAAAGACCTGCTGTTTTCAGTGCGTCACCATCAGGGCAGTGCCATAGGACTCTTTCAGAGCGCCTTTCGTCCCGCCCCTGATAGCTTGTTGCGTGCTGACGACTTTACCCACCTCAGTGTGCCCCTGAGTATCGCCCGCCCCTATCTGCAACAGGTACTGGAGGAGAAGAAGCTGGGGGTGAACATTCTGATCTACGGCCCGCCCGGCACAGGCAAGAGTCAGCTCACCCGCATGCTGGCAAACGAACTATGCGCCGAGCTCTATGAGATTGCCTGCACGGATAACAATGGCGACCCGATTGATCGCCGCGGACGGCTGTGCGCCCTTCGCTCAGCGATGTGCGTACTCGGCCAGCAAAAGACGCTGCTGGTGCTGGATGAGATTGAAGATCTGTTCAGTGGCAGCAGCGAGCTGGCCATGCTGGCGGGCCAGGAGCGGCAGAAGGGCTGGATCAATCGCATGCTGGAGGAGAACCCCATCCCCTGCTTCTGGCTCACCAATAACATCCATGCCCTGGACAATGCCTATATTCGGCGTTTCGACCTTGTTCTCAAGCTGGAAAACCCGCCACGGCGACAGCGTGAGAGCATCATTCGCAGCGCCAGCCACAGTCGGCTCAGCCAGCCCTTGATCGACAAGCTGGCGGACCATGAACAGCTGATGCCAGCCGTCATCACACGGGCGATGAGCGTGGCAAGTACTCAGGATCAGACAAACGCGACCAATCTGGACACCACTGTTGAGTTCCTGGTCAATGCCACGCTGCAAGCCCAGGGCTTTCCGCGTCTTGGCCAGGGTCGCATGCAGACCTTGCCTGCGTTTTACAGCCCAGAACTGGCCAATACCGATGTACCGCTCGATCAGCTCTTAGGTGGGTTGCGTAATCATGGCGAAGCGCGCCTGTGCTTTTACGGCCCTCCCGGTACCGGCAAGACCGCGTTTGGGCATTGGCTGGCGCAGCAACTCGGCAAGCCACTGCTGACCCGCCGCGCATCCGACCTGATTTCACCTTATGTGGGAATGACCGAGCAAAACTTCGCTCGGGCATTTGAGCATGCCAACGACGATGATGCGATCCTGCTGCTCGATGAGGTGGACAGCTTTCTGCAGGACCGGCGCAACGCTCGGCATAGCTGGGAGATCAGTGCGGTAAACGAAATGCTGACACAGATGGAAAGCTACCGCGGCCTCTTTATCGCCTCCACCAACCTGATGGATAACCTCGACGAAGCCGCACTGCGGCGCTTCGACTTGAAGATTAGTTTTGGTTACCTCACTGCGGAGCAAATCACTCAACTGCTTCGCCAGCATCTACACCAGATGGGCTTGAAGAAACCGGACAGCCTTAAGCTCGCCCGGCTACTTAGACAAAGTTGCCTTACACCGGGTGATTTTGCACTGGTGGCCAGACGCGCTCGCTTCAACCCGTTCACGGACGCCAATCAAGTGATTGATGCGCTGCTGGTTGAGAGTAGCCTGAAAAGCGCCAGCAATATGAGAGCCATTGGCTTTGCCGAGTGGTAGGTCCTGGAAGGTTCGGCAGCCGTGAGGTTGCTGAATCTGCTGCTGATTTGTTGGTGTCAGGGCATCCCTATGATGCAGTTGCTTGGAGTACCGGGGCTGGGCATGATGCCAATTAGACACTTCCAGACAAGGATGCCCGCTGTGCCATCAGCCACCAGCCGCAGCACACTGACCCGCCAATGGGAACTGCTCAAGCTGCTGCCGCCCAAGGGCCCTGGGATCACAACGCTTGAGTTACAACGCCTACTCGGTGACGCAGGGCACGAAACTACAAAGCGCACCATTGAGCGTGACCTTGTTGAGCTTTCCAGGCTATTCCCCCTGCAATGCAATAACAAAGGCATGCCCTACGGTTGGCACTGGATGCCCGGAAAAAGCGCCGAGCTTCCTGGCATCACACTTGGCGAAGCCCTGACCTTGCGGCTGGTAGAAGGCAGCATTCGTCCCTTGATACCGGCTTTTATGCTGAAAACGCTTGAGCCGCGTTTCAACCTGGCTAGGCAAAAGCTGGAAGCCATGAGCGAAGAAAACCCTTCGGCTCGCTGGCTGGACAAGGTGGCCAGCGTGCAGCCAGAACTCACGCAAATCGCTCCAGAAATCAACGCCGATCTTCTCGACGTGATTCAGCAAGCGCTGATGAACGACACCCAGCTCAGCTGCCGCTACTACTCAGCCCACAAGAATCAATTTCACAACTTCACCCTTAACCCACTGGGCTTGGTTCAGCGAGCCCATACCACTTACCTCATAGCCAGCGCCGAACCCTTCGACGACATCCGTCAATTCGTTGTTCATCGGTTCGAAGAAGCGCGTGGATTGCCGACTCAATGCTTCAAGCCGGAAGGGTTTGACCTGCAAGACTATGTCGATAGTGGCGCCATGCAGTTTGGTACCCACGAGAAGATCAAGCTCGAAGCTTGGATCAGCGAAGGGCTCGCGCGCCTGCTGCAAGAGGCGCCCATATCCCACGACATGCTGCTGGTCGCAGAAGATGAAGGCTCACGACTAACCGCGACGGTGAATGACAGCTGGGAGCTGAAGTGGTGGATTTTGTCCCACGCGGGATCCATTCAGATACAACAACCACAAGGGCTCAGAGACGAGATCCAGCAACGACTAAGGGCGGCTCTAGAGCTGCATGAGCAAGCGCCTGACAGCTGATTGAATAATGATCGCCGGGATTAGGATTCAAACCAGGAGAACACAATGGACACAGCACAATGGATCACCTTGTTCGAGCAAGCCTTTCGCGCGATGGACAAGAAACTTGAGCAGGTGCTGCAGCTAAACAGCTGCCGGGAGCACTGGATACAGGCTGAAATCAGCCTTCATGCCTGGTTTAAGAACGAAGTCGATATCTGGACTGACCTACCCCTAGGTGAAGGCCGCAAAGCAGACCTTTACTCGCAGGATGAAAGCGGTAAGACGACTATGGTGGCTGAGGTCAAATGCCTGGGCGACGGATCGCAAGCCAAGTGCTTGGAAGGTGATTGGTCCGTGCGTGCCGATATCGAAAGGCTTTCCTCCGTCGACGCTCCATCTCGCTTATTCGTGCTGGTGATTGCCAAAGGCGAACAGGAAACCAATATCGGTAAACGTCTGCGTAATGATGAGTGGGTGGAGGGACGGGAATCCGTCAATGTGGATATGGGGCACGCGTTGATTCGGATTTGGGCCTTGTGATTTTTGGCCTCGAATCGTTGAACTGAGCACCTTCTGCACGGGTAGACCTGGCAGTACTTATGTCAGGTATTACCAGCAGCGACGATTCTGATAGACCTGCCACAATCGGCTAACTACTGGCGACTATCGGCCAGGAGCGGTCTTTCCAACAGATTCCGCCGAAACTCCTCAACGACGCCGGGCTTGCCAATCAACAGGCGGTACAGTGGGTTGACTGCTTGGCGAGATGTTGCCCATGCCTGCAGTGAGAGTCATCGGCACGTTTCAGTATCCCTTCGAAATCAACCGCACGTGCTTGCTTAGACGCTATCCTTGGAGTGGGATCGAAATCAGCGCAAGGAAAGAGGGATGACATGCGTGTTGCAAGCTTGAAAGTGGAAAATTTTCGAGGGATTAGAACTGCAGATATTCTTCTTCCTGATCATGCGGTGATCGTCGGCGACAACAACATTGGGAAATCCACCCTTCTCGAGGCTATTGACCTTGTTCTGGGGCCGGAGCGCTTGTCACGTCGCCCGGTTATTGATGAACACGATTTCTACGCTAGCGAATACATTGGTCCAGAGGGGCAGCCTGTCCCCATTAGCATTGAGCTCGTGATTACTGGGTTGAATGCAGACCAGGAAATGCGCTTCAGAGACCACCTTGAATGGTGGGATAACAAGCACTCTAAGGTTATCGAGGGACCTCCCGCTCAGGGGACAGATGCAGAAGGTGTTCAAACCTGCCTACGCGTTGGTTTCACCGGTGGGTATGACGCCGAGGAAGATGATTTCATCGGCTCAACGTACTTCGCGTCTCCTGAAAGGCAAGACGGTACATTTGATGCCTTTCGCAACACTGACAAACGAGAGTGCGGGTTCCTTTACCTTCGAACTGTGCGCACTGGCAGTCGAGCTTTGAGCCTAGAGCGGGGCTCGTTGCTCGACATCATCCTGAGGTTACAGCAGGAAAAGAACTTCAAGATCTGGGAGGACTTGCTTGTCGAACTTCGCGACCTTGAGGTTGCCGAAAAGCCGGAACTTGGGATCAGTAACATCCTTTCAAGTGTACAGGCCGCTATCAGGAGCTATATGCCGTCTGATGGCGGTACTGATCCCCACATGCGGGTATCTGACCTCACAAGAGAGTCTCTTCGTCGGACACTCACAGTGTTCATGGCCACCGGTGCTCAACGTAGCGACGGCAGCGAACATGCCGCACCGTTTCAACATCAGGGCACCGGCACGATAAACATGATGGTTCTGGCGCTGCTATCACTCATCGCTGAGCTGAAGCAGAACGTCATCTTTGCAATGGAGGAGCCAGAAATCGCCATCCCTCCTCATATTCAAAAACGCATCATCAATGGCGTCCGGGGTAAGTCAGCCCAAGCCCTGTTCACGTCGCACTCTCCGTACGTGCTTGAAGAGTTCACACCACACCAGATCGTCGTAGTCAGCAGGCAAGAAGGACATCTTGAGGCAAGAGCGGCCGGGATGCCGCCTGGCATCAAAGCCAAGCTCTATAGGCAAGATATACGGCAGCGAGTATGTGAAGCTTTGCTTGCACGGCGTGTGCTTCTTGCAGAGGGACGCACTGAATACGATGCCTGGCCTGCAGTAGCTCGCATGCTGCACAAAGAAGATCCAGACCGGTTCATGCCTTTGGAGGCTTTAGGGATCCCTATCCTGGATGCCGGTAGCGACTCCCAGATAGCTGCTATGGGGGCTTACTACCGCGGCCTAGGGAAAACGGTATATGCAGTCTTCGACCAGCAAGAGCAGGCACAGCGGCAGGCTATTACCGAGTCGGTTGACTTCCCTTACGAGGCCCCCGAGACAGGGTTCGAGAATGTCGTTCTCAACGGTACCGATGTGGCTGTTCTTCGCCAGTATGCTGCCGACCTGGTCGCCTCTGAGTCTTGGCCGTCAGACCTCAAAGAAAGGGTACCAACAGATCAGACCAGCGTTGACGACCTAAAGGCGATCTTGAGCGTTCTGCTGAAGCGTTGGAAAGGCGATGGAGCCGCTGGTGCATTACTTTGCACTGCCACCAATCAAGGCCAGCTACCTCCCTTCATCGTAGAAACGCTGGCAAATATCTGTGCGACCGTCATTCCTCCAAAGCCAGCTGCCCCAGCTCTCCCGGACGATGTTCTTGATTTGATCTAGGGAGCGGCAACGATGGAGCTAGACGACACTCGGAACACGGTTATCGGCTGCACTAGACACATGCTCGTCCTTGGAGGGCCTGGGTCTGGAAAGACCACTGTAGCCCTATTGAAAGCGGAAGCGCTGATCGGCGAGCAACAATTGAGATCTGGTCAGCGAGTGCTTTTTCTCAGCTTCGCCAGGGCGACTGTAGCTAGAGTGGCCGAGCATGCCGGGAAGCTTTTGCCGGCGCTAGAGCGCAGCAAGCTTGAGGTCAATACCTACCATGGTTTCACTTGGGGGCTACTGCGCAGCCATGGGTATCTATTGCGCGCAGGTAGCCCCATAACTCTTCTACCCCCTCCTGAAGCAGCATCTAGGTTGTCCAGCATTCCCGAGGATCAGAGGGAGGCCGAAAAGCATCGGCTGCTGGCAGAGGATGGGTTGCTTCATTTCGACCTTTTCGCAAGCAACGCAGCCTTGCTGCTGGAGAGCAGTAAAGCGCTACAGCGCATCTACGGATCAAGCTACCCCCTAATCATCTTGGATGAGTTCCAAGACACGAACGAAGATGAGTGGCGGTTCATACGCGCACTCACGCCGCACAGCCAAGTCATGGCGCTAGCTGACCCTGAGCAGCGCATTTACGAATTCCGCGGAGCGAATGCAGCCCGAATCCAGGAATACGTGGATGCCTTCAATCCGGACGCTTTCAACTTCGGATTAGAGAACCACCGAAGCAACGGAACGGACATCGTTCAGTTCGGAAATGACTTAATGAATGGGGTTAATAAAGGCAAGGCCTACAACGACGTCGCGGTGCAAGCCTATACCCCCCGGAAAGGCCAGTTGCACTTGGACTTCAAGAGGGTGGTGCTCGGCAGCATACGCCGCTTGTTGAAGGGAGGCAGAGATTGGTCCTTGACCATCCTCGTACCGAGTAAAGACTTCATGGCAGAAGTATCCGCCTACCTCGCTAGCGACGCTGATGGGCTCCCACGCTTGCCCCATGACGTGGCGTTCGACCAAGAGGCTGCTGCACTGGCCGCTGTAACCATTGCTGCCCTCTTAGAGGGAGGCCCCCACGCCGAGTCGATCACATTGAAATTACTCGGAAACCTGTGTGCCCACGTCCGCGGACGGAAAGGGGAAAAGAAACCAAGCAAGCCGAACATAGATCTTGTCGACGCCATAGACGGTGTAGCTGCTGGGCAGGAGCTGAAAAAAATTGCCCATAAAAGGGTGCTAGCGGCTGCGCAGGAAATCTCGCAGCAGCGTCTGCAGCTAGAACTGTCAGGCGATCCTGCTGCCGACTGGATTGCCGTACGCAAGCTCTTAGATGCCAGCGCCTGCAATGAAATCAAACAGATCGCAGCTGATGGCCGCTTTGTTCGATTACTCGGCAAAGGAACTCTGTTGCGTGGCCGATTAGGGGAAGTTTGGCGGGCCACGCAGAGCTATGCAGGGGCAGAGGGCTTCGTTCGAGATGCACTCCTACAGGAGCATTTCCAAGCGGCGACGAAAGAGTGGAAAGGTATCCATCTGATGACCATGCACAAGTCGAAAGGCAAGGAGTTCACAGAGGTCATACTTTACGAAGGGCTGATGAAAGGCAGATACCTGACTGACAACGCCTCCGCTGAGCGCGAAAGGCAAGCCCGCTTGACTATGAGAGTAGCTGTGACTCGAGCGATGCAGCGAGCAACAATTCTGACTCCAAAAGGGCGGCGAAGAAGCCCTTTGCTCTAAGCGATGTGTCGATTGCCATGACCTGTAATTGCTGGCTTAAGCCAGATCATTTAGGTTGTCTGCTTCTGGCCGGGAGTTGCCAGTAACATCGGGCTGGAGTTGGCCGCTTTCGCCTGCTTATACCGTGCGCTTCTGCACCAGTTGATCCTCCGCTCAGCAACACGGACAATCCTGTACAAGAATACAGTGATCACCACCATGTCCGTCCCGCTAGCCCCTGAACTCTACTACCTCAGCAATTTCCGCACGGCACTCGCCTGGGTGGCAGAGCGCTATGCCGACCTGCTGTCGGATGAAGAGCGCGCCTTTCTCGACACCTTCGACAGCCTGGTCTGGCCATCACAAGCCTTGCTGGTGCGCATGATCATGCGCAAGGGCTGTCATTTTCGCCTGAGCAAGCTCGTCTACCCGGAAATCGGCGACTGCCTGACTGCTGCCGGTCCCCTGCTTGAACAGGGCTGGATCACCGGGCATGCGCTGCTGATCGTGGATGAGATTGCCGAGCTGCTGCGCAAGGATGAGGTGCTGACTCATCTGCCGCTCACAGACCGCCGCGCGGCGCAGAAGAAGGCCGAGCTGCTCGAACAGCTGCGCACTCAGGATTTACCCGCCCAGACCTTCATGAACTGGTGCCCTAGGCTGGATGATCAGTTGCTGAGCCTGATGGTGGGTGATCTGTGTGACCGTCTGCGCCTGATGTTCTTCGGCAATCTGGCCCAGGACTGGTCCGAGTTCGTGCTGGCGGATCTGGGTATCTACCGTTATGAATCAGTGGACATAAGCCCAGAGTCACGGGGTTTTCAGTGCCGCCAGGACCTTGAGGATTACCTGCACCTGCGCCAGTTACGCGTCAGCGTTGAGCAAGGCGCGGATCTGGCGGACATTGCGCCGCCGTTGCTGGCGTTCAGCTCAAGCAACCCTTATCTGTGTAGCCGCCAATCGCGCTTGCTGTTTCAGATCGCTCAGCAACTGGAGAAAAACGGCGCGCTGGAGCAGGCCCTGCTGCTCTATCAGCACAGCACCCATGGCGAAGCCCGCTGGCGGCAGATTCGCGTGCTGGAACAGCTGGGACGGGATACCGAGGCCCATGATCAGGCACAGGCCTTTAGCCAGGCACCGGGCAGTGATGAAGAAAGTCAGCGCCTGGAACGGGCCCTCACCCGCCTGCGGCGCAAGCTCGGCCTGCCGATAGTGAAGCGCTCCAAGGCAGCAGGCGAAAGCCGTATCGATTTGGTGTTGCCCATGCCAGAGCATGGCTGCGTGGAAATCGCTGTGCGTGATTATCTGCAGCAGGATGATGCTCCCGTGCATTACGTGGAAAACACCCTGCTCTGCAGCCTGTTCGGCTTGCTGTGCTGGGAGGCGATCTTCGCGCCGCTGCCGGGGGCGTTTTTTCACCCGTTCCACAGCGGCCCGGTGGACCTGCACAGCCCGGACTTTTATGCCCGGCGCCAGCCTCTGTTCGAGCGCTGTCTGCAGCAGCTGGAACAGCCCAGCTATGAGCAATTGATCAAGGCTCGGTATCAGGAGAAGTTCGGCCTGCAATCACCCTTCGTGTTCTGGGGCATGCTCGATGAAGCGCGGCTGGACCTGGCCCTGCAGTGCATTCCCGCCGCCCATCTGCACGCCTGCTTTACCCGCCTGCTGCGTGACCTGAAAGCCAACCGCGCCGGTATGCCCGATCTGATCCAGTTTTATCCGCAGGAGCGGCGCTACCGGATGATCGAGGTTAAAGGCCCCGGCGACCGCCTGCAGGACAACCAGAAACGCTGGCTCACTTTCGCGGCTGAGCACGGTATTGCCGTTGAAGTCTGCTACGTACGCTGGGCCGAGGTATGAGTTACCGAGTTGCGGTGCGGGCCCTGTGCGAGTTCACCGCCAAGCAAGGTGACCTGGATCTGCGCTTCACCCCTTCCCCCACCGCGCAGGAAGGCATGGCCGGGCATCAGACTGTGGTCGGTCGACGGGGTGAGGGGTATATCGCCGAGTTGCCCCTGAGTGGCAGCTACCCCGGCCTGCTGGTCAGCGGCCGGGCCGACGGCTATGACCCCGAGGAACGCCGCCTGGAGGAGATCAAAACCCACCGCGGCGATATCAGCCGCATCCCGGCCAATCACCGACTGCTGCATTGGGCGCAGGTCAAGGTCTATGGCTGGCTGCTCTGCCAGCAGCTTGAGCTGGAAGAGTTGGAATTGGCCGTGGTGTATTTCGACGTGATGAGTCACGCCGAGCATGCCTTCAGTGACCACTTCACAGCCGCTGAGCTGGAGGACTTCTTCAATCAACAGTGCCAACGCTTTCTGCGCTGGGCCGAACAGGAGGAAGCGCACCGCATCAAGCGTGACGAGCATCTGCAGAGCATCCGCTTTCCCTACCCGACCTTTCGCCATGGCCAACGCCAACTGGCCGAGGCGGTTTATCGCAGTGCCCGCGATGGCCATACACTGATGGCCCAGGCCACCACCGGCATTGGCAAAACCCTGGGCACCCTGTTCCCGCAGCTCAAGGCCATGCCAGGTCAGCAGCTGGATCGCCTGTTCTTTCTCACGGCGAAAACCCCGGGGCGGCGCCTGGCCCTGGATGCCCTGCACAGCCTGCGTGAAGCCGATCAACAGATTCCGCTGCGGGTGCTGGAGCATGTGGCCCGCGACAAAGCCTGTGAACACCCGGATAAAAGCTGCCACGGTCAGTCCTGCCCGCTGGCCAAGGGGTTCTATGACCGCCTGCCGGCGGCCCGTCTGGCAGCGCTTGAGCAGGCCTGGCTGCCGCAGGCGCAGGTGCGACGCATCGCCCTGGAACACCAGATCTGCCCCTACTACCTGAGCCAGGAACTGTGCCGCTGGGCCGATGTGGTGGTGGGGGACTACAACTACTACTTCGACATCAACGCCCTGCTCTACGGCCTCACCCTGCTCAACGAGTGGCGCATCGCAGTGCTGGTGGATGAGGCACACAACCTGGTCGACCGCGCGCGCAGCATGTACACCGCCGAGTTAGATCAGGCGCTGTTTCATGCCCTGTGCAACACAGCGCCGGGTAGCATTCGCAGCGCCCTGCAACGGGTTGGCCGGCACTGGGAGCAGCTCAATCGAGTGCAGGAGCAGGACTACCAGATCTATCCCAGCGTGCCAGATCTGTTTGTCGCCGCACTGCAGAAAGCCGTCACGGCCATTACCGATCACCTCAGCGAGCAACCCGATGGCCATGAGCGCAGCCTGCTGCAGTTCTACCTGGATGCCATGCTGTTTTGCCGCTTGAGCGAGGTGTACGGGCCGCACTCGCTGTTTGATATCACCCGCCAGCAGGACAATATGCTCAGCCTGGATACCACCCTGTGCCTGCGCAATGTGGTGCCGGCGCCTTTTCTGGCCGACCGTTTCAGCGATGCGCACACCACCACACTGTTCTCCGCCACCCTGCGTCCGGCCAACTATTACCGTGATCTGCTGGGCTTGCCGGCAGAAGCCCAATGGATCGATGTGGCCTCACCCTTTGCCGCCGAGCAACTGAGCGTACGGGTGCTGCGCAACCTCTCCACCCGTTACCAGCATCGCGAATCCAGCCTGGCACCGATCTGCCGCTTGATGGCCGAGCAGTACCGGCGCGAGCCCGGAAACTACCTGGCGTTTTTCAGCAGCTATGCGTATCTGCAACAGGTGCAGGATTTGTTCAGATCGCTGCACCCGGATATTCCCACCAGTGTGCAGACCCGCAGCATGAGCGAAGGTGAACGCCAGACCTTTCTCGACAATTTCACCCTGCATTCCGAAGGCATCGGCTTTGCGGTGCTGGGCGGGGCATTTGGCGAGGGGATCGACCTGCCGGGCAAGCGCCTGATCGGCGCCTTTATCGCCACCCTGGGCCTGCCCCAGGTCAACGAGGTCAATGAAGAAGTCAAAGCGCGCATGCAGCAGATGTTCGGCGAGGCCAATGGCTACGACTATGCCTACCTCTACCCTGGCCTGCAGAAAGTGGTGCAGGCCGCTGGCCGGGTGATTCGTACGGTCGATGACCGGGGTGTGGTGTATCTGCTGGATGATCGCTTCGGCCAGGCCAAGATCAGGGACTTACTACCCACATGGTGGAAGGTCGACGCCTACCGCCTGTAAGCCCTAGCGATCCAGGCGAGATCAAATCGATCAAACTGCACGGCCACCATAGGCCACCCTTGCCAACCCGACCATCAACAGCCCTGTGGCCAGCACGGTCAAATACTCACTCATCGAACTCAGCATGATCATCATGGTGAACGCTCCTCGGTTGTGATGTGTCGACCATAGGCCGGATCGCCAGATGAGGCGACACGTAAACTTTTCGCCTGTAAAGAATTCGGGCATATCCAGCGCTGTCCCGACAGACGCTGCTTGTTCGATCAAGCCCTCGCAGATTACTGTATATAAATACAGTAATCTGGTTACTCCTCATGAGCAATGCCCTGATCCTTTTTCCCCTTCAACCAAGCGCCATTTGCCTACCGTACTTTGACGCGCGTATTCCGGCAGGCTTCCCTAGCCCAGCGCTGGATCACATGGAGCACAAGCTCTCTCTAGACGAGCTGCTCGACATCAACGCACCCCACACTTACGTGGTTCAAGTCTGTGGCGACAGCATGACCGGGGCCGGAATTTTCGATGGCGACTATCTGATCGTCAGCCGAGCACTTGAAGCCAAGCCAGGCGATATCGTGGTGGCTTGTCTAAACGGTGAAGTGTTCGTCAAGCGTCTGAACAAAGCCCATGGTGGGTATGTGCTGCAATCCGAGCATGCTGACTATCCACCCCGCTATGTCCTGGAGAATGACGAATTGATGATCTGGGGCGTTGTGACCCATAGCCTTCGAGATCATCGCGCTCATGCCTGAGCCTGTATTTGCTTTGATCGACTGCAACAGCTTCTACGCAAGCTGTGAGCGTGTGTTTAGGCCTGACTTGCAGCGCACACCCATCGTGGTACTCAGCAACAACGACGGGTGCGTGATTGCCCGCTCTGCCGATGCCAAGCCTTTCGTAAAAATGGGCGCCCTCTTCCATGAGATCAGAGGCGACCTCAAGCGCCACGGTATCGTTGCCTTCAGCAGCAACTATGCCCTCTATGGTGATATGAGCGAACGCGTCATGAGCATCATCGAGGCGCGCCTGCCTGCAATGGAGGTGTACAGCATCGATGAAGCCTTTGCCGAGCTGAGTGGTATGCCGGAACCACTGGAGTCATTGGCCCGCTCACTGCAATACGAGGTCAAGCTGAAGACCGGTATTCCGGTCGGTATTGGCATCGCCCACACAAAAACCTTGAGCAAGCTGGCTAACCATGCGGCCAAGCGATGGCAAAAACAAACCGGTGGCGTAGTCGACCTACGTGACCCTGGGCGCCGCGACAAGCTGCTTAAGGTCATGCCCGTAGAGGAGGTCTGGGGCGTTGGCAGACGCATGCAGGTTCACCTCAATGCCTTGGGTATCAAAACCGCCTGGGATCTGGCGACTCACGACGCGTGGGAACTGCGCAAGCGCTTCAACGTGGTCATTGAGAAAACGGCGCGCGAACTACGTGGCACTGCCTGTTTAGCGTTGGAAGAGGCAGCCCCAGCTAAACAGGAAATCTGCTGCAGCCGCTCTTTTGGTAAGCGCTTAAAGGCCATCGAACCGATTCAGGAAGCCGTTACCGCTTACGCCACCCGAGCTGCTGAAAAACTGCGCCAGCAAGGTTCACTATGTCGGCAGATTCGCGTCAGCCTACGCACCGGTATGTTCAACCCGAGTGAGGCCAAATACGCCAACGGCCTGCTTTGCCAACTGCCCTATCCGACCGACGATAATCGCCTGATTATTGCTGCAGCTCGTGAAGGTATCAGCCGGCTATACCGGGATGGATTCAGCTACGCAAAAGCACAGGTACTGCTCTTGGATCTGTGCGGTCGGGATGAATACACGCCTGACCTATTTGCCCCTGAACAGCCCGTGAAGACCGAGCGACTGATGAGTACGCTGGATGCCATTAACGGACGCTGGGGGCGTGGAACGCTGCAACCGGGGCGCCTCACCAAAACAGCCGAATGGAGCATGCGACGGGAGTTGCTCTCTCCCGCCTATACCACCCGCTGGGGGGACCTACTGAAGGTCGACGCCCGGTGAGCTCGACAATCAGCAATCAATACGCAAGGCCTTCGAACGAGATCGAGCGTATGCAGCATGTGTTGTTCGAACTCGCGATAAGTCTGCTTCGCACGCAGGCTTGACCTGGACAGCCTCGGCGCGGCCAAATCGTTTATCGCCGTATCGTGCAATAGAGTCCGTCGCTTGATGCCCCATAACATAAGCAATTTCGACCCGCGACAGGCCCGATGCCTTGAGGTTTGATCCAAACTGGTGGCGCAACGTATACATACTCGGCACTTTTCTACGAGGAAAGGTCTCAAGAGCCGCGCGACGGATCGCTATGCGGATTGAGTCCAAGCTCCTGCCCTGAGAATGGAAAGCCTCAAGAGCATTGCTCACCAGCCTGCAGAAATCCTCACTGGCTTCAAGCACTCGGTCAGCACCACGCAAACCGCCATGGCTGTGTTTCGCACCAGGAATCACTATGCAATTGCCATTGACGCTGATGCCACTGAGTTCACAAGGACGCGCGCCAGTCATACTGATCAACAAAAGGGCCGCGGCCTCAACCACCTGCTCCTTCGCTAACAGCTCCTTGACCCAGCACCCAAACTCTTCATCAGAAATTCTCTGCCGCCGAGCCTGCTTGCGTTTGCGAGGCAAGCCCAAAACGGTAACAGGGTTGAGTGTCCGATTGATTTCCTGGGCAATCCAGAAGTGATTCCGGAGCTTCTGATCCAGCGCGAGTGCATTGCGCAATCGCCTGAAATAGTCGGGCCGATATTCAGGCGCAGCCCGCAATAAAGCACCAATGATATTCAGCTCATTTAGCTCACTGACCGGGATGCCAGGCAGGCGCGTGTCGTAGAAGTGGCTGGCTAGTGAGCGGTAAGCATTTTGGGTCTCTGTGTTCATGCTGATTCTTCTTTTTATGTGTACGAACGATCTCGCACATAACCAGCATGCTCAATGAGCAAAAGCTATCGCAACACATAAATCAATTATTTTTGTATACGACCGAAATGACAAACGTCAACCCGAGCTGCCATGCCAAGACGGACTTAGGTTCATTGATTGAAGATGAAGCCCAACATGGCATAGAGAAAACGGCCTCAAGCGGTTGTGACGCAACAGAAGCGACACAAGCGTGGTCCATCGCAGAACTCAGTGTTTCAGCGCGACAGGTTCTGTCGCTATAACCGGGTAATGTCCTCTGCAAGCGCCACGCAAAGGAGACTCGGCGTATGAGAACGGCTATGACCCACTGCTGCCGCCATTGTGAATGGCAGCAAACGATGGTGTCCCACGATGGGGGTAGCACCACAAAAGAGTGCTTCGATCACTGCCCTTGGTGCCGCTCGCCAGAGCTTGTTGAACGTCGAGCAACCCACCTAGAGGCCCTAGCGGCTAGTTTCGCTCGTTCGGGCTACGCTGCTTATCGCCGGAGTGGCAAATTGCCATTTAAAGGGTTAGATTCGCCATGTAAGTGGCGCCAACAAAGCGCCCCCATTTCGATACGACAGGGAAGTAACGATGTCCGAAGCTAAGGACACGCTCCTGAGACTTATCGCGCTGCTGCGCCTTATCCCACGAGCACCGGGCCGCATTGCGACCACAACCTTGCTAGAGAAACTCAAAGATGATGGTTTCTCAGTAAGCCTGCGCACAGTGCAGCGCGACCTTGACCGACTGTCGATCCCATTTGCACTACAGCGTGACGAGAGTACCCCATCATTTCGCTGGAGCCTTTCGGAAAATGCGCCTATCGACTTGTCGGCCATGGACACTCCCACGGCACTGGCACTGTATCTCGCGGAAAGCCACCTAAAGACACTACTGCCACAGAGCGTTCTGGATCAGCTCGGCCCCCAATTCCGTATGGCCCGCGATTACCTCGACAACCTGGAAAACAATGGCCTGGCGCACTGGGCTCGCAGGGTTCGAGCCCACCCTAATGGCAAGTCCTTGCAACCTGCACAGATCGCCTCGCAGGTCTGGGAGCAGACCTCCACCGCCCTGCTGGAACACAAACAGTTGCAGATCAGCTACCTGAGCCGCAGCAAAACTGAGCTCAAGCAGCTATTGATCCACCCCGCTGGACTAGTGTCGCGCCACGCCATCAGCTATCTGATCGGCAGCGTCGACGGCTATAACGACTTGCGACAGTTCGCCCTGCACCGCATCCGCCAGGCCGAATGTCTGGACGCAGCGGCCCGCACCCACAACGACTTCGAGATCGACAGCTACATCCGCCAAGATCTCAACACCACCGCCCCCATTGAGCAGGTAGAACTGGTCGCCGACGTATCACCGCAGATTGCCTGGCTGCTTAGCGAGACGCCGTTGAGCAACGAACAAAGCCTGAAACCGCTGCCAGACAGCGACTGGCAACGCCTACGCGCCATCGTGCCGAACGATCAGGAGACGCTGTGGTGGGTGTTTGGATTGGGGGAAAACGTGAGAGTACATGAGCCCCTATTATGGGCCCAGACAGTCCTACACAGAGCGAACAAAGTGAAGGCTCTGTATGAACAGTAAATGCAACAGCGCGGCTCGGGAGGCTTATCCAAACAAGTCTTATAGCTCAAACGCTATCAAGGAACCGACAGGTAAATCATGGGCATCGTAGTTGGTATCTTCGTCTTTCTCATCGTGCTTGGCGCCGCCGCAAGCCTTATCGAGCGCGGAGCCACATCTCGGCTATTGCGCCCTTACATCGGCCTGCTACTGATAGCCGCACTAATCGCAGGCTTGGGCATGATCGTGGGCATTCTTTTCAGCGGCCTACAGGACTTCTTTTTAATCACCTCCAAGATCATCACTGTTATCGCATGCTCGGGCTTGTGCCTACATTTGATTGTCATGGTCGCCAAGCGCTGGCTGTAGCCACTGACTAAGGAAATAGGATGACCAACACCTTTAACTTCCAAGCCTCTCCAGTCGCCAATCCAAACGCGACAGAAGCCAACATTTTCGTCCACGGCTACAGCGCTGGGCATAGCGACGAAGATAAACAGCTCTTACTCGACAAAATTCCCGGTCAGCTTCGACACTACACCAATATCTTCGCGTTCTGGCCATCGAATCACTATCTTCACTTCGATAAGTCGTCACTCCTAGCATTTGGCACGACTGGTCTGTCGCTGATGTTAAGCAGCGGCCTAACAACCCCGATGGCTTATTCGAGCCTTGCAGGCTCTTTCGCCAAAGATCGACGAAAAAATTTTACCGACGCGCGCTCTCGGGCAGAAAGGATGGGCGCCGTATTTCTTGAGCAGTTAAGCGAACATCTAAGCCAAAACCACCCACAGATCGAAACAATCAACCTGATCGGACACTCGCTCGGAGGCCGGCTGATAGTCAACAGCCTGAAAACCTTTACCAAGAGGCAGCGGCTAGCAATAAATGATGTGTTGCTAATGGCCGCTGCTGTTGAAGTCTCTCCTGGTGAAGCACAGCAAATGCGCGGTCTGCTCCAAGGCAGACTAATCAATGCATACTCCAAAGCAGACCGAACCCTTCTCCTGAATTGGGGAGAGACCTGCCTAGGGCGTAACGAGGTTGAGCATTTCGAGAGCGTGGAAATGGAAGGCTTCGGCCATACCCAATACTGGGAGCGGCTGCCTGATGTGCTGAACAGAACCAAGTTCAAAGTCACGATAAAAGAATCAACGGTGCCTGTACAAAAACCTGCTCACATCACGACCACTCATGCCATCCAGCCCAAGCAAACATTCGCAGAACCACCCATGACAAAGCTTGACCTGAAGACCCCTGCCGATATTTACCAGCACATCAACGAGGAATTGACCCGTATCATCGACTCATTGGGCGAGCAGACGAACGACTCCACCTTGGCCCAGGCGAAAAGCGATGCGCACTCGCTGCTCGCCGAGCACCAAATAGCGTTAGAAAAACAACTCACCGAACTGCAAGAGAATGCCGAGTGGAATACCTTCACCATCGCCTTCTATGGCGAAACCGGAGCAGGTAAATCAACCATCATCGAGACCTTGCGCATTCTGCTGCAGGAGCCCAAGAAGCTCGCTAACCAACAAGCATTCCGCGAACTGAAAAACAAATACAACCTAAGCGAGGAAAGCCTGCAGAACCTGCAATTGGTCATTACGCAAACCGATGCTCAGCTCGACGAACTAGCGCAGAAGCTGAGTACCACGCTTCAGCAATACGAACAACCGCACACCCAAGCCCTAGCGGCCCTCGACCAGGCCAGCGCCCGCAACAGCGCGCTGATACAGGAGCTTGGTAGTCAGCTCCAGCAGCATGAGCAACTCCACGGCGGCGCCCTTGATGCTGTCACGCAGCTCCAGGCACTTCTCGCCGAACGTAAAAAGAACGCCTCTCTCTGGCAGAAGCTGTTGAACCTGCTCCGGAAGATGCCGGAAGAAATCGAGCTAGAGCAAGCCACTGCCAAACTCTCGGCAGCCACCGCGACGCTTAACAAAACAGCATCAGCCCTGCGCGCCGAAGAGCAGCAGGCTAGAGAAGAGCGGCTCGCGCTGGAGAGGCAACTGCATGAAGTCGTCGCGGCCCGTGACAACGCCAGCGCAACTCTTGTCGCCCAACACACCGAAGCAACACACAAGCAGCAAGGCCTCGTCCAGCAGCGCCAGGAACTTGAAACCCAATTGGCACAACTACTCGCTGAACTGGAGAAACTGGCCGACGGTGAAATCATCGGTGACGGCAGGGCCGACTTCACCCGCCAGACACAGCGTTATGACCTCAAACTGAACGACCAGCCATTCGCCCTGCTGGATGTGCCCGGCATCGAAGGCAAAGAGGGCTTGGTGCTCAGCGAGATAGAAAGTGCCGTCCAAAAGGCGCACGCGGTTTTCTATGTCACCAACCAACCCGCGCCACCACAAACCGGCGACCAACAGCGCCAAGGCACGCTGGAGAAAATCAAGCAACACCTTGGAGCGCAAACCGAGGTATGGGCAATCTTCAACAAGAAGATCACTAACCCTAAACAGTCACTGACTGGCCGGCCACTGATCTCCGACGACGAGGACACTAGTTTGGACGGGCTGAACGAAAAAATGCGCGAACAGCTCGGCAAGCATTACCGCGGAGTTTTCCCGCTCACCGCACGACCTGCGTTTCTGGTTTCGACGGATCACTTCACCCCAGAGTCTAAGAACGCAAGAGATCGCGACAAGAGCCTTAAGGACTTCGACTGCGACGAACTGCTGGAGAAGTCCCGTTTTCGCGCCTTTCTAAAGTCGCTCGGTGACGATCTGCTCCACAACGGTCCAGCCAAGATTACTCGGGCCAATTTCAACAAGGCCAAGGAGGCACTCGACCAGACCAACAAAACCCTATCAGAGGTTCAGCAGAACCTAGCCACGCTAGCAGAAAAGCTTTCCCAAGAGGGGCAAAGCGCCAAGAGCCAGTTGAACAGTAGCTTTCAGGCGCTGAAAAAACGTGTGGAGTCGTGCGGCGAAACTTTGATCGACGATTTCGCCAGCAAGGTACGCAACAACGTCTATTCGCGCATAGCGAATGACATAAGCAACGATGCCTTCAAGGAGGCATTACACAGCCAACTCGAAACCCAACAAGAACATCTGAGCAGGCAACTCCCCAATGTCGTAAGCGTGGAGGTCGGCAAATTCCAGCAAGCCGCCGAAGACATCCTCAAGCGCTTCGCAGAACATGCCAAAGAGCTGACCAGCAGTTATGAAAAACTCGGTAGTACGCAGCTCAACGAGAAGTTCAACATCAAAATAAAAATCGACAACGGCATTAAGGTTGCTGGAATACTGGGGAGCCTTATCGGCATCGCACTTGCGCCTTTTACAGGCGGAGCCAGCTTGTGGTTTGCAGGGGCCTCTGCACTTGTCTCTTTCAGCAAGGCTATCTGGAGCGCCCTCAGCTCGGACTATAAAAAATCTCAACAGCGCGAAGCTACTGAGAAAAACCTTCGTAGCGCCACCGAGCAATTACGTGATGCACTGCGCGAAAGCCTGCAAAAGGCCCTGAGCGAAATGCAACGCACCATTCACCAGCTCGATCTGGAACTTGAAGCACCAGCCAAACAGGCCGCCGCTCAGTTGAAAGCTCTGGATAGTTCTACCCACCGCCTGAAAACCCTATCCCGCCAAATTGAGACTGTAGGAAAACTGTAATGGAACACACCCTCGACACTTTCAAAGCCCAGCAGGCACGTGCCCTAGAGCTACTAAGCAAGCTGCAACACTTTCTCAGCCAGGGCGTGGCAGCAGGGGTGTCTATCGATCCATCACTGAGCAACAAGTTGCAAAGTGCCATCGACAGCATGTCCGGCGAAAAACTCAAGGTAGCCCTGATTGGCGGCTTCTCCGAAGGCAAAACATCGATCGCGGCGGCATGGATGGAGAGGCTGGACAAATCCAGCATGAAGATCAGCCACCAGGAGTCCTCCAATGAAGTGACAGTCTACGAAGTCGGTGAAGACTTCGTACTGATCGACACCCCAGGGCTGTTCGGCTTCAAGGAACAGGAAAACGCCGAAACTCATGCTATCGAGAAATACAAGGACATCACCAAGAAGTACGTAAGTGAGGCTCACTTGGTGCTCTATGTGATGAACCCGACCAACCCCATCAAGGAAAGCCACCAAGACGATCTGACCTGGCTTTTCCGCACCCTGGATCTACTGCCACGCACCATTTTCGTCCTTAGCAGGCCGTTGAAAAAAGCCAGAGCCCGCGTGGCTCTGGCAAAATGGCGGCCATCCTCTTCTGCCGAAGCCAGCCCAAGCCGATGCGTGGACTCGACCTCAAACAAAACGAGCTGTTCAGTTATACGACGCTGGAGCAGCGCATCCCGAACGATCACCCGCTGCGTCCCCTGCGAGGCCTGGTCGATACCGTTCTGGCTTCGATGGATCGGGACTTCGACGGGCTGTACTCCACCCTGGGACGGGCCTCGATTGCGCCGGAGCGGCTGCTGCGCGCCTCGTTGCTGCAGGTGATTTACACCATTCGCTCCGAGCGGCAGTTGGTCGAGCAGATTGATTTCAACCTGCTGTTTCGCTGGTTCGTCGGCTTGTCGATGGACGAGCGCATGTGGGATCACTCGACCTTCAGCCAGAACCGTGACCGCTTGTTCAACCAGGATGTAGCGCGGCTGTTCTTCCAGCGCATCAAGTCGCTGGCCGCATGGTCCGAGTACGCCAGCAACGAGCATTTCAGCGTCGATGGCACGCTGATCGACGCCTGGGCCTCGCACAAGTCCTTTATCAAGAAGGATGGCGGCGACCCACCGGAGGATGGCACGCGCAACCCCGATGCCGACTTCAAGGGCGAGAAGCGCAGCAACGCGACCCACCAATCGACCAGCGATCCCGAGGCCCGGCTGGCGCGCAAGAGCAATGGCGATGCCAGTCGTCTGGCGCACATGGCCCACACGATGATGGAGCACCGCAACGGTCTGATCGTGGATGTGGAATGCACCGAGTTCAATGGACGTGCCGAGGTAGAGGCGGCGCTGGAGATGCTGGAGCGCACGGCCAAGCCGGGCAGCACGGTAGGTGCAGACAAGAATTACGACCAGAAGCGTTTCGTGCAGAGGGCGCGCGAGCTGAAAGTGACACCGCATGTGGCGCAGAAGCGCAAGGGCAGCGCCATCGATGGGCGCACCACGCGGCATCCGGGGTATGCCGCCAGCCAGAAGATCCGCAAGCGGATCGAAGAAGGTTTTGGCTGGCTGAAGACGGTTGGCGGCCTGCGCAAGACCAAGCTGATCGGTCGCGCCAAGCTGAGTGCTCAGTTATTGCTGGGTTTCTCGGTCTACAACCTGATCCGACTGGGTAGCCTGTCGGGTTGGTGGCGAGGATCGCATGTATAGGGCGAGTTACGCCCAAAAAACACCGAAAGGCGTGAACGTGGTGCTGAAACCTGTCAAAAAGGCCTGAAGTCAGGCCTTGTGTGGACTCCGTTAGGCCAAAGCGCTTGAAAAAGCGCCAAACCGGACGGGTTGGGGCAGTTGAAGCCGAGTTTTTCAACGGCCTGTTAGCCGCTTCGACGAGGTGGCCGACGTGGAAGACGAGCAGGACTACCAAGCCAACCTGCAGATCAAACGCGAGAATGTTACCGGTCGCCTGCGCGAGCTGATAGGGCTGACCGAACAGGAAGTGGCCAACCTGTCCATCGTCGCCGTAGCCGCCAACCCATTCGACCTGAGCGTGGAGCACTGGCTGGCTAACATCGAACAGTTCAAGACGCTGTCGCATATCGCAACACTGCAAACGGCCACTGCCGACAAGATCCAGCAAAATGGTGGCAGTGCTGCGCTTGCGAATGAGATGCGAGCTAGCGTGATCCGTGACGTACTTAGTAACCAGTTGCCGGTCGCCATCGAAAACGATCAGAAGGTGTCCTTAGAGGTCGGCAAACTCGACGAGCTCAATGTTCGTCTAACAACACAGCTGGCAACAACCGGGCAGCAAATCGAAGAAGCACGTAATAGCCTACGCGATTTTGCCATGCGCTATTTCACCGACCTAATCCTTCAGGCCAAGGGTTGCAGCCTGGAGACCTTTGGCGAGTTCTTTGAGCGAGAAGTCGGGACTGAAGGCATCGTCCTGGCTACACGACTACAGACCGAGTTCAGTCGCCAGACCCAATCCATCACCCTTGAAGTGCAAAAAATGCAGGTCGGCTTTGATAGCGAGGTTAACCACTTCAACACTACCATTAAGTCACTGGGCAAGCAGGGCATCAATCACGTACTCAAGGGCAACTTGATCAACAACACCACGGTACTGGCAACCCGCGATGGAATCGTCACCATCGCCAAGACAGTGGGCATGGATATTGGCAAGTACCTGAAGTTCAAACCCTGGGGGGCTGTAAAGTTCGCCAAGGGAGCCAACGGTGCACTGGCCTTTCTCGGCGTAGCCCTAGAAGCCTGGGATAGCTGGGAACAGTACAAGCGCGAAGCAGCCTTCAAGAAAGCCATTGCGCAGATGGTCAGCAATTTCGAACAGCAACGTGAAGACTTTCTCGGTCTCGTAAATTCCGAGCGTTTCAAGGAAGAGTTCTTCCCCGACTACCTGCAGCTCAATAGTCGCCGGCAAGAGCTGCAAAGTAATCTGGATGAAAGTCGTGCTCGCCAGCAGCGCTTCCAGGCATGGCGAGCCGAAGCGGAGGCTATCGACGCGGAATTCAGAGCGCTGGACTAATTCCCTGAAGGCCCTGCCGCACTGCGCAGATGACTAGTCCCGCACCGGATAACACAAATCCTTCCGCTGCGTATCTGCAGCATCCTTCATAAACTCGATGATCAGCGGCACCAGCTTGCCCAGCAAGCCGGTGCCGTCGCGTATCTGCTCACTGTTGACCAAACCGCCAGAGGATAGCGAGGACGACGCCACCTGTCGCACAGCTGCGGCACAGTCACTCTAAGCACAACGTTGAGGTCATACATGCCAATACCCCCCTCTCCGCATACCACCATCTGCTCGCACTGTGGCTGGAAGCGCACCAGCATTCCAACCAGCGACGCCCTACAACTCAATGTCGACTTGTTCTGCCGCTGCCCCATCTGCCAGAACATCGAACTGGAAATCCGCCCGGCCAGCCGCGCGGAAATCATGCGGGAACGGCTGCGCCAGTTCCTTCGCTAACCAAGGATCTGAACGACATGAAAGGAGAACATCATGCACACAACCAAGATATTGCTGCTCTGCGGTCTGCTCACCTGCGCCAGCGTCCAGGCCGGCACCTATGAATGGACCTCAGGTTGGGGTATGGGTGTCAGCGAACATTTGGTCGATGACGGCAACGGCAACGAGTTGAACATCTCCTGCCCGGACTACGAGGACGACGGCTATATCCGAGCCTATGCAAGCATCGGAGGCCGTCAGTACAGCTCCGAAGAGGGCAGCGGCTTCGACGTGATCGTCGAGGGAGAAACCTACAACAACCCCTTCTTCACCGACTGCAGGGTCTGCGGGGCCAACTTTCCCGGATTCTGGGAGGCACTGCGCCAGGCCAACCACCTGAAGCTCACTGCCGGTGGCAAGACCATCAATCTGCCCACCAAGAGCATCGCGAATGTGCTCAAGCCACTGGATAGCCCAGAGAACAGTTGCCGCTCGGCTTGGTAGGACAACCTACACAGCAACAAAGGTTGTCGTCAGTAGTGGAGACACTGCGTCATGCAATCTATCGAATCGAGGAGTGAATCGATGTCCGTTGTTCAAAGCAGTGCACATCAGTGGTTCTACGAGGAATAAGGGGTGCGCAAAAGTGGCGTCAGCGAGCAAAAGATGACCGAGCTGATTCGCGCAGGCCGCCTCGGCTATGGTAGTTCCGTGTGGGCACATGGCTTTACCGCGCAGACGAGGCAGGAAAACACTCCGCTGCGGCAATACCTGCCCCCCCGCCACCGCTGGTTGGCAGTCCAGTGAACAACGCCCTGGTATGAGTGCTCGCCTTCGCACCCATCATCGGTGAATGGTTCATCGCAGGCGCCATCAATGGCAGCTCGGCAGCAGTGACACGAGCGATGAAAACGCCAGTTACTGTACATCACGCTGGCGCTCAACCTGCTGCTGTCCTTCTTCGACGGGCAGAGCCTGCAAAAGGCTGGACACCATACAGCCAACTTCAGAGGCTGGGTCTGACTGGCGCCAGTGCACCTCTATCAACGAGTAAAAACCTGCAGCAGGACCTGGCCTACTTCATTCTCTGGCTGGTGTGTTTCGCGCTGTTTCTTCTGGCCTGACAGAGCCTCACCATGTTCAAAAGTCTTCTTGCTACTGTGGGCCTGGCCGTCGTGCTGAATACCGCCTTTGAGCACTATCGCGAATTCCGGGAATTGAAGCGCGAAAAGCAGGATCATAGAGAACCGACCACCTGAATCACTGTTAACCTTCACCGTTTCACTGACAGCGGCGGCTAAGTGGCGGTGTCGATATTTCACAAATACTGACTGAGGTTCATCTGATTGAGATGAACCTCATACCCTTCTGCAAGCTGACTCGCACGAGTCACCTCAAATCAGCCTCCAAAGCTTCCACCAACTCCTCCAATGCAGACTCCAAGCGGGAAGCTTCCCATGGGTCAGACGGGCACTGCTCCTGAGCATTAACTTTCTGCAAAAAACGCAGTAAAGCCTCAGCGTCGGCGTTTGGAATCTCAAGGGTGATCAAGCTCATCCCAGCCTCTCAATGCTCAAAGCACCACCTGCCACCGGCAGAAGCAACCACTGTTCGATGACTTTTTTCCCGGAAACCATTTCTAGGCCTTGAGCGTATAGCTCCAACTGTGCGCTGTACTCGTTAGCCAACTTACCCCACTGATCCATAGCTAACTGACTGGACTTGTGGTCAAACAGAACCCATCCGCTAGAAGTTTCCAGCAGCAAATCGATCCGACCATTCAACGCCTGACCATTTGGCAAAATACTCTGCAATGGAATTTCGGCATGAGGCCTCGCATCAGGCCAGCGGCTAGACAACCAGCCTTGGAAAGCCTTGAGCTGTTGCAACACCGCGGTTGCCGACAGGTACTCCGACACACTAAATCCGGACAGGATGTTGATGACATCGGTCTCAGACAGAGGAGTATCCGGATCAGCGAAGGTCATCCCAATACAGGCATGAATGGCCTCGCCCAGCGCACGCACATCAGCACCGGCGGCCACAGGAATCCGTTCACCGATACAGCACTTTTCCAAAACAGTACCCGGGACCAGCCGTGCCGAAGATGGGCTAAAGCTCAGTGGCAGGCGCAAGCCGCTGTCGCCCTGCCCCTGGAACCAATGAAGCGACTCTGCCGCCGCAGGCTCGCCATTGCCAGGCTCATCCAGCGGCTCAAGCATCCAGCGATCGGCAGGAATACGCTCGCCACTGGGCAACTCCACAGCATCACATCCCTCCGCCGGCAGTAACCACGGCGCCCCGAGCGAATCGAGCCATTCGCCGCTCGGTCTGCGGCTGGAGCGCGCCAGCACCAGCAGATCCCGCGCCCGAGTCATGCTGACATAAAGAAGCCGCTTGGCCTCCTCCACGGCGGCCTGTCTAAATCCAGCAGCCAAGGGGGTGTCCGCAATCTTGTCAGCAATAGCGACCTTCTTTTGCGGTCCGAATGGCCAGGGCCAATAGCGGATATACCGATCGGCCAGCGGGTTGTGAGCATCAAAAAGGCCCCCGGATTCCACGTAAATAGACCAGAGTCGGTCCTTGATGTCCTTGGCCAGGTCCATGAGGATGACCACCGGCCATTCAAGCCCCTTGGCGGCGTGATGCGTCAACACCCTAACCGCATCGACGGCTGGTTCGGCCAGCATGTCCTGCTTCTGCTCAGCCATTTCATCGAGCCAGAGGATAAGGCCGGAAACTGAAGCCGCCTGCTGACCACTTCGGCAAAGACTTTCATAGTGCTCAGCAAGTGCAACCAGGGCCTCCAGATTGGCCAGGCGCTGGCGCACACGGGCGCCATCCGGCGTCCAGCGTGCAACCTTTTCCGCCAGGGAACAGGTTGCGATCAGCGTCGCCAAGGCTTCCTGCGGGGCCAGTACCGGCATAGAGGGCCGTAAAGCGGCAATGGCTTCCAGCAGGGGATGCGCCGGATGGCCTTCGACGGCCTGCTCACACCAGAGATCGACATTACCGCCTTGCGCCAGGTACCTCAGCCGGTCCGCTAGCCACACTTCAGGCTCCAGGCTGTCGGCCAGTGACACTATCTCAGCCGTGGCCAGGGTATCCGTGGGGTCATTGAGGCGGCGCAGGCAGGCCAGGGCCAGCGTAGCCTCGGGTGTGGCCAGCAGGCCCGCCTGGGCAGTGGCGACGGGAATGCCCTGCGCGGACAAAGCCGCAGCCAAAGCATCCACTCCGTCATGGGAACGCGACAGAATGGCAATATCCCCGAAGCGAACAGGGCGCAGCGACTGGGCGTGCTTGTCATAGACGACATAACCGCTGTCGATCAGCTGGCGAACTCCGGATGCCAGCGCGCTGGCCTCTTGGCCTGCGTTTTTGCCCGCGAGTACCCAGTTGGCCAAGCCAGGCCCTGGCATGGGTTCGGTGCGCTCGGCCCTTAGTTCGATCTCCTCCCTGGCCAGGGAGTCCGCGAAGGCGTGAGTAAAGAGCGCATTCACAACCTTCACCAACTCCGGACGCGAGCGCCACGACGACGGCAAAACTTCCTTGCTACCCCCCAGGTCCGGCAAGGCCGTGATGATGGCCTGCATAAGAGCCGTGTCGCTACCACGGAAGCCGTAGATCGCCTGCTTGATATCGCCGACCCAGTAGACTCGCTTGGCAAAGCGGGCGAGCTTCAAGAAGAGGGCAAGCTGGATAGGGCTGGTATCCTGAAACTCATCGACCATCAGCAGGTCGAGCTCGTCGTCAAGCACAGCCACCACTTCGGGGTGGTCGAGCAAGCCAAGCAGTTGGTGTTCCTGATCGGTAAAATCGAGAACGCCCAGCTCCTGCTTCAGGGCCTGGTAGCTGGCCAGAGCCTTGGTCGCCAGGTCGAACATATGGTCGAGGTAATCGCGCAGGTCCCTATGCAAGCTGGGATGCGCGTCGACCTGCCTGGCCAGGTCCGCAATGGGCTCGATGACCTGGCGCAGGCTCGCTTCGGGAGCCGCCTTAGCAACCTTGACCCATTCGCTCCAGGGTGCGGCCTGCCCCTCAAGACCACGAGCAAAGCCTTTGAGCAGGGCCAGGTAGTCATTGGTGTTCTTTTTGCTGCCAGACTGGGCGGTCGCCTCGATTGTTGGTAGCGCCGCTCGGATTGCTTTGAGCAAATCAAGACTCAGGTCCTGCCGAGACGGCGTTGGGAAATGGCTCAGCAAGTCGTCGGCATTCAACTGGGCGAAGCCGGGGACCTGGCCAAGCGAGATATCGTTGCTGCGGATCTGGTTGACCAGCAACTGCAAGGCGGCTTTCCAGTCATCCTCCAGCCCCAGGCGGCGAACCAGGCCCAGGAGCCTCTGCATGCTCGGTCCATCCGGTACCGCGTCGATAGCGCGGCCCAGCAGAATCCCGCTCTGTGCTTCCTCCAGCACCTGCTGCTCGGTGGCGATGCCGGCCTCAAACGCGAAGCGGGCAATCAGTTGGCCGCAAACGCTGTTAACCGTACCGATGCGCGCCTGGCCCATTGAATTGGCCAGGGCAAAGTTACCCTGCTTGAGCAAATGCCCACGCACGCGCTCCCGCAGTTCAGCAGCCGCCTTCTTGGTGAAGGTGGTCGCCATGATGCCCGCTGGCCGGACACTGCCCGAAGTCAGCTCGTGGTGCAGAAGCTCGGTCAGTCGGTGGGTCTTACCGCTGCCGGCACCGGCGCTGATAAAGGTAATCTGGCCTTTCATTCTGCTCGCCATGCTTAGCGCTCCCATCCGGCAAGCGTCCGATAATCGTTGTAGGCCTCATTGAGCGTTTCCATGGCCATGGCGTCCTCCGGCGGTTGCGCCGCATCGTCAGCGGGGATGCCCTCCAGCACCACCTCGAACCGCCCGGCCTGTATCTGCGCCACGCGCCAGCGCCAGGTAGCCAGGAAGCGCTGCCAAAGCTGCGGGATGTTTTCGCCATCCACGGGCGGCACTGTCTCAGCGTCCGGGAAGGCGCGGTCGTCGGGGGCGAAAAAGCGAGCACGGTCAAGAATGTAATAGGCGACCGAAGGCCAGCGCCCCGTTTCCTGGCGCAACAGTTCGGCATAGAGGGCGAGCTGGAGATGGCGATTCTGGCGCAGCTTTTCCGGATACTTCCTGACCCCGGACCATTTCATGTCGACTATGGCAAGCTCGCCTAGGGCGTTCTCCAGCATCAGGTCCACCGAGCCCACCAGCTCGCCTCCGGAGAACTGCCCACCAACCGCCCGCTCCGGCACCACCTGCCGCATCCCGGCCTTGGCGACCTGCTCGCGCAGACTACGCATGGCCTGCTGCAGGCGCAGGCGGAAACCCTCCAAGTCGGCGCCCCTCCCCGGGGTTTTCAAGGTGGCCCCTTCCTCATCAATCAGCGCCGTGAAGGAGCAAGCAAACCAGGCGTCAAACTCCGCTGCGGGCATCGTCAGCGCGTCCTGACGCAGGAAATACTGCTCGACCAGCCCATGGGCCAGATTGCCGAGCAGCCGGAAACCGCCATCGAGGCTAACGATTCGCGACGCTTGCAGTCTGGCGGGGTATTGCAGCAACCAGTGATAGGGATTGAACAGCAGCTTTTCGAGACTGGAAAAGGACTCTTTAGGGCGCAAAGCCACCGAGACATCGTCAGGCAACTGCCACCAGCGCTTTGGAGCAGGGAGTGGCTGGGCAGTGATCGGAGCCAGCATGGCGCCGCCTGCGCCAAGAAGCGTCTCCAGGGTATGTATCCGGGGCTTCTCGACGAGTGCTTCGATCATTAGCCAGAGGGGGTGCACCACCTCTTCAGCAGGTGGAAGTACCAATACCAGCTGCTCACGAGCGGCCATGACCGGCCGTAACCAACTGGCCGTGACCTGCCCCAGCCTGTCCGCAGCCGACGGCAGCTCCACCCCGGCCTCCTTCAAGACGCGGAGTTCGGCAGTCGACCAGGGATCGCTGCCGGGCAGCGGCGGCAACGCCAAGGGCGACCAGATAACCCGCGCAACCGGTTCTGTAATCGCCCCAGGGTGATTCACTACCTGAACTGCGCCGACCTCGGCTGGCCAGAGAGAGTTTTCCGTACCGCTGGCGGTGGTTTGAGCGACGAGTTTTTGCAGCTGCCTGGGGCGGAAAACTACGGTTCCCTGAGCCTGCAGCCGCACCAGTGAATCCAGACAGGACTGGCACTGGCCATAGCTGGCCAGGAAGGCGAGGCGCTTGGCACTATCGTCTTCGCCAAGGCGCTGGCGAAAGAATGCCGCCAAGTGAGCAACCCGCTCGATGACTGCCTCTATCGGCGCGCCGGACTCGGCAGGGAAACGCGCATGCTCGACCCAGAGGGCAATCTTTTCACGAACCGAGCCAGCGCGCTCCTCGCCGTAGTACTCGTCGATCCGGGCCAGGGTCCGTTGCCAATACGCCCCGCCGATACCCGGAGCGTCGGCGACTTTTTCCGCGAGACGGCGCCCGGCATAGCCGGGGACAGGGCAGATCGGGTGAGTGAGGAACTGCACCAGGGCCTGAAAGTCGAGCGGTTCCCACAGCAGCTCCAGGGCCAGGGGAAGAACCTGGAGCGCCGGGCGGAAGGTACTGGCATGCCGGAGCCCTTGCCGGGGCAGTCCGGCAGCGGAAAGCTGGGCATCCAGGCGCATGCCGTCACGGGTACAGAGCAGAAGCGTCGGGCAATCCGCGCCGAACTGGGTCACCAACCAGTGGTTCGCCAATATTGACGTTTCGGCCTGGACGACGAGCACGGAGCCATCCTCCTGCCACGCCAGCTTCGCCCCCTCCTGCTGGCCGTTGGCAGCGCCGTGGAGTTGCTTCTGCAGCGCGCCAAGGAAGCCCATGCCCTGCTCAGCGAATTCGCCGGCCACCACGATTGGCAGCTCGGCAAGCACCGCTTGCCAGCGATAAGGCAGAGTTTCCAGCGGATCCACAAGCAGGATCTGCTCGATGCTGGGCTGGCGCTTCTGCAACGCAGCCTTCACCGCACCAAGCCGCTGACCAATACTCGGCGCCACAGCCGTTGCGGCCAGTGCTTCAACCTCCGCCAGGTCTCGCAGGCGCCTTGGCGCCATGCTCGGTATGGCGCCATCCCAACCATGCAGGGCCCATTGATCCCGCCAGTCGAGCAGGCATGCCGCGGTACCCAGGGGGTCGGTAGCGAAGCTGCGATGATAGAAACGCTGCTCGGAATCGAGCCGATGCAGGCAATCCTGATACTGAACAATGCGCTCGGCCTGCGAGGGGCGCAGCGCCAGCAGACCCAACTGGGTTTCGAGAATATTCAGCAGACCCAAGGGGCCGACCAGCGATACACCGAGTGCATCAGCCGCCGGCCTGGGGCGCTGGCCGTCGAGATGCAAGCCAAAAGTAATACGCTGTCCTTGCATAGGGACTCCCTGTCTTTTTTTATAGCCTGTCAGCCCACTTTCAATCACTTTGCGACAGCCTTTCTCGTAGGCAAAAAATCAAACAACCTACGGCAAAGCCTCGAACTACAGATAGACCAGCACTGACCAGAATGGCTCTTACCGCATTTGCCACAACACTAAGTCGACCATCTTCTCTTCGGAAATTGCGAACGAGGGATAGGCGGCTTTAAAAGTAGAAACCAAGGCCCGCCCCTCCGCTGACGCCAAGAATCCCTGAAAGTTTTGCTGTAGGTCACGATGCAGCGACTCGATAGCTTGCATACGATTTGGGGTAGTTGAAGAGGCAAGCTTACAGCCAAGATTGCTCAGAACTACCGAATCGATTACAGGCTGGGTGGTATCTAGTGTCGCAATCAGTTTGCTGGCAAATGAGGCTTCATATCTACCAGTCGATTGATGCAAGGCTCTGAGTACCTGCGAGAAGCCATACCCATGGGCTTGGGCTTGACGCATGAGGTCGAAGTAAGTCGACTGCCACTGCAGGCCTCGTCGAACACGATAAAAACCATTGTAGGATCGCCTCAATACTGGGTCAGTGAAACCTGATCTATCTCGCCGGACCTGTTGCTGGATTGACCAGTACTTCTGCAAACCGGGCTGCACCTTGGGCAAAGCCACAGCAAGCTGAGCATTGCTAATCGTTATTGGCCTCATCTGATACTCTGCGCCTTCCTCTATGTTCTGGTCGACCTGCTAAGAGCTTTTGCGTGCGGCGAAAATGGCACTATCCAAAGCACTCAATTCCATTGCTCTCATACTGCCCTGCTTAACCGCCAGATCCCTCCAGAAGCGAAAAAGCAGTCCTTCAGGGTCCGGCGGAGATTCAAAGGTATAAAAGTAAAAATCGGTAAGCCGCTCAGTCGCCTGCACCTGCCCCTTCATAGCCGCCCACTGCAACCAGTACAAGCCCAGCGCAGGATCATACTCAGGCGATGACTCGTCCAGAGCCAGCCGCCCCAGTGAGAAGCACGCCATCAAATCTTGCTCGGCCGCTCCACGCTTGTACCAACTAATGGCTTTGCCATGATCGACAATGACACCCTCGTCCCCACGCTCATACAAGCTCCCTAATGCTTGCGCAGCACAGGGAATCCCTGCTTCAAAAGCCTGCTCGTAATAGTCGACGGCCAAACTCGGATTGACCTCCAACCCCTTGCCGTAAAAGGCCTGCTCCGCGAGGTTGAATAGGGCCTCGGCAGAGCCCATTACCGCAGAAATCTTGAACAACCGCCTAGCCAGTGCAGGATTTTGCTTGAGCCGCATACCATTGAGCCAAAACCACCCTAGATCATTGAGCGCATCCGCATCGCCCAACAGAGCCTGCTCACGCAGCTCCACATAGCGATTTCGAATCCTGACCGGATCAACCAATCCAAGAAGCGGATTGGCTGCCCTGATCTCGTGGTAGGTCACACCCGCCTGCCCGCTCAGCTCCATCGCTCTCAGCGACGGCATACCGATTCCAGCATAAAGGCGTTGCAGCTCGTCAGGCTCAGCCAGCTCGACGTATTCAGCCCGGGGAAGAAGGTTGTCCATAAGATTGAAGACGTCTGCAGATTTGCTCATGCTACTGCCCCATCGATGATCGTGTCTGACCATTTTCAACAGCCATGCGACAGCCTATGTCGCACGCAAACAAGGACGGAAGTGTGGAACAGCTGCTGCGTCATGAGCTCATTCTTGGCCTGCTCCCGAGCAAGGAAAGCGCTCTCGATAGCAACGCCATTCACCAACGAGTAGCCAACCAGGGTGTCCAGGTTGATAAGCGCACCATTCAGCGTGACCTGAGCGAGCTAGAACAGAAATTCCCCCATGTGCACAGCAGGCCCAAGGGCAAAGCCAAGTTGTGGTGGGCAGAAAAGTCGCTGTCGCGACTGAGCATGCTGCCAACAGATGCAATGAACCTCGTCATGATCATGGATCACGCGGCTAGATTCGGAATGGCGGTGCAGGTAGAAAACCTGGCACCCCTGCGGGATTACGCGATATCTCTGTTGAAAGGAAACCGCCCCAGCCGGGACTGCTCAGGCAAGATCATCAGCAACACCCGCTTCATTGTCCTGGAGCCGGGGCAGGTAAAATCAGAGGTACTAGAGGTTATTCAGCAAGCACTTCTGGATGATTCATCTATCGAAGCGCTTTACCTGAAACGCGGTGCCAGTGAGCCACGAACACTACATCTCAAGCCACTGGGTCTTTCCTACCAAGACTCCAATATCTACCTCGTTTGTATTTTCAAAGGCTTGCCCGATGGCAAGCTGGCCTCCCTCCCGCTGCATCGTTTTCAATCTGCCAAGGCAACATGGGAAGACCTAAAGGCTCCTGACGGTTTTGAGATGAGCTCGTTCGAGGTAAAGCGCAGTCTGATATCCCAGACCTCAGAGTACCCAGTTCAACTGAAACTGCGCATTTCTCAGGTGCTCTACGAACGCCTGTACGAGAACGCGCTCACTGCCGATCAGCAGCTACAGCCCACCGCTGATGGTTGGTGGCTAATGACCGGCTGCCTGCCACTGAGCCAAGGACTTGATCTGTGGTTGCTCAGTCAGGGCGAGCACTTGGAGGTGCTTGAGCCAATCGAACTAAGAGAGCAGATGGCTACATCTGCAAAACGAATGGCGGCCTTGTACGAAAAAAACTAAATCCGACACAGGCTGTCGCATACCAGTAGCACGCTGTCTCCTGTCATCTAACCTTGGAGACTCCATGATGAAAACCTATTCAGCTTTCCTGCAGCGTGTAACCCCCAACGCTGGACCACGCGCCAACTTCACGATCACGGTCCAGGCCGTCAGCTCCGAAATGGCTCGCGTCACGGCCGAAGCCCAATACCCGGGCTACAAATGCGCCAACGCCCCCGTGCAAGTGCGCTGAAAGTGCCCAAGCCACACTTGGGCAAATTGGGGCTTCGAGAGTATCTGTACTACCTGCTCAATCAGGGAGAAAACCTCAAAAGCCCCAATAGCGCCCCGAGGCAGGCTGTTGCTCAAGAGAGCCCATGCTTGGAGGTGTACGAAGTTGGGCTTTTTTCCGCAACTCAAGCGGAGGCAGATCAGCTCAAGGAGCGAATCGCAGGAGCCATGGGTAAGCATCTAGCCAGCCCGGCAAGGCACCGTTTTACGGCTTATGGCTTGGATCAGGCATGGCGCCCGCAGCACCTTTTTGATGAGATCCATTGGCTTCACGGCCTCTCCACCTGCCCACCACCGCAAGAGTTTCTGCAGAGCCTGGGAAGCAATGTGCACATCCATCTGTATGAAAACAGCGAGACAAAACTACAGCCCGGAATTCGCACCTATCACTGGAGGTCAGAAAAGGACCTGACAGAGTTTTGGGCAAGCTTATATCTCTCCCGGGAGATAGGCTGGCCATTAGATCTGGACTGGGAAAGCTATTGCATGTGGCAACCACGCATTGCGTGTATTGCCACAGTGATCTCTGGCTGGGGCTCAACACCTAGGGCTGCTCTGGATGCACTGTTAGCGTCAGTGGACGCAACCAATCCAATTCACTCGGAAGGTGAAATCCTGATCATTGAGGGCGGCATGGACACATGTCTTGGTGATTACGTCGATATTGTCAGAGCGCTGGAGCGAAACCTCGAACTCGAATGCATAACCACTATCTGGGTGAGCCCGAACTATTCAGGCTTTGGCCTGAAGCTTCTGACGTTTCGACACCCATAACAGCAACGGCACCATCCTCGCCAAGAATCCAGATGGGTTCTTCAGTCTGACCTGGAGGCAACGAATGGATGAACTTTCAAGATCCTTCCGCCGAACGCTGAAGACATGTCGAACTACAGATCAACACATCGCCTTGCACCAACGACGCCGACCTCGAATGCTCAGCAGCGAGGAGGAAGCCCTATTGAGCGAGCTTCTACACCGACTTGAATCCGCCGAGCTGCTACACACCTCAGAGAACGAATCATGGCTCGTCTTCTAAGCACTACCTCCCCAGCCCTGAACATCCAGCTGGACTGCGGACAATCAGTCTCCGTTGAAGCCTTCATGTACGGTCTGACCTATGGAGGACTCATTGAAGGGGCGCCCAATGAGAGCCTCAATATCATGATCATGGAGCGCGCGCTGATTTGCCACGAGGCGTTATGGGGAGAACGCCAGACTTACATGATTCCACCCGCAATGGATGTCAGCGATCCGGCACACCCTACCCTGCCCCGACTCAACCTGCATGTATGGCTGTGCGCAGAGCCTATAAAGCCAATGTTCGATGGCTCTCAACTGGTGGTCACCTGGTTTGTGGACGAGTGCCATACGCAACCACTGGCGGAGGTGATTTCAAGCGCCATTCGACATCTGCCATGGAAGCAGCTGGCACGCGACTTCGACCATTAACGCCCCACTCCAGTCAGTCAAATTCATTACTATCTCCCTTTAAAGCCTTGATATGGTCTGGTTTTCAGTACAGGGAGCTATCGCATGCACTACCAGGCTTTGAAGGACCGCCATCGCCAAGAGCGTGACCAGCAACATCCCAATCTCAGCCTACGACTGCATCGAGCACTCAGTTGGCTGAACCGAGCAGAACAAGCCGAAGATACTGATGGCCGCTTTATTTTTTTGTGGATCGCATTCAACGCAGCCTACGCCACCGATATCGACGAGCAGATGCGGCTATCTGAGCAGGAAACCTTCAAAGCCTTTCTCGAAAAGCTGTGCTCACTCGATAGCACCAACAGCATCGAGAAGCTCGTCTGGTCGGAATTCCCCGGCAGCATCCGAGTACTGCTGGACAACCAGTATGTCTTCCGTAAGCGTCCAGCCAAGTCACCTTCCGCAATCCCGCATTAAGGGCGATGGTGTCCGCGTATTTTTAAGCGGACGCGATAGCCCTTATCGCCGGGATTTCCATGCGCCAACGAAGCTCTTACCCCAAACCGTTCAAGGCCCAGGTTGTTCAGGAGTGCCTGCAACCTGGTGCGACCGTCTCCAGCGTGGCCATACGCCATGGCATCAACGCCAACGTCATTCGCAAGTGGCTACCGCTTTATCGGGATCAACTGCCAGCGGCGTTGCCGGCGTTCGTTCCTGCGAGGGTTACGCCCAAACGACCAGCTGAAGCAGCGGTGATTATCGAGCTACCGCTGGGCGCGCAATCGGTCACGGTGAAATGGCCAGCCTCCGATCCTGAAGGTTGCGCCCGCTTTGTCCGTGGGCTCGCCCAGTGATCCGCGTGGATAGTATCTGGCTCGCCACCGAGCCGATGGATATGCGTGCGGGTACTGAAACCGCGTTGGCCCGCGTGGTGGCGGTGTTCGGTGCGGCGAAGCCGCACTGCGCCTATCTGTTCGCCAATCGCCGCGCCAACCGCATGAAAGTTCTGGTGCATGACGGCGTGGGTATCTGGCTCGCCGCGCGGCGCTTGCACCAGGGCAAGTTTCATTGGCCAGGCATCCGGCACGGCTCGGAAGTCGAACTCGACACCGAGCAACTTCAGGCTTTGGTACTGGGGTTGCCCTGGCAGCGAGTCGGCGCAGCCGGCACGATCACAGTGCTGTAGCACCTGCCATTAGCCCATCGGTTTATCTCCGCTGACCGCCTGCTCTGGCACAATCAGCGGCATGACTTCCTCGCCCAATCTCGACCAACTGACACCTGACCAGCTGCGCACACTGGCCGCGCAGTTGCTCACGCAAGTCGCTGCGATGGGCAAAAAGATCCACCGCGATCAAACAGTCATCGAGCAGCTCACCCACGAAATCGCATGGTTCAAACGGCACAAGTTCGCCAAGAGCAGCGAGCAGCTAAGCCCTGATCAGGGCAGCCTGCTTGATGACCTGCTCGACACCGACATCGCCGCCACCGAGGCCGAGCTGAAAGCCGTCAATCCTCCGGTTACCCCAGCCGAACCACGCCAACAACCCAAGCGCACACCGCTGCCACCGCAATTTCCGCGCACCGTGATCCGTCACGAGCCGGAGAACACCCAGTGCGCCTGCGGTTGCCAGCTTCAGCGCGTCGGCGAAGACGTCAGCGAAAAGCTCGACTACACGCCGGGCGTGTTCACCGTCGAACAGCACGTGCGTGGGAAATGGGCCTGCCGCCAATGCGAAACGCTGATCCAGGCGCCCGTGCCGGCCCAGGTGATCGACAAGGGGATCCCTACCGCCGGCCTGCTGGCTCACGTGATGGTGACCAAGTTCGCCGACCACCTACCGCTGTACCGGCAGGAGAAGATCTTTGGCCGTGCCGGCCTGGCCATCGCTCGTTCGACACTGGCGCAGTGGGTCGGGCAAACCGGCGTGCAGCTCCAGCCCCTGGTCGATGCGCTGCGCGAAGCGGTGCTTGCCCAGCGCGTGATCCATGCCGACGAAACCCCGGTTTCGATGCTCGCGCCCGGCGAGAAGAAGACCCACCGTGCCTACGTCTGGGCCTACAGCACCACGCCCTTCGCCGATCTGAAGGCCGTGGTCTACGACTTCAGCCCCAGCCGTGCCGGCGAGCATGCGCGCAATTTTCTTGGCCAGTGGAATGGCAAGCTGGTCTGCGACGACTTCGCTGGCTACAAGGCCAGCTTCGTGCAAGGCATCACCGAAATCGGCTGCATGGCTCACGCCCGGCGCAAGTTCTTCGATCTGCACGCGGCGAACAAAAGCCAACTGGCCGAACAGGCGCTGCACTCTATCGCTGGGCTGTACGAAGTCGAACGCCAAGTGCGCGACATGAGCAATGAAGAACGCTGGCGAATACGGCAGGAAAAGGCTTCACCGCTCCTCGACGCACTACATGACTGGATGCTGGCCCAGCGTGATCTTGTGCCCAACGGCTCAGCCACGGCGAAAGCTTTGGATTACAGCCTCAAACGCTGGGTAGCGCTGACGCGCTACCTGGACGATGGCGCTGTGCCCATCGACAACAACCAAGTCGAGAACCAGATCCGCCCGTGGGCTCTAGGTCGCTCCAATTGGCTGTTTGCCGGGTCGCTACGCAGCGGCAAACGGGCGGCGGCAATCATGAGCCTGATCCAGTCGGCGCGGATGAATGGGCATGATCCGTATGCCTATCTCAAGGATGTGCTAACGCGACTGCCGACGCAGAAGGCCAGCGCTCTGGCCGAGCTGCTGCCGCACTACTGGGTATCCGTCGGCAAGGTGTAATGCCCGTTCGCTTACTGTCTTCCAAAGTTTCTGGGATCATCAAAGCGGAAAAATCAGCGAAGAGCAGTGGAAAGAACGCTTTGCCAGTGGGAAAAAAGCAGCAGCTTTGGCGCTGGCCAACCGCAACACGCCTGCGGTGCTGGGCGTGATGTTCAACCGCATCTACACACTGCGAAACCAGCTCATTCATGGTGGAGCAACCTGGAATGGCCGAGTGAACAGGGATCAGCTACGAGACTGCTGCAACCTGCTAGGAAAACTGGTGCCCTTGATAATCCAGAACATGCTGGACAGCCCGGACACCTTATGGGGCGATGCCAACTACCCAGTGGTTGGCTGAGGATGGACACCGGTTCATCTTGAATAGACGAAACCTGTCCACACTCAGGGGCAGCTATCGGCCGATTCTGTTGAAAAAGTCGGTTTCTGAGCGAGCTGCGTTTTGGTAGCTCAGAAAGCACTCGATTTCGGTGTTGCTACGTAAAAACCAAGACAGCTCTTCCTTCTGAGCAAGCCAGATTTCAACGTCGCTCACGCTCTTTCATGGGGAAAAATTGCGACGGGACTTTTTCAACAGAATCGGCCAAAAGCAGCCGCTCACATCAGGCTGTTATCGTCCCTTTACAACGGGCGAAGATGTCTACGAAGTTAAGGTCGCCCTCCACTCATACTGAAACGCCTCTCGATGCGAGTGGATACCTCAACGTATGCCCGCAAGGCGTTTCAGGCTCTCAATCACATCTGCTGGCTCGCTATTACTCATAGCAGCTGCTAGACGCATAAGCACCTGGTCGCGACGCACCTGAAACTGCGGTAACTCATAAACAGCACCAATCAGTTCACGCAATGTTATTGGGACCCCCCAATACGCCTTAAGAGCAATAGCAAAGGGCTTGGCATAGTCATCGCATGCCTGGATGACAGCGCCGTCGTCCAGATCGTTGCCACGCTCTGCCCATATTTGTACCTGCTGCAAAACACATAATTCCCCCAGTCGATGCAGTATTGCCGCTGCCTGCAAGGCACCATGCTCTACACCAGCCTGCCGGGCCAATTGCACGACCCTTTCAGCCAGTCGCTCCGAGGCATCCAGATGCTCTTGGATAAAGACAGAGAGCAGCAAATTTTTAGAACTGCTGGTCTGCCGCAGTGCCAGAGCAATTGCCAGATTGAGGCTAGTGCGCCCGCCTAAGCGCTTCAGTGCGTCTACCAAGCTGGCGCAGCGCTGCTCTCCCAATAGATAGGCTGGGCTGTTGGCTGCAGCAATCAGAAAAGCACAGAGAGCGGGGTCGTGTTGCCATTCCTCGGCCAACTCTCGAAAATCCAACGGCGTACCGAGGGCAGCCAGCATCAACCGATCCTTGACTTGGTGCATCAACGGTAAATCCAGATCCGCGGCGGACCGACCGGACAAGAATGTCGTCAGGTCCTCACGAACCAGTTCATGAGCCACAGTCGTATTATCCGCCGGCAGGAGGCTCTCCAGGCACTCCAGTACTTTTGGCACATCGAAGGGTTTGGTGATGTAAGCACTAATAGCCAACGGTCTGATTGCAAGAACGCTTTCACGATCCGCACGACCAGTAATCATGACCAGCGGCGTTTCCTTGTCATGCTTACGAATCAACTTAAACAACGTCAGGCCAGAGTCATCGGGAAGGTTCCAGTCGGCCAGTATGAGTTGATATTTGTTGCTCTGCCATCCGGCATAAGCGCTTTTGACATCCCCGTAACAATCAACCTCTGCACCGGGCCTCTTATTCAACACCAGCTGCTTAAGCAAACCTGCCAACCAAGGGTCGTCATCCACAACCATCACACGCATTAACGTTTCTTCCCAATCCTTGAACCTTCAAAAAAGATAGGCACATGTCCTGAATTGTCCCTACTGCCGTAGACACTCCAACCAACAGTGGTAGAGACGAATCTACGCTAGACAAGTGCACGCTTCTGGTGAGTTAGCGACCACCACAATAGCTCGCCATCCTCGCCTGGAGGACCCACCATGCCCTTCGACGAAGAACCCAAGGGCTGCTCAACTAGTGCTTGCTCCTTGGAGATGGCGATGGAAAGGGTAGTCCGTCGCTAACCAGCCAATAGCTGCCACACTAAAATCGGTATGCTGAGCCATCCAATTAAGAAGCCTGAAATTTATATCTCAGCCAAACATACCCTATCCCGCCCCGTACTTTTTGCAGCGTAGAGCGCCTTATCGGCAGCATCGATAAGCGCACCGGCTTCCAGCTCAGCACACGATGCTATGCCTGCACTCAAGCTGACACTGAAATCTCCCATCTCACTGGAGAAGCTAATTTGCGAGAACTGCTGACGCATTTTTTCCAGTATCTGTACTGCTTGAGCTCCACTGCACTCGGGCAGTACTACCAGGAATTCTTCACCACCGTAGCGACCAATAACGTCGACTCTGCGGAGTCTTTGCCTGAGCAGATTAGCGAGTGCCCGAATCACGTTGTCACCAACACCATGGCCGTATGAATCGTTGACCTTCTTGAAATGGTCAATATCCAGCATCACCACGCTTACAGGCTTGCCTGTACGCATTGCGCGCTCCTGCTCTACCGCAACCTGCTCCTTGATATCCGCATGCTTCAGCAGCCCCGTCAGGCTGTCTCGAGACAACGCATTGCTGAGTAGTCTTGCCCTCTGTGCCCTGGCAAACACTGTAGCGATAAGACTCTTATCGGATATGGGCTTGGTGACGAAGTCATCACCCGCCTTCAGCAAGGCACTCATTTGCAAGCCGATATCGGTTTCGGCCGAAAGATAGATGATCGGTATTCGGATCCAGTCATCGTTGAAGCGGATCATCTGGGCAAGCTCGGGCCCCGAGCTGCCGGGCATGTTCACATCCAGCAGCAGAACCTCTGGACTGAATTGAGCAATGGTCTCAAGTAGCTGGCCCGGCTCACTGACTACCTCAACCAGCATATTTGCCGCGTTCAGCACCAAGCGATAGTGATTGGCCAACTCATAGTCATCATCAACGACCAACACTCGATAGGGAGCCCCCCCTTGTTGGGCGAAACACCTCTCAAGGCGACTCTCAAGCTTGGCCACATCAACAGGTTTGCTGAAAAAACCGACGGCACCAAGGCGTGCAGCCTGTAGCTGAGTATCGAAGTCATCCTGCGTCGTCAGCACCAGCAACGGAGGCACCTGCGGGAGACGAGCAAGTAGTGAGGACGCGTACTCCAATCCGCTCTGCTGAGCGGTGCCGAGATTAACGTCGACAATCAAAGCATCAGGACTCTGCCGCGCTATCGCCTCATCAAGTTCGGTAGTGCAGATAAAGTGGCGAGCTTGATAGCCGAACGTCGAGAGCGTTCGACGGATGCCCTCACCCACACTTTCTTCATCCTCGAGGATGTAGATGAGACGGGAGCCTTCGTTCGTGCCGCTGCTGCGCGGTAGCTCGATAGGGGCGGGAGCAGGATTCACCTTTACAGCTAGATCTGACGTGCACGCCAGTGCCTGGATATCATCAACAAAAGTGTCCAATCCCTTGCGCTGCAACTCTAGACTGCTTAGCCATTGCTGCGAGTGCTGTTCAAGCAATCGAGCTTGATCTCCCAGCTCCTTGAAACCGAAGGTACCTGCACTCCCCGCCAGCTTATGCAGCTGGTTGCGCAGATCCTGTAGGTGCTCAAGTTGCTCTGTTGGATCAGAGGCACGCTGCAACTGCTGCGCCCTATCTGCCAGCTGAGGTAGCTCTTCCTTGAGGCGCTGGGCAAACTGCTCGCCCAACAGCTGTAACTGAGCTTGCAGGTCAGCCAACGGCTTCTGTCTATCCATTCGAGCGGCTCCAAATGGCGCGTATCTGACTCGCCAACTGCATCGGATCGAAGGGTTTAATGATTACGTCACGTGCGCCGAGACTCCGGTAATGCTCGACCTCTGCAGGCTGTACCTTGGCAGTCATAAAGGCGACAGGGACAACATTGATGTCCACCAGGTTGACTAATTGCTCAAGCGTCTGCGGGCCATCCATTCCGGGCATCATGACATCCAGCAGAATAAAATCCGGCGCAAAACTTGCCACTCTATCGATGGCGTCCTTACCACTGCTGCAACTCAGTACCTCGAATCCGCCGACAGCCTCCAGGGCGACCTTGGCCACAGCCTGAATGGAGGGGTCGTCCTCCACATGCAATATGCGCTTCAGCTCAGGCATGATCATCCCCTTTGGTCGGTAGTAGGCGAGCGAGCACATTCAGGAATGCCTGTGGCTCTGTTCGGGATTTGGCCAATGCTGCCTCGACAAAACTCAGCTGTTCCGTCGAAAGCTCTGTCGAAGACAGTACCACTATCGGTAGTCCTTGATGGGCCTGATGAATCTCCTCAATGAGAGTGAAGCCATCACCATCTGGCAGGTGCAGGTCAAGCAGCACCAGATCCCATGAGCCACATGCCAACTGCTGCCGGGCCTCCATGAGATTGCCGGCCCCCTCGCACGCAGCCAGGCTTCTAGCCTGCTCGGCAACCACCATGCGCAGATCAGGATCATCCTCGATATGCAGAATGCGAGGCTGTCCCCGCGTGCTGCCGAGTGCACGACGCAGGCCGCTCAGTAGTCGATGCGGGTCGATGGGTTTATCCAGCCAGTCAACTATGTGCATACCCCCCTGGAGATTAAGTTGTCCTTGCTCGGCTGCCGCGGAGATGACAATGACGGGTAAATCCTTCTTGCGCAGTACACGCTGAATTTCCAACAGGATCTCAAAACCGTGGCCGTCAGGCAGGCGTAAGCCCAAGGTTACGGCAGCCACTTCGCGCGTTGCCAGGATATGCCTCGCCTCAGCCAGGTTTTCAGCCAGTGCTGCCTGATAACCACCGCCCTCAAGCATTAGCTGGAGCAGCCGGGCTACGTCAGGCTCATCCTCCACCACCAGGATGGTTGGACGCTGAATATCAGTGAGTGGATGGTTATCGACCAGCACCGGCAGCTCGAACCAAAATGTGCTGCCTTGGCCCTCACGAGAATCAAAGCCTACCTGGCCACCCATACGCTCAATAAGCTCTTTGGTTATCGCCAGGCCAAGTCCGGTGCCGCCCTTTTGCCGTTGATCACTGCTGTCTGCCTGGGAGAACTTCTGGAAAATGTGTGGGTGAAAATGCTCCGGGATGCCCCGCCCACTGTCTGTGACGCTTACTCTGACGCGCCCATCTCTAAGCGTACTGTGCAGCCGCACCGAAGCGCCGGAAGGAGAAAACTTGATGGCGTTTGACAAGTAATTGGCGAGCACCTGTTGCAGCCGAAGCGCATCGGCACGCACCTTGACAGGAAGCATGGGATCAAGCGCCAGCTGCACCTGATGTTGCTCAGCATAGGAGGCATTGCTGAGAAGGGCTTCATTGAGTTGCTGACCCAACTCGAGGTTGGTGAACTCGAAACTGAGCTTCCCGGCGGCGAGTTTGTCCATGTCCAGAAGATCATTGATCAGGTGGCATAGCCGCTGACTATTCTGCTGGGCGATCTCCAGCATGGGTAGCATGCTGTCCGGTACGGCGCCAAGCGCGCCGCCGGTGACCAAGCCCAAAGAGCCTGAAATCGAGGTCAGTGGCGTACGTAGCTCATGACTGACCGTGGAGACAAAATCACTCTTGAGCTGCTCGATGCGCTTCTGCTCGGTAAGGTCCATCGCGGTGCCGCTGGCACCGAGCACACGTCCGTCTGGCGAGCATCGAATCAGCGCTCGCAAAAGCACGGGCAGAGGCTGGCCATCCTGGCGTATCAATCGGCATTCGTGATTGAGGTAATGCTCTATTGCCCCTTCAGGAGCCGCAAGCCGGGCACGAAGCGCCGCAACATCGTCAGCGTGAACCAGTTGCACAAGGTCCCTGAGAGGCGGTTGAGGCCCCTGGTCGGGATACCCGAGCATCTGCCAGGCATGAGTCGAGGCAAAGAAACGGCCCGCCTCAGTGTCCTGGTCCCACCAGCCATCGTGGCCACCCCGCAATACGCGTTGAAGTCTTGCCTCACTGTGGCGCAGCTGGGATGTCATATCGTTAGCCAGGCCGATGGCTCGCTGCTGGCCATTGGCAAGAGCCTGCGTTAGAAAAAACAGCAGCAAGCTGATCACGCCACCCAGAATCAGCAACAGGCCCTGCCCTTGCTGGAAGCGCCCGTAGAACCCGGGCTGCATGTAGAAGCTCACAGTAAGTGGCTGGCCAAACAACTCCAGCTGCTCGGTGCGTGAAGGTTTATCTGCCTGCTCAAGTCGCGGATGGCTAATGAAAATCTTCTGTTCAGGAGCGGCTATTTCTCCTGTGTAGAGGGCGAAGTCGATCTGCAAATCCCTAACATCGAGTACCGCTTGCATCAGGTCGGTCACGCGGTAAGCGCTATAGACGAAACCACGTAATGCTTCCCAGCGTTTGGCAGAAGAATTCAGCGGAGCCCCGGGCCGATAGACCGGCACGTACATCAGCAAACCTGCTTGCGCAGGCCCCTTATTCTCCTGAAGCAGCGTAACTTTGCTGCTCAGCTGGGGGAGACCGGCTTCAATCGCCCTGCTCATGGCTGCACGCCGCGTAGGCTCGGAAAACATGTCAAAACCGAAAGCCACCAGGTTTCGCCCTGTAAATGGCTCCAGATAGATGATTGACGTATACAGATCGCGCTTTCCTGCAGGTTTAATGGCGAACTCGGCAAAGCCCTGTTTGCGCAGGCTCTCCTCAAAACTCTGCAGTTGATCCGGCCGCACGACCTGGCTGTAGCCAAGGCCAAGAATTCCCCGGTAGTTGGACTCCAGATCCAAACGTTGCACATAGCGCCGCCACTCATCGCGGCTCACGTCGTTGCTAGCGTCGAACAGAGCTGCCCCTCCCAGCAGTATCTGGCGATGATTGTTCATCCGCTTCTCGATCGCCTCCAGCACCTCATTACCCAGTTGCTGAAACTCACGATCGGCTGCTTTCTCCTGGATGGCGCTAAGCGCGTACCAAGCTCCCAGAGTGCTCAATAAGCCGCACAAAAGAACCACGAGAGGCATCCATCGGGGCCCTTTGGCCAAAGCATGTTCAAGCATCGTCATAGCGTTTCATCCTGAAATAGAGCTGGCAGCTCAACCCAAAAAACAGAGCCGCCTCCGGGACGCGGATAGAAGCCGATGCATCCTCCCATGCGCTCAATCAGCTCCTTGCTGATCGCAAGCCCCAGCCCGGTGCCACCTTTCTGCCGACGGTCACTGGCATCGGCTTGGGAGAACTTCTCGAAAAGACGATCAACAAACTCGGCTGGAACGCCAGGCCCCTGATCGACCACCAAAATTCTGATCTGTCCGCCAAGCTCCTGAGCAGATAGAAGCACCTGACTGCCTGCTGGCGAGAACTTCAGGGCATTGGATAGCAGGTTGCTGAGCACCTGCTGTAAGCGCATTGGGTCCGCGGTGATTTGGGCTACCGGCCCTCCCGTGTAGGTAAGCTGCACATCATGCTGACGGGCGAACCCCTGATGGCTAGTAACACACTCGGCCAGGAAGCTGTCGATGTCCAGTTGCTGGGGGATAAAGTTCATCTTGCCTGCAAGCAACTTGTCCATGTCCAGCAGATCATCGATTAATTGCCGCAAGCGCTGAGAATTGCTCTGGGCGATCGACAGCATCTCTCGCATTGCATTCGGAACAGGACCCAATGCCTCACCGTTGATCAGCCCCAGCGAGCCCGCTATGGAAGTAAGGGGCGTGCGCAGCTCATGACTGACGGTCGAGACAAACTCGTTCTTCATCTGCTCCAGATGTTTTCGCTGAGTGATGTCGGTGATAAAGCCATGCCAGAGAATGCTGTCGTCGGCACGCGGCTGTGGCATAGCCCGACCTTCCAGCCATATGAGGCCCTTTATGGGATGCAGGAAACGGTACTCTCGGTGCCAGACGCTCAGGTGTTCCGCTGACGCCTGAATGCTGGCGGTCACGTCGAGAAGATCATCCGGGTGGATACGCGCGAAAACGCTGCTCGCATCTTCTCTCACCTCTTCGGGCTGCAGTCCGTAAACATCCCGTAGCCCCTCACTAGCATAGGGGAAGCAACTGCGACCGTCGGAATACAGCTGGAACTGGTAGACCACACCGGGCAGTTGCTCGGCGATGTGCTGCAGGCGCTGCAGGGCTTCCTCGCGGTAGCTCAGGTCATTGAGGATGCAGAGATAGCCCATTTGTGCACTGCCATCCATGGCAATCGGCGCCAGGCTGAACAACACGGGAATGCGCTGCCCCTTGCGATGTCGTGCCCTCAACTCATGCAGACTGGCCTGCTCAGAGCCGCAGTTGAAAGACGGCCTGACGGGATCGGGTTGCAGCTGACGCTCCTCATCCGGTAGCACCAGCCCGAGACTCTGACCGACCAGGGTATCCACTTCGTAGCCCAGTAGAGGCAGAACCCCCGGACTGGCCTGCCGAATCACACCTGCCATGTCAGTGATCAACACCGCAGTCCCTACACTGCTCAAAATCGCCTTATGCAACGCCGCCTGCTCTTGCTGCTGCCGCGTCTGCAAGCGCAGTTCGAACAGGTTGATGGCCTGCTGCGCGAGCAGTTTGAGGGCGCCTTTCTGTTGCACGCTGAGTTGACGTGGCTGGCGGTCAATCACGCACAGGGTGCCCAGGTTACGGCCTTCACTGTCAGCGAGCGGCATGCCGGCATAGAAGCGAATATCCGGAGCGCCGGTCACCAGCGGGTTGTCCCTGAAGCGTGGATCCAGTAGGGCATTTTCCACTTCGAACAAGGTTTCGCCGTTGATGGCATGCGCACAGAACGCCAGCTCTCGCGGCGTTTCACGGGCGTCCAGCCCCTGCCGACTCTTGAACCACTGACGCTCGGCATCGACCAACGAGATCAGCGCAATAGGGGTTTCGCAGATCTGCGCCGCCAGCGCCGTGATGTTGTCGAACATGGCCTCGGCAGGCGTATCGAGCAGCTCAAATCTGAGCAGGGCGGCGAGGCGACTACTTTCATTCGACGGTGTAGGTGGATGCCCTGGAATCTTGCGCGTCGTCATTCCTTAACCACCTGACTGGCAATGGGTAGCTCGAACCAGAAGGTGCTTCCCAAGTGTTCCTGTGATTCGTAACCAATGCTTCCCGACATGGCTTCGATGAGCTCCTTGCAGATGGCCAGTCCCAGTCCGGTACCACCCTTCTGCCGGGCATCGCCCGCATCCGCTTGGGAAAACCGGCTGAATATCCGGCTCTTGAATTCGTCCTTAATACCAATACCACGGTCCTTGACACTAACCCTCAGCCAGTCGTGATCGACACTTGCTTTGAGAGTTACGACTGATCCGGGCGGGGAGAACTTAGCCGCGTTGGAAATCAGGTTGGCCAGGACTTGCGCCAGACGCTGACTATCGAAGGCGACGTTGACCTCTACAGGATGGCCGACCAGCTCAAGCGCAACCTGATATTGATCAGCGTAAGGCTGGTTGTGCGTGATGGCATCCTCAAGCAGCGGCCAGATGGGTTGCTCGCGGATGTCATAACGCATTTTCCCTGCCATCAGTTTTTCCATATCCAGCAGATCGTTGATCAGCTCATGCAAGCGCGAACTGTTGGACTGAGCGATTTGCAGCAGTGTCTGCATCGACTGTGGTACCTCGCCCAGAGCCCCCCCGTTGATCAAGCCGAGGGAGCCTGCAATGGAAGTCAGTGGCGTGCGCAGTTCATGGCTGACACTGGCAATGAACTCGCGTTGCATCTGCTGCAGACGTAAACGCTCGGTGATGTCCTGAATATGCAGTATGCACAGTGCTTCGCCGGTTACCGATTGCCCAAGCAAGGAGGCACTGCATTCGACGTCGACAGGGTTCTGCTCTGCATCCAGTAGCCGTATCCACCAGCCCAGCCGCGCCTGTCCGGACTCTTGGGCGAGGTGTTGGCGCAACAGTTCACGGTCACTCGGCAGGCAGAAATCAGCCAGCACCGCACCCACTAACTCTTCGCGGCTACGTTCAAGAATTTGGCATAGCGCCTGGTTGACTTCCAAAAGCTGCCCCGTAGCTTTCAGCATTGCCATTCCTTGCGGAGCCAGGTCGAAGGCTCGCATGAAGTCCTGCTGACTCCTATTCAGCGCCTGGGCCAGGCTTGCTCTACGACGATGCAAATGCATCATCCAGGCCGCCAGACAGGTGATGAGCAGGGCCAAGCCCCAGCCCAAAGCCCTGGCCAGGGTCAAAGCAACCAGCGGCTGAGATGTACTCGAAACCTGCAGTTGCCATTGTGCTCCGGCCAGCGATACCGGCAGGCGAACGTTGCCTGCCGAGGCTGCTGCCGTGGCATCGAAGGGTAGGAGGGCAATCGCGAGATCACGCTGGCGCGCCAAGGCATCCAGGTAGTCCATGAGCCGGTCGTAATCAATCACCGTGCTGATCAGCCCCCAGTAGCGTTGGTCCTGCAAATACACCGGCACCCTGTAGACAAGACCTCTGCCGCCCTGCACCAGATTCAGGGGGCCATCCAGCTGCGGCGCCCTGTTTGCGATGATGTGCTGAACCCGCGGCCACTGCTCGGCAAAGTCGGGGTAGTAAAGCCCCAGAGCGGACTCATTTCCTTCAAGCGGGTAGAGGTAAGCAATCCGGTTATCCGGCGCCAATCCAATATTGCGGATATAGCGTCCCTGGGCGAACAGTCCACGCAGCCAGGGTTGCAGCTCGGTTGCATCCAGGCGGCCCTGCTTGGTCGGTATATAACTGGCCAAGCCGCTGGCGAGGTGCAGCGTGGCATTGAGTTCGGCCAACAGAACCGCCCTCATTTCGTAGCCCTGGGCACGCAGAAAACGCTGCTCTTCCTGATCCCTGTACTGGTTGTAGCGCCAGAGTCCAAGCTCCACCAGGCCACCCATGAGCAGCAGCGTCGCCAGAAGCCCTACCCAGCTCGTAACGCTTGGCGTGTGGCTGGGCCGGATCAAGGGTGTTGCTCCACGGGCAGCTCCACCCAGAAGACCGTCCCCTGGCCCTCGACGGACTCAAAGCCGATGGCTCCAGCCATGCGCTCAATCAGTTCCTTGGTGATCGCCAGCCCCAGGCCTGTTCCGCCTTTCTGCCGGGTATCCGTGGCATCAGCCTGTGAGAACTTACCGAAGATGCGCGCGCGAAAGGCCTCAGGGATCCCCATGCCAAAGTCACGCACGCTGATGCGCACCCGCGTTACGGCCAGGGCTGCAGAAACCTCAACATCAGCGCCCGGTGCAGAGAACTTGGCCGCATTGGAGAGCAGGTTGGCCATGACCTGATCAAAGCGCTGCCTGTCCACACGCACCTCGACCTCCAACTGCGGTGGCTTCAGATGCAGAGCGACCGAGTGTTGCGCGGCATAGGGCTGATTCTGCTCTATGGCCGCCTCCAACAGTGGCCAGAGCCGCAGCGCCTGCAGGTCAAATGTCATCTTGCCGGCCACGAGCTTGTCCATGTCCAACAGGTCATTGATCAGACCTGACAAGCGCTGGCTGTTACTCTGGGCGATACGCAACATTTCCCCCATCTGCGCAGGGACCTCGCCCAGTGCCCCACCGTTGATCAGGCCCAGAGTTCCGGCAATTGAGGTGAGTGGTGTGCGCAACTCGTGGCTGACGGTGGAGACGAATTCATTCTTCATTCGTTCGATACGCTTGCGCTCGCTGATGTCCCGGATGACAGCAATGAAACGGCGCTGACTCTGCAGCGTGATCTGTGACACGGCTAACTCCATGGTGAACAGCTCACCATTGCGTCGCTGTGCGGGCAGCTCTAAGTCCTTTCCCAGTATTCGTGGAACGCCACTCTCTCGGTAGGCGAATAGAAAACTGTCATGCTGCTCACGGTAGCGCTCGGGCATCAACAACTTAACGTTCTGCCCTACCACGTCTGCTTTCCCGTAACCGAAAATCCGCTCAGCCGCCGGGTTGAAGGTTTCAATCAACCCGCTCTCATCGATGGTCACGATGGCATCGATGACGTTGTCCAGCAGGGTGCTGAGGTATTCTTCACGTTCCCGCAGGCGTTTCTCGGCCTCGAAGCGATCCGTAATGTCCTGAATCTGTGACACGAAGTGCAGGGGTACCCCCAGAGCGTCGCGTACCAATGAAACACTGAGCAGAATCCACAGCACGTTGCCGCGCTTGTCGACGTAACGCTTCTCCAGTTGGTAGTCGGCGATCACACCCTCCAGAAGCTGTTGCAGAAGTGCCAAATCCTTGGCCAGGTCATCGGGATGGGTAATGTGCTGAAAGTCGAGCTGCAGTAACTCCTCACGGCTGTACCCCAGCATGCGACAGAGGGCGTCATTGACCTCCATCCAGCGCCCGTCAAGGTCGACGATGGCAATGCCCTGGGGGGCAGTGTTGAATGCGCCACTGAAGCGCCGCTCGCTGATGCGCAGTGCGTCCTCGGCTGCCTTGCGGTCGCTGATATCCCAGATAAAGCCGGACACCCAGAGCAGATCACCGTTAGCGTCGTATTCACCCCGACCTTGCTCCCTCACCCAGGCGCTGTGACCGTCTACATGCTTAAGCCGGTAGGTGAGCTCAAATTTTTCATGTCGCTCAATGGCCGCGACGGACTGGTAGGTGATGTGCAGGTCATCAGGGTGCACGACACTGGAAAAGCTGCGGACGCGGTTATCAATGAAGTCACTGGCCGGAAAACCGGTCAGAGAAGAGACTTCATCACTCATGTAACGCATGGTCCAATTGGCATCGTTCTCACAGCGATAGACGACACCGGGCAGGTTGACTACAAGTCCCCGGAAACGATTTTCGCTCTCCTGCAACGCTCTAGTGGTGGACTCCAATTCAGATATGTCACTAGCAATGCCCAGATAACCGGATAGCGTGCCCTGCCTGTCGAATATGGCACTTACCGTCAGGTTCACTCTGCGCCGAGTGCCATCCTTGTGCACATAGGTCCATTGCCGCGTTTCAGGCTCTCCCTGTCGCGCCAGATGGACGAAAACCTCGAAACCACTGATCTCGCGACCTAAGAGCTGTGAAAGCTCGCGACCTCGTTGCTCCACCTCTTCCCCCAGGTGGATTAAGGCCGGAGTCTGGAGACCAACCACTTCCTCTGCCTGATAGCCCAGCAGGCGTTGAGCGCCCCGGTTGAAAAGCGTAATCAGCCCATCAGGGTTGGTGGCGATGACGCTGACGCCGGTTGCCGAGTCGAGGATGGCCTGTAGCTGAGCACTGGTTCGATGGGCCTCATCCTGCTGCTCGCGCATCTCGGTGATATCGGCATGAGTGCCATACATCATCAACGGCTTACCTTCATCAGTCCAACTCACAACACGCCCACGGTCATGCACCCAAACCCAGCGCCCCGACTTGTGGCGCATGCGGCATTGATAGTCATAGAAGGGCGTTTCGCCACTGAAGTGGCGCTCCAGGCGGACGCCTGACTCACGGAGGTCATCGGGATGGGCGTGGTTTAACCAGGTATTGATGTCGACGGGGGCCAGTTCCTCGAGGCGGTAGCCAATAATCTCCGCCCAACGCTCATTGAAGGTGGTTTCACCCGTCTGAACGTTCCACTCCCATGTACCAATGTTGGTGCCATCGATGATGCACTTGAGGCGTTCGGCCTGCTCCCATGGGGCTGAGTCCGTTTTCTGCTGGCTGGAAGTGTCTCGCATTCAAAGCCCTACTGCTGGCAGATACAGTCAGTTAGATTAGATGAACCTTGCGAGAAAATCGTCAGGTGAGCCTGCCTTAATTGCGGGCGCAAGCTGACGGCGAATCTTCGCAACAAGTGACTGCTTTTGGCCCAGGCTGTGTAAAAACGCTGGCATCGACCTTGCTGTGATTTGATGGATTCAAATCAGCGGGGGATGCAGATGAAGCGCTTTATCCAGGGAGAGCATCGAGGCCAAAGCACACTGCTTCCCGAGAGCCTGAATGACTACGTGGCGGACACCAACCCGGTGCGGGTGGTCGATGTTTTCGTCGATGAACTCGATCTTGGCCAACTGGGTTTCGATGGCGTCATCCCGGCTGAAACTGGTCGGCCTGCCTACCATCCTGCCGACTTGCTGAAGATCTACATCTACGGCTACCTCAATCGCATCCAATCCAGCCGCCGCCTTGAGCGAGAGGCTCAGCGCAACGTCGAGCTGATGTGGCTGACCGGGCGTTTGAAGCCGGACTTCAAGACCATCGCCAATTTCCGCAAGGATAACGGCAAGGCAATCCGCGGCGTCTGTCGGCAGTTCGTGGTGCTGTGTCAGCAGCTCGGTCTGTTTGCCGAGGCGCTGGTGGCCATCGACGGCAGCAAGTTCAAGGCGGTCAACAATCGTGACCGCAACTTCACCAGTGCCAAGCTGCAACGTCGGATGGAGGAGATCGAATCCAGCATCAGCCGCTACCTGACAGCGCTAGATACCGCCGACCGACAGGAGCCCGTAGTGGCACAGGCCAAGGCAGAGCGCCTGCACAGCAAGATTGCCGCCCTTAAAACCAAGATGCAGGAACTGCGAGATATCGGGGCTCAGCTTGAGTCCGCCCCGGACAAGCAGATCTCCCTGACCGATCCAGATGCCCGCTCGATGATGACTCGCGGCACCGGCTTGGTTGGCTACAACGTCCAGGCTGCGGTCGATACGAAGCATCACCTGATCGTGACGCACGAGGTCACCAACAACGGCGTCGACCGCGACCAACTGAGTGCCATGGCCAAGCAGGCACGGGACGCGATGGGCGTGGAATCACTGTCGGTGGTCGCCGACCGGGGGTATTTCAAAAGTGAGGAAATCCTCGCCTGCCACGAAGTAGGCATCACCACCTTCGTGCCCAAGGCCAAGACATCGGCCGCCGCAGCAGCTGGTCGCTTTGGTCGCGATGATTTCATCTATGACGCGGCCCATGACGAGTACCGTTGCCCAATCGGAGAACGCTTGGTCTGGCGTTTCTCGACGGTTGAGAAAGGCCTGAAACTGCACCGTTACTGGAGTTCGCACTGCCAAGGTTGTGCGTTGAAAGATCAGTGCACGCCGAGCGCACAGCGGCGGGTGAGTCGCTGGGAGCACGAGTCGGTGCTCGACGCGATGCAGTCCCGTCTAGATCAGGCGCCGGAGATGATGCGCATCCGCCGTCAGACGGTGGAACATCCGTTCGGCACGTTGAAGGCCTGGATGGGCGCCACTCATTTTCTCACCAAGACGCTCGACCGGGTGAGCACGGAAATGAGCCTGCATGTGCTCGCCTACAACTTCAAACGGGTGCTGAACCTGCTGGGCAATAGTGCGCTGATGGCCGCAATGAGGGCCTGAAACCCCACTGGCAGCTCGTTAAACTCGTCACCAAGCATCGCGGAGCCACACTTGCCCGAATCGGTTGAATGACTCGGATCGACACACCAGGAGTCCGTAGGGCCTCTGGGCACCGCTAAAACAATCCAATATCCAGCTATCCATCACCCGCTGCGTTTTTACACAGTCTGGGCCGGAAGCGGACCATCTGCGGTGGGCTTTGGGTTCATTGGTCATGGACGTACCAATATCCAGGGCCCCAGCACATCTGAACTACTACCCCTCGCTCAGCCCCCTCGGCCCTCGCTATGGCGCAGATCGCCTAGAACTGCGCCAAATTCGCCACTCCAATTGGCGCAGTTCCGAAAACTGCGCCACAATTGCGCCAACAGTACTCAAACGGCGCCATCTCAGCCATGCCCTCTTCCACAGATTTACTAAATAGCATCCAGACATCTGGGAACGGATTGTCGCTGACAGAGCTATTAGTCAGGCACCCTGACATCGCTCGGAGAACAGCACAGCGGCTGATTGCAAAGCTGATAGAAACCGGTCAAATCTCAGCGCAAGGTGAAGGTAGAGCGCGGCGTTACTTCGGAACAGCTATCCAGGCAGAAACGAGTCCCCTGGATACCGATACTGATAGTTTTCCGTCCTTTATCCCGCTGTCGGCAGACAGTCGGGACATCCTCGCTTACATCAACCAGCCAACTGAAGCTCGCAAGCCCGTTGGCTACCAGCGCGACTTTCTGGACACCTACCAGCCGAACGTAACGAGCTACCTGCCGGAATCCTTGCGGCGCCAACTGCACAGAATGGGCAAAACCACAGACGCTGTGGAGCCTGCTGGCACTTACAGCCGTGCGGTACTGAATCGCCTGCTGATTGATTTGTCGTGGGCATCCAGTCATTTGGAAGGAAACACTTATTCGCGACTCGATACTCGACAGCTCATTGAGCATGGCAAGGCCGCCCGAGGCAAAGCGGCTATCGAAACGCAGATGATCTTGAACCATAAAACGGCAATCGAGCTGTTGGTCGAGAACATTGAAAGCGCAGAGTTCAACCGCTACACATTGATGAACCTGCACAGCGCCTTGGCCGAGAACCTGCTCCCAAATCCTGCAGATGAAGGCCGCATCCGGCAGCATGCCGTCGACATTGGGAAAAGCACCTATCGCCCTCTCTCAACACCACAACAGATTGAGGACACCTTGGAGGTTCTGCTTAGCAAGGCCAATCAGATTACTGATCCGTTCGAGCAGTCGTTCTTCATGATGGTGCACCTGCCCTACCTGCAGCCCTTTGCCGACATCAACAAGCGCACCTCCAGACTGGCAGCGAACCTGCCACTGTTTCGCGCCAACCTATGTCCGCTGACATTTCTGGATGTACCCGAACAGGCCTACAGCCGCGCCACGTTGGGCGTATACGAAATGACCCGGGTAGAGCTGCTGCGCGACCTGTACCTCTGGGCCTATGAACGCTCAACGCAGGAGTACCTGGCAATCAAGCAAGACCTTGCTGAACCAGACCCACTTAGACTGACCTGGCGGGACTTCATCAAATCGACCATTCGAGAGGTCGTCACTCATCCTGAGCTTGATCCACTGACCTGCATTCAACACGCAGTAGCTGAGCATGTTTCAGACACTGAGCAGCCAGAAGTACAAGCCCTGATCGTTGAAGAGCTCCGACGACTGCACGAAGGGGTGCTGGCGCGTTACGGATTACGGCCATCCGAGTTCACCCTCTGGAAATCGCGCCATGGGAATTGATGATCTCACACCCAACCATTCACGCCCTCAGACAGAAAGCGAACACTCAATATTAAGCCCTATGGATTACGAAAGCCTTCTTGCACAGGTCGTCCAACTAGTCGAAGACGCTGGCCTGCTGCTCATTACTGAATGGCAGCGCCCAGAAGGACCTCGCGGCTCAGGCGATAAAGCAGATGTCGATGTTGAAATTGAATCACTGCTAAAGCCGCGGTTACTGCAGCTGCTCGACTGTGATTTCTGGGGTGAGGAAACAGGCCATAGGCTCACAGGAGCCAGGTATTGCTGGGTTGTTGACCCCAATGATGGGACTGCAGACTTCCTGAAAGGCCACAAAGGCTCTGCAATATCTGTCGGCTTGCTTGAGGATGCCCAACCGGTGCTTGGCGTGGTCTATGCACCTGTTTTGCTGGATGGTGATTCCGACTGCGTCGCATGGGCAAAAGGGGCACCGTGTGTGCTTCGCAATGGGAGCCCCATTAAAGCGACACTCACCCAAAAAGAATGGAATCAAGACAGCAGAGTTATGGTCAGCACTGCGGCAACGAACAAGCCCGAAATCAATTCTGAATTGTGCTCACCAGGTTGCTTTGTGGCGATGCCCAGCATCGCCTATCGGTTGGCACGAGTCGCAGCAGGTGATGGGGATGCAGGCGTATCGCTTGTGCCGGTTTCAGCACACGATGTGGCTGCAGGTCATGCGCTGCTAATTGGCGCAGGGGGCGTGCTGATTGACCAGGATGGGAACAGCATCACTTATGTCACTGAAGCCGACATGCAGACAGTATCTCGGAGATGCTTTGGCGGTACGCGAGAAGCCTGCCAGTCACTGGCAAGCCGAAATTGGAGCAAGGTATTTACATGAAAACGCTAAAAGTCGTGATCGAGGATTGGGATGGTGATGGCGCCATTCGCATTCCCGATGAGGTCCTCCAAGAGCTCGGTGTAGATGTTGGTGACTCCCTTTATCTAGTCGAGGAATACGTTGGCTCAACGCGGTGCCTAGCAGGCCGTTGAAAAAAGCCAGAGCCCGCGTGGCTCTGGCAAAATGGCGGCCATCCTCTTCTGCCGAAGCCAGCCCAAGCCGATGCGTGGACTCGACCTCAAACAAAACGAGCTGTTCAGTTATACGACGCTGGAGCAGCGCATCCCGAACGATCACCCGCTGCGTCCCCTGCGAGGCCTGGTCGATACCGTTCTGGCTTCGATGGATCGGGACTTCGACGGGCTGTACTCCACCCTGGGACGGGCCTCGATTGCGCCGGAGCGGCTGCTGCGCGCCTCGTTGCTGCAGGTGATTTACACCATTCGCTCCGAGCGGCAGTTGGTCGAGCAGATTGATTTCAACCTGCTGTTTCGCTGGTTCGTCGGCTTGTCGATGGACGAGCGCATGTGGGATCACTCGACCTTCAGCCAGAACCGTGACCGCTTGTTCAACCAGGATGTAGCGCGGCTGTTCTTCCAGCGCATCAAGTCGCTGGCCGCATGGTCCGAGTACGCCAGCAACGAGCATTTCAGCGTCGATGGCACGCTGATCGACGCCTGGGCCTCGCACAAGTCCTTTATCAAGAAGGATGGCGGCGACCCACCGGAGGATGGCACGCGCAACCCCGATGCCGACTTCAAGGGCGAGAAGCGCAGCAACGCGACCCACCAATCGACCAGCGATCCCGAGGCCCGGCTGGCGCGCAAGAGCAATGGCGATGCCAGTCGTCTGGCGCACATGGCCCACACGATGATGGAGCACCGCAACGGTCTGATCGTGGATGTGGAATGCACCGAGTTCAATGGACGTGCCGAGGTAGAGGCGGCGCTGGAGATGCTGGAGCGCACGGCCAAGCCGGGCAGCACGGTAGGTGCAGACAAGAATTACGACCAGAAGCGTTTCGTGCAGAGGGCGCGCGAGCTGAAAGTGACACCGCATGTGGCGCAGAAGCGCAAGGGCAGCGCCATCGATGGGCGCACCACGCGGCATCCGGGGTATGCCGCCAGCCAGAAGATCCGCAAGCGGATCGAAGAAGGTTTTGGCTGGCTGAAGACGGTTGGCGGCCTGCGCAAGACCAAGCTGATCGGTCGCGCCAAGCTGAGTGCTCAGTTATTGCTGGGTTTCTCGGTCTACAACCTGATCCGACTGGGTAGCCTGTCGGGTTGGTGGCGAGGATCGCATGTATAGGGCGAGTTACGCCCAAAAAACGCCGAAAGGCGTGAACGTGGTGCTGAAACCTGTCAAAAAGGCCTGAAGTCAGGCCTTGTGTGGACTCCGTTAGGCCAAAGCGCTTGAAAAAGCGCCAAACCGGACGGGTTGGGGCAGTTGAAGCCGAGTTTTTCAACGGCCTGCTAGTGCTGAGCAAAACTGAACGCACTCCAGACCGCGTTGATGAACTGGTCGGACACTGGGATACCTTCGGAAAAGTGCAGAATGTTACGGATGATTGAGCAGGCAACCAGGCAGAACTGGCTGCCCTGCCTGTCGCATGACGTCATGAGCAAAGCGTTTAGAGGACTGATCGGGGCAACCACCTGAACCAAAACGCCTTGATCAATCCAGTCAGTTCAACTCCCCAGAAAGGATTTGAACGCAAAAAACCCTCCCTGTACCGCGCTAAGCCTTTGAAGTGAAAATCGATTTGGATGCGCTCTTGACGGAAGGCTCAAGGTTCCTATACTGCTCAACGACTGAGTGAAATCCTACAAATCAGTTTTCCGAGGCCAAGCGCCTGAAACGCTGATTTGAGCTGGGCATTTGTGTCTTTGGATTCAAATCCCCCCGGCCCACCAAAAATCCCTTACAAATCAGGCACTTAGCGAATAGCTACAGTGCCTTTTTTGTGTCTTTTTGGGCAGCTATGGCTGGGTAATGCCAGCTTTATGACAGCCTCCCTTCCCGTGAATCCCATCCTCGGCTACCGCCCCTCAACAACTGACAAAACGTTTTCCGTCGCTTTTCTGGTTTGAAAACGCGCCACAGCGATCTGTCGAGGGTATTAAATCTGTGTCGGCTTACACACAGAGACCTACATATGCCGACACATGCCCCCAAGAAGTATTTGATCAGCCACACCTCTCTGCAGCAATGCTTTGACAAGAGCCGCTCCGGCCTCGAGAAGCTGCGAGAAAACGATCCCAGCTTCCCTCGCCCCATCAAATTTGGCTCAAGCAAACAGGCTGGCGTTTACTTCGTCGTCGCGGAGGTGGAGGCCTGGCTAGAGAGCAAGATCAGCGAACGTGATGGCACCACTGAGGATCTCCCCAAGAGAGATGAGCAATGACCACATACGAGCAGATCCCGCCGTTCCTGGCGGCGATGCCCGAACCGGCACGTGCCTCATATCTCAGCCCAGAAATTGCGCCAAAGCCGCTCCCGTGTGAGTTAACGAGGGTCATGCCCTGGCATGACGAGTTACTGCCAGCCGATCTGCGGGAATATGTCCGTGATGTCGCTGAGCGCACTCAATGCCCAGCAGATTTTATCGGAGTCGCGCTCGTGGTTGCTGTCAGCGCCGTGGTCGGCCGAAAATTTACCATCCACCCGAAACAGCACGATGATTGGATGGTCGTTCCTAACCAGTGGGGTATCGTCATCGGGCGGCCATCTGCGATGAAATCGCCTGCACTCAAACAGGCACTGCGCCCACTGCATGCGCTGGAGTCCAGGGCGCGAAAAAAGTACGGCCTGGCTGAGGCTGATCACAAGGCAAGCAGCGAGTTGCTCGAAATGGAACGCAACGCCGCCAAGGTCAAGGCAAAAAACTCCTCAGTAGTGGCGACAAAAACGCAGCTTTGGCGGAACTGAACAGACTTTCCAGCGACATGCAGGCTCCAGTCCTGCGCCGGTACAGCAGTGCCGGTGATTACCTCTGTCGCTTTGCCGCCAGCGGTCTAGCCTGGCCCTGTTCGTTGTCCGATTCCGAGCTGGAACAGCAGCTGTTCCCACCGGCGCAGGCAGTGCCCAGCGAGCAGCGGCCACTGCCCGATTGGGCCATGATCCACGCCGAGCTACGCCGGCCGGGCGTGACCTTGGCGCTGCTCTGGCAGGAGTACCGCCTGAACCAGCCGCAGGGCTTTCAGTACAGCTGGTTCTGCGAAAACTATCGGGCCTGGCAGGGCAAGCTGGATGTGGTGATGGCCGTGGAATGCCTGGCCAGATGAGAGCGGACTGGGTGGCCGGATGGCGTGGAATCCGCAAGCATGACTTACGACCAGGGCCGGGAGATGGCGCGACACGCCGAGATCACCCAAAGAACCGGCGTGGCGATCTACTTCTGCGACCCGCACAGCCCCTGGCAGCGCGGCAGCAACGAAAACATCAACGGCCTAATTCGTCAGTACTTGCCCAAGGGCACAGACCTGTCGGTACACAGCCAAGAGGAGCTGAATGCCATCGCACTGCAACTGAACATGCGACCGCGTAAGCGCTTCGACTTCAAGTGCCCAATCGAAGTTATGGGCGAGGTGATGCAGAAGGCCATGGCTATGCGGCATGATGCTCCAGCTTCAATTCAATGACCGTGTTGCACTCAGCTCCTGCAACCGCCAAGGATAAAGACATGGCCACTCAACCTCTGCTCTACACCCTGCACATCCAGCTGGAGCCGCTGCAGCTCGATCCGCCGATCTGGAGGCGCATCCGCGTCAGCGGCGACTGCACCCTGCGTAAACTGCACCACTTCATTCAGGCGGCCATGGGCTGGCACAGCAGCCATCTGCATGAGTTCAGTTTGGGGATGAACCGCTACATGCCCCTGGATGCGGCATTCATGGACGACGACGAGGCGCTGGATGATCGCAAGTTCAAGCTGCGCCGCATGCTGAAGGAAGGAGACCGCCTGCGCTACCTCTACGACTTTGGCGATAGCTGGCAGCATTTGATCGCCGTAGAGACTATCGAACCCTGCGACTTCACGGGCACCTGGTGCGAGGTGCTGGATGGCGCCCGCGCCTGCCCTCCCGAGGATGTAGGCGGTGTGCCGGGTTATCTGGACTTTCTGGCACTGATCCAGCAACCGGCCAGCGAGGAAGGCCGAAGCGTACTGGAATGGGCCGGCGGCTATTTCGACCCTGAGAGATTTGATCGCCGAGCGGCCAACGCAGCTGTGCAGCGAATCTGCAACAATTTGTGGGGCTGAGTCAGCAGCGCCCCAAGCGTTGGGCAGCGTTGGTGCGCTACCTGGATGACTGCAACCTACTCATCGACAACAACTGGATCGAGAACCAGATCCGCCCCTGGGCCCTGGAACGCGCCAACTGGCTGTTTGCCGGCTCGCTACGCAGGGCCAGCGTGGTGCAGCCTTGATGACGCTGATCCAGTCAGCCCGCCTGAACGGACACGATCCGTACGTCTACCTGAAGGATGTGCTCATGCGCCTGCCGACGCAGAAGGCCAGCGCCCTGGCCGAGCTTCTGCCGCACAACTGGGTGCCCGCCGGCAAGGTTCGATGCCCGTTCGCTTACTGATGACCGCCTGAGTGACCTTGAAGAGCAGCGATGAGTAGTCCATGTGTTTCTCCAGCTTCTATCCAGCCTTAGGGGCCTGTGCGCAGCGCCACTCAACGAGGGAGCTTCGGCACAATGCCAACCTGCATGCCAAAAGGGTTAAACACATTATTCAGTGTCTGGACAGTCGGGTTGCTCTCATCAAGCTCTAGCTGCCGCAAGGCTCGCAATGACAGCTTGCACATCTGTGCAAATCTGGCCTGCTGCAAGCCAGTCACTTCCTTGCGCAGGCGTCGCACTGCTCCTCCAATCGTGATCTCGCCGCTAGCCAACTGCTGCTGCAGCTCATTCAAAATGCGATTGCGCTCAAGAATATCCATTAGACCAACCCCCACTGAAACATCCGCTGCTGGAGATTTCTCAGGGCTATACGAGGGTGACTCATGGTTGAGTCGGGAAGCCCTTGTGCACTCAGCAAGTCAGGTAGCGCGAGGAAGTCCTGAGCTGCCAACCGCAATCGTTGGAACAGCTCATCGGCATCAACCCATTCTGCGACCTCATCACAGGCCATTCTCCAGTTGACCTCTCCAGCAAGCTCGATGTGCTTTGGCCACTTCGTCGTACGCGTAACTCCCTCCTCGTCCATGACCATCGGCGCCAAGTCGTAGATTGGCGCCAACCGAACCCCCTGCTCGCATCGGAGAATCGCCGTGTTGCGACCGTGGTTGTCTGAGTTACCGAGTATCTGATTCAGCAGGTCACGCCGCATGTATTCAAACACCAGATCTCCGACCTGCTGTTCCTGCCCAACAGCTCGCCATAATTCGACCAGATTCCCCAGCACGTGCGTGTGCAGCATGTAGCTACCCGCCTCGGTTACACCGCATAGCGAGTACATGGACTCAACGGCAGTTCGGCTAACCCCTGTGGGGCTAATCTCGCGATCAAAGCGATGCATCCAGAGACTGGGCTTATTGCCCTCCTCCAATGCCAACCCTTCAGCTGCAACCGTATCCATTCCGAGCTGCTGGACGGCACGATAGAAGCAGTACTCGCTGCGCAGGATGTCCTGATCGGTCTGACTGGCTTTGTTACGCGCGAACTTCACAAACCAGTGCTGGGCAGCGTCTGCATCGGGCAGCACAGCATCTGGATGTAAGGCGCCGTGCCGATCTTCAGTCAGCAACAGTTTGGGGGCCTCACCGCCAGCACCTGTCGCCCCGCCAATGGCTGCGCCCTGCTCATACGCGTACTCCAGGAATTGCGAGTCCCGACTAATAACCTCATCGCGTGTGAAACCCAACACCGGACTGCCCGTAATCGCCTCGACAGACTCCTTGATACGCAGATTGCCAATTGGCGCAGGTGTGCAACGCCCAAGAAGGTAGAGATCAAGGTTGAGACCCTCGGGCCGCTCGCCGCCCAAACGCTTCAGTAGAAAGCGTCTTGCTGCACCTGATGGCAGGATGTCGAAGAGAAACGCAGGCGCCTTCTTATCTCGCCAAGAATCCCATCCGAGCGGGTAAGCTGCACTGACAGCCGCATTCAGCCGAGTGCCTACAGACTCCAAGGAGTCAACCAGATAGCCCTGCTGGTAGCCATAAGCACAAGCCCCCCCCAGCCCTTCCTCGGGCTGCTCGAAACGGAGCTCCATGGCATTGCGCCACTGGCCATCCCTATAAGCCTGCAGAGTAAGATTGTGCATATCAGTCACCGGTACTTTAATGCCCAAACAGTAGACGCACACACACAAAAAGGCAATTTAATACCTAAAGAACCGTCTTAGTCACAGGAAAAGGCATTAAAGTGCCTCAATTTCAAGAACTAGTTCCCACTTCGGAGGGCTCTGCCCGTGTTCAACTCCCCGAACCGGAATTGAACTGGCCCCAGAAAGCGAACGAGGTTGAGGCCGTATTCCGACTACCAATCAGTCCGAAAAACCTGCTTGATCGTCCATGGCCGATGGCCGTACCGGCAGGCTTTTCGATCCGGTTCGCACCGGTTCGCAGCAGCCCGCACCGCTTCGATTCCGTACTTTCAATAGTCGTTTGGTGCCGGGTGCTGCCCCTCCACCAAACAAGGCCCGGAAACACTGGGCCGCAGTAGAAAAGGTTGCTGAAAGTTGCTTTGGATTAAGGCTGTTTTAGGCCAGGTTCAGCGACTTTTCAGCAACCTTCCGAAACCCACAACCCAAGTGATTCCGATGCTCGTGACCGGTCATAGCCGCCAGTCACTGGATTGGATCGCGCGCGAAAGCGCCGGATGGATCAACTATCCACGCGCGCCGAAAATGCAGCGACTGATCGTGGAAGATTGGCGGATGGAGGTCATGAAGCAATGTGGTGCCGTCTATAAGCCCTTCACTCAGTCGCTTTACATCCACCTCAGTGAGAACCCGTCCACGTCGCCCACTCCCATTCATTTGGGTTCAGGCTCGGGCGCAACCACCTCCGGGCTTTGCTGGAGTCGCTTGAGGAAATCGGGGTGGACCACGTTATCCTCAATCTCAAGTACGGAAAGCGCCCTGCGGCGGACGTCATTGAGGAGCTGGGCACTCACATCGTTGCGCAATTCGGAGTAAAGGCGCGTCCTGGAGCAAATTGATCCGCCGGCCACGTCCACGCCCGGCCGAGGTGGTGCGGCTCAACAGGCTGAATGATCAGGCCGATACCTGTTCAAGGAATATCAGTTGCAACGGCTCTTGCAGCAGATCATCTGCCGTGGCGGCAAAGCGCTGAAAGTAAGGCATCGAAATATGCGCATCCAGCGCCGCCTGATCCCTGAAAGCCTCGCGCATGTAGAAAGTGCCCTGCTCGTCACGCTGCTCGAACAACACATAATCGAGATTGCCCGGCTCTGCGCGGGTCGGCTCTATCAGCTTCAGCAATTCTTCTTTCAATGCCTGTTCTTTGCCTGCCTTGGCCTTGAGTACGGCAATTGATACCAACACGTTACTGGACGTATTCATCGTCAACTCTCCAACATTAAAAACCGCAAGTGATGCCGCAGGCGGTTAAACGGGCCCGCAGGCGAGCCCGTCTGATGAGTGAAATCAGAAACCTTCGAGAACGATCTTGCCCCGGGCCTTGCCGCTCTCGATCAGCGCATGGGCACGACGCATGTTTGCCGCATTGATCGCACCAAAGTGCTCGCCCACGGTAGTTTGCAGAACACCTTGGTCAATCAGAGCGCTGACCCGATTGAGCAGGTGATGCTGATTAATCATGTCCGGGGTTTCGTACAGCGAGCGGGTGAACATCAGCTCCCAATGCAATGACAGCGACTTGCGCTTGAGCGGCATCACATCGAGGGTTTCGGGATCGTCAATCACACCCAGACGCCCCTGTGGCTTGAGCACGTCGATCAGTTGTGCAAAGTGTTGTTCGGTGTGGGTTAGGCTGGCGACATAGTCGATCTCCGGCACACCGAGCGCTTGCAACTGTGCGAGCAGTGGCTGGCTGTGATCGATCACGTGATGCGCGCCCAACTGCCGCACCCAATCAGCGGTTTCCTGGCGTGAAGCGGTACCAATGACGGTAAGGCGGGTCAACTTTCGGGCCAGTTGCACCAGCATCGAACCGACGCCGCCAGCCGCTCCAGTGATCAACAGGCACTTGCCCTCCCCCGTACCCTCGACGATACCGAGCCGGTCAAACAACAATTCCCAGGCCGTGATCGAGGTCAATGGCAACGCTGCCGCGTCGGCGGCACTCAATGAATGAGGCTTGTGCCCAACGATCCGCTCATCGACCAAATGGAATTCGCTGTAGCTGCCGCTGCGGGCAATCGAGCCGGCATAGAACACTTCATCGCCCGGCTGAAACAGCGTCACTTCAGCGCCGACCTCGCGGACAATGCCTGTGGCGTCCCAGCCGAGAATTTTCGGTTCTTTTGTGAAAGTTTCGGCGCGCACCTTGGTATCCACCGGATTCACTGATACCGCTCGAACTTCGACCAGCAGATCCCGAGGGCCAGGCGTGGGCCGCGGGAGACTGATGTCGATCAATGCTTGTGGATTGTCGATGGGCAACGCGTGCTGGGTAAAGCTGATGGCTTTCATGGAGACTCGCTGTCGAAGGGTTGATGCATTCACTTGCGGCAATCTTCGACTTCCCATGGACAAAGAAAAACAAGCAGAATGCGCCAACACTTTCACTTCAGGAGTGAAAATGATCCGCATCGATGATCTTGGTTTATTCATCCGCAGCGCCGCGCTGGGCAGTTTCACCGCAGCGGCGCTGGAGGCTGATCTGCTGCCTGGTCAGGTCGCTGCCGCCATCAAACGTCTGGAGCGCGAACTGGACGTGCGCCTATTCGCCCGTACGACGCGCAGCCTGCGATTGACTGCTGAGGGCGAGCAATATCTGCCCACCGCCCACTCAGTGCTAGAGACCCTGCAGCAAGGCAAGGAAAACCTGCGGGGTGAGAACACCACGCTGCGGGGCGTGCTGCAAGTGACAGCGCCGTCCGATCTGGGGCGCAACATACTGCTGCCGTGGCTGACGCTGTTCCGCCGTCAGCATCCTCAATTGACGTTGCGTTTTTTCCTGTCGGACCAGATGGCCAATCTGTTTCGCGACCCGGTGGACGTGGCGATTCGCTACGGTCCAAATGAAGACGCCAACTACGTGGCACTGCCGCTTGCACCTCGGAACCAGCGGGTGCTGGTTGCCTCGCCGGAGTATGTGCAACGCTGCGGTTCTCCCCAAACACCGGATGACTTGAGCAAGCATGCCTGCCTGCTCTATCTGCAAAATGGCCGGGTCTACGACAAGTGGAACCTGGGCGGGCAAACCGTGCAGGTTTCGGGACCGTTGTTCAGCGATGACGCCGATGTCGTGCGGCGCTGGTCATTGGAGGGTGAAGGTATCGCCTACAAATCCTGGCTGGATGTCAGTGCAGATATCGCCGCAGAGCGTCTGCTTGTGCTGCTGCCGGATTATCCTGGCGAAGCGTCACCGTTGAGTCTGGTGTGCCCGCATCGCAAGCAGATCAGCCCTGCGGTTTCTCAGCTTCACACGTGGCTGAGTAGCCAGTTTTCTGCTCTGGAGCGCAGGTGAACCGATCCTGTGATTGATGCTCACTGAGCATCCCGCGCTTCATGGTTCGGCGGATCAATGCGTTCAATACTCCCCAGTACCAGCGCTCGCCCGGCAAACAGGCCGCCTGCTGTTTCCAAGGCAAAACGTTCGGCGTCGCGTTTGCGCACTTCCTCGATCACTGCGTCGGCTTCCGACAGCAGCACACCAGCAACGCAGCGGCAGTCATGACCTCGCGCGCTTTGGCTCGGGCCAATACCTGAAACAGAGGATTGAGCAGCCACAATCCAATGGCCACCAATGCGCCCAAGGACAATCTGCTGCCCATCGGTGCCAGTCCCGAAGACCAGGCGGCGCAGTCCGAAGCCTGGACCGCCGCAGTTGCCTATGCTGCGCTGCTCCACGATATTGGCAAGATCGCCGTCGATCTACACGTCGAACTGGCCGACGGCAGTACTTGGCATCCGTGGCATGGCCCGCTGCACCAGGCGTACCGATTTCGCTACCGTGACGACCGCGAATACCGCCTGCACAGCGCCGCAACAGGCTTGCTCTATCGCCAACTGCTCGACCGCCACGTCCTGGACTGGCTCAGCGACTATCCGGCTCTCTGGGCACCGCTGCTCTATGTGCTGGCCGGTCAGTACGAACATGCCGGTGTACTGGGGGAACTCGTCGTGCAAGCAGACCGGACGTCGGTGGCCCAGGAGCTGGGCGGCGATCCGGCGCGCGCCATGGCCGCGCCCAAGCACGCACTGCAACGCAAGCTGCTGGATGGGTTGCGCTACCTGACTGGCTGGGCTCCCATGCCTGCTGCTTCGCCTTCCTCGGCGGCGTGCCGGAGATCGTGGTGCCGGACAACCTGCGTAGCGCGGTGAGTAAGAGCCATCGCTACGAGCCGGACATCAACCCGAGCTACCGCGATCTGGCCGAGCACTATGGCGTGGCGGTGGTGCCGGCGCGGGCGCGTAAGCCGCGCGACAAGGCTAAGGCCGAGGTCGGCGTGCAGGTGGTCGAGCGCTGGATCCTCGCCGCGCTGAGGAACCGCCAGTTCTTCTCCCTGGACGAACTCAACAGCGCCATCGCCTTATTGCTGAAGCGGCTCAATCGACGACCGTTTCGCAAGCTGCCGGGCTCCCGGTACTCGGCCTTCGAAGCCCTGGATCGTCCAGCGCTGCGCCCACTGCCGGAGCAGCCCTACGTGTATGCCGAGTGGAAGAAGGCGCGGGTGGGGTCTGGCCCCGTTCACCGTTGAACAGCGCCGTGACATGCTGGAGCGCCTCAACCGACGACCGCTACGGCCAGCGCTCAACCCTCGTGACCAGCCAAATGCCCGTGGACAACTGGCACGAACTGATCGGTGATCCGACTCTGGCCGACGCCATCCTCGACCGCCTGGTGCACAACGCCTACCGGATCAACCTCAAGGGCGAATCGATGCGCAAACAGACGAAGAAATTGACGACACCGGGCACCTCAGACTAACAATTCAACCCCTGCGTCGCTGCGCTCCGGCTGCCTGTCCGAATGATCGTGGAACAGGTGTCCGGATCAGCGTGGGCTGAGTGTCCGAATGGCGTGGAATCCGCACAGGTGATCGCAGCGATGAATAAATTATTGACGAGATCCTCGCCGGTGAAGCACTTAGGGCCTGTTGCCGTTTCGCGCTAACCAATTGATTTATAAGAGCAAGCTCGTATCGTTGAAGCTCTGACCCGACATCGATACGAGCTTGCAATGCCCCGATTACTACTCAACGACGAGCATTGGTCGAAGCTGCGGGAAATTCTCCTGCACAAGGCCATCTACAACAAGCGTGATCTACGAATGACCGTGGAGGGCATGCTGTACCGCATGCGCACGGGATGTCCCTGGAGAGACCTGCCCAAGGCGTTTGGTAACTGGAATAAGGGCTATGACAGCGAGAGAATCCGAGAGCAAGTTGAGCGACAAGGGGCCAAGGCCGTGATCCCGAGGAAGCGTAACTCTGTGAAAGGCAACGCGAATCTGGACAGAGGCCTGTACCGCAATCGCCACCTGGTGGAAAACGCTTTCGCCCGGCTGAAGCACTACCGGGCGGTGGCCTCTCGATTCGACAAGCTCAAGAGAAATTACGAGAGCGTGGTGGCCATGGCCTACGCCTTCCTATGGTTGCCCATGTAAAACGGCAACAGGCCTTAGGCATCTTGCCGAACCGCCGTGAAGCCCGAGTCATCGCCCAAATGAATGAAAATCCGGCCTTCTGCCTGATCCGCTGTCACGTCCATCCAGCCGCGCCCGTTCATCGGGTCGTTCTCATCAGCACCTGACCAGGAAAACTCCACGCGCGCCACGCCATCGGCCGCACTGACTCGGGCATCAAGATCGCCCTGTACCAAACCGAACTGAAATTCGCCCGTCAGGTCGCTACGGATGGTGATGTGGGCAGGGGCCTCCATGTCAAAGTAGTCAGCATCCCAGACTTCCATGCCGGTGATGCGCCAAGTGCCCAGCACCGTTTTCTCCGCCTTTGTCATTCGTCACCCGCCAACCCGGCTTCCGACCAGAAATGGTCGAAGTCATCGCCGACGCCCCAGCCAACGTTCTGCCCCAGTTGGCGCACCCGATCCAGCCGGGCGAGGAACGCGGACTGCTGTGCAGCGGGCAAGGCCAGCACATATTTCAGCGCCTGCTCGAACATCCGCACCAGCGCATCGTAAAAGCCCTCGTCGTCCATGCCGCAACCGGCCAGAAAGTCGAACACTTCTTCGCAGTAGAACACCGAGAGTTCCGCCAAGCCTTCGGGCTGGCCCAGTGCCTTTTTGTAATCGCTGATGGCTTTTTTGGCCTTGGCTACCGACATCGGCTTGCGATAGTCGGACGGGTTGATCCACTGCGTGATGATGGTCTTGTAGGGCTCCAGCGGGTCATCGCCCAGCCCGAAGCGCGCGTGCAAAAAGGCCTTGTTGTCCTTGCTGGCGGCGTACAGGTCTTGCACCAGCCCGAGCAGCCCAGCGCGGTCGAAGCCGGCCAGTTTGGTTTTGACGTCGCTCCAGCTGGGTGTGGTTTTGGCGGTTTTCTTCGTGGCCATGGGCGTCAACTCTCGGCCTGAACCATTAAGTGCTGCTTAATGGTTGGTTTCAGGCATCCGGCATCAAATAACCGCGCGAGGTTTTCGTCGCCGAGATTCAGCCGATATGTCATGGAGTTACCCCAAAAGACCCTGCCAGACGTTCCAGCAAATCGTTGTGCCGCACCTCCAGATCACCCAGTGCGAAAGCACCTAAAACCAAGAGGCGCTGGGAATTCGGCAGGCTTTCAACACGATCTTCAAAGTAACGCACACGCTTGTCAGCGAAGTCCAGGTTGCCCAGCGAGGTATTCTTCCGTCGTGACAGAAGCATCAGGTTTCCCAACCGGTGAAGCCACGCCTCACGCTGATCATCGGTGAAATCCTTGAGCCATTGGCTGGCTTTCCCCGGCGTCTGCGGCAGAATGTGCTCAACGCTGATTTCGTCGGGTAAGTTCAATGGTGCGGCATGACTGGCCAGCAAATATTCCAAACGCAACAGCACGTACCTCGCAAAACGTCTCCCATAGATCACACCATCGAGCAGGGCCATCAACTGCTTGCTGTCGAAGTCAAACACCTTACTGGCCAATACCTCATCGGGAGTTTTAGCCGCTTCAATGGCCTTTAATACCTCGTTCATGTTGCTGATCCGCTGCGTCGGTGTCAGTTGCACAATCCAGTCGGCCGAAAATTTGGCGGTTGCAGGAGCTGAGTGCAACACGGTTATTGAATTGAAGCCGGAGCATCATGCCGCATTGCCATGGCATTTTGCATGATCTCTCCCATCACCTCGATGGGGCATTTGAAGTCGAAGCGCTTACGCGGTCGCATGTTCAGTTGCAGCGCAATGGCGTCCAGCTCCTCCTGGCTATGTACCGACAGGTCTGTGCCCTTGGGCAGGTACTGGCGAATCAGGCCGTTGATGTTTTCGTTGCTGCCGCGCTGCCAGGGGCTGTGCGGGTCGCAGAAATAGATCGCCACGCCGGTTCTTTGGGTGATCTCGGCGTGTCGCGCCATCTCCCGGCCCTGGTCGTAAGTCATGCTCTTGCGCATCTCCAGCGGCATGCTATTGAGCGCGGCCTGCGCGTCGTCTTGCCTTGGCGCAGACAGATGATCAGCTCCTTACGCAGCTCACCCACTGGCAGGGCATAGATCGCGTTGTAGATCGTCTCGCGACAGACGTAGGCATCTCGCAGGTTGGGTATGTTCATGCTGCGCAGCTTGCCGGCAATCTGCTCGGGAGACAAACGCTCACGCAGCATATGGGTCACCAGTTCGAAGCGCTCGCTACCCGGCAACAGTTTTCGCATCGGTCGACAAACCTGGCGGCGGGCCTGCATTTGCTGCTGGGCCAGGCGGACCGAGTAGCCACCGCAAGCACCTCGGTTACGGCGCAGCTCACGGCTGATGATCGAAGGGGATCGGTTGATCAAGCAGGCAATCCTGCGCTGGCTGAAGCCTTGGGTACGACCGATTTGAATGGTGGCGCGCTCTTCAACGCTGAGTTCGGTATAAGACATAGGGGCCACGCATGGAAATCGGGGTTCCCGGCAGATTGGAGCCGATATCGTAAACCTTACACGGCAAAGTCAGATAGGCCGTAGGCGAATTTCAACAGGCTGCTAATCCTCGATGACTAGGGCCTGGCCCCGCTCACCGCCAAGCAGCGTCGCGACATGCTGGAGCTACTGGATGATCGCTACGGCCAGCGCTCGACCATCGTGACCAGCCAAATGCCGGTGGACAACTGGCACGAACTGATCGGTGATCCGATCCGACTCTGGCCGACGCCATCCTCGACCGCTTGGTGCACAACGCTTATCGGATCAACCTCAAGGGTGAGTCGATGCGCAAACAGACGAAGAAATTGACGACACCGGGCACCTCAGACTAACAATGCCCCCTGCGTCGCTGCGCTCCGACTGCCCGGCCGGATGGCCGTGGAACAGGTGGCCGGATGGCGTGGAATCCGCAATCGAACGGCAGGCACGGAACATGAGCGATGAAGATTGCTGGTGAATACGGCAGGAAAAGGCCTCACCGATCCTCGACACGCTGCATAACTGGATGCTGGCCCAGCGTGATCGGGTGCCCAACGGATCAGCAACAGCAAAAGCCTTGGATTACAGCCTCAAACGCTGGGTAGCGCTGACGCGCTACCTGGAAGATGGAGCTGATCCCATCGACAACAACCAGGTCGAGAATCAGATCCGGCCATGGGCGCTGGGGCGCTCGAACGGGTTGTTTGCCGGGTCGCTACGCAGCGGGCGAGCGAGATTGGCCAATTGCTGCCGCATCAGTGGGCACCTGCCTGAATCACGCAAGGTGAGTTCGGCGGACGCTTACGATTCAGTTACGTTGCTCACAGCTTTTCACTCCATATAAGCGGGGCCTGACGCCGAAGCGACAAGCCCCCAACTCATTAGAATTCCTGCACGGTTCGGCAAGATCGTAGTTACTGTCTGATCGGTATTTATGGGGCTGAGAGCATAATCTTTCAGCCCTGCCCCATTCCCAGTCAAATGACCGCTTTTGGCCGATTCTGTTGAAAAAGTAGCTGCTTCCCCATGCCTTCGGCAGAATTGCCCTGTCAGCGAGCGCGGGGGCGAACAGCATGATGGGGCAGTTACCGGGAGGACAGCAGCGCCTGTTCTACTCGTTCAATCTGGAAGATCACGTCCCGGCCCAACACCTCCTGCGCAGCATCGACCAGTGCTTGGATCTCAGTGATCTGCGCGCCTATCTGGCAGATTTCTATAGCCCCATCGGGCGCCCTCGATAGATCCATCCGGAGTTCACGCCGCTGGTCAACGAGCCCTTCGTGCTCGCCTGCCGGCGCGATCATCCCCTGGCCAAACGCTCTGAAGTGGCCTGGCGCGAACTGAGCGACTACCGCCTGATTGGCGTCGGCCGTCTCAGTGGCAACCGCGTACTGCTCGACCACGGCCTGGCCCATCTCGACTGGCGCCCAAGCTGGTTCTACGAGGTGCAACACCTGTCGACCTCACTCGGCATGGTCGAGGCCGGCCTGGGCATCGCTGCCCTCCCCAGCCTGGCGATGCCGGCCGAGGATCATCCGATCCTGGTCAGCCGGCCGCTGGTCGACCCGGTGATCAGTCGTACCCTGGGCCTGGTACGCCGCCGCGGCTCTTCGCTGTCGCCGGCAGCCGAACAGTTCGTCGAAACCCTGCTGCGGCAATGGCCGAGCTACACCTCCATTGGCACCAGTAACCCCGCCGAACTCGACAGCTGAGGCATCGCTCGGGCCGGCGTCGCGCTCGCCGCCGGTCCGACGCGCTTTCATCAGCAACCACCGAGCAAGACAGGCCGCCGAAAACCCGGATAATGGCGGCCATTTCGTTTTGCTTGCCGGTGCCGCTCCATGGAAATCAAGGTCAACTTTCTCGACAACCTTCGCCTCGAAGCCAAGTTCGATGACTTCACGGTGATCGCCGATCAGCCGATCCGCTACAAGGGCGATGGCTCGGCGCCGGGGCCGTTCGACTATTTCCTGGCCTCCTCGGCGCTGTGCGCGGCGTACTTCGTCAAGCTGTACTGCCAGACGCGCGACATTCCCACCGAGAACATCCGCCTGTCGCAGAACAATATCGTCGACCCGGAGAACCGCTACGCGCAGATTTTCAAGATTCAGGTCGAGTTGCCCGCAGACATTTCCGAGAAGGACCGCCAGGGCATCCTGCGCTCCATCGACCGCTGCACGGTGAAGAAGGTGGTGCAGCAGGGCCCCGAGTTCATCATCGAGGAAGTGGAAAACCTCGACGCCGATGCCCAGGCGCTGCTGATGCCGGTGTCCGACACCACCACCTACATCCCGGGCAAGGACCTGCCACTGGAGCAGACCATCGCCAACATGTCGGGCATCCTCGCGGATCTTGGGATGAAGATCGAGATCGCCTCCTGGCGCAATATCGTGCCCAACGTCTGGTCGCTGCACATTCGCGACGCGCAGTCGAACCTGTGCTTCACCAACGGCAAGGGATCGACCAAGGAAAGCGCACTGGCCTCGGCGCTGGGCGAGTTCATCGAGCGGCTGAACTGCAACTTTTTCTACAACGACCAGTTCTGGGGCGAGGACATCGCCAACGCCGAGTTCGTCCATTACCCCAACGAGCGCTGGTTCAAGCCGGGCCCGAAGGATGCGCTGCCCGAGGAAATCCTCGACGAGCACTGCCTGGCCATCTACAACCCGGACGGCGAGCTGCGTGGCTCGCACCTGTACGACACCAATTCGGGCAACACCGCGCGCGGCATCTGCTCGCTGCCCTTCGTGCGCCAGAGCGATGGCCAGACGGTGTACTTCCCGTCCAACCTGATCGAGAACCTGTACCTGTCCAACGGCATGAGCGCCGGCAACACCCTGGCCGAGGCGCAGGTGCAATGCCTGTCGGAAATCTTCGAGCGCGCGGTCAAACGCGAGATTCTGGAGAACGAACTGTGCCTGCCGGACGTGCCGCAGGAGGTACTGGCCAAGTACCCAGGCATCGTCGCCGGTATTAAAGGTCTGGAGGAGCAAGGCTTCCCGGTGCTGGTGAAGGACGCTTCGCTGGGTGGTGAATTCCCGGTGATGTGCGTGACCCTGATGAACCCGCGCACCGGCGGCGTGTTCGCCTCCTTCGGCGCCCACCCGAGCCTGGAAGTGGCGTTGGAGCGCAGCCTCACCGAACTGCTGCAAGGCCGCAGCTTCGAGGGCCTCAACGACCTGCCACAACCGACCTTCGACAGTCTGGCGCTGACTGAGCCGAACAACTTCGTCGAGCACTTCATCGACTCCAGCGGCGTGGTGTCGTGGCGCTTCTTCGGCGCCACGCCGGACTTCGAATTCGTCGAGTGGGACTTCTCCGGCCAGGGGGCAGACTCCAACGAGCAGGAAGCCGCGACCCTGCTCGGCATCCTCGAGGACATGGGCAAGGAGGTCTACGTCGCCACCTACGACGACCTTGGCGCCAACGCCTGCCGCATCCTGGTGCCGGGCTACTCGGAGATCTACCCGGTCGAGGATCTGATCTGGGACAACACCAACAAGGCGCTGCTGTTTCGCAAGGACATCCTCAACCTGCACGCCCTGAGCGACCGTGAGCTGAAATCGCTGCTGCGCAACCTCAACAACGCCGAGGTCGACGACTACACCGACATCACCACGCTGATCGGCATCGAGTTCGACGACAACACGGTGTGGGGCCAGTTGACCATTCTCGAGCTGAAGCTGTTGATCAACCTGGCGCTGAAGAAATACGACGACGCCAAGGAACTGGTCGAGGCCTTCCTGCAGTACAACGACAACACCGTCGAGCGCGGCCTGTTCTACCAGGCGGTCAACGCCGTGCTGGAGATCCAGCTGGACGACGAGCTGGAGCTGGCCAACTACGAGCACAACCTGCGCCGCATGTTCGGCAACGAGCGCATGGATGCAGTGATTGGCTCGGTAAACGGCAGCGTGCGCTTCCATGGCCTGACCCCGACCAGCATGAAACTCGAAGGCCTGGACAAGCACCTGCGCCTGATCGACAGCTACAAGAAACTGCACGCCGCCCGCGCCAAAGCAGCCGGGCTGGCCGGCTGAACATGGTCAGCGAGCGCCCAACCCACAGAGTCGCAGCGCTGATGCTGGCGGCCGGTTACAGCCGCCGCTTCGGCGGCGACAAACGCCGGCTAACACTCAGCGACGGGCGCTCATTGCTCACCGCCAGCCTGGAACTGCCCTGTTCAATGCTCGAAGAAATCTGGCTGGTATTGCGCCCGGACGAGTCCATCGCGGAGCTGGGATTATCCGTCAGCATCAAGCTCGTCCAGCATCCGCTAACAGCCCAGGGCATGGGCCACAGCCTGGCGGCAGGTGCCGAGCGTCTACTGGCCGAATCCAACGCTGATGCCGTGGCGATCTTTCTAGCCGATATGCCGTCGATACATCGGGACAGCCTGGAAACCCTGATCGCCCACTCCAGCGCGAACAACATCGTGCTGCCCAGCTATCAGGGCAAGCGTGGTCATCCGGTACTGTTCGGCCGCGATTTATGGCCACAGCTCACGACGCTGAGCGGCGATACCGGGGCCAAGCAGGTGCTGCAGCAGAACCCCAGCGCTGTGCGTATCGTCGAGCTGAACGATCCTGGCGTACTGCAGGACATCGACACCCCGGCAGACCTGATTCAGCTCTAGGCTCGTAGGGCGGGTGCAACCCGCCACAACGCAGGCGGCGGGTTTCACCCGCCCTACTGCCCGGCCTGATGCAGCAGCACCTCACTCAACGCCTGCGCCGCGCTGGACAGCTGATGCCTAGCCTGGTGCAGCAAGCCGATGCGGCGCGATACCTGCGGCTCGCTCAGCGGCAGGCAGCGCGCGCCGAGTTCTTCCATCTGTTGCCTGCACAGCTGCGGCACGGCGCTGACGCCGAGACCCTCGGCGACCATGCGCCCGACCGTGACCAACTGATGGCTCTCGAACGCCACCGGTAGCTTGCCGTGGCTGGCGGTCACGCTGTCTTCCAGTAGCAAACGCACCGCCGAGGGCCGCTGCAGGGTGATAAAGGGTTGTTCCAGCAGCTGTGCCCAGGTCAGCGCGGACTGTTCGGCCAACTCGCTGGCGACCGGCACCACGGCGACGAAACGGTCCTCGTACAGAGGTGTGAACTGCAAGCCATCCAGTGTCGTTGGTTCGAAGGCGATGCCCAGCTCGACGCGACCGTCGCGCACCATCTCCATTACCTGTTCGTTGATCACGTCGTGCACCGCCACGTTGACTCGTGGGTAGGCATCGCGGAAGGCGCGCAGCGCCGCCGGCAGACGGTTGCCGGCGAACGACGGCATGGCCGCTACCGCCACCTTGCCCATCTGCAGGGTGAAGTGCTGACGCAGCAGGTCCTCGGCGTTGTCCCAGTCGGCCAGCAGGCGCACGGCAATCGGCAACAGCGTCTCGCCCTCGGGCGTCAGCGCCACGCTGCGGGTGGTGCGCACCAGCAATTGACCGCCGAGCGATTGCTCCAGGTTCTTGATCGCCAGGCTCAGTGCTGGCTGCGACAGATGCAGGCGCTCGCAGGCCTGGGCGAAGCTCAGGCTCTGCGCCACGGCGAGAAAGGCGCGTAGCTGCTTGACGGTCATTGATTTATTTACCTGATCAATAAAGAGGAAAAACAAACTTAACAAATAAGCCCATAGCGCAGAAGCTTGGTCCACCCCTAGATAACAACAAAAGAGGCAGCCTCTAATGAGCGGACTCGACAAACGCGTCGGCAGCTACGCAGAAGCCCTGGACGGCCTGCAGGACGGTATGACCGTACTGGCCGGCGGTTTCGGCCTGTGCGGCATCCCCGAGAACCTGATCGCCGAGATCCGCCGCCGTGGCGTGCGCGATCTGACCGTGGTGTCCAACAACTGCGGCGTCGACGGTTTCGGCCTCGGCGTGCTGCTGGAAGACCGGCAGATCCGCAAGATGATCGCCTCCTATGTCGGCGAGAACGCCCTGTTCGAGCAGCAACTGCTCTCCGGCGAGCTGGAAGTCGAACTAACCCCACAAGGCACCCTGGCCGAGAAGCTGCGCGCTGGCGGCGCCGGCATCCCCGCGTTCTTCACCGCTACCGGCTACGGCACCCCGGTCGCCGAAGGCAAGGAAGCGCGCGAGATCAATGGCCGCCACTACATCCTCGAACCGGCCATCACCGGCGACTTCGCCATCGTCAAAGGCTGGAAGGCCGACCACTTCGGTAACGTGGTCTACCGCCACACCGCGCAGAACTTCAACCCGGTGGTCGCCACCGCCGGGCGCATCACCGTGGTCGAGGTCGAAGAGATCGTCGAGCCCGGCGAACTCGACCCCACGCAGATTCACACCCCCGGCATCTACGTCGACCGGCTGATCTGCGGCAGCTTCGAGAAACGCATCGAAAAACGCACCCTGCGCGCCTGAGGAGAAAGACCATGGCTCTTACCCGTGAACAAATGGCCCAGCGCGTCGCCCGCGAGCTGCAGGACGGCTTCTACGTCAACCTCGGCATTGGCATCCCCACCCTGGTAGCCAACTACGTGCCCGAGGGCATGGCCGTGATGCTGCAGTCGGAGAACGGCCTGCTCGGCATGGGCGCCTTCCCCACCGAAGAGGAAGTGGACGCCGACATGATCAACGCCGGCAAGCAGACCGTCACCGCGATCAAGGGCGCGGCGATTTTCGACTCGTCGCAGTCCTTCGCCATGATCCGTGGCGGTCACGTCGACCTGACCGTACTCGGCGCCTTCGAGGTGGATGTACGCGGCAACATCGCCTCATGGATGATCCCCGGCAAGCTGGTCAAGGGCATGGGCGGCGCCATGGATCTGGTGGCCGGTGCCGACAACATCATCGTCACCATGACCCACGCCTCGAAGGATGGCGAGTCCAAGCTGCTGGAGCATTGCAGCCTGCCGCTGACCGGCTCAGGCTGCATTCGCAAGGTGCTGACCGACCTGGCCTACCTGGAGATCGAAGACAACGCCTTCGTCCTGCGCGAACGCGCACCGGGTGTGAGCGTCGAGGAAATCGTCGCCAAGACCGCCGGCAAGCTGATCGTTCCCGAACACGTACCGGAAATGCAGTTCTAGGTTGTCTACCGCCCTGCAGAACGCCACCACGCCTGGCGTTTTGCGGGGTGTTTTTATTTGGTGTTATCTGCTGCACTCCCTGTAGGAGCGGATTCATCCGCGAAGCGTTCTGTCCTACCGCACCCAGAGGATTTCCCATGCAAGACGTCGTCATCGTCGCCGCCACCCGCACCGCCATCGGCAGCTTCCAGGGCAGCCTGGCCGATATTCCCGCGCCGGAACTCGGCGCCATAGTCATCAAGCGCCTGCTGGAGCAGACCGGCCTCGACGCTGCCCAGGTCGATGAAGTCATTCTCGGCCAGGTACTCACTGCAGGCAGCGGTCAGAACCCCGCACGCCAGGCCGCCATTCGTGCCGGCCTGCCCCATGCCGTACCGGCCATGACCCTGAACAAGGTCTGTGGTTCGGGCCTCAAGGCCCTGCACCTGGCCGCCCAGGCCATCCGCTGCGGCGATGCCGACGTGATCATCGCCGGCGGCATGGAGAACATGAGCCTGGCGCCCTACGTGCTGCCGAAAGCCCGCACGGGCCTGCGCATGGGCCACGCGCAGATGCTCGACAGCATGATCGTCGACGGCCTGTGGGACGCCTTCAACGACTACCACATGGGCATCACTGCCGAGAATCTGGTGGAGAAATACGGCATCAGCCGTGAAGCCCAGGACGCCTTCGCCGCTGCTTCGCAACAGAAAGCCGTGGCGGCCATCGAGGCCGGTCGCTTCGATGCCGAGATCACCCCGGTGCTGATCCCGCAGCGCAAGGGCGACCCCATCGCCTTCGCCCGTGACGAGCAGCCACGCGCCGGCACCACCGCCGAATCCCTGGCCAAGCTGAAGCCGGCGTTCAAGAAGGACGGCAGCGTCACCGCCGGCAACGCCTCCAGCCTCAACGACGGCGCCGCTGCCGTGCTGCTAATGAGCGCGAGCAAGGCGCAAGCGCTCGGTCTGCCGGTGCTGGCGAAGATTGCCGGCTACGCCAATGCCGGCGTCGACCCAGCGATCATGGGTATCGCCCCGGTGTCGGCCACCCGTCGCTGCCTGGACAAGGCCGGCTGGAGCCTGGCCGACCTGGACCTGATCGAAGCCAACGAAGCCTTCGCCGCCCAGGCGCTGTCGGTGGGCCAGGAGCTGGGTTGGGATGCTGAGAAGGTCAACGTCAACGGCGGTGCCATCGCCCTCGGCCACCCCATCGGCGCCTCGGGCTGCCGCGTGCTGGTGACCCTGCTGCACGAGATGATCCGCCGCGATGCCAAGAAGGGGCTGGCGACCCTGTGCATCGGTGGCGGCCAGGGCGTGGCACTGGCCATCGAGCGTTGACCCGTAGGGGGGATCGGGCCTTATCGATCCACCGCCTTGGTGGATCGATAAGGCACATCCGCCCATAACACCGTAGCCCGGATGGAATCCGGGGAAACCTGACATGGATCTCCCGGATTGCATCCGGGCTACGCAAACAGATCGGTCTCGGCCGAGCTTCGTCATATCCACTGCAACACCCAGGCGTAGCCAACTCTGAATGCCTGGTTAAAGCCCTTACACAACCATAAAAAAGAGGCATCCCCCTAATGTCTGTCAGTTAAGCGTCGACGCTGCCAATGGGTAGGAGCGGCGCCCCGCCGCGAACCAGGGCGATACGCGATTGAAAAGCTTCGCCCCGGGGCGGGGCTCCTACGAAAGACCGCTTTGGCAAGCTTATCTGATCGGCATTGGGCATCACCCCCATGTTCAACACCCTAACCCGCATGAGCGTGAGCCTGGTACAGAAGTACCTGCCCTCACCCTTCGTGTTCTCCGCCTTGCTAACCCTGGGCGTACTGCTCGCCGGCATCCTCTCCACCGGTCAGTCCCTACCGGCCATGGTGCAACACTGGAGCGGCGGTTTCTGGACGCTGCTCGGTTTTGCCATGCAGATGGCGCTGATTTTCGTCACCGGCCATGCCCTGGCCAGCGCACCGATCATCAACCGCCAACTCGACCGTCTGGCAGGCATGGCGCGCACACCGGGCCAGGCCATCATCATGGTCACCCTGGTGGCACTGGTCGGCTGCTGGGTCAACTGGGGTTTTGGCCTGGTGATCGGCGCGGTGTTCGCCCGCGCCCTGGCACGCAAGGTCGATGGTGTCGACTACCCGCTGCTGGTGGCCTCGGCCTACTCGGGCTTCCTGGTCTGGCACGGCGGTCTGGCCGGCTCGATTCCGCTGTCGATGGCCTCCGGCGCCCGGACCTGGCACGCATCACTGCAGGCGTACTGACCGAGCCCGTGAGTATCAGCGAGACCCTGTTCAGCACCCTGAACATGACCATCGTGGCGCTGCTGTTCATCGGCCTGCCGCTGCTCAACCGCGCCATGCATCCGCGCCAGGGTGCCAAGGTGGCCGACGCCGCAAAGCTGGTGGAGTCACGCGCCGAACTGCCGGCCCGTGAAACTCCGGCACAGCGCCTGGACGATAGCCGTATCCTTGGTCTGGCACTGGTGGCGATGGCGGGTATCTATCTGTTCAACCACTTCGCCACCAAGGGCTTCGTCCTTGGTCTGGACGTGGTCATCGCCATCTTCCTGTTCAGCGGCCTGCTGATGCACGGCACCCCGGAGCGCTACATGCGCGCGGTGGACGAGAGCGTGCGCGGCATCGGCGGCATCGTCCTGCTGATCCCCTTCTACGCCGGGATCATGGGCATGATGATGGGTGCCAACGCCGATGGAATCTCCCTCGGCCGGCAGATCACCGAGGCGTTCATTTCCTGGTCATCGGCCGACACCTTCCCGCTGCTGGCCTTCCTCAGCGCTGGCGTGGTCAACGTGTTCGTGCCGTCCGGTGGTGGCCAGTGGGCCGTGCAAGGGCCGATCATGCTGCCAGCCGCGCAGGCCCTGGGCGTTTCGCCGACCGTCACCGCCATGGCCATTGCCTGGGGTGACGCCTAGACCAACATGATCCAGCCGTTCTGGGCACTGCCGCTGCTCGGCATCGTTGGCCTCGGCGCCCGCGACATCATGGGCTACTGCCTGATCATGCTGCTGTACTCGGGCATCGTCATCAGTGGTGCGTTCTACTTCCTCGGCTAAAGGCCATCAGGCCCGCTCAGCGTTCCGAGCGGGCCTGTCTCAACGCCAGCGGTCCAGCACATTCACCGCCAGGCGATCCAGCCAGCCCCACAGCCGCTGCTGCGCACGGCGCCACCAGGGGCGCCGGTGCCAGTCTTGCAGGGTCACTTCGTGGCTCAAGTGGAAATCCTCGATGAAACTGCTCGCCACCGCCTGAGTGAATGCGGGGTCGAGCGCCTCGACGTTGGCGTCGAGGTTGAAGCGCAGGTTCCAGTGGTCGAAGTTGCAGGAGCCAACGCTGACCCAGTCGTCCACCAGCACCATTTTCAGGTGTAAGAAGCGCGGTTGGTATTCGAAGATGCGCACGCCCGCCCTGAGCAGTTTTGGGTAGTAGCGCTGGCCGGCAAAACGTACCGGCGGATGGTCGGTGTGGCGCCCGGCCAGCAGCAGGCGCACTTCGACGCCACGGGCTGCGGCGCGTCGCAGGGCGCGACGGATTTTCCAAGTGGGCAGGAAGTAAGGCGTGGCCAGCCATACGCGTTGCCTGGCGCCCTTGAGCGCGCGCAGCAGGGACAGCAGGATATCGCGATGCTGCGCTGCATCGGCATAGGCCACACGCCCCAGCCCCACACCGGCAGGCGGACACTCAGGCAGGTTCAGCGCAATCGGCTGATGATTCGGGCGCCAGAAAAAACGCGTATGCCAGAGTTGCTCGAATAACTGCTGCCAGTCGCCGACCAGTGGCCCCTCGATTTCCACCATGACCTCATGCCAGGGGCTGCGAGCCTCATCCGGCTGCCAGAACTCGTCGGTAGAGCCGGTGCCACCGACGTACGCCAGGCGCTGGTCCACCAGCAGCAGCTTGCGGTGATCACGGTGGAAGTTGCGCAAGCCGCGCCGCCAGCGTACCGGGTTGTACCAACGCAACTGCACGCCGGCAGCCTGCAGACGCTCGCGTAACAGGCTGCTCAGCCCCGCCGCACCGTAGGCATCGAACAGGCCGCGCACGGCCACGCCACGCGCGGCGGCTCGGCACAGGGCATCGGCCAGTCGCTCGCTGCAACGGCCATCCTCGATCAGGTAGAGCTCGACTTCCACCTGTTGCCGGGCAGCATCGATACTCGCCAGCATGCGCGGGAAGAAGGTTTGCCCATCCAGCAGCAGTTCGAAGCGATTAGCGCCGCGCCAGGGAAAGATCCGCCCGCGCGCACGCATGCTCAACGCGCCGTGAAGATCAGCACGGCGCCCACCGGCACCGACAGGCTGATGGCCGGCAGATCGGCGAGCTTGCGCAGCGCTTCGATAGCGCTGGCCAGGGCGAAGTCTTCAGCGTGCAGCACCAGCGGCGCCAGGGTCACCACCTGAAAGCGCCGGTCATCCAGGCGCGTGACCAGCAACTCGCTGTGCAGCTCGCGACTGCGCTCGTTGAGGGTCAGTTGCAGGGGCAGGCGTAGCTCCAGTTGGGCACCGGGCGCCAGGTCGGTGAATTGCGCCAGGTTGACCTGGGCACTGATGCGCGCCTCGGGCAAACGCGCGGTGTCGAACAGCATGGCGCGCAGGCGCTCGTCACGCAGCGCGATACCGGTGCTCACGGAGTCCAGGTCGACGCGCAGACGCGCGCGGCCATCGGCGGCGATCTGCCCGTGCAGGGTGAGAAAGCGGTGCACCTCCGACTGACTGCCGGAGTGGGTGGAAATGAACGACAGCCGCGAAGACTCGTTGTCCAGGTACCAGTCGGCGTGGACGGGCAAGACTACAGCCAGCAGCAGAGCAAGAAGCGAACGGCGCATAAGAACTCGAAGAACGGATGACCAGGCGGCAACGATAGTCTCCGTGGCCAGCGTTGCAAAGCCCGGTACCTCCTCACTCGTAGCCCGAAATCCGGGGCATGGTGGTAAAACACTCCCGGATTTCATCCGGACTACGACTTAGTCATTCGGCAATAGCTGGCAGCCCTGCCGCTCGCCCAGCCAGACAGCGCTGTGAGTACGTCCCAGCCCGCTGGCGGTCACGCGCTTGGCACGCTCGTCATCGAGCAGGCTGCTGATCGGCACGTACTGCTGCACATAGCCTTCGCAATAGGCTGCCGGATAAGCGCTGACATAACGGCAGGAGCAATATTCCTTGGCCGTGTAGGCGCCGATGATGTCCGGAAACGCCGCCAGATGCGCACGGTTCGGCCAGGCCCAGGCCAGCAGCAGAATCAGCAGCAGCGCCAATACGCTGAGCAACGGGTGACGACGAATCATGGCTGCACCTCCGCGGCGAACGCCGCACGCACGCGCTTGAGCAATTCGTTGTGCTGGAAGCTGCCATCACGGTCATCGGCGTAGCGCACCACCACCAGCTTCTCCTGCGGCATCACGTACAGGCCCTGCCCCCAATGTCCCAGCGCGGCGATGGTGTCGGCCGGTGCATCCGGCCAGGGCCGCGTGCTGCCGGGCAGCTCGACATTGAGCCACCAGTGCCCGCCGGGTACGGCATCGCCCGGTTTGGCCAACTGCGGCTGGTAACCGGCAAACGGCGTGGAGACGAACTCGACCCAGGCAGCGGGCAGCAACTGGCGCTGCTGCCAACGGCCGCCGCGCTGAATCAGCAGGCCGACACGGGCCAGGTCACGGGCGCTCAGGTAGGCATAGGATGAAGCGATAAAGGTGCCACTGGCATCGCGCTCGAGGGTTGCGCTGGTGATGCCCAGCGGCTCGAACAGTGCAGTCCAGGGATAGTCGGCATAGGCCTGCTCGCCGACCATGCCACGCAACGCAGCCGCCAGCACATTGCTGTCGCCACTGGAGTAACGAAAGCGCGTACCGGGTGCAGCGCCGGCCGCATGTGCAGCCGTGAAGGCAGCCATATCGGCGCGGCCTCGGGTGTAGAGCATGGCCACCACCGAGGACTTCAGCGGCGCGTACTCGTAATCCTCCTGCCAGTCCAGACCCGAGGCCCAGTTGAGCAGGTGGCCGATCTTGATCTGCGGGTGCTCGGCCATCGCCGGGTAGTACTGTGCGGCTGGCGCGTCGAGTTTGAAGCGCCCTTCGCCGTAGGACACACCAAGGAGGGTGGCAAGCAGACTCTTGGCCATCGACCAGGTCAGGTGCGCGGTCTGCGCCGTGGTCGGTTCGGCGTAGTGTTCGTAGACGACCTGGCCATCGCGGATCACCAGCAGGGCATCGGTGCGCACACCCGTGCGTTCGTCGTTGTCGCGCGCGGGGAAGGCATACCGTTCGAGTTCGGCCAGCGCGACGCTCTCGGCGCGGGGCAGGCTCTGCCAGTCGGGCTGCGGCCAGTATTCCGCTCGGGCGGTGCTGGCGAGCAGGCTGAGACCGAGCGCCAGGCTCAGTCGACGAAAAGAAGGAGTGAGCATGATGGGCCTCTGTTAATGACCGAGGCGCACCCTAGCACGGCCATGATGACCGCTTGAAGCGACGAAACGGCCATCTGCCATCTTCATTTGGGCAGTTGGTAATCCTCCGGCCCCATCAGGTCGAGCCCACACTCCAGGTTCTCGATCCAGTAGAGGAAGGCGCTGATCATCTCCGGGCCAACGAAGGGCCGGCCGTGCTGCGGCACGATCATTTCCACATCCATCTGCCGCACCATCGCCGCCCACAGGCGACAGGCCTTGTTGCCGGCCATGTAGCGACGATGGAAACCTTCCATGTTGGGCACGTGATTGACGAAGTCACGCACCGGCGAGGCGTCATCGACCAGCGAGGCGCCCATGTCACCGGAGAACAGAATCTTGCTCACCGGGTCATAGACCTGGAAGTTGCCGACCGAGTGCAGAAAGTGCGCGGGGACCGCCTTGAGCGTGCATTTGCCCAACGGGATGCTCTGGCCGCGATCAGGCAGCGCGATGATGCGGTCATAGGTATTGATGCCACGGCTCAACGCCAGGTAATTGGCCGTCAGGTGCGGCAAAAAACGCGCCCACAGTTTCGAGCAGATCACCCGCGCGCGGGTGTGCAGCAGCCACTTGTCCAGCGAGGCAATGATGTCCGGGTCCTGGTGCGAGGCGAAGATATAGGTCAGATCCTGCACCGGAATATGCTTGGACAGCTCCAGCGACAGCGGCGTATAGGTCAGGTCACCGCCGGGGTCGAGCAGCAGATACTGTTCGTTGTCGGTGATCAGGAACTGGTTGGATTGCACGCCCTCGCCGCTGACCAGGTCATCGAACATCAGGCATTGGTGGCTGCCGTTATCGAACAGCACGATGGGCTCGCGGCGCATGGAAACCTCGTTAGCAGGCCTTTGAAAAACGTAGGCGAGGCAGGCAAGACAAGGCAAAAACGGCCGAAAAGCGCAGTTTACGTGCTGTAAATGAGCATTTTGAGGCCGTTTTTAACGCAGTATTGCCAACGCAGGTAGTTTTTCAACAGCCTGCTAGTGAATCGCGAGGCAACCTTATGCGCACCGCCGCCAGCCGTTACTGATATGGATCAACAGCCGGCGACAATCCGCCGCGCCTTCTCCAGGCGCTTGCTGCGCGCTGCCTCGGCGATGCGCAGCAAGCCCTGGTCACGCTGCCACAGTTCGGCCCAGTGCGCCGGGCCAGCGCTGAAGGCGGCGTGCAACTCGCCTGCCAGCGCCTGCTGCTCGGCGAACAGCCCCGCCAACAGCAGATGAGTGGTGGCGGCATTGGGCGCCTGCCGCGCGACCTCGGCGCAACCGGCCAGCAGCCCCTGCAGACGTAACAGCAGTGTGTCGGGCCACGCGCACTCACGCCCCACGCCGAACTGCCAGGCAACGACGGCAGCAAGGACGTGCACGTCCTCCAGAGTGCGGAAGGGTTTGACGTAGTCGTCCCAGCCATCACCGGCCAGACGCTCGCTCTGCGCCTGCTCCAGATGCAGCCGCGCATGGCCGATATCGGGCATCAGTGGCAGTGCCGGCAAGGGTTCGATACGCACCCCCGGCGCGCCCTGGCGCACCACGCCCAGGGCCAGCCGGGGCGGCTCGTCGGCACCGTCCTCACGTGCGGCTACCAGCAACCAGTCGGCACACTCGGCGGCGGTGACGAAATCCTTGCGCCCGCTGATGTACAAACCATAGATGCGCGTGCTCATGTCCGCCGGGCGGGTGCTGCGGTTTTCCGTCACGCACAGCGCGCCAGCCGTCCACGGCGCCGCCGGCCAGAGCATGCGCAGCGCGGCCTGGTAACCGGCGAGAAAGGCCAGCCCCGGCGTTGCTGCCTGCAAGCCACCGGCCAGCGCCAGCTCGAAGGGCTGCGGCGTGCCGCCCAGGCGCGTCAGCAGACGCGCGTACCAATCCTCCAGCCCCGCTTCGGCAGTCAGGCGCTCGATGGGCTGAAACAGGCTCGACCAGGGCATTGCAGCGCTCCTCACGGCAGCCTTCGGGCCGCCGTCACACAAGCATCAAAAAAGCGTCACGGTGATGACACCGCCGCTACCTAGCCTGAGCTTGCCCAACAAGATCGACCGGCTGCAAGCACCCAGCCGGCACACGGAGGATCTGGCATGACTCAAAACGCTCGCCGACTGCAGGCCGAACGCCTGCAAGGCCCCGCCGCCCTGCGTGAAGCGCAAGCCTTGCGCTACCGCGTATTCAGCGCGGAATTCGACGCCAAGCTCAACGGCGCCGAACGGGGTCTGGACATGGACGACTACGACATTCACTGCCGCCATATCGGCGTGCGTGACATGAACAGCGGCGAGTTGGTCGCCACCACCCGTCTGCTCGACCATCAGGCCGCCGCCGGCCTGGGCCGCTATTACAGCGAAGAGGAATTCGCCCTGCACGGCCTGGCCGGGCTGGAAGGCCCGCTGCTGGAAATTGGCCGCACCTGCGTCGACAGCGCCTACCGCAACGGCGCCACCATCGCCGTGCTCTGGAGTGAGCTGGCCGAGGTGCTTAACGAAGGCGGCTACCGCTACCTGATGGGCTGCGCCAGCATCTCCATGCAGGACGGCGGCATCCAGGCGCATGCCGTGATGCAGCGTCTGCGCGAGCGTTACCTGTGCACCGAGCACCTGCGCGCCGAGCCCAGGCACCCGCTGCCGCAACTGGACCTGCCGGGCAACGTCATCGCCGAGATGCCGCCGCTGCTAAAGGCCTACATGCGCCTGGGTGCGAAGATCTGCGGCGAACCCTGCTGGGACAAGGATTTCCAGGTCGCCGACGTGTTCATCCTGCTCAAACGCGACGAGCTGTGCCCGCGCTATGCCCGGCACTTCAAGGCTGCCGTCTGAAACCAGACAGTATGGCTGTCGATAATGGCGAAACGGCGCTGCCCGTGGATAATGCCGGCACCCGCTTTCAACCGGAGGCCTCGATGGCCAAACTGCGTCTGTCCTTGCGCCTCGCTCACCTGGCCCTGGTGATCCTCTTCGGCACGCTGCTGGCGGGCATCGTCAGCCTTTGCGAGCGAGTCGTCCGGCATGATCTGATGCCCCTGCGGCAACGCCTGACGCGCTGGTTCCTGGCCCGTCTGGGCGGCGCCCTGCCCTTTCGCGTACGGGTCGCAGGCGAGTTGCCCGATCAGCCGATGCTGTGGGTCGCCAACCATGTGTCCTGGACGGATATTCCGCTACTCGGCGCCCTGCAGCCGCTGTCCTTCCTGTCCAAGGCCGAGGTGCGCGACTGGCCGCTGGCCGGCTGGCTGGCGCACAAGGCCGGCACCCTGTTCATCCGCCGTGGCTCGGGCGACAGCAGCCAGGTCGGCCAGCAGCTCACCCGCCATCTGCAGCAGGGTCATCACCTGCTGATATTTCCCGAAGGCACCACCACCGATGGCCTCGGCGTCCGTACCTTCCATGGCCGCCTGCTGAGCAGCGCTATCGACAGCGGCGTGGCCGTACAACCCGTCGCCATCCGTTATCTGCGCGACGGTCAGCCCTGCCCCGTGGCACCCTTTATCGGCGACGACGACATGCTCTCGCACCTGCTGCGCCTGCTCTCGCAGCCGGCCTGCGAGGTGGAGATACGCCTGCTCGCACCGATTCCCAGCGCCTCACGCAGCCGTAACGAACTGGCCCGGCACAGCCAGGCCATGATCGCCAGCGCCCTGCAACTGGAAACGCCGGTCACGCTGCCGACCGAAGCCGAAGCTGCCTAATCCACCGCGTAGCCCGGATGCAATCCGGGGGCTTTTGCAAGGGCTCCCTGGATTTCATCCAGGCTACAGGTCATAGCCGCTCAGTCAGCCGGCGGCACGATCAAGGCGTCGCTGTCGACAGACGCCAGCAGGCGACTGGCCACGCTGCCGAGGAAGAAGCGCGAAACGCCTTCACGGGCGTGGGTGCCCAGGACCAGCAGGTCCGCGCCACTCTGGCGCAGCGCCTCGCCGATCACCCCTTCCGGTGAGCCGATCTGCACCAGCAAACGCTCGTGACCCAGCTTCGCACCGACTGCATCCAGACGCTCCACCAGTTGCTGGCGCAGCAGTTGGCGCTGGTTTTCCAGCACCTCGGCGCTGATGCCGGCTTCCATCATCGCGCCCGCCGCTACCGGCTCGACTGCACTGGCCACATGCAGGTTGTCCAGGCTCGCCAGGCCCAGCTCACGCGCCCGGCTCAGTGCCTGCTGCGAGGTACGCGACAGATCCATCGCCAGCAACGCATGCCGGTACTCGTGGGTGACCGGGCCGTTGACCCGCAGCACCGGCAGATGGCTGCTGCGTACGACGCGCTCGAGCGTGGTGCCGACGAAGAAGTCACGCAGCGTCGACTTGCGATGTGCCCCCACCACCAGCAGATCGGCGCCCATGCCCAGCGCACTCTCGACGATCACCGCGGCCGCTTCGCCCGTGCCGACGATCACGCGCGGCACACTGCCGGCCTGCTCCCCCAGGCGTTCGGCCTGCGCCTGCAACAGGCTCTCGGCTTGTTGTACCTGGCGCTGCACATAGGCGGCAGGGGCCTCATCATCGATCACATGCAACAGACCCCATTCGCCGCCACCCTGACGACGAATCAGTTGCACGGCACGCTGCACCGCATGCGCCGAACGCTCGGACAGATCGGTTGCTACCAGAATCTTGATCATCTCGTTTCCTCCATGTCTTCCAGGGTCTGTACGAAAAGTCGCCGGGCGAAGATCAGGCGATACCGATGGCGACCCCGCAAAAGCGGATGAGATCCGGACTGGGCTCGCACTCGGGTTTACGAGCTGTAGATGAGCATTCCGGCCCCATTTTCACCAAGCATCGCCAAGCACAGGCACCTTTCGTACAGAACTTAACACCGCGTTACATTCAAACGCCTGCCGACGCCACAGTCCTTGATGCAGGTCAGTTCCTGTGCGTTAACGCGCACTTAGGGTAACCCGCAACACTCGCTGCCCCGCCGCACGCTGGCCCGCGAGCACGGCCCGGACACCGCAGGAGACTCGCCCCATGGGCAATGCCCCCTCAGAATATACCGACCACACCTGGCACGCCTTGACTGCACAGGACGCCCTGAAAGTGCAGCACAGCAGCGCCAGCGGTCTCAGCCAGGACGAGGCACAGCGGCGCCTGCAGCAGCATGGCGCCAATCGCCTGCCGCCGCCACAACGCCGGGGGCCATTGCTGCGCCTGCTCTACCAGTTCCATAACGTGCTGCTCTATCTGATGCTGGCGGCCGCCTTGATCGCCGCCCTGCTCGGCCACTGGGTCGATACTTCGGTGATCCTCGCCGCCGTGCTGATCAACGTGATCATCGGCTTCATCCAGGAAGGCAAGGCGGAAAATGCACTGGACGCCATCCGCAGCATGCTCTCGCCACGCGCCATGGTGCTGCGCGCGGGCGAACGCCACGAGATCGATGCCGAATACCTGGTGCCCGGCGACGTGGTGCTGCTGGCATCCGGCGACAAGGTGCCAGCCGACCTGCGCCTGCTCAGCGTGAAGAACCTGCTGGTGGAAGAAGCCGCGCTGACCGGGGAATCGCTGCCGGTGGAAAAATCCGTGGCCCATTGCAACGCCGACGCGGCGCTCGGCGACCGTCGCTGCATGGCCTATTCCGGCACTCTGGTCAGCAGCGGCCAGGCCAGCGGCGTGGTGGTAGCGACCGGTGCCAGCACTGAACTCGGCCGTATCGGCGCCATGCTGCAACAGGTGCAGGCGCTGTCCACGCCGCTGCTGCGACAGATCGAACAGTTCAGCCGCTGGCTGGCGGTGATCATCCTGATCCTGGCACTGGCCACCTTCATCCTCGGCATCCTCTGGCACGGGCAGACCCCCGGCGATATGTTCATGATGGTGGTGGCGCTGACTGCTTCGGCCATCCCGGAAGGGCTGCCGGCGATCATGACGGTGATCCTGGCCCTCGGCGTGCAGCGCATGGCCGGCCACAACGCCATCGTGCGGCGCCTGCCGGCGGTGGAAACCCTGGGTTCGGTGACGGTGATCTGCTCGGACAAGACCGGCACCCTGACCCGCAACGAAATGACCGTGCAGCGTGTGGTCAGCGCCAGCCGCATCCTCGATGTCTCGGGGGTGGGCTATGCCCCGGAAGGCGCCTTTCATCAGGATGGTGCGCTGCGTGAGCCTGACGCCGCCCTGCTGGAAGTCGCCCGCGCCGCGCAGTTGTGCAACGACGCCCGCCTGCAACTGGATGATGCCGGCCACTGGCGGCTGCATGGCGACCCGACCGAAGGCGCACTGCTGACCCTGGCGCTGAAAAGCGGTGTGGATGGCCAGACCCTGCACGCGCAACTGCCGCGCAGCGATGCGATCCCGTTCGAGTCCGAACACCGCTTCATGGCCACCCTGCACCATGACCACGCCGGCCATGGCTTGATCTATCTCAAGGGCGCTCCCGAGCGCGTGCTGGAGATGTGCAGCAACCAGCGCAGCGCCGATGGCAGCAGTGAGGCGCTGGATGCCGACTACTGGCGCCGCCAGGCCACGGACCTGGCCGCGCGTGGCCTGCGCCTGCTGGCACTGGCCAGCAAGCCGGCGACGGCCGAACAACGCACGCTGAATTTCGCCGACGTGGAAAGCGGCCTGACCCTGCTGGCACTGGTCGGCATCATCGACCCGCCGCGTGCCGAGGCCATCGCCGCCGTCGCCGAATGCCAGCGCGCCGGCATCCGGGTGAAGATGATCACCGGCGATCACGCCGAAACCGCCCGCGCCATCGGCGCACAACTGGGCATCGGCGTCGGTCTGCCGGCGCTGACCGGCGCCGAACTGGAGTTGCTCGACGAGCGCCGCTTGCGCGAGGTGTTGCCCGGTGTCGAGGTGTTCGCCCGCGCCAGCCCGGAGCACAAGCTGCGCCTGGTGCAAAGCATGCAGGACAGCGGCGAAGTCGTGGCCATGACCGGCGACGGGGTCAACGATGCACCAGCGCTGAAACGCGCCGATGTCGGCGTGGCCATGGGCCTGAAGGGCACCGAAGCAGCCAAGGAAGCCGCCGCGGTGGTGCTGGCCGACGACAATTTCGCCACCATCGCCGGCGCCGTGCGCGAAGGCCGGGCGATCTACGACAACCTGAAGAAGTTCATCCTCTTCGCCCTGCCCACCAATGGCGGCCAGTCGCTGATCGTGATCTTCGCCATCCTGTTCCAGGTGGTGCTGCCATTGACCCCGGCGCAGGTGCTGTGGATCAACATGGTCACCTCCAGCACCCTGGGCCTGGCGCTGGCGTTCGAGCCCAGCGAGCACGGCTTGATGAGCCGCACACCGCGCGCGCCGGGCGAGCCTTTGCTGTCGGCCTACTTCGTCTGGCGCATCGCGATGGTTTCGGTGCTGATCGCCGGCGCCGGTATCGCGCTGTTCCTCTGGGAGCTGCAGCATGGCAACAGCCTGGAAAGCGCTCGCACCATCGCCGTCAATGCCGTGGTGATGTGCGAGATCTTCTACCTGCTCAACAGCCGTAGCCTGTTCGCCTCGGTGCTCAGCCGCGAAGGCCTGCTGGGTAATCGCGCGGTGCTGCTGACCATTGGCATCTGCCTGATGCTGCAACTGCTGTTCACCTATGCCGCGCCGCTGCAGAACGTATTCGGCTCGGTTGGCATGACGCTGGAAGAATGGCTGCGCGTGCTGCTGGCGGGCCTGGCACTGTTCGTCGTAGTGGAGCTGGAGAAATGGCTGGTGCGGCGCTATCGCCTGCATCCGCAGGCGATCTGAACGTCAGAGAAGCACCGCAGTGATGTCGTCGCGGCTGAAGCGCCTCCCACGGAGCCAACAACGAACATCAGTGGGAGGCGCTTTAGCGGCGATTGTGGCTGGCATACCACTCATCCCCGGATTGCATCCGGGCTACGATTCCATCCCGTTCAGCTCGGCCTCGGCAAAGGCCATCAGCTCGGGGTAGAAGGCGCGAAAGTCCTCGCTGAGCGGTTCATACAGGCGTTCCAGTTCGCTCAGGCTGCCATCGAGCAACTGCGGTTTGGACAGGCGTCGCTGCATGCCGGCAATCACCTGTTCCAGCACTGCGAACTCGCGGTAGCTGCCCAGCCAGTCCTGCACCGCCATGCGCGGTGCCATCAGCGCCAGACGCCCCGGCAGTTCAGGCTCGGCAGCCAGTACCCGGTATACCCGACCGGTGAAGTGATCCAGCGGCTGCGTCGCATACATTGGCCAGTCACGAGCCAGGCAATGATCGAAGAACAGGTCCAGCAGCATGCCGGCCGTTCTTCGCCGCTCGACGGGAAAGCGCGCCCGTGCGCAGGCTTGCAATGGGTGGCTGTCGGTGAAGGCGTCGATACGCCGGTGCAGGCGAATGGCAGCCTCGATCTGCGCCGGCCAGCGCCCGTTGAGCGGGCCTTTGACGAAATCGCCATAAAGGCTGCCAAGCAGCTGTGCCGGCGCATCACCGCCGAGATGCAGATGGGCGAGGTAGTTCATCCCCGGAGCTTAACGCCGTCGGCGGGACAATCGAAGCGGTTGATGGAGACTATCGGAACAAACGATCTGCATATCGCTCAGAGACGATATAAGGTTCGCCACATGACGAAACACGGCCCACACATCATGGATATCGACCTCGACGCCATCATCAAGGCCCTGGCCCACCCAGTACGCCGCGACATCCTCGACTGGCTGAAGGCGCCCGAGCGCCACTTCGCCGAGCAGGATTACCCGTTGGAGATCGGCGTCTGCGCTGGCAAGATCTATCAACGCACCGGGCTGTCACAGTCCACCGTTTCCGCCCACCTCACCAGCCTGCAACGCGCCGGCCTGGTGACCAGCCGCAAGGTTGGCCAGTGGCACTTTTTCAAGCGTAACGACGAACTGATCAAGGCCTTCGTCGAGCGCCTAGGCCAGCAACTCTGATTTGACCTTTCCTTCGGAGAAATCACATGCCCACACTGTTCGACCCCATCCAGATCGGTGATCTGCACCTGAACAACCGCATCATCATGGCACCACTGACCCGCTGCCGTGCCGACGAAGACCGCGTGCCCAACGCGCTGATGGTCGAGTACTACACCCAGCGCGCATCGGCCGGTCTGATCATCAGCGAAGCCACCGCCGTCACGCCAATGGGCGTGGGCTACCCGAACACGCCCGGCATCTGGTCCGACGAGCAGGTCCGCGGCTGGAGCAATATCACCCAGGCAGTGCACGCCAACGGCGGCAAGATCGTCCTGCAACTGTGGCACGTCGGCCGTATCTCCGACCCGATCTACCTGAACGGAGAACTGCCGGTCGCTCCCAGCGCGATCAAGCCAGCCGGCCATGTCAGCCTGGTGCGTCCGATCAAGGAATATGTCACCCCGCGCGCCCTGGAAACCGAAGAGATCGCCGACATCGTCGAGGCGTATCGTCAGGGCGCCGAAAACGCCATGGCCGCCGGTTTCGACGGCGTGGAAATCCACGGCGCCAATGGCTACCTGCTCGACCAGTTCCTGCAGAGCAGCACCAACCAACGCACCGACCGCTACGGTGGCAGCCTGGAGAACCGTGCGCGCCTGCTGCTGGAAGTGACCGATGCCGCCATTTCCGTGTGGGGCGCCGGCCGCGTCGGCGTGCACCTGGCACCGCGCGCCGACTCGCACGACATGGGCGACGCCAACCGCGCCGAAACCTTCGGCTACGTGGCCCGTGAACTGGGCAAGCGCGGCATCGCCTTCATCTGTGCCCGTGAGAAGGAAGGTGACGACAGCCTGTCGCCGCAACTGAAGAAGGAATTCGGCGGCGTGTTCATCGCCAACGAGCGCTTCACCAAGGAGCAGGCCAATGCCTGGTTGGCCGAAGGCAAGGCCGATGCCGTGGCGTTCGGCATCCCCTTCATCGCCAACCCGGACCTGCCCGAGCGCCTGCTGAAGGACGCGCCGCTGAACGAGCCGCACCCGGAAACCTTCTACGGCTCCGGCCCGGTCGGCTACCTCGACTATCCGCGCCTGTAAGCTCGCCGCTCATGCCCCTTGCGCACGCGATAGGCTGCGCAAGGGGCTCTAGCAGGCCGTTGAAAAACTACCTACGTTGCCATTGCTGCGTTAAAAACAGCCTCGCGTGCGAGCCCAGTCAAAATGCTCATTTACAGCACGTAAACTGCGCTTTTTCGGCTGTTTTTGCGGGGCCGCCATCGGTATTGCACTGGCTGCCTCGCCTACGTTTTTCAACGGCCTGCTAGCCGTAGTCCATACACGAACGCCCCGCAATGCGGGGCGTTCGTGTATCGAGCGGGTGGTATTCAGCGCTGATTGATCTGCTGCTGCAGATTCATCACCTGGCTCTGCAGGGTGTTGATGTTGCGCGTCATCTGCGCACGGAAGGCATCGAACTCGGCCGTGTTCGGGCCGGCACTGGCGGCCGGGCGATTGTCCAGCTCGCTGCGCAGCACCAGCAGATCCTGCTCCAGGCTGCGGATGGCCTGCGCCGGGTCGCCCTGTTTCTTCAGCGTCTCGATATCGCCGCCCAGCGCCTTGATCCGCGTATCGAGCTTGGCCAGCTCGGCCTGCATCGCCTTGGCATCGCCCTGGGCAGATTTCAGCGCTGTCTGTTCACTGGCAAGCGCCTGCAAACGCTTGTCGAAATCGGCGCTGGCTGCGCTACCACTCTTGAACTCCGCGCCCAGCTGCTCGACACGCTTGTCCAGGGCAGCCTGTGCGGTAGCGCTCTGCTGTTGCTGCTTGGCCAGCTCGGCCAGGCGCGTTTCCAACTGCTTGACCTGCAGCTTGAGCGCCTCGCTGCCGCTGGTGACGCTGGATTCGGTCGCCACCACCTTGCCGGAAATGTCCTGAATGCGTCCGGCGGCCTCTTCGCTGATACGCGCGAAGCTTTCCTGGGTCGCCACCAGGCGCTGCTCCATCAGCCCGATCTGCTGCAGGCTCCACCAACCCAGACCGGCCAGGGCGAAACTCAGTGCGCCCACCACTGCCCACAACGGCCCGGTGCTGGCGCTCCTGGCCTGCGGCGCCTTGCTGCTGGGCACTCGGCTGCTGCGCGGGGCCGGCTCCTCGCGCGGCTCGGCGAAATCCTCGCGGCGCTCGGGCGTAAGGCTGGGCAGATTGTCGAGCTCGTCGTTGGCGTCGTTGCGCATGGTCGGACCTATGGTTGGAACGTAGAAACGGAAATGCCGCGCAGTATACCGATTCGCCATCATGGCATCAGTGCCCGCGCCAAGCAGGTGCGTGGTGCACCGACTAAGGGCGTATCAGCCCCATCGACTCACCTGCAGCCCGGCAGTTCCGCAAAAGTTGAACTGGTACGCACCTTGCTTTTTAACAAGTCGTGAACACGCCCTTTGCGCGTCGCTCACAAGCCAGCGCACGGCACGATCCTTGTGCCGGCCCGAAGCACGAACAGACATGTTGCAGCCACAGGGAATGGCTGGCCGGGTACGGGGCCGGGGAATGGCCCACTGCCGTACCCCTTCAAGCCAACGGGGGAAGTCGCGATGGAACTGAACAAGGAAATCCTGGACTGCATGAAAGCGCTGCGTCGTCGCCTACGCGAAGAGCAGGCGTTGGACATTCGCCTCAGCCAGCCCAACGCCATCGGTACCATGCTCGATGGCAGCCTCAAGTCCGATGATGAAGAAACCCGTAGCCTGGGCAGGCGCCTGGCAGAGTTGTCCGATCAACCGCAGCGCATCGCTTCACCCGTGGCTGCAGTCAAGTTGCCGGTCGGCAGCGCCACCGGCTCGGTGCGCATCTATCGCGGCCAGCGCATCTACGCCTGATGCCCCATCTGCGCCTGCCACCAGGTGCAGAACTCATCCAGTGCATCCCACAGGCTGGCCCTGGGCTCATAGCCCAGGTACTCGCGGGCGCGATCGATGTTCAGGGAAAAATCCCTGGCCATCACCGCCACGCCCAGGCGAAACAGACTCGGCTCGGGTCGCCCAGGCAACAGGCGACACACACCTTCGTTGAGCGTCGCCGCAGCATAGGCCAGCGGCAACGGCACATGCCGCGTCACCGGCGGCAGTTGCAGCCGGCGCAACACATAATTGACCACATCCCACAACGGCACCGGTGCGCCATTGCTGATGTTGTATGCCTGCCCCAGCGCCGGCCCACTCGCCAGCAGCGCACTGAACAGCGCATCGTTGAGGTTGTGCACGCTGGTGAAGTCGACCTTGTTCAGGCCATTGCCTATGATCGCCAGACGCCCCTTGCGCTGCATGCCGATCAAGCGCGGGAAGATGCTGGTATCGCCGGCGCCGGTGACGAAGCGCGGACGCAGGGCGATCACTTCCAGACCAAACTCCTGCGCGGCGAACACCTGCTGTTCCGCCAGGTACTTGGTCTTGCCGTAATGATCGGAGAAGCGTCTGGGCACCTGCTCCTCACGGATATCGACATGCGACTTGCCATCGAAATAGATCGACGGCGAAGACAGCTGCACCAGGCGCCGTACCTTCTGCTTGAGGCAGGCCTCGACGACGTTCTCGGTGACCGTGACGTTGGCCTGATGAAAATGCGCATAGTCGCCCCACACGCCCACCGCGCCCGCGCAGTGCACCACCGCCTCGACATCCCGGCATAGCGCCTGGGTCAGTTCGGCATCGCCGAGATCGCCCTGGACGAATTCGGCACCGCGCCTGACCAGGTGCTGCACACCCTCGGCACGTCGCCCGTTGACCCGCACCGTCAGGCCCTGTTCGAGGGCGAAGCGGGCAAAACGCCCGCCAATGAAACCGCTCGCGCCGGTGACCAGAATCTTCATCCACCATCCCCTGCATTCGGTTCTTGTAATGGCCGCACTTTAGCAGCGCCACCCCGGCCCTGCGTTGTCGGCGCTGGCCAGAACAACGACCCGGCAAGCCTTGGCCACCGGGGCGGACGCTGCCTCACGAATCACGCCCGGCCTGCACCAACGCACTGCCAGCGGCGCGACGCAGATGCTCGGTCAGCCCGGCCAGCAACTCACCGCCATTGCGCCAGTGATGCCAGTACAGCGGCACATCGATGCAGCGCTCGGGAAGCAGATCCACCAGCCTGCCGCTGGCCAACTCCCCGCGTACCTGCAACTCAGGCACCAGGCCCCAGCCGAGACCACCTTCGGTCAGGCGCACGAAGCCTTCCGACGATGGGCACAGGTGATAGGCAAAAGCCCCGGTGATACCGAGAGCGGCCAGATAGCGATGCTGCAACTGATCATCCGGGCCGTAGACGATGGCCGGCGCACGTGCCAGCGCCGCTGGCGTGACCCCGGCGGGAAAATGCCGGGCGATAAAAGCCGGGCTGGCCAGCGCGCGATAACGCATCGCTCCCAGCGCCAGGCTGCGCGCCCCCGCCACAGCCCGCTCGGCGGCACACACGCAAGCGGCCACCTCGCCCGCGCGCATGCGCTTGAGGCCGACCTCCTGATCCTCCACCACCAGCTCCATCAAGACCTGCCGGGTGGCGCAGAAGTCAGCGGTTGCCGCCGCCCACCAGGTCGCCAGGCTGTCAGCGTTGATGGCGATGCGCAGACGCTCGGGCAGGGTCTGCTCATCCAGCCCCGGCACCTGGCCCTGCAGATCACGCTCGAGCAAACGCACCTGTTGCACATGGTTGAGCAGACGCCGGCCGATCTCGGTAGGCGCCGGCGGCGTAGTGCGCACCAGCACCGGCTGGCCAACCCGCGCCTCGAGCAACTTGATGCGCTGCGACACCGCCGATTGCGACAGCCCCAGCACCTGCGACGCGCGCTCGAAGCCGGCCTGCTCCACCACGGCTGCCAATGCGGCGAGAAGTTTGTAGTCGAACAATCGATTTTCCTAATGAGCGATCAGCAATATTGGTTTCTCTTATACATCCAGCCGGAGCAGACTCGCCAGCACTCAGCGCCAACGGCGCCAACCCAAGGAATACGACGGATGTGGCAGAGTTACAGCAACGGCCTGCTGGTGGCCATCGGCCTGATCATGGCCATCGGTGCGCAGAATGCGTTCGTTCTCGCGCAAAGTCTGCGCCGCGAACATCACCTGCCGGTGGCCGCCCTGTGTATCGTCTGCGATGCACTGCTGGTAGCCGCTGGTGTATTCGGCCTGGCCAGCCTGCTGGCGCAAAGCCCAGCCTTGCTGGCCATCGCCCGCTGGGGTGGCGCTGCATTTCTGCTCTGGTATGGCAGCCAGGCGCTGCTGCGTGCAGCACGCCCGCAAGCCCTGCATGCCGCAGACAGCGCGCCACGTTCATTGCGCGCGGTGCTGCTCGCCGCGCTGGCCGTGACCCTGCTCAACCCGCACGTCTATCTGGATACGGTGGTGCTGATCGGCTCACTCGGTGCCCAGCAGTCTGAGCCCGGCGCCTATGCCGCCGGTGCCGCCAGCGCCTCCTTTCTCTGGTTCAGCACGCTGGCGCTCGGCGCGGCCTGGCTCGCGCCCTGGCTGGCCAAACCCCTGACCTGGCGCCTGATCGACCTGGGCGTTGCGCTGATGATGTTCGCCGTGGCGGCGCAACTGATCGTCGGCACCTTGTAGAGGTCACCCGCCGACAGAGCCGGGGTTGCACCCTTGACGCCACCGCCATGGATGGCGTCTGAGCTGCAGCAGGCAACGTCCGTCGGGCCATGGAAATTATTGGTTGCACCTAGTTGCACCGGAGATATTCTCAGGTTTACTCTCCTGCAACTTTGGGTTGCACGCCACATCATGGCGGCACCCTTCGAGCCGTAGCAGGCAAGCCCAAGAACCGCTCCGGTCTGTTCCTGGCGTGCATAACCAACAAGTAGGACACCCTCCATGGCTACCACCACTCTTGGCGTAAAACTCGACGATGCCACCCGCGAACGCCTGAAAAAGGCCGCTGCGCAGATCGACCGCACGCCGCACTGGATGATCAAACAGGCGATCTTCAATTACCTGGAGCAAGTCGAGAGTGGTCTGACGCCCGCCGAGCATGCCGGCCTGGCCGCTGCCGCCGGTGAAGAAGCGCTGGAGTCGCTGACCGAGCAGGGTCTGCAGGTGTTCCTCGATTTCGCCGAGAGCATCCTCCCGCAGTCGGTATTGCGCGCCGCCATCACCAGCGCCTATCGCCGCCCGGAAAACGAAATGGTGCCGATGCTGCTGGAGCAGGCGCGCCTGAACAAGGAGCAGGCCGAGGCCTCGCAGAAACTAGCCCTGGGCATCGCCGAGAAGCTGCGCAACCAGAAGAACGCCAGCGGCCGTCAGGGCCTGGTACAGGGCCTGCTGCAGGAGTTCTCGCTGTCGTCGCAGGAAGGCGTGGCCCTGATGTGCCTGGCCGAAGCCCTGCTGCGTATCCCCGACAAGGCCACCCGCGACGCACTGATCCGCGACAAGATCGCCAACGGCAACTGGAGCCAGCACCTCGGCCAGAGCCCGTCGATGTTCGTCAACGCGGCCAGCTGGGGCCTGCTGATCACCGGCAAGCTGGTCTCGACCCACACCGAAGCCGGCATGACCTCGGCGCTCAACCGCATCATCGGCAAGAGCGGCGAACCGGTCATCCGCAAGGGCGTGGACATGGCCATGCGCCTGATGGGCGAGCAGTTCGTCACCGGCGAAACCATCGCCGAAGCCCTGGCCAACGCCGCCACCCTGGAGGCCAAGGGCTTCCGCTACTCCTATGACATGCTCGGCGAAGCGGCGCTGACCGAGGAAGACGCCAAACGTTACCTGGCCTCCTACGAGCAGGCCATCCACGCTATCGGCAAAGCCTCGCACGGTCGCGGCATCTACGAAGGCCCGGGCATCTCAATCAAGCTGTCCGCCCTGCACCCCCGCTACAGCCGCGCCCAGTACGAGCGCGTGATGGACGAGCTATACCCGACCCTGCTGGGCCTGACCCAACTGGCCAAGCAGTACGACATCGGCCTCAACATCGACGCCGAGGAAGCCGACCGCCTGGAGCTGTCGCTGGATCTGCTCGAGCGCCTGTGCTTCGAGCCGAGCCTGGCCGGCTGGAACGGCATCGGCTTCGTCATCCAGGCCTACCAAAAGCGCTGCCCGTACGTGATCGACTACGTCATCGACCTGGCCAAGCGCAGCCGCCACCGCCTGATGATCCGCCTGGTAAAAGGCGCCTACTGGGACAGCGAGATCAAGCTGGCGCAGGTCAACGGCCTGGAAGGCTATCCGGTGTACACCCGCAAGCCGTACACCGACCTCTCCTACATCGCCTGTGCGCGCAAACTGCTGGCCGCGCCGGAAGCCATCTACCCGCAGTTCGCCACCCACAACGCCCACTCGCTGTCGGCCATCTATCACCTGGCCGGGCAGAACTACTACCCGGGCCAGTACGAGTTCCAGTGCCTGCACGGCATGGGCGAGCCGCTGTACGAGCAAGTGGTCGGCAAGATCGCCGATGGCAAGCTGAACCGCCCGTGCCGCATCTACGCCCCGGTGGGCAGCCATGAAACCCTGCTGGCCTACCTGGTACGTCGCCTGCTGGAAAACGGCGCCAACACCAGCTTCGTCAACCGCATCGCCGACCACAGCATCTCGCTGAAAGACCTGGTACTCGACCCGGTGCTGCAGGTCGAGCAGATGGCCGCGCAGGAAGGCGCCATCGGCCTGCCGCACCCGCGCATCCCGCTGCCGCGTGATCTGTACGGCAAGCAGCGGGTCAACTCCGCCGGCCTCGACCTGGCCAACGAACACCGCCTCGGCTCGCTGTCCTCGGCGCTGTTGTCGACCGTCAACCACAGCTACCTGGCCGAGCCGATGCTCGGTTGCGATGGCGCCAATCCGGGCGAGCCGGAGCCGGTGCGCAACCCGGCCGATCATCGCGACCTGGTCGGCCATGTGCGCGAAGCCAGCGTCAAGGACGTCGACAGCGCCATTCTCTGCGCCCTGGCCAGCGGGCAGATCTGGCAGTCCACCCTGCCCGCCGAGCGCGCCGCCGTGCTGGAACGCGCCGCCGACCTGATGGAAGCCGAGCTGCAACAGCTGATGGGCCTGCTGGTGCGCGAGTCCGGCAAGACCTTCGCCAACGCCATCGCCGAGGTGCGTGAGGCGGTGGACTTCCTCCGCTACTACGCCATTCAGGCACGCAGCTTCGGCAACGACAGCCACCGCCCGCTGGGTCCGGTGGTGTGCATCAGCCCGTGGAACTTTCCCCTGGCAATCTTCACCGGCCAGGTCTGCGCCGCACTGGCCGCCGGCAACACCGTGCTGGCCAAGCCGGCCGAACAGACCCCGCTGATCGCTGCTCAGGCCGTGCGCATCCTGCGCGAGGCCGGCGTGCCGGCCGGCGCCGTGCAACTGCTGCCAGGCCGTGGCGAAACCGTCGGTGCGCGCCTGGTCGGTGACGAGCGCGTGCGCGGGGTGATGTTCACCGGCTCCACCGAGGTGGCCGGCATCCTCCAACGCAACATCGCCGGGCGCCTGGATGCCCAGGGCCGCACCATTCCGCTGATCGCCGAAACCGGCGGCCTCAACGCCATGATTGTCGACTCCTCGGCGCTGACCGAGCAGGTGGTGATGGACGTAGTCGCCTCCGCCTTCGACAGCGCCGGCCAGCGCTGCTCGGCCCTGCGCGTGCTGTGCGTGCAGGACGACGTGGCCGACCGCGTGCTGACCATGCTCAAGGGCGCCATGGCCGAGTACACCCTCGGCAACCCCGAGCGCCTGAACACCGACATCGGCCCGGTGATCGACGCCGAAGCCAAGGCCGGTATCGACACCCACATCGCCAAGCTGCGCGAGAAAGGCCGCAAGGTCACGCAACTGGCGCGCGTCAACGCTGACGACATCAAGCGCGGCACCTTCGTCGTGCCGACCCTGATCGAGCTGGACAGCTTCGACGAGATGAAGCGCGAGATCTTCGGCCCAGTGCTGCACGTGGTGCGCTACCAGCGCGCGGATCTGGGCAAGCTGCTGCAGCAGATCAACGACAGCGGCTACGGCCTGACCCTCGGCGTGCACACCCGCATCGACGAGACCATCGCCCAGGTGGTCGGCACCGCCAAGGTCGGTAACCTGTATGTGAACCGCAACATGGTCGGCGCCGTGGTCGGCGTGCAGCCGTTCGGCGGTGAAGGCCTGTCCGGCACCGGCCCGAAAGCCGGTGGCCCGCTGTACCTCTATCGCCTGCTCTCGACCCGTCCGCAGGAAGCCGTCGCCCAGTACCTGCAACAGGGCGAGGTGCAGGCCCTGCCAGTTCCGACCGAGCTGGACAAGGTACGCGCCGCCTTCGCCGAATGGGCAGGCAAGCAGGAGCCAGCCATCGCCGCGCTGTTCGAGCAGTACCGCAGCCTGTCGCAAAGCTACAGCAGCCATACGCTGAGCGGCCCGACCGGCGAGCGCAACAGCTATACCCTGCTGCCGCGCGAGCACGTGCTGAACCTGGCCGACGAGCGCAGCGACCTGCTGGCGCAGCTGGCCGCCACCTTGGCCGTCGGCAGCCGGGCGATCTGGCTGGACAGCCAGCGCGCGCTGTACAGCGAACTGCCCAAGGAGGTGCAGAAGCACATCCAGCTGGTGACCGACTGGAACGCTGCCGAGGTGGAACTGGACGCCATCCTGCACCACGGCGACTCCGACCAGTTGCGCGCAGTCAGCAAGCAGGCGGCGCAGCGCCAGGGCGCCATCGTCGGTGTACACGGCCTGAACAAGGGCGAGACCGACATCGCCCTGGAACGTCTGCTGGTGGAACACGCCCTGAGCGTCAACACTGCAGCGGCTGGCGGTAACGCCAGCCTGATGACCATCGGCTGATAGTCGTCATATGGCGGCAACGCCGTGGAAAGCTGGCTGAAAGCTTTCCGCGGCATGCTGCACCCACACGGCGCACCTGCCTGCAGGGGCTACCCGCCCAGCGCTGTGTTCTCTCCTCCTGACCTTCGGGTCTGCGCCAGCCTACCCGGCCGGTGCGTCGAGCGGGGCCAAACGCCCCGTTCGTTCCCTCCCTCCTCGCTATTCCATCTCGCCTGGCCATCATTGCGTAACGAAAAGTTCGGACTATGGTGTCAGTCGGAGCTGCAGTCCTGATGCTCGTCAGGGGCTCGACAACGCTTAAGGAATGGATGTGCGTTGACGAATCCCGGCCTATTGATTCAGGTCAGGATGCAGTGCTCGCCAAACGCGCTCAATACCCAAGTCCCGCTGTGACAAGGAGGTAATTGAGATGTCTGACTCGACGCAAAAACTCCGCCTCGGCGCGCTGATCGCGCTGGTGGTCGGCTCCATGGTCGGCGGCGGTATTTTCTCGCTACCGCAAAACATCGCCGCCAGCGCCAGTGCCGGCGCCACCCTGATCGGCTGGCTGATCACCGGAGTGGGCATGCTGACCCTGGCCTTCGTCTTCCAGACCCTGGCCAACCGTAAGCCCGAGCTCGACGGCGGGGTCTACGCCTATGCCAAGGCCGGTTTCGGCGACTACATGGGCTTTTCCTCGGCCTGGGGCTACTGGATCAGCGCCTGGATCGGCAACGTCAGCTACATGGTGCTGCTGTTCTCCACCCTGGGATATTTCTTCCCGGTGTTCGGCGAGGGCAACACCCTGCCGGCGGTGATCTGCGCCTCGGTGCTGCTGTGGCTGCTGCACTTCCTGGTGCTGCGCGGAATCAAGGAAGCCGCCTTCATCAACACCATCACCACCATCGCCAAGATGGTGCCGCTGGTGCTGTTCATCGTGATCGCCGCCATCGCCTTCAAGATGGACGTGTTCACCAGTGACTTCTGGGGTGCGGGCAACACCGAGTTGGGCAGCGTGATGGACCAGGTGCGCAACATGATGCTGGTCACCGTCTGGGTGTTCATCGGCATCGAAGGCGCCAGCATCTTCTCCGCACGCGCCGAGAAGCGTAGCGATGTGGGCAAGGCTACCGTGATCGGCTTCGTCGGCGTGCTGCTGCTGCTGGTGCTGGTCAACGTGCTGTCGCAAGGCATCATGGCCCAGGCCGAACTGGCCGGGCTGAAGAACCCCTCGATGGCCGGCGTGCTGGAGCACGTGGTCGGTCCCTGGGGCGCCCAGCTGATCTCCATCGGCCTGATCGTCTCGCTGGCCGGAGCCCTGTTGTCCTGGACCCTGCTGTGCGCCGAGATCCTCTTCGCCAGCGCCCGCGACCACACCATGCCGGAGTTCCTGCGCAAGGAGAATGCCAACCACGTTCCGGCCAACGCACTGTGGCTGTCCAACGGGCTGATCCAGCTGTTCCTGATCATCACCCTGTTCAACAGCTCCACCTACCTGAGCCTGCTGTACCTGGCCACCTCGATGATCCTGGTGCCCTACTTCTGGTCCAGCGCCTACGGCGTACTGCTGGCGGTGCGTGGCGAGACCTACGAGAACGCCGGCGGCGAGCGCAACAAGGACCTGCTGATCGCGCTGATCTCGTCCATCTACGCCATCTGGCTGGTCTATGCCGCCGGCATCCAGTACCTGCTGCTGTCCGCGCTGCTCTATGCGCCGGGCGCCATCCTGTTCGCCAAGGCCAAGCGCGAACTGGGCCAACCCGTATTCACCGGCGTCGAGAAGATCATCTTCGTCGCCGTGCTGATTGGTGCCGCCATTGCCGCCTACGGGCTGTACGACGGTTTCCTCAGTCTGTAAGAGAAGGAGTTCGACATGTCCAAGAAAGCCCTAGGCGTTCATTCCGAAGCCGGCAAGCTGCACAAGGTGATGGTCTGTTCGCCGGGTCTGGCCCATCTGCGCCTGACCCCCAACAACTGCGACGAATTGCTGTTCGACGACGTGATCTGGGTCTCCCAGGCCAAGCGCGACCACTTCGACTTCATGACCAAGATGCGCGAACGCGGCATCGAAGTGGTCGAGATGCATAACCTGCTCGAGGAGACGGTGAAGAATCCCGAGGCCCTGAAGTGGATCCTCGACCGCAAGATCACCGCCAACAGCGTCGGTCTCGGCCTGCAGAGCGAAGTACGCTCCTTCATCGAGGGACTGGAAGCGCGCAAGGTCGCCGAGTTCCTGATCGGAGGCGTGTCCGGAGCCGATCTGGCCAAGCACAAGGATTCCGAGGCGGCGAAGATGTTCAACGCCTACCTGGGCGAGTCCAGCTTCCTCTTCCCGCCACTGCCGAACACCCAGTTCACCCGTGACACCACCTGCTGGATCTACGGCGGCGTGACCCTCAACCCGATGTACTGGCCGGCGCGTCGCCAGGAAACCCTGCTGACCACCGCGATCTACAAGTTCCACCCGGATTTCATCAACGAGCAATTCGAAATCTGGTACGGCGATCCGGACCAGGATCACGGCTCGGCCACCCTCGAAGGCGGTGACGTGATGCCGATCGGCAACGGTACCGTGCTGATCGGCATGGGCGAGCGCTCCTCGCATCAGGCCATCGGCCAGGTGGCCAAGGCCCTGTTCGCCAAGGGCGCCGCGGAGAAAGTGGTGGTCGCCGGCCTCGGCAAATCCCGCGCCGCCATGCACCTGGATACCGTGTTCAGCTTCTGTGACCGCGACCTGGTCACGGTCTTCCCGGAAGTGGCCTACAACATCGTGCCCTTCGTGTTGCGACCGGACGAAAGCAAGCCCGGCGGCATCGACGTGCGCCGCGAGGACAAGTCCTTCATCAACGTGGTCGCCGAATCGCTCAACCTGAAGAAACTGCGCGTGGTGGAAACCGGCGGCGACAGCTTCGAGGCCGAGCGCGAGCAGTGGGACGACGGCAACAACGTGGTCTGCCTGGAACCGGGCGTGGTGATCGGCTACGACCGCAACACCTACACCAACACCCTGCTGCGCAAGGCTGGTGTCGAGGTCATCACCATCAGCGCCAGCGAACTGGGACGCGGCCGCGGCGGTGGCCACTGCATGACCTGCCCGATCATCCGCGACCCGATCGACTACTGATCCATCACGCCCCTCCCAACCGGGAGGGGCAGCTCGCGCCAACGCGAGCCGCCTTCTGCCGCAAGGCGAAGGCCATTCCCTCTATCAGTGCCAAGGAGAAAGAACCATGGCGTTCAACATGCACAACCGCAACCTGCTCAGCCTGATGCACCACAGCACCCGCGAGCTGCGCTACCTGCTCGACCTCTCGCGCGACCTCAAGCGCGCCAAGTACACCGGCACCGAGCAGCAGCACCTGCAGCGCAAGAACATCGCGCTGATCTTCGAGAAGACCTCCACCCGCACCCGCTGCGCCTTCGAGGTCGCCGCCTATGACCAGGGCGCCAACGTCACCTATATCGACCCGGGCTCCTCGCAGATCGGCCACAAGGAATCGATGAAGGACACCGCCCGCGTGCTCGGGCGCATGTACGACGCCATCGAGTACCGCGGCTTCAAGCAGGAAATCGTCGAGGAACTGGCCAGCTATGCCGGCGTGCCGGTGTTCAACGGCCTGACCGACGAATACCACCCGACGCAGATGCTCGCCGACGTCCTGACCATGCGCGAGCACAGCGACAAGCCGCTACATGACATCAGCTACGCCTACCTCGGCGACGCCCGCAACAACATGGGCAACTCGCTGCTGCTGATCGGCGCCAAGCTAGGCATGGATGTGCGCATCGCCGCGCCCAAGGCCCTGTGGCCGAGCGACGAACATGTCGCTGCGTGCAAGCAGTTCGCCGAGGAAAGCGGCGCGCGCATCCTGCTCACCGAAGACCCGAAAGAAGCCGTCAAGGGCGTCGACTTCATCCACACCGACGTCTGGGTATCGATGGGCGAGCCGGTGGAAGCCTGGGGCGAACGCATCCAGGAACTGCTGCCGTATCAGGTCAATACCGAGATCATGAAGGCCGCCGGCAACCCTCGGGTGAAATTCATGCATTGCCTGCCGGCCTTCCACAACAGCGAGACCAAGGTCGGCAAGCAGATCGCCGAGCAGTATCCGCAGTTGGCCAATGGCATCGAGGTTACCGAGGACGTCTTCGAGTCGCCGTGGAACATCGCCTTCGAGCAGGCGGAAAACCGCATGCACACGATCAAGGCCATTCTGGTGGCGACCCTGGCTGATATTTAGGTCGACGTAGCCCGATGCAATCCGGGGATGAGCTTGTCTCCCCTCTCCCATTTATGGGAGAGGGGCCGGGGGAGAGGGTCTGACCGGCAACACAGCCATGTAGGAACGACCTGTTCCAATACCCCGGATTACATCCGGGCTACGAACACGGACAAGGAGAACAGCATGCGACTCGTCATCGCCCTGGGCGGCAACGCCCTGCTTCGCCGCGGTGAAGCCATGACCGCGGAAAACCAACGTGAGAACGTACGTACCGCTTGCAAACAGATCGCCAAGGTGGCGCCCGGCAACGAGCTGGTGATTGCCCACGGCAACGGCCCGCAGGTCGGCCTGCTGGCCCTGCAGGGCAAAGCCTATGACGCCGCCAACCCCTACCCGCTGGACGTGCTCGGCGCCGAGACAGAAGGCATGATCGGTTACATGATCGAACAGGAGCTGGGCAACCTGCTACCCTTCGAAGTGCCCTTCGCCACCCTGCTCACCCAAGTGGAAGTGGACAGCGCCGACCCGGCCTTCAAGAACCCAACCAAACCCATCGGCCCGGTCTACGGCAAGGAAGAAGCCGAACGCCTGGCCGCCGAGAAAGGCTGGAGTATCGCCCCGGACGGCGACAAGTTCCGCCGCGTAGTGGCCAGCCCACGTCCGCAACGCATCTTCGAGATCCGCCCGATCAAGTGGCTGCTGGAAAAAGGCAGCGTGGTGATCTGCGCCGGTGGCGGCGGCATTCCCACAATGTACGACGGCAACCAGCTACGCGGCGTCGAGGCAGTAATCGACAAGGATCTGTGCTCGGCACTGCTGGCCGAACAGCTCAACGCCGACCTGCTGGTGATCGCCACCGATGTCGACGCCGCCTATGTCGACTGGGGCAAACCCACGCAGCGATCCATCGCCGAAGCCCATCCCGATGAAATCGAGAAACTCGGCTTCGCCGCAGGTTCCATGGGACCTAAGGTACAGGCTGCCTGCGAGTTCGCGCGTAATACCGGCAACAGTGCAGTGATCGGCTCGCTGGAAAACATCGAAGCCATCGTCCAGGGCCGTTCCGGCACGCGCATCAGTCTGGACGCCAAGGGCATCATCCATCGCTGAGAGGGCACGAGCATGTTCACCCCTGGTCACCTGCACCGCGACAACCACGACCGCCCCGAGCATATGCGCCAACTGCCGCCCTTCTCAGTGGAATTCTACTACGAAGTCCGCCAGGACCCGCAGCAGGGGCCGATGCTGCACATGCGCCTGGTCGGCGAGGTGGACGGCAGGCCTTTCGAGGAAACCTTCGAACTGCACCGCGACGTCGCCTTCAACTTCGCCAGCGTCGCCACCCGCATCGCCGCCCGCCATGGCCTGCCCCCCAACGCCAGCCCGGTAATGCGCGGCCACGACGAATACGACAAGGTATTCGCCGATATCCGCGCCAAGCTGCACGCCAAACCAGGCGAGCCGGTGAACCTCGACCACGTGCTTTGACCCAGTTCCGCGCTACGTGCGCCCAACCCTGGGTGCGCGCTGCTGCGCTCACGCAGCGTCAAGGATCCGCAACTGGCCGATCAACTGCTCAAGACCACTCGCGCACAACTGCTCGCCAGGACAGCAACCCGCAAAATCTGAACGCGCATCAGCCGAACCGCCCCCGCCCCGACGAGGTAGCACACGGGGAGTGCCAGGGCTCACCTGTTTCCGGCCAAGCCACCCATGGCGCACCCAGCTCTGGCTTTTTGTCCTGAAGGTCAGGAAAAGTGCAACGAAAAGCCCTTGATCGACGGCAATCCCCCGTGTATCCGATTGATTTGCATTGAATATGCGCAATGAAGAGAATTGGCGCCGTTTTTGCCTTGGCAGTACCAACCTGACTGCACAGACAGGTTCATAACCATAACGACACGACGCCCATCAGGAGCCCCCGATGAACCGCACATTCTCTTACTCGATCCTGGCCGCCGGTCTCCTGGCAGGCGGGCAAGCCGTTGCCAGTGATCTGCTGCAGTGGCAGAACAACAGCCTGACCTACCTGTATGGCCAGGACTACAAGATCGACCCGGAAATCCAGCAGACCATCACCTTCGAACATGCCAGCGGCTGGAGCTTCGGTGACCTGTTCTTCTTCACCGACCTGATCAAGTACAACACCGATGCCAAGAACGGCAACGGCGACGGCCACACCTACTACGGCGAATTCAGCCCGCGCCTGTCGTTCGGCAAGATCAGCGGTAACGATCTGTCCTTCGGCCCGGTCAAAGACGTGCTGCTGGCCTTCACCTACGAATTTGGCGAGAAGGATGTCGATGCCCTCCTGCTCGGCCCGGCGGTCGACCTGGACATCCCCGGCTTCGATTACTTCCAGCTCAATACCTACCTGCGCAAACCGACCAGCAGCCGTCCTGGCAAGAACGTCTGGCAGATCACGCCGGTCTGGAGCTACACCATCCCGGTTGGCGAATCCGATGTGGTCATCGATGGTTTCATCGACTGGGTCGTGGACAACGACGAGAACCGCCGTGGCGAATACCAGGCCAACCTGCACTTCAACCCGCAGATCAAGTACGACCTGGGCAAGGCCATGAAATGGGGTGAGAAGCAGCTTTACGTCGGTATCGAGTACGACTACTGGAAGAACAAGTACGGCATCAAGGACGGCGGCTTCGTCAGCGACAACTTCGTCGGCCCGACCAACCAGAACAGCGCCAGCCTGTTGGTCAAGGCGCACTTCTGACGGTTCCTCCGCCTGCATCGCAGGTGGTTACTCGGTAATCTGCCAGCCAAGGTCGCAGCCACTTGCGACCTTCGGCCAATGCCACCGACGCGCCAGGCATGCTTAGCTGCCTGGCATCACCAGACCTTCACCCAAGGATGGACGATGCCACCGCGTATCCTGCTGCTGACCTGCCTTGCCATGCTGGCCTTCGCCGGCAACTCGCTGCTGTGCCGCCTGGCGCTGCGTGAAACCGACATCGATGCCGCCAGTTTCACCGCCATCCGCCTGCTCTGCGGTGCAGTGACCCTGTGGCTGTTGCTGAAACTGCGGCAGACCAAACAGCCCATGGCCGGCAACTGGCCTGGCGCCATGGCGCTGTTCACCTATGCAGCGGCGTTTTCCTTCGCCTACCTGCAACTGGATACCGGCATTGGCGCCCTGCTGCTGTTTGGCGCAGTGCAGTTGAGCATGCTGCTGTGGGGCCTGCTGCGGGGCGAACGCCTGGGCACGGCTGCCAGCCTCGGCACGGCACTGGCCACGGCTGGGCTGCTGGCACTCTTGCTACCGGGCGCCAGCGCGCCGCCGCTGCTGGCAGCGTTGCTGATGCTGCTGGCCGGCGTGGCCTGGGGCGCGTATTCACTGCTCGGGCGCGGCCTGGGTGATCCGTTGGCGGTGACCGCCGGCAACTTCCTGCGTGCGGCGCCCCTGGCCATAGTACTGGCATTAGCGCTGCTGCCACAGCTGGACTGGGACGGCCCCGGTCTGCTCTACGCCCTGCTGTCGGGCGCACTGACCTCCGGCGTCGGTTATGCCATCTGGTACAGCGCACTGCCAGGTTTGCGCGCCAGCCAGGCCGCTACGGTACAGCTGAGCGTGCCGATTCTCGCTGCGCTCGGCGGCAGCCTGCTGCTGAACGAAGCGCTGAGCCTACGCCTGATGCTCAGTGCCGCTGCCGTGCTCGGCGGCATCGCGCTGGTGCTGAGTGCCAAACAACGAGCCGGGAGCTAATCATGCGGGCAGCAGTCTTCTATGCTGAGCCCATCGAGTTTCAGGAAGACCGCCATGCATCGCCTGCTTCGTCTCTGCCTCATCAGCCTGTTGCTGGCAGGCCTCGGCGCCTGCGCCAGCCTGGGCAACCATGATCCGCTACGGGTCGATCTGGTCGGCCTGGAGCCCCTGCCCGGCCAGGGTCTTGAGGTACGTTTCGCGGTCAAGCTGCGGGTACAGAACCCCAACGACAGCGCGGTGAGCTTCAACGGCATGGCACTGGAGCTGGATGTGAATGGCCAGCCACTGGCCAGTGGCGTCAGCGACCAGAGCGGCAGCGTGCCGAGCTTCGGCGAGACGGTAGTGAGCGTACCGCTGAGCATCTCGGCATTTTCAGTGATGCGCCAGGCCTGGGGGGTGGCCGGCTATCAACCCGGCCAGGAGGTGCCCTACAGGCTGCGCGGCAAACTCGCCGACGGTCTGTTCGGCACCCGACGCTTCAGCGACAGCGGCACCCTCAACTGGCCGCAACCACCGGCCCGCTATCCATAGCGCCGGCGACAGCGCCTGGCTCAGGCAGCCTGACGACTGTTACGCGCGGCCATGCTGCGGTGACAGGCGTCACCGAAGGCCTGAAAGATCTTCACCGAATCCGGGTTCAGGGCGGCCTGCCATTCCGGGTGCCACTGCACCGCAAACAGGAAGGGCGACAGGCTCGGCGCATGCACCGCCTCGATCAGGCCATCCTCGGCGGTGGCCAGCACCTCCAGTCCCTTGCCCAGGTTACGGATGGCCTGGCCATGCAGGGAGTTGACCTGAATCTCGTCCTTGCCCAGCAACTCGGCGAACCAGCTACCGGGCACAAGGCGTACGCTGTGACTGGCGGCGTACTGCACCTCGACCGGATCCTCGGGATTCTCGCGATGATCGTTGAAACCCGGCTCGGCGTAGACCTTCTGATAAATGTCGCCGCCCAGCGCCACGTTGATTTCCTGCATGCCACGGCAGATGCCGAAAATCGGCAGGCCACGGGCAATGGCCGCCTTGATCAACCGCAGGTCGAACAGGTCACGGTCGCGATCCTGGCCCTTGTTCGGCGTTTCGTTTTCCTGGCCGTACAGCGCCGGGTCGATATTGCTGCCAGCACCAGTCAGGTACACGCCATCGGCCATGTCCAGGTACTGTTCGAGATCACCGACGCCGCAGCAGGTCGGCACCAGCACCGGTACGCAAGCGGAGAACTCGACCAGAGGCTGGATGTATTTGTGCGTCATGACTTGATAGTCGTGGCCCTTGCGCTCTTGAGCGCCCATGGACATCAACACGACAGGCTTGCGAGGGGTATTGCGATTCTTGTTGTCGGACATACGTCACCTTGGGACAGGCCGGGCCTGTCGTTGCTGTGCAGACCGCAGGCCAGCAGAACACTCTGCTGTAGCGCTGGCGGCCTGTTTGGCTAACCCCGTGCACCGAGACTCATCCTGAGCCTGAGTGCCGCCTTCCGACGGCGGCTCGAACCGGGTCAGCTCCATCCGGAGCGGGGCTGCAGCGAAGCTACCCGCTACCCGGTTCGGCAACGGAATCTGCAGCCAGTCTGCCCGAGGCGTAAAATATGTCAAACAAAACCGTGTAAATCTTTCTGACCGCACCGTCACCAATTCCCGGAAAACGCCCTTCATCAGGCGCAAAGCGATGACCCAAGGCTTATCCAGCGCAGATAAAAAGTCCAATATTCAGAACACCTACACTCCAAGCACTGCCCATCCTAGAGCGGCGCAGACGCACAAAACCCTATATAATATGCGGTTTCTCATCAGCCCCGAGGACGCCCCTTGACCGCCCTGCCGCCCTGCCCCAAATGCAACTCCGAATACACCTACGAAGACGGCGATCAACTGATCTGCCCCGAATGCGCCCACGAATGGAAGGCCGGCGAGAGCGCCGAGAGCACTGACGACGCGCGCGTGATCAAGGACTCGGTCGGCAACCTGCTGCAGGACGGCGACACCATCACCGTGATCAAGGATCTCAAGGTCAAGGGCTCGTCACTGGTGGTCAAGGTCGGCACCAAGGTGAAGAACATCCGCCTGGTTGACGGTGATCACGACATCGACTGCAAGATCGACGGTATTGGCGCGATGAAGCTCAAGTCGGAGTTCGTGCGCAAGGTGTGATCCGACAGCACATTGCGCGCATTCCTCATGAAACTTGGCTAGCCTCAGGGAAGGCCCGTCATGAGGAACGCCGCCATGCGCTATCTGTTGCTCGCTCTACTGCTTCTGAGCACATCGCTGGCCGCACAACCCTGGCGTGTCGTGGTCGACGAACAGTTCGCCCCGTACAGCTTCGTGACTGCCGAGGACGATACCCCGCGCGGGCTCGATGTCGAGTTGGTCGATGCGGTGTTGCGCGAAGCACAGGTGCCCTACGAAATCCGCCTGTATCCCTGGGAGCGGGTCAAGCGCATGCTTGATCGCGGCGAGGTGCAGATGGCCTTCCAGTTCGCCGGCACACTGCAGCGCCAGGCACAGTACGATCAGCCCTGGCAGCGCGATGCGCAGCCGAAGCGATGAACTGTGGGTTGAGCTGCCCCATGCAGCAGACGCTGGCCTCGCTGCCATGCTGAGGTTCCCTGGCTGGCACGCACCCCAGTGGTGCGCGCAACACTCAGAAACTCAGTAAAGCGCAAAAATTCCATGCCGCCTGTGGTCTGGCGCATAAACCGTGCCGATCAATCCTCGGCACGGCAGAAAAATGCGCCGGATCAGGCCGGATCGGCCGCCCATTGCTGCAGCCGCGTCACGCTCTCGCGATAGGGTTTGAGGCTCTTGGCCAGCAGAATGATCGACATCAGCACCGCCAGGGTGGTGACGATCAGCAGCGAATAACGCAGGGCAGCGTCATCGGCGAAGACGAAGTCAGTGACCAGCGCCACCGCAGTCGGCCCAATGCCCAGGCCGATCAGCGTGATGACGAACAGATAGATCGCCGACGCCTGCCCGCGCATCGAGTTGGGCATGATCTCCTGGATCGCCGCAGGCGCCACGCCAAATGGCATACTCAGGAAGAATACGGTCGGCGCCATAAGCACGCTGGCCCAGAAGGCCGTATCCATCAGCGGGAACAGCACCACCATCGGCAGGGCCCCCAGGGCTGAAAAAAGACCGACACGCATGTTGGCGTCACTGCGCCCGCGCTTGGCCATCCAGTCCGCCAGACGCCCACCGAAGACGATACCCAGGCATCCGAATACCGCAACGATGCTGCCATAGACCATACCGACCTGACTGGCGTCCCAACCATAGGTACGAATGTAGAAAGTCGGCACCCAGGCTGAACTGCCGTAACCGGCAAACGCCAGCCCGGCAAAACCGAAATTATGCAGCAACACGGTACGGCGATTGGCGCGAATGTAGCGCCCCACTTCGCTGAGCGGCACCGCCACGCCAGCACCGGCACCGCGTCGCACCGGCTCCTTGATGGCCAGCATCAGCAGGGTGAAGAATACGCCCGCTACGCCGAGAATCAGGAAGATCAACTGCCAGGGGCGCACCTCACCCAACAGCGGCAGGGTCACGTCGCCCTGCGCCGAGGCGAACTGAATGACCAGGCCACCAACCAGAAAGGCCAGGCCCGAGCCCAGATAAACACCCATGGAATAGACGCTGATGGCCGTAGCGCGACGCTCGGCAGGGAAACTGTCGGCAATCAGCGAATAGGCCGCAGGCGACAACGCAGCCTCACCCACGCCCACACCAATGCGGCACAGCAGGAACTGCCAGTACATCTTGGCCATGCCGCAAGCGGCAGTGGCGGCACTCCAGAACAGGATGCCCACGGCGATCAGCCCACGGCGGCTGCGGGTATCGGCCACACGCCCGAGGGGAATACCGCACACGGTATAGAACAAGGCGAACGACAGCCCCATCAGCAGGCTCATCTGCGTATCGTTGATCGCCAGATCACGACGGATGGGCTCGACCAGCAGGTTGAGAATCTGCCGGTCAACGAAGGACAGAACATACGCCACCATCAGGATGACGACGGTGACCCAGGCTCTGGCACTGGAGGGATAGCCGTTATTGTTGTTATGCACGGACGCTCTCCTCGGCACCGCAGTACGCGATGCGTGGCGGATGAATTGAGCGACAAGCTTAGGACGATATAAACGCCGGTGAGTATCACCCAACGGCGTTATCAGGCCGGCGAATGCTTCATACCCGCCGGGGCGAATGGTTTGCTAGCGATATGCAATCGGCGCTCAGCGGGTATTGCGAGCCTGGAGCCAGCTTACCGGCGATGCTTGTTGAGCGGATCGCCGGCAAGCCGGCTCCTACCGGTCAATGCCTGGCCGCTATTACCCGCAGCGCCTGTTTACCTGAACAGGCGCTCAGAGCATCAGCGGTGCGCGCTCGCAGAGCACCTTCAAGGCCGCCGCCCAGTCGGGATGGTCGTTCAGGCACGGCACCAGTTGCAGACTCTCGCCACCTGCCTCGACGAACTGCTCACGGCCACGGTCGCCGATTTCCTCGAGGGTCTCGATGCAGTCGGCAACGAAGGCCGGGCACATGACCAGCAGCTTCTTCACGCCCTGTGCGGCCAACTCATCGAGGCGGGTTTCGGTGTAGGGCTCGATCCACTTGTCACGCCCCAGACGCGACTGAAAGCTCACCGACCACTGCTCCGGGCGCAGGCCCATGCGCTGGGCGAACAGCTCGGCGCTGCGCATGCACTGCGCGCGGTAACACTTGGCCAGTACCTGGGGCGACGCCGTACGGCAGCAATCCGGCCCTTTCAGGCAGTGCCCGGTGGCGTCCAGCTTGCGCAGGTGGCGCTCAGGCAGACCATGGAAGCTCAGCAGCAGATGATCGAAATCCTGCTCGAGATAAGGCCTGGCACTGGCCACCAGGGCGTCGAGGTACTCCGGCTGGTCGTAGAACGGCGGCAGCGTCGACAGGCGCATGTCCAGCCCCTGCTCGCGTACCACCCGCTTGACCTCTTCGATCACCGTGGTGGTGGTGCTGTCGGCGAACTGCGGATACAACGGCGCCAAGGTCACCTGACGAATGCCCTGCGCAGCCAGGCGCTGCAGGGTCGACTCGATGGACGGCTCGCCGTAGCGCATAGCCAGCTCCACCGGGCCATGCTGCCAGTGAGCCTTCATCGCCTCCTGCAAGCGACGGCTAATGACCACCAGCGGCGAGCCCTCCTCCCACCAGATCGAGGCATAGGCATGCGCCGACGCGGCCGGACGCTTGATCAAAATCAGTGACACCAATAGCCGACGCAGCGGCCAGGGCAGATCAACCACGTACGGATCCATCAGGAACTGATTGAGGTAACGGCGGACATCGGCTACTTCGGTGGACGCGGGCGAACCCAGGTTTACCAGCAACAAGGCGTGATCGGTCATGCGAAATCCTAGTCAGTGATGGCCCAGCAAATCTGCAAGAGCCACATCCAGATGGGTGAAACGAAAACTGAAACCCGCCTCCAGCAGGCGGGTCGGCATGGCGCGCTGACCGCCCAGAAGCAACTCGGACATTTCCCCGAGCCCCGCGCGCAACATGAAGGCCGGTGCCGGCAACAGGGTCGGACGGCTCAGCGCCTGCCCCAGCGCCTTGCTGAACTCGGCGTTGCGCACCGGGATTGGCGCGCAGGCATTATAAGGACCGCGCGCGTCATCTTGCTGCAAGAGAAAATCGATCAGACCGATTTGATCGGCGATATGAATCCATGGCATCCATTGCCGCCCATCGCCGATGCGCCCGCCCAGACCAAGCTTGAACGGCAGCAGCAGGCGTTTGAGCATGCCGCCATCGGGGCTTAACACCAGCCCTGTACGAATCAGCACCACACGCATACCCAGTTCTTCGGCACGCCGCGCGGTTTCTTCCCAGGAGCCGCACAGCTGCGCCGCGAAATCCTCGGTCACTGGCTGCGCAGCCTCACTCAGCTCAAGCTCACCGCCATTGCCGTACCAACCCACCGCCGAGCCTGACAGCAATACGGCCGGGCGCTGCGTGCGGCCGTGCAGCCAGCTCAGCAACTGCTCGGTCAGACCAACACGGCTGGACCACAGCAGCGCCTTGCGCTTGCTGCTCCAGGGCCGGTCGGCGATGGGCGCACCGGCCAGGTTGATCACTGCATCCAACGGTTCTTCACCCAGCTCTTCGAGCCGGGCAATAGCCTTGACGCCTGCACCACAAAGACGTGCAACCTTGCCAGGTTCACGACTCCAGACGGTCAGTTGGTGACCCTGTGCAGCCCAGTGTGCGCACAGTGCTCGACCGATCAGACCGGTACCGCCGGTCAGCAGGATATGCATGGCATCGTCCTCGCATGGCAATGGAAGAAACTTCATCTTTAGTCTGGTGCATGACGGGCATACCTGCTGCGTCTGCCCTAAACCTAAAGAAGGGAGTGCCACTTTCGGCGGCAACTATACATGAAAACACTCTTGTATAGCTTTTGTCCAAACCTTAGCCTGTATAGCATTCAGCGCTGACGAGGTAATCATGAACGCACCCATCGCCATCATTGGCACCGGCATCGCAGGGCTCTCCGCCGCACAGGCGCTGCATGCTGCTGGCCAGCATATCGAACTGTTCGACAAGAGCCGTGGCAGCGGCGGGCGCATGGCCAGCAAACGCAGCGATGCCGGCAGCCTGGACCTTGGCGCGCAATACTTCACTGCCCGTGACCGCCGCTTCGTCGAGGCGGTGCAGCAATGGCAGGCGCGTGGCTGGGTCGCCGAATGGCAACCGAGCCTGTACAACGCGCGGGACGGCCAGCTCAGCGCCTCGCCGGACGAACAGGTACGCTGGGTCGGCGACCCGCGCATGAGCGCCATCACCCGCGCCATGCTCGGCGCCCTGCCGGTCAAATTCAGCTGCCGCATCACCGAAGTGTTCCGCGGCGATCACTACTGGAGCCTGATGGATGCGGACGGCAACAGCCACGGCCCCTACAGCCACGTCATCGTCGCTACGCCTGCACCGCAAGCCACGGCCCTGTTGGCAGCCGCGCCGAAACTGGCTGGCACCGCAGCGAGCGTGATCATGGACCCGACCTGGGCGGTAGCGCTGGGCTTCGAACGCCCGCTTGATACCCGCGTGGAAGGCTGTTTCGTGCAGGACAGCCCGCTCGACTGGCTGGCACGCAACCCGAGCAAGCCTGGCCGCGAGAACCACCACGACACCTGGGTGCTGCACGCCAGCAGCACCTGGAGCCGACAGAACCTGGATATGCCCAAGGAAGCGGTGATCGAACAGTTGCACGGTGCCTTCGCTGAGCTGATCGGCTGCGCCGTGCCGGCCCCGAGCTTCACCCTCGCCCACCGTTGGCTCTATGCCCGCCCGGCACAGGCGCATCAGTGGGGCGCACTGGCCGATGCCGACCTGGGTCTGTACGCCTGTGGCGACTGGTGCCTGTCCGGCCGGGTCGAGGGCGCCTGGCTCAGCGGCCAGGATGCTGCGCGCCGCCTGCTCGAGCACCTGCAATGAGCACACCGCCCAAGCGTCGCCTCAACCCGCGCAAATTGCTGCTGTCGAAATGGACGGCCGCACAACCGCAGAACCGCGAACGTCACTTCCTGGTCACCGAACTGATCCGCGACGAAGAGGACAACATCCTCGGCGTCGAGCTGCAGGCTGTACTGACCCAGCGCAGCCAGCAACTGGACTGGCGCCAACTGCAGGATAGCGAGCGCTGGCTGCAGGGTTGGCGCTAACCCTCAAGGCCGACGGCCTGTGATGCCCCTCGGGCAGACACCACTTGTCAGCTCCAGAAAACCAATACCAGACCTATACAAAGTATTTGACTTGTACAATCACACACCTATTATAGACACAAGTTGTACATCAACAGATTTATGTACAAGGTCTAGAGAGGTCAGGTTATGCAAGCGAGCAAAGCCAAACTGGGTATCAGCGCCTGCCTGCTGGGTGCCGAAGTCCGCTACAACGGCGGCCACAAGCTGTCGCGCCTATGCAGCCGCAGCCTCACCGAACACTTCGATTTCATCCCGGTTTGCCCCGAGGTCGGCATCGGCATGTCGATCCCGAGGGAACCGATTCGTCTGGTTGGCGACCCACACGCGCCACGCGCCGTCGGCACCGTCGACCGCTCGCGCGACGTGACCGACGCGCTGGCCGCCTATGGCGAGCGCATGGCGACCGAGCTGCAAGGCATCAGCGGCTACATCTTCATGCAGCAATCTCCCTCCTGCGGCCTGGAGCGGGTCAAGGTCTACCAGGAGGGCGGACGTCCGAGCGAGCCAGGCCGTGGCATCTTCGCCGCCGCCTTCTGCGCGAAGCATCCGGATCTGCCGGTGGAAGAAGACGGCCGTCTCAACGATCCGGTGCTGCGCGAAAACTTCATTACCCGCGTCTACGCCCACGCCGAATGGCAACGTCTGCTGCAGCAGGGCCTGACCCGCCGCGCGCTGATCGCCTTCCACTCGCGCTACAAGTACCTGCTGATGGCTACCGACCCGCTGCGCTACAAATCATTGGGGCGCATGCTTGGCGAGTTGAGCCAGCATGACCTTGGCGAACTGGCGCCGCGCTATTTCAGCGAGCTGATGAGCGCGCTGAAAAAATGCGCCACGCGCCGCACCCACAGCAACGTACTGCAGCACCTGAGCGGTTACCTCAAGCGCGCCCTCAGCGCCGACGAAAAGCAGGAAATGCAACAGCTGATCAGCCAGTACCGCGACGGTATCGTGCCGCTGGTGGTGCCCATGACGCTGCTCAAGCATCACTTCCGCCGCCATCCGGATCGCTATATCGCCGAGCAGGCCTATATGCAGCCGCACCCCGAACCCCTCGCCCTGCGCAACGCATTGTGACGCCATGACCCATGAAACCATGATCGATGAAGACAACGGCCACGATTACCTTCAGGCCATCGATGAGGGCTACCTGCCGATTCGTGAGGTGTCACGCAGCACCGGCATCAATGCCGTCACCCTGCGCGCCTGGGAGCGTCGTTATGGCCTGATCGTGCCGTACCGCACACCCAAGGGTCACCGCCTCTACTCGCCAGCCAACCTCGAACGCATCCATGCCATCCTCGCCTGGCTGGCGCGCGGCGTAGCGGTTGGCCAGGTCAAGGCCCTGCTCGACCACGGCCAGATACCGCAGGCACCCAGCACCGACAATTGGTCGCGCCAGCGCAACGAATTGCTCGGCTGCATCATCCAGCTCAATGAACGGCGCCTGGACGACCGCTTCAACTCGGCCCTGGCGCTCTACCCCACCAGCACCCTGGTCGAGCAGTTGCTCTGGCCATTGCTCGGTGATCTGCGCCAGCGCTGGCAGGGCCAGTTCGGCGCACGCGCCGAGCAGGTGTTCTTCCTGTCCTGGCTACGCAGCAAACTGGCAACGCGGATCTACCACAGCAACCGCCAGGTGGGGGGTGCCCCGTTGCTGCTGATCAACCTCGGCGAAGCGCCGATGGAGCCCGGTCTATGGCTGTGCGCCTGGCTGGCCAGCGCCAGCGACTGCCCGGTGGAAGTGTTCGATTGGCCACTGCCGCCCAATGAAATGCTGACCGCGCTGGAGCACATCGAACCGCGCGCGTTACTGCTGTATGCCGAAGAAGCGCTGGATGGCACCCTGGTGCGCCGTCAACTGCCGCGCCTGGCCGAGCAATGCACGGTGCCGATGCTGCTTGCCGGCCCCGCCGCTCACATTCATCGCGATGCACTGGCTGAGCTGCAGTCAGCCAGTGATCCGCTCGCCGCCCATGCCTGGCTCCTGAACCACGGCCTGCTTGGCGCGAAAGAGGTCATTCCATGCAACAGTTGATGTGGTTTCGCAGCGACCTGCGCACCCAGGACAACACCGCACTGAGCCAGGCAATGAGCAGCGGCGCGACCATCGCCCTGTATCTCGTCACGCCTGGCCAGTGGCAGCGCCATGACGATGCACCGAGCAAGGTGGACTTCTGGCTGCGCAACCTGGTCGAGCTGAGCCAGGCGCTGGCCAGGCTCAATGTGCCGCTACTGGTGCGCCAGTGCCATGACTGGCAGGAAGTCCCCGCGCAAGTGGCCGAAGTCTGCCACGAGCACAACATCAGCGCCGTCCATGTCAACGAGGAGTACGGCATCAACGAGAGTGTGCGCGACCAGCATGTCGCCGCCTACCTCGGGCAGCAGGCCATCGCCTGGCACAGCCACCTCGACCAGATCTTCTTCAAGCCTGGCAGCGTTCTGACCCGCTCGGGCGGCTACTTTCAGGTCTACAGCCAGTTCCGCAAGGTCTGCTACGAGCGTCTGCACAGCGCACTGCCGGCGGTGATCGGGCAACCGCAAGCACAAGCGCCTCTGCCCGTCAGCAGCGATGCCATCCCCGCAGCCGTCGACGGCTTCGCTCCTCCCAGCGACAGCCTGCGCCTGCTCTGGCCTGCCGGCGAGCAGGCAGCCCTGCAACGCCTGCAGCGCTTTGCCGACGAGCAGGTGCTGTTCTACAAGGACGAACGCGACTTCCCGGACAAACCCGGTACCAGCCAGCTGTCCGCCTACCTCGCCGCGGGTGTGCTCTCCCCCCGGCAGTGCCTGCATGCGGCGCTCGCCGCCAACCAGGGTGAGTTCGACAGCGGCAATCCCGGTGTCGTCACCTGGATCAACGAGCTGCTTTGGCGCGAGTTCTACAAACACATTCTGGTCGGCTACCCACGCGTCTCGCGCCACCGCGCCTTTCGCCTGGAAACCGAAGCAGTGCCATGGCGCCACGCCCCGCAGGAGCTGGCCGCCTGGCAGGAAGGCCGCACCGGCTTGCCGATCATCGACGCCGCCATGCGCCAGTTGCTGGCAACCGGCTGGATGCACAACCGTCTGCGCATGATCGTGGCCATGTTTCTGACCAAGAACCTGCTGATCGACTGGCGCGAGGGCGAGCGCTTCTTCATGCGCCACCTGATCGACGGCGACCTGGCCGCGAACAACGGCGGCTGGCAGTGGAGCGCGTCCACCGGCACCGATGCGGCGCCCTACTTCCGTATTTTCAATCCGATCAGCCAGTCGCAGAAATTCGACCCCGACGGCCACTTCATCCGCCAGTGGGTGCCGGAGCTGGCCGGGCTGAACAAACGCGACATTCACGATCCATCCTCACTCGGTGGCCTGTTCGCGCCGTCGGGCTATCCGCGCCCGATCGTCGACCTGTCACGCTCGCGTGAGCGCGCCCTGGCAGCATTCAAGAACCTCTCGGCGCAGGAGGTGCCGGCATGAGCCTGTTCCTGCAGGATTTTGCCGAGCGTTTCGCCACGCTCAACAGGGACAACCTCGAACTGCTCGGCGAGCTGTACAGCGACGACGTGCTGTTCCGTGATCCGCTGCATGAGGTACGCGGCCTGCCGGCGGTGCATCGCTATTTCTCCGAGCTCTACGCCAATGTCGAGGCGCTGCGCTTCGAGTTCCATGGCTTCGATCAGGTCGCAGAGGGCGAAGGCTACCTGCGCTGGATCATGCGCTATCGCCATCCGCGCCTGCGTGGTGGGGCCGAGATTGCCGTCGAGGGCTGCTCGCACCTGCTCTGGCATGAGCGCGTCTACCAGCATCGCGACTATTTCGACGCGGGCGCCCTGCTCTACGAACATCTACCGCTACTGGGCAATGTCATTGCCTGGCTGAAAAGGAGACTGACATGAAACGCATCTGGCTGACCGGTGCCAGCAGCGGCATCGGCGCTGCCCTAGCCGAAGAACTGCTCAAGGCCGGCCACCAGCTGGCGTTGAGCGCACGCAGCAGTGGCCCGTTGCAGGACTTCGCCACGCGCTATGGCGAGCAGGTACTGGTCGCCCCCGGTGACCTGACCGACGCCGAACAGGTGCGTGCCATCGGCGAACGTATCGCCCAGCAGTGGGGCGCACTCGATTGTGTGATTCTCAATGCCGGCACCTGCGAATACGTCGAGGTGCGCGAGTTCGAGGCAGCGATGATCGAGCGCGTGGTCAAGGCCAACTTGTTCTCTGCCAGCTACTGCATCGAAACCGCCTTACCGCTGCTGCGCCAGGGCAACCGTCCGCATCTGGTCGGTGTGGGCAGCTCGGTCACCTTCATGCCGCTGCCGCGTGCCGAGGCCTATGGTGCGTCCAAGGCCGCCATGCGTTACCTGCTGCAGACGCTGCGCGTCGATTTGGCCAGCGAAGGCATCGACGTCACCCTGGTCAGCCCGGGCTTCGTCGACACCCCGCTGACGCAGAAGAACGACTTCCCGATGCCCATGCGCTGGCCAGTCGAGCGTGCAGCCCGGCACATCGCCGAGCGCCTGGACAAGCGCCCGCATGAAATCGCTTTCCCTACTCCCTTTATTGCCATACTCAAGCTACTCGGCAGCCTGCCGAGCGGCTTGCAACTGGCCATAGGTCGCCGCCTGGCGCGTAACGAGGACAATGCATGAAAATCGCCATCGTCGGCAGTGGTATCGCCGGCCTGACCTGTGCCTACCTGCTCAACCGTCAGCACGACATTCAGGTGTTCGAAGCCAGTGACTGGATCGGCGGCCACACCCACACCGTCGACGTAGAGGTGCAGGGCCGCAGTTATGCCATCGATACCGGCTTCATCGTCTTCAACGACTGGACCTACCCGAACTTCATCCGCCTGCTGGAGCAGCTCGGCGTCGGCTTCAAGCCCACCGAGATGAGCTTCTCGGTCAGCGACCCGGTCAGCGGTGTGGAGTACAACGGCCACGACCTCAACACCCTCTTCGCTCAGCGCAGCAACCTGCTGTCACCGGCGTTCTGGGGCATGCTGCGCGACATCCTGCGTTTCAACCGTCAGGCGCTGGACGACCTGGCCAACAACCGCATCGACGCCGACACCACCCTCGGCCAATACCTCGACAGCAATGGTTATGGCCGGCGTTTCATCGAGCACTACATCGTGCCGATGGGCTCGGCCATCTGGTCGATGTCGCTGGCCGATATGCTCGGCTTCCCGCTGCAGTTCTTCGTGCGCTTTTGCAAGAACCATGGCCTGCTCTCGGTCAGCGACCGCCCGACCTGGCAGGTGATCGAAGGCGGCTCGCGCAGCTACGTGGCACCCTTGACCGCCAGCTTCGCCGAGCGCATCCGCCTCAACTGCCCGGTCAGCCGCGTCGTCCGTGATCAGGATGGCGTCACCGTACACAGTGCTGCCGGTGCCGAGCGTTTCGACAAGGTGGTCTTCGCCTGCCACAGTGACCAGGCGCTGGCGCTGCTCGAACAGCCGAGCACGCAGGAGCACGAAATCCTCGGCGCAATGCCCTACGCCAACAACGACGTGGTGTTGCATACCGACACGCGCCTACTGCCCAAGCGCAAGTTGGCCTGGGCCAGCTGGAACTATCGCCTCGGCGGGCCAAGCGATCAGCCAGCAGCGGTCACCTATGACATGAACATCCTGCAGGGCATCGACAGCGACACCACCTTCTGCGTCAGCCTCAACCAGACGGCCGCCATCGACCCGAACAAGATTCTCGCGCGCTTCCAGTACGCCCACCCGCAGTACAGCCTGGCCGGCACCGTGGCGCAGGGGCGCTGGGAAGAATTGCTCGGCGCCCAGCACACCTACTACTGCGGCGCCTACTGGGCCAACGGCTTCCATGAAGACGGCGTGGTCAGCGCGCTGCGCGTGGCCCGTGCCTTCGGAGAGACCCTCTGATGCACAGCGCCCTGTACAGCGGCTGGGTGCTGCATCGCCGCTTCGCCCCGCGCGCCCATGCCTTTCGCTATCGCATGGGCCTGCTGTACCTCGACCTCAGTGAGCAGGCGCAACTGTTCGCCCTGTCAACGCTGGCAGGTGCCGGCCGCTGGTCGCCCTTCGCCTTCCGCGAGAGCGACTACCTGCCCGAGTTCACCCGCCAGGGCATGGCGCTGCATGAAGCCGTGCGCAATCGCGTTGAGGAAGCACTGGGCACACGTCCGCAAGGGCGCATCTGCGTGCTGACGCAACCGCGCAGTTGGGGCCTGGCCTTCAACCCGGTGAGCATCTTCTATTGCCATGACGCCGAGCAGCGGCTGATGGCGATTCTCTGTGAAGTCAGCAATACGCCGTGGCGCGAACGCTATCACTACGTGCTGCCGGCAGAGGGCGAAGGCCGCCACCAGGTCAGCGTCGACAAGGCCTTTCACGTTTCCCCCTTCCTGCCGCGCGAGCTGGAATACCGCATGAGTTTCAGCCCCGTGGGCGAGCGCCTCGGTGTACACATGGCCGACTGGCAAGGCGAAACCAAGATGTTCGACGCCAGCCTCAGCCTGCAACGCACAGCGCTGGACCGCACCAGCCTGCACCGCTATCTGCTCAGTTTCCCCTGGATGACCGGCAAGACCCTGGCCGCCATCTACTGGCAGGCACTGCGCCTGCTGCTCAAACGCATCCCGATTTTCGACCACAAGCCTGCACAGGGCAGCTTTCGAGTCGCCCGCCCGCACGTCAAGGACATGCCCCATGAAGAGCTCTAGCCTGACCTCCACCAGAAGCCTGGTACGCAGTGGCAACGGCATTGGTGCCGGCCTGTTGCGGCGTGCCGTATTGCGCCAGCTACAGAACCTGCATCACGGCCTGCTGGTGATCCACGAAGCCGGTGACAGCCTGCACTTCGGCAACCCGCAGGCCCATCTGCGCGCCGAAATCACCGTGCATGACCCCGCCGTCTGGGGGCTGGTTGCCGGCAACGGTTCGATTGGCTCGGGTGAAGCCTATATCCACGGCTACTGGAGCACTCCGGATCTGACGGCGGTGATCCGCATCTTCGTCGCCAACCTCGACGTGCTGGACGCCATGGAAGGTGGCCTGGCGCGTCTGGGCCAGCCGTTGATCCAGGGGCTGCACTGGCTCAATCGCAATACCCGGCAAGGTTCGCGGCGCAATATCGCCGCCCACTACGACCTGGGTAACGACCTGTTCGAGCAGTTCCTCGACCCGACAATGATGTACTCGGCGGCTATGTTCCGCAGCGCAGACGACAGCCTGGAACAGGCGCAGCTCAACAAGCTCGAACGCATCTGCCAGAAACTTGCCCTGCAGCCCAGCGATCACCTGCTGGAAATCGGCACCGGCTGGGGCAGCATGGCCATCTATGCCGCCACGCATTACGGTTGCAGCGTGACCACCACCACGCTGTCGCGCGAGCAGCATGCGCATACCGCACGCCGTATCCGTGAGCTGGGCCTGGAAGATCGCGTCACCCTGCTGCTGGAGGACTACCGCGACCTCCAGGGCCAGTATGACAAGCTGGTCTCCATCGAGATGATCGAAGCCGTCGGCCATCGCTTCCTGCCCACCTACTTCGAGCAATGCGCGCACCTGCTCAAGGATGACGGGCTGATGCTGCTGCAGGCCATCACCATTCGCGACCAGCGCTACGAGCAGGCCTGCAAGTCGGTGGACTTCATCCAGCGCTACATCTTCCCGGGCGGCGCCCTGCCTTCGATGCACAAGATGCTCGATGTCATCACCCGGCATACCGACTTCAACCTGCACCACATGGAAGACTTCGGCCTGCACTACGCGCGCACCCTGCGCCTGTGGCACGACAACCTGCGTCACGCGCGGCAGCGCCTGGAGCAGTTGGGCTACGACGATTACTTCTATCGCCTGTGGGAGTTCTACCTCTGCTATTGCGAAGGCGGCTTCCTCGAACGCACCATTGGCACCGCGCAATTGCTGCTGGCCAAACCGGCCGCTCGCCCTGCGCCACTGTTAGGAAACTTCGATGCCTAAGTTGATCGCCAATGCCCTCCTGTTCCAGCTTGGCTGGCTGGTCTGCGTCTTCGCCGGCGATAGCCCCTGGCTGCTTGT